>NZ_JARIXW010000007.1:0-450247 GCF_029269325.1 Mesorhizobium sp. XAP4 | reverse complement strand
AGCGCTTCGGCATGACGCATTTCGTCAATCCGAAGGAGATCGACGGCGATGTCGTGCCCTACCTCGTCAACATGACCAAGCGTGGCGCCGACCAGATCGGCGGCGCCGACTACACATTCGACTGCACGGGCAGCACCAAGGTGATGCGTCAGGCGCTGGAAGCCTCGCATCGCGGCTGGGGCAAGTCGGTGGTCATCGGCGTTGCCGGCGCCGGCCAGGAGATCTCGACCAGGCCGTTCCAGCTGGTCACCGGCCGCACCTGGATGGGCACCGCCTTCGGCGGCGCGCGCGGCCGCACCGATGTGCCGAAGATCGTCGACTGGTACATGGACGGCAAGATCCAGATCGACCCGATGATCACCCACACGCTCAAGCTCGAGGACATCAACAAGGGTTTCGATCTCATGCATGAGGGCAAATCGATCAGAAGCGTCGTGGTTTACTGAGGAAGATCACAGGCCGCGGTCCAACCGGCGCGCGGCCTCCGTGGTTCACAATGGGAGGAGAAAAGAAACATGAGCGAACTCCCCGCCATTCTCGTCGATGCAGATGCCTGCCCGGTCAAGGCCGAGGTCGAAAAAGTGGCCGACCGGCATGGCGTCCTTGTCACCTACGTTTCCAATGGCGGCCTGCGGCCGTCGCGCGATCCGATGGTCCGCAATGTCGTGGTCTCCAAGGGCGCTGATGCCGCCGACGACTGGATCGTCGACAATGCACGCACCAACGACATTGTGATCACCGCCGACATTCCGCTGGCCGCCCGCGCGGTAGCGCTTGGCGCCCATGTGCTTGGGCCAACCGGACGTCCCTTCACGCCGGAAACGATCGGCATGGCGGTGGCGATGCGCGACCTGAAGCAGCATCTGCGCGAGACCGGCGAAAGCAAGGGCTACAATGCCAGCTTCGCGCCGCAAGACCGGTCGCGGTTTCTGGGCGAACTCGATCGCATCTTGCGGCGTGCCATGAAATCGGCCACACCGGATTAGCGCTATCCAGGGCTGGAACCACCATGGCCGCCGAAGCTCCGATAGACAAACCCATGCAGCGCCACATGCTGTTTGCTGTGTCTGCCTGCTTCGGCGTCTTTGCGCTTCTGGTGGCGTTGCTGCTGCACGCTCCGCTTGCCTATTCGATCGGCGCCAACGCGTTCTTTGCCGCCTATGTCATTCTCGTCGTCGCCCAGATGCCGAAGTTCACCGGCAGGTATCTGAGCAAGAATGCGCGCGCCACCGACCAGCCGGTGCTGGTCATCTTCGCCGTGACGCTTGTCGTCGTCGGCGTTGCCGTTGTCGCATTGTTCCTGCTGATCAATCAGAAGGACAGAAGCCATCCCATCGAGCTCTTCTTCGCGCTGCTGTCGATCCCGCTCGGCTGGTTCACCATCCATGCCATGGCAGCGCTCCATTATGCCCATGTCTACTGGATGGATGGCGATGCGATGGATGCCGAGACCAGGAAGAAAATCCCGGTCGGCGGACTGCTGTTTCCGGGCGACAAACGGCCGGAGGGTTGGGACTTCCTCTATTTCTCGACGGTGATCGGCATGACGGCGCAGACCGCCGACACCAACATCTCGACGACGCATATGCGTCGTGTCGTGCTTGTCCACTCGATCCTGTCGTTTTTCTTCAACACGGTCATCGTCGCCGCTGCCGTCAATCTCGCCGTCAGCCTGGGCGGTCCGTAATAAATCCGTGATCGGATGAAACATCGGTTTGGATCGCGACGTATCAGGAGGACAATGAGCGCGCAGGCCATGCCGCGAGGCCGGGAGACGAAACACGATGGAATCCGTTGCCAGAAGCCAATCCGCCGCCGATCCAGGCGCTTCGGCGTCGAACGACAAAACGCTGATTTACCGGCAGTCGCGCTGGACGCGGCTGACGCATTGGCTGTGGGCCATCTCCCTGTTCTTCATGCTGTTGTCCGGCCTGCAGATCTTCAATGCCCGTCCGCAGCTCTATATCGGCAAGCAATCGGGCTTCGATTACAACAACACCATCTTCGCCATCGGCGCCGAGAACTCCGATGCGGGTCCGCGCGGCTACACGGAGATCTTCGGCAAACGCTTCAACACCACTGGGGTGCTCGGCTGGTCGGGTCCGGCCGGCCAGGAGACGTCCCGCGCCTTCCCGTCCTGGGCGACCATCCCGTCCTACTATGATCTCGGCACTGCGCGCGTCATCCATTTCTTCTTTGCCTGGATACTCACCACGACGTTGATCGTCTGGTTTGTCGCCAGCACCGTGAACGGCCATTTGCGGCGCGATCTCGCGCCACGCCTCGACGATTTGAAGCGGTTGCCGCAAGACATCGTCGACCACGCCAAGCTCAAATTCCATCACACGCGCGAATACAACACGCTGCAGAAGATGGCCTATGGCGGGGTTCTGTTCGTGCTGCTGCCGCTGATGATCATCACCGGTCTGGCGATGTCGCCAAGCATGAACTCGGTGCTGCCTTTCCTCAACGATCTGCTCGGTGGCCGGCAGACGGCACGCACCATCCATTTCACCGTGATGGTGCTGCTGGTCGCCTTCTTCGTCGTCCATATCCTGATGATCCTGGCCGCCGGCCCGATCAACGAGCTGCGCTCGATCATCACCGGCTGGTACCGCACCGATCCTCCCGCACAGGACGACAATACAGCCGAGAGGAGTGCCTGATATGGCGAAGTTTGAGATCAGCCGCCGCAAATTCCTGACCGCTGCCGGCCTTGGCGCTTCCGGTATCATGCTGTCGGGCTGCGACGCCTTCGACAGCCAGCTAAGCGTCGGCAGCGGCCTGCGCAGTTTCCTCGAAAACGCCAATGGCCTGACCTACCGCGCACAGCGCCTGCTGGCCGGACGCGACGCGCTGGCGCCGGAATTCACCGAGGCCGATATCCGGCAGCCGCAGCGGCCGAACGGCGTCACCGCTCCCGATGACGACGTCTACAAGGGCCTGCTCGCCAACAATTTCGCCGACTGGCGTCTGGAAGTGACGGGTCTCGTCGAAAAGCCGCTGTCGCTCAGCCGCGAGCAGCTCCAGAACATGCCAAGCCGCACCCAGATCACCCGCCATGACTGCGTCGAAGGCTGGAGCTGCATAGCCAAATGGACCGGCACGCCGCTGTCGCTGGTGCTGGACCAGGCGGTGGTCAAACCGCAGGCGCGCTATGTCATGTTCCATTGCCTCGACACGATCGACCGCAGCCTGTCGGGCGACATCAAATATTACGGCACCATCGACCTCATCGATGCCCGTCACCCGCAGACGATCCTCGCCTACGGCCTGAACGGCAAGCCGCTGCCGGTCGAGAACGGCGCGCCGCTGCGGGTTCGCGTCGAGCGCCAGCTCGGCTACAAGATGCCGAAATATCTCTACAAGATCGAACTGGTCGACGGCTTTGCCGATGTCGGCGGTGGCAGGGGCGGCTATTGGGAAGACAATGGCTATGACTGGTACGGCGGGATCTGAGCTGCACACCGCAAATCCGGCGCTGAAGATGCTAGCCTAGCGAGCGGCGAAACAGCTCGCCTTTTCCGGCAATCTGCTCGCTAATACCGCCAAGCCGCAGCATATGCCAGGCAAGTGCATGGTTGCTGGAGGTGACCGGTTTCCCCAACTCCTTCTCGACCTCCTCGATGATGCGGGCAACGCGCATGCTGGTGCAGGAAACGAACACCGCATCACAGTCGCTCGACGCACCGATTTCCAAGATGGCCTGCTTGACCGATGCCGGCGTGATGCGTGCGACGACATTGTCGTCCGCCTCGTTGAAGGAGCCCATGACCGGAATATCCATCCCCCGCGCCATCAGCGATGCCCGCAGCGAATGATTGATTTTCGCCAAGTAAGGGGTGAGCAGCGCGATCCTCGAGACCCCCAGGGCCTTCAGCGCGGCGCGTGCCGCGGTCACCGGATTGGTCACCTGCACACCAGGCAGCACCTCGTGAACGCGCTCGGCAACCTTATCCTCGCCGATGACCAGCGCTCCCGACGTGCAGGCAAAGCCGATCACATCGAACTTGACGTCGGGCAAGAGTCCCACCGTTGCCGGGATTACCGCCGACATTTTCATCAAGTTTTCCGGTGTGATCTCGACATCGCTGTAGAGCCGCGCCTCGTACAGCGCGATGTCGCGCGCGGGCAGCGCATAGCGGAATTCATCCTCGATGGTCTGGTCGGTCCGCAGCACGAGCAGGCCGAGATTGGCGCGCGTGCCGATACCGTCATCGGTCGTGAAGGGAATGTGTTCCTTGTCGAGGACAAGCGTGTCGGCGGCGCGGCTAACCGGGGCGTCCATGGCGCAGTCCCCTTCCTGATGCCAATCAGAATTGTCGACAATAGAAACGGCGATATTGCCGAAACTGTCAAGGGCTCTGTGCAGATCCTGGGAACCGGTAAACGCCTCAATTTTGCGCTTGCGCGGATCGCTTGTCCGTCGCCGACCCATCCACCGTTGACAGGGATCGGCGTCTTCCTATTGAATTGTCGACAATAGGAACACAGCCCTTCGGGACAGCAATGCGCGTATTGATCTTGGGCGGCGGCGTGGTCGGGATCACCACCGCTTATCAGTTGCAAAAGGACGGCCACGCGGTCACTGTTCTCGAGCAGGCACCGCAGGTGGCCGAGGGCGCGAGCTGGGCAAATGCAGGCATGATCGCGCCCGGTCACTCCTTCGTCTGGTCATCGCCAGCCGCGCCAAAAATCCTGCTGAAGTCGCTGTTCCTGAAAGACCAGGCGCTTCGCTTCAAACTTTCCGCCGACCCGCATCTCTACAGCTGGTCGCTGCGCTTCCTCAGGGAATGCACGGCCGCCAAAGCGCGTCGCAATACCCTCCTCAAACATCGGCTTGCGGTCCATTCCCAATCGGTCCTGCAGGCGGTCGTCAGGGAGGAAGCGATCCAGTACGACAGGACCTCGGCCGGCATCCTTTACTTCCACCGCAGCCGTCAGGCGCTCGACAAGGGCGTCGCCAACATGCGCCTGCTGGAGGCCGACGGCCAGGAGATCCGCATTGTCGACGCACAGGAAATCGTTGACCGCGAGCCGGCGCTGGCTTCGTCGCGCGGCAGCATTGCCGGCGGCATAATGTGTCCAACCGATGAAACCGGCGACGCCGCCAAGTTCACGCGCGCGCTGGCGGCCATCGTCGAAACGAGGGGCGGCAAGATCCTGACAAGCACGAGGATCGTCGGGATCGAACGCAGGAATGACGCGATCATCCGGGTCGTCACCGACAAGGGAGAATTTCTGGCCGACGCCTACGTTCTGTGTCTCGGCGCCGAAAGCCCGATCCTCGCCCGCAAGATCGGCCTTGGTTTGCCGATCTATCCGGTCAAAGGATATTCCCTGACCATTCCCATCGTCGACCCGGCGCTGGCTCCAAAACTCCCCGTCATCGATGAGCACAATCTCGTTGCCATCACGCCGATGGGCGATCGCATCCGCGTCACCGCCACCGCGGAATTCGCGGGCTATGATCGCAGCCACAAGCCTTCGGATTTCGCCTTCATGAAGCGCGTCACGCAGGACCTGTTCCCGCGCGGTATCGCCTATGATCGCGCCGAAATGCGGGCCTGCCTGAGACCCATGACGCCCGACAATCTGCCGATCCTCGGCCTGCGCAACATCAAGAACCTCTGGCTGAACACCGGCCACGGCCATATTGGATGGACGATGGCGCATGGATCGGCCCGCATCGTCGCCGACCTGATCGCCGGCCGGGCTGCGCCGATCGCCCTCGACGGTATCCTTCCCACACAGGCGCGGTTCGCCGAACCAAGCGCCGCATCGGCCCGCATCGTCGCCGACCTGATCGCCGGCCGGGCTGCGCCGATCGCCCTCGACGGTATCCTTCCCACACAGGCGCGGTTCGCCGAACCAAGCGCCGCAAAGGCTTGACCGACGCCATGCTCCGACCCGCCAGGCACAGCAACCAGGACGACAATGCGGCGTTGGCATCCAAGCCGATCAAGACCGGCCCGCGCGTCTATGAAGAGATCCGTCGCATGGCGATGGACTATCGCTTCAAGCCGAACGAGCGCATCAACGAAGTGGCGCTTGCCGCGAGGCTGAATGTCAGCCGCAGCCCGATCCGGGAGGCCCTCCAGCGGCTGGTCACGGAGGAACTCATCACCTTTCAGACCAATCGCGGCTTCTTTTGCCGCGGCTTCGATGTCGACGAGGTCGTCAATCTTTCCGACGTGCGGGCGGTTCTCGAGGAGCGCTCCGTCAGGCTGGCGATCCAGCGCGCGACCAATGAAGAGCTCGCCGCGCTCGTCGACTGGTGGACGCTCACCATGGCGCGCGCCGACTCGTTTTCCAGCGCCGAGCTGACCGCCAGGGACGAGGAGTTTCACATCCGCATCGCCAGGCTGTCAGGCAATCCCGAACTGGCGCGCATGCTCGAAGGCATCAACACGCGCATCCATTTCGTTCGCAAGATCGAAGTGGAGAAGCACCGGCGACTGTCGACGACCTACACCGAACACAGCGAAATCGCCCGAGCCATGGTAGCCCGCGATGCCGACACGGCCGCAAGGCTCATGCATGACCACATCGACATCAGTGTCGCCGATGCCATGTCGACCGTCCGGGAAGGCCTGGCCCGGATATACGTCGACGTCGATCAGATCTGACCAGCATCCCGGATCCGATTAAGCAATCTCTGGCCGGTCAGGCAACCTTGTCGAGCAGCGGCCTGAGCGCCGGGTGAATTTCCGGCGAGGCGTGCTTGATCAGGGTCAGCAGCGCGCGTTCGTTCTCGTAAAGAGGCCTGTCGACGCCGATATGTTCGATCAGCCAGCCGGCTTCGCCGGCATCGATCGTCTCGGCACGGCGGGCCAGGGCCTCGGCCGCCCTGTTCTTGGCTTCCCATTCGGCTTCGATGTCGCCATGAGATCGGTAGGCCTCCATGATGCCGGCAAGCCCGCCGGAGATCATGCGGCTGAAGAAGCCGCCGATTTCCGGATCGGCATGTTCGAGGAAGGCGTCATGGCGCAGCGCCACGTCGCGCGTCGGTGCTTCGTAGCCGGCCGAGCACATGACGAAATTGGCGATCGCCTTGACGAACAGCTCGTTCCAGGACGGATCGTTTTGTCCTTGAGCAGTCCGCTCGTTGATCTTGAGCAGCACCTCGGCCTCGGCGCGCGTGATGGCGATGTTGCCGTCGCCGCCATGGGCATGGAGTATCCGGCGCAAAAGCTCGACCTCCGCCTGCGCGACGAGGCCCGAAGCCAGCGCGCCGCCGAGCATCAGCGGCCCCTTGCCGTCAATGACGGCATGCGCCACCTGCTCCAGCGCATACACACAAAGCTGGGCCGGCGACGATTTCGCCTGTTCCAGCACATGCACCAGCAATTCGAGTTCGGTCCGGCTGTCGACCATGCCGTCGCGCGAGATCGTGCGGATCAGCCAGTCGGCATTGTCCTGCGAGATATAGCCCGACGGCTTTTCCTGGTGGACGATATAGTCGGTGACCGCCTCAATGAAGAAGGGCGGCCATTCCTGGCATTTGTCCTTCGCCGTGGCATCGAGCGCGAACAGCGCCTCGGCCTCGCCACGCGTCACGACGCCGTCGCCGAACACTTCATGGCGCAACATCGCCACGTCCTCCGCGGCGATGCGGCTTTTCGAGGTCAGCCCGGCCACCGGCGCGCTCATGATCAATTCGCCCATTTGTCGTCCCCGTCCGCCGTCGCCAAGCGCCGGCCCGATAGCGTCATACAAGCCAACATATCAGCAGTGTCTTGAAAAACCGGCAAACGGCGTGGTTAGTGAAGACTTGTCGCCAACGCATGTCGCCTGACAGCGTGCCGCGGTTTGAAGAACGACATGCACGCGCTTTAGATGTTGCTGACAGGTGACAAGCCGTCGCGCGCAAGCTATGGATGGCGCGTCGAGGACTCAGGGTCTTGAGTCCTACCTGTTTGCGGGAGAGAACAGCGAGAGCTGTCGCCGAAGGGGAAATCGCCCGAAATCTCTCAGGCAAAAGAACCGTAGACGGGAAAGACACTCTGGAAAGTCGGGGCTTGCCCCCGCGCCGAAGGTGTAAGCGCCGCTGACAGAGTTCCGGCTGCGCGAGTCTCTCAGGCTTCAGACAGAGGGGCACGGACTGGTCGCCATTCGCGACCGATTGCGTGCGACTCTGGAGACGACATGACGGGCGACGACACAAAACACCTTCCCCTTGAAGATATCCATATGGCCGCCGGTGCGCGCTTCGGCGCCTTTGCCGGCTGGTCGATGCCGCTGACCTATCCGGCCGGCGTCATGAAGGAACACCTTCACACCCGCGAGCAGGCCGGCCTGTTCGACATCTCGCACATGAAGCTGTTCGAGGTCAGCGGACCGGAAGCGGCGGCACTGCTCAACCGTGCTTGCCCACTGGATGCCGGCGCGCTCGAAATCTCGCAATCCAAACTGTCCTTTTTCCTCAACGAAGCAGGCGGCATCCTCGACGACCTGATCGTCACCAGGCTTGGCGATGCCAGGTTCATGGTGGTCGCCAATGCCGGCAACGCCGTAGCCGACGAAAAACATTTGCGTGCACTTGCCGCGGATTTCGACGCCAGGATCGAGCCGCTCGACCGCGTCTTCCTGGCCATCCAGGGTCCTGAAGCCTGGGCCGCCCTTTCCCGCGCCGGCATCGAGACCGGCTCGCTGCTATTCATGCATGGGGTCGAACCGCGCAAGAACTGGTTCATGAGCCGGTCGGGCTATACCGGCGAGGACGGGTTCGAGATCGGCTTGCCGGAGGCCGATGCACGCGACCTCGTCGCGAAGCTGCTCGGAGACGAGCGCGTGCTGTGGATCGGCCTGGCTGCGCGCGACAGCCTGCGCCTGGAGGCCGGTCTCTGCCTGCATGGCCAGGACATCACACCGGAAACCGACCCGGCCAGCGCCGCCTTGATGTGGGCAATTCCAAAGGACATCCGCGCTTCCGGCACTTTCATCGGCGCCGATGCGCTCCGCGCCGCGGTGGAACGAGGACCCGCGCAAAAGCGCGTCGGTTTGAAGCCGGAAGGCCGCCAGCCGGTGCGTGGCGGTGCCGCGCTCTTCGACGCCGACGGCAACCCGGCCGGCCATGTCACGTCGGGCGGCTTCGGCCCCTCGGCCAGCCATCCGGTCGCCATGGGCTATGTCTCGACACCTCTGGCAAAGCCCGGAATTCGGGTTTTCGCCGATGTGCGCGGCACGAAAATCCCAGTCGATATCAGCTCCCTGCCCTTCACACCGCATCGCTACCGAAAAGGATGATCTCAATGGCAACGACCTATTTCACATCAGATCACGAGTGGCTCCGCGTCGAGGGCGGCATCGCTACGGTCGGCATCACTGATTACGCGCAGGAGCAGCTCGGCGACCTCGTCTTCGTCGAACTGCCGGAGACGGGAAAGAAATTGACCAAGGGCGACACCGCCGTCGTGGTCGAATCCGTCAAGGCGGCGTCCGATGTCTATGCACCAGTCGACGGCGAGATCACCGAGGCCAACGGCACGCTGTCGTCGGATCCGTCACTGGTCAATTCGGCTGCAACAGGGGCCGGCTGGCTGTGGAAGATGAAGCTTGCCGACGAAAGCCAGCTCGCCGGTCTCATGGATGAGGCCGCCTACAAAGCCCATATCGGTTGATATCAGGACTTATTGAGATGACCGCAGCACCCTACCCCTTCTCGGCCCGCCATATCGGTCCCGGCCTCAACGATACCAGAGCCATGCTGGCCGCCATCGGCGTGCCCTCGATCGAGACGCTGATCAGCCAGTCCGTCCCGAAGTCGATCCGGCTCGATCGGCCGCTTGCCCTGCCGGCACCAGCGAGCGAGGCGGAAGCGCTGGCTGAGCTTTCGGCTGTCATGGCCGGGAATACGGTGCTGAAGAGCTTCATCGGCGCCGGTTATCACGGCGTCCATGTGCCGCCGGTTATCCAGCGCAATCTGTTCGAGAACCCGGCCTGGTATACGGCCTACACGCCCTATCAGGCCGAGATCAGCCAGGGCCGGCTGGAAATGCTGTTCAACTTCCAGACCCTGGTCACCGAACTGACCGGCCTGCCGGTGGCATCGGCGTCGCTGCTGGATGAAGCAACCGCCGTGGCCGAGGCGGTCGGCATTGCGCTGCGCCATCACCGCGACAAGCGCACCAAGGTAGCACTTGCCGGCACGCCGCACCCGCAGACGCTGGACGTGGTGCGCACCCGCGCCGAGCCGCTCGGCATCGAGATCGATGGCGAGACGATCGACGACAACACCGCCGCCCTGCTTGTCTCCTGGCCGGATACATTTGGCGTCTATGGCGACCACAAGGCAGCGATCGACAAGGCACACGCGACCGGCGCTCTCGTCGTCTTCATCGCCGACCCGCTCGGCCTGACGCTGACCGACGCGCCGGCCAAGCTTGGCGCCGACATCGCCGTCGGCCCGATGCAGCGCTTTGGCGTGCCGATGGGCTTTGGCGGCCCGCACGCGGCCTATTGCGCCGTCTCCGACAGGCTGACGCGGCTGATGCCTGGCCGCCTGGTCGGCCAGTCCACCGACAGCAAGGGCCGGCCCGGATACCGGCTTGCCTTGCAGACGCGTGAGCAGCATATCCGCCGCGACAAGGCGACCTCCAACATCTGCACCGCGCAGGCGCTGCTCGCCAATATGGCGACCGCCTATGCCATCTGGCACGGCCCCGCCGGGCTGCAGGCGATTGCCGGGCGCATCCACACGCTGGCCAATCGTCTTGCCGCCGGGCTCAAAGCAGCAAACATCTCCGTGCTCGGTTCAAGCCGCTTCGACACGGTGACGGCCGAGGTGAAGGGCAAGGCAGCTTCGATCGCCGCCGCCGCTGAAAAGGGCGGCAGATTGCTGCGTGCCGTGGATGCCGACCACATCGGCATCGCCTTCGACGAAACCTCCACCGAGGCCGATCTCGACGCAATCGCGGCCCTGTTCGGCGCCAAGGCTGGCGCCTCCGCCGACAGCACGGTGCCCGGCAAGCCGCGCGGCAAGGAGTTCCTGACCCAGCCTGTTTTCCACGAAAACAAGTCGGAAACCGAGATGATGCGCTTCCTGCGCCGGCTGGCCGACAAGGACCTGGCGCTCGACCGCGCCATGATCCCGCTGGGATCCTGCACCATGAAGCTCAACGCCGCCGCCGAGATGATGCCGGTGAGCTGGCCGAGCATTGCCAATCTGCACCCTTTCGCCCCGGCCGCGCACTCGGCAGGCTACCGTGCCATGATCGGCGAGCTGGCGGGCTGGCTGTCGGAGATCACCGGCTTCGACGCCGTCACCTTGCAGCCCAATGCCGGCAGCCAAGGCGAATATGCCGGACTGCTCGCCATCCGCGGCTATCACCGCTCTCGCGGCGACAACCACCGCACCGTCTGCCTGATCCCCTCCTCGGCGCATGGCACCAATCCCGCGAGCGCGGCGATGGCCGGCATGAGCGTCGTCGTCGTGCGCTGCACCGAAGACGGCAACATCGACATGGACGACATGAAGGCCAAGGCGACTGAGCATGCGCAAAATCTCGCAGCGCTGATGTTCACCTATCCCTCGACGCATGGCGTGTTCGAGGAAGGCGCACGCGATCTCTGCGCGCTGATCCATGAGCATGGCGGCCAGGTCTATTTCGACGGTGCCAACCTCAACGCGCTGGTCGGGCTTGCCCGTCCCGGCGACATCGGCGCCGATGTCTGCCACATGAACCTGCACAAGACCTTCTGCATTCCGCATGGCGGCGGCGGACCCGGCATCGGGCCGATCGGCGTCAAGGCGCATTTGAAGCCGTATTTGCCCGGCCATGTCACCGAAGGCTCGGCGCACGCCGTCTCCGCCGCCCCCTTCGGCAGCGCCTCGATCCTGCCGATCACCTGGATGTATACCCGCATGATGGGCGCCTCGGGCCTGAAGCAGGCGACCGAAACGGCGATCCTGTCCGCCAACTACATAGCAACGCGGCTCGGTGCGCATTTCCCGGTGCTCTACAAGGGCAGGCAGGGACGCGTCGCGCATGAATGCATCCTCGACACCCGTGTGCTCAAGGAGAGTGCGGGCATCAGTGTCGACGATGTCGCCAAGCGGCTGATCGATTATGGTTTTCACGCGCCGACCATGTCGTTCCCGGTCGCCGGCACGCTGATGGTGGAGCCGACCGAGTCCGAGCCCAAGCGGGAAATCGACCGCTTCTGCGAGGCCATGATCGCGATATCGGCAGAGGCAGCAAAAGTCGCCAGGGGCGAATGGCCTTTGGCCGACAATCCGCTGGTCAACGCGCCGCACACCGCCGCCGAGGCGCTGGCCGGCCAGTGGAACCATCCCTACTCGCGCCTGGAAGCGGCCTATCCGGCCGGCGACGCCGACACGGCAGCCAAGTACTGGCCTCCGGTGTCACGCATCGACAATGTCGCCGGCGACCGCAACCTGGTCTGCTCGTGCCCGCCGCTGTCCGACTATCTGGGGGCCGCGGAGTAATTTACGCTGAGCGCAAGGCCGGCTTGATCGGCTCGGCCTTGCCCATCCTCTTGCGGCTGATGACGCAATTTCGTCCGGCGCGTTTGGCGGCATAGAGCGCCGCGTCTGCCTCGGTGAGCACGTTGTCGAGGCTGCTGCCGCTTGCCTCGCCAAAGCCGATGCCGCCGCTGACCGTGCTGCGCAATTTGCCGAGCTGGGTGGGGACGATTTCGGCGCCGAAAGCCACGCCGATCTTGCTGGCGAGATCGTAGGTCTTTTCGTCCGTCATCCGCGACATGACGACTGCGAACTCCTCGCCGCCAAGGCGAAAAGCGTCGACGCCGGGCCGGGCATATTTCTTGATGACGGCGGCAAAACGGCACAAGACCTGATCCCCAACCGGGTGACCGTAGACATCGTTCGTCCGCTTGAAGTGGTCTAGGTCGAACATGACGATGGACATGAATGGACCGAAACTCCGCTCGCCGTAAAGCGACGTCAATGCCCGGCGGTTCAGCAACCCTGTCAGCGGGTCGGTCATGGTCTCGGCCTTGAGCTCGATCTGCGCCTGCAGATGATGGAGGGAGAGCGTCAATGCTCCGAGCCCGGTCATGCAGGCCACCGCCACGACGGAATTCAATCGTTCGGCCCAATTGTCGGGCGCAACCGCGAGCGTCCATTGCCCCTTGGTCAGCAGAACCACGCCGCAAAACGCAAACGACATCGCGCAGGTGCCGCTCAGAAACGAAACCACCAGAAGGATGCGGCGATCCTGACTGCCGTTGATCCAGAACATGGCGCCGATCGCCGACAGCAGCGCCGTCACCGTGGTGTAGGTGATGATGAAACCAACGCCGTCAAAGCCCATAAAGGTCACGATGGCACAAATGGCCATGGCAGCAAGCGCCGGTGCAACGGCGCGCCTGTAGCCGGGCACGCCGAGATATTGCATGGCCGACAAGCAGAGGATCAGGAACCCCAGGCTGAGCAGCGCAAGCACGATCTGGCAAAGCAGCGGATCGGGATCCTTGGTGTACCGCCAGAACAGGATCACATGCGCGACGAGCACCAGAATTCCGCACGCCACCGTCAGCACGAAACCTGCCTTGGGTGCGGTGAACCAGATCGCAAACATGGTGACGCTGAGGCATATGCCCGACAGCGCGGCTGCGAGCAGGAGCGAACTGAAGTCCAGCATATCGGGCAAGGGCCTCTCGAGCGTCGGCGGTTGCGCTGCATTCTAGGTCAGCGGCTGCCCCCAGATACGGGTTTTCAGGCGATCCATCGATGCAACCTGCAGATAGGGTTTACAAAGCGTCGATGGCACGTGTCCCGAAACCGGACCATTGGACGCGAGATCAACCCTTGTTCAGGAGAGCGAGGTTGGCGTTGACGACGGTGGGATCGGCCATGCCGGCCTTCGCTTCGAGCAGCAGCGCCTTGGCCTTCTTGCGATTGCCGCGCAGCAGTTGCGAATAACCCATATTGTTGACGATCTGCGGCCTGCGACCGGCGACTTTCAGAAGCTGGCCGTAGGCACGGTCGGCGAAGTCGAAGCGGCCGAGTTCATCATAGGAAGCCGCGAGCCCCATCCAGGCCTCCGCATTGTCGGCCTTCAACTCGACGGCCTTGCGGAAGTGCTTTTCGGCGAGGCCGTAATTGGCGTCGCGAAACTGCGCCTTGCCTTGCGCCAGATCGGAGGTTTCGGTGTCTTTAGCCGCCGGTTGGATGGCGGTGGTCTTGGTGGTGTCGACGCCACTCGTCGAACAGCCAGACATCATCAAGACGGCCGCCATCGTGGCCATTGCCGGGAAATTATTGTGACGCATGCCCCTGCCTCATCGCCCGATTTGCCGGGTCGTTCTTCAGGAAACACAATATATCAGCGGCGATTAAACTTCGGTGCCGAAACGCCGCCAAAATTCGGCTTCGGGCACACCAGCCATTAACCACCAGGCCGCGGTGCTTCAGTCGCAGCCAGCGGCGTCCTCACGGCTCCAGGGCTTTGAGCCCCGCAGGAGCCGTATACCGGCTGCCGTCATAGCGCAGCCGGTAGGTTTGGCTCACGGACTTGCCGGGATGGGACTGGCACTCGCCATCCTTGTCGGGCAACGGATTGTCGGTATCCATTCGCTCGACCACCGTTATGTCGTGGTAGCCATGATGTTTGGCCGGGCTCATCGCCAGGCTAACCCGACTGGTATGGAAGGATCCGGCGCAATTGGTATCACCCTCGCCGCCATTGCCGGCCACGACCAGGCCATCGAGCACCATCCTCAGGGAATCGCCATCGACGGCATAGAGCCGCAGGTCGGTTTCACTGAACGGATTAGGCAGCGAATTGTTTGCCATTTCGATGCGCAGGCCAAAGGCAGTAACATCGGGCGCCAGCGCATAGCGGCCGGTATCAAGTTCCACCTGGCGGATGGCGATGGCATCATCATTCATCAGCCCGGGCTGGAGCAGGCGCTGGCGCACCTGCCGGCTCTTCCTGTCGACAATCAAAAGCTCGATATCGCCGGCATGCGCGTAGTCGCTGGGTTGGGACCCGTCCATCAGCGGCACTGCGACCAACAGCAGGTCGTCATGGGCGGGCCAGATCTTGCAAACCAGCCCTGGCGGATCGCCATACGCGAATGTCAGGGCAATGCTGGTGTGGGGTTCGAGCGTGAACGAGGTGCCGTCGGCGCTCTTTCGAGCTTTGGGATAGGCCTGCTGCACCAAGGCGGCGGCATCGCCGCAATCGCCGGCCACGGCCCAGGCGGGCGACAGGCTGGCCGCGGCAAGGCCAAGGAAGAGGGTGCGCAGCAGCATGGACTTTCTCACCTGCAAAGCCGGGTTCGGTCAGGACAATGGTTTGTCAGCCCCTTGCTAGGGCTTTTGTGGAGCGCTCGCTAGTGCGCCGTCATTTTGACGATGACTGGAATGGCCGCGATCATCAGCACCACCGGCAGGATGCACACAACCACGGGCACCGACATCTTGGCAGGCAGAGCGTGCGCCTTTTCCTCGGCCAACGACATACGCTTATGGCGCATGTCGTCGGAGAAGACGCGCAGCGCCCCCGACAGGCTGGTGCCGAGTTCCTTGGACTGCTGCAGCAGCGTGGCGAAGGAACGCACCTCGTCCAGGCTGAGGCGATCGGCGAGCGCCTTCAGCGCATCGTCGAGGCTGCGCCCGGCCCTCAGCTCCAGCGACACCAGCTGCAGGTTCTGGCTGAGCGCGGGATAAGTCTTGGCGAGTTCCTTGGAGACGCGCTCTATGCCTGCCTCCATGCTCATGCCGGCATCCGAGCAGACAATCATCAGGTCCATGAAATCGGGAAACCCGTTGCGGTACTCACGCCTGCGTTCCCGCACTTTCTGGCTCAGCACCAGGCCGGGCAGGAAATAACCGGCCGCGCCCGACAGGATGACGAATGTCCAGCGGCTGGCCATCGTTGCGTCCGGACTGGCCATCCAGCGGTTGAGCACAAACACACCGATTGCCGTGCCGATCATCGCGGTGAACCGGATCAGGAAGAACGTACCGACAGCGCGCGGCTCCATGTAGCCCGCCTGGATAAGCTTCATGCGCAGCCGGGCGACATTTTCCGGATCGCTCCTGGCGTAGAATTCCTGCGCCCGCTTCACCGCCTTCTCGCGCACGATGCCGGTATTCTTCTTTTGCACCGGCTCCGGTTTGGCGGCCACGGGACCGTTGTCGACCCTGAGCCGGCGCATGACCTCGTTGCGATCGCCCTTCGCCATGACAACAGGCCAGGCAACAGCGGCAGCACCCACCGCCAGCAGCAGTATGGCCACCGGCATCAATGAGGTCGGCGCAAGCGAGGCGAGGAATTCAATGAAACCCTGCATGTCAGAACTTGAAATTCGACATCTTGAACATCATCAGATTGCCCAGCATCAGCCAGGTGATCGACGCGCCAAGCAGATACCAGGTCTTCGGCTCGCCCCAGACGTCGCTGTAGAAGCCCGGCATCAGTGCCATGATGGCGGCAAACAGCAACGCCGGCACGGCCGTCAGAATGTAGGCCGACATCCGGCCTTCTGTCGCAATGGCGCGCACCTTGCGGCGCAGCTTGCCACGCTCGCGAATCGTCGTCGCCAGGCCGTCGAGGATCTCGCGCAGATTGCCGCCCGAACTGGTCTGGATCGAGACGGCGGTGACGAACAACGGCAGATCCTCCTGGCCGACCCGGTCGAACAGCGAGTTCAACGCCGAAACCAGATCGGATCCGTAGGTCACTTCGTCGGCGATGACGCCGAACTCGCTGCCGATCGGGTCGGGCATCTCGCGCGCCACCATGGCGATCGCCACCGGCACCGGATGGCCGGCCTTCAGGCCACGCGTGATCAGTTCCAGCGCCTCCGGCAACTGCATGCCGAACCGCTTCAGCCGGCGCTTGCGCTTGAAACGCAGCGTCAGCACCGGCAACAGCGGCATGAGCACCACGAACAGGACGAACCCCATCAGCGGCGGCAAGCCGTACCAGATGGCGACCAAGGCCATCGCCATCGCCACGCCGCAGGTGATCATGAGGAATTTCGACAGCGGCATGATCATGCCCGACTGGGTTCGCAGCGCGCGAAACCGGTCCGCCGAAAACAGCGGCGTGCCCGCGTCAAGGCCGCGCTCCTTGCGCAGTTGGACGAGCACCTGCTCCTGGCTGATCTTGTTTTCCTGCAGCTTCATGCGCCGGTTGATGGCGGTGCGCTTGTCGCTGCGGCCGGCATAAAGCAGGTAACAGGCCTCGGCGATCAGGATGCCGGTCAGCGCGGCCGCGGCATAGACGACATAGATCGCGCTCATTCCATCGAACACTTGGCTACTCCTGCGGCCGGCCGGGTTCGAAATATCGTCCGGGAAACTCGATGCCCATGGCGCGCAGGTCCTCGAGGAAGCGCGGCCGGATGCCGGTCGCCTCGTAGTGGCCCAGAATCTTGCCGTCGGCCTCCATGCCGGTGCGCACGAAGCGGAAGATCTCCTGCATCTGGATGACATCGCCTTCCATGCCGGTCACCTCGGCGACACTGGTCACCTTGCGCTTGCCGTCGGACAGGCGCGTCAGTTGGACGATCAGGTCGAGCGCGCTGGCGATCTGGCTGCGGATCGACTGCACCGTCATCGGCATGCCGGTCATGCCAAGCATCTGCTCGAGCCGCGAAATGGCGTCGCGCGGCGTGTTGGCATGGATGGTCGCCATCGACCCTTCGTGGCCGGTGTTCATTGCCTGCAGCATGTCGAAAGCCTCCTCGCCGCGGCACTCGCCGAGGATGACGCGGTCGGGGCGCATGCGCAGTGCGTTCTTGACCAGGTCGCGCTGCTTCAGCTCGCCATGGCCTTCGATGTTGGCCGGCCGCGTTTCCATGCGCGCGACATGCGGCTGCTGCAGCTGGAGCTCGGCCGCGTCCTCGATGGTGATCAGCCGCTCGTCTTCCGGAATGAAGGCCGACAGTGCATTGAGCATGGTCGTCTTGCCGGTGCCGGTGCCGCCCGAAATGATCGTCGTCTTGCGGGCATGCACGGCCGCCGCCAGCACTTCGGCCATGTTCTGGGTGATGGCGCCGAATTCGACCAGTTTATGCAGGCCGAGCTTGTTCTTGGAGAATTTGCGGATCGACACCAGCGGGCCGTCGACCGCAACCGGACGGATGGCCGCGTTGAAACGCGAGCCGTCCAGCATGCGGGCATCGACCATCGGCTGCGATTCGTCGACGCGGCGACCGACCGCGGCGACGATCTTGTTGACGATGCGCAGGAGATGCGCCTCGTCCTTGAACGGAATGTGGACCGGCTGCAGCTTTCCCTTCTTTTCGACAAAGCAGTTCATGTGGCCGTTGATCAGGATATCGTTGATGTCGGGGTCCTTGAGCAGCGGCTCGAGCGGACCGAGGCCGACCATCTCGTCGACGATGTCGTCGACCAGAGCGTCAAGCTCGACGGTGTTGATCGCCATCCGCTCCTGCTTGGTCTTTTCCGAAACGAAGTCATGCACTTGCCGGCGCATCTCATCCTTCGGCAAACGCTCCAGCGCGACAAGATTGATCTCTTCGAGCAGCAGCCGGTGGATACGCACGCGCGCATCGAGCACCTTGTTGGCATTCTTTGCCAGCGCTGCTTCCGGCTTTGCCGGCAAAGCCTTTCGGCTGGTTGGTATGACGACGGCATGATGGGCGACCGGCGTCGTCTCAGGCGCGCGCTGCGGACGCGCATCGCGGTTCTGCAGGGTGGAGAAGCGGCTGGTCATCCGGCTTTCCTCTTCAGCAATCCACGGCCCATGCCAAACAGCGAGCGCGATTTCGCCCGGGTCGGGACCGCTTCTTCCGGCAGGATGATCTTCTTCAGATCGTTGACGACATTGGCGTTGGGATCGATCTCGTGCAGCGGTACGCCGCGATCGACTGCCTCGCGCACCAGCCGGTAGTTGTTGGCGATGCCGCCGACGAAATGCTCGCCAAGGATTTCCTGGACGTCCGCCTGCTTGATGCCGTTATCGAACATCTTCTGTTCGAAACGGTTGACGATGACGTTCGGCTTCACTTCCTTGCCGGCCGTCTCGTAGACCGCCTGGATCAGCCGCTGGGTGTGGCGCAGGCACGGCACCGTCATTTCCGCGACGATGTAGAGCTTGTTGGAACCGAGCAACACGGTCTCCGTCCATGGAAACCAGGTGCGGGGCATGTCGATGACGACATTGTCGAAATAGGCCGAAACGAGATCCAGCATGCGCACCACGACATCGGTCTTGAACGAGCGCATCTCGGCTGGATGCGCCGGCGCCGCCAGCACGCAAAGCCCGCTGGCATGCTTGGACAGCATCACGTCGAGCAGTTGGCGGTCGAGACGCTCGGGCTGGTTCTCGATCTCGGTGATGTCGAAACGCGGTTCGAGGTCGAGATATTCGGCACAGGCGCCCTGCTGGAAGTTGAGATCGACGACGCAGGTCGAGGCTCCGCGCGTCACCGAGTGATGCAACTGGAAGGCGGTCTGCAGCGCCAGCGTCGTGGTGCCGACGCCGCCCGCCGCAGGCATGAAGGTATAGATTTGCGACTCGGTGTTTTCCTCGCGCCCGGGCCCTTGCAGCGCCCGTACCACGGAGCGCACCAGATCGGCCGTGGTGATCGGCTTGACCAGGAAATCCGCGACCTTGAGCTGCACGAGAATACGCACCGCGGCCGCGTTGAACTCCTGGGTGACGACGACGACCGGAACCTTGTCCTCCAGCCGACGCATGATGCGCTGCAGCGACTCGACCTCCTCCAGCCTTGCCGCATCCATGTCGACGATGATGGCGCCGAAGTCGGCTTCCTGGATCTCGCCGCGCAACTCGGTAACGTTCTTTTCCACTGTCGAGAGCTGTATGATCTCGGAGGCGGAAAATGCGGTGCGCGTGTCCTGCGCAAACGTCCTGTCGGTCGATACGAGCAGGATCTTCCTGGTCTTGATGCCGTTTGCCATTCTGTCAGCCTGTCAGGTCGCCCGTTGACCAGTTGCCCGTTGAATCAGTTGCCTGTGGTCGACTGCGACGCCTTGGCACCGGCCGCCTGATCGGGTGTGACAGCCGCGGCACTGCCTCGTTGGGCCGGCACCAGGAGCCTGGTGTTCTGGACCCCGTATTTCCAGGGATCGACCATCTGCATGACGGTGTTGGCGGCCTGCGCGTTGCCGGCGCCGGCCGTTGGCCCTTCGCTGCGCACATAGTCGTCGCTGGTGCAGCCAGCGGCAAAGCCGGCCAGCAGCAAGGCGACGCTCGATCCAAAGACCAGACGCATGGCTTCAATCCTTCGGCAGGTCGAGGAAATGCCCAGCCGAAGCGGCCGCTGCAGGTTGAGTGACGCGGCCGTCTGCCAGCGCCACGGTGCGACCGGCATCGGAATCCTTCACTTCCTCGGTGTTGTTGAGAAAATAGTCGGCATTGCTGGCCGGCTGCGTGCCATCTGTCGGCTCGACGAGCTTCTTCGACGGATCGACCGGCTTGACCAGATAGGGCGTTACGATGATGACGAGGTCGGTCTCGCGCCGCTGATAGGATTTCGACGAGAACAGCGCCCCAAGCACCGGCATCTTGCCGAGGCCCGGAATGCGCGACGTGGTGATGTCGTTTTGCGACTGCAGCAGTCCAGCGATCATGAAGCTCTGGCCGTTCTTCAGGTCGACTGACGTCCTGGCACGCCGCACGATGAAGCCAGGAACCGAGATCGTCCCGATATTGTAGGAGGCCGACGCATCGATCGAGGAGACTTCCGGCGCGATGTCAAGGCTGACCAGCCCGTCTTTCAGAACCGTAGGCGTGAAATCCAGGCTGACGCCGTATTTTTTGTAGCTGACCGAGATCTTGCCGTTGTCCTCCGAGACCGGGATGGGGAACTCGCCGCCGGCGAGGAAGCTCGCCGTCTGACCGGACCGGGCGATCAGGTTCGGCTCGGCCAGTCGCCGCGCCAAGCCGCGCTCCTCCAGCGCCTTGATGGCAATATCGATCGATACGCCGTTCGATAGGAGACGACCGATGATCTCGCCAGTACCGGCCGTCGGCACTGTGCCCGGATCGATCGAGACGTCGCGGCCGCCAAGGCCATAGGCGAAATTGGCGGCGTATTTGGCACCCAGATCCTGGCCCGCCTGGCGGTTGATCTCGACAAAGCGGACGTTGAGCTGGACCTGCTGCGAAGATGAGATGTTGACCGAGTTGATCACCTCCTCGGCACCGGAAAAGCGCGTCGCGATCTTGTTTGCCTTTTCGGCGGCGACGGCATCGTCGGCCTCGCCCGACAGCACGACACGGCCATTGGCCGATCCGACCTTGATCCTGGCATCCGGCACGCTGGCGCGAATGGTGCTGGCCAGTTGGTCGGTGTCGAGCGTCACCTCGATGTCGACGGTGCCGACAAGCTGCTTTTTCTCATCGAACAGCGCAATCCCGGTGGTGCCGAGATTGTTGCCGAGCACATAGAAGGATTTGTCGGTCAGCGGATTGACGTTGGCGATCTCCGGATCGCCGATGACGATCTGGTAGAAGGCAGCACTGGTGATGATCGTCTTCGGCTTGCCCTTGGCAACCTTGATTGACGCATTCTTGGTCGACGACACGTAGACGACGTCGTTGTCAGCTCTCGCCGCCGAGGCGCCCAAGGCCAGCATCGCCGCAGCGGCCAGCGAAGACGCGACAGCCACGGCGCGCAAAACGCGCAACCGCGTCATGACCCGATATATGAACAGCCCGAACATTGTCCCGTCCCTCACCCAGTCCCCACTGGTTTATTTCTGGTCCCGCGAAGGAACCTGGTATTCCTCGGCCTTCGTGCCGCGCGTTACGATGACCGTCTTGAACTTCGGTTTCTCCGGCTCCTTGGTGACGGCGTCGAACACCGAGCCGGCGGCGGCCTGCACATTCGAGGCGACCGATCCGCCGAAAGAGGAGATGGTGGTGACGCCGCTCTTGCCGTCAGCGCCTTCGCTGGCGGACCGAAGCGACAGCGAGAGCGTGCCGACGGTGCGGGCCAGCGCTACTTTCTGCGCGCCGTCTGTCGTCACCTCGATTGTCACCGAATTGGAAATCTGCGGCGTCGTCTGGCGCTCGTCGGCGCCCTGCCCGACGCTCAGCACCTTGGCATCGGCGACAACGATCTCGGAGGTGATGGTGGAACCGGCAGCGCCTTGCGCATTCTTGGCCACTTCCTGAATTTCGCCGGCATCGCGCGTCAGCACCACGTCAACGCGGTCACCGGGCGTGACGAAGCCGCCGACTCCGGCGATCTCGTCGGTACGGATGGTCACCGCCCGCATTCCGGGCGTCATCATGTTGGAGAGCGTCGCGCGGCCATTTGGCCCGGACAGCTTGGTCAGCAGCACCGGTTCGTTGACCTCGATCGGCGACAGCACCACGCGGCTGCCGTCGGCGAGCAACGCATTGATGGTGGTGAAGGCGCCCTGCGGCACGGACTCTTGCGACCACGGGATTTCGCTGAGCTGCGCGCGGTCGAGCTCCATGCCGTAGCGCAACGGGGCATTCGCCACCACAATGGTCTTGAATTCGACCTTCGGCACGACAGGTGCCGGAATCGACGACGTCTTCTCTTCGGAATCGGCCTTGGCCTGGCTTTTGACCCAGAAATCCGCGGCAAAGATCGAGATCGCGCCGAAAACGGCGGCGATGCCGATCATCGATATGGCCTTGCCCCTCACGCCTAAACCCCTGATATCAGCAGTTTCTTATTTAGTTGGGCTCACGTTAGGCGGCATTGTTAAAGAATCAGGAATCCCGGGCGTTGGTATCGGATCTATTTCCGCCGGCTTGGTTATCGAATGGTTTTGGGGTAAGAGGGCCCAGATCCCCGAACGGAACAGGAACCTCGGTCGCTTGGCGCTGAAAAGCGTGGCAGTATCGCGAGGTGATTCGCAGCACCGGAACCTATGGCAGGCATGGACGACAGCAACGATCTCTTCGGCAATATGGACAAGCAGCCGCAGCCGGTGCGTACCACTGCGCGCCCGGCGGATCCACTGGTGGTGCAGGCCACCAAGCGTCCTGCCTCGACCAAGGACGGCAGCGAGGGCTATAGCGCCGCCGACATCGAGGTGCTGGAAGGGCTGGAACCGGTGCGCCGCCGGCCAGGCATGTATATCGGCGGCACCGACGACAAGGCGATGCACCATCTGTTCGCCGAGGTCATCGACAATTCGATGGACGAAGCGGTGGCCGGCCACGCCACCTTCATCGATGTCGAGCTTTCGGCCGACGGCTATCTTGCCGTGACGGACAATGGCCGCGGCATCCCGATCGATCCGCACCCGAAGTTCAAGAAGCCGGCGCTTGAAGTGATCATGACGACGCTGCATTCGGGCGGCAAGTTCGACTCCAAGGTTTACGAGACATCAGGCGGCCTGCATGGCGTCGGCGTGTCCGTGGTCAACGCGCTGTCGGACCATCTCGAGGTCGAGGTCGCGCGGGGACGGCAACTCTATCGGCAAAAATTCTCGCGCGGCGTTCCCGTGACCGGCCTGGAACAGTTGGGCGAGGTCCACAACCGGCGCGGCACAAAGATCCGCTTCCACCCCGACGAGCAGATTTTCGGCAAGGGCGCGGCGTTCGAACCGGCGCGGCTCTACCGTATGACGCGCTCGAAAGCCTATCTGTTCGGCGGCGTCGAAATCCGCTGGACCTGCGATCCGTCGCTGATCAAGGAAAAAGACCAGACGCCGGCCAAGGCGGAATTCCATTTTCCCGGCGGCCTGAAGGACTATCTCAAGGCATCGCTCGGCGACGACTTCCAGGTAACGCGCGAGATTTTCGCCGGCAAGAGCGAGAAACAGGGCGGCCACGGCTCGCTCGAATGGGCGGTGACCTGGTTCGGCGGCGACGGCTTCATCAATTCCTACTGCAACACCATCCCGACCGGCGAAGGCGGCACCCACGAGGCCGGCTTCCGCAACGTTCTGACGCGAGGCCTGCGCGCCTATGCCGACCTCGTCGGCAACAAGCGCGCCTCGATCGTCACCTCGGAAGACGTCATGATCTCGGCAGCGGGCATGCTGTCGGTGTTCATCCGCGAGCCGGAATTCGTCGGACAGACCAAGGACAGGCTGGCGACGATCGAGGCAATTCGAATTGTCGAGACCGCGATCCGCGATCCGTTCGACCATTGGCTGGCCGACAATCCGCAGGAAGCCTCGAAGCTGCTCGAATGGGTGATCGCACGCGCCGACGAGCGGGTGCGCCGGCGCCAGGAAAAGGAAGTGTCGCGCAAGAGCGCGGTGCGCAAGCTGCGGCTGCCGGGCAAGCTCGCCGACTGCACGCAGAATGCCGCGGCCGGTGCAGAACTGTTCATCGTCGAAGGCGACTCGGCCGGCGGCTCGGCCAAGCAGGCGCGCGACCGCGCCAGCCAGGCCGTGCTGCCATTGCGCGGCAAAATCCTCAACGTCGCCAGCGCCGGCAACGATAAGCTGGCGGCCAACCAACAGATTTCGGACCTGATCCAGGCGCTCGGCTGCGGTACGCGTTCGAAGTACCGCGATGAGGATTTGCGCTACGACCGCGTGATCATCATGACCGACGCCGATGTCGACGGCGCCCATATCGCCTCGCTGCTGATCACCTTCTTCTACCAGGAGATGCCGGCGCTGGTGCGTGGCGGCCATCTCTATCTCGCCGTGCCGCCGCTTTACTCGATCAGGCAAGGCGGCAAGGTCGCCTATGCCCGAGACGACGCCCACAAGGACGAGCTCCTGCGCACCGAA
Source organism: Mesorhizobium sp. XAP4 (assembly GCF_029269325.1). Lineage (NCBI taxonomy): Bacteria > Pseudomonadati > Pseudomonadota > Alphaproteobacteria > Hyphomicrobiales > Phyllobacteriaceae > Mesorhizobium > Mesorhizobium sp. XAP4. The sequence continues at coordinate 425,580 of NZ_JARIXW010000007.1, read as the reverse complement.
TTCACCGGGCGCGGCAAGGTGGAACTGGGCCGCTTCAAGGGTCTGGGCGAGATGATGGCCGCCCAGCTCAAGGAAACCACCATGGATCCGAGGAAGCGAACGCTGCTCAGGATCGATGTAATCGACGCCGAGACGGCGACCAAGGACGCCGTCGATGCGTTGATGGGCACGAAGCCGGAGGCCCGCTTCCGCTTCATCCAGGAACGCGCCGAATTCGCCGAGACGGAAGTGCTGGATATCTAGCCGCCAGCCGGTCCATAACAAGGCTCCAGTTGCGGAGACGAGCATGTGACCAGGACGCGGCTGAAAGGCTATTTCGAGACGAGTTTAGCCGGGTTGACGCAGCCGACGCGCTCCGACTGGATCTTTGCCTTGCGCACCGTTTCAGCCGGCTTGATCGCGCTGCTGGCAGCCTATGCGCTGAAGCTCGACCATCCGCAATGGGCCATGATGACGGTGTTCATCGTCGCCCAGCCGGTTGCCGGCATGGTGCTGGCGAAGGGCTTCTACCGGCTGCTTGGCACGCTGGTCGGCGGCATCGCCGCGATCGGCATCACCACCGTTTTCGGCACCAACCCCTGGGTGCTGGTGACTGTGCTTGCCATCTGGATCGGCATCTGCACCTTCGTCTCGTCGCTGCTGCGCAATCCGGAAGCCTATGGCGCCGCCCTGGCCGGCTACACCGCAATGATCATCGGCCTGCCCGCTTTCGGACAGCCGCATCTCGTCGTCGACCTCGCTGTCGCGCGCTGTGCCGAGATCGTGCTCGGCATCGTCTGCGCCGGCCTGACCAGCCGGCTGATCCTGCCAAAACTGGCCAGCGACGCCATCGTCTCGCGCCTGAAACGCTGCATCCTCGATCTTGCCACCTATGCCGGCGGTGCGTTCTCCGGCGGCGACCCGGCAACGCTGTCCGCGCTGCACCGAAAGCTGGTCACGGATACCCAGACGCTCGGCGAGATGCGCGCCTATGCCAGGCTCGAGGCGCCGAGCTTCGCGCCGCGCGCCCATCCGGTCCGGCGCACCATCGGACAACTGCTCTCGGCGTTGTCGGCGGCACGTGCGTTGCATTCGCATGCCGCTCCGAAGAATGCGGCGCTCATTCCGGTGCGTTCGGAGTTGCAGGCCCTTGTCGGTGAAATGGCCGCGAAGCCCGGCGCGCTGGACGACACCACGCCTTGGGTGGCGCGGCTCGACACCATCTCGGCCAAGGCCCGGCAAATGCCCGATGCCTCGACCGACCAGGGCGACGACAGGGTCGGCACGATCACCCGCCTGACCATTGCCGCCGATTTCGCCGATGCGCTCAAGCAGGTGCTGCGCGGCCTTGATGCCCTGCGTGCGCCTGCCACGCGCCCGGCCAGGGGCAGCAGGCAGCCTGCGCTGGTGGTGCATCGCGATTACGCCGGCGCATCGCGCAACGCGGTGCGCGCTGCCCTTGCGACGCTGCTGGTCGCGGCCTTCTGGTTGACGACGAAATGGTCGGAAGCCGCCGGCACGGTCATTCTCGTCGCCGTCGTGTCGAGCCTGTTTGCTGCTCGCCCCGACCCTGTGCAGGTCGCCTGGGGTTTCTTCAAGGGAACGCTTCTGGCGCTGCCCTTTGCCTTTCTCGTCGGCCAGATCGCATTGCCTGCCCTGCCCGGCTTCGGCTGGTTCATGCTGTTTGTCGTGCCGATCCTGGTGCCGACGGCGCTGGCCATGGCCAATCCACGTTATGTCGGCGTGGCGACGGCTTTCGCCATCAACTTTCTCGCCTTCCTCAGTCCACACCAGGCGATGACCTACGATCCCGGACCCTTCTTCGCCGGTTCGGCGTCGATCCTGGTCGGCATCCTGCTGGCGATCGGTGTCTTCATCGTCGTGCTGCCGGCCGATCCTTGGCTCGCGGCCAACCGCATCGTGCGCGCCATGCGTGAGGATCTGGCGCGGCTTTGCCTGCATGAGCGGGTGCCGAGGCGGTCGGCCTTCGAGAGCCTCGCCTACGACCGCATCAACCAATTGATGCCGCTGGTGCAGAATGCCGGTCAGAAAGGCGATGCGGTTCTGGGCGGCGGCGTCGCCGCCGTCACCGTCGGCCTGGAGGTCCTTCGGCTGCGCGATGCGAGCCAAAGCCATGCCATCCCATCCGAGACCGCGCTTTCGATCGCCAACTTCCTGAGAGGGCTGGCGCGCGAACTGCTCTTCCGCGCCCCCGGCGATCCGCAGACATCAACCGTCACCGTCGCCCGGCAATATGCGGCGAGCATTGCGCAGCGAAACGGTACCGGGGAATTGCTGCAGATCGCGGCATCGCTGCGCATCATCGCCGCCGCGATGGAGGATTTTCCGGATTTTTTCGCCAGGGATAAAGGCTAGGCGGCCGCTATCGCCAGCGCGTGGCCGCGCGCGTTCTCGCGCAGCGCGTCGAGATGGATCGACTTGACCAAGGCGGCGAGATCACCCTCGGCGGATTGACCGCCCACTTCCTTGAGCATGAGCCAGCTTACCTCCTGCACACCGGCGACGCGCTTGCCGTTGGCGACCTCGCGCCAGATCTTCAGCGCACGCAGGATGATGGCGTGCGTGGCGCCGGCGAGCCCGGCGCTGCGGAACAATGCCTGCAAGGCCACGTCGTGCCCGCCGGCCAGCAGCGCCCTAACCCTTTGTTCGGACTGCTGGCTGAGCGCAACCAGTGCCGAGCCGAAGAAATCGACCTTGCCATGCGCGATGGTGCGGATGAGGAAGCTCGCGGTGAGGTCGCCACGCAGCCTGAGATGCTCAATCAGGGCCGCATGTTCTTCCGTGCGCGTGCCTTCGATCAGCGTCACCGAAGCCTTGACGCAGGCGTCGCGCATGACGCGGTCGGCTCGCGCCGCGCCCATCATCGCCATCACCAGTGGCGACGTTTTCAGCATTTCGCCAAGCTTGACGAGCAGCATATGCCGGCAGTCGGCCGGCAGCCTGACATCCGATATCAGCGCCTCGCGCACCAGCGGCAGGTGCCCATGCCGTTCGGCCATGCGGCGGAAGCTGAGCGAGGCGATGTCGGCGCCGCTGTTGGCGAGCAGCACGGCGCAGGCGTCCGCCTCGCCGATCTCGGCGATGGCCGCTGACAGCGCCATCGAGACGAGCGGCCGGTCTGCGATCAGTTTTTGCGTCGCCTTCGGACTCGAAGCCACGCGGTTGATCAGGTCGGCGTCGGTGAGCAGCGGCGAGCGCGCCAGCACCACGCCGGCGACTTCCGGCTGGTCGGAGGCCAGCACGCTGATGATCTGCATTGGCGCGTGTTGGCTCATCGACAGCGCCTCGGCCATCGCCAGCCGCACCTTTGACGAGGCATCGTCGAGCAACAGTGTCAGCGCCGCCTCTGCGGCGCAGCGGTCCTCGAAGGGCAATTCGGAATTGATGTAGGCTCGGGCCAGAGCGCTCGCCGCCGCGGCGCGCTCCGACACCTTGGCCGTGTAGATCCACTTCAGGAAATGCGAAACAACAACCATGCCCGCCTGCTTACGCCCCTTGCCGGAAGGTTCCGACCCCACTGACGACCGTAGGCAGAATTGGTTTACGAACCGTTCACCATGTTCATTAACTGGCTTGCGAGGCTGATTTGCAGCGCCTATCAACCGTCAAGCACCTGAGGAGAAAGAAATGGCCGGACTTTATCTCGAAGAGTTCGTCGTCGGCCATGTCTTCCAGCACACGCTGCGCAAGACCGTTACCGAAAGCGACAACATGCTGTTTTCGGTGATGACGCTGAACCCGCAGCCGCTGCACATCGACTTCGATTTCGCCGCCAAGAGCGAATGGGGCAAGCCGCTGGTCAATTCGCTGTTCACGCTCGGGCTGATGATCGGCATTTCGGTCAATGACATCACCGTCGGCACCACGGTGGCCAATCTCGGCATGAAGGAAACCGTGTTTCCGCATCCGGTCTTCCATGGCGATACCGTTCGCGTCGAAACGACAGTCATCTCGGTGCGCGAGTCCAGGTCGAAGCCCGATCGCGGCATCGTCGAATTCGAGCATCGCGCCTACAATCAGCATGGCGATCTCGTCGCCAAATGCACCAGGCAAGCGATGATGCTGAAGAAGGCGGCCTGATCATGCGCTCGCTGCTGTTCGTCCCCGGTGACTCCGAGAGGAAGCTGGAAAGGGGTTTTGGTGCCGGCGCCGACGTGGTCATCGTCGACCTCGAGGATTCCGTGGCGCCGCACAACAAGGCGCTGGCGCGCGTCGTAGCGGCGCGCTTCATCCTGGAACGCCGGGCACAAACGACTTCCGCCATCTATGTCAGGGTCAATGACCTCGCGACCGGGCTGACGGATGACGATCTGGCGGCGCTGGTTCCGGCGAAACCCGACGGCATCATGCTGCCCAAGTCGAACGGCGGCCGGGATGTGCAGCACCTGTCGGCAAAACTCAGGGTGCGCGAGGCCGAAAACGGCCTGGCCGACGGCGCGATCAAGATCCTGCCGATCATCACCGAAACGCCGGCAGGCGTGCTGGCGGCGGCAACCTATGCCGGGACCAGCGCGCGGCTTGCCGGGCTCACCTGGGGCGCGGAAGACCTGTCGGCGGCGCTCGGCGCGCGCAGCGCCCGCGACGAGCATGGCCGCTACACGGACGTGTTCCGTCACGCTCGCACCATGACCATACTCGCCGCCGGTGCGGCGGAGGTCGCGGCGATCGACACCGTCTTCCCGAATTTTCGCGACATGGCGGCCTTCGCCGCGGAGTGCGCCGAGGCCGAACGCGATGGCTTCACCGGCAAGATGGCGATCCACCCCGATCAGGTGCCGGTCATCAACGCAGCCTTCACGCCGTCGGCCGAGGCGGTGAGACAATCGGCGGCAATCGTTGCTGCGTTCGCGGCAGCGGGAAGCCCCGGCGTCGTCGCTATCGACGGCAAGATGTTCGACCGCCCGCACCTGCGGCTGGCCGAGCGGCTTCTGGCGCGGGCAAAGGCGGCAGGTGTTTCCGCCTGAGCGCCTGCTACCAAACCAATGGAATCAGGCGGTAACGGACCCGGGCCACATAGTCGTCATAGCCGCGCAGACCGGCGCGAAGCGTTTTCTCTTCGATGAAGGTGCGGATGGCCAAGAGAACGACGAGCACGAGCACCGACGCCAGCCCCCACCAGGAACCAAGCAGAAGTGCCGTGCCGGCGAAGAAGAGGATGGCGCCGGCATACATAGGATGGCGGACGTAGCTGTAAGGCCCGGTGGAGATCACACGTTGTCCGCGTTCGTCCTGGATCTTGACCACGGGCGCCGCAAAACTGTTCTCCAGCATCGTCAGATAGCAGATCCAGATTCCGAGCAGCAGGACCAGTGCGCCGACCACCTGCACCCAGACGGGAACCGCCGACCAGCCGAAACGAACGTCGAATCCCATGAATATCTGAGAACCAAAGATGGCGAGCAGAAGTATGGACAGCAGCACCTTGTCGGCCGCGTCCTGATTCTTCTGGATGGGAGAGCTCAGCCGCTCATTCATCAGACCGGGATCGCGCCTCGCCAGCGCCACGCCCAAGGTGAGACTGAGGCCCACCATCCCCACCAGATAGACCCAGGCCCCCGGCCAATGCAGCGTGCCGGCCGACAGGAAGAGCAAGGCGCCCATGACGACGAACCAGACGAATGTCTGAAGAACCAATTTCGCGATCATGATCGACCTGCCTTGATATCCGCTGATGATTGGTATTTTAGACCATTGGTCTACCATACAGACCACTGGTCTATAGTTCAAGCGAACCTTCGACCCGAGGCTCCGAACTCCAGCTTAACAAAAGGCTTGCAGCAGTCGGTTGTGTTGGCCGCTTTTGCCGGGCAGCCTCCGTGTTAGGAATTTTTTCTTGACTCGGTGATCTCAGCTATGGTACATTTTTGCCCATGGTGCTGATTTGCGCCAGTGGCCCGCCGCACAGGCGGGTTTTTCGTTTGATGCTCCGTCAGCCAACGCGCAGGCGGAGGCTCCGAAGGGACCCGTTAACCCGAAATTCGTTGCCCTGGCTGCCGACGTCGGGACTGGACGGGAGCAGCCATCACGTGCAGAAAGTTCGTCATGCCCCGTGTCATCAAGCATCCAGAACTCAGGCGAGAAGAACTTCTGGACCATGCCCAGGCCCTGTTCCTGACCCAGGGCTATGACAAAGCGAGCCTCAATGACGTGATTGCGTCCGCCGGCATCTCGAAGGGTGCTTTCTATCATTACTTCCCCTCCAAGGAGGCTCTCCTGGAGGCATTGGCCGATCGCTTTGCAAGACAGGCACTGGCTGGGGTCCAGGACATACTCCACGATCCCGGCCTCGACCCGCTTGGCCGCCTGAATGGCCTGCTCAGCCAGTCGCGGCGGGCCAAGATCGAAACCGCGCCGGAAGCTTGGGCTCTTTTCGAGACGATGTTCCGGCCTGAGAATCTGGTGCTTTTCCACCGTATCAATCTGGCCGCCAGCGCGTCGTTTTCACCGCTGCTGGTCAAGGTCATCAGGCAAGGAATCGAAGACGGCACTTTCAGGACCTTCGATCCGGAAGGTGTCGCCGACATCGTCATGCAATTCGGCATGGCCACGCGTGATGTCGTGGCCAAGGCCATTGCCGGCGGCAGCGACGCCGACATGGAGGCCGCGATCGAAGTCCTGGAGAAACGCGTCAGGCTCTACGAGATCGCCCTCGACCGCATACTGGGCCTGCCCGATGGAAGCATTCGGATCGGCGAGCCCGGCTATGTGCGCACCGTCATGACCGCCAGGCGGCGAACGAGTGCCGGCAAGGCGCGGTAGCTGGCCGAGCCTGATATCTAGTCCTTGTCCCAGCGCGGCCGGCGCATCGAAAACACCTCGTCGACGCTGGCATAGTCCATATAGCCGAGACGAGCGACATTGCCGGCCTTGGTGATGTCGAACAGGCCGTCCGTCAGGAAGGCGTCGTCGATATGCACGCCGACCACTTCACCGGCGACGATGACGGCACTTGTCGGCGACCCGTCCAGGGCCTTTGGCCGAAAAACTTCAGTCACCCGGCATTCGAGCGCGGCCGGCGCTGCCGCCACGCGCGGCGGGGCGACCAGGCGCGACGGCGCCATGGCAAGATCGGCATAGACGAACTCATTGACGCCGCGCGGAGCATTGACCGACGTGCGGTTCATCTTCTCCGCGAGATCGCGGCTGACCAGATTGGCGACGAACTCGCCGGTTTCCTGGGCGAAGGAGGCGCTGTCCTTCTCGCCTTCGGAGGAGAACCAGACGATGAAAGGCCGCGTCGAAACGGCATTGAAGAAGGAATATGGCGCGAGGTTGATCTCACCAGCCCTGTTCAGTGTCGAAATCCAGCCGATCGGACGCGGCGCCACGATCGCCTTCGAAGGGTCGTGCGGCAGGCCGTGGCCCTTTGAAGGCTCGTAGAACATTCAGCCGACCCACGGCCCCGAATAGTCACTGTACAGCTTTGCCGGATCGGGCCGGGGCCGCTCCGGCGCCGGGCCGGCATAGGAGCCGATATGGATGAAGCCGATGACCCGCTCCTGCGGCGCCAGCCCCAGCAGTGCCCTGCCCTCCGGCACATCCGAATACCAGTTGCTGATCATGTTGGTGCCAAAGCCCAGCGCGTTGGCTGATATCATCAGGTTCATCGCCGCCATGCCGCCCGACAGGAACATTTCCCATTGCGGGATTTTTGGATTCTCCCTGGGGACAGATACGACGCCGATCACCAGCGGTGCGCGCGAGAACCGCGCCAGTTCCTGATTGCGGCGGCCCTCCGTCAATGGGCCCTCCCGCTGCTCGGCAAGTGCTGCCAGTTGCCTGCCGATCTCGACGCGGGCGTCGCCACGGTAGAGGATGAAGCGCCAGGGCTCCAACCGGCCATGATCGGGCACCCGGGAGGCAGCAGTGATCATTGTCGCGATCTCCGCATCGCTCGGCGCCGGCTCCTTCAGATCTGGAATCGGTGCGGAGTTTCGGGTCAGCAGGAAGTCGATGATCGGCGACGCCATGGGCGCAAGTCTCCTGGACATTCTGTTTTGAGCTGAAGCGCACCATCGGGGATTCGGGCGGCTCGGGCATTGGCGCGGGATACGCCGGACGGAAGAGTCGTATCGGTCGGACTCTTAAGCCTTGAAATTGCCACCGCCATGGGCTTCAACGCAAGGCATGTTTGAGGGGACTGTCCGTCTTTTCCTGGTCTGGCTCGGCGCCCTGCTGTTCATGGCGCCGGTTTCGTTCGCCATGGCGCAGAATGTCGACGGAGTCAGCGACCTGAAGCTTCCGGGAATTTCGAGCTACGCGACGCCGAAAGGCGAGACGTCACTGGCGCTGAGCGGCGGCGGTGCCATCACACTCTCTGCCCAGTTGACCGACAAGGGTTCCGACATCACGCGCGGCATCGTCTGGCGGGTCTTCAAGCCGGAAGCCGTCAACGGCAAATTGCCGATGGTCGCCTCCTCGCATGGCGGCACCGCCGTCTTTCAACTCGAACCCGGCAGCTATCTGGTTCACGCCTCCTACGGCCGGGCCGGCGCCACCAAACGCATCACTGTCGGCAAGGACGCCAAGCGCGAAAGCCTCGTGCTCGATGCCGGCGGCCTCAAGCTCGACGCCGTGCTGTCCGGCGGCGTGCGCATTCCACCGAAGAAGCTGCGCTTTTCGATCTACGAGGGCACTGCCGAGGCCAATGGCGACCGCGCGCTGATCATTCCCGATGTCGAGCCCAACAGCGTCGTGCGGCTCAACGCCGGCATCTACCATGTCGTCTCGACCTATGGCGCGGTCAATGCAGTCATTCGCTCCGACATCCGCGTCGAGGCCGGCAAGCTGACCGAAGCCACCGTCGAGCATCACGCCGCCGAGATCACGATGAAGTTGGTGCGCGAAACCGGTGGCGAGGCGATCGCCGACACGTCCTGGTCGTTGCTCAACGAGTCCGGCGATCCGATCAAGGAAACCGTCGGCGCTTTCGCCTCGATGGTGCTGGCCGAGGGCGACTACACCATCATCGCCAAGAACCGCGACCGCATCTACCAGAAGGATTTTACGGTCGTGGCCGGGCAGAACCAGGAAATCGAGGTTCTGGCCACCGAGGCCGCGGCGATGGATCCTGAAGAAGGCGCGGATTAGTTCGCAATCCACCAGAAGAATCAGGTGTCTGCGTCATCCTCTGAACCAGCAGGATAATCCTGTCCGCCGTAGAGCACGCGCAGGATGACCACGGTGTCACCGTCGACCCGGAAAACGATCGACACGCGGCGTTCAAAGCCGACGATGCGGACGCCGGGGCCAACAGTGTCGCGCACGGTCCCGCGCTCCGGGAAGTTGGACAGCGCCATGCACGCGGCCTCTATGCGGTCGACATAGTCGTCGGCACGTCTGCTCCCGCTGTCGTTTTCGATGTAGTCGTAGATGGCGAAGAGGTCGGCTTGAGCCGCCGGTCTGAAGACGACCTTATGTGTCACGCTTGGAGGCCTTCATGCGGTCCGCATGATGGGCGCGCAGCGCTTTGAAGACGTCTTCTGCCGGGATGTCCGGACGCGGGTCGTCAAGGGCTTCCTGGACCTTGGCGCGCATAATCGCGGTGATGGTCTGCTCTTCGCGGTCGAGGGCGCGCAGCGCGGCGCGCATCACCTCGCTGGCGGAGTCGTAGGCACCCGACGCCAGGCGTACGTCAACGCTGGCCTGCTGGCGGCCGAGGGTCACGGTGATCGGTTTGCTGGTTCTCATGGCAAGCTCTTTCCTTGCCCAATATAGCGCATGACATTACAGTGTCATACTATTTTTCTCAACGGCCAGCCAAGACTCGGCCCTGTGAGCCGGACGTTTATTGTTCAAGCCGCCAGCTCGGTCCGCGCCGGCAGGAACGGGATCCGGCGGCGTGGCAAAGCTGGCGCCAGGTCGAACACGCCGCGATAGAGGCGGTCGAGCAAGGCCTTGCGGTCGCGCAACGGCTCCAGTTCGCTCCAGCTCAGCACATCGCCGACGCGCACGTCGATCGCCTTGCCCGACAGCCGCGCGAATTCGTAGATGAGCAGCGACGTGCGCAGCGTCAGCGAGGCCTTGCCGACGAACTTGGCCACCCGGCCGTCGCGCTCGGCCATGTTCATCGGCCCGCTGACAAGATGGAACAGCCTGCCGTTCTGCCCGGAAAAATGCATCGGGATGACCGACGCCCTGGCGTCCTGGACGAGGCGGGCCGGAAACATCTTCCACGGCAGATCGCGCGCCCGGCCAAAACCCTTTGGCGCGGTGGCGACACCGCCGGCCGGAAATACCACGATGGTGACGCCCTCTTTCAGCAGGCGCACCGCTTCATGGCGCACGGCCATGTTGTTCTTCAGCGCATCCTTGGTCTCCGAAAAGTCGATCGGCAGCGAATAAGGCTCCATCTCGCGGATCTTGAGCAGATCCTTGTGGATCATCACCCGGAACGGACGGCCGAGCTGCTCGGCCAGCGACAGCACGGCGATACCGTCACCGATGCCGAACGGATGATTGGCGACGATCACCAGCGGCGTCTCTGGCAATTGCGCGGGCGGCCACTGATCAGCGGTCCGCACCCGCACGTCGATCAGGTCGAGCATGCGGCTGAACACGCGTTCGCCGGTCGGCACGATCTGGCGGCGCCAGAAATCATAGAGGGCTGTGTAGCGGTCGCGGCCCGACAAGCCTTCGACCGAATGTATGAACCAGCGCGTCAGCGCCGGCTGGCGCGGATTGGCATAGGAAAGCTCGGGAAAGGGTCGTTCGCGCAATTTCAACTTGAGCATAGGGGCTCGTTACAAGGTCGGCGTGACAGGGATATGAAAATGGCGGTGGATCGCTCCACCGCCATTTGGTCGAAACTATGCCAATCAGGCCGCGCGTTTGCGCCGGCGATCGGGCGTGACGGCTTCCTCGGTCAGTTGCGCGATCGCCTGGTCAAGGCCAAGCGATTCCTGGTCGCGCGAGCCCAGTCGGCGCATGTTGACCGTCTGCTCTTCCGCTTCGCGCTTGCCGCAGACGAGGATGACCGGAACCTTGGCCAGGCTGTGCTCGCGGACCTTGTAGTTGATCTTCTCGTTGCGCAGATCCGCTTCCGCCAACAGCCCAGCGGCCTTCAGCTTTGCCACCACCTCGGTCGCATAGTCGTCGGCATCCGACGTGATCGTCGCCACCACCACCTGCAGCGGCGCGAACCACAGCGGGAAATGGCCGGAATAGTTCTCGATCAGGATGCCAAGGAAGCGCTCCATCGAGCCGCAGATGGCGCGGTGAACCATGACAGGCTGCTTCTTCTCGGAATCCGAGCCGATATAGAAGGCGCCAAACCGCTCCGGCAGGTTGAAATCGACCTGCGTCGTGCCGCACTGCCATTCGCGGCCGATGGCATCCTTCAGCACATATTCGAATTTCGGCCCGTAGAAGGCGCCCTCACCCGGATTGATCGAGGTCTTGATGCGATTGCCGGACCGTGTCCTGATCGTCTCCAGCACGCCGCCCATGATCGCCTCGGCGTGATCCCACGCCTCGTCGGTACCGACGCGTTTGTCCGGCCGCGTCGACAGCTTGACGCTGATTTCGTCGAAACCGAAATCAGCATAGGTCGACAGGATCAGATCGTTGATGCGCAGGCATTCCGCCGCCAATTGCTCCTCGGTGCAGAAGATGTGCGCATCGTCTTGCGTAAAACCGCGCACGCGCATCAGCCCGTGCAGCGCGCCGGATGGTTCGTAACGGTGGACGTTGCCGAATTCCGCAAGTTTGACAGGCAGATCGCGATAAGACTTCAACCCATGCTTGAAAATCTGCACATGGCCCGGGCAGTTCATCGGCTTCAGAGCGAAAACCCGGTCGTCATCGGTATCGTCGCCGGCCACCGTCACCTTGAACATGGCGTCGCGATACCATCCCCAATGGCCTGACGTCTCCCACAGGCTCTTGTCGAGAACCTGCGGCGCGTTGACCTCCTGATAGCCCTGCTCGTCGAGGCGGCGGCGCATGTAGTTGACCAGGTTCTGGAACATCTTCCAGCCCTTGGCGTGCCAGAAGACGACGCCAGGCCCCTCTTCCTGGAAATGGAACAGGTCCATCTCGCGGCCGATCTTCCTGTGGTCGCGCTTCTCGGCCTCCTCCAGCATCGTCTGATAGGCTTCGAGCTGCGCCTGATCAGCCCAGGCCGTGCCGTAGATGCGGGTCAGCATCGGATTGTTCGAATCGCCGCGCCAATAGGCGCCGGCCACCTTCATCAGTTTGAAGGCGTTGCCGATCTGCCCCGTCGAGGCCATGTGCGGGCCACGGCAAAGATCGAACCAGTCGCCCTGCGCGTAGATCTTGAGATCCTGATCCTCGGGAATGGCGTCGATCAGCTCCAGCTTGTAGCGTTCGCCCTTGTCGGCAAACACTTTCTTCGCCTTGTCGCGCGACCAGACTTCCTTGGTGAACGGCTTGTTGCGCGAAATGATCTCGCGCATCTTCTTCTCGATCACGGGAAAATCGTCAGGCGTGAACGGCTCGTTGCGGGCGAAGTCGTAGTAAAACCCGTTCTCGATCACCGGCCCGATGGTCACCTGCGTTCCCGGCCACAATTCCTGCACGGCTTCCGCCAACACATGTGCGGCGTCGTGACGGATCAGTTCGAGTGCGCGCGGGTCGTCGCGGGTGACGATCTCGACCTTGCCGGATTTGCCAAGCGGATCGCTGAGATCGCGGACGGTGCCGTCGATCGCATAGGCGACCGCCTTCTTGGCCAGCGACTTCGAGATCGATTCGGCGAGGCCCGCACCGGTCATCGCCGCGTCGTATTCGCGGACGGAGCCATCGGGAAATGTCAGGGAAACGGAATTCAGCATGTATATCTCCTATCCAGTCCCGCAAACGAGCGCGGGTGGTTGAAATGCATGTCGCCCAAAAATGTGTGGGCGGTTTTGGGGGTACGACATGCAAAGAGTAGGCCGGATGCGTCCGGCAGCGGCTGTCTTTTATGGACAGATTCCGCCGCCGTAAAGCCCGGCTCAAATGTCAGACTTCATTTGATGAGCAGCGGCAGGTCCTTCAGGAACGCGGCTCGGGTCTTGAGGCCTTTGGGCATATCGGTCCGATTGGTGTCGACGACAAGGCGCGCAAAGACGATCTGGCGGCCATCCTTGTTCGCCCAGCCGACGAACCACCCAAGCGAGCGCTTGTCCTGAACCTTATCGGCATCGTTGCGCAGCCTGGTGCTTCCGGTCTTGCCTTGCACCGTCCAGCCTCCGGCCTGGAAGGTCGGGATGATGGCTGATGTCATGTCGTAGGCCCTGGCCGAGACAGGCAGCTTGCGGGCCAGCAGCTTGCGCAGGAAATCGACCTGCTCGACCGGCGTGATCTTGAGCGAGGAGTTTATCCAGGATTGGGTCAAACCATCATTCTTGCCGGGATTGCCGGAAACATCGGCATTGCCGTAGCCGAATTTGGAGACATAGCCAGCCAATTTTTCCGGCCCGAGCCGACTGGTGATTTCACGGGAGAACCAGACGATCGAATCCCGTTCCCAGATCACCGGATCGACGGTCTTCTGGTCCCGCTTCACCGCCTTGAACTCCGGCTTGTAGTCCCACGCCGGCGTATGCTCGTCGCTCAGGATCCCGCTGTCATAGCCGATCAGCGACAGCGGCACCTTGAACGTCGAGGCCGGGCTGAACCGCTGGTCGCACACTCCGTCCTGGTAAAGCGTCTTGCCGCTCGCCGCATCGGCGATCACCGTGCACTGCAAATCCCCCAGCGGCGCCGATTGCGCGCGCAACGGAAATCCCAGCAGCCAGGCGAGCAGGAACAGGATCCCGGCAAAGATGAAGGGAAGACGGTCGAAATTGCGCATTTTCTGCTCGCTCCAGAAGGGGGTTCGCGAGCGGCTTAGCGGGGTCTCTTGTCTCGATTTTGTCTCAAATGCGCAGTCTTTGTGCAGGCTGTTGTTAACCCTACCGGATCGTAAACCTGCTCTCCCCCGGCCATCATTCCTGCGCTTTGCCGCGCTTGCTGCCGATCCGCCAGTACCGCCAGGGCATGAACCAGAGATAGCGATCCGCAAGCGCCTCCGGCACCAGGTCTATGCCATGCGTGCCGAATGGCCCGCAGCGCAGCACGCGGAAGAATCCCATCCAGCCGCCGGCCCACAGGCCATGGCGGGCGATCGCCTCATGCGCATATTCCGAACAGGTCGGCAGATGCCGGCAGGAATTGCCGACAAAGCCCGACAGCGTCAGCTGGTAGAGGCGCACGAGCGACGTGCCGAGGAGACGGCCTGGCGTCTTGCGCCAGGGGCCGGGCCAGTTGCGGCCGCGTTTTTGCGACCCGTCTATATGCGCATGCCCATGCTGGTCGCGCACCACAGTCTCCGTATCGCGTTTCCCAGGCGATAGATGTGGACTTCTGCCGGAGAACGCAATCCCCGCTCCTTGCGCGCCCCCGCCATCACGGACGGGAACGGCGAAACGGCTGCCTGTCAGCCGACGGCGCCCAGCGGTCACGACTGGCCGGCTCCTCGCGGCGCTTTGAATGCTGCTTTTCGTCACGCCATTGAAACGTCGCGATCCGCATGACATCGCCAAAAATGTTCAGCAACTGGATCATGGTCGGCCTCCTTCGACATGGATTAGACCGCCGCTGGCCTTCGCCTTCAAACGAGTATAATTTCCACTTCGGATAATCCTGGGCTATGCGAAATGAAGCGTGGGCGCCTGCCGCTGACGGCATTGAGGAGCTTCGAGGCGGCGGGCCGGCATCTGAGCTTCAGCCGGGCCGCCGAGGAGCTTTTCGTCTCGCAGGCGGCGATCAGCCGGCAGATCCGCGAGCTCGAAATCTTCCTGCATCGACCCTTGTTCGAACGTCACCATCGACGAGTCGAACTGACCGACACCGGCCGGCGTCTGCTGGATCAGCTTGTCAGAAGTTTCGACGCCATCGATACCTTGCTTGGCGATCTGGTGGCGACACCGGCACAGTCCGTGGTCCGCGTCAGTGTCGAGCCGTCGCTTGCCTCCGTGTGGCTGGTTCCCCGGCTCAACCGGTTTCGCCAATTGCGGCCCGACATCGACGTCTCCCTCGAAGTCGATCCAAGGCTGATCGAGTTCCGCAGCGATCAGCCGGAGCTTGCCTTGCGCTTCAGCGCGCATGCCGACTCGTGGCCGCGCAGCCAGGCCGAGCGGCTTGCCTCGACGGTCGATTCGCCGGTCCTGTCGCCGGCGCTGCTTGCTTCTGGCCCTGCCCTCAGGAAGCCAATCGATCTTGGCCGCTACACGCTTTTGCACGAGGAGAACCGCCAGGGCTGGGTGCGCTGGTTCGAAGCGGCCGGCGTGCCCGCCGACGCCGTGCCCGCGCGCGGGCCGATGCTGGCGGATGCGTCGCTTTCAAAGCAGGCCGCCTTGCTCGGACATGGCGTGGCATTGGGCGATCTGTTGCAGATCGGCGGGGAAATCGCATCCGGCGCGCTGGTCAAGCCGTTCGACATCGACGTCGCATCCGGCGCCTATTGGCTGGTGGCCAGAAACCTGCACGACCTCTCGGAGCCGGTCGCCGCGTTCGCCGACTGGCTCAGAAGCGAATTTGCCGAAAGCAGGCGGGCGCTGGAAGCGCAGGTTTAAACCCTTCTGGCCCGGTTCCTGTCCCGCCAAATGCCAAGCAGTGGCAGCAAAGATTTGGGCGCCTGCGCGAAGCCTGCGCACCGTGGACGGCCAAATCCCAAGGTCAGGCCGCTTCTTCGGCGCGCTTCTTCTCGATCTGGCCGATCGCGTCGACCACGGCATCGAAAGTCAGCATGGTCGAAGCGTGCCGCGCCTTGTAGTCGCGCACCGGCTCCAAATATCTGAGATCCGCAAAGCGGCCGTCCGGCGGGGCGCCATTTTCCTTGAGCATCTTCAGCATGGAGTCGCGCACCGCGCGCAATTCCTCGGCACTCGCGCCGACGACATGCTGCGCCATGATCGATGACGACGCCTGGCCGAGCGCGCAGGCCTTCACGTCATGGGCAAAGTCCGTGACGACGCCGTCCTGCATCTTGAGGTCGACGGTGACGGTCGAACCGCATAGCTTGGAGTGCGCCTTGGCGGTCGCGTCAGGATGATCGAGACGGCCGATGCGGGCGATGTTTCCGGCAAAACCGAGAATTTTCGCGTTGTAGACGTCGTTTATCATAATTTTCCAATCCGTCGCCGCCAAGCGAACAGCGATTGCCGCTGTCGTGTCTTCCTTTCGCTCGCTATGACCTTATATAATGCTGGCAGTCCGGTATCGACAAGAACGACGAAAGCCAATGTCCTTGCCGGGAAGTTCACGCCGCTTACGGGGCTGGAAACGGGGCGAGTTTCCGACACCGAAAGGTCGTGGTCCGTTCAACTCGTTCCTCCGCCGAGAGGGACTACGGGAGACGCCTTTATGGATGCCGTCATCAAGAAGCTCATGCCACAGTCAGCCTATATGGAAAAGCCGGTCACCGACCGGCCAAGCGAAGCCGAAGTCGAAGCCGCCGTGCGCACGCTTTTGCGCTGGACCGGCGACAATCCGGACCGCGAAGGGTTGGTCGACACGCCGAAGCGGGTGGCAAAGGCCTTTCGCGAAATGTTCGGTGGTTACGACATGTGCCCGGCCGACGAGCTCGGCCGCACCTTCGAGGAGGTCGCCGGCTACGATGACCTGGTCATCGTCAAGGACATAACATTCCATTCGCATTGCGAGCACCACATGGTGCCGATCATCGGCAAGGCGCATGTCGGGTATCTTCCGGACGGCAAGGTCGTCGGCCTGTCCAAGATCGCGCGTGTCGTCGATATCTTCGCCCACCGCCTGCAAACCCAGGAGGCGCTGACGGCGCAGATCGCCGGCGTCATCCAGGACGTGCTCAATCCGCGCGGCGTCGCCGTCATGATCGAGGCCGAGCACATGTGCATGGCCATGCGCGGCATCCGCAAGCAGGGATCAACCACGCTGACCTCGACCTTCACCGGCGTTTTCAAGGACACGCCCGAAGAGCAGGTCCGTTTCGTCACCATGGTGCGCGGCGGCGGGGTCTGATCGGCCCTCGCCGGCCATCAAAATAAGGACCGGCGATGTCGGCACTGGAATTTCCAAAAGCTCCGTCGGACAAGAAGGCTCTCGAGGAAGGCGCGGTGTTTTCGCCGCGCTTCGATGCAGCCGGGCTGGTCACGGTCGTCGTGACAGACGCCGCGGACGGCATGCTGTTGATGGTTGCGCATATGAACGCGCAAGCACTGGCGCTGACGCTTGAGACCGGCATCGCCCACTACTGGTCGCGCTCGCGCAGCGCGCTTTGGAAAAAGGGCGAAACATCAGGCAATTTTCAGCATGTCGTCGAGATGCTCACGGATTGTGACCAGGATGCCATATGGTTGCGCGTCAAAGTGTTGGGCCACGACGCAACCTGTCACACTGGCCGGCGTTCATGCTTTTATCGGACGGTGGGGCTGGTCGACGGCAAAGGGACGCTTGCCATCGACGGCAGCAAGCCGCTGTTCGATGCGGAAAACACGTATCGGAAACCAACAGCTTGAACCTTCTGCCTGACACCAACGACACAGATTCATCATTTCGATACGCCCCGCTCGTATAGTAGCCGTGGGACAAGGGAGATTATGATGCTCGAGTGGGCGTCATTGCGTAACAGACCAGATGTCAGGGAGGCCAACGGCCTGTCCTCGTCAGGCGGCGCGTCCGAAACGAACTCCCAAAAGAAAACAGGCATTTCGCTCGCCTTGGGTGGCGGGTGCGCCCGCGGCTGGGCGCATATCGGCGTGCTGCGCGCGCTGGATGAAGCCGGCATCGAAGTATCGATGATCGCCGGCACCTCGATCGGCGCGCTGGTCGGCGGCTGCTATCTCGCCGGCAAACTGGACGAGCTCGAAGAATTCGCCCGCAGCCTGACCAAGCGCCGCATTTTCGGCCTGCTCGATCTCAATTTACGCGGCAGCGGCCTGTTCGGCGGCATGAAACTCGATGCAAGGCTGCGCGAGCACATGGCCGGCATTCGTTTCGAGGACCTTGCCAAGCCGTTCGTCGCGGTCACTTCCGAAATCCGCACGGGCCACGAAATCTGGCTGTCGAGCGGCTCATTGATCACCGCCATGCGCGCCTCTTATGCGCTTCCCGGCGTGTTCGAGCCGGTGAATTGCAACGGCCGCGTGCTGGTCGACGGCGCTCTGGTCAACCCCGTACCGGTTTCGGTCTGCCGCGCCTACGAGCAGCCGCTCGTCGTGGCGGTCAACCTTCACTATGACCTGTTCGGCCGTGCCGCCGTCATCAAGCACAGCGCTGGCGAACTGGTCGTCGAAAAGGACGCGCCGAGGGCCGGACATGGCGATCCCGAACACCAGTCGCATCAGACCCGGCTCGGCATCACCGGCGTCATGGTCGAGGCCTTCAACATCATCCAGGACCGCATTTCGCGCGCAAGACTTGCCGGCGATCCGCCAGACATGTCGCTACAGCCGAAGCTCAGCCATATCGGCCTGACCGAGTTCCACCGCGCCGACGAGGCGATCAATCTCGGCTATCAGGCGACGATGGCGCAGATCGGCGAACTGACCCGGCTGCAGACAGTTCTCGCCTGATCAAAACCTACGCACGAGCCGCATCGGTGATACGAAACTGAACGGTGCGGTTGCCGTTCCAGTAATTCCCTGAGAGCGAACCGGCGACGTGGATTGTCTTGCCCCGGTTCTTGAACAGGAATTCGCCAAGCGCGGTATCGACGGCGCGAAAGGCGATCGCCTGGATCCGGCCGCCGCTTTCCGATTGCAGCTCGACGCGGATGTGATTGGTGCCGACCGGCCGCGCATCGGCCAACCGGTGGCGCGGCAACGCGAAAACAGGGGCCACGTGCCCGGCACCGAAAGGTCCGGCTTGTTCCAGCGCGTCGAGCAGGCTGAGTGTCGCGCCTTCAGCGGCAAGCGCACCGTCTATGGCCAGGCTTTCCTCGCCCTGCAGGCGAAACACGTCGGCTGCCGCCCGCTCTTCGAAAAACGCCCTGAGCTCACCAAGCCTCGCCCGCTCGACGGTGATGCCCGCCGCCATGCCATGCCCGCCACCCTTGACGATCAGACCGGCAATGGCCGCCTCGCGCACCAGCCGGCCGAGGTCGAAACCCGAGACCGAGCGGCCCGAGCCGGTGCCGATGCCGTTGGCGTTGAAGGCGATGGCGAAGGCGGGCCGGCGGGCATGATCCTTCAGCCGTGAGGCGAGCAAACCGACGATGCCCGGATGCCAGCTGTTGCTGGCGGTGACGACGATAGCCGGGCCATTGCCGCCGGCGAGCTCCGCATCGGCCTCGGCGCGCGCCGCCGCGAGCATCTCCTGCTCCATCAGCTGCCGTTCCTGGTTGAGCCGGTCGAGCGTCTCGGCAATGGTGCGCGCCTCGACCGGGTCGTCGGTCGCAAGCAACCGGCTGCCAAGTGCGGCATCGCCGATGCGTCCGCCGGCATTGATGCGCGGGCCGATCAGATAGGCCAGATGGAAGGTGCTGATCGGCTCGCCGATGCGCGACACCCGTGCCAGTGCCGCGAGCCCTTCGTTCTTCTGCTGGCGCGCCATCTGCAGCCCCTTGACCACGAAGGCACGGTTGACGCCGGTCAGCGGCACCACGTCACAAACGGTGGCCAATGCCACGATATCGAGCAGCGAAAGCAGGTCCGGCGGCGTAGCATCGGCCATGCGGCTACGCAGGATCCTGGCCGTCTGCACAAGGGCGAGGAAGACCACGCCGGCGGCACAGAGATGGCCCTGCCCGGAAAGGTCGTCGTCGCGATTGGGATTGACGACAGCGATTGCCGCCGGCAAGGCACCGCCGACCTGGTGGTGGTCGAGCACCACGACATCGGCCCCGGCCTCATTGGCGGCATCGATGGAAGCGGCGCTGTTGGTGCCGCAATCGACGGTGACGATCAGTGTCGCGCCACGCGAAACAAGTTCGCGCATGGCGTCGGGGTTGGGGCCATAGCCCTCGAAAATACGATCCGGGATGTAGATTTCCGACGGCACCGAGAAATGCGTGAGGAACCGCTTCAGCAAGGCCGACGAGGCGGCGCCGTCGACATCATAGTCGCCGAAGATCGCCACCTTTTCCCTGGCCATCACCGCGGCGGCGATCCGGGCCGCCGCCCTGTGCATGTCGGTCAGCGATGCCGGATCCGGCAGAAGATCGCGGATCGTCGGATCGAGAAACCGCTCGGTCTGCTCGGCGGTGACGCCGCGGCCGGCAAGCACCCGTGCTACGATATCGGGTACCCCGTAGCCTTGCGCGATGGCGAGCGCGATCATGTCCTGCCGCTCGGTCAGCCGGTGCTCCCAGGAAACCCCTGATACCGACTGCCTGACATCGAGGAAGAGGCGCTTTTCGCCGGTCATACGCTTTGCCAACTCATCGTTGGCCGCACGATAGTGCATGTCGCCCAAAAGTGCGCAGCGGTTTTGGGGCGACGACCTGCATTGGCAACGATTTAAAGCGTGTCACGTTCATGCGACGCTCTATAGGCCAAAGGCAGGCAAAGCCAAGCGATTCACGGTGTGCGCCGTCCGGGAAGTGTCAAGAAAACTGCGCTTTCCGCTTTTCAGCCTGGCGCCGAAGCCATTCGTCGGCCGCATCGCCCATCGTCGTTTCCACACCGTCCTTGAGCCAGGCCATGAAAGGCCGGTCGAAGCTGAATGCGTCGCTGCATTCCCGGATGAGAAAGCGACGCACATTCTGGGTGTTGCGATAAGACTGCGTGATGGCGGTGGCGCGCGAGATCGGATCCGCGTGCCAGTCGAACGGTTTCATCGTCAAATCCTTGCAGCCAATATCGGGTGCGCCCGAATGGCTAACAATTGCAAGGTGGCTTCGCAAGCAAGCGTCAGAACTTATCCAGGTCCTGATGGCGTGCCTTGATCTCGCGCACCGTCCGCGACGACGAGCGCAGCACGATCGTGTGGGTGGTGATGTAATTGTGGCCGAACTTGACGCCAGCCAGCATGTTGCCGTCGGTGACACCGGTGGCCGCAAACAGCACATCGCCGCGCGCCATGTCCTCCGTCCGATAGACCCGTTTCGGATTGGAAATACCCATCTTTGCCGCGCGAGCAACCTTTTCCGGTGTGTCGAGGATCAGCCTGCCCTGCATCTGGCCGCCGGTGCAGCGCAGCGCGGCGGCGGCCAGCACGCCCTCGGGTGCTCCGCCAGTGCCGAGATAGATATCGATGCCGGTTTCTTCCGGATCCGTGGTGTGGATGACGCCGGCGACATCGCCGTCGCCGATCAGCCGGATCGCGGCACCCGTGGCGCGCACGGCATCGATCAGCTTGGCATGACGTGGCCGGTCGAGGATACAGGTGGTGATGTCCGAAATAGCCACGCCCTTGGCGCGGGCGAGGCTGGCGATGTTTTCGGCCGGTGAGGCATCGATATCGATGACGCCGTCCGCATAGCCCGGACCGATGGCGATCTTGTCCATGTAGACATCGGGCGCAAACAGCAGGCTGCCCTTTTCGGCGATGGCGATGACGGCGAGCGCATTGGGCAGGTTCTTGGCGCAGATCGTCGTGCCTTCGAGCGGATCGAGCGCGATATCGACCGCCGGACCTTTGCCGGAGCCGACTTCTTCGCCGATATAGAGCATCGGCGCTTCATCGCGCTCGCCCTCGCCGATCACCACCGTGCCCCTGATGGAAAGCCGGTTGAGTTCCTGGCGCATGGCATCCACGGCGACCTGGTCGGCCGCCTTTTCGTCGCCGCGCCCACGCAGCCTGGCGGCCGCGACGGCGGCCCGTTCGGTGACGCGCACCAGTTCCATGGTGAGTATCCGGTCAAGGCCGGCGACGATGTTCTGGGCCACATTCATCTGGTGATTTCCTCGTTGGCAATGCGGCCTCCCGCCGGAGGCGGGCCTGTTTTGTCAAACGAGCATGACAACGGCAAGACCTGCCACGAATATTATCGAATATCCAACAATATCAATCGATTAAACTACGTCTTGAAACACGACCGGCCCGATCGCCACGCGCCGGGCCAGTCTTAAAACGGTGAGAATGGCGGCCTTCGCGGCCTAAAAAACCGCGAGGTATTTGAGCAGCGAAATGATGCCGATGATGATGACGATGACCTGAACTATTTGTCTCATCCGGCCATCGAGCGGCAGGCGTTGAACCAGATAGAGAACGAGGATGATGACGAGGAATGTGATCAGGATGCCGATCAACGCTGACGAAGCCATGGTGTCCTCCTTAAAAGTGATTTGCTGAAAACAATAGAAAAGGCCGGAAGCCCGGCCCTATTGCGCTGCGGTCAATACCAGCGGCGGGAGGTATCGTTCGTCGACTGAGCAATGGCGAAGCCGGCCAGAAAGCCGAGCAGGCCGATCACGCCGACCAAAGCTGTCGTCGTACCAGGATTCTCGCGCGCGACTTCCGAAACAGCCTGGGCCTGGCTGCGCAGTTGTTGCGCCGTACGCGAAGCGCGGTTCGCCGCGGTGTCGTACAACTCGGACGCCTGTTCGCTGGCGTCGTCGAACATCTCCGCGCCCCGCGCCGAAATGCTCTTGTTGATCTTGGTGATCTCTTTGCGCAGTTCGGCAATCTGCTTTTCCAGCGTCTTCTGGACGTCGTCGATATCGGGGGTGTCGGATTTGTTGGTGTCAGCCATGAAGCGGTTCCTCTGGTTGGTGACCAAGAGAACGGCGTCGACGCGAATTCGTTCCGGTCTGTGGCGGCTGCCTGCCTCCAGACCGGACCTCAATGCCTGCGGAATTCTTGTCCCGCGCGACTGTCGGACAAAGCTACCCTGCCCGTTCGATGCGGATGACCTGCGGTTTGTCGGTCAGATGTCCGTCCTTGGTGATGCCGTCTACCGCCTTGCGCACGGCGGCCTCCGTCGTCTCGTGGGTGACAAGGATCACCGTCTTCTGTGCCGCCGCCTCGCCGTTGACTGCGTGCTGGACGATCGATTCCAGCGAGATGTCATTGTCGGCCATGCGCTTGGCGATTGCCGCGAACACGCCGATGCGGTCGTGCACGGTCAGCCGGATGAAATAACCGCCGGCATGGCTGCGCATCTGCGCCTTCTTGTAGGGTTTCAGCTCCTTGGCCGGCCGGCCGAAGACCGGACCATGCTGGAAGCCTGGCCGGCTCTTGGCGATGTCGGCGATGTCGCCGATGACGGCCGATGCGGTGGCGTTGCCGCCCGCACCGGGGCCGGACAGCAGCAGCTCGCCCAGAATGTCGGTCTCGATCGCCACCGCATTGGTGACGCCATGCACCTGCGCGATGACCGATGCGGTCGGCACCATGGTAGGATGCACGCGCTGCTCGATGCCGCTCTCGGTGCGCTGGGCGACACCCAGCAGCTTGATCCGGTAGCCAAGATCGGCGGCCGCGCGGATGTCGGCCTGGGTGATGTTGGAAATGCCTTCCATGTAGATGTCGTTGGCGGCGATCCTGGTGCCAAAGGCAAGGCTGGTCAGAATCGACAGTTTGTGCGCCGTGTCGTGGCCCTCGATATCGAAGGTCGGATCGGCCTCGGCATAGCCCAGCCGCTGCGCGTCCTTCAGGCAAGCATCGAACGAGATGCCCTCGGCCTCCATGCGGGTCAGGATGTAGTTACAGGTGCCGTTGAGGATGCCGAACACGCGGGTGACCGAATTGCCGGCCATCGCCTCACGCATCGTCTTGATGACGGGAATGCCGCCCGCCACCGCCGCCTCGTAGTTCAGAAGCACGCCCTTCTTCTCGGCGATCTCGGCCAGCGCCACGCCATGCTTGGCCAGCAGCGCCTTGTTGGCGGTGACGACGTGACGGCCGGCTTCGAGTGCCGTCTTCACCGATGAGCGCGCCGGGCCCTCGTCGCCGCCGATCAGTTCGACGAACACGTCGATTTCTGCGGTCTGGGCCATCTTGACCGGATCGTCGAACCACTTTGCAGAGCTCAGATCGACGCCCCGATCGCGCTTCTGGTCGCGCGCCGAGACGGCGGTGACGATCACGTCACGGCCGCACTGGCGGGTCAGTTCCACCGCTTTGTCGCGCAGCACGCGCGCCACCGATGCACCGACCGTGCCGAGGCCGGCAATTCCAACACGCAATGCTTCAGCCATGTCCGGCGACGTCCCTCAAAGTCAGATCGAATTTGCGTGCGGCAAGCTTACCGGTGAGCGGAGAGCGGCACGACATTGTTGGGCTGCTTGGCGCTGGTTGACAGGAAGCGCTTGATGTTGCGCGCCGCCTGCCGGATCCTGTGCTCGTTCTCGACCAGAGCAACGCGCACGAATTCGTCGCCATGCTCGCCGAAGCCGACACCGGGCGCCACGGCCACGTCGGCATGTTCGATGAGCAGCTTGGAGAATTCGAGCGAGCCGAGATGCTTGAACGGCTCCGGGATCGGCGCCCAGGCGAACATCGATGCCGCCGGTGCCGGAATGGTCCAGCCGGCGCGGCCGAAGGCGTCGACCATCACGTCGCGGCGCTTGTGGTAGATGTCGCGCACCTCGGCGATGTCGGCGCCGTCGCCGTTGAGCGCGTGTGCCGCCGCCACCTGGATCGGCGTGAAGGCGCCGTAATCGAGGTAGGACTTCACCCGCGTCAGCGCCGAGATCAGCCGCTCGTTGCCGACGGCAAAGCCCATGCGCCAACCGGGCATGGAGAAGGTCTTCGACATGGAGGTGAATTCGACGCAAACGTCGATCGCGCCAGGCACCTGCAGCACCGAAGGCGGCGGATTGCCGTCGAAATAGATCTCCGAATAGGCAAGGTCGGACAGGATGATGATGTCGTTCTTCTTGGCGAAGGCGACCACATCCTTGTAGAAATCGAGCGAGGCGACCAGCGCTGTCGGGTTCGACGGATAGTTGAGGATCAGCGCCAGCGGCTTCGGGATCGAATGCTTGACACCGCGCTCGAGCGCCGGGATGAAACCGTCGTCCGGCTCCACCTGCAGCGAGCGGATGACGCCGCCCGACATGATAAAGCCGAAGGCATGGATCGGATAGGTCGGGTTCGGGCACAGGATGACGTCGCCGGGCGCGGTGATCGCCTGCGCCATGTTGGCAAAGCCTTCCTTCGAGCCAAGCGTGGCCACCACTTGCGTGTCGGGATTGAGTTTCACGCCGAAGCGCCTGCCATAGTAGGCGGCCTGGGCGCGGCGCAGGCCCGGAATGCCGCGCGACGAGGAATAGCGATGCGTGCGCGGGTCGCGCACGACCTCGCACAATTTGTCGACGATAGCCTTGGGCGTCGGCAGGTCCGGATTGCCCATGCCGAGGTCGATGATGTCGGCGCCGCGCGATCGGGCGCTGGCCTTGAGCCGGTTGACCTGCTCGAACACGTAAGGCGGAAGCCGGCGAACCTTGTGAAATTCTTCCATGGCAGTTCCAGACAGCGAAGGGGTGTTGGGCGCGCGCTATATACTTATTTGCAGGTAGGGTCGAGGGCGGGGTCGCATTTGGCTTCGATCTGCTTCAGCGTTTCGTCGCCATGCTTCTTGGCCAGATCCGTCAGCGCCGCCTGGTTGGCGACCTTGGGGCCGCCGCCCTTTGCCGCCTGCGCATTCTCATCCGCCTTCAATTGCGCGAGCTTGGCGTTCTTCTCGGCTTCGGTGAACTGCGGCGCCGCCACTTGCGGCTTGATGTTCAGGTTCGGGAAGGTGCCGGTGTCCTTCGGTCCCGCACCCACAGCGACAGGCGTCGGGCCATTCGTGTTGGTGCTCGAGCACCCGGCAATGCCGATGAGGACGATCGCCGCGCCGATGCGGCAAAAACGTCCGGCACCGAAAAAAACAGTCTCGCCAATATTAATCGTCATATTGTTTCCTTGGCAGCCGAGGTAGAGCGAGATTGGCCCGGTCGGATGTCCCATGTTAATATGTCAAGAAAAGGCCTCGGGAGGAACCCCGCCAACCATGTCCAAAACACCCGATTCGGGCAAAGCGGAAGATGACCAGCCTTCGACCGTCGAGCAATATCTGGTGAAGGACCCGGAACGCTTCGCCCTGAACATGGCGCGCATGATCGAGCAGGCCGGCAAGGCCGCTTCCGCCTGGGCCGAGCCGCGCGAAAAAGGCGACGTGCGCGACCATGTGGCCGAGCCCGTCGTCGATATGGTGAAGACCTTTTCCAAGCTCAGCGAATACTGGCTTGCCGATCCGCAGCGCGCGCTGGAAGCGCAGACGCGGCTGTTCTCCGGCTATATGACAGTCTGGGCCAACGCCATTCAGCGCACCAGCAACGCCGCGCAAGACACCGAAGACGCGGTCAAGCCGGAGCGCGGCGACAAACGCTTCCTCGACCCGGAATGGGGCCGCAACGCCTTCTTCGATTTCCTCAAGCAGGCCTATCTCGTCACCTCGCGCTGGGCGGCCGATCTGGTCGAGCACGCCGAAGGTCTTGACGAGCACACCCGCCACAAGGCCGGCTTTTACGTCAAGCAGGTGTCCAACGCCATCTCGCCGTCGAATTTCATCCTGACCAATCCGGAACTGTTCCGCGAAACCGTCGCCTCGAACGGCGAAAACCTGGTGCGCGGCATGAAGATGCTGGCCGAGGACATCGCCGCCGGCAAGGGCGACCTGAAGCTGCGGCAGGCCGACTACTCGCCCTTCGAGATCGGCAGGAACATCGCCACCACTCCCGGCAAGGTGGTCGGCCGCAGCGACGTCGCCGAAATCATCCAGTACGAACCGGCGACCGAGACGGTGCTCAAGCGGCCCCTGCTGATCTGCCCGCCATGGATCAATAAATTCTACATCCTCGATCTGAACCCGCAGAAATCCTTCATTCGCTGGGCGGTTGAACAGGGCCACACCGTGTTCGTCATCTCCTGGGTCAATCCGGACGAGCGCCACGGCACCAAGAGCTGGGAAGCCTATATCCGCGAGGGTCTGCAATACGGCCTCGACACGGTCGAGAAGGCCACCGGCGAACGCGACGTCAACGCGATCGGCTATTGCGTCGGCGGCACGCTCCTGGCGGCGGCACTGGCGCTGATGGCGCAAGAGGGCGACGACCGCATCAAGTCGGCGACCTTCTTCACCACGCAGGTCGACTTCACCTATGCCGGCGACCTGAAGGTGTTCGTCGACGAAGAACAGGTCGCGGCAGTGGAAAAGTCGATGAGCGAAAAGGGTTATCTCGACGGCACCAAGATGGCGACCGCCTTCAACATGCTGCGCTCAGGCGACCTGATCTGGCCCTATGTCGTCAACAACTACATGCGCGGCAAGGATCCCCTGCCCTTCGACCTGCTCTACTGGAATGCCGATTCCACCCGCATGGCCGCAGCCAACCACTCTTTCTACCTGCGCAACTGCTATCTCGAGAACAACCTTTCGCAAGGCACGATGGAACTGGCGGGCCGCACGGTCTCGCTCGGCGACATCACCATCCCGGTCTACAACCTCGCCTCCAAGGAAGATCACATCGCGCCGGCGCTTTCGGTGTTCCTCGGCTCGAAATATTTCGGCGGCACGGTCGAGTATGTGATGGCCGGGTCGGGCCATATCGCCGGTGTCGTCAATCCGCCGGCATCCAACAAATACCAGTATTGGACCGGGGCTACGCCGACGGGCGACTTCAGCCAGTGGATAGCCAATGCCACCGACCATCCAGGATCCTGGTGGCCGCACTGGCAAGGCTGGATAGAGGCCAAGGACAACACCCGCGTGCCTGCCCGCAAACCGGGCAAGCATATGAAAACTTTGGGTGATGCTCCGGGCACCTATGTGAAGGTCCGTGTGTAACGGACTGTAATGTGTGGTGAGTTGACGGGCCGCCAAAAGCGGGCGAAATGGTGTCGTCAACCATCAAGCGGCCGTAATTCGGCAATCACTGCAAAAATACTTCCAGGCTTGCGGATTTGACACAGGTCTCGTTTCCGGATCGGAGACAAAGGTCACCTTGGCAGCGACGCATGCATGCCGCGCCAAGATATGCCGACCGGACATCGAGGGGGAATTTGACTTTGAAATCAGCAGGATGGAGCCTCGCAAAGGGAGAACGCCGCGCCATTGTGGCAGCGCTCTGCTCCTTGCTTCTGGCCTCCTGCACTTCGGCTGGCGACCCGGCAATGTCGGTCGGAATGCCCGGCTACAATGCCACCGCATCGGACGTAAACGCGGCCTCCAGCGGCAAGGCGATCGCCGCCTCCGATTCGTCTGATGTCACGACGGAGCAGACGACCGTGATGACGGCAAGCGACACGGCGCTGCCTGAAAAGGTCGCCTATGTGCCTGTGTCCAAACCGGGAGCTGCCTTTCCGCTGACCATGCCGGCGGGCGCCGAAACCATCGTTGGAAACACGCCGCAGTCGCTGACGCAGCAGGCACAGACCGCGCAGCAGACCGATGCGGTCGCCCAGCAGATTGCCGCGGCCGACGGCGACGTGGCGGCGCCGAAGCCCGCTGCCGCTCCGGCCATGAACAACCCGGTCTATGTGACGGCTGGCGAGATGCCGCAGGCCGAAGCACCAAAGAAGAAAGGCTTCCTCGCCTCGATGTTTGGCGCAACGCCAGCCTCGGCGACACCAGCCCCCCTCATCAGCAACGCCCGGACGGGCGAGCAGCCCCCGGCGCAGGCAAAAGCGGCGCCAGCAGCGGCAAAACCGATCATCACGCTTGCCTCGGCCAATTCCACGGCCAAGCCGGTACAACTGGCTTCGCTCGGTGGCGATAGCGGTCACATCACCGGCAGCGATGCCCTGCCCGGCGTGCGCCAGACGGCCCTGTTCGAGATCAAGCGCAAGTCCGGCCTCGATGACGAAAGCGACGTCGACCTCAACGAGGATGAGGGGCCAGTGGGCGGCTCCTATCAGGTTGCGTCCGCCGCCGGCATGGCCCGGCTGGCGCCCAACGGGCTGCTCAAGCAGAACGAGAGCGTCGATGTGGCCTGCCTGAAACCGTCGCTGGTGCGCGTGCTGAAGACGATCGAAGGCCACTACGGCCGCAAGATGACGGTGACGTCAGGCTATCGCGACCCGGCCCGCAACCGGCGCGCCAACGGCGCCAAGAATTCGCTGCACATGTATTGCGCCGCCGCAGACATCCAGGTTCCCGGCGTTTCGAAATGGGAACTGGCGAGCTACATCAGAAGCATGCCCGGTCGCGGCGGTGTCGGCACATACTGCCACACAGAATCGGTTCACGTCGACGTCGGCCCCGAGCGCGACTGGAACTGGCGCTGCCGCCGGCGCAGCGGCGGTGACGGCTAGCAGCGCTATTTGACGGCCTACGCCTGTCAGCCGCCAAGGCCGTTCCGGCAATATCGTTCCAGCCTCCTGAACATTCGAGATAGGCCGAAGCGTCCCCAACTTCGTCATCCTCGGGCGGAGCAGGTGCACAGCTCCGTCGCGAAGATCCGTGGATGACGAAACGATGGGTGTCGCCGCTAATCATCAAAGCCTGCCAACCCTCGGCAAACCGTTGATTTGGCAGGCCTGGAAAAAAGTTGTCCAAGGTGGCACCTGACGGGTTGCCGGTTGCGCACAACGCCAGTATAAGCCGCTTCGTCTGAGCGCGCCCATCGTCTAGCGGTTAGGACACCGCCCTTTCACGGCGGTAACAGGGGTTCGATTCCCCTTGGGCGTACCAGAAAAATTTGTGTTTGGCGCAAACCTCCCTCCCAATGTCGGCAATTTCGCTTGGCTCTCTGCTGCTCTCTTCAACTGACGCGCAGTCTTCCGCGATCACACCATAGGCCAACGCGGCCACACGGGTCATAATCCTGCTACAAAGTGGTCGATTCCTAAGGGATGTAGCCGCTCCAAGAGCCCGCCGCAGGTCGCCCCCGTGGCGGGCTTTTTATTGCACGGTCGAGTTGGGCTTTCACGGCATTGCGACAACGGGGCGAAGCCCGGAGTGGCAAGTCCGTATTTATTTGCCTGGTTTGCGTGCGGGAGCCTACCTGAGAACGGGTCGCGCGCCGCTCAAGACGACCCTCTTCAGCGCTTCAACCGGCATCCGACAGTGCAAAGTCAAAAGCCTGTTATGATCCACGGATTGGAGTCGTATCCGAGACGCGGCTCTGCCTTTGCGCCGCTGTCTTCCGATTTGGCGGTTCCGGTGAAACCGCAGTCCAGATTTGCAACGGGCTTCTTGGCCGACGGTTTCGTGGAACACAAGGCGGCAGCGTCACTGACCGCCGCCTTCTTTTCCTTGGCAACAGCGACACCGGTCGCAGCGAAAACAACAGCCGCGCACAATACAGCCACTCTCATTGGAACCCCCACATTGCACCCGACAGATGGTCGGACATGACGTAACGTAATCTTAATATTAGCACTAACGAATATATTAGCTAGCCCCGCGCCATAAAAAGCAGGCCGAGTGCCAAGCTTGCGCCACGACCGCCAAACCGGTGCATTGGCAGAGCCCCAGCGCGCGAGGTTATCAGGCCACAGCCTAGCCGCTGCCAAGCAGCGGCACGGTAACGGTTGTCGCGTAGTTGATCGGGAAGGAACTGAAGTAGGGGAAGTCGATGACGAAGGCATAGGCGGCGGTCAGATGCGCCATGCGGAAGCCGCCGCTCACCGGGTCGATGGCGATCGTGACGTTCACGTCCTTGAACCCCAAGGCCTGCAATTTCTGCGTGGCGATCGATTGAATGTCGGCTTGGGTCAGCGTGTTCTTAAGCTGCAGCGAGCGCGCTGACGTCTCCAGCGTATAGCGAACACTGGAGACCGAGTGCATCGACCAGCCAAAGGCGAATATTCCGAACAGCAGCATGACAAGGAAGGGGGCGATCAGCGCGAACTCCAGCCCGGCCCCGCCCGATCGATCCCGCCGCAACGCGCTTACCCTAGCGGACACGGATCATCTCCTGGTGACCTATGACGGTGGGAGCGGCAAAGGCGCCGAAGGCAATTGGCGGCACCCAGGTGCCCGATGCCTGTATCTGGACATAGATCGACGGCACCTTCGGCCCACTGCACATGGTGGAAGCGTCGACCACGGTCGTCCCGCACATACGGATGTGGCTTAGCGTGACCTGGCCGTCTTCCGGCCGATTTTCCCAGCTCGCAATGGCAAGGGCCTGGGTCGCCGCATCATCGGTCGATCCGCTCATGACCAGGTTCGCGGCCGTCTTCACACCGGCGCGCATCGACAGTGAACTCGTTATGTAGGACCAGCCGTCCAGAATACCAAGCAGCACCAGGCACAGAATGGGCAGCACCATCGCGAACTCGACCGCCGCAACGCCCGAATCATCGCCAAGGATCGGCATCGACCGGCGCCCCACGGAGCTACTCGGACAGTGCCACGGACCGCGCGGCTGGAATGTTGGGCACTCCGAGGCTCGAGCAATCCTGATTGATGGTTGAGTTACCGGACCATTGAATCGTATCTGCGACGACCCTGGTGCAGCCGCCATTGCCCGAGAAGTTGCCAAGATAGCTCACTTGCTGCTTGGGGAAATAGATGGCCCCGGTCAAAAGCGAGTCCGCTGTGCCGTTGAATGTGCTGGATGCACTCATGCCGGTCCTGTCGCCGTAGAACAGAACGCCTGAGTAGGTGCCCGAAGTCGCCGCGCTGAGCTTCACGGACGCATTGCCATTCATGCTGACGGTCGAGCTGCCCGACATGAAGATGGTCACCCCGGCGCCGGTGATGGCCGCGTTGGCGTTTATCTTGAGATTGCCCTGGACGACATAAACGCCGGGCGAAAGCGTGACATTGCCCTTCAGGTTCATGCCGCTGCAATAGGTGCCTGGACCGAGCGTCGCCTTGTTGTCGTTCAGGCAAGGGGTCGCGGCCACCGGGGCCGGCAGGTCGACAAAGGGATCGCCGGCAGGCAGTGCCTGGGTGATCGGGGCCGCGCAGACGGTCGTGACGGGATTGCTGAGAGAGACACCGCCCGCCGATATCAGGCAATCGGCCTGCAGACCGGCCGCGCCCTGAAGCTTGATGGCGTCGGAGGCGATGGAATTGGACATGACCGAGCAGCCGGTGAGCTTAACGCTGGTGCTGCCGGAAAACAGCACCGCCTGCGACGCGGACGGATCGAGCGCGAGCATGCAAGCACTCGAGGCATCGGTAATGACGGCCACCGCCCTCGCCTGTTCGGGAACCTTGTCCTGTGTGAAGATCAGGGTGAACATCCGGTCGAGCTTCTGGCCGACGATCACCTCGACCGCTTTCTTCGCCGTATTCGGTCCGGACGCGGGCGGCGTATTGACGACGATCGTGCCCGAGCCCAGCCCGTTCGACGCCGCGGACTGGGTCGCGGCCGCGACGATCGTCGGCTTGTCGGAACCCGAAATCTGTTCGAGCGCTCCGGCATAGGCGGCTGCATCGGCCGTCGCCTGCAATCTCAGGCTGTTGTAGTACCAATAGGAGGTCTCGACGCCGAAGCCCGCAGCGCCGACAACGACCGGCAAGGTGAGGGCAAAAATGGTGGCGACATTTGCGCCCGTGCTCCGGCGCATGGCGTCCATTACAAGCCGAACACGGGTGAAGCTATTCAAGGCCATGGTTTAAATTAGAAAGCACGCATAAATGAACGAATGGCTAAAAAGTTCGGTGCATTTTTGAGCAGTGGTCCATTGGCTTCAAAAAAGAAGTGCTTCGCTGGCTGATCAACGCGCGAGCGCACTTCCTGGCAAGCGAGAAGGGCTAGGGCCAGCGGGAGGCGGCGAGAGAGCATCGATGTCCTAGAGCATCCGCCTGCGATAGGCAGCCATGGGTTCGCACCCGATCAGCGAACTTGCCGTCGAAGGCAGCAAACACCGATGTATTGCTGCTCGCACTATTGGAGAATGCAGTGGGAAGCCAAAGCTGTGCAGGATTTTCTTCAAGCGGAAAGAATCGGCATCGGCTCCGCAACCACCCCGGCCGACATCTCTCTTTGCACGGCTTGGAAAAACCTGCGCACTTCATCGCTGGCTGCTGTTCTGTCCCTGCCGGAGCCGACCACAAGATCGAGCAACTCCGACGCCTTGGCCCTCCAGAACGAGGTGGCGGTCTCGCCATGCAGGTTGCCGAGCTTGGCAGCAACCTCTCTGACCAAGAATACCTGACGGTCGATCGGGAATGCACGGATTTTTTCTGGGGACATCTTCGGAACCATGAGACTGACGCAACGAATCAACCATTGCCAACAAGCAATGGCGTAGCCGGGAAGGTGGAAACGGAAGCTTAACGGCGCTGACGTGGGTGCGGGGACGCAACGATACGCTCGCGACATCGCCTGTGCGTCAAACGCGCTTCATTGGTTGCAGTGGGGGGCAGGCGAAACGGCGGCGGCCCTTAGGCCTGGAGCGCCCTCGCCTCACCCCCGCGCTTGCGCGGCGTCATCATATCCCTGGCCATCAGTCCGCTGGCCCGGCAAAACGCCATGAACGCCCGGCAAGCATCCTCGGTCTTGACCACGTCTACCGTGGCCCCAAAGCAGGCGTTGAAGGCTTTCTGGTAGATCGGGCCCTGACGGCGCGCAGGCCAGTCCTGGAGAAAATCGAGCGCCTGTTCGACGCCGTAGATCTCCTCGACCGGCAGGCCGGGCGCGGGCGCTATGCGCACCGGCACCTCGAATTGCAGTCTGTCCATTTCCTGTCTCCCGAACTGGCGCCACCGCAGCAACGCCGTTCGTCGTCAAAAGTTGCTTTGACCGGCTTTTGGCCCAGAAATGTGTCGTCACTTGGGTCGCTGAACCGCCCATGCAAGGCGAATATCTCGAACTGTGCGGGTGCATCGGGCAGTTCTTCCTTGAACCTTTTGCCCTCAAGTGCCAAATCTGGGGAGATCTTCACGTCGGCTCTCCTGCAGGGCCCTACCCGCTACACGGACAAAATGGTCACCTATCTCGACGCTGCCACGGCCCCGCTCAGAAATACCGGCCAGATCCGCCTCTATGGCGAGGACGGCTTTGCCGGCATGCGCAAGGCATGCGATCTCACCGCGCGCTGCCTCGATGAGCTGGTGCCGATGGTCCAGCCCGGCGTCACCACCGAAGCAATAGACCGCTTCGTCTTCGAATTCGGCATGGACCACGGCGCGCTGCCGGCGACGCTCAACTATCGCGGCTACACGAAATCATCCTGCACCTCGATC
This sequence comes from Mesorhizobium sp. XAP4, assembly GCF_029269325.1. Taxonomy (NCBI): domain Bacteria; kingdom Pseudomonadati; phylum Pseudomonadota; class Alphaproteobacteria; order Hyphomicrobiales; family Phyllobacteriaceae; genus Mesorhizobium; species Mesorhizobium sp. XAP4. The sequence goes on along the minus strand of NZ_JARIXW010000007.1, from coordinate 391,598 downwards.
AACCATGTCGTCTGCCATGGCATTCCCGACAACAAGCCGCTCAAGGATGGCGACATCGTCAACATCGACGTCACCTACATCCTCGACGGCTGGCACGGCGATTCTTCGCGCATGTACCCGGTCGGCACGATCAAGCGCGCCGCCGAGCGGCTGCTCGAAGTCACGCATGAATGCCTGATGCGCGGCATTGCGGCGGTCAGGCCGGGCGCCCGCACCGGCGCCATCGGCGCCGCCATCCAGACCTTTGCCGAAGGCGAGCGCTGCTCGGTGGTGCGCGACTTCTGCGGCCACGGCGTCGGCCAGTTGTTCCATGACGCGCCGAACATCCTGCATTACGGCAGCGCCAATGAAGGCGTCGAGATGCGGCCAGGCATGATCTTCACCATCGAGCCGATGATCAATCTGGGCAGGCCGCACGTGAAGGTTCTGTCGGATGGCTGGACCGCGGTAACGCGCGACCGCTCGCTGTCGGCGCAGTACGAGCACACGATCGGCGTGACCGACACAGGGTGCGAGATTTTCACGCTGTCGCCCAAAAAGCTCGATCGCCCCGGCCTGCCGGCTTAGAGCGCATCTTAGCCGGCGGGAGGCCGTCTATGCCGACTGCACATCCGCGGCATTCGGCAGGTCGATGGTAACGACCAGTCCGCTGGGCTGGTTGTCCTCCAATTCGATCCTGCCGCCGTGCCCCTGGACGATGTCGGCAACGATCGAGAGGCCCAGACCGAAGCCATGCTTCGACGCAATGCCGCGCGACGCATCTTCCTTGAAGAATGGTTCGAAAACACGGGCACGTGCCGTCATCGGAATACCCGGCCCGTCGTCCCCTACCGTGATGCGCGCCGCCGTGCCGGTCGCCGTCAAGGCGACCGTGACATTGCCAGCGAATTTGACCCCGTTGTCGCAAAGATTGGCGATCGCACGCGCCAATGCATTGGGCTTGCACCAGCCCAGAAGCCGGTCCGGCCCGGAATATGAGACAGGAAATCCGACATCGGAGAATTCGGCGCAGACGGTTTGCAGAACGCTGGCAATATCGGAGCGCTGCAGCTTCTCCGTCGAAACATCGTTGCGCAGGTAGGTAAGGGTCTCATCGATCAAGATTTCGATGTGCTGGACATCGGACAGGATTGCGGTTCGGATTGGGCCATCATCCATGCGCTCGGCGCGAAGCCGCAGCCGCGTCAAAGGCGTGCGCAGATCATGACTGACGCTGCGCAACATGCGCGTGCGGTTTTCGATCATCGTGCGGATACGCGTCCTCATCCTGTTCAGGGCGCGCGCCAACCCCACCATTTCAATGGAGCCGTGTTCGACGAAGAGCTGGTCGCCATTCTCGATCTCGGCCGAACCGACTGCCGCCGAGATGCGCTTCAACGGATCCGTCACGGCCCAAACCGCAAACAGCCAGATCAGCACGGGCAAGGCAATGAAAGCCATGAACCTGTAGAACGAGGCACGGACGAGGCCCGATGTCAGCCAGGAATCGGGCATGCCGAAATGGGCCAGGACGTCCTGCTGGTCGAGGTCGATGACAAACGCGTATCGGCCGCCGATCCTTATCCAGCGTCCCTCAACCGTCCCCCTGTCGATACGCAAAAGCCATTCGACACTTCGCCATTGCAGATAGGACTGGGGAATGCCGGTTATCCGGTCCTTGGGCAATATCTCGAAATCAAAGCCGGCCCGCTTTGCTGTCGCCAGAATTGCGCCACGCGCCTGCGCCGGCGTTTCTTGCAACAAGGCAGCAACAACGGCCGCACGCCCGGCGTTATCTTCCGCGGCGGGAAGATCGGCGTTCTCTATGAAACTCTCGACGACCGAACCGACGAACATGATCACGATCACCGCGATGAAAATGATTGCCACAAACTGCCCACGCACGGACTGTGGCAAGAAACGGCGGATGAAATCCCTCATGCTTCCTCCACCGTCGCGGTGAAGATGTAGCCACCCAACCGAACGGTCCTCAAAAGCACCGGATCGCGCGCATCCTTTTCGATCTTCCTGCGGATTCGACTGATATGGACATCGACGCTACGCTCGATCGGCCCCGCGAGCCCGGCATGGGTTACGCCCAGAAGTTCCTCACGAGAGAGAACCCGGCCTGCGTTGCGACAAAACGCAAGCAACAGGTCGAATTCATGCGTCGTGGTCGTCACCCGCGCATTGTTGGGGTCATGCAATTGCCGGCGTATGGGATCAAGGCGCCAGCCGTTGAAACGAAGTACCTTCGACCAGTCCCGCTCGTCGGGATCATAGGCTGTACGGCGCAGCAGCGCCCGTATCCTGGCCGTCAGTTCACGCGCGCTGAACGGTTTCGTCACATAGTCGTCCGCGCCGATTTTCAGCCCGAAGATGCGGTCGATTTCCTCGCCGAGCGCGGTCAGCATCAGGATCGGAATGTTGGTTGCGGCACGAAGGCGGCGGCAGATGTTGAGACCGTTTTCGCCCGGCAACATGACATCGAGCACGATGAGATCGAATTTCTGGGTGCGAAGCGCGGCATTCATCTGGACGCCGCTCTCGGCAATTTCCACAGTCATGCCGTTGTCGGTGAGCGTGTCGCCCAGCATGCGTGCGATCTCCAGATCGTCTTCGACAATGAGGATGCGCGAACCTTGCCTTGCCGACGTGGATTCGGCGCTCAAATCGCTTTGGTGCCGTTGCTGTGCCATTCCGGAGCTTGTCCAGCTTGCATTTGGTGCCTTGGGTAGGCGTCAGAACCGATATCCGACGAGAAGCATCCCTGAAGGCTGGATCTTTTCGACGACGACGGGGCTGTCGGCAGCGTCACCCAAGAGAACGCCGACCCCCGCTTCGCCGCGCACCATCCAGTTCTCGTCGAGCATATATGTGGCGGAAATCGAAAAATCGGCGCGCTTCAAACCGGCGCCGGCATCATAGCGCGCCAGCCCCGAGCGAGCCGATTGCTCGGGCGTGACACCAAAATAGGCCTGCATGTAATTTTCGTCGGCGAACACGGCGGACGCGCTGGCGCCGATCATCAACGATTGAGACAGAGGCCGGGTCACCTCGATCCCCACCCTGCCCTCCAGGCCATCGCTGCCGCCGATGGTCTTATCCAGCTGCGCGAATATTTCGGCCGGACCGAACTTCGCCGCTGCCTTCACGCCGACCGTCGCGCCCATGTCGACATCCCCCAAGCCGCGCAGATGGTCGGAGTCGTCTTCCTTGCGGCCCATCTCATAGCCAAGCCGCGCGCTGAAGGCGAACGGTCCTTGTTCATAAACGGCGATGTTGGCACCAGTCGGATCGATCGTCACCGTGTCGAGGAATGTCGCCGTGACGAAAGGCACCGGCATGATCTTGAACTCATTGCTGCCCTCGTATTTGGGGACGATGATGGCGCCGCCGCCGAGCACGACGTGCCAGTCGGACAGTTTCTGTTCGAAGCGCCCGAAACGGGAAGGCTCGGGCGGCAGGGTAAAATCGTCGGAATTCACCGCAATGGCGTCTGCCGCCAGCGCGCCGTCCGAATGGGCTGAAAGCAGGATTGCCATGACCGCAAGAGATGCCCGGCCGGCAAATAGTCCAGAGTCAATTTTGGCGAACATGCGTGCTCCAGTATAGCGAGGCAAAGAGCCTCCGATGGCGTCACCATGTCAGGTGAAAGTGGCCGCATGCGTTAAGTGATGTTAAGTTTTGTTGCGCAATCGTGGTTTCATCTTGCCGTATAGGGAGGCCCTAGGCTGACAGTGGGCTGCCACGATCTGCCGTGGATCGTCTCGCGATCGGAGAACGGAACTGTTTCAATCCAGGCCAGAACAGCTCTAAATGTCTGTGCCGGAGCAATGTGGGCGGGGTATGGGGAACACAAGCGACGATGACGAGCGGAGTTTCTTCTCCGAAGCGCCGATGCGGCCTGCTGCGAAAGCCAAGGCGACGCTCGACGAAAAGCCGCATTACCTCGGCCATCGCGACCGCTTGCGCGAGCGCTTTGCCCTGGCGGGTCCAGATGCCCTGCCCGATTACGAACTTCTGGAACTTCTGCTCTTTCGCCTGATCCCTCGTGCCGACACCAAACCGGCGGCCAAGGCGCTGCTGGCACGCTTCGGCACGCTGGCCGAAGTGCTTGGCGCCCCGGTGGGCCTGCTGCAGGAGGTCAAGGGCATCGGCCCTGCGGTGGCACTCGACCTGAAAATCCTCGCCGCAACGGCGCAGCGCATGGCACGCGGCGAGGTCCACGGCCGCGAGATCCTCTCGTCCTGGCAGCAGCTCCTCGACTATTGCCGCTCAGCAATGGCCTTCGAGGCGCGCGAGCAGTTCCGCATCCTGTTCCTCGACAAGAAGAACGCGCTGATCGCCGACGAGGTGCAGCAGACGGGTACTGTCGACCACACGCCTGTCTACCCGCGAGAAGTGATCAAGCGGGCGCTCGAACTCTCGGCGACTGCCATTATCCTGGTCCACAATCACCCGTCAGGCGACCCGACGCCATCGCGCGCCGACATCGAGATGACGAAGGAGATCATCGACGCGGGCAAGCGGCTGGGCATCGCGGTGCACGACCACATCATCATCGGGCGGAAGGGATATGCCAGCATGAAGGGCCTGCTGCTGATCTGAGGTGGCAGGGCCGGCGCCAACGCCGATCGACCCCGACCACACGATCCCAGAGAGCGGGGCGGGCGAAACCGGCCAGAACAAGCGACTGGCGGAATCAGGAGAGCATGATCATGGCGAAGACAAAAGTCCTTCTTGTCGGCGAAAGCTGGGTGAGTTCGGCGACCCACTACAAGGGGTTCGACCAGCGTCACCTTCCATCTCGGGGCAACGCCCCTGGTCGACGCCTTGAAGGACAGCGAATTCGATCTCGACTACATGCCCGCTCATGAGGCCGTCGAGAAGCTGCCTTTCACCATGGAAGGGCTGTCGCAATACAGGACGATCATCCTGTCCGACATTGGCGCAAACTCGCTGCTGCTTCATCCCGATGTCTGGCTGCACGGCAAGACAGTGCCGAACCGGCTCAAGCTCCTGCGCGACTGGACGCTGGCCGGCGGCGGCCTGATCATGATCGGCGGTTACTTCAGCTTCCAAGGCATTGACGGCAAGGCGCGCTGGCATCGCACGGCGGTCGAGGAGGCGCTGCCGGTGACCTGCCTTCCCAATGATGACCGGCTCGAAATTCCGGAGGGCTTTCGTCCCGAGATCACTGGTTCAAGAGACCATCCGCTTTTTGCCGGCATTGAGGGCGAATGGCCGCTGCTGCTCGGCGCCAACGAGGTCGTCGCCCGCGATCGCGACGATGTCGAGGTTCTGGCGCGGCTGCCGCAGGACCAGGGCGGCCATCCGCTGCTGGTCACCGGGCGTCACGGCGAAGGGCGCACGCTGGTCTGGACGTCGGACATCGGACCGCACTGGCTGCCGAACAGTTTTGTCGAATGGCCCGGCTATGCGCGGCTTTGGACCAACGTGCTCCGCTGGGTCAGCAACGCCGTTTGATGATGTCGCCCCAAAGTGCGTTTTTGAGGCGACGACATGTATGAGAACAAAGGTTTGAAGCCGATCAGCATCACCGGGAACGGCGAGCTCGGCCGTTGCCGCCTTCGCCTCATGGTCGTTCACGGCGGATCGGTGTTGCAGTTTCCGGCAACCTGGCTGACCGCTTCGCCGAACCCGGCGAGGTCGAAATCGGCCTCGCCGCGCCCCGCCAGCAGCCCGAACCGCCACGAAAGCTGGAGCCGGTTCGCGGCGACAAGGCGCCTGATGCCATCGGCGCCATCGCGCACCAGCATCCGGCCGCGCGGCCCGACCGACCAGCTTTCGTCGAACTTGCTCTCCTGATCGACCGTAATCGACATGGTGATCTTGCGGCTGGCCGAAACAGCGTCGTTCAGTTGCAGCCATTCAGTCCAATGCGGCTCGCCGTTTGCCCGGCAGGCAATCGTCAGGATCGGGCTGTAGCTCAAGGCACCGCCGCCGGTGATCAGCTTGTTGGTGGCGTAGAGCGAGGCCGTCACGAGGCCGTCTTCACTCGTGCCGAAGCGCCAGTTGTCAGGCACCGTGCCGGCCTGGGCAATGCCGCAGACCGAGATAAGGATCAGCGCGATTGCCGAAGCGTGTCCCAATTCGACGAACAGTCTCAACACGCCCTCCAACAACCAAGCGGCTTGCAATAGAAGCGCAGATAATGATCAAAGCTTGGTCGCCACAGGCCGTCGCTCGCGAAGCATGGCGGCTGTTGCAGTTTGGCAACGAAAAAGGCCGCCTCGAGGGCGGCCTTCCTGTTTCAGCGGAGCGCTGGTGTTATTCGGCGGCCTTCTTCTTCGGCGCGGCCTTCTTCTTGGGCTCTTCCGCGTCGTCGGCCGTCTTGGCGTCGGCCTTCTTGGCGGCGGCTTTCTTCGCCGGCTTCGCCTTGACGGCGGTCTCGTCCTCTTCGTCGTCGGCCATCAGCTCTTCCTTGCTGACCTTGACGTCGGTGACCGAAATCTGACCGAGCAGATGGTCGACCACCTTTTCCTCGAACATCGGCGCCCGCAGCGTGTTCAACGCTTCCGGGTTGTTGCGGTAGAATTCGAAGACTTCCTGCTGCTGGTTGCCCGGATAGCGCCGCACCTGTTCGAACAGGCCGCGCTGCAGCTCTTCGTCCGATACGGTCACGCCGGCCTTCTCGCCGATTTCAGCCAGCACCAGCCCGAGGCGCACGCGGCGCTCGGCAAGCCGCAGATACTCGGCGCGCGCCTCTTCTTCCGTCGTCTCTTCGTCGGCGAAGGTGCGTCCGGCTGCTTCCAGATCACGATTGACCTGCGCCCAGATGTTGTTGAACTCGGCGTCGACGAGCTTCGACGGCGCCTCGAACGAATAAGCCGCATCGAGCTGGTCGAGCAGCTGGCGCTTGACCTTCTGGCGCGTCATGGCGCCGAACTGGTTCTCGATCTGGCCGCGCACGACGTCGCGCAGGCGCTCCAGCGACTCCAGGCCGAGGTTCTTGGCGGTCTCGTCGTTGATTTCCAGCGCGCCGGGCTGGGACACTTCCTTGACGGTGACATCGAAGGTCGCTTCCTTGCCGGCCAGATGCGCCGCCTGGTAGTTTTCCGGGAAAGTCACGGTGACCTGCTTTTCGTCACCGGCCTTGGCGCCGACAAGCTGATCCTCGAAGCCGGGGATGAATTCCTTCGAGCCTAGCACCAGCGGCTGATCGGTGCCGGCGCCGCCATTGAAGGCCTCGCCGTCGATCTTGCCGACATAGTCGATGGTGACACGGTCGCCATTGGCGGCCTTGCCGGTCTTCGGCTCGTAGCTGCGCGCCGATTCGGCAACGCGCTGGACCTGCTCGTCGATCTCGGCATCAGGCACGTCGAACACCTGGCGCGTCACCTTGATGTCGGAAAAGTCCTTGATCTCGATCGCCGGGATGATCTCGTAGTTGAGGCGGAATTCGAAGTCGGCGCCGCCGGCCAGGATCTTCTCGGCTTCCTTCTCGTCCTCGGTCATGATGACTTCGGGCTGCATGGCTGCCTTTTCACCACGCCCGGTAATGATCGAACGGGTCGAATCGTTGAGGATTTCGTTGACCACTTCGGCCATGAACGACTTGCCATAGACCTTGCGCAGGTGCTGCACCGGCACCTTGCCTGGACGGAAGCCGTTGATGCGGACCTTGTTGCGGGCATCCGAAAGCCGCGCCATCAGCTTGGCTTCCATGTCACCGGCCGGCACGGTGATCTTGATCTCTCGCTTGAGACCGGAGTTGAGCGTTTCGGTGACCTGCATCGTAAAACCTTTGTTTTCACCAATGAGACTGCCACGGCCTCTGCCGTTCACAGCCTGCCGGTATATTCTTGCCGGGAATGGCTTTTGGTACGGAACCTGGCGATTTGACCGAAAACCCGGCTCAAACTCTCCCAAACTGCGTTCCAAAATGTGAATAAGTTCTTGTTTTTCCTACTTCTTATCACATTCTGCAGAAGCGGATCGTCGCGTCCCGTCACATTTGACACGCCTTTTGTCACAGGCGAGGCCAATTTTCAACAGTCTTCGCATCCCAGCCAATAACCAGCATTCGGGGCCTGCCCCACATCTTGTCGCTGGGCCACATCTTGTCTCTGACATTGACAGAATGATGGCCACATGGGATTGCCGGTCCATGCGGATGTGGCGGAACTGGTAGACGCCCTGGATTTAGGTTCCAGTGCCGAAAGGCGTGGGGGTTCGAGTCCCTTCATCCGCACCACCCTTCGAGCTTCGGGTGGCGGGCCACCCGAAAGCCCTGGCGAAGGAGGACCGGCGCCGTTCAGGCAGGCATCGGATTGAGCTTCAGATGCTGGATCAGGATGATGGTCTTGGCGTCGACGATACGGCCATCGGCGATGCCGGCCAGCGCCTCGTCGAGCGGCATTTCCAGAACCTCGATGTCCTCGCCCTCTTCTTGCGCGCCGCCGCCGGCCGAGATGCGGTCGGCGGGTGAATAGCGGGCGATGAAAAACCAGAGCCGTTCGGTGACGCTGCCGGGGCTCATATAGGGCGAAAACAGCCGCTCGATATCCTTCAAGCGATAACCCAGCTCTTCCTCGGCTTCCTTGCGGATGGCGGTCTCCGGATCGTTTTCGTCCAACAGGCCGGCACAGGCCTCGATCAGCGGCTCGCGGTGGCCGGTGACGTAAGCGGGATAGCGGAACTGGCGCACCAGAAGCACGGTCGAACGCAAGGGGTCGTAAGGCAGGATCACCGCACCATCGCCGCGATCATAGGTCTGGCGGATTTGCGTCTCCCACTGACCGTCGCGCCGGCGGTAGTCGAGGACGGTCTTCTTCAGGATGGCCCAGTCGTCGGAGAGGATTTCCTCCGAACGGACGCGAATACGATCTTCCATCCCGGTCTCCATGCTTAAGCGCGTCGCACTTCATGCTCCTGTTTATGCCTGTCGTTCTCCCAAAACCGGAGCCACTTTTGGGAGACATGCCTGGCCGAGGCGTAGCCGCGAACCGGCATTTCGGCAATCCCGCCCGTGATTGGTCCAGAAGCCCTTTCACGGCCTCGTGTCTGGCGCAGGCGCCATCGGTCGCCTAAATAGCTGCGAACCCTCCCGGAGTTTCTCATGACAGCGTCGCTTTTCCAGTCGATCACTCTCGACTGCCTCACCTTCCCCAACCGCATCGCCGTCGCGCCGATGTGCCAGTATTCCGCCGAGGACGGCTCTGCCAGCGACTGGCATCTCCATCACTGGATGAACCTCGCAATGTCCGGCGCCGGCATGGTCACGGTCGAGATGACCGATGTCGAGCGGCGCGGGCGTATCACCCATGGCTGCCTCGGCCTTTACTCTGAAGACAATGAAGCGGCCGCCCGCCGCGCGCTGGACGCTGCACGACGCGTCGCCGCACCAGGCACGAAATTCGGCTCCCAACTCGCCCATGCCGGCCGCAAGGCTTCGAACCGCAAGCCGTGGGAGGGCGGCGGGCCACTGAAGCCAAACGAGGATCCCTGGCAGACCGTCTCCGCCTCGGCCATCCCCTACGACACCGGCTGGAACGTGCCGCACGCTCTGGAGGACGAGGAGATCCTACAGCTGATCGAGCGCTTCGCCGAGGCGGCAAGGCGAGCCGAACGCGCCGGCTTCGATTTCCTCGAACTGCACGCCGCGCATGGCTATTTGATCTTCCAGTTCCTGTCGCCCTTGTCCAACCAGCGCACGGACCGCTGGGGTGGCGCGCTGGAAAACCGCATGCGTTTTGCCGTCGAAATCACCAAGGCGGTGCGCAAGGCGGTGCCAAAGCTGATGCTCGGCGCAAGGCTGTCGGTGAAGGATTGGGTCGACGGCGGCTTCGACGTGGCGGACGCGATCGAAGTGGCCAAAGCGCTGAAGGACGAGGGCGTTGCCTATCTCTGCTGTTCGAGCGGCGGCAATTCGCCGTTGCAGAAATTGCCCACCGGCCCCGGCTATCAGGTGCATCTGGCGGAGGCGGTGCGCAAGGGCGCTGATATTCCGACCCGCGCCGTCGGCCTGATCGACGACCCCAAGCAGGCCGAAGCGATCGTCACCGAGGGCCGCGCCGACATGGTGGCGCTGGCGCGGGCCTTCCTGGCTGATCCGCGCTGGGGGTGGCGTGCGGCGGCGACATTCAGCGAGACAATCCACCCGGCGCCACAACTTGCCCGTTCGGTGACCACGATGCAGCATTGGATGAAGGCGGCGGGCTGAACGGTTCGCGCTCCCGACACGGCACTGTAGAGCCTTCAAACAGCCTCTGAGACGTTTGGGCGCAGGCTGACGGCCATGGTTGCAACCAAATTGGCTGCTTTGCGTTGCGGCCATGATGGACAACAAACCTTTTGAAGTGCCGGTCGTCGTCGAACTTGGCCACGTCGGCAAATATCGCCACATCCGCAGCGCCCAGGAAGCCGCGGAGTGCCTGATGACGGTGTGGCCGCTCAATCGCGGCCCGCGCCATCGTGATGCCCTCGACACTTGCCTCAAAGTGCTGGAAGGTTATCGTTCGACAGCAGATGCGCGCCGGGCGCTGATTGAAGCCGCCAAGGAATCGGAAGTGCTGGTGCCCGACGACAGACTGCCCGACGACCGACTGCATTGAGCAGACGGACCTTTCAACCGGAGGTTTTTCATGGCGAAGCTGACTTACAAGATCGTCGAACATGACGGCGGCTGGGCCTACAAGGTCGGAGCGACCTTTTCCGAGACGTTTCCGACGCATCAGGACGCGTTGCGCGCCGCCGAAATCGCCTCGGCCGAGCAGCAGGTCGCCGGAGCGACGGACGGCATCCAGTATGAGGACGCCGAGGGAAAATGGCATGAGGAACTGGCCGACGGCCGCGACCGGCCGCAGACAGAAGTCTCGGATTGATTCGGTATCGCGGTTGATGTGGAGCGGTCCGACAGAGCGCGGACCGCAGCGCCGTCCGGAGAGAGGACGCGCCAGCGGCCAGCGGCTGTCCTTGCGGACTAGCCCTCGAACATGGATTTCCAGAAAATCGGCGTGCGCTTTTCGGAAATCACGTTCTGGCTATTTGCCGCAATACTGATCGTTGACGTTTTGCCCTGCGTTAGCGTCCGGGCCTGGTGTGTTGTGGGCACATGGGCCAATAGCGCCGGTGTTGCCTTGGGTGTTCAACCCGGAGCCGTCACTGATGCTTCCCGTGGTGTAGGGGTCGACAGTTGTCTGGTCGTTGTTACCGAACAGCCACCAGTCATGATTGTTTGAGTACCTGTCGTCCAGTGACTGCGCCATCGCCGATGTGGCGAGACCAATCGTCAGGACGGATGCTGCGAGAAGTTTTGTAACCATTGAATCACTCCGTATCTTAGCCGCCTTGGTGCGACACTCATAAAACCCGGTAGTCAGCCGAATGGTTCCTTGAAATTGTCGTGAAGCTGAGGTGAGGCCCCGATCAGCCCGGCCGGCGATGCGCTCGATGGATGCGGCGGTTTGCTCCGGGGCCATGAATTCCGGCAAGTGCCCCTTGCCATAGCACCCGTCGATGTGACCGAGATCTTGCTCGACCGCCACGTTATCGCAGAACATGGTGTGGAAACGAGTTGGCTTCGACCGAGCCATCCACCTCCGGCGGCCATGTAGTCGGGCAGGAAAGCCGGCGCCGCGGAGATGACATTGCGGCCACCGCCGCGCCGCGCTATCTCAGACCACTCGCCTTCCTGGGCCACTCGCTTGCCGGAGCTTCCCATGCCTGAAATCGTGACCGCCGCCATGCTCGTCATCGGCGATGAGATTCTGTCCGGCCGCACCAAGGACAAGAACATCGGCCATCTCGCCGACATCATGACGGCGATCGGCATCGACCTGAAGGAAGTGCGCATCGTCCCGGACGAGGAAGACGAGATCATCGCGGCGGTGAACGCCGTGCGCGCGCGCTACACTTATGTGTTCACCACCGGCGGCATCGGGCCGACGCATGACGACATCACGGCCGATTCCATCTCCAAGGCCTTTGGCGTGCCTTGCGAATACGATGCCCGGGCCTATGCCATGCTGGAAGCAAGCTATGCCGCGCGCGGCATCGAATATACCGAGGCCCGCAAGCGCATGGCACGGATGCCGCGCGGCGCCGATCTCATCGACAATCCGGTGTCGGTCGCGCCTGGCTTCCGCATCGGCAACGTCCACGTCATGGCTGGCGTGCCGTCGATTTTCCAGGCCATGCTCGACAATGTCGTGCCGACGCTGAAGGCCGGCACGAAGATGCTGTCGGCGACCGTGCCCTGCCCGTTCGGCGAAGGCCTCATCGGGGGGCCGCTGGGTGATATCCAGAAAGCGCATCCCGATACGATCATCGGCTCCTATCCGAAATATGGCGATGGCAAGTTCTGGACCGAACTGGTCGTGCGTGCCCGCAACCAGGAGGCGCTGGACGCTGCCCGCGCCGATGTCGAGGCGATGGTCGCCGGCTTCGCCAGCAATCCCGGCTGATCTGGTCCAGACCGGAACAAAGCACGACGCTGCAACGTTTCCCCGGCACGAGTTCGCCAGCTCGTGAACTGAGGGATTGTCATGCGCTTCAAAACCATCGTCGCCATTCTGCAGAACGAGCAGGACGCCGAGCGCGTGCTCGACTGCGCCATTCCGCTCGCCACCCGGTTCCAGAGCCATCTGATCGGCATCCACGCCGAAACGCTTCCCGTGCCCTACACCTCTGCCACAGGCTTTCCCGACACCGAATTCCTGCAGGTTTCGGCAGACATGAACCGGGAACGGGCCGAGAAATTGAGGACGCTGTTTCTCAGGCATATCGAGGATTCCGGTCTTTCCTTCGAGTGGCGAAGCCTGGAGAGCTTTTCGGGTGACAGCGCGCTGACCGGGATTTCGAGCGAGCGGGCCGCCGACCTGATCATAGCAGCGCAGCGCGAAACGGGCGGCGATTCCAGCGCGGACGTAGACACGCTGGTCTACGATGCCGGCCGGCCGGTATTGGTGGTGCCGCACGAGGGTCCGCTGATCACCACCTTCAAACGCGTCTTGCTCGCCTGGAACGGCAGCAAGGAAGCGGCGCGCGCCGCCTTCGACGCGCTGCCCTTCATCATCGAAGCCGAGAAGACCGACATATTGGTTATCGACCCTCCTGAAACGCTCGACGACAGCCCGGAGGCCGCCGGCGCCGAAATCGCGGCGGCGCTGTCGCGCCACGGCGCCACCGTCAGCGTCTCGGTGCAGCAGTCGGGCGGCAGTTCGGTCGATGACATCATCCAGACCAGGATCGCGGAGACCGGCGCCGATCTGCTGGTGCTCGGCGCCTACAGCCATTCATGGCTGCGCCAGCTTCTGTTCGGCGGCGTGACGCGCAGCGTGCTGCGCACCGCGCCGGTGGCAGCCTTCCTGTCGCGGTAAGCCCACAGCGATCGCTGGCCCTTGCCTTGCCAAGGCCCCTGCCCTTGCCAAGATGGGGGCTTTCCAGCTAATTCCGCGCGCATTCCCCTGTTTTCTTGCGCGCGATCCCCGCGTGCTGTGGAGTGCGCGACATGTCCCTTCCCGAAAAAGCCTTTCCGGTCTCCTGGGACCAGTTCCATCGCGACGCTCGCGCACTCGCCTGGCGGCTTGCCGGCGCCAACAAAGGGCAATGGAAAGCGATCGTCTGCATCACGCGAGGCGGGTTGGTGCCGGCGGCGATCATCTCGCGTGAACTTGGCATCCGCGTCATCGAAACCGTCTGCGTCGCCTCCTATCACGATTATACCAGCCAGGGGCAGCTGCAGGTCCTCAAGGAGATCACCCCTGCCCTCCTCGCCGAAGACGGCGCCGGCGTGCTGATCATCGACGACCTGACCGACACCGGCAAGACGGCGGGCATCGTGCGCGCGATGATGCCCAGGGCGCATTTCGCCACCGTCTATGCCAAGCCGAAAGGCAGGCCGCTGGTCGATACTTTCGTCACCGAAGTCAGCCAGGACACCTGGATCTATTTCCCGTGGGATATGGGCTTCACCTACCAGAAGCCGATCGCCGACGACCACGCCGGCTGATTCGCAACTACCCTGTTACAGACCAGCAGCTTGCACCGGGGATGGATTTGCTTTCGCAAACAGGTCCGGCAGAGCCGGATATTTCGCGAAATCGACGTCTATTGGCGGAAATTGGCCAAGCGAATGAAATTTTTTACTTTTATTGCCGACAATTAGCCGTAAGATTCGTGAGACGGCAAACGATTCCGGAGGCTGGGGCTAGCTTCTTCGATGTTGACGAGGCCAACGACACACAATCATCTGGCCGAAAGGGTCCGACGGCTCTTCGGCACCGCGCCGTGCCGCCTGCAGGTTGCCGCCCTGCCCTGGCGCGACACGGGAGACGGCGTCGAAATCATGCTGATCACCAGCCGCGATACCGGCCGTTGGGTTTTGCCCAAGGGTTGGCCGGAGGCCAGGGAGCCGCTCTGCGAGGCCGCGGCGCGCGAAGCCGGCGAGGAGGCCGGGCTGCGCGGCCGTGTCTCTCATCTTGAAGCCGGCCGTTACTTCTACGCCAAGGCGCTGGCTTCCGGCGAAGAAGTGCCGTGCGAGGTCCTGGTGTTTCCGCTGCATGTCGACAAAGTCGCGGACCGCTGGAAGGAAAAACGCTCACGCACCCGCAAATGGGTCCGTGCAAGCGAAGCGGTGCGCATGGTCAACGAACCCGACCTTTGCCAGATCATCGCCTATTTCTGCGCCGACCCGCACAGCTTCTCCTGACGGGCGGCCACACCGCGCTCTTTGCAAACGGGACTGGCTTGCAAAGGCTGGACACGCGTTGCCGCGCATCGACATGAATGCTTTGCTAAGGAATCAAAGGTAGGATTCGGCAGCTCTGGTATTTTTTGATCGATGGCGAATCCCGCAAATCCAATTCCAAACGAGTCCGACGAGCCTGAGCGCGAGCATCGTCCGCGCGTGCTCAAGGGCGGGTCGATCATCACCGGAATTTCGAATTCGGAAGTCGGCTGCACGCTGCGCAATCAACACGAAGGCGGAGCCGAACTGAAGATACCGCTGGAAGCCCGGGTTCCCGATCGCTTCCTTCTCTATGTGCCGCTCGACGGCATTGCCTATCGGTGTGAGGTCCGCTGGCGTCGCAATGACCGTATCGGGGTGCAGTTCACCGGCACCGAGCCAAAACCCCGGCTGCACTACGGCTGATCCATTCAGGCACGATGCTTTGGATCGTTGCCGCGTCCGGATTGCCTGGTGGCGACAAAATTGCGATCGCCGCACCGCATTCTATCCCCGTTATCCACATATGTGACACACAAGATGTTGGGGTCACAAAAGCTACGCAAACGAATCCTTGACGGCGCAAAACGAGTCGCCTTTTATAGGCCATGCGCTCCTGTTGAGAGTGCGACCGGAAAGTTCTGAGCCCGGTCTTTTTCCCGGATTATGTGCGTTTTGCTCGCATTTCCGCCTGGTTACGAGGCCGGCGGAAGCGTTGGAATTGTGGGGCGGTTGGGGTCGATAGGGACAATTGTCGGGCTTGAATAAATTGTCTGTTAATACTATATTTAGTGTTTGCAGGTAGGTTCGACGCTAGATAGTGTGAATTTCCCTCGACCGAGGGAATCGGAAAAAATCAGTTTTGAGGGACCCGTGGGTTCGTCGGCACGTTGGACAGGCACTTCGCAAGGAGTTTGACCAGCAGGGCCGGCGGAGGCTGCGAAATGGAGAGCCGGCCGTTTTCGAACGCCGGCAGACGGCGGACATGCGCGTTTCGCATCGGGGGCAGAAATCCCTGGGGAAAAGCGCTACATATAGACAAAAGGGACCGGACCAATGCGCATCGAGCGTCGTTTCACCAAGCCAGGACAGTCCGCCTATGCGGAGATCGAATTCCGCAAGGCGCTTTCGGAGATCAAGAATCCGGATGGCTCGGTGGTGTTCCGCTTGGACAATATCGACGTGCCGGCGCAGTTCTCCCAGGTCGCAGCCGATATCCTGGCACAGAAATATTTCCGCAAGGCCGGTGTTCCGGCACGCCTGAAGAAGATCGAAGAGAACGACGTCCCCTCCTTCCTGTGGCGCTCCGTCGCCGATGAGGCGGAACTCGCCAAGCTGCCGGAAGCCGAGCGCTACGGTTCCGAGATCGACGCCCGCCAGGTCTTCGACCGCCTTGCCGGCACCTGGACCTATTGGGGCTGGAAGGGCGGCTACTTCAAGGCGTCGGAAGAAGACGCACGCGCCTTCCGTGACGAGCTTGCCTACATGCTGGCCACCCAGCGCGTCGCGCCGAACTCGCCGCAATGGTTCAACACCGGCCTGCACTGGGCCTATGGCATCGACGGCCCGAGCCAGGGCCACTTCTATGTCGACCCGTTCACCGGCAAGCTGACCAAGTCGAAATCCTCCTACGAGCATCCGCAGCCGCATGCCTGCTTCATCCAGGGCGTACAGGACGACCTCGTCAACGAGGGTGGCATCATGGATTTGTGGGTGCGTGAAGCGCGCCTGTTCAAATACGGCTCCGGCACCGGCTCCAACTTCTCGCTGCTGCGCGGCGAAGGCGAAAAACTGTCCGGTGGCGGCCGCTCGTCGGGCCTGATGAGCTTCCTCAAGATCGGCGACCGCGCGGCGGGCGCCATCAAGTCGGGCGGCACGACGCGCCGTGCCGCGAAAATGGTCATTGTCGACGCCGACCACCCCGATATCGAGGAATTCATCGACTGGAAGGTCAATGAAGAGCAGAAGGTCGCCTCGCTGGTGACCGGCTCCAAGATCGTGAAGAAGCATCTCGAAGCGATCATGAAGGCCTGCGTCAACTGCGAAGGCAATGGCGACGACTGCTTCGATCCGTCGATCAACTCCGCGCTGAAGCGCGAGATCAAGGCGGCCAAGAAGTCCGCCGTGCCGGAGAACTACATCTACCGCGTCATCCAGTTCGCCAAGCAGGGCTATAGCTCGATGTCGTTCAAGACCTACGACACAGACTGGGATTCGGACGCCTACCTCACGGTTTCGGGCCAGAATTCCAACAATTCGGTGTCGCTGAAGGACAATTTCCTGCGCGCCGTCGAGGACGATGCCGACTGGCACCTGACCGCCCGCAAGGACGGCAAGGTGCTGAAGACGCTGAAGGCCAGGGATCTCTGGGAAAAGATCGGTTACGCCGCCTGGGCGTCGGCCGATCCGGGCCTGCATTTCAACACGACGATGAACGACTGGCACACCTGCGCATCGGCCGGTGCGATCCGGGCGTCCAACCCGTGCTCCGAATACATGTTCCTCGACGACACGGCCTGCAATCTCGCCTCGATCAATCTGCTGCCCTACCGCAACGCCGACGGCACGATCGACATCGCAGCCTACGAGCACACGGTGCGGCTGTGGACCATCGTGCTCGAAATCTCCGTCATGATGGCGCAGTTCCCGTCGAAGGAGATCGCCAAGCAGTCCTACGAATACCGCACGCTCGGCCTCGGCTATGCCAATATCGGCGGCCTGCTGATGACGTCGGGCATTCCCTACGACTCCGATGAAGGCCGCGCGATCTGCGCCGCACTCACCGCGATCATGACCGGCATGGCCTATGCCACCTCGGCCGAGATGGCCGGCGAACTCGGCGCCTTCGCCGACTACGACCGCAATGCCCAGAACATGCTGCGCGTCATGCGCAACCATCGCCGTGCCGCCTATGGCGAGAAGCAGGGCTACGAGAAGCTCGCCGTCAACCCGGTGCCGCTCGTCGCTTCCGACCTGAAGCAGCAGGACCTTGCAACCCACGCCAAGGCCGCCTGGGACCGCGCCATCGAACTCGGCGAGGAGCATGGCTACCGCAACGCGCAGGCGACCGTCATCGCGCCGACCGGCACGATCGGCCTGGTCATGGATTGCGATACCACCGGCATCGAGCCCGACTTCGCGCTGGTGAAGTTCAAGAAGCTGGCCGGCGGCGGCTATTTCAAGATCATCAACCGCGCCGTGCCGGAAGCGCTGCGCACGCTCGGCTATTCCGAAGCCCAGATCGCCGAGATGGAGGCCTATGCGGTCGGCCACGGCAACCTCAACCAGGCGCCGGCCATCAACCCCGGCGCGCTCAAGGCCAAGGGCTTCACCGACGAGAAGATCGCGGCACTCAACGCAGCCTTGAAGTCGGCCTTCGACATCAAGTTCGTCTTCAACCAGTGGACGCTCGGCGCCGACTGGGTGAAGGAGACGTTCGGCTTCACCGACGAGCAGCTCAACGATTTCTCGTTCGAGATGCTGCCGGCGCTCGGCTTCTCCCGCAAGGACATCGAGGCCGCCAACATCCATGTCTGCGGTGCGATGACGCTGGAAGGCGCGCCGTTCCTCAAGGCCGAACACCTCGCCGTGTTCGACTGCGCCAGCCCGTGCGGCAAGATCGGCAAGCGCTCGCTTTCGATCAACAGCCACATTCAGATGATGGCGGCTGCACAGCCCTTCATTTCCGGCGCGATCTCGAAGACCATCAACATGCCCAACGATGCGACGGTGGAAGATGCCAAGGGCGCCTACATGCTGTCGTGGAAGCTGGCGCTGAAGGCCAACGCGCTCTACCGCGACGGCTCGAAACTGTCGCAGCCGCTCAACTCCTCGCTGCTCGCCGATGGCGAGGACGACGAGGATGAAGCCGTCGAGCAACTGCTCGCCGCACCTGCGGCAGCGCGTGCCGCACAGATCACCGAGCGGATCGTCGAGCGCATCATCGAGCGCGTGTCGCGCGAGCAGGAAAAGCTGCCCGGCCGCCGCAAGGGTTACACGCAGAAAGCCAAGATCGGTGGCAACACCATCTTCCTGCGCACCGGCGAATATGACGATGGCCGTCTCGGCGAGATCTTCATCGACATGAACAAGGAAGGCGCGACTTTGCGTGGCCTTCTCAACAACTTCGCCATCGCCATTTCGTTGGGCCTGCAATATGGCGTGCCGCTCGACGAATATGTGCACGCCTTCACCTTCACCAAGTTCGAGCCGGCCGGCATGGTGCAGGGCAATGACGCCATCAAGAGCGCGACGTCGATCCTCGACTACGTGTTCCGCGAGCTGGCGATCTCCTACCTCGGCCGCAACGATCTCGCTCATGTCGACCAGTCGGACTTTTCCAACACCGCACTTGGCCGTGGCATCAGCGAAGGCAAGACCGATGCGGTCTCCAAGGGCCTGACCCGTGGCGCCTCGCCGGTGAAGCTGGTGTCGCGCGTCAGCGGCAACGATCCGAAAGGCTTTGCGGCCCCATCGGGCGCCCCTGCCCGCTCGGCACCGACCGCCTTCTCCGGCTCCAACGTGCTGGCGCTGAAACCCGCCAGCGACGAAGCGGTCGCCTACAAGCGCGACTATGAGGAGCGGGCGAAGGAACTGGCCGAGGACATCGCCTTCGAGGAAGCGGCGGGTGCTGCCTCCGATGCCACGGCGGGATTGTTCACCGACGCGGCGGCCGTCGAGGCGGCCGAAGCAAAAAAACTCGCCAACGACCGCCGCGCCAAATCGCTGCTCCAGGGCTACACCGGCAATTCCTGCTCCGAGTGCCAGAATTTCACGATGGTGCGGAATGGGACCTGCGAGAAGTGCGACACGTGCGGCTCGACGAGCGGGTGCAGCTGAGATCTAGTGCCACCTCGGCTTACAGTTCGCGAGATCATTCGCCTGCTGGAGGCCGATGGCTGGTATCTGGTTGCAACCAAGGGCAGCCATCGCCAATATAAGCATGAAGTCAAAGCCGGCCGCGTCACCGTGGCTGGCAAGCCGTCTGAAGAGGCTGCGCCAGGAACACTGAACAGCATCCTCAAGCAGTCAGGTTTGAAGGAGTGATGACATGCGTTACGCGGTGGTGATTGAAAAAGCAGGAAATAATTTTTCTGCCTATGTGCCGGACCTACCCGGCTGCATCGCGACAGGTGCCACTGTGCCTGAAGTGGAAACCGAGATTCGCGATGCAATACGCTTTCACATCGAAGGTTTGCGAGCCGATGGGCTGGATGTGCCCAAGGGTGTCAGCCTCGCGGAATACGTAGAGGCATAGAGGCAGGCCTCCACTCGATCCCGATCAGGCTCTGGTCCGGGCGTCTAACTCGCCGGCAACACCCTTGGCGTCTGCTTGTCAAACAACAGCTCGTCCTGGCCGATGCGGACGAACAGCAGCTTCCGACCCTCGCCCAAGGGTACTTCGAAATACTGGATGCCGTCAGGCATTTCGCCCCAGCCGCCGCAGGGTGGGTCGGGAACCTCATCGGGGCTGGCCAGTGCGTTCAGTACTTTCGCAATCCGGGGCGCGGCGCCCTCGATGTAAGGCATCTGGCCATGCCTTCGGCTTGCCCAGCTCAAAGTCTCTCGCCATGCCATCTCAGATGATCGTCCATGAAGCTGGAGATGAAAAGATACGAGTGATCGTATCCATCCTGCATCCGCAGCTTTAGCGGAATACCTGCTTTGGCGCAGGCCGCCTCAAGCAGCCAAGGCCTAAGCCCGTCGTCAAGAAATCCATCCGACGTTCCCTGATCCACCAAAAATTCGGGGAAACGGTATCCGTCGTCGATGAGCGACGTCGCGTCGCAGCTTCGCCACGAGGCCTCATCCTTGCCGAGATACTTCTCAAAGGCCGGTTTCGACCAGCCGGCGGTGCTTGGCTGGGCGATCGGGGCGAACGCCGAGCAGCTCTTGAAACGTTGCGGATTCTTCAAGGCAATCGTCAGCGCGCCATGCCCGCCCATCGAATGGCCAAAGATTGCCTGGCGCGCCATATCGGCTGGAAATTCAGCCGCGATGAGGGCCGGCAACTCCTCGGCGACATAGGAATACATACGATAGTTCTTCGCATAAGGCTCTTGCGTCGCATCGAGATAGAAGCCGGCGCCGGAGCCGAACTGCCAGTTGTCTTTTTCATCCGGAATGTCGGCCCCGCGCGGGCTGGTGTCGGGACAAACGACGATCAGGCCGAGCTCGGCGGCCATGCGCCTGTACTCGCCCTTGTCCATTACATTGGCGTGGGTACACGTCAGGCCTGAGAGATACCACACAACGGGACAAGGCGCCTCCCGCGCCTGCGGAGGTATGAAAACGGCAAAAGTCATGTCGCAACGGCAACTCGTCGACAAATGGGAATAGACGCCCTGCACGCCGCCATGGGCTTTCGCTTGAGAGATGATTTTCATGTGTTCTCCACGTTGCAGGTCGAATGACGGTCGGCCCCACCACTACCCCAGCGGCAAGCACTTGCGTCCTGCCATCCTATGGTTCCTGTGTCGACGGATCTCAGCGCGGAAAAAGAACCTCGCCCATTCCGAGCACTGCGTTATCCCCGCCATATTTGCGCGGTGCGCTCCCCAGAAGCGGCCGTTTCAAAATGCCCTCGGCAATCAGATAACGATCGATGATGGCGGCGAAGACGCTTTCGGGTGCGCCGCATTCGACGAAGCTCGGCGACATGCGTGCCGGCGCGCGATCGAGAAGGATCGAACCGCGACGCATCAGATAGCCGGGCATCTCACCGGTGCCACCGGCCACCACCAGGGTGCCGGCGATCATACGGCTGCCTGCATGGTCGCCGGAGCCTTTCAGCACCGCGATCAGGCCGCGCCGCATGCGG
Organism: Mesorhizobium sp. XAP4; assembly: GCF_029269325.1. Classification (NCBI taxonomy): domain Bacteria; kingdom Pseudomonadati; phylum Pseudomonadota; class Alphaproteobacteria; order Hyphomicrobiales; family Phyllobacteriaceae; genus Mesorhizobium; species Mesorhizobium sp. XAP4. The sequence goes on along the minus strand of NZ_JARIXW010000007.1, from coordinate 370,104 downwards.
TCCGCGGCGAAGGCGCCCGCTTTGCCCCTGACGATCAAAACACCGCCGTTCATGCCGGCCAGTTCCCCGACGAGCGGCGCACCGAGGTGGTCGCCGGCATTGCCCGTTATCTCAAGCCTGCCGCCGCGCATGCCGGAGCCGGCGTGTGGACCCGCATTGCCTTCGATCGTGAGCTTGCCACCGCGCATAGCGCGCCCGGCCTGGGCGCCGGCATTGCCAACGAGGCGAACCGACCCACCCCGCATGCCTTGCGCCACAAGGTCGAGGCGCGTGCTTCCGCCCTCGAACACCATGTTTGTCGGATCGCTGCCGGCGACGCGAAAAATGTCGCCCACCTTCGAGCCGTGCTTCGTCATGCCGATCTGGATTCTTTCAACGTCGCGCCTGTCGATCCCGGCCAGCCGCTCCGGCGTCAGCGGCGACAGGTCAAGGCGCTCCGGCGGCTCGGCAACCAGGGTGAAGGTCAGCGCCTTCATGGCAGCATATCCTTCAGCGAGTAGATGAATTTTCCGAGCTTGCCGCCGTAATTGCCGGCGCTGATCCGAACCGCGCCTCTTTTCGGGCCGAGCTCTATGACAGCCTTAATGCCGGCCTTCATCGCGGCGGCAACTGCATCATTGGTCTCACCATCGATGACGATTTCCAGGACGGCGTTGATGTCGGGACCGAGTTCACTCGCGACGACGCCGCGCAGTGTCGGCGCGTAGGCTTCGTTGGCCGAGGCGATCATGCCTTTGTATTTGCCACCTATCTTGGAACCCGAACGGGCAATGCCGCCCGGAAACGGCACGATGGCGCCAGGCACCATGCCGATCGCAGCGACCGCGGCCTCGGCAGCGGCCAAAGCGTTGGCGCTGCTTTGCGCCATGACAAAGAAATTGCCGCCACCGACAGCTTCCTTCGTCAGTCCGGTCGTTGCTTCGCACAGGAACTCGCCATCCATGACGGGAATACGCCAGAAATGCCTGTCGCCGATCTTCTTGGAGATTTGCCAGCCGTCGCCGAAATAACGCAGTGCCGAACCGAGCTTGAGCTCGGCGCTACCCTGCAGCCCGGCAAAGCAGGCGGAACCCGGCGAGGTCAAAACGCACTGGCCGACACGATTGAGCAGTTGTTTCTGCAATTCGTCCGTTCCCATCGCGAAAATCATGACGCGGCAGCCCGGCCGGCCATCCGGTGTAGCCGATGGCGGCAGGTCGAGATCGATTGCCGCTTCGCAGCCGCAACCGATCACCGAGGTGGCGAAGCCGGTCATCGTGATCGCCGCCTGGCGAGCCCATTTCCGGCTCGGCGCGGTGATGACGATGGCGGTTGCGCGCATGCCGAAGGCTTCCGCGAAGGTATCGTCGATCGTTACGCCATTGATGCTCATGTTCGGCATGGCACCTCGCCGAATGGCTGTTCGCGCGCAATCGCGGAATCCGGGAAATTAAACCAGTCCAGCGAGAGGCCGTAGCGCTGCTGGTGATAGTCCTCGAGCCGTCGCACCATTGCCTTGTCGACAGGCGGCTTGAGCCTCAATGCCTTGCCCCAGCGGTAATGGATGATTTCCCCGTCTTGCACGACGAGATCGCCATCCTTGAAAACATACGCCGCCTCTCCGAGCATTTTGGCGATACTGCGGTCCCTGCGATAGACAGCGACGTCGGCTGTTGCGCCGGCGCCGAGATGGCCTCGATCCGTCAAGCCGAGCAGCTTGGCCGGCGCCGCGCGCGTCATGATGGCGATTTCCTCGAACGTGTATTCGCGGTCGATTGCGGCCAGGGTAGAGAGCGCCAGGGCGGATAGGGAAAGTCCGGCGGCCATTTCGGTGCGCGCTTCCCGGCTCATCAGCAGTTCGAACAGCGCCGGATAGGCGGTAAAAGGTGCACCGTTGGGATGATCGGTGGTGAAGAACACACGCCAGGGATCGTCGATCAGGAGAAAAAGCTCGAGCCCGATCGCCCACTGCATCGTGCCGTAGAAGTCCTTGCCATAGCTGTAGGGCACGATGCCGCCGCCATTGCCGTCACCGTCATGAATGACGGTCTTTTTCGGGTGTGCGCTGCCACGCGCCGAAAACTGCCGCATGACGTCGGAGGAGACCGTGACCGTCTGGCCGAACATCACCTGGCCGATATCGATGGTGACTTCCGGCGTCGCGTTGACCAGTTCGGCAAGCCGTGCGGCGGCAGAGGAAAACCCGCGTTTTCCTTCCGTGCCATAGCCATAGAACTGGAGGTGGGCGAGATGCAGCGGCAGTCCATCCGCCGCTGCAATCGTCGCAGCCGCCGTATCCGCCGATCCGGGGCTGCCCAGATTGTTGCAATGGACATGCAAGGGATGCGGCAAGCCAAGACTGTCGACGGCGGCCTGCAGCGTCTTGACGATCTTGCGCGAACTGACGCCATAGGAAGGCACGACATCATCCAGCGAGAAGGTGCGGACGTTCTCCTTGAAGGCGGCCGCCGCACCGGCGTTGATCACCTTGACCCCAAGCGCTCGCGTCGAAGCGACCGTCCAGGCGACATAGTCCTCGATCATCGTCCGGGGGGCGTCGTCGCGGATCATCGACAACAGGAAATCGTCGTTGCCGAGAATGGCAAGGGTCGCTTTGTCGATAATCGGGATGTCAGCCAGTTCGAGATGCGTGTGCAGCGCCGCTCCCGGCGACATCGCCGGCTCGACGACCGTCGTAAAGCCCATCTTTGCGTAGAGGCAGCCGGTCTGGAACGTCGACCAGCCGGCATTGGCGAGCGGCGTCATTGCTGGCCGCAGCTGATGGGCGGCATGCTGTTCGGGCAAGAGCAGCCGCGCGGTGTTCACATTGCCGCCACCGATGTGGGAGTGGATGTCGATGGCGCCAGCCATCACGATGCAGCCGCTGGCTTCGATGGTCCGGTCGGCCGCCCCTCCCGCCGGCGCCGGAACGATCTTGTCGTCCTTGATCCAGAGGTCGCCTTTGCCGAGACGGCCGTTGACGGGATCGATGATGTCGCCGCCGGCGATTTTCGTCAGCATGGCAGTGCCTCGGCGAAAGCGTGGGTAGCGATCAGGCGGATGATCGTCGCGGCGGAGGGCAATTGCGAGTCCGCTTGCGCATCGATCGACCTGAGCGAGCCCGTGCGGCTGGAGTAGACAACCGCATCGTGATCGACCCCAGCCTCGCCGATGGCCATGGTGACTGCGGCGCCGGCAACCGGCTTTTCCGTTTTCGTCAGCACAATCAGCGCCATGCGTCCCCTTTTTTTCTGTAGTTGGGCCGTTGCGGCGGAGATCCGCAGGTGCAGGTCAGCTTCGCCGGCAGCGATCATGCGCTCCACATCGCAGCGCCAGGGATCGAATTCAGGGAGGCCCCGCGCAAAGCCGGTGCGCAGCGGAAAACCTGTCATCCAGGCCGAGGCGAGCGCGCTTCCCCACCCGTTTTCGCTCGCCGGCAGATAAAGGCTGGATGCGCGCGATTTGCGATTGAGATCGGCGATCAGTCCTTGCAGCATCTCCAATGCCAAGCCTTCGGCGGCGTGGCCTGAAAACAGGAACACGGGAAAATGCGCGGCCGCCAGAGCTTTGGCAAAATCATTGAAATTCGACACCGGTTGCGATGTACGCCGCCCTTTGTACTGTGCCCTCAGTGCCGCCAGCGTGGCGGCGAGGCTAGCTTGGCCACAGGAAAGTTGTGTTGCCTTGCGTCCGCCGTTCAGCGGCGGCACAGACATCCCGTTTGGGCCTACCACGAAGAACGCGCGCTGGTTGCCGGTCGAGAGGTCGGGAACCGTCCCGGCAAGTTCGCCAACAAGACCATGATGGATCCGCGGGAGCTCGCCCACGATCACCACGACATCGGCACGCCGGCGCGTCTCTCCGGGGGCGACGGTCATTGCCCCCTTGTCGGTAAAAAGCGCGGTCTCTCGGGCAAGTGCCGCACCATCGGCATGGTCGTATGCCGCGCCAGCCCGCTCAGCCAGCGCGATCGCCGCCCTCGTGCCATCTATATCCGTATCAAAGCTGAAAACCGGGCACCGACTTGACGACAATAGCGACGCGGCATGCGCAGCCGCGTGCTCAATCAGCGCTTCCCGGTTGCCGATCCAAGCAACCGCCATTCGCTAAACTACTTTCTGGTGCCGGCTCGATCCTAGACGAAACTGGATTGGCCGTGAACCCCACCCTGCAGCGGATCAGCGAATGTTTTCATACGCGTCAACAAATTCCGACCCTGCTTAGTCATATTTGACGTAAGCGAAGCGTTGATCGGTCAGTGGAGTGCCCTCCAGTGCCCCGCCTTCCTTGGCCGGCTGCCACTGGACAACATCCTCGATCTTTTTCGCCAACTCGAAATCCTTGTCGGTAATGCCTTTCGCCGCGTGATTCGTCAGGCGCACCTCGACCCAGGCATAGGAGGCGGTGATATCAGGATGGTGCCACGCCGCCTCGGCGAGATGACCAACCGTGTTGATGACCATGAGCGTCGATTTCCAGCTGTGGGTCTTGTATTTGCGCCGGATCCAGCCGTTTTCATAACGCCATTTCGGCAGCTCCTTCTCAAGCCGGTCGGCGATCTCGGCTTCCGAATAGACCTTTTCCTTGACTGTCTCGTTCATCTCGACCTCCGCGAATTGCTCGGTCTGTCACACGCCGGAGCCGGCAAACACGTATGCGTTCTCTTTGGCTTGCCCCATCGACGAAAACAGTTATCATGGTACCGGGCACCTAAACTTCCATGATGCATCCATGATGCACCCATCGGGGGGCAGATGTCGAATTCTGTTACCATACGAGTGCCCGCTCGCCTGCACCTTGGCTTCCTTGATCTCAATGGCGATGCCGGACGGCGGTTCGGTAGCGTCGGGCTTCCATTGAGCGAACCCGAAACCGTCGTCACCCTGTCGCGGTCCAGCGAGACCATCGTCGAAGGCTCCGAGAGCACCCGCGCCAGCGAGCATCTGTCGACGCTCTGCAAGCATCTCGGCATTCGCGGCCAGCACCATCTGGTGGTAGAGCAGTCGATCCCCAGTCATGCGGGTCTGGGCTCCGGCACGCAGATCGCCCTTGCCGTCGCCTCGGCGTTGCGCACGCTCCACAATCTGCCTCTGGACATCGCCGGCGACGCTAACCTGCTCGAGCGGGGCGGCCGATCCGGCATCGGCATCGCAAGTTTCGAAGACGGCGGCGTCATAGTCGACGCCGGCAAGAACGACCGCGGCGGAACGCCTCCGGTCGTCGCGCGGCTGCCGTTTCCGGAAGAGTGGCGCGTCCTCCTCATCCTCGACCATTCCGGGCATGGACTGCATGGAGCAGCCGAGGTTGCGGCGTTTCGCTCGCTGCCGCCATTCCCAACGGCAGGCAGTGGGGAGATCTGCCGGAGGGTGCTGATGGGCATAATGCCGGCTTTGGTCGAGCGGGACCTTCCGGCATTCGGCGCCGCCGTCACCGCGATACAGATGCTGATCGGCAGCCATTTCGCCCCGGCCCAGGGCGGCGTGTTCACCTCGAAGCGGGTCGAGAGGGTGGCCCACTGTCTCAATGAAGCAGGCGCCGTCGGCATCGGCCAGAGTTCCTGGGGGCCGACAGGCTTTGCCTTCGCGCCATCGCAGGACGCCGCACTCAAGTTCGTCGACGCGGTTCGGAAGACGACAGTTGAGGGCGGCCTTGAGGTCAAGATCGTCAAGGGCAGGAACTCCGGCGCGAAGATCAGTTCAACCAGGCTGGATCTCGTCGGCAGCTGACGCTTCAGTTTCAGGCAGAAAGGCAAGAAATGGCCCGCAAACACATCCTGCACATGCTGACACCGTTGAAGCAGATGAGCCCCTTCGACGTGAACATGGCGCTCGACGCAGGTTTCGACGCCGTCGTCCCCTATGTCGATGTGGGCATGGCCGAAGTGACAGGACTGGTCCAGGACGCGATCTTTTCACGCCCGCCGGATGCGGGTGTCGACACCGGCATCTTCATCGCCGGGAAGGATACCTCGTTGGCGCTCGACATGTTCGACGCCGCGAAGAAGGCGATGGTGCCGCCTTTCCAGGTTTCGGTATTTGCCGATCCAGCCGGCTCATTCACCACAGCCGCGGCGATGGTGGCCAAGGTCGAAAAGGCGCTGGAGAAGAAATTCCAGCGTGCGCTCAGGGATACGAGGGTGGCTGTTTTCGGCGCCACCGGAGTCGTCGGCTTCTGCACCGCCGTCATCGCGGCAGGGGAAGGTGCCCGGGTCACACTTGTCGGCCATGACGGCATCGAACGGGTCAAGCAGATCGCGGCCGAGATCGAAAGCAGGTTCCACCTCACCGTCGATGCGGCTGACGGATCGAGCGACGCCCGCAAGACAAAGCTGGTCGAAGCCAACGAAATTATCCTGGCTTGCGCCAAAGCTGGCGTCCAGGTGGTCTCCAAAGCCCAATTGAAAGGCAATGACCTGCTTATTGCGGCCGACGTCAATGCCGTTCCCCCGGCCGGCATCGAAGGATTGGCCGTCAATGCCAATGGTGATCCACTCGATGCGGCAAAAGCTGTCGGCATTGGTCCGCTTGCCATCGGCAATGTCAAATATAAGGTCGAATTCGGTCTCTTCAAAAGAATGATCGAATCCGAAAAGACGATCACGCTCGGTTTTCAGGAAGCGTTTTCCCTTGCACGCGAGATTGCCAAGTAACGCCGGATCTCTTTTGATCGCGGCAATTTCAGGCCGGGCGCTGGCCGCCGCCGCGCGTCGCGCCGGCTATCGTCCGCTGGTCGCCGATTTCTTTTGCGATACGGACACCGTCGCGCTCGCAGAACGCGCGACAATGCTGCCAGGCGACCTGCAAGGAGGCATCGACGGCGAGCGCATCATCGACACGCTTCGGCGATTGGCTGGCGACGACCTGCCGGCCGCCATTGTCCTGGGCTCAGGGTTTGAGCGGATGCCTGAGACCGTGGACAAAATCGCGCGACACTTTCGGCTCGCCGGCAATGGCGGCGCCGCGATCCGCAGGATCAAGGATCCGCAGTTGCTGGCCGATGATTGCGCCGAACTCGGCATCCCGCATCCGCAACTGCGATGGGACCAGCCGCCTGACCCGGAGAACTGGGTGGTCAAGACCGCGGGCGGCGCCGGCGGCGGACACGTCAGACGAGCAGCCGGAGAAAGCCCGACCGCCGGCCGCTACTTCCAGCGCTTCGTTGCCGGTCGCAGCATCTCGGCCCTGTTCGTCGGCAATGGTCAAACCGCGCACCTCGTGGGTTTCAGCCACCAATGGACGTCTCCCGCCCCCACAGCGCCCTATCGCTACGGCGGCGCCGTACGGTTGAGACGCTTCGATCGCAGACAGGCGGCGGTCATCGGCGGCTGGCTCTCAAGTCTGACGCGGCGCGCCGGCCTGCTTGGATTGTGCAGCGCCGATCTGATCCGCGGACCGGATGGCTACACGTTCATCGAGATCAATCCGAGGCCGGGCGCCACCCTCGACATTTTCGACGATGTTGACGCGCCATTGATCGAAGCGCATCTGCGCGCCGCGACGGGTCAGGTCTTCCGCTTGCCGCGCTTCGTCGATTCGATGGCGTCGATGGTGACCTACGCCGCGACGCCAATCACTCACTTTCCGTCGATTGCCTGGCCTGAATGGACAGCGGACCAACAGTCGGCTGGCACCCGTCTGATTGCCGGCGACCCTGTCTGCACGGTCTTCGCGCGCGGTCCGAGCGCCCAATCGACCAAGCGGCTCATCAAGGGACAAGCCAGCCAATTGCAACTCCAATGGGAAGGAGACCGGACATGAAAGACGGTTCGGCATTCCTGAACGACAATGCACAGCGCATCGTTGACGGCATGATCGGCGACGCCGAACGCCTGCGTATCGTCGTTTCCAAGGGACCATTGGGCGAGCGCCTGATCGATGCCGGCGCCAAGACCGTCGGCAGCGTCGAGGCCGGGATGCGCATGGCTGAGGCTGCGATGGGCGGTCTCGGCAGCGTTTCGGTATTCATGGATCGCGCGTCACAGCAATGGCCGTTCACCGTCGAAGCGCGATCTTCGCAGCCGGTGCTGGCCTGCCTGGGCAGCCAGTATGCGGGCTGGAACCTGTCTGGCCAGGACTATTTCGCGATGGGATCTGGGCCTGCGCGGGCCCTCGCCCGGGTCGAACCGCTGTTCGAAACACTTTCCTATCATGACATCGCATCGTCCGCGGTGCTTATCCTTGAGACGGCCGAACCGCCTCCCCGCGCGACCGTTGAGAAAGTGAGCAAGGCAACTGGACTGGCGACGGAAAAGCTCACCTTCCTCTACGCGCCGACACAAAGCCTTGCCGGCGGCGTGCAGATCGTGGCGCGCGCGCTCGAGGTTGCCCTGCACAAGATCAACGATCTCAAATTCCCGCTGGAAAACGTTGTCGACGGCATCGGAACGGCGCCGATCCCCGCCCCCCATCCGGATTTCCTGACCGCTATGGGCCGAACCAACGATGCCATCATCTATGGCGGCAGCGTCCAGCTCTTCGTCAAAGGATCGGCGAAGGAGGCTGGCAAACTCGCGGAAAAACTTCCCAGCAGCGCCTCACGGGACTACGGCCAACCCTTCGCCGAGATCTTCACGCGGTTCAAGGGCGATTTCTATGCCATCGACCCGTTGCTGTTCAGCCCGGCTGAAGTGATCGTGACAGCGATCGAAACCGGCGATACTTTTCGCGCCGGTCGGCGTGATCTGAAGATGCTCGAACGGAGTCTCGGCTAGGGCATGGCGGTGCAAAGGGATTCGTCTGTCATTCGCCCGCCCGGCGACTGCCTTCCGTGCAGCCCTGCCGCGGACGCTGCCATGAGGGCCTGGAATCGCTCGCGCCGCCGACATTCCCGCACCCGAGAGGCCACATGATCCCTCGCATCCTGATCGTCAGCGACAAAGTGGACACCGGCTCCAACGGCCTGGCGGCAGGACTTGGTCGGGGGGGCGCCGCCGTTACAGCCGTGCCGCTGGCGGCGATCGCATTCGATACCAGCAGCCCGAGCGGACTTGCGATCCCCGGCTTCGGCGGCACGCTGCCCGACGCCGTGCTCGTCCGTTCGATCGCCGCCGGATCGTTCGAAGCGGTTACCCGGCGCCTCGGGGTGCTGCACGCGTTAAGCAGACTGTCGGTTCCCGTATGGAATTCCGCGCAGGCGATCGAGCGCTGCGTCGACAAGTCGATGACGACATTCCTCCTGAAAAATGCCGGCCTGCCTACGCCACGCACCTTTGCCGTAGAAGGACTTGCCGTCGCCGAGGAGGTCGCGGCGCAAGAGCTTCCGCGGGGCCCGCTGGTGCTGAAACCATTGTTCGGGGCGCAAGGCCGCGGCATAAAGCTGATCCGCACGCTCTCGGACCTGCCGGCCGCAGAAGAGGTGAACAGCGTCTACTACCTTCAGCAATATGTGTCGCGTGCCGGTCCGCCTTTCCGGGATTTCCGCGTGTTTGTCTGCGCCGGAGAGACCGTGGCGATGATGAGCCGCATCAGCGACGACTGGATCACGAACGTCAACCGGGGTGGCGTGCCGGAACAGGTTTCCGAACATGGCAAGGCGGAACTGGCATCGCTGGCCGTCGCTGCGTCAGCCGCGGTCGGCGCGGATTTTGCCGGCGTGGACATCGTGCGGGCTGACGACGGCAATCTGTTCATACTCGAAGTGAACAGCATGCCCGCATGGTCGGGATTGCAGTCGGTGGTCGCCGTGAACATCGCCGAAGCAATCGCCGATGCCTTGCTGAAACTTCTGGCCGATCGCGCCGAGGCGGCCGCCGCACCGCGGCCCCACCGTTTTGCCGCGCCTGCGAATTCGTGAGGGCGGGCAAGTTGGCGCTTTCGCGTGAACGCCTCCGGGCCAGCTATAAGAATGCCTGCAGGATGGAGATCGAAGCCCTAAAGCCGGGCAACGTCCATCTGTTCGCCGACGGACACGGCATGTCCGCCGCCCAGTTCATGACAAGTGCGGAGGTTTCCTCCGGGCCGCTGACCGATCCTCGTCTGCCGGTCGGGCAGCGGATGCTGGAGGCGGTGCGCGCGACACGACTGGCGGTCGCAACCAATACCAATCTCGGAATCATCCTTCTGGCAGGGCCTCTGATATGCGCCGCCGAAATGGGCGGTGACAGACTGCAGGACAATCTCGATTCGCTGCTTCGGGCTTTGAGCGTGCAGGATACCAAGGCGGTATTCGAGGCGATCGTCACGGCCGCGCCAGGCGGCCTCGGAGAAGCCGCCAACGATGTGCGGCAGGAGCCGAAGGTCCATTTGCTGGACGCGATGAGGGAGGCTGCCGACCGCGACATGATCGCTCGCCAGTACAGCAACTGTTTCGGCGACGTGTTCGGGGTCGGGCTCGCCGCGCTGGATGGAGCGTTGGCACGTGAAGAAGACGGCATGTGGCCGACGGTGTTCGTCTACATGGCGTTTCTCGCCGGCTTCCCCGACAGCCATGTGATGCGCAAGCACGGCGTTCACGTCGCAAATCAGGCGCGGCAGGAAGCCGTTGCCGTTCAGGCGGCGCTCCATGCCGAGGGCGACGAACCGTCGCGCATTCGTCTGCTCATGGAGTTCGACCGCCGGCTGAAGGCCGACAACATCAACCCCGGCACCTCGGCCGACCTCACCGTGGCTACTCTTTTAGTCCACACCCTCGCCCTCACCTTGCATAATCGCGGCGTTGGTGCTTGACTTCCAAAAGCGGAAGCTGTGCTTCCGCGGCTATCTAGCCAACCGGTCCGGGCAAATCCGGACGCTGCCAACAAGGATAGCTGTCCATCGAGCGCCTGCTCGGTTGCAGCGTCCGTGGACATCATAATTGTGTCTTGGAGGAAATTGGCATGGCAAAAATCTCAAAGGTTATGGTCGGTGAATCGCTGGTGGGAGACGGCAACGAAGTCGCGCATGTCGACCTGCTCATCGGCCCGCGGGGGAGCGCGGTCGAAACGGCATTTTGCAACGCGCTTACCAACAACAAGGACGGCTTTACTTCGCTTTTGGCGGTGATCGCGCCCAATCTTCAATGCAAACCCAACACCGTGATGTTCAACAAGGTCACGATCAAGGGTGCCAAACAGGCGGTCCAGATGTTCGGCCCGGCGCAGCACGCCGTGGCAAAGGCCGTGCAGGACAGCGTTGCGGACGGGACCATTCCGGCCAACGAAGCAGACGACGTGTTCATCTGCGTCGGGGTATTCATCCATTGGGACGCGGCGGACGACGCCAAGATCCAGAAATACAATTACGAGGCGACAAAGGAAGCCATCCAGCGCGCCGTTGCAGGAACCCCGACCGCCGCCGAAGCAACGGCCCAGCGCGACAAGGTCAAGCATCCGTTCGCAGCCTAGACAAGAGACAGCCCCGCACAGGAAAAACCCTCTTCTGAGACGGATGGTCTGTTGCGCCGGCTGAAAAAGGTTCTGGGCTTTTGAAACGTCAGCTCCCGAAGGGCGCACGCCCTTCGGGAGCTGACGAGCAACGATGATCAGGCGCCGAGTGACGCGAGGCGGCCGGGCGTGAGCGTAGCGTTGTGCAATGAGGTTGCGACCAGTGCCGCGGCGACGCCCATGGCGGACAAGGCCCTGATGTCGTTCTCGTCGCGGACACCGCCGGCCGCAATGACAGCGCGATTTCCGGCCTTGGCCTTGACCTCCTGCAACCGCCCGAAGTCGGGACCGGCGGCCGCACCGACCTTGGCCAGCGTCATGACAATCACCTTTTGCGGCCAAAGCTCGGGCTCATCGAGAAGAGAACGCGGCCCGCAAAAACTATCGCCGACGAAATCAAGGGACAGGATGAGATCGGGATGATCGCGAAAACGCCGCAGCAACATGTCGTCTCGCTGCGATTCAGAGCCCAGAACAGGAGACAGCGAGCGTTCGGCAAGCGCCGCCAAAAGTGTCTTTTCGTCGGCCACGCCGGCATCGACCCAAAGTTCCGGCGGCTCCGCCATCGTCCTCAGCCGGGCGAGTGCGTCGCTGTTTGGCGCTCCGCCTTCGATAGCGTCCAGATCTGCGATGTAGAAGGTGGAAAAAGGATAAAGCCCACGCAGTCCTTCAGCGACCGCGACCACATCAGGGCTTCGGCTGAGCGGCGTAACGATCGGCCTGTAGCGATCGCGTTTTCCCTGCTGGGCGCGAACCACCACGCCGTCTTTCAGGTCGAGAACCGGAATGATACGCAACGCTTTTTTCACCGACCAATTGCCACCGTCATGAAAGCTTGAAGCGTGGAAAAAAGAAAGGGCATCATTGCCGGTTTCGACATTGGCGGCGCGCATCTGAAGGTGACCCGCGCACAAGACGGTCGCGTCGTCGAGGCGGTAACGATCGCAACGCCGCTCTGGCAAGGGTTGGACAAGCTGGCTTCAGCCCTCGACGAAACGGCTCCGATCTACGCGGGTGCGGATCTCAACGCATTCACCATGACGGGCGAACTGTCGGACATCTTTCCGTCCCGCGATGCCGGCGTGGCGGCTCTGCTGGGTCAGATTTCCACCCATTTCCCCGCAGACAAAAAGCTGGTCTATGCCGGACCATCCGGTTTCGTCGGAGTCGAGCGGGCAGCGCAGCTGACCGCCGATGTGGCTTCCGCCAATTGGCACGCGACAGCCTTGTTGGTGGCAAAACTCGCCGGCGATGCCCTGTTCGTCGACATGGGCTCCACCACCACCGATATTATCGCCATCAAGAACGGCGCCGTGGCCAATGACGGCTACACCGATGCCGGACGGCTTCTAACCGGCGAATTGGTCTATACCGGCTTTACCAGGACATTCCTGTTCGGCGTAGCCTCGTCGGCTCCCGTCCATGGCAGGCTAACGCCGCTGATGAACGAATATTTCGCCTCGATCGCCGACGCTCACCGCATCCTGGGCGTGCTCGACGAGGACGACGACAGGCACCCTCCCGCCGACGGCAAGGAAAAGACTGTGGACGGCTCGATCGCGCGGCTGGCGCGCATGGTGGGGCGCGACGCCACCGACCTCACCCCGCCGGAATGGGGTGAAGTCGCGCGCTGGTTCAGCGAGCAGCAACTGCGCAAAGTGCACGATGCAGCGGCGCTGGTTGCCGGAACCCTGTCTCGGGATGTCCCGATCGTCGGCGCCGGAAGCGGTCGCTGGCAGATCAGGCGGCTGGCCGAACGCATGGAACGCAGTTACGTCGATTTCGCCGACATCATCCCCGCCGATGACACTGTTCGCGGGCAAGCGAGCAGCGCGGCACCCGCGTCCGCAGTGGCGCTTTTGGCGGGATATCCTTCGTAAGCAGGTTGCGGCGCTCGCGCCTATGCTCGCGAGTCCTCGCTATCCGAACCTTTGGCGGTCAAGTGATCGCTGACACGCTGCATCAGCCAGCCCCAGGCTTCCTTTTCACCGTCGCCTGCCGTCTTTTCGATGGCGATCGAAAGGTAGGCGATTTCCGCCTCGATCTTGTTGCGCGGCAGCATGCCGAGCCGGCTGACCAGGATGGCCAGCTCAAGCACCGCCGCCTTGGCTCGGTTGAGGCCGGTGAACGGCGCGAGCGTTTCCTCCCGCACCACGCGGCAGAAATGGCGGGGACGCACACCATTGTCATCGACCGCCTGGACTTCGAGGCCCGAATACGCCAGCGCCGCCTCGAGCCTCGGCACCGGGAACCCGTCAACCGGAACGGTTGGCCAATGCTTGCGGCCTGTCAGGCAGCCGGCAAAGACACGCACGTCGTCAGTATAATTGGCGATGGCGAACGGCACTTCGGCGAGATTGTCGAGCGTGACCGACGGCCGGAACGGCGCGATAACCCAACCGTCATTCTCGGCAATGATGCCGATCGGCGCGATGTGGACGTTGCCTGCCTTGTTGACCGTCGTGATGATGGATTCGCGAATATAGGGCATGGTCCTAGCGCTCTTTCCTTGCGCGGAGCGTCTTGCCCGGCTCGGCAAGACGGGTACGGTCGGTTTCGGGTGCCGGCGCGGCAACGCCCCATGCGAGCGGCTCGTCCTGCACATAACGCTTGCCGAGGCGCCACGCGATCTCCGCCTTCATCAGTTCCGCGCCGAGGTAAAAAGCGTGTGCGCCATCGGCGTTGACGTCCAGCCCGGCAAAAAGTTCGAACGCATCCGTGGCAACCGCATGCCCTTTGCTATTGAAAACATGGATGCCGTCCTCGGCTACCGCGATCCGGAAGTTGGCGTCGCGCACCTGGGCCGCCAATGCCTCGATATCGTCGGGGGAGGCTGTGAAAGGCTTGCGATCGTGGATCTGCAACAACCCTGGGTGATAGCCGCGCGGCAACGCGCCGTCCGTGCAAGCAGCCAACATGACGCGGCGGGCGATATCGTGCTCCTCGATCGTGCGCACCGTGTGTGGGCTGACATGCACCGCCAGCACGTTCCGGATCCGGAGTTCCGAGCAGAGCCCCGCTAGAACGGCTGTAACGCCGGAACTGTCGGCGTCGGTCAATTCGGTGAGATTGCCGGTGCCCATCAGCAATTCGATGTCCGGCCAACGGCGCCGCGCCTCGATGAAGCGCCCGAGTGAAACGGCGAAGCCGAAATGGATCGGGTCGAGCACGGGATCGGCAATGAAGGCGACGCCGGCCTTTTGTGCCGCGGTAATCGCCCGGCCGAGCGAATCCAGATCGCCGGGGATGGAGGGTATCAACACTGCCGTAGCCCGATGGTCGAAGATCAACGGCAGCGTGCTCTCATCGAGGCTGAGAAGATAGTCCGCGCCGGCGTGCGCACCGATCGACAGTTCGTCTGCGCTGGCCGAATCGACGCTGACCACAAACCCCTGTGCCTTGAGTGCCCGCACTGCCTCAGCCAGCAACGGAAACGGCGTCTCCGGCAGGCAGCCCAGATCGATGACATCCGCGCCGGCCGCAGCCAGCATCGAGGCCCTCGCCATCAGGGCCTCGACCGACAGCATCGGCGCATCGACGATCTCGGCGAAGATGCGCATATCGTGACGCGTCAGATCCGGCGGTTTGCCCGCCCGGCCAAGGAAGGCCGGAAGGTCGGCGATCTCGTCGGGGCCGCGCACAAAGGGCACGCCGAAATGCTCCGACAGGTGTTCGATGTTTCCCCGATAGCGTCCGGGCAGGATGACGCGGTCGACGTCTCCTGTCAGAGTGAGCCGACGCTTCACGATGTCCTCGCTCATCAGCGCGGCGACCTTGACGCCGACGTCGACGATTTCCCACGCGAATTCGGTTCTGCCCAGCCCGGTCAGCAGCCGTTCCAGCCGCGCCTTGGCCAGATGGCCGGTAAGAAAAACCAGCCGCTCAGCCATCGCTTGCGAGTTCGGCCTGGCGCCGTGTGAGCGAGGCTTCGAGATCAGCGAGCGACTCGACCACCAGGGTCCGCTCGAAACTCTTCAACTGTTTGGTATTTTCCAGGTCGATCCTGCGCGGATAGACCTTGACCAGCCCGTGCGGTGCCTGGGTTTCGAGTTCCGGCGCGGTGTCGCAAGCAAAGACGATGGCTGGCACACGGCACTTTCCCGCTTGGGCAAAGACATTGGTGGCGAGCGTGTCGGAAATGCCATGCACGCATTTGGCGACCGTGTTGGACGTAGCCGGCGCCACCACGACCGTGTGATAGACACCGTGGTAGAATTCGCCGACCGGGATCGCGCTCGCGGTCTTGTCGTGCAGCACGCGCGTCGTCTCCGGGAAATCAAGTTTAAGCTTGTACATGCGCAGCACTTCGTTGGCGGCCTTAGACACGAAGACATCGCAATGTTCGAGCTGGCGAACAAGTGCGAAGCTCTCCGTAAAAAAATGCCCGGAACCCGTCAAAACCCACGCCCAGCGCGGCACATGCAGCTTCACCATCGGCTATCCCGCCTTCTTTGCCGACGACCCTGTTGAAGCCACTATCCGGATGCCGGGCAGCTTGCCCGACGCGAGCATCGCGCCGGCCCCGGCAGCATCCTTCGGACCGGCGAGATGGAAATCGATGCCGTCGGGCAGCATGGCGGCAAAGCCTGGGTCGACAATGCCTCGGGCCCTCAGGCTGTCAGCGGTATCGCTGTCGAAGAATGCACCGGTCTGCTTGACAAGCAACAGCGCGTTTGCGCCAAGCTTGCCGGCAAGCCAGGCGGCCAGAGAATCGGAGGTAATGTCCCAGGAGGCCGGAACATCCAGCGCCGCCAGTGCCAGTGATGACGGCAGCCACACCGGAACCTTCCCCGCCTCCAACACTCGCCCGATCTCGTCCAGCGACCGTGCCGGCGCCAGCCTTTCGTCCCGGTCGAGGATGACATGGCCGAACTGCTCCATGGCCAGGATCGCCATGGCATGAGCGGCGGTATCGGAAAAATCCATGCTGGTCTGCGTCTCGCGCACATGATCGGCAAAGAGCCCGCCGCCGGGCACGATGACGATCGGCAGCCTGGAACCCGCCAGCGCTGCGATCCAGCTCTTCATCTCCGCCGCATGGGCCGTGCTGCCGCCAAGCTTGACGATGGCCCGTCGAAGCATTTCGGGGCGCTCCTGGCGCGGCCGGAAAACAACGCTTCGGTCTTTTCGGCCAGCAATGCCGGAGGCAGCACCGCGTCCCGCCGATTGGCGCTTGCGTTCGATCTCAACGCCGACGCCGCCAGGGCCGAGCTCGAGCTTTTCCACCCTAACCGTGACGCGCACGACACGCTGGTTCTCCAGCACGTGCGCTGCCACCTGCTCGGCCAAAGCCTCGCTGAGCTGGATATGGCCCCGCGCGATGATGGTGCGAATGCCGTCCATGATGATGTCGTAGGAGAACACATGGCGCATGTCCTCGGGATGGTCGGTGATTTGCAGCACGTCGGCGATCACATCAAAGCGCACTTTTTGAGTATGGCCATGCTCGAAGCTGTAGGCACCGATCTGGACCGGCAGAACAAAATCCCGCACAAAAATCCTGTCCGTGCCCAGTGTCGGGTCGGTGTCCGGCGAATAGCCTCTCGCTGCCAACAGGCGATAGTCGATACTCGATTGATCGCCGGTCCCGGATTCCGCTGGAATCAACTCGCGAATCTGCGAGACCGCCTCGGCGCTGATCGAACTCGTGCGACCGGAATGGCCACACAGCGCCCCCCGAAAGCCGAGAAAATCGGGAGCGAAAGGCAATAGGCGCGGAATGTCCGGAGCTTCCAGCGATCCACTCAGGCCGACCATCAGACCGAGCGATTTCGTTCGATCGACGAATCCCGGAATACGCTCCGGCGGCAGATGATCGAGCAGCCGGCCCTTCCCCTTTTGCGCGGTATCAACCATCACGCCGTGGAAGCGATGCCTGGCGAACATCGGCAGAAGCTCGAAGTCCGGCGCCAGATCGGCAAACAGCACGGCAATCAGCTTCGTTCGTGCGGCGAGCGGTTCAAGCGCCTGTGCGCAGGCAGAGATATTTGCCGAAGGAAAAAATCCGATCTTCACATAGTCGACGCCGGTCGCCGCGATCTCTTCGGCCTTGATGCGGATCGTTTCGGGTTCCATCGGCAGGTCGCCGCAGACAGCGCTGACCGGAGCCCGACCCGCGATGAAAGAGATCGTTCGGAGCATGGTTTCCATGGACACCGCGCCCAGGGCTCCCGCCTTCGGGTCCTTCAGGTCGACGATATCGACACCTCCAGAAAGAGCGATCTCCGCCTCTTCGATGCCGGTGACGCTTGCCAGCATTCTGGTCATTTGAACAGTTTCTCCAGTTTGGAGGACAAGACGCTTTTATAGAGGCGGTCGATCCCCCTGCGCCACGTCTTGCCGGTGTTGCCATGCGAATCGACGCTGGCGACCTTCCGCACCGTTCTGGCAGGCGCGAAAAGTCGTCCTATAGGGTTTGATAAATTTTGCGGGTCGGCTAAGTTGATCATGGGCACCTTGACTTGGCGCGGGTCCGGCAACCGTCGAACCTCTGCGCAAGAATGGGTAATTACTATCGATGACGAGCGCGGTGCCAGGCACTCTCGCTGCCTTTTTGTGCTTTTTTTCCCTGACCGTCAACGTTTCCGACGCGACAGGCCAGGAAACGGTGGCGAAGCCGGAAAAAAAGATAACTGAAATCAAGATAGGCTATTTGCGGGCCTACGCACCGCAATTGACGCTTTCCATGCTCGACCTGCCGCCACGTGACGAAGGTGTCGCCGGTGCCGAGGTGGCGATCGGCGACAACAACACGACGGGAAAGTTCACCAACCAGAAATTCAGCCTCGACGTGACCGAGGTCAAGCCCGACGGCGACGCGGTTCAGGCATTCGAAGGCATGATCGCCAAGGGCGACCGCTATGTGGTCGCCGATCTTTCAGCCAAACAATTGCTGTCGATCGCCGACATCGCCCGCGACAAAGGCGTGCTGATCTTCAACGTCGGCGCCACCGACGACAGCCTTCGCGAGGAGGACTGCCGCATCAACGTTTTCCATATCGCGCCGACGCGCAGCATGCTGGCCGACGCGCTGGCGCAGTATCTCATGGTGAAGAAGTGGCCGAATTGGGTGCTGCTCTATGGATCGCATGAGCAGGACCATCTCTACGCCGATGCGCTGCGCCGCGCGGCAACCCGCTTCGGCGGCCAGATCGTCGCCGAGAAGGAATTCAAGGATACCGGGACAGCCAGGCGCACCGACACCGGCGCCACGCAGATACAGCAGCAGATTTCCGTGTTCACGCAAGACCTCCCGGAGCACGACGTGGTGCTTGTCGCCGACGAAAGCGAGGTTTTCGGCACCTACGTGCCCTACCGCACCTGGACGCCGCGGCTGGTCGCCGGCACGGCCGGTCTGGTTGCATCGTCATGGCATCCCGCCAGCGAACAATGGGGCGGCATCCAGATGCAGAGCCGCTTCCTGAAGACGACGAGCCGGCGGATGCTCTCCAAAGACATGTCGGCCTGGACCGCGGTGCGTGCGGTCGGCGAGGCCACCACGCGCACCAAGGGCGACGATGCGAAAAAGATCAGCGACTATATACGCTCTGACGATTTTTCGGTTGCTGCTTTCAAGGGGCAGAAGCTGACCTTCCGCAAATGGAACCTCCAGCTTCGCCAGCCGATCTTGCTTGGCGATACCAAGTCGGTCGTCTCGACATCGCCACAGGAGGGCTATCTTCACCAGGTCTCCGAACTCGACACTCTCGGTGTCGATCAGCCGGAAACGAAATGCGCTCTCAAGTAGAGTCAATCGGGAGGAATTTGCGTGCAGAAACGAGCTTGCGCATTCGCCATTCTCGCGGCCGGCTTCACGGCCAGCCCGGCATCGGCCTATACGGCTTACGTGTCCAACGAGAAGGACAACACGATGACCGTCGTCGACACGGCGACGATGCAGGTGGTGAAGACCGTCGAAGTCGGCCAGAGACCTCGCGGCATCACCATCTCGCATGACGGCAAATTCGTCTATCTATGCGCCAGCGATGACGACACGATCCAAATCATCGACACCGCGACACTTGAAATTGTCGGTACGCTGCCATCCGGCCCCGATCCCGAATTGTTCGTCCTCTCGCCCGACGGCAAGACGCTTTATGTCGCCAATGAGGACGACAATCTCGTCACCGCCATCGACGTCGAAAGCAAGCAGGTCCTGGCCGAGATACCAGTCGGCGTGGAGCCGGAAGGCATGGGTGTCAGCCCCGACGGCAAGACCATGGTCAACACCTCGGAAACCACCAGCATGGCGCATTTCATCGACACCGGCACGCATGAGGTGACGGACAATGTGCTGGTCGACACGCGTCCTCGCTTCGCCGAATTCAAGCCCGACGGCTCGCAGGTCTGGGTCAGCGCCGAGGTCGGCGGCACCGTCAGCGTCATCGACAACGCCAAACGCGAAGTGGTGAAGAAGATCCAGTTCGCGATTCAGGGACTGCGGGCCGAAACCATCCAGCCGGTAGGCATCGCCATCAGCGCCGATGGCAAGAAAGCCTATGTCGCGCTCGGCCCGGCGAACCATGTCGCGGTGATCAATACCGACACTTATGAGGTGGAAAAATACATCCTCGTCGGCCAGCGCGTCTGGCATCTGGCCTTCACGCCCGACCAGAAAACGCTGATCACCACGAATGGCAATTCCAACGATATCACCTTCATCGACACGGCCACCGACGAGCCGGTCCAATCGCTCACTGTGGGCCAGCAGCCCTGGGGTGTGGTCATTTCGCCCAAATAGCAGACATTGATCATCGGGAGGCTCAAGACATGAAACTTTGCCGTAGGTTTTTCTTCGCCGCGCTCGCCGGATTTGTCCTTGCTCCGATCGTAGCAAACGCCGACGATGCGACGTCAAAACCGTCGCGTGCCAGCAAGAACCTGCCGGAATTGATTATCGGTTCGGCCGATTCCACCTATGCGGTCAATCAGAAGGACTTCGAGCTGATCGCCGGCCAGGGCTATCGCTGGAAGATCACGTCCAAGGGCGGTTTCGAGTACAAGTTCGTGACCGATCTATTCCGCAATGTCTGGATGGACCAGATCGTCATCAACGATTTGGAAGTGCATATGGACGGCGGACCGGCCTGGCTGGAATTCGACGACGCGGGAACGATCCAGGTGCAGTTCCATACCGTTCGCCCGGGCGAATATACCTGGTCGGTTCCCGACCTTGCCGACAAGGGACTGAAGGGCAAGATTACGATCAAGTAAGACAAAAGGCGATCAGGGGCGCCAATAGGCCAACGCGTCCTGAAGGAGCGATCCGGTATGCAGCATATGAGGACAAGCGGACCGGGAGACGAGGTGGTGGCGCTCGATGTCCGAGCCGTCAGCCATTCCTATGGCCAGAAGCGGGCGCTCAACGACGTCTCCTTCTCGATCGCGCCGGCGACTTTCACCGTTCTGCTCGGCCTCAACGGGGCCGGCAAGACGACGCTGTTCTCACTGATAAGCCACCTCTACGACACGCGTCACGGATCGATCCGCATCTTCAGCCATGACATTCGCCGCGCGTCCGGCGAAGCACTCAGGCGGGTCGGCATCGTGTTCCAGGCACGCACGCTCGATCTCGACCTCAGCGTCTACCAGAATCTCTCCTACCATGCCTCGTTGCATGGCATTGGCGGACGCGAAGCTCGCCAGCGCATTGCCGCGCTGCTGGAAACGGTCGACATGCAGGGCCGCCAGCATGACAAGACACGCAGCCTCTCCGGCGGTCAGATGCGGCGCATCGAAATCGCCAGGGCGCTGCTGCACCGACCTTCCCTGCTCCTGCTTGACGAGGCGACCGTCGGCCTGGATATCGAATCTCGTGCGGGCATCCTCGCCACCATCCGCAAGCTCGTCCAAGCAGAGGGCATCGGCGTGCTCTGGGCCACGCATCTGATCGACGAAGTCGAAGACGCCGACCATGTCGTCATACTGCGGCGGGGTGACCTGGTCGCCAGCGGCAAGGTGTCGGATGTGATCCGTGCGAACGGCGGAAGTTCGATTCGCGAAACCTTTTCGAAGCTCAGCCGCGTCGATGCGGCGGGCATGACGGAGACGTCGCCATGAGCGCCCCTTCGATGCCCGGAAAGGTCGCCGGCATCATGCCGGTGCGGTCCGAGCCATTCGGCCTGCGCCACTATCTCATTTGCCTGAAAGGCGTCGTCCTGCGCGAGTGCCTGCGCTTCCTGCACCAGCGCGAACGCTTCATTTCCTCGCTGGTCCGGCCGCTGGTCTGGCTGTTCATCTTCGCGGCCGGCTTTCGCCAGGTGCTTGGCGTGTCGATAATCCCGCCCTACAAGACCTATGTGCTCTACGAGGTCTATATCACGCCGGGCCTTTGCGGCATGATCCTGCTGTTTTCCGGCATGCAGTCTTCACTGTCGATGGTCTACGACCGCGAGATGGGCAACATGCGCATCCTGCTGGTCAGCCCGTTTCCGCGCTGGTTCCTGCTGGTGTCGAAGATGCTGGCCGGTGTGGCCGTATCGATCGTGCAGGTCTACGCGTTCCTGATCGTTGCCTGGTTGTGGGGCGTCAAAGCGCCGCCACTCGGCTATCTCTATGTTCTGCCGGCACTGTTCCTGTCGGGCATGATGCTTTGCGCGCTCGGCATGCTCTTGTCTTCGCTGATCAAGCAGCTTGAAAACTTCGCCGGCATCATGAACTTCGTCATCTTTCCCGGCTATTTCGCGTCTCCGGCGCTGTATCCCTTGTGGCGCATCCAGGAGGCGAGCCCCCTGCTCTACAAGATCTGCCTCTGCAACCCGTTCACCTATGCCGTCGAACTGATCCGTTTTGCCTTCTACGGGCAGATCGAATGGCTGTCGCTGGGCGTCGTCGCCGGCTGCACGCTGCTTTTCCTGGGCGGCGCCATCATCGCATACGACCCTTCGCGCGGTTTGGTGATCCGCAAACAGGACATGGGAGGAAACGCCTGATGGCGCGAATGAGACTTGTTCACACTCTGGTTCTGGTCACCACGCTTGCGTCGATGGGGGGCGCCGGCGCGGCAAACACCGATCCCGACTGGCCCTGCATGCAGCGTAAGGTGCCACAGCTCTCGCTTGGCCAGATCTGGAATGGGCCGGAGCTTCCGGCGACCGCGAAGGATTGGGCGAAGGATCCAGGCGTGTCAGCGCTTGTCGATGCTGTGGCGGCCCGGCGGACGCCGATTGCACAAGCCCAGAAAGAGATCAAGGATTTCGCGACTTCCCTACCGCCCGAGCAGGTCGCAACCAAAATGACGATGCTGGTGCAGGGAATGTTCGATCACATGGACGCCGAGCGTTCGCACGTGATCTCCGGCATCTCCCGCTATGCCCACAAACAGCTGGAAATGGCGGCACAGTTGCGCAAGGAAGCATCCGAAGTGGACGCGCTGCGCGCCAAGGCCGATGCGGATCCGGACGAAGTAGAACGGCGAACCGATCAACTGAATTTCGCGACGCGAATTTTCAACGAACGCGTCCAGTCGCTGACTTATGTCTGCGATGTGCCGACGATAATCGAGCAGCGGCTTTACCAGTTGTCGAAGACTGTCTCGGAAACGCTCGCCGTGAAGAAATAGACCTTGGCCGCCTGTCTCACGACTCTCTGCCAGGCAGCACACGCCAGCGCTGCACGAAATAACCGGGATGCGTCTCGATCCACCTTGCCACCAGCGGCTGCGCCTGCATGAAGGCAGTCCCGGGATTCATCGCCAGACCGTCTACCATTTCCTCGCGTTGTTCGCAGGTCCGCGGTCCATCCGTCAGGCAGACCATCATAACGAGTGTGTAAAGCATTACCCCTTTTCCCCATCGAATTCCCGAACCCATACCCGGGAGAGTTCCGAACAGTCTGCAGGGGTTACACATACAGATCGCTTACGGTGTGAAAGGACGTGGCCCCCGCTCTTTCGCACTGCAACATAACATATCGCTTATATAATACCAACGATCGCGGGCGTTCTCCACCGGACTTTCATCCGTTGCGCTCGTGCAGTGTCATCCAGCCTTGTCTGGATACAGCTTTCCGAAAAGGGGCAGGTACATTGCGCCCTTGCGCATCAGGAAATCGTTGAATGTGGCCATCGCCGGCGAGATTGCGTGATCGGTTCGCATCACCGAGAACCATTGTCGGCGGATCGGCATGCCGACAACGTCGAGGATGACAAGCCGGCCTGCCTCGGTTTCCGCAGCGATGGTGTGAGCAGAGATGAAGGCGATGCCCAGACCAGCCATCACCGCCTGCTTGATCGTTTCGTTCGAGGCCATCTCGACACCGAGGTCGTCGATGCGCCCAGGCACGTCGCTCAGGAATATTTCCAACGAGATACGGGTTCCGGAGCCGGGCTCGCGAATAAGGAAATGCTCCTCGGCAATCCGCTCCTTGGAGATATCGCGCGCCGCCACCAAGGGATGGTCGGGCGGCGCGATGATGACCAGCGGATGATCACCGAAGACCGAAGCACGCACCGGAACCTCTTTCGCCGGACGCCCCATCAGCGCGATATCGATGTCGTGGTTCCTGAGGTTGTCGATCGTCTGGGCACGATTGCCGATGGCAAGCCGCATGTCGATGTCGGGATGGTCCTTCATGAACGCAGCCATCAGCCGCGGCGCGAAATATTTGGCTGTGGAAACGACGCCGAGCCTCAAGCTGCCGGTGCGTACGCCCTTGATGGCATCCATCTTGTCTTCGAGCAAACCGAGATGCTCCTCGATAGCCTGCGCTGTCTCGACGAAAGCCAGACCTGCGGCAGTGGGACGCATGCCGTCCGACGTTCGGTCGAACAGAGCCAGCTGGAATTCTTCCTCCACTTGTCGCAGTTGGATTGTCAGCGCTGGAGGAGACAGGCCTAACATCTTGGCTGCGCTGACAATTTTGCCGCACTTGATGATTGCCTGGACGGTCTTGAAATGCTTGAGCGTGAGATTTCTCATGTCGCATACTAAATTATTTTTACTGATCAGGTAAAGTTATTGAATTTTACTTATCGTGCGACGTTTGTTTCCATTCCTCCAGTCCAGCCGCTCCGAGGAGATGCGGCGGGAGGGGAGGTTACGATGCCAGCGGCAACGCTCGACGCTTTTCTGAACTCCTATCTCGGCCACCCAGACGAATTCCGCTCGGCCGTTGTGACGACCGTTCGTCAGTTGACACAGGCCGCCATCAAGGTCCGCAACACCATCAACCAAGGGGTGCTCGGCGCCGCCTTTGCCGAGACCCGTGGCGCCAATGCCGACGGCGACGTCCAGAAGGATCTCGACGTCTTCTCCGACGACATCTTCCTCGACGCCATGCGCCGTGCGCCGGTGGCGCTTTACGCCTCCGAGGAGCTGGAGCAGCCAGTCCTGCTCGACAGGCAAGCGCCACTCGCCATTGCGATCGACCCGCTCGACGGCTCTTCCAACATCGACACCAACGTGTCGATCGGAACGATCTTCTCGCTCCTGACCGCAACTGGCGCGCCGGACGCTGATCCGGCCGCCTCTTTCTTGCAGGCGGGCGTGAACCAGCTAGGCGCCGGTTTCTTCATCTATGGGCCGCAGTTGGCACTCGTCCTGTCGCTCGGCAGCGGCACGCATGTCTTCGTCTTCTCGACAAGGCTCGGCACCTTCGTCCAGGCCTATGAAAGCCGGATCATTCCGCAACGCACTCAGGAGTTCGCCATCAACGCTGCCAACTACCGGCACTGGGACGAGGCTGTGCGGCTCTATGTCGACGACTGCCTGGAGGGCACCGAAGGACCGCGCGAGAAGGATTTCAACATGCGCTGGATCGCCTCTCTGGTCGCCGACTGTTACCGCATATTGATGCGCGGCGGCGTTTTTCTCTACCCCGGCGATCGGCGCAAAGGCTATGGTCAGGGACGGCTGCGCCTCGTCTACGAGGCCAACCCGATCGCCTATCTCATAGAGCAGGCTGGTGGTGCCGCCACCGACGCGATCACCCGCATCCTGGAAATCGAGCCCGAGAGCCTGCATCAGCGCGTGCCGATGATCTTCGGGTCGGCGCGGGAAGTCGCGCGCATCACGCGCTACCACACAGAGCCGAGCAACATCGGTGAGCGTGCGCCGCTGTTCAGCCGCCGCGGCCTGTTCAGAGCCTGAGCAGCACCATGTCAGCCAAGCACCCCATCATCACCATCACCGGGTCGTCGGGCGCCGGCACGACCTCGGTCAAGCGCATCTTCGAGCTGATTTTCCGGCGCGAGAACATCGAGGCCGCTTTCATCGAAGGCGACGCATTTCACCGCTACGACCGCGCGGCGATGAAGGCAAAGGTGGCCGAGGAGGAAAAGGCCGGCAACCCGAACTTCACCCATTTCAATGCCGCGGCCAACGAACTCGGAATTCTCGAAGAGGTGTTCGCGGAATATGGCCGCCGCGGAACCGGCAAGACCCGCACCTACATTCATGATGAGGAAGAGGAAAAGCAGCACGGCACGCCACCGGGAACCTTTACCGAATGGCGCGAATTCGCTCCCAGCGACCTGCTCTTCTACGAGGGGCTGCACGGCTGTGTCGTCACCGACACGATCAATCTGGCCAAGCATGCGGATCTCAAGATCGGCGTCGTGCCGGTCATCAATCTCGAATGGATCCAGAAGATCCATCGCGACCGTTCGACACGCGGCTATTCCACCGAGGCGGTGATGGACGTGATCCTGCGCCGGATGCCCGACTATGTCCGCTACATTGTCCCGCAATTCTCGCAGACCGCCATCAACTTCCAGCGCGTGCCGATCGTCGATACGTCCAACCCGTTCATCGCGCGCTGGATTCCGACACCCGACGAATCGATGCTGGTTATCCGCTTCGCCAATCCGCGCGGCATCGATTTTCCGTATCTGCTGTCGATGATCCACGACTCGTTCATGTCGCGGCCAAATTCCATCGTGGTGCCAGGCAACAAGCTCGATCTTGCCATGCAGCTGATCCTGACGCCGCTCATCCTGCAATTGGTTGAACGCAAGAGCCGTGTGTCGTGAGGAGGATGCAATGACCAGCCAAACAGCACTGAAGCCCGTCACCACAACCGCTCCCGTCTCGGAGCGCGACATGGCGAACGCCATTCGCGCGCTGGCGATGGACAGCGTTCAAAAGGCGAATTCGGGTCATCCCGGCATGCCGATGGGCATGGCCGATGTCGCAACGGTGCTGTTCAACCGCTTCATCAATATCGATCCGTCGAGACCGGACTGGCCCGACCGTGACCGTTTCGTGCTTTCAGCCGGCCACGGCTCGATGCTGCAGTACGCGCTGCATCATCTGCTCGGCTACGAAGACATGCAGGTCGAGGAATTGCAGCGATTTCGGCAGCTGGGCAGCCGCACCGCCGGACATCCGGAATACGGCCATGCGCTTGGCGTGGAGACCACCACCGGACCGCTTGGACAGGGCATTTCCACGGCGGTCGGCATGGCGCTGGCGGAACGCATGCTTGCCGCCCGCTACGGTGCCGATCTGGTCGATCATCATACCTATGTGATTGCGGGCGACGGCTGCCTTCAGGAGGGAATCAGTCACGAGGCGATAGATCTCGCTGGTCACCTGAAGCTTTCCCGCCTGATTGTCTTCTGGGACGACAATGCGATTTCCATTGACGGGCCGACCTCCCTCTCCACGTCGATGGACCAGCCGGCGCGCTTCAAGGCCGCCGGCTGGGATGTCCAAAGTGTCGCCGGGCACGACATGGCAGCAGTCGCCGCGGCAATCGAGGCGGCGCGGCGGTCGGATCGGCCATCGCTGATTGCCTGCCGCACAGTGATCGGCATGGGTGCCCCCAATCTCGGCGGTTCGGAAAAGACGCACGGCGCACCGCTGGGTGAAGCAGAGATCGCCGCGACACGCGAAAACATCGGCTGGGCCCACGCGCCGTTCGAGGTGCCGGATGATATCCTTTTCGCCTGGCGCGAGATTGCCGGTCGCGGCGAAGCGATGCGGCGCGCCTGGGAGCAGCGGCTTGCCGCCTCGCCGCGGCGCGAGGCTTTTGAAAACGCCGTCGCCGCCGAACTGGCCGACACGGTCTTCGACGCGCTCGAAGCCTTTCGTCGCGAACATGTCGAGAAGGCAACCAAGGTGGCGACGCGAAAAGCCTCCGAAATGGCGCTGGAGGCCATCAACGGCGCAACGGAATTGACCGTCGGCGGCTCGGCCGATCTGACGCACTCGAATCTGACGATCACCAAGGGCATGAACCGCATTGCGCCGAGTGACTATGCCGGCCGCTACATTCACTACGGCATTCGTGAGCACGGCATGGCGGCCGCCATGAACGGCATCGCGCTGCATGGAGGTTTCGTGCCCTATGGCGGTACGTTCCTGTGCTTCGCCGATTATGCGCGCGGCGCGATGCGGCTCTCGGCGCTCATGGGCCAGCGCGTCATCTATGTGATGACACACGATTCCATCGGCCTCGGCGAGGACGGCCCGACGCACCAGCCGGTCGAGCACCTTGCGATGCTGCGTGCCACGCCTAATCTCAACGTCTTCCGTCCGGCGGATGTCATCGAAACGGCGGAGTGCTGGGAACTCGCGCTGAAGAGCAAGGATCGGCCGAGCGTCCTGGTGCTGTCGCGCCAGAACCTGCCGATGCTGCGTCGGTCGCACAGTGACGAGAACCGCTCCCGCCAGGGTGCCTACGTCCTGCGCGAACCAGCCGAGCACCGTGCCGTCACCCTGATCGCCACCGGCTCGGAGGTCGAGATCGCGGTTGCTGCCGCCGAAAGGCTGGAGACCGAGCATGGTGTCGCCGCCGCCGTCGTGTCGATGCCGTGCTGGGAGCTTTTCGAGGAGCAGGAAAGCGCCACCCGCAAGGCCGTCCTCGGCTCGGCGCCGCGCGTCGCGGTCGAAGCGGCAGCCCGGCTGGGCTGGGACCGCTGGATCGGCGAGACCGGCGCTTTCGTCGGCATGACCGGCTTCGGCGCCAGCGCCCCTGCCCCCGACCTCTACCGGCATTTCAACATAACGTCCGAAGCGGTTGCTGCAGCGGCGCTGAAGCTCATCATCTAGGAGGATTCACAATGGCTCGCATCACCCTTCGCCAGCTTCTCGACCATGCCGCCGAGCACGGCTACGGCGTACCGGCATTCAACATCAACAACATGGAACAGGGCCTCGCCATCATGGAAGCGGCCAAGGCCTGCGACGCGCCTGTCATCATCCAGGCTTCGCGTGGCGCCCGGTCCTATGCCAACGACATCATGCTGGCCAAGATGATGGAGGCGCTGACCGAAATCCACCCAACCATCCCGCTATGCATCCATCAAGACCACGGCAACAGCGAGGCCACCTGCCTTTCCGCGATCCGCCACGGCTTCACCTCGGTGATGATGGACGGATCCTTGATGGCGGACGCCAAGACGCCGGCAAGCTACGACTACAACGTCGCCATAACCGAACGCGTCGCACGTATGGCGCATTGGGTCGGCGCTTCCGTCGAAGGCGAACTGGGCGTGCTCGGCTCGCTGGAAACCGGCCAAGGCGAGGCCGAGGATGGCCACGGCGCCGAGGGCGCGCTCTCCCACGACCAGCTCCTGACCGATCCCGATCAGGCGGTCGACTTCGTGACCGCAACCCAAGTCGACGCGCTGGCGATTGCCTGCGGCACCTCGCACGGTGCCTACAAATTCACCCGCAAGCCGGACGGCGACATCCTGGCCATGCAGGTGATCGAGGCGATCCACGAGAAGCTGCCCAACACGCATCTGGTCATGCACGGCTCTTCCTCTGTGCCGCAGGAGTTGCAGGACATCATCAACAGATACGGCGGCGAGATGCCCCAGACTTTTGGCGTCCCGGTCGAGGAGATCGAGCGCGGCATCCGCTACGGCGTGCGCAAGGTCAATATCGACACCGATTGCCGCATGGCCATGGCCGGGCAGTTCCGCCGCGTCGCGACGGAAGACCCGCGCGAGTTCGATCCCCGCAAATTCCTGAAGCCCGCCATGGATGCCTTGCGCGACCTTTGCCGGGACCGCTTCGAGCGTTTCGGTACGGCGTCCAACGCCTCGAAGATCAAGGTCATCGCCATGGACGAGATGGCGAAACGTTACGCCGCGGGAAAACTCGACCCCCAAATCGCAACCGCGAAAGCCGCCTGAGCAACAAACAGGAGACCTGTCATGAACAAGATCGACATACTGCCAGCGGGGACGCTCAAGGAAGGCAAGGAGCGCTACAAGTCAGGGGTCATCCCCTACAAGAAGATGGGCTACTGGGAGCCTGACTACAGGCCCAAGGAAACCGATCTGATCGCCATGTTCCGGATCACGCCGCAACCCGGTGTCGACCACGAGGAGGCGGCAGCCGCCATCGCCGGTGAATCCTCCACCGCGACGTGGACCGTGGTGTGGACCGACCGGCTGACAGCTTGCGAGCTCTATCGCGCCAAGGCGTTCAGATCCGAGCCGGTGCCGAACACCGGTCCCGGAACCAAGACCGAGCAACAGTACTTCGCCTACATCGCCTACGACCTCGACCTGTTCGAGCCGGGCTCGATCGCCAACCTGACCGCATCGATCATCGGCAATGTGTTCGGCTTCAAGGCAGTCAAGGCGTTGCGGCTGGAAGACATGCGTATCCCGGTGGCGTATCTCAAAACCTTCCAGGGGCCGGCGACCGGCATCGTGGTGGAGCGTGAGCGGCTCGACAAGTTCGGCCGGCCGCTGCTCGGCGCAACGACGAAGCCGAAGCTCGGCCTGTCGGGACGCAATTACGGGCGCGTCGTTTATGAAGCGCTGAAGGGCGGCCTCGACTTCGTCAAGGACGACGAGAATATCAACTCGCAGCCCTTCATGCATTGGCGCGACCGCTTCCTCTACTGCATGGAGGCCGTGAACAAGGCGTCGGCCGCCACCGGCGAGGTCAAGGGCCATTATCTCAACGTCACCGCCGGCACGATGGAGGAGATGTACGAGCGCGCCGAATTCGCCAAGCAACTTGGCTCCTGCATTGTGATGATCGATCTGGTCATCGGCTACACGGCGATCCAGTCGATGGCCAAGTGGGCACGCCGCAACGACATGATCCTGCACCTGCACCGTGCCGGCAACTCGACCTATTCGCGCCAGAAGAACCACGGCATGAATTTCCGCGTCATCTGCAAATGGATGCGCATGGCCGGCGTCGACCACATCCATGCCGGCACGGTGGTCGGCAAGCTGGAAGGCGACCCGCTCATGATCAAGGGATTTTATGACACGCTGCGCGAGGAGCGCACGCCGCAGAACCTCGAAACCGGGCTGTTCTTCGATCAGGAATGGGCCTCGCTCAACAAGGTGATGCCCGTTGCCTCGGGCGGCATCCATGCCGGCCAGATGCACCAGTTGATCCACTATCTCGGCGAGGACGTCATCCTGCAGTTCGGCGGCGGCACGATCGGCCATCCGGACGGTATCCAGGCAGGCGCGACGGCCAATCGCGTCGCCTTGGAAGCGATGATCCTGGCCCGCAACGAGGGGCGCGATTATTTGCGCGAAGGGACCAAGATCCTCGAACAGGCGGCCAGATGGTGCACGCCGCTGAAGGCTGCCCTGGAGACCTGGAAGGACGTCACCTTCAACTACGAATCGACCGACACGGCCGACTTCGTGCCAACCGCAACGCCCAGCTTCTAGACGAAAGGAACCGTCGTCATGATGACCAATCCGGGAAACAAGGTCACACAGGGGCAGTTCTCGTTCCTGCCCGACCTGACCGACGAGCAGATTTCGGCGCAGATCAAATACGCGCTGAAGAACCATTGGGCGGTCAGCGTCGAGTACACGGACGATCCGCATCCGCGAAACACCTATTGGGAAATGTACGGCAACCCCATGTTCGACTTGAAAGATCCGGCGGGCATACTGCTCGAGGTCAATGCTTGCCGGAAAGCCTGTCCGAACATGTATGTGCGGGTAACCGCCTTCGATTCGACCAAAGGCTGGGAAGCGCCGCGCATGTCGTTCATTGTCAACCGGCCGCCCAGCGAACCCGGGTTCCGGCTGCTGCGCCAGGAGCGTGACGGCCGCAGCCAGGGTTATTCGATCGTGCCTTATGCGACCGACAGGCCCGAGGGCGAGCGGAGCTAGCCGAACCATGCTGAACGCGATGACAAAGGACGCTGCCGCACAGGACGCGACGGTTGATCTGCAGGCCGAGTTCGAGGCGTCCAACATCGACGAGGTGATGGACAAGCTCGACCGAGAACTCGTTGGCCTGAAGCCGGTCAAGACCCGCATCCGCGAGATCGCCGCCCTCCTCCTGGTCGACCGGCTTCGCCGCAGGTTCGGACTGACATCGGGCGCGCCGACGCTGCACATGAATTTCACGGGAAATCCTGGCACCGGAAAGACCACGGTGGCGCTGAGGATGGCCGAAATCCTGCATCGTCTGGGTTATGTCCGCGAAGGCCACATGGTCGCCGTGACTCGCGACGATCTCGTCGGCCAGTATGTGGGCCACACCGCGCCCAAGACCCGCGAGGTGATCAAGCGTGCCATGGGCGGCGTGCTTTTCATCGACGAGGCCTACTATCTCTACAAGCCAGAGAACGAACGCGACTACGGCCAGGAATCGATCGAAATCCTGCTGCAGTGCATGGAGAACAACCGTGACGATCTGGTTGTGATCCTTGCCGGCTACAAGAACAAGATGGACCGCTTCTTCGACAGCAATCCCGGCATGCGTTCGCGCATCGCCCACCACCTCGACTTCCCCGACTATGGCGTCAGCGAACTGAAATCGATCGCCGAGATTATGCTCGCGGAGCAGAATTATCGCCTCAGCGAGGCGGCGTCCCAGGCGCTCGAAGAGTATCTTCCGATCCGCATGAGGCTGCCGCATTTCTCCAACGCGCGTTCGGTTCGCAATGGGCTCGACCGGGCGCGGCTGCGGCAGGCCAACCGGCTTTTCGCATCGCGCAGCCGGGTGTTGACCAAGGCCGATCTTATCACCATCGAGGAATCCGACATTCGCGGCAGCCGCGTGTTCGCGGAAGGGAAACTGGAAGGCGAACCGGAGACGAAGATGCGCTGACAGGACGAAGCGGCCGGCGCAGCGACCAACACCGCAGACAGAATTGGAGACGACGACCATGGTCACCGGGACAATCATCGCACCCTCCGTGCTTTCCGCGGACTTCTCGCGGCTCGGCGACGAGGTCGAAGCTGTCGTGCGGGCGGGTGCCGACTGGATCCATCTCGACGTGATGGACGGCCATTTCGTGCCCAACATCACCTTCGGTCCGCCGGTGATCAAGGCGATCCGCGACCGAACGGACAAAATCTTCGACTGCCATCTGATGATCGCGCCGGCTGACCCCTATCTGGCCGCCTTCGCCGACGCCGGTTGCGACATCATCACGGTGCATGCAGAGGCCGGGCCGCATCTCGATCGTTCCCTGCAGGCGATCAAAAATCTCGGCAAGAAGGCCGGCGTATCGCTGAATCCTTCGACGCCGGAGAGCGTCATCGAATATGTGCTCGACAGGCTCGATCTGGTGCTTCTGATGACGGTCAATCCAGGCTTCGGCGGCCAGGCCTTCATTTCCGCGGTCATCGAGAAGATCCGGCGAATCAAGGCATTGGTTGGCCACCGCCCGATTGACATCGAAATCGATGGCGGCGTCACGGCCGAAACCGCCCCGCTGGTCGCCGCGGCCGGCGCCAATGTGCTGGTCGCCGGGTCGGCCGTGTTCAAGGGGGGCACCGAGGCGGCCTACCGCGCCAACATTGGAACCATCCGACAGGCGGCCGACGGTGCGATCCGGAAAGCCGCGTAAACCATTTCATCGGAGGCAAGCATGGCGGCCGTTCCCCCTGTCTGCGATTTCGGCTGGCGCGCGATCGATGCCGTTTTGCCCGACGTCGACGGCAGGTCGCATTCGATCCTCAGCCAGGCCGGCCCGAACGGCCTGGTCGTGGCCTTCATCTGCAATCACTGCCCTTATGTGAAGGCGGTGATTTCACGTATCGTGCGCGATGCCAACGACCTCAAGGCCGAAGGTATCGGCTTCGTTGCGATCAACTCGAACGATGCCGACACCTACCCCGAGGATTCCTTCGACCAAATGAAGCTCTTCGCCACGACGAACGGCTTCAGCTTCCCTTACCTGCACGACCAGCGCCAAACTGTAGCGCGCGATTACGTGGCCGTGTGCACTCCCGATTTCTTCGGGTTCAACAGCGAGTTGGGATTGCAATATCGCGGTCGGCTGGACGCCTCGCGACGAGAAGCCGGAGCGCCCGGGCTGAGACGCGATCTGTTCGAGGCGATGAAGCAGGTTGCCCGAACCGGCGACGGGCCGCTGAACCAGGTCGCCTCGATCGGCTGCTCGATCAAGTGGAAGGATGACGCATGAACGTCGGCGCAGGTAGGCCGCTTCGATCGCCGAAGGCGATCCTGTTCGACCTCGACGGCACGCTGGTCGACTCGGCACCGGACATAGCGGCCGCCGTCAACGAATTGCTGGCCAGCCGCGATCTGCCGCCGCTGCGCCTGGACCGGGTCAAGGCCATGATCGGCGGCGGTGTCAGGAAACTGATCGAGCGAGCCTTCGCGGCATCGGGAGCGCCACTGCTCGGCAACGCTCTCGATGAGGCAAACCGCGTCATGGCGCCTATCTACCGCCGGCATCTGACCGGCCTTACATGGCTGATGCCTGGCGTCAGGGAGGCCCTCACCCACTTTCATTTGGGCGGAGTAAGCATGGGGGTGGCAACCAACAAACCGCAGTTGGCGACCCGCGAAATCCTGCTTCATTTCGGATTGACGGAATATTTCGGTGCGATCGTCGGCGGAGACGCGGTGACATACCTGAAACCGGCGCCCGATGCCCTGCTGCTGGCGTTGGCACAGCTAGGCGTCGACCCGGGTGACGCGCTGCTGGTCGGAGACAGTGGCGCTGACCTGGGCGCCGCACGCGCCGCCGGCATGCCTGTCATTCTGCTGCGTGGCGGCTACAGCCACATTCCGGTGGAAGAGCTTGGCGCCGATCTTGTTTGCGACAGCCTTTTCGATCTGCCTTCGGCAATGCAGGGGCTGCAAGCCGATGCGTGATCGAGGCGAACGCCGGCCGAACGCAAGTTCGAACGGCCGGCGGCGCGCTATTTCGAGAATTGCTTCAGATAGGCGATGACATTGGCGATGTCTTCGTCCTGTTTGAGGCCGACAAACGCCATCTTTGTTCCTTTGACCATGGCCTTGGGATCGTGAAGGTAAGTCTTCAAAGTGGGTTCATCCCATTTGACGCCGGACTTGCCTGCCGCGACCATCGCCTGAGAATAGCTGAACCCCGGGTGCGTGCCGGCTGTTCGGCCGATGACGCCGTTCAACGACGGACCGACCTTGTTCTTGTCCTGGTCGGCGACATGGCAGACCTTGCATTTGGCGAAGACCTTCTCACCCGCCGCCGCGTCCTGTGCCTGGGATTGGCTCGCGATGAAGGGCACAACGGACATGACTGCGAAAAATGCGATTGCGCGCATGGTATTTCCTCATTGATCGTCTGGGTGCCCTGGACGATTTGCGCATGCCGATCCTTTGATCCGTCGGCATGCGCCTTACGCGGTGGCGTGGAAATTCCGCTTCTCCCGTGGAGCCGCGCCGCGTCACCTGGAAGCTAATCGGCATGTTGTGAAAGTCAATCGTACAAAGGTTTAGAGGCCTGGGTTCTCAAGGATCCTGTCCATTCGTCTTTGTTGACGGCTATTGGGCGAGCGCGTAGCTTGACCTCATTCCGGTTTCTCCATTGGCACCTTGAGAAATCCGGCAAGTGGCGGTTTTGTCCTGGCTCCTGGTTGGGCTGGACTCGCCGAGATGGGCGTTTGGGAACGCGCAAGAGGTGCTGAATGGACATGGTCGATCTCATATTGACGGTTTGCCTCAGCGCCAATCCGAGCAATTGCCGAGACGAACATCTCTATTTCGAGAGCCGCGGCACCCTGTTCCAATGCATGTTCCTTGCCCCCAGCGAAATCGCGAAATGGTCTCAAGAACACCCGACCCTCAAGGTCATGCGCTGGAAATGCGCATTTCCGAGCAAGGAACGAGCCATCTGATTTGGCAGCGCGGAACCCTGGGGAGGAGGTGTCATGATGGTTTCACGGCGCATGACGTTGCGTCTGGCGGTTCTCGGGACAGCCGCTGTTCTTGCTACCAGGCCAGCCGTTGCGGCAGCCAGGATTCGCCTCGGTGTGCTGAAGTTTGGAACCGTGAGTTGGGAACTCGATACGCTACGGCAGCACAAGTTCGATGCCGCGAACGGGATCGATCTGGAGATCATCGACTTCGCCGGCGAGGATGCAACCAACGTCGCGATGCAGGCTGGCGCGATCGACATGATCGTCTCCGACTGGCTGTGGGTCTCGCGCCAGCGCTCCGAAGGCGGCGACCTCACATTGTTCCCCTATTCCACCGCCGTGGGCGCGATCATGGTGAAGGAGGGTTCACCGATCCGGACGGTCGCCGATCTCAAGGACAAGAAGATCGGCGTCGCCGGCGGCCCGCTCGACAAGAGTTGGCTGCTGATACAAGCGCTGACCAGACGCGATCTCGGCGTCGACCTGTCGGCAACCAGCGACATCGTCTTTGGCGCGCCGCCGCTGATTTCGGAAAAGGCGATACAGGGCGAACTCGATGCAGTGCTGAATTTCTGGCATTTTTGCGCCCGTCTCGAGGCCAATGGCTTCCGTCGATTGATCGGCGTGAATGACGCGGCAAAGACGCTTGGGGCTCTGGGACCCGTGTCGGCGCTCGGTTACGTCTTCCATGACCAATGGGCGAACGAGAACCCCGATGCCGTCAGGGGGTTCGTGAGGGCGTCCGCGCAAGCCAAGGACTTGCTGGCCAGATCCGATGACGAATGGCTGCGCCTGGCGCCGATCATTCGCGCGGAAGGCAAGGAACTGGAAAAACTGCGCGATCGCTATCGTCAGGGCATTCCCAGACGGTCGGTCGCCGAGGAAGCGGCTGACGCCGGCAGGCTATACCATGTGCTGGCGGCGATCGGCGGCGCGAAGCTGGTCGGCAGCGCGCCGGAGATGGCGCCCGGCACATTCTGGCAGGAACCCTGGAAATGACCGCATCGGAAACCGACGGCACGCGTGATGCCCCGCCGAGCATGTCCGGCCGACGCAGCCTGGCGACGGCACTGGCGCCCGCGCTGACGGTAGCGGTTTCCCTGCTCGGGCTTTGCCTGCTGTGGAACCTTGCGGCAGGCGTCTGGCCAAGCCGTGCCTTTCCAGGACCTGGGCAGGTCTGGCAGGTGCTTCTCAGGGAGGCTGCGAGCGGCGACCTCTTTTACCATCTCGGCGTGACCCTCGGCCGGGTCGCCGCAGCATATATCGTCGCAATGATCATCGGATCCGTCATCGGCGTTTTGCTCGGCAGCTATCGTCGCGTCGACCGTCTTTTCAACCCGTGGGTGATCCTGTTCCTCAACATCCCGGCGCTGGTGGTCATCGTCCTCGGCTACATCTGGTTCGGCCTCAACGAGGCGGCGGCGATCGGCGCGGTGGCGGTGAACAAGATCCCGAATGTCGTGGTGACGATGCGTGAAGGCGCCAGGACACTTGATCCAAGTTATGCCGAGATGGCCACCGTCTATCGCTTCGGCCGCCTTGATCGCATCCGCCATATCCTGCTGCCGCAATTGCAGCCCTATCTTGCCGCTGCGTCGCGATCCGGCATCGCCCTCATCTGGAAGATCGTCCTGGTCGTCGAACTGCTCGGCCGCTCGAACGGTGTCGGCTTCCAGATCCATCTCTATTTCCAGCTTTTCGATGTCGCCGCCATTCTTGCCTACACGCTGGCTTTCGTGGCGGTGATGCTTGTCATTGAACTTCTCCTGGTGCAGCCCGTTGAACGACATGCAACCCGTTGGCGCCGTCGTCCCGCTTAAGGTCGACATCGCCGAAAAGACCTTCAGGTCCGCGCGAGGCGTCTCGATCACGGCGCTTCAGGACCTTTCCTTCGAGGTCCGGCAAGGCGAATTCGCCTGCTTGCTTGGACCGTCGGGCTGCGGCAAGACCACGACGCTGCGTATCCTGCTTGGCTTGGACAAAGACTTTTCCGGCTCCTTCCAGTTGCCGCAAGGAGGTTCGAACCGCATCGCCGCCGTATTCCAGGAACCGACCCTGCTGCCGTGGCGAACGGTGGAGCAGAATGTCAGGCTGGCGTTGCCAAAAAGCTTGAGGGCGAAAAATCTCGACGGGCTGTTCGACACGCTCGGCCTTGCGGCCATGCGCTCGCTCTATCCTGCCGAACTGTCGCTCGGCCTTGCGCGCAGGGCAGCACTTGCCAGGGCTTTCGCCACGGAGCCGGCGGTGCTTTTCCTGGACGAACCCTTTGTCTCGCTCGACGAACAGACCGCCGAGCGGCTTCGGCATCTGCTTTTGACCGTGTGGTCGGAACGGCCCACGACCGCCTTGATGGTGACGCACAATCTACGCGAGGCACTGATGCTCTCGGACCGCATCATCGTGCTCGCGCCGCGGCCAACCCATGTGCTCGGCGTGTTCGACGTACGGTTGCCACGGCAACATCGCAATTCGCAGGTGATGAGCGACCTTCTGCGGTCGTTCCATCATAGATTTCCGGACGTCACCTGATCGCCTGCAGGCGAAATGCATATCGGAGGCCTTCATGTCGATCGATCGGCTAAGACGCAGGCTTGTGAGTGGCTTCGCCTGTACTGCCGCCAGCGCCGCCTTGCTGCCGTGCTGCCTCGGACGAGCCGTGGCTGGCAACCTGGGATTCTCGCTCAGGCAGATCGCCGACGGCGTCTTCGCCTTCCAGGGCACGGATGAATTAATGACCGCCGCCAACGACGGTGCGATCTGCAATCTGGGCGCCGTCGTCGGTACCGATGCGGTTGCCGTCATCGACAGCGGTGGCAGCCTGATCGAGGCGCACGCCTTTCTCGCCGCGATCGGAAAGGTAACCGCAAAGCCGGTTCGCTTCCTGGTCAACACCCACATGCACCCCGACCACATCTTCGGCAATGCGGCATTCCGGGAGATCGGCGCGACCATCGTCGGTCACCGCAATCTGCCGCGCGCCCTCGACGCGCGTGGCGTGTTCTATCTGCACAACTATCGCGAACAGCTTGGCGAGGCGCTGATGGAGGGGGTCGAGATCGTGTCGCCGACCAGGCTGGTCGACGATCACCTGCAACTCGACCTCGGCGGGCGCACGATCGAACTGCGGGCATGGAAGGCGGCGCACACCGACAACGACCTGACCGTATTCGATACTGCGACCAGAACGCTCTTTGCCGGCGATCTCGTGTTCATGGGCTCCTTGCCGACGCTCGACGGATCACTGCTTGGATGGCTCCGCCAGATGGATGCACTCACCGCGATCGACGCCGCGCGCGTCGTTCCAGGTCATGGTCCTGTAACGGCCGACTGGCCACAGGCACTGGCGGGGGAGCGACGCTATTTCGAGGTTCTGGCGCGCGATATCCGCAAGGCGATCGCCGACGGAACGCCGCTGCGCGAAGCAGTCAAAACCGCAGGCGGAAGCGAACGGGATAATTGGCACCTGTTCGACGATTACAACGAGCGCAACGCAACGGCCGCATTTGCCGAACTCGAATGGGAATAGACGACGCCGACATGCGCCAGGCGGCCGTAAAGCACGGCGATTTGCCAAGGCGTCGCCAAAGGCTTATCCTCAACGCCAGCCTGGGCACCACCTGTCTTGCATTGGTGGAGGCATCGAAATGCAAAATCAAGCTTACTCGAGCCGGCAGCTCGCCTTGCCGCTCGCATCCGTTTTCGCCGCGATCATCTTGACCATCGGCACGTTGCTCGGCTCCTCGGGAGCCGCCAACGCACAGCAAACAACCGCGTCCTCGGATAGAATCTGGCATGACTTGAAGGGCGACGTGTTCGGCGATCGGGCAATTCTGGTCGATACCGGCGTCGTCAGGATCGAAGCACCAAAGCGGGCGCAGGATGCCGCCATCGTGCCCGTCGACATCTATCTCGATCCAGCCAAGGCGCCAGACGGCATCAAATCCGTTACCTTGATCATCGACGCGAACCCTGCACCGGTGGCGGCAACGTTCCAGCTCGGCAAGGATGCCGGCGTGACGCATCTGTCGACGCGCGTGCGCGTCAACGACTATTCCTATCTGCGTGCCATCGCTGAGACGCAGGGTGATCAACTCCATATGGTACAGACCTTCGTCAAGGCGTCAGGTGGCTGCTCCGCCCCTGCGGTCAAGAACCAGGACGAGGCCAACGCGACAATGGGTCAGATGAAGCTGCGCCAGTTCCCGCCCAAAGAGACGATGACCAAGACCGAGGAACTGCAGTTGATGATCCGGCACCCTAACAATTCGGGGCTGCAGCGGGATCCGCTGACCCAATATTTCATACCGGCGCATTTTGTCCAGAAACTGTCGATCTCCCAAGCCGGCCGGCCGATCCTCTCCATGGAAGGTGGAATATCGATTTCGGAAGACCCCAACTTCCGATTCGATTTCACCGTGCACGGCAATGGCGAAATCCAGGTTGAAGCGATCGATACGGACGGCAAAACATTTCGCAATCAGTGGCCGCTCGAGACAGCGGGACTCTGAAGTCTCGATATCTTGCACTGGACTGCCGGGTGCTTGCCACTTGATCCCGAAAATGGAGCTCGTTCGGGAAGATCACGCCCAGGCAGAGGACGGAGCTCCATCCGGCTTCCGGATGGAGCAGGCTCTAAAAGCAGCGCACGTCGGCTTCCGACTGCGCGCGCTTCAATTCGGTACGGGCTGCCTTCGCCGGTGCGCTTTCGCGAAACAGCCCCGCGCTTTCGCCTGTGGTCAAAGACATGCTCTTGAAAGTCTCGGCTCTCTCATAGTGGTCGTAGGGAAGGATCGAGGCGATGACGTCGATCGAGCAGGAACAGCTTTCCAGCGCCTGACGTGTCTGGCCGTTCGTCTGCATGCAGCCGAGCACGTAGTCGGCGATCGTTGCTGTCGGGTAATCACCCGCGGCGCCCGCGGGGTTTGCGAAGGCCAGCGGCGCGGCAAGGAGCAGCGGCAAAGTCGAAAATCCAACATATCTGATCACGGGAAAACCTCCGGTTAGCCTAGGCGCGATGCGCCCAGTCGGGATCACCGTGGCAGTTGGCAACGTGCAGCAGAGTCAGTCAAGCGCCCATGGCTTCCGTATGCGACCAAAGGAGGAATGCGGGGCTTGTCGACCGTGGTTCCGCATGGCGGCTCCGTGGCCTGCTCCACGCCCCGACTCCAACGATCATCTCATGCTTGGCCCACTATCGATTCCCAATGGAGCACGCGCATGACCATGCCGAGACATCGAAGCGAATACCTCCAAATAAAATCAACGCTTAGGCGAAATGTAAAAATCAAAAAATAACTAAATTTTATGTGCCCCATCGTTATTTCGCGGTCATAAATACTTTATCTAACAAATACCGTCCTGCTTATTTTCTTATATTGCACCGCATCATTTACGATATTGCGGTGCAAAAACACCAGCAGGCTTTTTTGCTTGCCTAGCCTTTTACGATGACATAGCCTCACCCTGTTTCCGGCTTCAAGGGCGTCACCGTCATTAGGGAGCGGCGACAGTCTTTCGTAGGCCAAGGTGAGGTGGGCAGTAACGGTGCCCTCTGCACATCTGGCTTAGGTCGTGACACGCTGCCGGAAATATTTCCCCCCCGTGAATCGCTTGGGCAAGCCCTTGTGGGCTCAGCAAATGATTCATCACTATGAACCTCGGGAGGAATTCGGATGCGTGTACTTACGAAAGCTACCTATATTCTAACCACTGCGGCGTTTCTGTCGCTCGGCGCGGCCTATACGGCGTCGGCTAACGAGGACCTTGCAAAGCTGGCTTCGGATTCGAAGAACTGGGCAATGCAGACGGGTGACTACGCCAACACCCGCTATTCCAAACTCAACCAGATTACTGCGGACAATGTGAAGAACCTGCAGGTCAAGTGGACCTTTTCCACCGGCGTGCTACGAGGCCACGAGGGTGGACCGCTTATCATCGGCGATGTGATGTATGTCCACACGCCTTTCCCGAACAATGTCTTTGCGCTCGATCTCAAGAATGACGGGAAGATTCTTTGGAAGTACGAACCCAAGCAGGATCCCAACGTCATTCCGATCATGTGTTGCGATACGGTCAACCGTGGCGTTGCCTATGGTGACGGCAAGATCATTCTCAATCAGGCCGACACCACAGTCGTCGCCCTGGACGCGAAGACTGGCAAGGTCGTCTGGTCGGTCAAGAACGGCGACCAGACCGATGGCGGCAAAGGCGAATCTGGTACGGCTGCCCCCGTCGTCGTCA
The DNA here is from genome assembly GCF_029269325.1 of Mesorhizobium sp. XAP4. NCBI lineage: Bacteria > Pseudomonadati > Pseudomonadota > Alphaproteobacteria > Hyphomicrobiales > Phyllobacteriaceae > Mesorhizobium > Mesorhizobium sp. XAP4. The sequence goes on along the minus strand of NZ_JARIXW010000007.1, from coordinate 328,486 downwards.
AGGACAAGGTGCTCATCGGCGTCTCCGGCGCCGAATTCGGCGTTCGCGGCTGGCTGGCCGCCTACAATCTGAAAGATGGCAAACTCGCCTGGAAAGCCTATTCGGAAGGTCCGGACGCAGACACCCTGATCGATCCCGAGAAGACCACGCAACTCGGCAAGCCGGTTGGCAAGGATTCCGGCACGAACACCTGGGAAGGCGAGCAGTGGAAGACCGGCGGCGGCACGACATGGGGATGGTATTCCTATGATCCCAAGCTGAACCTGGTCTACTATGGCACCGGCAATCCCTCGACGTGGAACCCGGTCCAACGCCCCGGCGACAATCGCTGGTCGATGACGATCATGGCCCGCGATGCGGATACTGGTGTTGCCAAATGGCTCTACCAGATGACCCCGCATGACGAATGGGACTATGACGGCATCAACGAGATGATCCTCGTCGATGGCATGGAGGTCAACGGCGCCAAGCACGACGTGCTGGTGCATTTCGATCGCAATGGTTTTGCCTACACCATGGATCGCGCCACCGGCGACCTTCTCGTCGCCAAGAAATACGATCCGGCCGTGAACTGGGCGACCGAAGTCGTCATGGACCCCAAGAGCGAACAGTATGGTCGCCCGCAGGTCGTGGCGAAATATTCGACCCAGCAGAACGGCGAAGACACCAACTCGACGGGCATCTGCCCGGCGGCGCTTGGAACGAAGGACCAGCAGCCGGCGGCCTATTCGCCGAAGACCGGGCTGTTCTATGTCCCGACCAACCATGTCTGCATGGACTATGAGCCTTACAAGGTGAGCTACACCGCCGGTCAGCCTTATGTTGGCGCCACCGTGTCGATGTATCCCGCACCTGGCGGCGACGGCAACATGGGCAACTTCATTGCCTGGGATGCGGCCAAGGGCGAGATCGTCTGGTCGAAGCCCGAGCAGTTCTCGGTGTGGTCGGGCGCGTTGGCGACAGATGGCGACGTCGTCTTCTACGGTACACTCGAAGGCTACATCAAGGCGGTCGATAAGGACGGCAAGGAACTCTACAAGTTCAAGACCCCGTCCGGCATCATCGGCAACATCACGACCTACGAGCAGGGCGGCAAGCAGTATATCGCCGTTCTGTCGGGCGTCGGTGGATGGGCTGGTATCGGCCTGGCAGGCGGCCTGCTTTCGCCTGACAACGCCGCTGCCTGGCATGGCGCCGTCGATCAGGGCCGCGCGCAAGGCGACCAAGCCGCTGTCGTTGGTACAGCTGGCCTGGGTGCCGTCGGCGGCTACGCGGCACTTGCCGACTACACGACGCTGGGCGGTCAGCTCACCGTCTTCGGTCTCCCGGATTGATGCGCTGGGAACCTTGAGCATGCCTCAGGTCTTGTGAGACCAAAGGCTTGAAGAACGAGAGCCCGGACATCCGGAAGCCATGGCCGGGCTCTCGATTCGGTTACGCACCCAAAAACACCGATCAATGCCGGTCGCGACAGCAAAACCGTGTCCATTGGCAAATGAAGGAAGCGTTTGAATGTCCGTTCGCATTGTAATTTCGGCTTTCGTCCTGGCTCTGCTGCCTCTGGCAAGCTCGAGCCTCGCCCGGGCCGACGACAGCATGGAAAAAGCCAAGGCGGTAAAGGAAGAAGGCGGCAAGTATTTGGATGCGGATGGAAATCCGACCTACAAGATCGAAAACGGAACCGTCGATTGGTACACGTTCAGCGGCTACCGCCGGTATCATTCCGATTGCCATGTCTGCCACGGACAGGACGCGACAGGTTCGAGCTATGCGCCGGCTTTGGTCAACAGCCTGAAAACCATGGATTACGCCACATTCCTCTCGATCGTCGCCGAAGGCCGCAAGAATGTCGGCGGCGGCAAGGAAAACGTCATGCCTGCCTTTGGCGACAACAAGAACGTCTATTGCTACCTGGACGATCTCTACGTCTATCTGCGCGCGCGCGCGGATGGCGCGGCGCCCCGCGGAAGGCCGCCCAAGCACGAAGACAAGGCCCAGGCGGCGAAGGATGCCGAAGCATCCTGCATGGGTGGATGACATGATCGGCCGCGATGCATTGAAGCTGCGCGTCGTTCTGCCGATCCTCGGCACACTCGCCTTGCTGCCGTCGAACGCGCATGCGCAAAGCGCCGGCCTTGGCGCGGCGGGAGAACTGGTCGACCCTGACATTCTGCGCGTCTGCGCCGATCCCTCGAATATGCCCTTCACCGACAAGAGCGGCGAAGGCTTCGAAAACAAGCTGGCCGAACTGGTTGCCGCGAAAACCGGGCGCAAGTCCGTCTCCTACACCTGGTTTCCCACGATCACCGGCTTCGTGCGCAATACGTTGGGGGCCAACCGATGCGACATCATCATGGGCTATGCCCAAGGCGATGAGCTGGTGCAGAACACCAACGCCTACTATCGCTCCGCCTATGTGCTGGTGCATCCGAAAAGCCACGATATGGAAGGCGTGGAAACGATCGAGGATCCCAGACTCACAGGCAAAACGATCGGCGTCGTTGAAAGCACGCCGCCAACCGCCAACATGGCCGCCAACAAGCTTCTGCGGACCGCCAAGATCTATCCGCTTGCGGTGGATACGCGCGTCACCCCATCAATGGGGGAGGTCATGATCAAGGACATGCTGGCACACAAGATCGATGCGGCGGTGCTGTGGGGACCGATGGCAGGTTACTACGCCAAGGAACTCGGAGCTGATGTGACGATCGTTCCACTGGTGAAGGAAAAAACCGGCTCGCGCATGTCTTACCGCATCACCATGGGCGTACGTCCGTCGGACCAGGAATGGAAGCGGACGCTCAACCGGGTGATCAGGGAAAACCAGGCGGAGATCACCAGGATCCTGCTGAGCTACAACGTGCCGCTGATCGACGAACACGACAACCTGATTACCCAATGAATGGAAGGGAGACTATTTTCGTGCTGGTCGCCGCGAGCCTTCTGGGTCTGGCCGAGCCGACATGGGCTGGCGACATCGCCGAACCCAGCGGTTTCCGGATGGACGACTATCGGGCGCCGGTGCCGCGGACGCTGCAAGGCGCGAGGGTGGTGACGACGGTGGAAGCGGAAGCGCTGTGGCGAGCGAAAAAGGCGATCTTCTTCGACGTGATGCCGGACACGCCCAAACCGGCCAATTTGCCGGCAGGGACGATATGGAGAGACAAGGTCAGAAAGGACATTCCAGGCAGCATATGGCTGGCCAATGTGGGATACGGCGCTATTTCGCAGGAGACCGCCAGCTATTTTCGCCAAGGCCTCGCGGCCAAGGCCGGGACGGACAAGTCGCGCGCGATTCTGTTCTACTGCATGACGAATTGCTGGATGTCGTGGAATGCGGCGAAACGGGCCGTCCAGTGGGGCTACAGTTCAGTGATCTGGTATCCGCTCGGCGCCGATGGATGGGAAGATGCAAACCTTCCACTGGAGGAGAAAAAACCCTACGCAACGAACAATTGAAGGAAGGACTGCAATTATTCTCGATAGTTTGTTTTCAATTTTTCAAAACCTATTGTTTCATTTGTCCATTTTGAAACTTGATGGACGAGCCATTGCGTCGGTGCCCTGCAATGGTTGGCTAACGACAGGATCGGTCCCTTCGGGCTGGTATAACAGGAGAAATGTCATGAAGAAGAACTGGAAAAAACCGACCATGTGTCAGGTTGCCGCTGGCTTCGAAATTTCACGGTATCTGCCTGCTGAAATTACTCCCAAGAAGTAGGCCGCAGAGGTGCGCGTCCCTGGCGACAGGGGCGCGCATCCCCTCCCCGCATGGGATTTTCGTGAAAGATTTTGACGCACGCAAAGCGCGCGGAGTGTTGTTTGTGACTACAAATTGCCTGCAGGTCAGAGAAGCCGGCGCGCGGGCATTTTCATGCATTTGAGGATAATCGGATCGGCGGCGGGCGGCGGCTTTCCGCAATGGAACTGCAACTACCGTCTCAGTCGTGCGGCTCGCAACGGCATGGCAAGCGTGCATCCACGAACCCAGTCAAGTGTCGCCGCCTCGGCGGACGGGTTGGGTTGGGTTCTTTTCAATGCCTCGCCCGACATTCGCCAGCAAATCGCTGCAACACGTGAATTACAGCCTGCGGGCGATGCGCCGCTGCGCTCGACACCTATTCGCGCTGTGGTGCTGACCAATGCCGACGTCGATCATATCGCCGGACTGCTCAGCCTGCGCGAGCGGCAGCCTTTCGCCATCTATGCAACGGCGCAGGTTCTGGCGACGCTGGAGGCGAATTCGATTTTCAACGTTCTCGATCCAGCGCTTGTGCCGCGGCGCATCCTGCCGCCGGCGAAAGAGTTGGCCATCTGCGACGCAGAAGGCCGCGATACCGGCGTAATGATCGAGCCCTTTGCCGTGCCCGGGAAGATAGCACTCTATCTGGAGGATAGAGACCATCCGGATGCCAATTTCAGCTCCGACGCAGGTGACACGATCGGAGTCCGAATTGCCGGCATCGGCAGCCGCGGCTCCGTCTTCTATATCCCAGGCTGCGCGCGCATCGATGCGCGGCTACGCGCGCGTCTCACCGATGCCGCCTGTCTTTTGTTCGACGGCACGGTCTACACCGACGACGAGATGATCGTCGCCGGCGTCGGTCAGAAAACCGGCTCGCGCATGGGGCATCTGGCGATCTCGGGAGAATTGGGTTCGATTGCGGGCTTGGCCGATGTGAAGGTCGGCCGTCGCGTCTTCGTCCACATCAACAACACCAACCCCATCCTTGACAAGAGTTCCGCCGAGCACGCGGCGGTCAAGGCGGCAGGCTGGGAAATCGCAAACGACGGTATGGAGATGGAATTTTGAGCGACTTCCGCGATGCAGCCAAAGGCGGACTCTCCAAGAGCGCTCTCGAAGCCGTGCTGAGGCAGGTTGGCGCCGAACGTTATCACAATCGCCATCCCTTTCACCACAGGATGACCAGCGGCGCGTTGTCGAAGGCCGAGATGAAGGCCTGGGCGCTGAACCGCTATTGCTATCAGGCGGTCATCCCACGCAAGGATGCCATGATACTCGTACATGCCGAGGATCCAGCGTTTCGTGCCGCGTGGCGCAAGCGGATCGAGGATCATGACGGCGAGGACGGCTGGAGCGGCGGCATCGCGCGCTGGCTGCATCTGGCAACTTCGCTCGGCCTGGACGCCGAGGCCGTGAAGAGCGAAAGGCTGGCACTGCCGGCGACACGCTTCGCGGTGGGCGCTTACCTTTCCTTTTGCACAAACCGGACGCTGTTCGAGGCGGTCGCGTCCTCGCTGACCGAGATGTTCTCGCCACTCATCATCGGCGAGCGGGTGCCGGCAATGCTGGCCAAATACGACTACATCACCGAGGATACGCTGGCCTATTTCAAGCAACGGCCCGAACAGGCCTCGCGTGACGCCGACTTCGCCCTTGCCTACGTGCTCAGCCACGCCGATACGGCGGAGCGCCAGCAGCAGGCAATCGATGCACTGGTGTTCAAATGCGATATACTCTGGGCCATGCTTGACGCGCTTCAACACGCCTATGGCGAGCGGGGAAACATACCGCCCGGCGCCTTCCAGCCCGAGGCAGCCCTATGATGGCGCTGCGCGAAAGAGCTGTGGTGTCGTTGCGATCGGTACCTTCGCTGCCGAAGCACGTGCGCATACAATACGATCCCTTGCGGCAGGCATTCGCCGTGCTTTCACCGGAAAAGATATTCTGGCCGAACGATGTCAGTCTCGACATATTGCGACGCTGCGATGGACGGTCCACGGTCGGCGACATCATTGCCGGCCTTGCCGCCGATTATGAGGCCGAACAGGAGGCCGTGGCGACCGACGTCATCGCCTTCCTGCAGGAATGGTCGGACAAGCTGCTGGTGAGGCTATGAGCACGCCCCTCCTCCCTCCAATCGGCATGCTGGCGGAACTGACGCATCGCTGCCCGCTGCAATGCCCTTATTGCTCCAATCCGCTCGAACTGCTCAAGGCCAATCGCGAACTCGACACAGAGACCTGGCTCGCCCTGTTCTCGGAGGCCGCCGATCTCGGAGTGCTCCAGGTGCATCTGTCCGGTGGCGAGCCGACACTGCGCCGCGACCTCGAGCAATTGATCGCCGGGCTTGCGGGGCGCGGCGTCTACACCAATCTGATTACCGCGGGCGTTGGCATCGTCGAGGGCCGTGTCGAGGCATTTGCCGAAGCCGGTCTAGACCATCTGCAACTGAGCTTTCAGGGCGCGCGGCCGGCGACCACGGATCGTATCGGCAACCACAAGGGTGCCCACGAAAAGAAGCTGGAGACGGCACGCCGCGCGCGCGCGGCCGGTCTGCCTCTTACCATCAACGCGCCGATCCATCGCCATAACATCGAGGAGGTGCCGGAATTCATCGATCTCGCCCTTTCGTTGGGCGCGGAGAGGCTCGAGATCGCCAATGTGCAATATGCCGGCTGGGCGTTGACCAATCGCGATCAACTGATGCCGGAGCGTGAAGCGGTCGATAGGCAGGCGGAGATCGTGGCGGAGGCACAGGAGCGGTTGGCCGGCATCATCAACATCGATTTTGTGACGCCGGACTATTTCGCGATCTATCCCAAGCCGTGCATGGGCGGCTGGGCGCGGGACGCCTTCATGGTGACGCCTGACGGCACCGTACTGCCCTGCCATGCCGCACAGACGATCCCGTCGCTCAGCTTCGAGCGTTTCGAACCACGCAGGCTGTCCTCGATCTGGGCCGATTCGCCGGCGTTCAATGCCTTTCGCGGTACGGACTGGATGCAGGAGCCATGCCGCGGCTGTGAGCGGCGCGAGATCGACTGGGGCGGCTGCCGCTGCCAGGCGATGGCGATCGCCGGCGATGCCGCTGCAACGGACCCGGCTTGCGCGAAATCGCCGATCCATGCTCGCATGGCAATGCTGATCGACGAAGCCAGGCGCATTGCCACAGTTCCTTCGAGAGAAGATGCATTCGTCTACCGGCGGATCGGTGCGGTGACCGAATCCGCCTGACCTGGCGAGAAAGCGCTTCTCACCCCCTCGGCAAGATGCGTAGCGTCTGCTCGTCAAACAATGGCTCGTCCTGGCCGATGCGCACAAAAAGCAGGCTGTGCCCCTCACCCGCGGGCACCTCGAAATACTGCATGCCGTCAGGCATTTCACCCCAGTCGCCGCAGGGCGGTTCGGGAATCTCGTCGGAGCTGGCAAGTGCTTTCAGCTCTTTCGCATAGGCGGCGTCGGGGCTGAATGTGTAGCGTTTGACGCCGGCGGGTACCGTGCCCTCGGTGTAAGGCGCCAGCACACAGCGGGCGCTGACGGCCTTGTCGGTCTTTTCCAGGAACAGGCGCTGCAACGCAGCCTCGGCGGTTTCGCCAGGCTTGATGTCAAAGACCTCGACAAGAGGGTCAGCCGCGCCGCCGTCGCTGTATTTGATGGCGAGCGCTTTGCCGGCGAATTCGAAATGGATCTGGCGGAAGCCGAAATCGCAGCGCTGCGTCCAGGCGGCCAGCCCGACAGTTTTGTCAGACAATTTTTCCCAGGCGCATTTGTCGATGGGCGGGCGCGACGGGGCCGGCTCGTCCGCCATGGCTGGTATCGTCGCGGATGCAAGCAGGGCACTGGCCCAGATGGTCGATCGCACGCTATTCATCGCTGCATCCTGTTAAAATGAAGGCGTCCCAGGCCGAACCGCCTGGATTGGCATTGGCGAAATCGGCTCCTTCGGTGAAAGCCACGCCGAAACCGGGCAAGAGCAGCCCTCTCGGCGCCGGTGTCGCTTCGCGCGAATTCAACTGCTCGGCGCCGCCGCCGGTCAAGGCATAGACCTGGCCCTCCCATAGCCTGCACAATCCGCTACCGTCCTGCAGGCCGCCTTCCCGGTCGTCGTCGGTGCAGGCGTGGCGAATGGTGCCGAGCGGGAAAGAATTCTTGCCGTTGGTCCAGGTGATGTCGGCGGGCAGGCTCGTGCCGGTTTTGGGCACGGCCAGCGAAAACACTTCGGCCGTCAGCGCCGCCGGCTCGTTGGCGAGCGGCCGGAATTGCACGACGGCACCCGAGCGCGGCTCCTGATAGGTGGCGTGACTCAGGAGGCATTCTTTTGCCAAGGCCGCCTGCATCGGGCCGAGCAGGCCCAGGAGGAAAAAGGCCAGTATGCGGGTGATCATCCGATGTCTCTGGGAAAGCGTTGAGTCGGCCCGCACAGTCGCATCATTCACGCAAAAGCATAGCAAAATCCGGAACGGCGGCGTTTGTCCGCTCCTGGACAAAACTTGTCCACGCAAAATCCCACCAGCCTGTATGGTCGAGCGCACTGATCGAAGGAGTGGTGATGCGGCGTTTGGTGATGACGACGGCAATATCCGCATTCGCCGGTGGCTCCGCGCTGGCGGCGCCGCCTTATGTTGGGACATGGTCTACCGACAGGCTGAACTGCCACGCGGCTCCCGACATCCAACGCGAGACTGTGTTCACAGTGGACCAGGCGTCGCTGTCGTTCCCCGATCTCGGCTGCGAGCAGGCGACATTTCGCAAAAGCTCGACCGGCTGGGTGGTGCATGCCAGCCAATGCTACGGTTCCGACCCGTCGATCGAGGAGCCGTTCGCGCGTGTCATCCATATCGTCAGGCATGGGGCCACGCTGCGGTTCACCTGGCCTGGCTTCAACAGCGGACCGCTCGTCCGCTGTTGAAGGCGTCCGGCGCCTCAGACCAGGCCGACCAGAAAGGCGGCGCCACCGAGAAAGCCTGCCGAGCAGATCCATAACAGCCAGAGCCCCCGTACCCGGCATTCCAGCACCGCCGAGCCGGGGTTGGCGGGGGTCATAGTGGACGTCGACCTTGCTGCCTTCGACATACTGCCGTGCCTGGCCGCCGACGAGGCCGGGCAACGAAGCCGTCACGGTTCCGCCGAAGGTCACACGATCGGCGCTGTAGCGCTGGCCGGCGACGTCATAGGAGTAGACGATGCGGGATTTGAAGACGGTGCGCCAGCGACCATAGCCAGAATGGTTTCGGAGCGCCTGCAGGCCCGAGGCATCGATGCGGCCGGCAGTGACCGGCCATTTTGCCGCCTGCTCGGCCATCGATTTCTGGACGAAGCCCATGCGCAAGGCAAACAGGCCCATGAACAGCAGCAGCGCCGCCGCGCCGAGGTTTTGCGGCTTGGGCAAATGCGGCCTGATCGCCTCCAGGACGCCGCCGACGGAAAACACCAGCACCAGCGCGCCGACCACCAGCCCGGCCGAGAGCTGGATCATGAACTTGAAGGCGCCTTCGGGCATGGTGCGCTCGATCACGGCTTTGCTCGGATCGGCCGGATTGTAGAAGACAGTCACCTCCGCGCCGCGGGGAAACTGGGCAAGGGTTTCGGTGACTTCGAAATTCCCCAAATTCTCCTTCACGCTGTAGCGCGAGCTTTGAAATTTCTTGCCGCCAACCTTGTATTCGAAGGTGATCGCCGGAAAATTGCGCATTTCGGTCGTATCAGTGCTGTCCGAACCAACGCCCGAGCTTCTGACCTCGCGTGCCTCGACGCGCGACGAGATGATCTTTCCCGGCGTCGGCAGCCAGCGGCTGAGTGCCTTCACCTCTCGCCATTTCATGAAGGTGATGAACGACAGCGCGCCCGCGACCACGCAGGCAAAGCCGACAAGCATGATCTTGAGTTCCAACTCGTCTCCCCCCAGGAGTGCAGGAACCCGCACATAGACAGCATGGCGGCGGCAATGTCTTGTATTTTCGCAAATCTGAAAAGGCTGAGCAGCACAAACGGCAACAGCCCACGCCGCGTTATGCAGGCTTCACGGCCAGGAACGTGTTCCATTCTTCGCTATTGCGGCCGACGTTGAAATCGTCCCTGATGAGGACCAGCCCGGCGCCTTCGAGACGGGCGGCGAAGTCGTCCCTGCGCCAGTAGACCATGTGATATTCGCCTGATGTCTCGCCATCGCCATTGCGCATCGAGACGAGGAAGGCGCCGCCCGGGCGCAGCGACCCGGCTATCTTGGCAAGCACCTGGTCGGTCTGGTCGCGAGGCACGTGGATCAGGACGCATAGGGCAAGGACCGCGTCGTAGGGGCCGCCGAGATCATCGGTGATGAGATCGAGCAACTCGCCATGCTTACCACGCGCGGCCTGCAGCTCGAGAAACCGCTTGGTCGCGTCGGTGCGCCGAACCTTGACGCCCAAATTTTCCAGAAAATCCGCATCGTATCCGGCTCCGGACCCGACTTCCAAAATCCGACCGCCTGTGCCGGCGATTGCCACCAGGCGCTTGAGCGATGCCTGCTCCCTCTCGTTGGGAACATGGCGCACGATGGCATCATATTGTTCCGCATAATCCTCGTAAGCGCTGATCGTTTGACGGCTCTGTGCCAGAGCCTCCGATGACACACCCATCTTTTCCTCCCATGCGTCCTTGTTGGTCAAAGAGCCAGACACTTTCCTCAGCGAATGCTGCCGGCGGAAGCGTGTCCATCGAGCAGTCCGATATCGCGCTTGAAATGGTCCGACAGCGCACGCTGGTCAAGCAGGCCGCGTGAGCGGGTCGTGAAGGGAGCGGCGAAGAGGTCGAGGATCGGCGGACACCCGAGAAAGCGAACGACGCCAAGCCTGATAGCTTGTCTCAGTTGGCGTCGGCTACCGTCTGCCGGCCGCCGGCCCAGGCGCGCCATTGCCGTTCGTCGCCATGGAAGACATTGAGGTCTATACGGCCAGTGACGCCGTGCGACAGGCCGGAGCCGGAATACTGCCAGAACAGCCATTTGCGGCCGGGATAGACCTTTGACGGATGCTGGGCGACCGCACGCAGCCAAAACGGATAGTCGAGGAATTCGCCCCTGAGATTGTCGCGGTAGAAATCGGGCGCGGTGTAGATGATGGGCCGCTGGCCGTAATAGCGCTCCAGCTTGTCCATGAACACCTGCATCTTTTCCAGCACCTTTTCGCGCGACGGCCGCCGCTTGCAGCTGGACTCGCCGTTCCACTCGACGTCGATCACCGGCGGCAGCGCGCCTTCGACCCTGGGCACGTTGCGGATGAACCAGTCCGCCTGCTCGCCCGCAGTGCGGCACCAGTAGAAGAAATGGTAGGCGCCGCGCTTCAAGCCGGCGGCGTCGGCGTTGCGCCAGTTTTTCATGAACATCGGATCGAGGTGGTCGCCACCGTCGGTCGCCTTGATGTAGGCGAAGTTGGCGCCCTGCGCCCGCAGCTTGTCCCAGTTGACGTTGCCTTGCCAACGCGAGACGTCGACGCCGTGCACTGCAAGGCGGCGAGGCGAACCCTTGCCGAAATTGATCGGCTTGGCGTCGCGAAAACCGTAACGGGTGAGCGGCCCGGCAAGCATGGCCGGTGCCGCGCGCGTCAACAGCTTGGGCGGCGACACCAAGGCTGCCGGCTCGACCGGCAGCCCGCCGACATCAGGCACTTGGGGATCAGGCGCATCAGGTGCGGCAAACACCCCCGTCTCTTCCTCCTCCGCCAAGCCGAACGGGCGCGTTTTTTCCCCCGGACCGTTGTCAGACATGGGAGCCAATCCGGCCCTTGCCGCCCTGTTGCCCCTTGCCGCCGGAGCAGCGGCGATCGGTGCCGGCGGCCGGATCACGGAACTGGTGGTCTCGTTGGAGGGTTTCTGCAAATCCAGCGCATCGACGCCGGCCGTTGACGAGCAGCCGGCAAGGCATAGCGATACGATCAAAAAACTGACGACGCCCGGAATCCGCATCTGGACCTGTACTCAAAACACAACAGACCGAGGGCGAAACGACAGCCGACGGACAAACCGGATCAGTTATGAATGAGAAATTACCAATAAAGTTTGAATCAAGTTTTTTTCGCCATACCGCATGCGGGTAAGCGCGGTGGAAACTGGCTCAGGATTTCCTGAAGACGCCGATCATCGGCCCGAGATTCCAGTAGTCGTCTTTGCGGCCGATGGCAGGCGCAAACAGGCTGGATATCGTGCCGTCGAGGAACAGCGCGTTATCGCAACCGAGCGCGTCGCGGAAAAGCCGGGCGAAGGCATGGAAGGTCACCGTGCCATTCGAAATCGCAAAGACCGCGACGCCATCCTTTCGCACCCCGACACCGTCGCGGGTTTTCCGCGAAGTGCCGTCGGCCTGGAATTTCGGATGCAGCTTGCCGTCGATCACCAGCATCGGCCCCGATTGCGTCGCATAGTCGACGGTCGGGCGCCTCTTCACGAAGTCCCTGGTGGCGCGGACCGCGGCCCTGCCGTCGCGTATGTAGAAAATGCCGTTTGGCTGCAGGGAAAAGTTGCCGCTTCCCGAACCCGTTTTCACCGACGCCATCTCCTGGCCGCGCTCGACATAGAGACCGACCGGCGCGAGGTTCGGGTGATACATGCCGGCATTGATGCCGAACAGCATCGTGCGCCCGATCGCCTGTTGCGCGGCATGCAGATTGTGCAGCGACTGAAACGGCTTGCCCGCCGCATCCTTCCAGAACAGCTCGAGCTGATATCGTTTCGGATCGACCTCGCAAACGAGATAGCTGGTCGCCTCGAAGGTGAAGTCCCGGCATGGCGGCAGCGAGACAACCCACTGGCCGAACGACGCGCCAAGCGCCGCCACCGACGGCAGCGCCCCCTTGGCCATCGCCAGCAACAGTGGCACCGATTGCAGGAGGGTCAAAAAATCCATGTGCGTACCGGAATCGAAGTTCGAGGTCCGGTACGGATATAGCCCGTTTCAAGCGATACTGTGGAACTGCCTCAGACGAGCCATCCCATGGCGACGCTCGACAACAAGACGATGCCGAGCAGGCCGCGATAGATGACGAACGGCCAAGCCGAGAAACGCTCCAGCACGCGCATCAGCCCCCATATGGCGAAGAAGGCGGAGATCGACGCGACGACCAGCCCGACAGCAAGCACCGACCAGCCATGGGCGTCGAGATGGACCTTGTGCAGTTCCCAGAGTTCCTTGAGGCCGGCGAGCGCGATGGCAGGCAGCCCGAGCAGGAACGAGAAGCGCGCCGCTTCGGCCCGCTTGAAGCCGAGCCCCAGTGCCGCTGTCAGGGTCGAGCCCGAGCGCGAGACGCCGGGGACAAGCGCGCCGATCTGGGCGATACCGACGAGCAGCGCATCGGTCAGCGACGCATCGCCCATGCTGCGCCGGTGACGGGCAAAGATCTCGGCCAGCGCCAGCAGGATCGCCATGGCGATGCAGGCCCAGCCGATCACCGTCAGGCTACGCAGCGGCGAATTGCAGGCGTTGAGCAGGCCCGACAGCGCAACGCCGGCGATGACGATGGGGATCGTCGCCAGCACGATCCAGAGCGCCAGCTTGAAATGCCGGTCGGCGAAATCGCGTCGCGCCAGAGCGTCGAGCGATCCAAACAGGATATCCCTGACGTCGCTCCAGAAATAGCTGACCACCGCGGCAAGGGCCGCAAGCTGCATGGCGGCGGAGAAGGCGGAGCCAGGATCCTGCCAGCCGAGCACGGCCGGCACGATGCGCATATGGGCAGTCGAGGAAATTGGCAGCAGTTCCGTGATGCCTTGCACCACGCCGAGGAACGCCACCTTGGCGAACCCCAGGCCGACGAAGCCCGTGTCGAGGCCTTGGGTGCAGATATCGGCCAAAATCGAATTCCATGCATGAGAGATCGGAGTTGGGTGGACCGACCCAAGGTCAATCCCGGGCAAGCCTTATCGTCATGGGCCGGATAATCAATTTACGGATTTGTAAGCTGGCACGCCGAGGTGCACGCCGTTCGAAACCGGCCCACCTTGGGGCCGGCTTGAGGTACACAGGGAAAATCGCAAAGCGACTACGGGCAGAGCCAGAGTTTCTGGCATGTCCTGGCGATCACATGCGCCGGCGGCACTTCGGGCTCATCGGTCGAAGGCCGGCGAGCCCGTTCGAGCAGCATGCGCACCTGTTCGGGACGCACACGATCGCGCTCCATCACAAGCAGGACCATCGGATCGCTCAAAAGCTCGTCCAGGGTGCTGATGCTGTCGTTCATCCGTCGTCTCCTCGAATGCCGTACCCGCGACCCTTAAATAGGACGACAAAGATGGCTCGCCAATGACGCTTTGCCGGCTATCTCGTGTCGATTTGGATTAAATTTTGGCCATGCTTGCGCTCTTCCCTTCCCCTGGCGCTGCGCGTCGATCCACCTTCTTCCACAACAAGGGGAGAAGGGAAAAATTAGCCTGGCGGAGGGGCGCCTTCGTATTTCGGCAGGCCGTCATCAAGCACCAGCCAAGGCTGCTTCGAGGCCGTGAAAATATGCATTTGCGGCTTGAAAACCGTGGGATCGTCGAGCGAACCGGTGGTGATGCCGATAATGCCTGCGGAATCACGTCGGGAGAACAGCGTTGTGCCGCAGCTCGGGCAAAAGCCGCGCTTGAGATCCGGTGAAGAGCCTATAGTCGCCAGCGGCCCATCGATCGTCACGTCCTCGATGCGAAACAGCACGCGTGCGTTGAAGGCGGCGCCGATCGCCTTCTGGCAAAGCCGGCAGTGGCAGACGCGTTCGTTGATGGGAGCCGCGTCCGCGCGGTAGCGCACCGCCTTGCACAGGCATCCGCCCTCATATCTTGCCATTGTCTGGATCCACTGGTGGGAGAGAATAGGCGCGCAACGTATCGGCGGGGCCGATTGGGTCAATTGAAAAGCTTTGATGCAATGTCATCGCTTGTGCTGATGCGAGTTGGGATGAAGCCATGACGCCGAAAGCCGTCATGGAGCCACGGAATGCCGGCTGCCCGCCAACAGCCGGCGGTTTTGGCGTTCACTCCATTTCGCCGACGACCTCGTCCCAGGTCTTGACCTTGGTCTGGCCGTTTAGGAACGGCAGCGCGGCGGCCGTCAGCTCCGGGGCGAAGAAGACGTCGTAATGGGTGCGGTTGGGCAGGATCGCCAGTCGGTTCTGCGACAGGTTCTCGCGCATCCAGCCCGCATCTTTCAGACCGCCGCCGAGCATCTGGTAGAACTTGATCTCGTGCTCGGGCTTGTACATATCGCTGTCGCCATAGGCCAGCATGACCGGCATTTTCAGCTTGGCGACATCGGCCGAGTAATCGCGGTGCTGACGCATGAAGCCGCCCAGCGCATCGAGGAGCTTCGGGAACTCCTCCGGATGCGGCGCCACCGCGACGTAGGATTTGTACATCGGCGTGTCCTTCATGAACTCAGCCGCGGCTGCGCTCACCTGTGCCTGCTGCGGACGCATCTCGTCATAGAAGCCGTCCGTGGCGTAGCCGGTCGATACCAAGACGAGGCGGCGCACCGCTTCGGGATGCTGGACGGCCATGCGGAAGGCGACGCCGCCGCCCAGCGAATAGCCCATGACATCGACCTGGCTGTAACCGAGCGCCTTGACGATGGCGGCCATGTCGTCGCCCATCGCCTCCACGGTGAATGGTCGGTCACCCAGCGCGGTGCGGCCGTGACCCTGCAGGTCGACGCCGATGACGGTGCGGTTTTCGGCAAGTTTCGGCAGGATCGGCGCGAACATGTCCGTGGTGCCAAGACCACCATGCAGCAGAAGCAGCGGCTCGCCCTTGCCATAGATCGCATAGTAGTAGTTCAGGCCGTTGATCGTCAGAAGGCCGGACTTTTCCGGCTTCGGCAGTGCATTCGTTTCAGTCGTCATGGCAGGTTTTGTCTCCTCTGCATTGGTGATGCCCGGGCAGGCAAGCAGTGCTGCGGCCGAAGCAAAAATGGCGAAAAACAGGGTTTTGAACATATCGATCTCCTCTCCTGTCGATATCAAGGCGTTATGCGGATCAAAGCGTTTTGGCGAGTTCTTCGAGCTGGTCGGCGCACTGTCCCCAGCCCTCGTGGAACCCCATCTTCTCATGCTGTTCGCGGTCGGCGACGCTCCAGTGCCTGACCCGAGCGATGTAGCGGGTCTTGCCGTTGCCCTCGTCCTCGAAGGTCAGCGCGACGGTCATGAACGGCTTTTCCGAAGGCTGCCAAGCCTCAGTGTAGGCGTCGGTGAGGACGATCTTCCTGCCGGCAACGACTTCGAGGAAGACACCTGGGTTGGGGAACTCGTTGCCGTCCGGGCTGGCCATGACGACAAGGCTCGAGCCACCGGCGCGCACATCCATCTCCGCGCGCGGCGTCGTCCACGGTTTTGGAGAGAACCAGCGCGTGATCAGTTTCGGATCGGTCCAGCAGCGATAGACGTTCTCGCGCGGCGCATCGATGATGCGGGCGAGAACCAGTTCGCGGTCGTTGGTGGGGGCGATGTCGAGCTTGGTGGTCATGATGGCGTCCTGCGTTTGATCTGGCTTCCGTCCCAAGGACGAGCCGATGAACCGCAAGCCGACATCGGCCAGCGAAAATTTTGCGACACCGTTTCGATTGACCCGAGGCGTCACTCACCTTCGTCATCCACGGGCGGAGCAGGAACGCAGCTCCGTCGCGGAGACCCGAGGATGACAAACTGATCGATGGGCCAAAGCCTCAGTGGCGCTTGGCTTGCACCAGATAGGCCTCGATCTCGGTCTCGCCGAGCCACTTTGCCGCTTCCAGCCGGTGCAGGCCTTCGACGAGGATGTGGCGCTTGCCGTCATGGCGGACCTGGATCGGCGTCTTCATGCCGTTTTCCAGAATGTCCTCGGCGAGATGGCGGACGGTCTCGGGATGCAGCGTCTTCTTGCGCGCCGTCGGCACGTAGATCTCGTCGACCTTGACCTTTTGCACTCTGAGCATGCCGACCCCCGTGGCGGAAACGCCGCCAACCCTGAGATAGTCCGTTGATGGAGGCGGCCAAGGGTGCGGCTAACGAATACGAAGTCCGAAGGCCATTCTCGGTTCGAAGATGCCAGGGACAGCAGATCGTTTGCCTGTCGTCGCGCGTTTCGATATTGCGTCTGCGCGATCGTCGAGGGCCACGGAGCAAATCCCCATGAGCAAATCTCTCGTCACCTTTGTCGGCGTCGCTCATCCCTGGATGTGCGACGTGATGGGGCACGTGAATGTGCGTCACTACGCGGCGATGTTCGATGATGCCAGCTTCCAGCTTCTCGGCCATATCGCCGGACAGGACGACAACCAGGCGTCGCAGATCGGATGGGCCGACGTGCGCACCGAAATCGACTATCGGCATGAAACGAAAGCCGGTGCGCTCATCACCATCCACTCGCATGTCGTGAAGATCGGCCGCACCTCCATCACCTTCGAACAGGTGATGTTGGGCTCGCTCGACGGCATTGTCCGCGCATCGAGCCGGACGACAAGCGTGCGCTTCGACCTTGCCGCGCGCGCCTCGGTCGCTCTGGACGAGCCGATGCGCGACCGCTCTTCGGCCTTCCTGATCGAATAAGCCTGTCTCCGCCCGTCAGCCTATGTAGATGCGGTCCTCGAGGGGCGTGTCGGCAATCAGCATCTGCAGCCCTGACAGCAGCGCCTTCTCGGCGCGGTTCATCACCTTGTCCGGATTGACCAGCAGGAAGATGTCGATGGCCGGCGGCGCGTCATAGGGCGGCAGCCGCCACAGCATTCCATCCGCCACGTCCCGCCGCGCGACGTGCAGCGGCAGCGGCCCAATGCCCAACCCGGCGACGATCATGCGCCGCACCTCTTCCAGGCTCGAGGACACGCCGACGACATCGGCGTTGAGCCGGGCCTCGCTGCGCAACAGCGCGACCGGCCGCAACGCATCCGAGATATGGTCGGTCTGGAACGATACCGAGGGCTCGCCCCGGAGATCGGTCAGCGTCAGCCCGGTTTGCCCGTAAAGCCTGTGCTGCGGCCCACAGAAGAAGCCGAAGAACTCGCGGTAGACCATCGCATATTCCAGCGCCGGATCGCGCTGGCTGACCAGGCAGATGCCGAAGGAAGCACGCCGCTCCCTCACCTGCTTGGCGACTTCGGTGCTTGCTGCGACTGAAATGGTGATGCTGGCGTGCGGGTAGTTGCTGTGGAACTCGGACAGCGCCTGATCAAAGAGCGGCGAGACGACATGGCTTGCCGTCGCGATCATCACATGGCCGGTAACATCGTCGCTGATGCCGCGCATCAGCAGCGGCAACTGCGATATGGTGCCGAACACCTCGACGCTCTGCTCGTAGAGAAGCCGCCCGACCTCGGTCAGTTCGAAGCGCGTCGCGTCGCGCTCGACCAGACGCCGGCCCACCCGGTCCTCCAGCCGCCGCAGAGCATTGCTGACGCTGGGTTGCTTGAGGTTCAGTCGCTCCGCAGCTCGCGTGATGCCCTTCACCTCCGCGATGACGACGAATGTCCGCAGAAGGTTCCAGTCGAGATCCCAGACCAGTCGTTCGGGGCGTGGAAGTGCCATTCCTGATATCTATGCTCTCTATTCCCATTATCTATTTGCGCAATGATGCCGCAAAGGCAATCATTGATGACAGGAAAGCGTCTGCACGCCTCCCAAGAACAAACCTTGCGCGCCATCCAGAGGAGAGGAAATCAGATGAACAGAGTATTTTCCGGCATCGCCGTTGCGGCCCTGCTGCTTGCGTCGACCTTCAGTGCCGTTTCGGCCAGGGCCGACGACCTCGAAAAGATCAAGGCGGCGGGCGAGCTGAAGATTTCCATGAGCGGTCAGTATCCGCCCTTCAACTTCGTCAACGACCAGAATGAAGTCGTCGGTTTCGACGCCGATATCGGCAAGGCCATCGCCGAGCGCATCGGTGTCAAGGGCACCATCATCACCACGGCCTGGGACGGCATCATTGCCGGCCTGCTCGCCAACAAATACGACACCGTCGTTGGCTCGATGACGATCACGCCTGAGCGTGAAAAGGTGGTCGATTTCGTCGGGCCTTACTACCACGCCGGCCGCGCCGTTTTCGTCAGCGAGCAGTCGAAAGTGCAGAGCCTCGACGACCTCAAGGGCAAGACCATTGGCGTGACGCTGGGCGAGACGCATGAGAAATGGGCGCGCGAAAAGGGCGGCTGGGATATCCGTACCTACAAGGGCCTGCCGGAACTGCTGCTGGAACTGAGGGCCGGCCGCGTCGACGCGATAGTCGTCGACAACATTCCGGTCATGGTTGCCGTCAAGGAGACGGGCGAGAAGGTTCGCAAGCTCAACACGCCCGATATCGAAGGCGGCGCTGTTGCCATCGGCATCGCTATCCGCAAGGACAATCCGGAGCTCAAGGCTGCGATGCAGAAGGCGCTGGACGACATGCTGGCGGACGGCAGCTACGAAAAGATCTCGATGAAGTGGGTCGGCAGCGACATCCGCTGATCTCTCCTGGCTTCAGGCGACCAAAGCCGCCTGAAGCCGAGCGTTACTCCTGCTGGACCCTTTCATGGATTTCTCCTTGATGCAGCGCGTCTTCCCGTTCTTCGTGGAGGCCGCCTTGGTGACGATCGAGATCACGGTGTTGGCCCTGATCCTGGGCCTCGCGGCTGCTTCATTGGCCGCGGCCGCCAAGATGTCGAAATCGGCAATCCTGCGGACCATCGGCACGCTCTATGTCAGCCTGTTTCGCGGCACGCCGTGCCTGATCCAGCTCTTCGTGCTCTACTTCGGCGGCCCGCAGATCGGCATCAATCTGGAGCCGTTCGCCGCTGGCGTTATCGGCCTCGGTCTAAACATCGGCGCCTATATGGCGGAATCGATCCGTGGTGCGCTGGTCGCGGTCGACAGGGGCCAGACGGAGGCCGCCCGCACAATAGGCTTCAGCCGTTTCCAGACCTTGCGCAAGGTCGTGCTGCCGCAGGCCGCACGGCTGATGATCCGGCCGCTCGGGGTCAATACGGTTGCTTTGTTGAAGGGATCAGCACTTGTGTCGACCATTTCAGTCGTCGAACTGACCTACACCGCCCAGCGCTTCATCGGCTCCACCTACAAGCCGTTCGAGATATTCGGCGTTGCAGCCCTGCTCTACATGATCATGGTCTACGCGGTTGCGCGGGTCGTCGACCTGCTCGACAAACGCTTCGCCATCGTCTGACCGGAGAGCACGATGCAAGGTTTGGATTTCACCGTCGTCGCGCCCTACTGGGACCTTCTGTTGATTGGTGCCTGGTGGACGGCGGTGCTGACGGTCTCGGCGGGCGCACTCAGCTTCGTCGGCGGCATCCTGTTCGCGGTCATCGTGCTCTACGCTCCGAAGATCGTCGCCTATCCCGTGCGCGCCCTCATGTGGGTGTTCATGGGTACGCCGCTGCTGTTGCAACTGTTCCTGATCTATTTTGGCCTGGTGCAGATCGGCATCGACATTCCTGCCCTTGCCGCCGGCATTGTTGGGCTCGGCCTGCACTTTGCCGTCTACAATGCCGACATCATCCGCGCCGGCATCGTGGCCGTCGATGTTGGCCAGACGGAGGGTGCGCGCAGCATCGGCTTCGGCAAGTGGCAGACGCTGCGCCATGTCGTGATACCGCAAGCCATCCGCAACACGGCACCACCGATCGGCGGCAATCTGATCGCGCTGTTGAAGGAATCCTCGATCGTCTCGGTCATCGGCATCGCCGAGTTGGTCCATTCGGCCCAGCTGGCGATCAGCGAAACGTTCCGCCCGTTCGAGTTCTACATCACCGCAGCGGCGCTTTATTACATTCTCAATCTTGTGCTCGAGGCGGCTTTGCGTCGGTTTGAAAGACATGTGGAGGTTTCCCGATGAGCACGCAGCGGCCAATGGTCGAGGTTCGCGGCGCGCGCAAATCGTTTGGCGCCGTCGAGGTTCTCAAAGGCATAGGCCTGTCGGTCGATCGCGGGCAGATCGTCGCCATCATCGGCCCGAGTGGCTCCGGCAAGAGCACGCTGCTGCGCTCCATCAACCATTTGGAATCCCTGGACTCCGGTGAAGTCTGGCTCGACGGCGTGCAGGTCAACCAGAAGCTGCACGGCCATGCCTTCGAGCGGCACATCAACAAGGTGCGCCAGCAGATGGGCATGGTGTTTCAGCACTTCAATCTGTTCCCGCATCTGACTGTGATCGAGAACATTTCCATGGGACCGATCATCCTAAAAGGCATGACCAAAAGTGACGCGCATGCGCTGGCGCATAGCCTTTTGTCCAAGGTCGGGCTCGCCGACAAGATCGACGCCTACCCCTCGCGGCTTTCGGGCGGCCAGAAGCAGCGTGTGGCCATTGCCCGTGCGCTGGCGATGCAGCCCAAGGTGATGCTGTTCGACGAAGCCACCTCGGCGCTCGATCCGGAACTGGTCGACGAGGTCAATGCGGTGATGAAACAGCTTGCCGCCGAACACATGACCATGCTCATCGTAACGCATGAGATGCGCTTTGCCGGCGAAGTGGCCGACAGGGTGCTGTTCATGGATGGCGGCGTGATCGTCGAGGAAGGCCCGCCCGGCGACATGTTCCGCGCGCCGCAGAAGGACCGCACGCGCAGCTTCCTCAAGAAATATCTTTCCGCCTGAGGATGACCATGACCAGCCCAAACACGGAATTCCCCGATTTCGGACTGACGCCGGAGCAGCGCCGCCACGCGGTGCGCGGCCACTATTACGAGTGGCCAGGCATGGATGGCGAGCGCGGCGAGATCTGGTGCTACAGCGACCGGTTTTCCTATCGCGCCGGCGAAACGGTGGCTTTGCATGTCAGTTCGACAGCTGCGACGTTCGGCATCACAATCACCCGAGATGGCGGCAGCGAAAACAAAGTATTCGAGAAATCGGGCATCGCGGCACGCTGGCAGGACACACCCGACCAGTGTTCGGCTGAAGGCTGCGGTTGGGACCCATCCTTCGAATTTCGCGTCGGAGCGGGCTGGCCGTCCGGCGCCTATCGGGTCACGCTGACCGCCGACGGGCTCGACGGCAAGCCGATCCAATGCCACCATATTTTCATCGTCTGCCCGCAGCCGGGCCGCAAACCTGGCCGCGTGCTCCAGGTGGCGGCGACAGGCACATGGCTGGCCTACAACACCTGGGGCGGCTCCAACCACTATCAGGGCATCACCGGGCCGGATCGCAACCAGTATTCGCCCATCGTCTCGACGCAGCGCCCCTGGTGCCGTGGCTTCGTCGTGCTGCCCAAGGATGCGCCGCGTGTGCCGCTGGAGGTCGCTGTGCCGCCGAAGACCGTGCCGCGCTATCCGCACATGGAGTGGGCGCTCGCCACCGGCCATTCGAAGAAATACGCTTCGTCCGGCTGGGCCAGCTACGACAGCCATTTTTTCCGCTTCGCCGAGCGGGCCGGCTATCAAGTCGATCTCGCCAGCCAGCATGATCTGCATTTTTCGCCGGAAATTCTCGACGGCTATGACTGCGCCGTGTTCGTCGGCCATGACGAATACTGGACCTGGGAAATGCGCGATGCCGTCGACGCCTATGTGACCCGCGGCGGCCATGCGGCGCGCTTTGCCGGCAATTTCATGTGGCAGACGCGGTTCGAAGACGAGGGCCGCCGGCAGGTCTGCTACAAATATCGCTCGCGTGCCGAAGATCCGGCCTATCTCCCAGACGGCGACGTCACCCGTGCCACCAATTCCTGGGAGGCGCCGGAAATCGGCCGGCCGGGTTCGGCGACCTTCGGGCTCAACGCGACGCGCGGTGTCTATGCCGGCTGGGGCGGCTGTGCACCGCGCGGCGTGCGTGGTTTCCCGGTCTACCGGCCCGAGCATTGGGCCTTCGCCGGCACCGGCATCTACTATGGCGACCTGCTGGGCGCGGACAGCCATGTCTATGGCTATGAGGTCGACGGGCTCGACTTCGAGATACGCGGCGGCCTGCCCTACCCGACTGCGACCAGCGGCGCGCCAGATGGCCTGCAGGTTCTCGCCGTCGGCATGGCCTCCCAGGTCGAGGAAAGCGCCGATATCCCGATCGAGGACCAGTTCCTCACCGACGAAGACGGCCGCTTCACCGCCGAAACGCTGTTTGGCGAGGCGAGCGACGCCAATCTGGAAAAGGTCAAACGCGGCAACGGCATGATCGTCAATTTCCCGCGCGGCAAGGGCGAGGTATTCCATGCCGGAAGCTGCGAATGGGTCGCCGGCCTGCTAAGACAGGACCCGATGGTCGAACGCGTCACGAAAAATGTCCTCGATCGTTACCTCGGAAAGCCCTGACATGTCGAAAGTCCAATCCGCCGTTCAAGAAACCGAAGCCCGGCGAGACTCGCATCTGTTCTATCTGTCCAGCCTGCGCCGGCCGCTGATCGACCGCGCCGAAGGCATCTACATGTGGACGCAGGACGGCCGCCGCTTCATCGATGGCTCGAGCGGCCCGATGGTGGCCAATATCGGCCATTCCAATCGCAATGTGCTCGACGCCATGAAGCGGCAGATGGACCGCGCCACCTTCGCCTATCGGCTGCATTTCGAGAACGAGCCGGCGGAGGAGTTGGCGCGGGAGTTGGCCGGCAAGCTGCCGGAGGGCATGGACCGCATCTTCTTCGTCTCCGGTGGCTCGGAGGCGACGGAATCCTGCATCAAGCTGGCGCGGCAATGGGCGGTCGCCACCGGCCAGGCCAGCCGCTGGAAGGTGATCACGCGTTTCCCCTCCTATCATGGCGGCACGTTGGGTTCGCTCTCGATCACCGGCGACGATGCGCTGGCCGAAACGTTCGAGCCGATGATGCGGGTGATGCCAACCGTGCCGGCGCCGAATGCCTGGCGCGACCGCGACAATCTCTCGATTGAGCAGCGCGGCATCCGCTATGCCGACATGCTGGAGGAGAAGATTCTTGCGGAAGGCCCGGACAGCGTGGTTGCCTTCATCATGGAGCCGATCGGCGGCGCTGCGACCTCAGCCCTGGTTGCGCCCGACAGCTACTATCCGCGCATCCGCGAGATCTGCGACCGCTACGGCATCCTGCTCATCCATGACGAAGTCATGAGCGGTGCCGGCCGCACCGGCAAATTCCTCGGCGGCGATCACTGGAACTGCAAGCCAGACATCGTCGCCTTGTCGAAGGGGCTGGGCTCCGGATATGCGCCGCTTGGCGCACTCGCCGCACCGATGCGGCTGGTGCAGCCGTTGCTCGCCTCCGGCGGCTTCCAGCACGGCCACACCTATGCCGGCAATCCGCTGGCCTGTGCCGCCGGCCTGGCTGTGCTCGGCGAAATGGACCGGCTCGACCTGATCGCCAATGCGGCAGCCATGGGCGACGTGCTGATGGACGGGCTTAAAGGCCTGGCGAAGCGGTTTCCGTTCCTTGCCGACGTGCGTGGCAAGGGCCTGCTCACCGGCGCCCAGATGGTCGCCGATCCCGAGACCCTAAAACCGATCGACCAGAACAAGAAAGCCACGCAGCGGCTGCTCGACCTCGCCTATGAACGCGGGCTGATCATCTATGGCCGCAGGGTCAAGGGCGGCGTCGACGGCGACAATTTCATGGTCGCGCCACCGATGATCGTCACGGCCGAGCAGGTCGGCGAGATCATCTCCATCATCGGTGACTCGCTGGAGGTTCTGGCCGCCGAGCTCGACCTGCCGGTCGGAGGCCAGGGGTAAGAAATGGCACCGCGAAAAGTCATCATCACCTGCGCCGTCACCGGCTCGGTGCACACGCCGTCCATGTCGCCCTATCTGCCGGTGACGCCGGACCAGATCGCCGCAGACGCGATCGCGGCGGCGGAAGCCGGCGCCTCGATCCTGCATCTGCACGCCCGCGACCCCAGAGATGGCCGCCCGACCGCCGATCCGGACGTCTACATGCAGTTCCTGCCGCGCATCAAGCAGGCGACCGATGCAGTGATCAACATCACCACCGGCGGCTCGTCGCTGATGACGCTGGACCAGCGGCTGGCAGCCCCTTTGCGGGCCGAACCCGAAATGTGCTCGCTCAACATGGGTTCGATGAATTTCGCGCTGTTCCCGATGCTCGACAAGCCGAGGGAATGGCAGCACGAATGGGAACCCAAGCTGCTGGAAGCGACGCGGGACACGATCTTCAAGAACACCTTCGCCGATATGGAAGGGGTGCTGGAAAGACTGGGAAAGGGCTGCGGCACGCGCTTCGAATTCGAATGCTATGATGTCGGCCATCTCTATTCGCTGGCGCATTTCCGCGATCGCGGGCTGGTGTCTGGCCCGCTGTTCATCCAGTTCGTGCTGGGCATTCTCGGCGGCATCGGCGCCGACCCGGACAATCTCGTCCACATGAAGCGGATCGCCGACAAATTGTTCGGCGACAGCTACCAGTTCTCGGTGCTCGCCGCCGGCCGCCAGCAGATGCCGCTGATCTCAATTGCAGCAGCCATGGGCGGCAATGTCCGTGTCGGGCTGGAGGACAGTCTCTATGACGGCCGCCAGCTGGCGAAATCCAATGCCGATCAGGTGCGCCGTATCCGTGGCATTCTCGACGGGCTGTCGCTGGAGGTTGCAACGCCCACCGAAGCGCGCGACATGCTGGCGCTCAAGGGCGGCGACCGGGTGGCGTTTTGAGATGCTGATCTGAGATGAACCTGAAATGATTGCCTCGCCCAAAATCCGCCTCCGCCCCGGCCGAGTGGAAGACGTCGAAACCATCCACGCCGCGATCCTGAAACTCGGCACGCATATCGGTGCGCCGGAGGAGATCATTTCGACAGCAGATGATTTGCGCACCTACGGCTTTGGTGAAAAGCCCGCTTTCTCCACCCTGATCGCCGAAGTGGGCGGCGAGTTTGCCGGCCTTTGCCTGCATTTCCCGATCTTTTCGACATGGATGGGGCGGCCTGGCGTCTATGTGCAGGACCTCTATGTCGAGGATCGTTTTCGCGGCCGCAAGATCGGCGAGCGGCTGCTGCGGCGTGTTGCGGCGCAGTGCCGGAAGGAAGGCGGCGTCTATCTCCGGCTGTCCGTCGACACCGACAATGAAGGGGCCAAGGCCTTCTACGAGAGGCTGGGCATCGCCTGGTCGAGCTACGAACAGACCCAAAAAATCATCGGCGAGGCCTTCTTTGCTTTCGCCGACGCGCCGGAAAACGGGGATCAGGAATGAAAGCCTTCTATGCCGAGGAACAGAAGCGCCACGACCCCAGGGCCTTTCTTTCGAGCGGCGCGGCACAGCCCAATCCGGAAAAGCCGGAGCGCATCGAGAGATTGTTAGTCGGCGCACTATCTGCGGGTTGCACGATCGAGCGACCTCGGGATCATGGGCTCGGCCCGGCCGCGGCGGTGCACACGCCGGAATATCTGGATTTCCTCGAGCATATCTACGCGCGCTGGCAGCGCATCGAGGGCGCTTCGGCCGAAGTGATCCCGAACATCCATCCGATCGCGCGCAATGGCTCCTATCCGGCCTCGGCGGTCGGCCAGGCCGGCTATCACATGGCCGACACGGCTTGCCCGATCTCGGGCGAAACATGGCAGAGCGCGCTGTGGAGCGCCTGGAGCGCGGTCGAAGCCGCCGAGGCGGTGATATCAGGCGCACCGGCCGCCTACGCGCTGTGCCGCCCTCCCGGCCACCATGCCTTTGCCGATGTCGCCGGCGGCTTCTGTTTCATCAACAATTCGGCCGTCGCGGCGCAGGTTCTGCGCAAACAAGCCGCACGGGTGGCGATCCTCGATGTCGACCTGCATCACGGCAACGGCACGCAAGGCATCTTCTATGCACGGCCGGATGTGCTGACCGTCTCGCTGCACGCCGATCCGGTGCGCTTCTATCCGTTCTTCTGGGGTCATGCCGACGAGCGCGGCGAAGGGCCCGGCCTCGGCTATAATTTCAACCTGCCGCTGCCGCGCAAATCCGCGGACGCGGCGTTTCTCGAAGCGCTCGAGACGGCCTTCCAGCGCATCCGTGCCTTTTCGCCGGACGCGCTGGTCGTGGCGCTCGGCCTCGACGCGTTCGAGGGCGATCCGTTCGGCGGACTTTCGGTGACGACGCCTGGCTTCTCGCGCATCGGCGAGGCTATCGCAAAGCTCGACCTGCCGACGGTCATCGTCCAGGAGGGCGGCTACCTCTGCGACGAACTCGGCGACAATCTCACCGCGTTCCTCACCGGCTTCGGCGGCAAGATGCGGTGAGTGCTCAAGCCAGCGTCAGGAGCGCTGCTGCCTGAGCATGGCGATGACCCGATGCACACTTTCCAGCGTTTCGTCGATTTCGGCTGCCGTGTTGTAGTGAGCAATGCCGATGCGCACGACGCCATGCTCGGCTGGAATGCCGAGCTGGTGGACGATCTCCCAGGCGTAGTTGTGACCGGACCACAGGAAGATATTTTCGGCGTTCATCTGCCGCACGATTGTCTCCGGCACGATGCGCTCGACCGTGAAGGAAACCGTCGGCACGCGATCGCCGAGCCGCTTCGGGTCAGTGATGCCGTGGACGGTCAAGCCCTCGATATCGGACAGGCCGTCGATCAGTTGTTGCGCCAACGGGTTTTCGTACGCGATCGAAGCCGCGAACGCCTTGGCGATCTTCTGCCTTCTTGAACCGCCCTCGCCCGCCGCCGCGGCAAGGTCGGCAAAGTAGTCGACCGCGGCGGTGAGGCCGGCCATCAGCTCGATCTGCGGCGTGCCGAGTTCGAACCGCTCCGGCAGACCGTTGGAAGAGCAGCGGCATTTGTAGGGCTCCAGCCTCTCGATGACATCACGCCGGCCCCACAATATGCCCATATGCGGTCCGAAGAATTTGTAGGCCGAGCAGATCAAAAAATCGCAGCCGAGCTCCTGCACGTCGATCAGGCCGTGCGGCGCGAATTGGACGGCATCGACATAGACCAGCGCACCGGCATTCCTGGCTATCGCAGTCAGCGCCTTCACCCGGTTGATCGAACCGGTCAAATTGCTGGCGTAGTTCAACGCGACCAGCCGTGTCTTCTCCGAAAGCAAGCCAGCCAGCGTCGCCTCCTCGACCTGCCAGCTGGTTTCGTCGAACGGCAGCCAGCGCACGACGAGGCCGTGATCCTCGGCCAGTTGCAGCCAGGGCGAGACGTTGCCCTCATGGTCCATGCGGGTGAGGATGATCTCGTCACCGGGCTGCATCGTGCGGCCGAGCGTGCGCGAGATGTGGTAGGTCAGCGTCGTCATGTTGGCGCCGATGACGATTTCCTCAGGGCTTGCGGCGCCGAGGAAATCGGCCATGGCCTCATGTGCCTCATCGACGACGGCCTGCGCGGCAATCGTCGTTTCGAAGTAGCCGCCAAGGTTCGCATTGGTGGTCAAGAGACAGCGCGATACCGCATCCGCCACTGCCTGTGGCACCTGCGTGCCGGCAGGGTTGTCGAGATAGATGCGGCGGCGGCCCTTGTCGGTCAGAGAGAGAGCGGGAAATCTCCCCCGGATAGCCTCGATCGGAAAATTCATTGCCGCCCTTCTCCCATTGTAATCATTGGATATTCGGCCAGTAATCCCCGTTCAAGGACAGGGATTGCCGACCCGCTGGTGGATCGCATCCACCGCCTTCTGCATTTCGTCGGTCCAGACGACGTCGACGGAAGACAGCGCCATATCGAGCTGCGCAACGGTCGTCGCGCCGACGATGTTCGAGGTCACGAACGGCCGGCTCGAGACAAAGGCGTTGGCAAACAGTGCCGGCTCCAGGCCAAAGGAGCGCGCCAGCTCATTGTATTCGAGTTGTGCCTCGGCGGCACCTGGCGTCTCGTAGCGCTGGCCGCGATTGAACAGCTGAGTGCGCGAGCCCTGAGGCCGCGCGCCGTGGTCGTACTTGCCGGTGAGATAGCCCTGCGCCAGCGGCGAATAGGGCAGCAGCGACACCTGCTCGCGCTCGCAGACCTCGGCGAGATTCACCTCGAAGGTGCGGTTGACGAGATTGTAGGCGTTCTGGATCGACGCGACGCGCGGGCCGATACCCTTGTCGGCTTCGGCAAGGAACCGCATCACGCCCCAGGAACTCTCGTTCGACAGGCCGAAATGCCGGATCTTTCCTGCCTTCACCAATTCGTCAAACACGGCAAGCGTCTCGGCGATCGGCGTTTCGCCGGCCGGTGCGCCGACGGAATCGGCGCGCGGCGACACGGCGCCGACGCGCGTCGGGTTGGCGCCCCAGGGGATATCCCGCTCCGGCCAGTGGATCTGATAGAGGTCGATGTAGTCGGTGCCGAGCTTGGTCAGCGACTTGTCGATGGCGTCAAAGATATCGGCGCGCACCAGTTGCGACGGCCTGTCGCCGCGAAACCAGCTGTTGGCCGTGCGGCCGACGACCTTCGAGGCCAAGATCACCTTGTCGCGGTTGCCCTTGGCCTTCATCCAGCTGCCGATGATCTTTTCGGTCCGCCCCTGCGTCTCCGCCTTGGGCGGGATCGGATAGAGCTCGGCGGTGTCGATGAAATTGACGCCGCGCGAGAAAGCCAGGTCCATCTGGGCGTGGCCTTCGGCCTCGGTGTTCTGCTGGCCCCAGGTCATGGAGCCCAGGCAGATCTGGGTAACAAGAAGATCGGTCCGACCGAGACGGCGTTTGTGCATGGAATTCGGCTCCGGAGGAAGGCTGGCGCGACTGCGCGGAGGAGCCGCATCTATAGGCAAAGCAGAGCCGCTCTCCAAGCCTCGCCAGGCCGACTTTTGCGTGAACCAGCCGGGTTAGCGGCGAGCACCGGCCAGTGCACGACGCTTGGCCTCGTCGATCAGCATGTTGGCCACTTGCATGCGGATCATGGCGCGCTGGCGCAAATGTGGGGCGACGCGGTCGGGATGGTTGGCAAAGGCAAAGCTGCGGCGCATACGGCCGAAATCGGCGACCTGCTTGGGCTGATTGAGGCCGAGTTCGACGGCGATGGCTTCGGGATCGATCGGCGGCAGTTTTTCCTCGGGCTTTGGCTCTTCGCCGGCGAGAACGAGCTTGGCATGATCGAGCAAAGCGGCGAATTCGGTCGCCAGATCCGCGCCCGCCTCGCGATATTCGGCAGCGGAAACCTTGATGCGGCCGGAATGGAGTTCATCGGCCACCGAAAGATAGTCGAACGGGATCGATGGACGAGCGCCGGCCGCTTCGCCCTCGCCATTCTTGTCGGGGGCGATGAAGAGGTCGTCGAGCAACGAAGCGAAATCCCGCTTGGCGCCAGTAGCGATGTCAGCCTCCCCCTCGCCCGACCATTCGGGTATCGAAGCATAGAACCGGCTCGTTAAAAATGCATGGCACCGATCTCAATGAATTTAGCCGTCGCCTCGTGGCAGCCATGCAGCCAGCATTCGGCTACGATGCGCGTCAGCAAAAGTTTCACCCGGTTGCGGAAAATGGCGAAAAAATTCGCCAAGACATGGCAGGTATGCAAATGCTGCACTGCACAATTGTCACGATTCACCTATATTGGCAGCCGTGGAGGACCAATTTGGGGCTTGAATCATGGGTTTCTTCACTGAAATGTTCGCCCGGCCTCGGCCGCAGGAACATCTGAGATACCGCTCGGCGCTCGCGCTGCTTCATTCGATGAGCAATGCCGACCGCGCCGACATCGGGATCAAGCCGGCCGACTTCCCCCGCATCGCCCGCGAAATGTCCGTTCGCTAGCAGCATCCGGTGTTCAGGATGTCCCGGATCGGTCCGGGACACCTCCAAAAAACTCAATTCCTTAGCGCGATCCCAGGAATGTCGCCTTGCCCAACGGTACGCCATTGTGGCGAAGGATGTCGTAAGCCGTGGTGAGATGGAAATAGAAGTTGGGCATGGCCACATGCAGCAGATACTGCAGGCCGGGCATCGAGCTTTCGCGTCCACCAAGCTTCAGCTCGATGATCTTGTCATCGGAGCCGTCGAATTCGGCAGCCGAAAATGTCGCGAGAAGGTCGAGCGTCTTCGTGATGCGAGCCTGGACATCGGCAAAACTCGCCTCATTGTCCTCGTATTTCGGCACTTCGCGGCCGGCGAGCCGTGACGGCGCGCCCTTGGCATGATCGGTGGCGATCTGCACCTGCCTGGTCAAGGCGAACATGTCCGGCGCCAGCCGCGCCGTCAAAAAAACCTGCGGGTCTATCTTGCGGTCCAGCGCATTCTGTTCGGCGGTCGCAAGCACATTGGAAAGCGCTTTCAGCCTGGCCGAAAACACCGGCACGGATGCCTCATACATCGATATCGTCACGTCAAATCTCCTGCCCGGCCCAGCGCCGGCGGACGCGACGTAGCGCCTTCGTGCAGGATTTTTCAAGGCCGCCGACGCCGCGTCACCACGTTGCCGCAATCGCCGTCGTAGAATCCTCTTATCGAGCGGAGGTTCCCGATGAGATGCGCCCTTTTCGCAGCGACTGCCTTTCTCTCCCTTGCCCCGATCGGTCAAACGACCTTGGCAGCCGAAGATGCCCGCGAAACGCCCTATGTCGACGACCGGTCGAGCGCCGATGCTGTTGTGCGTTCGCTCTACAGCGCCATCAGCCGGCACGAATTCGCTCGCGCCTGGGGGTATTTCGGCGATACAAAACCGGCAAAGGATTTCGACAGTTTCGTCAAGGGCTATGACGGCACCGACAAGGTCGAGGTCTTGACCGGGGCGGTTTCCGACGAAGGTGCGGCCGGCAGCATTTTCTACAACGTGCCCGTCGCCATCCGCGCCACCGACAAGAGCGGCGGCGAAAAGGTTTTTGCCGGCTGCTACACGCTGCGCCAGGTGAATGCCCAGATCCAGGCGGAGCCACCCTTCGATCCGATCCACATCGAGAAGGGGGCACTGAAACCCTCCACCGCCGATTTCGAGGAGGCGCTGCCGCCAAGCTGCGGCGACGGGCCGCCGCCACCGAAGAAGGACACTGCGCTGGAGCAGGCAAAGAAGGCGTTTCTGGCAACCTATGACGGCCAGTGCGACAAACAGTTCCTGGCCGACGAGCCGAAGGTCTTTTCAATCAAATACAAGGACAAGGATGCGCAGCCCGGCGACCCCGACAAGGAGACGCGGCTGTTCCATTTTTCCTGCTCGGCCGCCGCCTACAATGAAAGCTCGGTCTATTATATGACCGACGAGATATCGGCCGTGCAGCAATTGCAATTCGCCGAACCCAAGATGGACATCCGCTACGAGAACAATGACAGCAACGGCAAATTGCTGGGCATGAGCATCGTCGGTTTCCAGACGTCCGGCTGGGCGGTCAATTCCGACTACGACGAGGCCACCCAGACGATCACCACGTTCAACAAGTGGCGTGGGGTCGGCGATGCTTCCGACGCCGGCACGTATCTGTTCCGCAACGGCAATTTCTCGCTGGTCCAGTACGACGTCGATGCATCCTATGACGGCGAGCAAAATCCCGAGACTGTCGTCGACTACAACACTGCGCCTTGAGCATCACACGAGCTTGTAGGCTGTGTCGATCAGGGCGCCTTCGACAGCATCCAGTTGAGCGTGCCGCGCCAGTCGGTCATGCGGATCGGGGTGCCATGGGTACCGGTCTCGAAACGAACGAAACGGGTCGGGTAAGTCTTCGATTTGGCCAGGATCGAGCGAAAGAATGCCTCCTGATTTGCCACTGGGAAGACCACGTCGTGACTGCCCTGGCCGAAAAAGACCGGCACACGGCGCTTGAATGCTGGGCTGGTGAAAAAGCTCTCATCCCATAGCGAGCCGAGCAGCAGCAGGCCGTTGATGCGGCCGCCCATGTCCTTGCGCGCGGCAAGCTTCCAGCACAGCGCGCCGCCCATCGAGCCGCAGGCAACGAAGATCTTCGCGCCTGGCGACCGGTCGGCATAGTGACCGATCAGCGCTGCCACCTGCGCTGCTCCCTTGTCGCCGAAATCGGTGAAATCCGGGCTGAGGTAGAGGCCGCCATTGCCGGCCATCAGGTTCTTGAGCCGGTTGAAATTGCCGCCGAAGGTGAAGTCGTCGACGCCTTGCTTGCGGCTGCCGCCCTGCCCGTGCAGGTAAAGCACGATGATGCCGGCGCCCTCGGTCTTGCCGACGGCGACATGCCTGATATCGCCGGCGTCGGTTTTCAGCAACAGATCCTGCTGCACCTTGCGCACGCTGGCGTCGGTATATTGGGCGTTCACCCGCCGCTCGGGCACCTGGTCACGCTGGTTGATGTCGCGCATCTCGCGGTAGTCGATGACCGTGTAGGCGCCGTTGCTGTCGGACGACAGCGTGGGCGGATAGGCGAAGAGATCGTCCTTGAAGGGTTTTAGGGACAGCGTCTGACTTTGCGCGGCCGACGACAGCAACGCGGTCGTGACTGCAAAGGCACAGAAAATTTGGCGGCGAAAAGACATACCCAAGGCATGCGTAATTCGGCTTGGGTTTGTCAATCCTGCAGCACGCCGCCGGCGCCTTCCAGCGCCTCGCGCGTGTCGACATCGACAGACGCCGCCGCGCCGATCTCGACATCGATGACATCGAGCCCTTCGGTCTCGACCAGATAGCGTGCACCGGTGTCGCCCTCCAGATGGGCGATCGCCGGAAACAGCGAACGCGGCAACAGCACCGGATTGCCGCGCTTGCCGTCATGCGAAGCGCGGACCACCGCATTGCCGCCGCCCTTGCGGAACGCATCGATCAAGCTGTCGAGATCGTCGGACGTGATATCGGGCATGTCGCCGAGCGCGATCATCACACCGGCGGAGTCCTCCGGCAGATAGGCAATGCCGGCCTTCAGCGACGTGGACAAGCCGTCGGTAAAATCAGGATTGTCGGCGAAGGTCACGTCGAGGCCCGCCAGCGCAGCGCGCACCCGCTCGCGCTGGTGGCCGGTGACGACGATAGTTCTGGACGCCTTCGAGCCAAGCGCCCGCTCGGCGGTGCGGCGCACCAGCGGCTTGCCGTCGAACAGCGCCAACAGCTTGTTGGGTCCACCCATGCGGCTCGACCGGCCGGCCGCCAGCAGCACGATGCCGACCTTCAGTTGAGATTTGGCCGGCAGCGGTTCGCGGGGCTGCGGCCGTGTGGGGATTTCCATCAACAGCCCGCCGACCCCCATGCCGGCAATATCCCTGGCGGTCACGTCGAGACCGGCGATCAATCGGTCCAGCACCCAATCGAACCCGTTCTCCTTGGGACTGCGGGCGCAGCCGGGCGCGCCGATGACGTGCTTGCCGCCGAGCGTACCGAGCACCAGCAGATTGCCGGGATCGACCGGCATACCCGCGCGGACGACGATACCGCCCGCTTTCTCGATCGCCGCGGGAATGACATCGGCGAAATCGCTCATCGCCGAGGCGCCGAAGATCACCACCATGTCATTGTCGCGCACCAGGGAAGCCGTGGCCTCCGCCACCGGCGCGATCTCATGCGCCGTGCGGCGCTCGGCCGTCAGCCTGCCGCCGGTGCGCGCCAGCCGTGCTTCGGTGACCCGCAGCGTCTTGTCGAGCACGGAAGGCTTGATGCCCGGCAGAACCGTCTGGATGACGCCGACACGCACGGGCCGGTAGGCATTGACGGCAAAGATCTCGCCTGCGGCGCAGATTTCTGTCGCAGCGTCGACCAGCGCTGAACCGACCGCGAAGGGAATGATCTTCACCGTCGCGACCATCTGGCCTTTCTCGACCGGCGCATGCTGCGCCAGCGTGGCGATGGTGATGGCGGGATCGATGGCATTGATGGCGTCGATGGCAGCGGCATCGACCGTGAAGATGCCCGGCGCCTTGGCGTGGAGGTTGACCCGCCCGGTCGCGGCAGGCTTGGCTTCGATGCCGCGAAAGGCCATGCTCCCGGCAATCGTTTGCGCGGCCGCATCCTCGCCGAGGTCGTCCTCAGCCAGAACAGCCGCAACGACCTCGGAAACACCGGCAGTCCGTAGCAGCGCCACATCTTCGGCGCTCAGCCTATGCGCCTTGCGGAAGCGGCGTTCACCAGCGGTGGTGGAGTGTGCCAGCACCGCGCCTTCCGCCGTCTCGATCGGGATCGGTCCGAATTTCACGCCGCCGCACCTTTTGCGTCCAGCCCGCGCGAGCGGAAGGCATGGATCGCCTGGGCCAACACCGCAACAGCAATCTCTCCCGGGCTGGCAGCACCAATATCGAGCCCGATCGGCGCATGGATACGGGCGATCTGGTCGGCGCTCGCGCCCAGCGCCAGCAAACGTTCGACACGCTTGGCATGCGTCTTCCTGCTGCCGAGCGCGCCGACATAGAAGCAGTTGGCGTCGAGCGCGGCTTTCAGGGCGAAATCGTCGACCTTCGGATCGTGGGTGACGGCGGCAAGTGCGGTGTAGCTGTCGAGCGGCTGACGCTTCAGCACATCCTCCGGCCATTCGGCATGAAGCGCCACATCGGGAAAGCGGTCCGGCGTGGCGAAAGCGGTGCGGGGGTCGATGATCTCCACGGGATAGCCGGCGATCTTCGCCATCGGCGCCAGCGCCTGGCTGATATGGACGGCGCCAATCACGACCAGACGCGGCTGCGGCAGATGCGCGTTGAGAAAGAAAGTCCGCCCCTCTGCTTCGACCGAACCGGAGTTGCCGGTGCGGAACGCCCTGGCGATCGCGGCGCCAAGATCGCCGGCGACCTGATCGCCCTCGCGCACGATCCGGTCACGGCCGTCACCGAGATCGGTGACAAGAATCGCCGCACGACGAGCGCGTCGTTCGGCGTTCAAGGTTTTTAAGGCGTAGGGATCCATCAGGAAATCTCTTGTCCGAGCGTGATCTTGTGCAAAAACCGGGTCCCACTTTTTGGGATCATGCTCTAGCCCAGTCTTTCCACGTACACCTTGATGCGGCCGCCACAGGACAAGCCGACCTGCCAGGCGGTTTCGTCGGCGACACCGAACTCCAGCATCCTGGCCTCGCCGCTGTCGATGACGTCGATGGCCTCGCTGACCACCGCGCCTTCGACGCAGCCGCCCGAGACGGAGCCGTGGAAATTGCCGTCTGCGTCGATGACCAGATGGCTGCCTACAGGTCGGGGCGCCGAACCCCAGGTCTCGACCACTGTCGCGATGGCCACGTCCTTGCCGTCCTTCATCCAGCCCTCCGCAATGATCAGCGGGTCGCGGGCCTCATCCAGATAAATGCTGTTTTCCATGACCGTTTCTCCAGAAGTCTGTTTTTCTCGGGATCTGTTTTCCGGATGGGAAGGATATGGTTATGCGGCGCGCCTCGCGCCAGCTTCCAGCCATCGGCGCGGATCGACGGATTGTGCCGACTTCTTGTCCAATGACGCGCAGAGATCGGCGAGCGCATCGAGATTGTGCACCGAGCGGAACTCGTCGACATGCGGCAGCATCGCCTTGACGCCACGGGCGCGCGCCTGGAAGCCGTCGAAGCGCAGCAACGGGTTCAGCCAGATCAGCCGCCGGCAGGATTTGTGCAGGCGCTCCATCTCCTCCGACAGGCCGGCGACATCGTCGCGCTCCAGCCCATCTGTGATCAGAAGCACGACCGCCCCCTGCCCCAGCACGCGACGCGACCATATCAGGTTGAACTCGGCCAACGTGTCGCCGATGCGCGTGCCGCCCGACCAGTCCATGACCGCCGCCGAACAGTCGGCAAGGGCTGCATCCGGGTCGCGATGGCGCATCTGCCGCGTCAGATTGGTCAGCCGGGTACCGAAGACGAAGGTGTGCACGCGACGCCTTTTTTCCGTCAGCGCATGCAGGAAATGCAGGAAAATCCGCGTGTACTGGCTCATCGAGCCGGAAATGTCGGCCAACACCACCAGCGGCGGATGAACCTCGCGGGCTGAGCGGAATTTCGGCAGGATCAGTTCGCCGCCGGTGCGCGCGGCCGAACGCATCATGGCGCGCGGATCGATGCGGCGGCCATGCGCATCGGCCTTGAAGCGCCGCGTCCGCACCATGTCGAAAGGCAACCGCAACTGCGCGATCGCCTTCTTGGCGTCGGCCATCTCGGCGGCGTTCATCTGGGCAAAATCCTTGGCCCGCAGCACCTCGTTGCCGGAAAAGGTGAAGCGGGCGTCGACCTCGATCTCGGGAATTTCCTGTGGCGGCTGGTTCTTCTGGTGTCCCTCGAACATCGCCTGGCTGACCCGGTTTTCAGCGGCGCGTGGCTTCTGCTTTTCCCTGGTGTCGGGCGCCACCGGCGAAAACATCGCCAGCATCTTTTCGATCAGTTCGCGCGACTTCCAGAACAGCCGGAAGGCCTCGTCGAAAATGGCGTGATCCTCATGCCGCGACACCAGCACGGCGTGCAGCGTCCAGTAGAAATCGTCGCGCGAACCGATGCCCGCGGCGAGCACCGCCTCGATGGCGTCCTTGACCGAGGCCGGCCCGACCCGCATGCCCGCCTTGCGCAAGGTGCGGGCAAAATAGACGATGTTGTCGGCGATCCGCCCGTGCGGCATGGCCTCTTTTGGCTCGGGGCGCGGCATCGCCTACTCCGCCGCCGAAAGCTCGGCCTTCACCTCGTTGAGGATGCGCCGGCCTTCGCCCTGCTCGATGCGGGCAATGTCGTCCTGGTATTTCAACAGCACGCCGATCGTATCGGAGACGGTTTCCGGATCGAGCGCCACCTTGTCGAGCTCGGTCAGCGCGCCGGCCCAGTCGATGGTTTCGGCGACACCCGGCACCTTGAACAGCTCGATCTGGCGCAGCTTCTGGATGAAGGAGACCACTTCGGCCGAAAGGCGCTGGTTGGCCTGCGGCACCTTGCGGCGCACGATCTCCAACTCGCGCTCGGCATTGGGATAGTCGACCCAGTGATAGAGGCAGCGCCGCTTCAGCGCGTCGTGGATCTCACGGGTGCGGTTGGTGGTGATGATGACGATCGGCGGCTCTTCCGCCTTGATGGTGCCGAGCTCGGGCACCGTCACCTGGAAGTCGGACAGGATTTCGAGCAGGAAGGCCTCGAACGCCTCGTCGGTGCGGTCGAGTTCATCGATCAGGAAAACCGGGGCAGCCCCCGCCTTGCCGGTCAGCGCATCGAGCACCGGGCGGCGGATCAGGTATTTTTCGGAGAAGACGTTGCGCTCCATGGCGGAGCGCTCGACCTTGCCGGCCGCCTCCTCCATGCGGATCTCGATCATCTGCGCGGCGTAGTTCCACTCGTAGACGGCGGACGAGACGTCAAGGCCTTCATAGCATTGCAGGCGGATCAGCCGGCGGCCGAGCGCCTGTGCCAACACCTTGGCGATCTCGGTCTTGCCGACGCCGGCCTCGCCCTCAAGGAAAAGCGGCCGCTTCATACGCAACGACAGGAACAGTACGGTCGCCAGCGACCGGTCCGCCACATAGTCCGCACCGGTCAGGAGATCGAGCGTCTCGTCGATCGTCCGTGGCGCGGCGCGCGGTTTCAGCTCGGTCATTCTTTCTCCGTGAACGCCGCCGCTCCGCTTTCCAGTACGTGGTAGCCGCGGGCGTGATAGATCAGCGGCCGCAAATTATCGCCCATCCGCAGGCCTGTCACCTTGCCAAAAAGCACACGATGGGTGGCCAGGTCCTTGGTATCGATCAATTCGCAGTCGAACACGGCGAGCGCACCCTTCAGCGTCGGCGCGCCGGTGGAGATCACGTCCCATTCGCCGAGCGCGAAGCGCTCCTCGACCGGCAAGCCGGTGATTCCGGAAAAGCCGACTGACAGCGGCTCCTGGTGGGAAGCCAGGGTGTTCAAGGCAAACCTGCCGTTTTTCACGAACGGTTCGTTCTTGGGATTTTCGCGATTGAGACAGACCAGAATGATCGGCGGGGTGTCCGAAACCGAGCAGGCCGCGATCACCGTCGCGCCGCGCTTGCCGGCCGGCCCGTCGGTGGTGACCACATGGACGTGGCCGGCAAAGTGGCTCATCGCGTCGCGATAGGCCTGCGGCCCAATGTCGTTCTTCTTCAGCACCGTATTTTTTCCATTGTCAGGATCCTATCGACATATATGGCCAGACATAGCCCGCCACAAGCGAAGTGCCTGAGCCATATCCCGAAATTCGCGTGTTGCACCAAGGCCGGGCAGCCTTTAGGTCTTGGCGGCAACAGTGCCGGGAGCATAGGACCGGCCCGGAGGATCCCATCGCTCGAATGCGACCCAGGACAAGAACAATAGCGGCGCTGTTCTGGCTGTTCCTGGCCAGTGGTGCGGATGCCCGGACGCTGCTGGTCGGCGTCTCGGCGCCCCTGTCGGGACCATCGGCCATTCTCGGCAAGCAGATCGAGGCCGGTACCGGTATGGCCGCCGAAGCGAACGGCATCGAACTCAAGACCGTGGATGACGCCTGCACCGCCGATGGCGGCGCTGCCGCGGCCAGGGAATTCGCAGCCGTCAAGGTCAATATCGTGGTCGGCTTTCTCTGCACCGAGGCGATCGAGGCGGCGATGCCGATCCTGAAGGACGCCAACATTCCGGTCATCACCATTGGCGTGCGAACCGAAAGCCTGACCGACCGCCGCGCCAAGACCGGCTGGCCGGTCTATCGCCTCGGACCACGCGGCGACGATGAGCGCAATGCGGTCGCGTCAGCCCTCACCCGCCTGTGGCAAAACGAATTGTTCGCCATTATCGACGACGGCACCATCTACGGCCGTGAAATCGCCGAGACGTTGCGGGCAGCGGCCGAACAGGCAGCGCTGAAACCTGTGTTCGTCGACACGTTCCGGCCCCAGCTCGACAATCAGATCGGCATGATCGGTCGGCTGAAGAAGGCCGGCGCGACGCATGTCTTTGCCGGCGGCGATGGCGACGACATCGCCATCATGGGCCGCGATGCCGCACAGCTTCAGGCGGGCATCGTCTTTGCCGGCGGCGAGAATCTGCGCACGCCGCCCGGCGACGTGCCCTATTCCTTGGGCACACTGATGATCGCACCGCCGGAATGGGCCGATGTCGCCGATCCAAAAGTGCTGGCGGCTTTTGCCGCGCAGAAAGTCGTGCCCGACGGCTATACGCTGCCGGCCTTTGCGGCGGTCGAAATCGCCAAGGCAGCGTCGGGCTTGTCCGAAAGCTCGGGCAAACCACTGACCGAAGCTCTGACCGGACAGGATTTCACCACGGCGATCGGGCCGATCCGGTTTGATGCGAAAGGCGATCTCAGCCGGAGCCCCTACCGCCTCTTCCGCTTCGATGGCATGCGCTTTGCGCCCTTGGAAAGCAACTGATGTTTCGCACCGGCCCACGCAACCTGATCACCGACGTTGCCGGCCTGCGCGTCGGCAATGCGTCCGACGCCAGGCTGAAATCCGGGGTAACGACCGTGCTTTGCGATGCGTCCACAGTGGCCGGCGTTCAGATCCTGGGCGGCGCGCCGGGCACCCGCGAGACCGACCTGCTCGAACCGCACAATTCCGTCGATGTGGTGCACGCCGTGGTGCTTTCGGGCGGCTCGGCTTTCGGCCTCGACGCAGCTTCCGGCGTGCAGGCGGCGTTGCGTGAACGCGGCATCGGCCTCGAGGTCGGCGGTTTTCGCGTTCCGATCGTGCCGTCGGCGATCCTGTTCGACCTGCGCAATGGCGGCGACAAGGATTGGGGCCGTTATCCGCCCTACCGCGAGCTTGGCTATGAAGCCGCGCAAACCGCCACCGCCGATTTCCAACTCGGCAGCATCGGCGCCGGCACCGGCGCGCTCACTTCGGGGCTGAAAGGCGGCCTCGGCTCCGCCTCGACGCTGCTCGACAATGGCGTCACCATCGGCGCGCTGGCCGCCGTCAATCCGACCGGTTCGGTGACCACAGGCCGAACCCGCCATTTCTGGGCGGCACCGTTCGAAATCGGCGACGAATTCGGTGGGCTTGGCTATCCCTCGCCGATGCCTGACGAGGCGAAACGGATTCTTTTGAAGTACCGCGACAAACATTTTGGCCGGCAGACGGAGACCGGCGGCAACACCACCATCGCCGTCATTGCCACCGATGCAGTGCTCACAAAGGCTGCCGCCAAGCGCCTGGCGATGTCGGCGCATGATGGATTCGTGCGCGCCATCTGGCCGACGCACACGCCGGCCGATGGCGACCTTGTGTTCGCGCTGGCGACCGGCACGAGCGGTATCGAACTCTCCGCCGATTCAGCAATCGATCTCTGCGCCGCCGCCGGCGCCACCATGGCGCGCGCCATCAGCCGAGGCGTCTATGCCGCGACACCTGCCGAAAACGATCTGTTTCCGGTCTGGTCGTCACGCATGAAGTGAAGTGAAGCGATCAATCAGACCGGATCGGACTTTTCTTCCTCGAAGGTCACCGCGACATCAGAATTCGCCGACAGCCAGACCTTCTTGCCGTCGACTTCGGCAATCAGGCTCAGGGGAATGTAGTGGTGATGGCCCTTGTGGGCGCCCTCGCCGCTATCGGCCTTGGTCAGCTTGATGCGCTGGCCATCGACCTTGTCGACAGTGCCGACATGCACGCCATCGGCGCCGACGACTTCCATATGCTCACGAATTTTGCTGGTGTCGGTCATGGTGGTTCTCCATTGGGACTGCCGACAATAACAAATGACGGGCCGATTGGATGCATCGGCTTTCGCACCGCACGACGTTTTGATTCCGTCGTGCTAGGGGATTGAAACGATCACGGGGGTGAAGACCGATGCGAATGCTCTTTCTGTTTGCCGTTGGCCTGCTTGCACAGCTTGCGACCTCGATCGCGGCTCATGCCGGCGATGTCGCTGAACTTGAGATCCTCGGCTTCACCAAGGACGGCAGCGTCTTCGCTTTCGAGGAATATGGCGTGCAGGATGGATCGGGCTTTCCCTATGCCAACCGCTACTACATCGACACCAGCACCGACAGCTTTCTGAAGGGCACGCCGATCCGGGTCCGGCTTGAGGACGAGAATGCCAAACTGGATGCGGTGCGCCTTCAGGCCCGGCAAAAAGGCGAATCCATTGTCAGCCAGGCCGAGTTGGACGCCAACCGCGGCATCACCGCGGGTTTCAACCCGGTGACCGAGCTTTCGGCGGATCCGCACCGGATGGCGGTCAATCCGCGCCCGATCTTCACTCTGGTCGACCCACCGCTCGAGTTCCGGCTCGACGAGTTCGGCATGAACAACGCCGATGGCTGCGAGAGCCAGGGCGAAATCAACGGCTTCCGGCTGCTGCGCATCGAGGCGCAGGATGGCGGCACGACCAAGCTGCTGCACGAGGACAAGGCGATACCGAAAAGCCGGGGTTGCCCGAACGGCTATCGCATCGGCGCCGTGCAGACCTTTTCCATGGACAGCCTCAGCGCCTATGCCGTGCTGATCGCGGTGCGCCAATACGGCTTTGAAGGCCCGGACTTTCGCTGGATCGCGGTGACCGGCCGCCTGTGACACCCCCTGCTCAACCCGCCGCGCGCGATCGTGCGCTGAACCGCCTTCGCCGCGCGATACCGACGCCGCGCACAGCACTTGTCGGCGCCTTGTTGTGGGCTGTGACAATGGGCGCCAGCGCGCTCCTCACCTTGTTTTTGGGCGACTGGGAGACGCCGGCGAAAATCCTCATTGTCACCATGCTGTTTGCGGCGGGAGCTGCGCTGGCCTTCCCCATCGGCCTGTTTGCGGCGCGGCTGGTCTCGCAGGGAAGACGCTGGGAAGTCGCTTTCGCCGCGGCCTTCGTGTGCCTAGCAGCGGCGACGATCGGCCTGACCGGCGGGCTGTTTGCCCTGCAGTACCGCTCCTACTACGCCGAGTGGCATGCGCCTGCTTTCACCCGCACCTGGGTCCTCCAGTTCGTCTTCACGACGTTGATTGCGCTCTATCAATTCGTGGTGCTGGGCATCCGGCTCTATTTTCCAGTTGGTTTCATCGCTCTGTTTACCGCGGGCGTCTGGTTTGCGCGCCAGCGGCGTTGAGCATTTTGCTCGCCTCTGTTAGGACGCGGGCAAACTTCTCGATATGTCAGGACTGACCGATGATCCCTCGCTATTCCCGGCCGGAAATGGTAGCCATCTGGTCGCCAGAAACCCGGTTCCGCATCTGGTTCGAGATCGAAGCCTATGCCTGCGACGCACTGGCCGAACTCGGCGTCATCCCCAGGGAAGCGGCAAAAACCGTCTGGGAAAAGGGCAGTGCCGCAAAATTCGACGTCGAGGCGATCGACGAGATCGAACGCGTCACCAAGCATGACGTCATCGCCTTCCTGACCCATCTTGCCGAATTCGTCGGACCGGACGCCCGCTTCATCCACCAGGGCATGACCTCGTCCGACGTTCTCGACACCTGCTTCGCCGTACAGCTGACCCGCGCCAGCGACATCCTGCTCGCCGACATCGACGGTCTGCTTGCAGCGCTCAAGCGCCGCGCCTTCGAGCACAAGAACACCGTCACCATTGGCCGCAGCCACGGCATCCATGCCGAGCCGACGACCTTCGGCGTCAAGCTGGCGCAAGCCTATGCCGAGTTCTCGCGCTGCCGCGAGCGGTTGGTGCACGCGCGAGAGGATATCGCCACCTGTGCGATCTCCGGGGCGGTCGGCACCTTCGCCAACATCGACCCCTATGTCGAGGAACATGTGGCGGCGAAGCTCGGCCTGAAGCCCGAGCCGGTGTCGACGCAGGTGATCCCGCGCGACCGCCACGCGATGTTCTTTGCCACGCTCGGCGTCATCGCCTCGTCGGTCGAGCGGCTGTCGATCGAGATAAGGCATTTGCAGCGCACCGAAGTGCTCGAAGCGGAAGAGTATTTTTCGCCGGGCCAAAAGGGCTCCTCGGCCATGCCGCACAAGCGCAACCCGGTGCTGACCGAAAACCTCACCGGCCTTGCCCGCATGGTTCGCTCCATGGCGATGCCGGCGATG
The DNA here is from genome assembly GCF_029269325.1 of Mesorhizobium sp. XAP4. Classification (NCBI taxonomy): domain Bacteria; kingdom Pseudomonadati; phylum Pseudomonadota; class Alphaproteobacteria; order Hyphomicrobiales; family Phyllobacteriaceae; genus Mesorhizobium; species Mesorhizobium sp. XAP4. Next base: position 285,148 of record NZ_JARIXW010000007.1, on the reverse strand, counting down.
GAGAATGTGGCGCTCTGGCATGAGCGCGACATTTCCCACTCCTCGGTCGAGCGCATGATCGGCCCTGACGCCACCGTGACGCTCGATTTCGCACTGTCACGGCTGACCGGCGTCATCGACAAGCTGCTCGTCTATCCCGACAACATGCTGAAGAACATGAACAAGTTCCGCGGCCTCGTGCATTCGCAGCGTGTCATGCTGGCGCTGACGCAGGCTGGGTTGTCTCGCGAAGACTCCTACCGTCTGGTCCAGCGCAACGCCATGAGGGTGTGGGAGCAAGGCGCTGATTTTCTTGAAGAATTACTGGCCGACAAGGACGTGACCGCTGCCCTGCCCGAGGCCGAAATCCGCGAGAAATTCGACCTGGGCTATCACACCAAGCATGTCGACACGATCTTCAAGCGGGTGTTTGGCAAAGCCTGAGGCAAAGCGCTATACCGTCGCTGGCCGCGAGCGGCAGGCTTCACCTTCTCCCCTGTGGGAGAAGGTGGATCGGCGCGCAACGCCGCGACGGTTGAGGGGTGCTCCAGCTTGGCGCAGCCCTCAAATCAAGCCTTGCCGGGAACAGTCCTGATCACCGTGCCCCATGGATCTTCGCGGGTCACCGGGCTGGTCACATTGTCCGAACGCATCTCCACCCAGGCCAGACCCGACCGGCTGGGATCGCGGCGGCCGGCGCCCGAACTCTGCCAGGCGTTGGCGCCGATGTGGTGGTGATAGCCGCCTGACGACAGGAACACCGCCTGGCCGCCATATTTGGCCACCGTGTCGAAGCCGAATTCCTGGTTCCACCAGGCTTCGGCGTCTTCCGGCCTGCCGACGCGCAGGTGGACATGGCCGACGACGCTGTTTTCCGGCGCGCCCTGCCAGCCGGCGTCACCCGCAGGCACTTCGGCAACGACGGACGGAATGTTCATCCGCTCGGTCGCCATCGCCACCTTGTCGCCATTCCACTTCCAGTCCTGCGGACGGCGGTCGGCATAGATCTCGATGCCGTTGCCTTCGGGATCGGTCAGGTACAGTGCTTCGCTGACCAGATGGTCGGAAGCGCCCTCGATGGCGATCTTGTTTGATATGGCGTGGTTGATCCAGCGGCCGAGATCGGCACGGCTGGGCAGCAGGAAGGCAGTATGGAACAGGCCTGCGCTGCGAGGATCATCCGGCTTGGCCGAAGGATCGGCCTCGATGACCAGCAACGGACGGTTGGCGGCGCCCAGCGTGATCGCCCCATCGGCGCGGCTCAGTTCCTGCAGACCGACGATGCTGCGATAATATGCGGCAAGGCTTTCCGCGTCGCGCGCCTTCAGCCCGACGCGGGCAACGCTGACCGGGGTGGTGGCGGCAAAAGGCAACTCGCTCATCAAATGCTCCGTTCGACCGGCCTGCGATGAAGCTCCCAAAGCGAGAAACCCCACTCCGCCGATCATTGTACGTCGTGTCAGTTCCAAAGTCAGGGTTCCCGCGCACGGCTGTTTCTTTTCCTGACCACAGATTGTCCATCCGCATCGTTCACACAAGACGCGAAGAAGCGAACATGGTGTTCACTATTGTGATCAAACGTGGCGTTTCTGCCGGTTGCACGAAGCGATGCCGCTCGCTATCTCAGCGCCATGAAGGTCAGAGACGCAGATATTCTCATCGTGCCGGGCTACACCAATTCCGGCCCCGACCATTGGCAGAGCCGCTGGCAGTCGAAGCTGTCGACGGCGCGCCGCGTCGAACAGGCGGAGTGGTCGAAGCCGGTGCGCGAGGACTGGACGGCGAGCGTCGCCAAGGCGGTCAACGAGGCCGAGCGGCCGGTCGTCCTGGTCGCGCACTCACTTGGCGTCGCCGCGGCAGTGCAAGCCATTCCGCAATTCCGCAAGCCGGTCGCCGGGGCCTTCTTCGTGGCGCCGCCCGATGTCGCTAACCCCGAGATCAGGCCCAGGCACCTGATGACCTTCGGCCCCTACCCGCGTGAGCCGCTGCCCTTTCCCTCGATCGTGATTGCCAGCCGCAACGATCCGTTCTGCGCCTTCGATGTCGCCGAAGACATTGCCGGTGCCTGGGGCTCGCTGTTCATCGATGCCGGCGAAACCGGTCATCTCAACGCGGATTCGGGCTTCGGACCGTGGCCCGAAGGCTCGATGACCTTCGCCAAGTTCCTGACGGACCTGTAATATATACGGTCAAAGCCTGAACACGAAGCTGCTCGGCAGGCCATCCGGCTTGCGTGAACAATAATTTAATGCAGATCGCGATAATCTCTCCAGCAACGGCGAACTCTGTTCGCCGAACGATTATATTCGCGCGTACTAAATAGCAATTATTCAAAGAAAGCCCCTACTTGGCCAAGGATGCTTCACTCGAATTGTTAAGAGGTGTCGCCGCGCTCGTAGTTCTGAATGGGCATTGTTTGCGTGCTTTTGCGCCATTGATGGAAGGCGAGGGAGACTTGGCCGGGCAATCGCTCAAAACAAGCCTGGCTTTCGTCGCGTTCAATGGCGGCTCCGCCGTCTACCTGTTTTTCGTCCTGTCTTCCTACGTGCTCGTGAAGCGTTATTTTCAGACCAGCAAGGCACAAGATCTGCGGTTGGGTGCGATCAAGCGCCTGCCACGACTGGCCGGCCCGGTACTCGTTACGACGCTGGCATCCTGCATCATCTTCAAGCTCGACCTGTATTTCTTCAAGGATGCGGCCGCCGTCACCCAATCCGACTGGCTGAGAAGTTTCGGCAATGCTTCAAAGGTGCTATCGTCGGAGACTGCGAGTTTCGCCGACGCGTTTCTGCAAGGGGCGTGGCGGACGTTCATCTACGGCGACGAATATTATGACAGCAGCCTGTGGACCATGACGGTCGAGTTCTGGGGGAGCATGCTGACCTTCGCCCTCGCCCCGATCGTCTTTTTCCTTCAAGGCCGCTGGACGTTATCCTTCTGGGTCTGCATAGCAGCAGTCGTGTTCCTGGCGCTGCAAGTCAGTTACTTTCTTTGTGCCTTTCCGGCCAGCCTCTTGCTCTATCCGCTTCTCGCCATGGATTTTCGCCCGAATCGGTGGGTGAGAGGCGCCATGGTGATGGTTTCCCTGGCGCTGCTGGGTTATGCGGGGAGTGCCGTGGGCATATATCGCCCGTTAGCCGTGCTTGACGTGGCTTCCGATGTGGGCCTGCGGCAAGCCTGCGTGGCCATCCCGGCAAGCGTCATGTTGGTCTACGCGGTGCTGAGTGTGGATGAGCCTCTATCATGGCTCTCGGGTAAGGTGGCACGTTTTCTGGGCGACCTGTCCTTCCCACTCTACCTCGTACATGTACCCGTTATCTGCTCATTGGGGTCATGGGTTTTGTTGACAAGCGGTTCCACCGCACTCGGCGCCGCCGCCGCCATACTGGGTTCGATCCTCGCGGCGTTGCCGCTCATGACCTTCAACAACTGGTGGGTCCAGATGGTCGGCGCCCTGTTCAACAGGTTCAGGCGCGGCGGACCTATCGCCGCGGCGCCTGCGGCGTCGAGCGCCTAACCGCCCGGCGCTGTGACGGCAGTGCGTCCGGTTCGGGTTCAGGATCCGATCGAATCCTTGATGCCCTTGAGCAGGGTCTTTGCGCCCAGTGAAATCAGCGCATGCTCCGAGCCCATGGCCAGCAGGCGATAGCCCATCGACACGACCCGGCCGGCAATTGCCGGCTCGACGACGTAGATCGCCGCATGTTTGCCGGCCTTGCGGGTGCGCTCGGCCACCGACGCCACCGTCTCCATCATGCTTTCCAGCGTCGAATTGACCGTGGCGCCATTGCTCCAGGCGATCGAGAAATCCGACGGGCCCAGGAAGATGCCGTCGATGCCGGGCGTATCGAGGATGCCATCGAGCGCATCGAGGGCTGCACGCGTCTCGACCATGGCGAAGGCCATGGTGCGCTGGTTGGTGTCGCGCAGCCAGTCGGCCTGGTCGCCTTGGCCGTGGCGGGGAAAAGCGTAGGTCGGGCCCCAGGAGCGCTCGCCGACCGGGGGGTATTTCATGGCGGCGGCGAACAGTTTTGCGTCGGCAACCGAGTTCACCATCGGCGCGATGACCGCCTCGGCGCCGAAATCGAGCGCGCGGCTTGCCATGTCGAAACGGCCAACGGGAATTCGCACCAGCGCCGGCTTGCCGGTAGCGAGCACCGGCACCAGGCCACGCAGCACGCTGTCTTCGTGATGGCCGCCATGCTGCATGTCGAGCGTGACGGCATCGAAACCCTGCTTGGCGACGATCTCGACCGTCAAGGCATCCGGCACACCGGACCATGCGGTGAACAACGTTTCATCGGCCGCGAGGCGGGACTTCAGGGACATGAACTCTTTCCTTGTTAGCGACCGCAGTTTCAGCCGGAAACGGCGGCAAAGGCAAAGAAAAACCGCCCGGATAGGCCGGGCGGTCGATTGGTCCAGCGTATGGCCGCGGGATCAGCGCATGGCCCGGATCAGGTGTTCTTGATCTGCTCGATCGCCTGCGCCATCAGTTCGTCCATGGTGCGGCGGATCTGGTGGTCCGACTGCTCGACGCCGGCCGCGTCGAAATCCCCGCGGATCTTGCGGAACACGTCGTGGTCGCCGGCCTCCTCGATGTCGGAGATAACCACTTCCTTGGCATAGGCGTCGGCATCGGCGCCGGACTTTCCGAGCTTTTCGGCGGCCCACAGGCCGAGCGCCTTGTTGCGGCGCGCCGAGGCCTTGAACCGAAGCTCCTCGTCGAATGCGAATTTACGCTCAAAGCCCTCTTCACGGTCTTTCATGCTGCTCATGGCGTCCCTCCGGGTCAAATTCGATTCGTTGGCGGTGAATATGTGCGTTGTCAAAGCACAAACCAAAAGGTCGCGGGCCGGTCAATATGCTTCATCGCATGCTGCGCTGCGGCATTTCAGTCCCGAAAGCGGTTGATTGGAAGGATTTGCCGATTGAGCAAACGATGTGATTGGGATAGACCCGGCATTGAACCCTACCGTAGCCGCACTATTTCAGGCAGACGGACAGGAAATGGTCTGATACCGCCTGTCCGGAACCCCAGAGAAAAATCAGATGAAAAATCGCCGCCGCATTTATGAAGGCAAGGCCAAGATACTCTATGAGGGACCCGAACCGGGCACGCTTATCCAGTTCTTCAAGGATGATGCAACCGCGTTCAACAAGAAGAAGCACGAGGTCATCGACGGCAAGGGCGTCCTCAACAACCGCATTTCCGAGTATATTTTCAACCATTTGAACCGCATGGGCATTCCGACCCATTTCATCCGCCGTCTGAACATGCGCGAGCAGCTGATCAAGGAGGTCGAGATCATTCCGCTCGAAGTGGTGGTGCGCAATGTCGCCGCCGGTTCGCTGTCCAAGCGGCTCGGCATCGAGGAAGGCACCGTTCTGCCGCGCTCGATCATCGAATTCTATTACAAGGCCGACGCGCTCGACGATCCGATGGTGTCGGAAGAGCACATCACCGCGTTCGGCTGGGCGAGCCCGCAGGAGATCGACGACGTCATGGCGCTGGCGATCCGCGTCAACGACTTCCTCTCCGGCCTGTTCATGGGCGTCGGCATCCAGCTCGTCGACTTCAAGATCGAATGCGGCCGCCTGTTCGAAGGCGACATGATGCGCATCGTCGTCGCCGACGAGATCTCGCCGGACTCCTGCCGCCTGTGGGACGTGGCGACGCAGGACAAGCTCGACAAGGACCGTTTCCGCCGCGACATGGGCGGCCTCGTCGAGGCCTACCAGGAAGTTGCCCGCCGCCTCGGCATCATGAACGAGAACGAGCCGCCGCGCCCGACCGGCCCGGTGCTCGTCGCCTCGACCGACGGCCTCAAAGGCAAGCCGCACTGATCGCGGTTTGCGACCCGATAATCAGAACAGGAGCATGTCCAGCGTGATCAAGGCCCGCATTACCGTCACCCTCAAGAACGGCGTGCTCGACCCGCAGGGCAAGGCGATCGAACACGCATTGTCCGGCCTGGGCTTCGGCGGCGTCGGCACGGTGCGGCAGGGCAAGGTGTTCGACGTCGAGCTGGCGGAAAGCGACAAGGCCAAGGCCGAAGCCGACCTCAAGGCCATGTGCGACAAGCTGCTGGCGAATACGGTGATCGAGAATTATAGTGTGACGCTTACCTAAGGCTGTGCCGGAGGCACGGATGCCTGAAGTCACGAATGAACCGATGTACGAGCTTCTCAAGAAAATCCATTCACGAACGGATCGACTTGAGAGTGGCCTGGGCGAAGTCAAGCACGAGATTGTAGCGATCAGGCTTGCAGGCGTTGAGCACGCAAACGGACGTCAACAATATCTACGCGATAGCAGGCCGTATCGATCAACATCTTGAACGGATTGAGCAGCGCTTCGAGTTGCGCGAACTCGCCGAAGCACAAAGGCCTTACGAACGAAATGAAATCAGCCGTCGTCCTCCTGCCTGGCCTCAATCGCGACCGCGAGATGATCGCGGCGCTGACCAAGATTTCGGGAACACCGCCGGTCACCGTCTGGCAAACCGACACCGAAATCCCCGATGTCGATCTGATCGCCATTCCGGGCGGTTTTTCCTTCGGCGACTATCTGCGCTGCGGCGCGATCGCCGCGCGCATGCCGGTCATGCGGGCAGTGGCCGAAAAAGCGGCCGCGGGCGTGACGGTCATCGGCGTCTGCAACGGTTTCCAGATCCTGGTCGAGGCCGGCTTGTTGCCGGGTGCCTTGATGCGCAACACCTCGCTGAAATTCGTCTGCCGGCAGGTGAAGCTCGAGATCACCAATGCCAACACCATGTTCACCCGCCGCTATCAGCCGGGCCAGATCATCCGCTCGCCGGTCGCGCATCATGACGGCAATTATTTCGCCGACGCCGACACGCTTGCCCGTCTCGAAGGCGAAGGCCAGGTGGTGTTCCGCTATGCAGAGGGCACCAACCCCAACGGCTCGATCAACGACATTGCCGGCATCGTCAACAGCCAAGGCAATGTGCTCGGGCTGATGCCGCATCCGGAAAACCTGATCGAAGCAGCTCATGGCGGTACCGACGGCCGCGGACTGTTCGAGAGCGCCCTCGGCATCGCTGCCTGACGATATCGAAGCGAACAGCTTGAAAACAGCCGGACATTCCTGTCTCTTTGGAGCAAGTCTGGTTCATTGGGGAGAGAGACGGTCATGAAACTCTATTCGCGGCCGTTGTCGCCCTACTCGTCGATCGTGCGGGCATTGGCCTACATCAAGGACGTGCCACTCAAGATCATCGCGCCGCCGCCCGGTTTTCCCATCCCGGAAGAGTTTCGCGCCATCTCGCCGATGAACCGGATTCCGGTGCTGATCACCGGCTCGGGCGAGACGATCGTCGAATCGGTGGTCATCGCCGAATATCTCGAGGAACGGTTTCCGGAACCGGCGCTGCTGCCGCCCGATTCCAAGGACCGTGCGCTGGTGCGCATGTTCGCCCGCATCACCGATCTCGATGTGCTGACCCCGTTGATGAAGCTTTTCGAGCTTCATTCCGTGCCGAAGCGCAACAATGCCGAGATCGACGCTCAGTTCGCCCGCCTGCATCATGGACTGGCGGCAATCGAGGCCCGTATGGCGCAAGGGCCCTTCGCACTCGGCGACGACATCAGCTTCGCCGATGCCTGGCTGACGCCGACGCGGTTCATCTTCAACAATTTCCGCGCCATGACAGGACGCCACGACCTGCTCGACGCCTATCCCAAATTCGACGCCTACCAGCAGATCGCCTCGCAACACCCGGCATTGTCGCGTGTGTGGGGCGAGATGACCGACGGCTTGAAAATCTTCCTGTCCGAGCTTGAGATGGGTGCCGCTTGATCAAGTCGAGGACGATCGCGCTGGTCGCCGCGGCGGGCTTTGTGCTGGCATCCTGCCAGTCGACGCCAAAGAGCACGCCTGTTCCCTCGGGCAAAAGTGCTGCGCTGCTGGCCATGGAACAAGTGGCGATCGCCGCCCACAAATGCTGGATCGCCAGCAAGGACCCGGCCTTCAAACCGTACCAGATGGCCAATGAGCTGAATTCGTTCAGCGGCACGCCGCGTTTCCTGCTGGTTCCGGCCAAGCACTATGGCGGCAAACCTTTGCTGGTCGTGCAGGCGCAAGGCAATTCTAGCCGTGTCGACGTCTTCGGACCGCTGATGAACGATCCGCTCGGCGCCCGCATCGGCTCCGACATTGCGCGCTGGCAGGCCGGCAATCCGGCCTGCGCCGCGACGGCCTAGCCCATGGGCCGGTTCCTGCAGATTGTGGGGCTGGTCATCGGTCTGGCCGGGCTCATCCTGCAGTTCTGCATCAGCATTCCTGCATCGATGGAAGCAGGCCGCAGCCTGCTTGGCTCCGTCATTTTCGTCTTCAGCTTCTTCACCATCCTGACCAACATCGGCGCGGTGCTGGTGTACACGTCGCTGCTGTCACCCACCTTCTATGCCTGGCTGCCGGCCTTTGCAGGGGCGCGGATGCGCACCGGCGTTGCGGTTTCGATCGCACTGGTCTTCATCATCTACGCAACGGTTCTGGCACGACTCTGGCAGCCGCAGGGACTGTTCCTGCTCTGCGATGTTCTCCTGCACTACGTCACGCCGGTGCTGTTCGTGCTGTGGTGGCTGATATCGGGCGCCGACGGCCGGACACGCTGGAGCGACATTTCGTGGTGGGTGATCTATCCCATCGCTTATCTGGTCTATGCGCTGGTGCGGGCGCCGCTTGCCGGCGAGGTGCCCTACCCTTTCCTGAACATCGCCAAGAACGGCGCGACCAGCGTCGTCATCTCAACTGCAGCCATCACCGGACTTTTCCTCGTGCTGTGCGTGGTCGCCGTCCTTACGGACCATGCCGTTGCACGCACAAGGGCGTCGAGGGTCCGTTAGAACTGTGCGGACCTTCTGTCCGGATTTCCCGGGACCATCATCTTTCCCAAACCGGTTCCCACTTTTGGGATCACGGTCAGTCCCAGAACGGCCTGATGCCCTCGCGGTGGGCGTCGCAGCGCGTGACGCCGATATCCTTGAGCTGGTCGTCGGTCATCTCCAGCAGAGCCAACCGGCTGCGGCGGCGATCCAGCAGGTTGTCGATCCATCTTGCCAGCGACCTCAGCACGCGCACAAGGCGGCTGACAAAGCCGCGCTGAGCCGACGGGCGTGTCGATTGGGCCGATAATGCAGCGCTCGAATGACGTATTGTCGCGATTGTATTCATTTTCTTTCTGCCAAAGTCCTAAATTGTACCCTTTTGGCACGCGATTGATATGTATTGACTCATCTATCGGTGCAATATAGAAAATTGTCACCATGACAAATTGGCTTCCAGATCTCACTGCCGGCTCCGGCCCGCTGTATCAGCGGCTGGCGGATTCCATCGAGACGGACATCGATCGGGGCGTGATCGATGCCGGCGCAAAGTTGCCGCCGCAGCGCGACCTCGCCTACGACATCGGCACCACCGTCGGCACTGTCGGCCGGGCCTATCAATTGCTGCGCGAGCGTGGGCTGGTGAGCGGCGAGGTCGGGCGTGGAACCTATGTGCTCGGCCAGCGCGCGAAGCCGGATTTTCCGGCTCCGGACGTCGGCGGCGAAGGCACGCGCTATATCGATGCGCCTAAAGGCAAGCTGCGTTTCGACAGCACCGCAGCACCTGATATCGGCCAGGGCGACATTGTCGCCGGTGTCCTGTCGCGCACGGCGCAGGACCATCCGCATGAGATTTCGAGCTACACCAGGGATTTCCCCGAACGATGGTACGAAGCCGGCGCCCGCTGGTTGGCGCGCAATTCCTTTCGCCCGGATGCCGACACCATCGTTCCCACGCTCGGCACCCATGCGGCGGTGATGGCGGCGATCGCGGCGCTCACCATGCCTGGCGACTATGTTGCCTTCGAGCACCTCACCTACTCGCAGGTTTCCCGCAGTGCCGGCTTGATCGGCAGGCGCACCGCGTTGGTGGCATCGGACGATGAAGGCATTGATCCGCAGGATTTCGAGCGCGTCTGCGCGCAAAAGCATCCCAAAATGATCTTCCTGATGCCGACGGCGCAGAATCCGACGCTGGCCACCTTGTCGGCTGCGCGCCGCGAAGCGATCGCCCATGTCGCACGCGAATACAATGTCGTCCTCATCGAGGACGACCTCTATGGCAATCTGACCGATGATCCGACGCCGTTGCTGGCCGAATATGCTCCTGAGAGGACCATTGTCGCGGGCGGCCTGTCGAAGTCGGTCGCAGCCGGTGTGCGCGGCGGCTGGCTTTCCTGCCCGCCCGCCTACCGCCACCGCATCCGCGTCGCCCACAAGATGATGACCGGCGGCATGCCCTTCCTGCTGGCGGAGGTGAATACAAGGCTGGTGCTGTCCGGTCAGGCGGATGAGATACGAAAGCGCAGCATCGCCGAAATCAGCGCCCGCATCGCCATCGTACGCGAGACTTTGGCCGGCTTCGCCTTCAAGTCGCATGACAGGGTGCCCTTTGTCTGGCTGACCCTGCCCGACCCCTGGCTTTCCGGCACCTTCAAGAACGCTTGCCTGGAGCACGGCGTGCTGATCGACGACGAGGACGAATTCAAGGCCGGCCGTTCCGAGCAGGTTTTCCATGGCGTCCGCTTCGGCGTTTCGCAGCCGAGACAGCGCGGGGATATCGCTGAAGGCGTTGCGGTGATCCGGCGACTTCTCGATGAAGGCCGCGCCGGCTACGACAGCTTCTCCTGACACTGCGTGGCTTTGTCCGGTTTTCCGTCGTTTTTCGTCAATCCATGGGTGTATCGGCCGCAAGGCTTGCGATAAGACGGGACTCAAAATCCCAACGTCCCGGATAAAAATCGCCGCCCATGACCATTTCCAATTCCGTGCCGATCACCCCCGAGCTCATTGCCTCACACGGGCTCAAGCCCGACGAGTACCAGCGCATTCTCGACCTCGTCGGGCGCGAGCCGAGCTTCACCGAACTCGGCATCTTCTCGGCGATGTGGAATGAGCACTGCTCCTACAAATCCTCGAAGAAATGGCTGCGCACGCTGCCGACCACCGGACCTCAGGTCATCCAAGGGCCGGGCGAGAATGCTGGCGTGGTCGACATCGGCGATGGCGACTGCGTCGTCTTCAAGATGGAGAGTCACAACCACCCATCCTACATCGAGCCCTACCAGGGTGCGGCGACCGGCGTCGGCGGCATATTGCGCGACGTCTTCACCATGGGCGCGCGGCCGATCGCGGCGATGAATGCGCTGCGTTTTGGTGCGCCCGACCATCCCAAGACCAGGCACCTCGTTTCAGGCGTGGTTTCCGGCGTCGGCGGCTATGGCAACGCGTTCGGCGTGCCGACGGTCGGCGGCGAGGTCAATTTCGATGCCCGCTACAATGGCAACATCCTGGTCAACGCCTTTGCAGCGGGCCTTGCCAAGACCGATGCGATCTTCCTGTCCGAAGCCAAGGGAGTCGGCCTGCCGGTCGTCTATCTCGGCGCCAAGACCGGCCGCGACGGCGTCGGCGGCGCCACCATGGCTTCGGCCGAATTCGACGATAAGATCGATGAGAAGCGTCCGACAGTGCAGGTCGGCGATCCCTTCACCGAAAAGTGCCTGCTGGAAGCCAGCCTCGAACTGATGGCCTCGGGCGCCGTCATCGCCATCCAGGACATGGGTGCGGCCGGCCTCACCTGCTCGGCGGTCGAAATGGGCGCCAAGGGCGACCTCGGCATCGAGCTCGATCTCGACAAGGTGCCGGTGCGCGAAGAGCGCATGAGCGCCTACGAAATGATGCTTTCGGAAAGCCAGGAGCGCATGCTGATGGTGCTGCGTCCGGAAAAGGAAAAGGAAGCCGAGGCGATCTTCCACAAATGGGGGCTCGACTTCGCCATCGTCGGCAAGACCACCGACGATCTGCGCTTCCGCGTGCTGCACCAGGGCGACGAGGTTGCCAACCTGCCGATCAAGGATCTTGGCGACAAGGCTCCGGAATATGACCGGCCGTGGATCGAACCGAAGAAGCCGGCGCCGCTGGCCGCCAATGATGTTCCGCAAGCCGATGTTGCAGACGCGCTGCTGAAGCTGCTCGGCGGTCCCGACCTGTCTTCGCGCCGCTGGGTCTGGGAGCAGTATGACACGCTGATCCAGGGCAATTCGCTGCAGCTTCCAGGCGGCGATGCCGGCGTGGTGCGGGTCGAAGGCCATGCGACCAAGGCGCTCGCCTTCTCGTCCGACGTGACGCCGCGCTATTGCGAGGCCGACCCTTACGAGGGCGGCAAGCAGGCGGTGGCCGAATGCTGGCGCAACTTGACCGCCACCGGCGCTCTGCCGCTGGCCGCAACCGACAACCTCAATTTCGGCAACCCGGAACGGCCCGAGATCATGGGCCAGCTGGTCGGTGCTGTGAAAGGCATAGGCGACGCCTGTCGTGCGCTCGAATTCCCGATCGTCTCCGGCAATGTCTCGCTCTACAATGAGACCAACGGCCAGGGCATCCTGCCAACCCCGACCATCGGCGGCGTCGGCCTGATCGCCGATTGGTCGAAGATGGTGCGGGCCGGCTTTGCGGCCGAGGGCCAAATGATCCTGCTGGTCGGCGCGCCGGCGTCCTGGGGAACGCATCTTGGGCAATCGGTTTATTTCAGGGACATACACGGCCGCACGGATGGCCCGCCGCCGCCGGTCGACCTCGATCACGAAAAACGCGTCGGCGACCATGTGCGCGCGCTCATCGCCTCCGGCATCGTCACGGCGGCGCATGACGTTTCCGATGGCGGTATCGCGGTGGCTTTAGCCGAAATGGTGATGGCGTCCGGCATCGGCGCTACGGTCCCCGGCCTTGTCGGCACCGACCCGATCCCGGTCTGGTTCGGCGAGGATCAGGGCCGTTATCTGCTGACGCTGTCGATCGATCCGCATGGTGACGAATGGGACGCCATTCGCAAGCAGCAGGGCGAGCTTGGCATCTTCGCGCCGTGGATCGGCTCCACAGGCGGCAGCGCGCTGAAGCTTGGCGACGCCAGGGCAATCCCGGTCAGCGAACTCTCCTCGGCTCACGAAGGCTGGTTCCCGCGCTTCATGGATCAGGCTAGTTGACCACACTGGCCGCCCGGGCGCTGCTTGCAGTCGTTTTCTGGCCGTCGCTGTTCTTCTTCTGGTTCCTGGGACCGTTCGTCTTTTTCCTGCTGTCGACGACCTCGAGCGAGGTTTGTATGCGGCTGGAAACACGTGCGGAGTTCCTTGCCGCGGCGAACGGCGCCATCCCGATGCTGGCGCTGCAGAACCTCCTCTACGCGGTCCCGATCATCTGCCTGGTGCTCTGGGGCCGCCTTTTCCCGGATCCGGCACGGGCAAGGCACATTGTCACCTGCGTCAAGCTTTTCGCCGGCACGGTGGTCGTGGGCGCGTTTTGGGAGTACGGCTCGTCGCTCATCTGCGACGGCTATGGTCAGGGGTTCTTCTCGCAGGCTTGGCAAATGACGAGCTATCTCCCCATTGTCAGCCTGCTGCTCAACGCGCCGCTCTATGTGCTTGCCTTCAGCCTTGGCCGCGCTTTCTCGACACGCGAGGATGTTGCCGAGGATGAAGCAAGCCCACCGGCCTAGTCTTTCTCTGAAGCCGTGTGGCCGTTGGCGGGACAGAACGGCTTCAATCCGGACCGGAAAGGCTTTAGGCTCACCCGACTCTCATCTTATAGCCGGCTACCGGCCGCTCGAAACAGGATTTTGCCATGGCAATGGATGCCCACGACATCGAAAAACTGATCAAGGACGGCATTCCGGACGCCAAGGTGACGATTCGCGATCTCGCCGGCGACGGCGACCACTATGCGGCCGAGGTGGTGGCCGAGAGCTTTCGCGGCAAGAGCCGCGTCCAGCAGCACCAGATGGTCTATGACGCGCTGAAGGGCAATATGGGCGGCGTGTTGCACGCATTGGCGCTGCAGACCAGCGTTCCCGACTGACCCTTAGCGCTTGGCCCAACACGGCTCATCCTTTGCGCCATTTCAGCCACGGCGCGGCTAACGTCTTGTTTCGAGCAATCGTTGGGTTTATTTGAAGGGTATGTTTCGAGCCTGACTCCCACAGGCGGGAAAGGATATTCCATGAGCGGCATCAACGACTACATTGACAATGAAGTGAAGGGCAACGACGTCGTCCTTTTCATGAAGGGCACACCTGGTTTCCCGCAATGCGGATTTTCCGGCCAGGTCGTCCAGATCCTCGACTATATCGGCGCCGACTACAAAGGCGTGAACGTCCTGGACTCGGCTGAACTGCGCCAGGGCATCAAGGAATACTCCAACTGGCCGACGATCCCTCAGCTCTACGTCAAGGGAGAATTCGTCGGCGGTTGCGACATCGTGCGCGAGATGTTCCAGGCGGGCGAGCTGCAGACGTTCCTCGTCGAGAAGGGCGTCAGCGTCAAAGGCGCCGCCTGATTTCTGTTTTGTGCATGCCCGAAATCGACGTTGATTTTCGGGCATCGAGCACCAGGCACCGGGGCAACCTCACCTCGGCAATTTTCATGTCCTGACCCCAGGACCAGGACGAGCCAATGCGCCGGCCCGCCGGCGCATTTTCGTTTGAAAGATCGGACTTGCCGTGGACCAGCCAAGACCAGCGCCGCAATCGGCAAGCAAACTGCCCATTCCGCGCTGGGAGTTCATCGCTCTGTGCGCGGCACTGATGGCGCTGAACTCGCTGGCCATCGATATCATGCTGCCGGCTCTGCAGCAGATCGGCGCCTCGCTCGGCGTCGAAAATGAAAACCACCGGCAGTACGTCATAACGGCCTACATTCTGGGCTTCGGTGGCGGGCAGCTGTTCTTCGGGCCGATCTCGGATCGCTTCGGACGTCGCGCACCACTGGTCGCAGGGCTGGTGATTTATGTCGCCGCGGCTGCGGCCGCCGCCGTTGCACCAAGCTTTGAAACACTTCTGCTGTGCCGGGCCGTGCAAGGCATCGGTGCAGCCGCCACTCGTGTCATCGCGGTCTCGATCGTGCGCGATACGTTCGACGGCCGGCGCATGGCCGAGGTGATGTCGCTGATCTTCATGGTGTTCATGGCGATACCGGTCATTGCTCCCGGCATCGGCCAATTTATCATGCTGTTTGCGACCTGGCATTGGATCTTCGTCACCATGGCCGTCGGTGCGCTGCTCGTCTCGGCCTGGTCGCTGCTGCGCCTTCCTGAAACGCTGCATCCCGAACATCGCCGGCCGCTGACGCTCAACTCCATTGTCGGCGGGTTTCGTATCGTTCTCACCAACCGCATTGCGATCTGCTATGCCTTCGCCAGCACCTTCATTTTCGGCGCCATGTTTGGCTTCATCGCTTCGGCGCAGCAGATCTATGTCGACATTTTCAAAGTCGGCGAGATGTTCCCGGTCATCTTTGCTGGGGTTGCGGGCGTGCTCGCCTTCTCCAACTTTCTGAACTCGCGCCTTGTCGGCCGCATCGGCATGCGCCGCCTGTCGCAGAGTGCGTTGCTGCTGTTCCTGGTCATCAGCCTTGCCTGGCTGGTGATTTCGCTGGAGATGAAGATGCCGCTCTGGCTGTTCATCACCTTCTTTGCCTGCGCCATGCTTCCATTCGGTGCGCTCGGCGCGAACTTCAACGCGCTGGCCATGGAGCCGCTCGGCCAACTGGCCGGCACGGCTTCGTCGATCCTCGGTTTCATGCAGACGTTTCTCGGCGGCATTCTCGGCACGCTGATCGGCCAGGCCTTCAACGGCACGGTGACGCCGCTGGCCGCCGGCTTCTGCAGCGTCTCGGTCGCCGCGCTGCTGATGATCTTCATCGCCGAGCGCGGCAAGATGTTCCAGCCACAGAACCCGCCCGTTTCAGGGCACATCACCGACTTGCATTAGGACGCACCTTCAAGGGCTGCCGTGAACCGAGGGGCAAGCATGCGCCCCGCAATTGCTTCGCCCATGCTGTCCGAAAAGTGCAATGGCAGAGCGTCATCGAGTGCCCTGAGGATGGATGCCACGAAGGCCCGGCTGCGCTGGGCATCGGTTCCCAGATCGGAATATGTGGCGCGAGGTTTGCCGATCAGCGTGCCGTTGCGGCGAAGCGAGAACCGCAGCGTGAGGGACATGCCCGCGGTTCCGGGTGGCGGCTTCCAGCAGGCATAGATCGCGTCCGACATCTCCTTTATCGTGTCGACGGGATCGGTACTGCGACAGCTGCGCTCTTGCGACCTTGCTTCCAGGGAACTGGCGAACAGACCGGCGGCAAGAGCCACCGCGACAAATGCAAACCGAGGTTTCATTCGAGAGCCTCCGGATTTGCGCGAGATTGTACTGCTTTCGGCTAACGCAGCAATCGATCCTACTGCGCCCAGAGCTCGCGGCGCAATTCGTGCCAGCTTTCCTTGTCTGGCGCGACAACCAGGCCGCCGCCGAGATGCGAGGGCAGATAGGCGCTGCCGTCGAAGCGCGCCGCATGGCCGCCGGCCTCGGCATGGATCAGCACGCCGGCCAGGTGGTCCCACGGCATCAGCTTGTTGTAGACGACGAAGTGGGCATGGCCGCTCGCCAGCAGGCGGTATTCGTGCGCGGCGCAGCGATAGGCGAACTGCGACAGGATCTTGGTCTGGTTGCGCGCCAGCCGTGTCCGTTCCGGCTCGGCCATATATTGCCAGGAGACAGAGCCGGTCATCTCCGAGATCGGCGCGGGTACCGCTACATGCACCTTCTCGATGCTGCCGTGCGCATGCCGGATATGGCTGCCGGCACCCCTGGCGCCAATCAGCCAGTCCTTGCCGACGGGATCGTGGATGATGCCGGCGACGGTCTCGCCCTTGACCACGACCGCCAGCATGACGCCGAACAGCGGCACGCCGGAGGCGAAATTGAAAGTACCGTCGACCGGGTCGATGACGAAGGCCAGATCGGCATCGCCCAACCCGTTTAAAAGCGCTGGATTGTCGGAACAGGCCTCCTCGCCGACGACCATCGCTGAGGGATACCGCTCGCGCAGCCGCGCGGTGATCAGCCGCTCGGCATTGACGTCGGCTTCGGTCACCAGGTCGGCGGCCGACGTCTTCTGCCTGACATCGCCATCGCCCAACCGGCGAAAGCGCGGCATGATCTCGGCCAGTGCCGCCTCGGCCAGAATGCCGGCCAGCCAGTCGATCGCGGTGTCGTCAAATGTCATCGGCTTGCCTTGTGGTGAGGGTCTCGTTGAGGGCAGCGAAATCGAACAGCTTTCTGTCGAGCAGATGCGATGGCCTGCTATTCGACAGCGCGCGCAGCATCGTATCCTTGCGGCCCGGCATGCGCTTTTCCAGGTCCTCGAGCATCGCCTTCATGGCGTTGCGCTGAAGACCTTCCTGGCTGCCGCAGAGATCGCAGGGAATGATCGGGAATCGCATGGCGGCAGCGAATTTTTCCAGATCGACCTCGGCGCAATAGCTCAAGGGCCGCAGCACCATGACGTCGCCTTCGTCATTGAGCAGTTTTGGCGGCATGGCGGCGAGACGCCCGCCATGGAAGAGGTTCATGAAGAAGGTTTCGAGAATGTCCTCGCGATGGTGGCCGAGCACCAGCGCCGAGCACCCCTCCTCGCGTGCAATGCGGTAGAGATGGCCGCGCCTGAGACGCGAGCAGAGCGAGCAATAGGTGCTGCCCGCCGGCAGCTTGTCGGTGACGACGGAATAGGTGTCCTGATATTCGATCCGGTGCGCAATGCCGTTGCTGTCGAGATAGTCCGGCAGGATATGTTTGGGGAAATTCGGCTGGCCCTGGTCGAGATTGCAGGCCAGAAGATCGACCGGCAAGAGCCCGCGCCATTTTAGGTCGAGCAGCACCGCGAGCAGGCCGTAGGAATCCTTGCCGCCCGATAGCGCTACGAGCCAGCGCTGGCCGGGCTTGACCATCGAGAAATCCTCGATCGCCTGCCGGGTCAGCCGCAGCAGCCGCTTGCGCAGTTTGTTGAACTCGACCGAGGACGGCACGTCGGCGAACAGCGGATGGAAACCGCCTTCGCTGTCGGCGACCGGTTCGAGCGTTTCAATGTCTGGAAGCATGTTCATGGCATGTCGCTTTCAATGGCCCAGAGCGCCGGATTAGCGGACATGACCGACAAAGAAAAGGCCGCCTCGACGGGCGGCCTTCGCAGGATGTCGCAGAACGCGCTCGTTTAGCGCGAATAGAATTCGACGACCAGGTTCGGTTCCATCTGCACGGCGAACGGAACATCCGCCAGGCCGGGGATGCGCGAGAAGGTCGCGACCATCTTGTTGTGATCGGCTTCGATGTAGTCCGGCACGTCGCGCTCGGCGAGACCGACCGCTTCCAGAACGATGACCAGCTGCTTGGACTTTTCGCGGATTTCGACGACATCGCCCGGCTTGCAGCGGTACGAGCCGATGTTGACGCGCTTGCCGTTGACGTTGACGTGACCGTGGTTGACGAACTGACGGGCGGCGAAAATGGTCGGCACGAACTTGGCGCGGTAGACGACCGCGTCGAGACGCGACTCGAGCAGGCCGATCAGGTTCTCCGAGGTGTCGCCCTTGCGGCGGTCAGCCTCTTCATAAACCTTGCGGAACTGCTTTTCCGAAACGTCGCCATAGTGCCCCTTCAGCTTCTGCTTGGCGCGCAGCTGCAGGCCGAAATCGGAAAGCTTGCCCTTGCGGCGCTGGCCATGCTGGCCGGGGCCGTATTCACGCTTGTTGACCGGGGACTTCGGGCGGCCCCAGATGTTTTCGCCGAGACGGCGGTCGATCTTGTACTTCGCGGATTCGCGCTTGCTCATCGCATTCCCTTTTCAAAACAACACACCCGGAACCTCATGGTCCGGGTGAAGGAAACGCGCCCTCCTCTGGCCTCCGTTTTCGAGACCTGACAGGGTTTTCCCACGCAACGCGGCGGAAAACCCACGGGACACGTCAGTTCAAACAAGATAGTAGAATTGGATTTCCACGCATCTTGCGCACATAAAGAAAACCACCGGGCATTGCGGCCCGGTGTTGGCGCGCTGATTAAACGGAGATTTAACCGGTGTCAAGCTTGTGGCTGGCGTAGGCCATGGCGACGATATAGCGTCTCTGGGTTGAGTACAGTGCCGGATGTGGCGGGAGGTTGCGCCAGCGGCATCAGGAAGGGACCGGAGCAGAGGAGCTACATTCGCATGAAGAAATTCTTCCTTACCCTGACAGGAGCCGCTGTGTTGGCGGGATCCATGGCGGTCATGACACCGGAGCCGGCTGAGGCCAGGCATTGGCAAGGGCACCGGCATCACCAGGCTTGCCGCATCGTGATCAAGAAGAAAATTATCTGGCGGCACGGCCACAAGAAGGTCATCCGCTACAAGATCAAGCAGTGCAGAGGGCGCTGGTAGGCTGCAATCCGGTCTCAGGCGGCCGACATCACTTCAAAGCCCGCGGTTTGGCCGCGGGCTTTCGATTCCGGCTCGTGTTCTTCGGCGTTTCCCTTGAACGGCGGACCGCACTCTAGTCTTTCGACTTCTTCTCCGGCAGGCCCTTGCGCTTCGTCTCGGCGAATTCCTCGAGCTGCTTTTCGCTCATCGATTCGTACATTCCCTTGGAAGCGCCCTGGAGTTCGCTCTTCTTGGTCTCGCCGCGCTTGGCCGACAGAGCCGCGCCGGCGGCTTTCTGCTGGGCTTTCGAGGTGGCTGGCATGGCTCTTTCTCCCGTTGGCATCAGGAAAAAAACGCAACGACTGCCGTGATGTTCCGCTTCGCAATCACGACATCGCCAACCCGAACCCCTGCATCAGGCGGCGGGTGGGGAAATCGGCTCTTTTCGATGTGAAGACGGCAAGGTCGGGCCCTTCAGGCAACATCTCGCCACGACCGCTCGGATCGATGTCGGCGAGAAGCGACAGCGCCCGGCGCGCGATCGCTTCGGCGGGGTCGAGCCAGTCGACCGGCCAAGGCGCCGTCTTGCGCATACGATTGGCCAGAAAGGGGTAGTGTGTGCAGGCGAGCACGACGATATCCGTACGCAGCGCATCACGTTCGACGAAGCATGGCGTGATCTCGGCGCGCACGGCCTCCTCATCGACGAAGCCCTCACGCATGTAGATCTCAGCCAGTCCCGCCAGCCTGTCGCTGCCGACCAGGCGGACATGGCATTTCTGCGCCCATTTGCTGATCAGGTCGCGCGTGTACTGGCGCTTGACGGTGCCAGGCGTCGCCAGCACCGAAACCAGCCCTGAGCGCGTGCGTTCCGCCGCCGGCTTGATCGCAGGCACCATGCCGACAAAAGGATGCTCGGGAAATCTGTCGCGCAGCGCGTCGATCACCAACGTCGAGGCGGTGTTACAGGCGATGACCGAAATGGCCGGCGCAAACCGCTCAAGCAGTTTGCCGAACAATTCAAGGATATGCACCCTCAGCGCCGGCTCTTCCCAGGCGCCATAGGGAAACGCAGCGTCGTCGGCGACATAGATGAAGCGGCGGTCGGGCATCAGCACGCGCGCCTCGCGCAGTACGGTGAGCCCGCCGATGCCCGAATCGAACATCAGGATCGGCCGCTCAGTCATTGTCGGTTCCTTTTCCGCCAAGCGGCGGTATGTCATCGTCCTTGCCGGCGCCGGCAAGGCGCGCCGCTTCCGCCTTGCGGGCCCGCGCGGCGGCCGCGGGCAAGCGTCGTGGATCATCGCCAGGGGACCCGTCGCCGCGCGGCATCGCCGGCGAAAACCTGTCGAGCGACGAGATGATGCCGCGCAGCACCTTCAGCTCCGGTTCGGCAAAACCGGCGCGCGTCAGCACCGCACGCAGATTGTCGATCATTTTCGGCTTCTTCGGTGCCGGCCGGAAATAGCCGCGCGCTTCCAGTGCGCCTTCGAGATAGGCGAACAGGCCGTGCAATTCCTCCTTGCTTGCCGGCTTCATGTCCGGGCCGGAAAAATTGGTCTTGGTCTCGTCTTCCAGGCCGGACTTCATCCATTCGTAGGACATCAGAAGCGCGGCCTGGGCGATGTTGAGCGACGAGAAATCGGGATCGACCGGGAACGTGACGATCTCGTCGGCAAGGCCGACCTCGTCATTGTAGAGGCCGAAGCGCTCGCGGCCGAACAGGATGCCGGTGCGCTGGCCCATTGCGTGACGGGTCCGAAGCATCCTGCCCGCCTCCACCGGCCCGCGCACGGATTTGAAGCCGTCGCGCTGCCTGGCCGTGGTGGCGAAGACGAAGT
Organism: Mesorhizobium sp. XAP4; assembly: GCF_029269325.1. Classification (NCBI taxonomy): domain Bacteria; kingdom Pseudomonadati; phylum Pseudomonadota; class Alphaproteobacteria; order Hyphomicrobiales; family Phyllobacteriaceae; genus Mesorhizobium; species Mesorhizobium sp. XAP4. The sequence continues at coordinate 264,042 of NZ_JARIXW010000007.1, read as the reverse complement.
TCAGGTCGGCGAGCGCCGAGGCCAGATCGTCAAAGACGGTGACGGCGTCGATGACATGATCGGCGCGGCTCGCCGCCGCACGTGCCTTCTCGCTCGGCCAACCGTCACGCGGATTGACGAGGCGCAGCTCCGACAGACCGAAATTGGCCATGGCGCGCGCGACCATGCCGATGTTCTCGCCAAGCTGAGGCTCGACGAGGATGATCGCCGGGCCGGCGGTCGCAATGCTATCAGGATCTTTGGTGACGGGCATGATTGTCAATGAACTGCTGTTTGCGGCATTTCAGCGTCCCCTGCCATATTCGGCCGGGAAAATGAAGCATTCGCAAATGACGACGGCTCTGGCCTCCAATTCGTGACCGATCGCCGTTTGCGTGGCCAAAAGCGCTTTGATATACGGGCGACATCTCCCGGCCCAACGCCACGCGGGCAAGGCCGTCCCACATCCCAGCAACGAGGCATTCTTTCCATGGCGAAGATCAAGGTGGCGAACCCGGTCGTCGAGCTCGACGGCGACGAGATGACCCGCATCATCTGGCAGTTCATCAAGGACAAGCTGATCCACCCTTATCTCGACCTGAAACTCGAATATTACGACCTCGGCGTGGAACACCGCGACGCCACCAACGACCAGGTGACCATCGATTCGGCCAACGCCATCAAGAAATGGGGAGTCGGCGTGAAATGCGCGACGATCACGCCTGACGAGCAGCGCGTCGAGGAGTTCAAGCTGAAGAAGATGTGGAAGTCGCCGAACGGCACCATCCGCAACATCCTTGGCGGCACGATCTTCCGCGAGCCGATCATCATGAAGAACGTGCCGCGCCTGGTGCCCGGCTGGACCAAGCCGATCATCGTCGGCCGTCACGCTTTCGGTGACCAGTACCGCGCCACCGATTTCCGCTTTCCCGGCAAGGGCAAGCTGACGATCAAGTTCGTCGGCGAGGACGGCAAGGTGATCGAGCACGACGTGTATGATGCGCCCGGCGCCGGTGTCGCCATGGCCATGTACAATCTGGACGAGTCCATCCGCGAGTTTGCCCGCGCCTCGCTGAACTATGGCCTGCTGCGCAATTATCCGGTCTATCTGTCGACCAAGAACACCATCCTGAAGGCCTATGACGGCCGCTTCAAGGACATCTTCCAGGAAGTCTACGAGGCTGAATTCGAGGCCGAGTTCAAGGCGAAGAAGCTGTGGTACGAACACCGCCTGATCGACGACATGGTTGCCTCCGCCCTGAAATGGTCGGGCGGCTATGTCTGGGCCTGCAAGAACTATGACGGCGACGTCCAGTCCGACACGGTGGCCCAGGGTTTTGGCTCGCTCGGCCTGATGACCTCGGTGCTGATGACGCCGGACGGCAAGACGGTGGAAGCCGAAGCCGCGCACGGCACCGTTACCCGCCACTATCGCCAGCACCAGAAGGGCGAGGAAACCTCGACCAATTCGATCGCCTCGATCTTCGCCTGGACGCGGGGGCTCGCCCACCGCGCCAAGCTCGACGACAATGCCGAGCTGAAGCGCTTTGCCGACACGCTGGAAAAGGTCTGCATCCAGACGGTCGAGTCCGGCTTCATGACCAAGGACCTGTCGCTGCTGATCGGCCCCGACCAGCCCTGGCTGTCGACCACCGGTTTCCTCGACAAGATCGACGAGAATTTGCAGAAAGCGATGGCGTAGGCATGTCGTCCAAAGGCTTCGCTCGATATTGATCTCGTGCGCGACAGCACTAAGTTAACGACAAAGACTTGAGGCGTGTCGAAGTGCAAATCTGTCTTCCGTGGATGAGCTGGATTTGCGAAAATAGGTAGATGTAAATGGCTATGTGGTTCGATCAGCAAGAACGGCTAAAGAGTACCAAGGGCAAAGAGCTCTTGGACTCCATGCCGAAGTTTGAGGTGCAAGCTGCCAATGTCGCTCCCGCTCCGGCGGAGCTTGGAGGCAAGATCACGCTCGTCATCGAAGATGGCAAGCCCGTTGTGAAGATAAAAGAATAGAGCGTCGCCCGCATCGATCATAGCGTCAACACCACATCGTCGAGCAAGCCCATCGTCTACGGGGCGGACTATAGCGTCTATGTGCGCATCGTCCGCCTCGTGCTTGAGGAAAAAGGCATCGACTACGAGCTTGTGCCGGTCGATGTCTTTGCCGCCGAGGGCGTTCCCGCCTGGTATTTCGAGCATCATCCGTTCGGCCGCATCCCGGCCTTCGCGCATGACGGGTTTCGGCTGTTCGAGACCAATGCGATCGCCCGCTATATCGACGAAGCCTTCGACGGGCCGGCGCTGCAGCCTGCCGATGCGCGCATCCGCGCAACCATGAACCTGATCATCGGCTTGCTCGATGCCTATGCCTACAGGTCGATGGTCTGGGATGTCGCCGTCGAGCGGCTGGAGAAGGCTCAGCCGGATGAGGCGTTGATCGCCGGCGGCCTTGCTCAGGCGAGCAAAGCGCTTCGGACGCTGTCCGCGCTGAAAGCGCCGGGACCGTGGCTGCTGGGCGGCCAGCTGACGCTGGCCGACCTGCATGCCGCACCGATCATCGGTTATTTCGTCAAGGTCGCCGAGGGGCGAAATCTGCTGGCCGAGTTCCCTGATATCCGGGACTGGTATGCGCGCATTGCGGCTCGGCCTAGCTTCGTGCGGACTGAAAAAATCGGCTGATAAGTGACGTCCGCTGTCCCTCCAACCGTTGCTTTAAATTCAGTCCACTCGCCTACGCCGCTTCGAGTGCCGCCCTTACCGCAGCAATCGCATCATCGGCCTTGGAAGCGTCGGGGCCGCCGGCCTGGGCCATGTCGGGCCGTCCGCCGCCGCCCTGCCCGCCGAGTGCCGCCGAGGCCACTCGGACAAGGTCGACGGCGCTGAAGCGGCCGACGAGATCGTCGGTGACGGCCACCACGACGCTTGCCTTGTTGTCTTCGCCGGCGCCGACGAAGACGACGACGCCGGAGCCGAGCGACGTCTTGCCGGCATCGGCCAGCGGCTTCAGGTCCTTCGGTGAGACACCTGAGACCGTCTTGCCGAGGAAGCCGACACCGGCGACCGTCTCATTGGCGGCTGGAGCATCGGCAGACGATCCGCCGCCCAATGCCAGCTTCTTGCGCGCTTCGGTCAGTTCCTTTTCGAGCTTCTTGCGCTCTTCGAGCAGCGTCTCGACGCGCGCCGGTACATCGGCCGGCGAAATCTTCAACACGGCTGCCGTCGCCTTCAAACGCCTGTCCTGCTCGTCGAGATGTTTGCGCGCGGCTTCGCCCGTCAATGCCTCGATGCGGCGCACGCCGGCGGCGACCGCGCTGTCCGATACGACACGCACGAGGCCGATATCGCCGGTCGCCCGGACATGGGTGCCACCGCAGAGCTCGACCGAATAGGGCCGGTTCGCCTTGGCGCCGTGCAGGCCGGTGCCCATCGACACGACGCGCACTTCGTCGCCGTACTTTTCGCCAAACAGCGCCATGGCGCCCTCGGCGATGGCATCGTCGACCGACATCAGGCGCGTGGTCACCGGGCCGTTCTGGACGACGATCTCGTTGGCCATGCGCTCGACCTCTTCGAGGTCTTCGGCCGAAATCGGCTTGTTGTGCGAGATGTCAAAGCGCAGGCGCTCGGGCGCGACCAGCGAGCCCTTCTGTGCGACATGGCTGCCCAGCACTTCGCGCAGCGCCTCATGGATCAGATGCGTCGCGGAATGGTTGGCGCGCAGCCTCGAGCGCCTTGCATGATCGACCTTCAGCTCGACAGCCGCGCCCGTCTTGACGGTGCCGCTGGCCACCTTGCCGATATGCACGAACAGCCCGTCGGCCTTCTTCTGCGTATCCGAAACCTCGATCGAGAACCCCTCGCCGGAGATGACGCCGGTGTCGCCCATCTGGCCGCCGGACTCGGCATAGAACGGCGTCTGGTTGACGACGATCGCCACCGCGTCGCCCTTGCCGGCGCCGTCGACAGCCTTGCCGTCCCGGACAAGCGCCTGGATGATGCCTTCCGCAGCTTCAGTCTCATAGCCGAGGAACTCGGTGGCGCCGGCCTTCTCGCGCACCGAGAACCAGATGGTCTCGGTGGCGGCGTCGCCGGACCCGGCCCAATGCTTGCGCGCCTCGGCCTTCTGCTGCTCCATCGCGTTGGTGAAGCCGGCAATATCGACCGAGATGCTGCGCTGGCGCAGTGCGTCCTGCGTCAGGTCGAGCGGGAAGCCATAGGTGTCGTAGAGCTTGAAGGCCGTCTCGCCATCCAGCATGTCGCCGGCATGCAGCGTTTCGGTCGCCTCGGAAAGCAGGCCGAGGCCGCGCACCAGCGTCTTGCGAAACCTGGTCTCCTCGAGCTTCAGCGTCTCGGTGATCAATTGTTCGCCGCGCAGCAGTTCCGGATAGGCCTGGCCCATTTCGCGCACCAGCGCCGGCACCAGCTTCCACATCAGCGGTTCGTTGGCACCGAGCAGCTGTGCATGGCGCATGGCGCGGCGCATGATGCGGCGCAGGACGTAGCCCCTGCCTTCGTTCGAGGGCAGCACGCCATCGGCGACCAGGAAGGAGGACGAGCGCAGATGATCGGCAATGACCCGGTAGGAGGCGACCGTCTCCTTGTCGGGACCATGCCCGATCGCGGACGAGGCCGCGTCGATCAGGTGACGGAACAGATCGGTCTCGAAGACGCTTTCCACCCCTTGCAGGATGGACGCCATGCGCTCCAGGCCCATGCCGGTGTCGATCGAGGGGCGCGGCAGGTCGATGCGCTCCTCCTTCGTCACCTGTTCATACTGCATGAACACCAGGTTCCAGAATTCCAGGAAACGGTCGCCATCCTCCTCCGGGCTGCCGGGAGGGCCGCCCCAGATGTGCTCGCCGCGGTCGATGAAGATCTCCGAGCACGGCCCGCAGGGTCCGGTGTCGCCCATCGCCCAGAAATTGTCCGAGGTCGCGATGCGAATGATGCGGTCGTCGGAAAAACCGGCGATCTTCTTCCAGAAGCCGGCCGCCTCGTCATCCGTGTGATAGACGGTGACCAGCAGCTTGTCCTTGCTCAGCCCGAATTCCCTGGTGATCAGGTTCCAGGCAAGCTCGATGGCGCGCTCCTTGAAATAGTCGCCGAAGGAGAAGTTGCCGAGCATCTCGAAGAAGGTCAGATGACGCGCGGTGTAGCCGACATTGTCGAGATCGTTGTGCTTGCCGCCGGCGCGAACGCTCTTCTGGGCGGTCGAGGCGCGCGAATAGGGCCGCTTCTCCAGGCCGGTGAAGACGTTCTTGAACTGTACCATGCCGGCGTTGGTGAACATCAGCGTCGGGTCGTTGCGCGGCACCAGCGGACTCGACGCGACGATCTCGTGACCCTCCTTGCGGAAGTAGTCGAGAAATGTCGACCGGATTTCGTTCACGCCACTCATGAATGCTGCCTTTTCGGAAGGGCCGCCGGCAAACCGGCGGAAATGGGCTCTGCGTTTTAGAAGATTAGGACTTGGCCTTTTAGCCGCCGCGCTTCACCCTGTCCAGAAACACGGAATTGGTCCAATCCACGGCCTTTGCCGGCCGTTCGAACCGGCCTGTTTTCGCCGCCGAAACGCAAAACCGCCGGCACTGGGCCGGCGGTTTCAAAACGCATTAACGCGGAACTCGATTACTTAAGCCCGAGATAATAGAATGCGATTATGGCCGAACTCCGGCCGACCTCGCGAGTTGTCACATCGCGCCGGATTCCTCCTCGAACCCGTCGTCGCCACCTTCGGAGCCGCCATTCTCAAGGAACTTTTCGGCGATCAGCCCGGCATTCTGTCGGAGCGCCAGCTCGATCTCGCGTGCGGTGTCGGGATTGTCGCGCAGGAACAGTTTGGCATTCTCGCGGCCTTGGCCGAGACGCTGCGAATTGTAGGAGAACCAGGCGCCCGACTTCTCGACCACGCCGGCCTTGACGCCGAGATCGACCAGTTCGCCGGTCTTGGACACGCCTTCACCATACATGATGTCGAACTCGACCACCTTGAAGGGCGGCGCCAGCTTGTTCTTGACCACCTTGACGCGGGTCTGGTTGCCGACGACTTCGTCGCGGTCCTTGACCGAGCCGATGCGGCGGATGTCGAGGCGCACCGATGCGTAGAATTTCAGCGCGTTGCCGCCGGTCGTCGTCTCGGGCGAACCGAACATGACGCCGATCTTCATGCGGATCTGGTTGATGAAGATGACCATGGTGTTGGAGCGCGAGATCGAGGCGGTCAGCTTGCGCAGCGCCTGGCTCATCAGGCGGGCCTGCAGGCCGGGCAGCGAATCACCCATCTCGCCTTCGATTTCGGCACGTGGCGTCAGCGCCGCGACCGAATCGACCACCAGCACGTCGATGGCGCCGGAGCGCACCAGCGTGTCGCAGATTTCCAGCGCCTGCTCACCGGTGTCGGGCTGCGAAATCAGCAGGTTTTCGAGATCGACGCCAAGCTTGCGGGCATAGACCGGATCAAGCGCGTGCTCGGCATCGACGAAAGCGCAGATGCCGCCCTTCTTCTGGGCTTCGGCCACGGTGTGCAGGGCCAGCGTCGTCTTGCCCGAGCTTTCCGGCCCGTAGATCTCGATGATGCGGCCGCGCGGCAGGCCACCGACGCCAAGCGCGATGTCGAGGCCAAGCGAGCCGGTCGGCACCGTTTCGATCTCGACGACCTGCTCGTTGGCGCCGAGCCGCATGATCGAGCCCTTGCCGAAAGCCCGCTCGATCTGCGACAGCGCCGCATCCAGAGCCTTTGATTTGTCCACTGCCTTGTCCTCTACCAGCCGCAAAGAATTCTGAGCCATGATACATCACCCCTTGGTCGTCAATGAAGGCCGGACAATCCGTAATCCCTGCCTATTTGTACCTTTTTTGTTCTCATTTGGCAAGAGGGATCAAATATCTGTTTTTTTGTCCAAGGATTCGATCAGGGATGCACCGCACGTTGGGCCAGACGGCCGGTTGTTTCGATCTGCCGAATCGCCGCCTTGCATGCGAAGCTCCGTCGCACAGCCTAGCGCTTGTGCGGCTGGAATAACAAAGGTCATATCGCCGGCATGCTGAAATCCGCGAAAATACTGGCCGTAGGCGGCGCCCATATCGACCGGCGGGGCCAGGTGTCCGGCGCTTACGTGCCCGCCGCCTCCAATCCGGGCACAATGCGCGAGGATGTCGGCGGCGGCGTCTTCAACGCTTTGCGCAGTGCCGTACGGCGCGGCGTCTCCGCGTCGCTGATGTCGGTGCGCGGCGGCGATGCCGCAGCCGACACGGTTTCGCGGGCCATTGCCGGGGCAGGCATTGCCGACCTGTCGGCGGTCTTCCTCGACCGCACGACGCCGAGCTACACGGCGCTGATCGACAGCGAGGGCGAACTGATCGTCGGCTTTGCCGACATGGCGCTCTATGATTTGGCGTTTCCCAAGCAGATTAGGCGCTCCAAGGTGCGGGAGGTGATCGCTGCCGCCGACGCGATCCTGTGCGACGCCAACCTGCCCTCTTCGGCGCTGGAACGGCTGGTCGCGCTCGCCGCGGGCAAGCCGGTTTTCGCGATTGCCATTTCGCCGGCCAAGGTGGTGCGGTTGCTACCGGTGCTGAAGGAGCTTTCGCTGGTCTTCATGAACCGGCGCGAGACCATGGCGCTGGCCGGCGTCGCCGCGAATGCCACGGAGCGCGAGGTCGTCGACGGGTTGCGATGCAGCGGCCTCGTCAGCGGCGTGGTGACGGCAGGCGGCGGGCCCATGCTGGGCTTCGATGAAGCCGGCGCCTTCTCGATCCAGCCGCCGCCACCAAGAAAAGTCGCCGACGTCACCGGCGCCGGCGATGCGCTGGCGGGCGCAACGGTCGCTGCCTTGCTGCGAGGACTGCCGTTGCGGGCAGCTCTGCGCGAAGGCATTGCCGGGGCGACGCTTGCCATCGAAAGCGCCGCCGCCGTTCCGGAGTTCACCGCGGCGAGCTTCGCGGAAGCGTTGGCTCTTGTGCCGGATGCCAGGGAAATGGCATGAGACCGGCGAATTCATAGTGCCGCGATGTTGCCGAGCGTCCGACGGACGCGCCGCATTCCGGATAGGAGACCTTGATGACCCCTGAGACCGCCCGCCCCTTCATCGACATCCACGCGCCGGTGGCGCAGGCCCTGGCCGACGGCCGGCCGGTGGTGGCGCTGGAAAGCACCATCATCACCCATGGCATGCCCTACCCCGACAATGGCGCCATGGCGGCCGATGTCGAAAAGATCATCAGCGATGGCGGCGCCGTGCCGGCGACGATCGCCGTGGTTGGCGGCCGCATCAAGATCGGGCTTTCGGACGGCGAGCGCGAATCGCTGGCGATGACGGGCGACGCGATGAAGCTGTCGCGCGCCGATCTCGGTTTTGCCGTGGCGCAAGGGCGCACCGGTGGCACCACGGTCGCCGCCACCATGATCGCGGCGCATATGGTCGGCATAAAAGTGTTCGCCACCGGCGGTATCGGCGGTGTGCACAAGGGCGCCGAAAAGAGCTTTGACATTTCCGCCGATCTCGACGAGCTGGCGCGCACCCCGGTGATTGTCGTCTCGGCCGGCGCCAAGGCCATCCTCGACATCGAAAAGACGCTGGAAGTGCTGGAGACGCGCGGCGTGCCGGTGATCGGCCATGGCTGCGAGACGATGCCGGCCTTCTGGTCCAGGCAATCGCCGTTCCGCGCGCCACTGACCTTGCACGAGCCGGAAGAGATCGCGCATTTCTACCAGACGAGGGCGGCACTAGGACTCGCCGGCGGCATGCTGATTGCCAATCCTGTGCCGGAAAACCAGGAAATCCCGGCTGCGGAGATGGCGGGCTATATCGACGCCGCGCAGAAGGCCGCCGAGGCACAACATGTCACCGGCAAGGCGGTGACGCCATTCCTGCTGGGAAAGATCCTCGAACTGACCGGCGGCAGGAGCCTGAAGACCAACATCGCGCTGGTGGAAAACAATGCACGGCTGGCGGCGAGGATAGCCAGGGCTCTGTAGGGTGGGATAGGCGTTCGGCAATGCACGGCTAAACGCAACCGCCGCGTTCCTTCTCGCGCCCCCCTCTGTCCTGCCGGACATCTGGGGGAGATTGGAAGCTTCGGCGCTCCGTTCATTCCTTCACCATCGAAAGATTGGCGAAGGTCGCGATGACGTCCGATCTCCCCCTTGAGGGGGAGATGTCCGGCAGGACAGATGGGGGGTTAACTCGCGCCAGCGCCCCAAGGCTGGCATCACTTCCCCGCCCGCCGCCCCGCCTCATAGGCCCGCCGTGCCCAGACCGTCATCTCGTCGGGATCATCGAAAGCGCTGTCGGGAACGCTCCAGTAGGGCATGGCGACCAGCTTGCCGTGGCGCGAGCCGGTATAGGTCCATTGCGTGCAGCCGGCGGCCTCGAACTCGGGCGCGCTTTGCTCGTCGGCTTTCAACAGCAATTCGCCACGCAGCACGATGGCGACGATGACGCCGTCGAAATAGATGCCCTTGCCGCCGAACAGTTTGCGGATGCTGACAGGGCCGAGACCCTCGAACAGTTCGGCGATGCGTTCATTGTCCATGCCGCGATCATGTCACCGGCATCTGGCCTTGTCATCGCCGCAACCAAAATCATGCTGACAGGTTGAGAGAGGTATCGGAGTTTTCCCGCCATGCCGCTTCTGCTGAAAGGGTCCTGTCGCTGCAATGCCGTGCGTTTCGAGGTGGAAAGCCACACGCCGGCGCCGTTCATGCTGTGCTACTGCTCCATCTGCCGCAAGCAGCAAGGCGGCGGCGGCTTCGCCATCAATCTCGGTGCCGACAACGAGACACTGAACATCAGGGGCAAGCGCAGCCTCGGCGTCTTTCGGGCGGAGATCGAGGACGACGAGCATCCGCATTGCGAAATCTCAACCGGCGAGCGCAATTTCTGCAAGAAATGCGGCTCAGCCCTTTGGCTCTACGATCCGACATGGCCGGAACTGGTGCACCCCTTCGCCTCAGCGATCGACAGCGATTTACCCATTCCGCCGAGCCGAGTGCACCTGATGCTGAAATACAAAGCGAACTGGGTGGAACCGGTGGTTGGCAAGCACGACAAGGTCTTCGACGTCTATCCCGAGGAATCGATCGCCGATTGGCACAAGCGGACGGGCATGTGGGTGGAGTGAGTTTCTTCGCCCCGTTTACGGGGAGGTGAGGAGTGATCCGCGCACCGAACGAAAAGCCAATTGCTTGGATTTTCTAACGACGTACGCCGGCAGGCTGGGCGGAGCTAACTCTGGAGAGGCTGGCGCTGCCCCTCATCCGTCACTTCGTGACACTTTCTCCGCGTAAACGGGGCGAAGGAAAAAATCAGGCCGAAGCGCGTGCCTCTGCCAGTGCCTTCAGGTCGGCCGGCTTCAGTTCGACGGATTCGCCGCAGCCGCAGGCCGAGCTCTGGTTCGGGTTGTGGAAGGTGAAGCCGGTGCGCAGCGTCGTCTGCTCGAAATCCATCTCGGTGCCGAACAGGAATAGCGCAGCCTCGGGCGCGACATAGACATGCGCGCCGTCGCGCTCGATATGGTCGTCCTTGGTGTTGGGCTCGGTCACCAGATCGACCGTATATTCCATGCCGGCGCAGCCGCCCTTCTTGATGCCGAGGCGGATGCCATGCGCGTTGTCGCGGGTGGCGACGATCTCGCGCACCCGGTCGGCGGCCTTTTCGGTCATGGTGATGACGGCGAAGCGTCCCATTCTTTTTCCTTCCATTCCATGCAGGTTCAAGGCCTGCCGAATGATTCCTCACCTAAAATGGTGAAGTTTTATCCATGGCGCAAGTGCACCAGCCTCTGTCGGGCTAGTACCAACCCACCGCCACCTGCGCCTCTTCCGACATGCGGTCGGCCGACCAGGGCGGGTCGAAGGTCATGTTGACCTCGACGCCGGACACGCCTTCGACGGCGCCGACGGCATTTTCGACCCAGCCGGGCATTTCGCCGGCAACAGGGCAGCCGGGAGCGGTCAGCGTCATGTCGATCTTGACCGAGCGATTGTCCTCGATGTCGATCTTGTAGATGAGGCCGAGCTCGTAGATATCGGCCGGGATTTCCGGATCGTAGACCGTCTTCAGCGCCGATACGATGTCGTCGGTCAACCGCGCCAGTTCGTCGGCTGGGATGGCCGATCCCGAAACCAGCGCATTGGGCGCGGTTTCCGGAGTGGTCTCGGCAGCGATGCTTGCATCATCCATGGTCGTCACCCAAAAAAATCGTCATCCGAAGAATTTGCGCGCTTTTTCAAGCGCCTCGGCCAAAGCGTCGACTTCGGCCCTGGTATTATACATGCCGAACGATGCCCTGCATGTGGAGGTTACGCCGAAACGTTTCAACAGCGGCTGGGCGCAATGGGTGCCCGCGCGGACTGCAACGCCCTGCCTGTCTATCACCATCGACACGTCGTGCGCATGAATGCCTTGCAGTTCGAACGAGATGATGGCTCCCTTGCCGGGCGCATCGCCGAAGATGCGCAGCGAATTGATGGCGCGCAGCCGCTCATGCGCATAGTTCTTAAGGTCTTCCTCATGCGCGGCGATGCGCTCGCGGCCGATCGTTTCCATATAGTCGAGCGCGGCACCCAGTCCGATCGCCTGCACGATCGGCGGCGTGCCGGCTTCGAAACGATGCGGCGGCTCGTTGTAGGTGACGATGTCTTCCGTCACCTCCTCGATCATCTCGCCACCGCCCATGAAGGGGCGCATGCCCTGGAGAATGTCCTTCTTGCCGTAGAGCACGCCGATGCCCGAAGGGCCATAAACCTTGTGCCCGGTGAAGACGAAGAAGTCGCAGTCGAGATCCTGCACATCGATCGGCATATGCACGGCGCTCTGGCTGCCGTCGACGAGGACGGGAATTCCACGCGCATGCGCGATGCGCACGATTTCCTTGATCGGCGTCACCGTGCCCAGCGCATTCGACATCTGCGTGACGGCGACCAGTTTGGTGCGGTCGGTCAGCCGTTTTTCGAATTCCTCGATGTGGAAGACGCCGAGATCGTCGACCGGCACCCAGACCAGCTTGGCGCCCTGCCGCTCGCGGATAAAATGCCAAGGAACGATGTTGGAGTGGTGCTCCATGATCGACAGCACGATCTCGTCGCCCTCGCCGATGTTGGGCATGCCATAGCCATAGGCCACGGTGTTGATGGCCGAGGTCGTGTTCGAGGTGAAGATGATGTTGTCGGTGCTTGGCGCGTTGAGGAAACGGCGTACCGTTTCGCGCGCCTTTTCGTAGGCGTCGGTCGCGGCATTGGACAGGAAATGCAGGCCACGATGGACGTTGGCATATTCCTGGCTGTAGGCGTGCTGGACGGCGTCGAGCACCACCTGCGGCTTCTGTGCCGAGGCGCCATTGTCGAGATAGACCAGCTTCTTGCCATAGACTTCCCGCGACAGGATCGGGAAATCGCGGCGGATCGCTTCGACGTCGTAGGGAATGTTTTCGAGTTTCTGGTCCATTTCAAAGTCCTTGCCGGCCAAGGCCGAGATCCTTCCAACACCCCTCATCCGACCGAGCTTCGCTCGGCCACCTTCTCCCACAAGGGGAGAAGGTCTAGCGCTTTACCTTCTCCCCTTGTGGGAGAAGGTGGATTGGCGCGTAGCGCCAAGACGGATGAGGGGTGGCTTTGCCGGACCCCATCCAATTAGCCGTGTGCCACGAACCAGCCGTCGAGCCGCGCTTCCAGCGCTTCGACGATCGCCTCGTCGTCCAGTTCCTCGATCACCTCGGCGACGAAGGCCTTCACGAGCAGCCCCCGCGCGCTTTTCTCGTCGACGCCGCGCGCCATCAGGTAGAACAGATGATCGTGGTCGATCTCGGTGACCGTCGCGCCATGGCCGCAAATCACGTCGTCGGCGAAGATTTCAAGCTCCGGCTTGATCGAGAACTCGCCGTCGTCCGACAGCAACAGCGTGTTGCATGCCATCTTGGCGTTGGTCTTCTGCGCATATTGATGGACGTTGATGCGACCCTGGAAGACGCCGCGCGCCTTGCCCGTCACCACGTTGCGGATGATCTCCGTCGAGGTCGTGTGCGGCACGGCGTGGTCGAGAACCATGGTCACGTCGGTGTGGGTGTCGCCGGCCAGGAGGTTGATGCCGCGCAGCTTGAAATCGGCGCCTTCGCCAGTCGTCCTGACCATGATCTCCTGGCGCACCAGTCTGCCGCCGGCGTTCATGACGAACAGCGTCAGCTTGGCATTTTTGCCGATATGGGCCTTGAACTGCGCCAGATGCGTCGCCGTTTCCGGCTGTTCCTGGACGATCAGCCACGTCACCTCGGCGCCTTCGCCGAGCACGAGCTGGCTGACCGAGCTGCCCAGGGCAGCGCCGTCACCCGTCTGCCGTTCGACGATGACGGCCTTGGCGCCGGCGCCGACACGCACTGGCAGGCGCACATGGGTCTGGCCGCCGGCCTGCAGGTTCTGCAGCTCGACCGGCTTTTCGAGTTCCACGCCATCGGCGATGTCGACAAAATATCCGTCGGCGACGAAAGCCGTGTTCAGCGCGCCGATGGCGTCGTCGCTGCCATAGGGGTCGAGCCCAGGTGCTGCGCTGCCGTCGACCAGCTTTTCCGACAGGCGCTGGAAAGAGACGCCTTCAAGAACCGGCGCTTTGGCGTCGGACTTGCCGTTCAGGATCGACACCACGGTGGAACCGTCGACGATCGGCGCAATGACTTTGGCCAAGGCGGCCGGGTCGAAGTCCGGCACGGTATTCAGCAACCGGCGCAGGTCGGTATAGTGCCAGGATTCGACGCGCCGCGTCGGCAGGCCGTGCTTGATCGTCTCGATGGCGTCGTCGCGCTTCAGCATCACCGCGCCGTCACCCGGCAGCAGCGACAGCCGGTCGCCGAACGCGTCGATCAACGCTGTCTCGGCCGGTGTCCGCTGCGGTTGTGCGTGCATGTTCATCAAACTGCCCTCTGGCATCTCACGCTGCTTCGCCGATCACGCCGGCGTAGCCGTTGGCTTCCAGGTCGAGCGCCAGCGACTTGTCGCCCGACTTGATGACCTGCCCCTTGTAGAGCACATGCACGGTGTCGGGCACGATGTGCTCAAGCAGGCGCTGGTAATGGGTGATGACCAGGAACGCCCGGTCCGGCGCGCGCAGCGCGTTGACGCCATCGGAAACGATCTTCAGCGCATCGATGTCGAGCCCGGAATCGGTTTCGTCGAGCACGCACAATTTCGGCTCCAGCAGCTTCATCTGCAGGATCTCTGCCCGCTTCTTCTCGCCACCGGAGAAGCCGACATTGAGCGGCCGCTTGAGCATCGCCATGTCCATGCTGAGCGAGGCGGCGGCTTCCTTCACGCGCTTCAAAAATTCCGGGATCTTCAGCGGCTCCTCGCCACGCGCCTTGCGTTGCTCGTTCATCGCCACCTTCAGGAATTCCATGGTGGCGACGCCCGGTATCTCCATCGGATACTGGAAGGCGAGGAAAATGCCTGACGTGGCGCGCTCGGCCGGATCCATTTCGAGGATCGACTGGCCGTTGTAGAGGATGTCGCCTTCGGTCACCTCATAGTCCTCGCGGCCGGCGAGGATGTAGGACAGCGTCGATTTGCCCGAGCCGTTCGGCCCCATGATCGCGGCGACCTCGCCGGCTTTCACCGTCAGGTTCAGACCGCGGATGATTTCGGTGCCGTCATCGACGATGCGGGCGTGCAGGTTTCTGATTTCAAGCATTTTTTCGTTTCCTGAATATCTGTCCGGTCAGCCGACCGAGCCCTCAAGCGAGATACCGATCAGCTTCTGCGCCTCGACGGCGAATTCCATCGGCAGTTGCTGGATGACGTCCTTGACGAAGCCGTTGACGATCAGCGCGATCGCTTCCTCTTCAGGGATACCGCGCTGCATGACGTAGAACTTCTGGTCCTCGGAAATCTTCGACGTGGTCGCTTCGTGCTCGAACTGCGCCGTCGAATTCTTGGCTTCCATGTAGGGCACGGTGTGCGCGCCGCACTGGTCGCCGATCAGCAGGGAATCGCAGTTGGTGAAGTTGCGGGCGTTGGTCGCCTTGCGGTGCGCCGAGACCTGGCCGCGATAGGTGTTCTGCGAGAAGCCGGCGGCGATGCCCTTGGAGATGATGCGGCTCGACGTGTTCTTGCCGAGGTGGATCATCTTGGTGCCGCTGTCGACCTGCTGATAACCGTTCGAGACAGCGATCGAATAGAACTCGCCCGAGGAATCGTCGCCGCGCAGGATGCAGCTCGGATATTTCCAGGTGATCGCCGAGCCGGTCTCGACCTGCGTCCACGAGATCTTCGAGCGATCGCCACGGCAGTCGCCGCGCTTGGTGACGAAATTGTAGATACCGCCCTTGCCCTCGGCGTCGCCGGGATACCAGTTCTGCACCGTCGAATATTTGATCTCGGCATCGTCGAGCGCCACCAGTTCGACGACGGCAGCATGCAGCTGGTTCTCATCGCGCTGCGGCGCCGTGCAGCCTTCGAGATAGGAGACGTAAGCCCCCTCCTCGGCGATGATCAGCGTGCGCTCGAACTGGCCGGTGTTCTTCTCGTTCATGCGGAAATAGGTCGACAGCTCCATCGGGCAGCGCACGCCCTTGGGCACGAAGACGAACGAGCCGTCGGTGAACACGGCCGAATTCAGCGTGGCGTAATAATTATCGGAGGTCGGCACAACCGAGCCGAGATACTTCTTCACCAGTTCGGGATGCTCGCGGATGGCTTCCGAGATCGAGCAGAAGATGACGCCGGCCTGCGCCAGCTCCTTCTTGAAGGTGGTGACGACGGAAACGGAATCGAACACGGCGTCGACGGCGACGCGGCCCGATTTGTAGACATTGTCGCTGACTTCCTCGAGTTCCGAGGCGTCGGTCTTCTGCACGCCGGCGAGGATTTCCTGCTCGCGCAGCGGAATACCCAGCTTCTCGTAGACCTTCAAGAGTTCGGGATCGACATCGCTGAGCGAGGTCGGGCCGGGCGTGCTCTTGGGCGCCGCGTAGAAGTAGATGTCCTGGAAATCGATCTTGGGATAGTGGACGCGCGCCCAGGTCGGCTCGTCAAGCGTCAGCCAACGGCGATAGGCTTCCAGACGCCATTCCAGCATCCAGGACGGTTCGTCCTTCTTGGCCGAAATGAAACGGATAATGTCTTCGCTGAGGCCTTTGGGGGCCTTATCCATCGCGATTTCGGTCTGGAATCCATATTTGTATTGGTCGACGTCGATCTTTCGGACCCGATCGATCGTGTCCTGCACAGCAGGCATATGCGTTCTCCATCCACGCCGGGGTCAAGGCCCGACAGTTTTCAAACTATGGCACCGCCAAAACGAACCCCAAAAAGGCGCTTGCGGCAGCGTAAGTTTCATATAGTGCGCTTCGACCGGAAATTCACCCGGCCAGCATGAAACGCACGGCTCTACCAGGCCGAATGGCCCAAATCATTTTCGTCAAGCATCGGATTTTCCCGAAAATCGCTACGTGCTTTTCGGTCCGATGCCCCAACCGCTCACGCGGCTTTTTCTCTATCCGCCCGACGCGCGGCGATTCCCGTCAGCGCAACGCGAAACAACTCGATGTCTTCCGCGCCCGTCGCCGGACCGATCGACACGCGCAAGGCGCCAAGGCTGTCACCGTATCCCATGGCTTTCAGCACATGGCTCGGTCCGACCTTGCCCGACGAACAGGCAGAGCCGGCCGACAGCGCTACACCGGCCAGGTCGAAGGCGATCTGCGCGGTTTCGGCTTTGACGCCCGCAATAGCGAAGAATGCCGTATTGGCAAGCCTTGGCGCACCGGTTCCGAAGATTTCCGCGTCCGGCACCAGCGTTTTCACGATGGCCTCGATCTCGTCGCGGCGCCGGCGCACCGCATCTATGGCCGGCAACCCGGCCAGGGCTTCGCGTGCGGCGGCGCCAAAGCCGGCAATGGCCGCGAGGTTTTCGGTGCCGCCGCGATGGCCCTTTTCCTGGCCACCGCCATTGATCAGAGGCTTCGGCATCATCAGGTCGGAAGCGGCGACGATGGCGCCAACGCCCTTGGGGCCGCCGATCTTATGCGAGGACAGAATCAGGTAATCGGCGTAACCCGCTGACATATCGATCGAAACACGCCCGGCGGCCTGCACGGCGTCGACCATGAGGATGCCGCCCGCCGCCTTGACGATCCGGGCGATGCGATCGATCGGCTGGATGACGCCGGTCTCGTTGTTGGCGGCGTGGATGGCAACCAGCGGCAGGCCTTCGCTCTTGTCATGACCACTGAGCGCTGCCGCCAAAGCGTCGAGATCGGCGATACCGTTGGCGTCGACGCCGATCCGGTTTACCTGCGCTGACGGGAAATGTCCGCCGTTCAACAGGCAGGGATGATCGGCCTCCGACACGTAAAGCCGGCTCATGCGCACCGTGCCGCGCCCCATCTGCCAGTCGGGTGACAGCAGCGTCGAGGCTGCTTCCGTGGCACCGGAGGTGAACACGACGTGCTCGGGCTTGGCGTTGACGAGCGCCGCCACGTCACGCCTTGCGGTCTCGATCAGACGGCGGGCCGCCCGCCCCTCGGCGTGAACCGATGACGGATTGGCGGCGACATCGAGCGCCGCGACCATAGCTTCGCGGGCCGCGGCAAGCAGCGGCGCACTGGCATTGTAGTCGAGATAGGCGCGTTTTGCGGCCATTTTCGTCCGTCAAGTCCCGTCAGAAGCCATTCCGCCGTCGTATGGCGTTATTTCCTTGAAATTCCAAGGCGAGCCGTCCTATTTACGCGGCTTGCGGCGCGGGTGGCCGGGCTCGATGTCTTGCCACTCAGTTTTGAACAATTCTAAACTAGCTTCTAAGAAGACGCTCGCCCTGCGTCAAGGCCAGAGGAAACGTTCCAGGCACCGCGCATTCGTATTACCTAGTGGAGTATTTTATGCCTGAGGTCATTTTCACCGGTCCTGCCGGCCGCCTGGAAGGTCGCTACCAGCCTTCCAAGGAAAAGAGCGCGCCGATTGCCATCGTCCTGCACCCGCACCCGCAATTCGGCGGCACGATGAACAACAAGATCGTCTACGACCTCTTCTACATGTTCCAGAAGCGGGATTTCACCACGCTTCGCTTCAATTTCCGCGGCATCGGCCGCAGTCAGGGCGAATTCGACCACGGCACCGGCGAGTTGTCGGATGCCGCTGCGGCGCTGGATTGGGTGCAGTCGCTGCATCCCGATTCCAAGAGCTGCTGGGTCGCCGGCTACTCGTTCGGATCCTGGATCGGCATGCAGCTTCTGATGCGCCGGCCCGAGATCGAAGGCTTCATCTCGATCGCGCCGCAGCCCAACACCTATGATTTCTCGTTCCTGGCGCCCTGCCCGTCATCGGGCCTGATCATCCATGGCGATGCCGACAAGGTGGCGCCGCCGAAGGATGTGCAGGGCCTGGTCGACAAGCTGCACACGCAGAAGGGCATCACCATCACCCAAAAGACGTTGCCCGGCGCCAACCATTTCTTCTCCAACGATGCCGACCTGCTGCTCGAGGAATGCGCCGACTATCTCGACCGCCGGCTGGCCGGCGAATTGTCGGATCCGCGGCCGAAGCGGCTGAGATAAGCAAAGAAAGCAGGGACGGCGATGTACGAACCTCCTCATTTCAGGGAAACGCGGCCGGAAATCCTGCACGGGCTGATCCGGACGCATCCGCTGGGCCTGTTGATTTCCAACGGGCCCGATGGGCCGGTCGCCAACGCCATCCCGTTCCTGCTCGACGCGGAAATCGGGCCGAACGGCAGGCTGCGCGCCCATCTGGCGCGGGCCAACCCGCAATGGCGCCTGTTGGCCGACAATCCGGCGTCAACCGTACTGATCGTCTTCCAGGGCAGCGATGCCTATGTGACGCCGTCCTGGTACGAGACCAAGCGCGAGACCGGCAAGGTGGTGCCGACCTGGAATTATGCCATCGTGCAGGTTCGCGGCACCGTCAAGGTGATGGATGATCAGGACTGGCTGGCGCAGCAGATCGCCGATCTGACCGTCTCCCAGGAAGGCGCCCGCGCCGCGCCCTGGGCGGTGACCGATGCGCCGGAGCCCTTCATCCAGTCGCAGATCAAGGGCATTATCGGGCTGGAAATCGAGATCAGCGAAATCCACGGCAAGTGGAAGGTCAGCCAGAACCGGCCGGTCGCCGATCGCGTCGGCGTTGCACAGGGGCTCGAAAGCGAAGACCACCAATCGCCCGGCATGGCCGACCTGGTCAGATCCTATGGCGGACTGGACGGCAACTGAACTTCGAATGCTCAGGCAGCCTTCCTTGTCGGTCCGATCAGCCGAAACGTTCTCTTGCGGACCGGCAGTCCCGACGGCGTCGGCCGGAAGATGAAGCCGAGCCGGGCAAAGACCAGCCCGCAGGCAAGCGCGAAACCGCAGCCAAGGCCGAAGCCGGCGACGGTGTCGCTGGGATAGTGCGCGCCAACGAAGATACGGGTCGAGGCGATGCAGGCGGTGATCGCCAGGGCGATGTACCATCGCCGCGGAAACAACAGCAAAGCGACCCCGAAAACCGCGCCCATTGTCGTACCATGGCCGGACGGAAAGCCGGCGAAGCGCGCATCGAAAGCGAAGGGGTGCAGGGTCAGCACGCCAAAGTCCTCGTAATACAGCGGGCGAGCCCGGCCAATGGCATATTTCAGCACATTGACGGCGATCCCCGACAGGCCGGTGGCGCACAGCACCAGAAAAGCCAGGCAGGTCCAGTTGTAGAGCAGCATCAGCGAGCGCCGCGACAGGCTTCGCCAATCCGTCAGGTTCGCGGCGACAAGCAGAAGCACTGAGGGAATGATATACCAGCCTCCCAGGCCGAACTGGGTGAAAAAGTCGGCAGTCCGGGCAAATCCCGCCGACCACTTGCCGTGAAGCATTCCGGCCGGAGTGTCGAGACGAACAAATGCCGCCGCGGTCAGCAAGACCCAGACCAGCACCCAGACCGACCACAAAATATTCGGGTATCTGGCCGGCCGGGTGGCAAGGCGGCTTTTGGCGATCTGCATCGTATCGCGAAAGTTGTCGAGCGACCGGCGCCCTATGCCAAGGAGCAGGCTCGAAACGGGCGGGCGTGATTTCACCAGCATAGGAAATTCGACCCCATTGTTGCCGTCATGGGCATCGGCGAGCCGTCACTGGGTTACACGATAGAGGCCGAGCGACAGTTTGTCTCCCGACGAATAGTTGAGGCCGTCGACCTCGGCAACGCGGCTCGCCGACTTGCCTTGCGCCTCCAACAGGCCATTCAGCTTCTGCTCGTCGCCGATTTGTGCCAGCGCCAGCGCGCAGGCCGGATCGCCGAGCAGATGCTTGGCGACGCCATCGACATCGGTCAGGACCGTCTTGGTGCCGACCAGGAACACCAGGCTCGGCTCGTGATATTCCGCTGAGGCGAGCACCGTGGTGTCGCAAGGCCTGTTGGCCTGGACTGCCGCCTCGATCGCCGGGCTCAGCCAGATCGGCTTCAGCGAAGGCGCGATGACGCCGAACAACAGCCCATAGGTGATGCCGGCGCAGACCGCGATGGCGCCGATGCGGGAGAGCGGCACTTGCAGCTGTCGCGAAAAAGCGAAATACCCTGCCGCCAGCGCCGCCGCGGCGGCGGGGATGCTCCACCAGGAAAAGGAGCCGGTGAGATAGATCGGCGCTCCGACGCAGACCGCCGCCAGGCCAAGGCTGACCACGGCAAGACCGAATGCGGTCGACCACCACAACCAGTCCTGCCAGCGCCTGAGCGGCGCATTGGCCTCCTGCGGCGACAATGTCAGCAGCCAGCCGATCAGCAGCGCCATGCCGGGATAGGCCGGCAGGACATAGTGCGGCAGCTTGGTCGGGATCAGCTCGAACACCAGCCAGAACGGAATGTACCAGGCGAGGCAGAAACGCAGCCGGGGATCGTCGCGCAGACGGTTGAGGGCCTGCAGCCCGGCGCCGACCGCGATCAGGCCGAACGGCCACATGAACAAGGAATAGGTCAGCATGTAGAAACCGGGCGGCAGGCCGTGCGATTCCTCGCCCGAGGCCACCTTGGCCATCATGTCCTTGCCGACGGCATCGTTGAGAAAGGCGCCGCCGCTCTTCCAGGTGATGAGGGCGACCCAGGGCAACACGATGAGCACCACCAGAGCGACACCGCGCACCAGCTTCAGCTTCAGGAGCCAGCGCCAGTCGCGCTCGAAGGCAAACAGGGCGGCGACCGTGAGCACCGACAGGAGCGGAGCCACCGGCCCCTTGATAAGGATTCCAAGTCCTTGAGCGGCCCAGAATATCCACGGAAGATGGGCGGCTACCGGTTTGTTGCGGCGCGATGCCAGATAGATCTGGGCGAGCGCGCCTTGCGCCGCCACGCAGCAGGCCAGCAGCATGGCGTCGGTCTTGGCGTCACGGCCCTCGAAGGCGGTGGCGAAGATCGCCGCCATCATCAGGCCGGCGGCGAGACCGGCATTGGCCCCGAACAGCTTGGTGCCCGTCCAGGCGATGCCGACGACGGCCAAGGCAATGCCAAGCATGGAGACGAGGCGGTAGACCCAGATCGGCGCCGCCGCCCCCTCGCCGCTCAGCGCCACGGCCGCCGATTGCAGCCAGTAGATGCCGATCGGCTTCTTGTAGCGCGAGGCATCCTGAAAACGGATGTCGACATAGTCGGAGGTTTCGACCATCTGCTTGGTAGCCTGGACAAAACGGGATTCGTCGCGGTCGATGGGTGGAAGGCTCGCCAGTCCGCTGAACGTCATCAGCACGCTGAACAGAAAGAGAAAAAGATAGTTCCTGTTCATCGCGGAGCTTTCCGGATCTGATCTGCGGGATGGCCCCGTCGCGGCGCCTCAGGCCCTGCCCTGCGCGGCGCCTCAATACGCCAGCCCAAACGACGAAGCAAGGATTCGCAACGCCATCCGCGCGGGCTGCAAACCGGAAACCACTTTTGCTGATCGCTAGACCTTTGTCTGGCGCGATCAGTCGCAAAACCGGAAACCACTTTTGCTGATCGCTGGACCTTTGTCTGGCGCGCGATCATCGCAAAACCGGAAACCACTTTTGCTGATCGCGCTTGGATGCTAAACGCCCGCGTTCATGCACGCCTGAGCCACAGCGGCCGGACGCTTTCGGGAATAGAAAAAATGCCTGTCTTCAAATCGGATTTCCTGCGCACGATGAGCGAGCGCGGTTTCATCCACCAGACTTCGGATGATGCCGGTCTCGACAATATCTTCGCCAAGGAGACGGTGACAGCCTATATCGGCTTCGACGCGACCGCCAAGAGCCTGCACGCCGGCTCGCTGATCCAGATCATGATGCTGCACTGGCTGCAGCAGACCGGTCATCGGCCGATCGCGCTGATGGGCGGCGGCACCTCGATGATCGGCGACCCGTCGTTCAAGGACGAGGCGCGCAAGCTTTTGACCCCGCAGGACATCGAAGACAATCTTGCAGGTATCCGCCGCAACTTCATGCCCTACCTCAAATTCGGCAGCGGTCCCAACGACGCCATCATGGTCAACAACGCCGATTGGCTGATGGAGATCAACTACGTCAATTTCCTGCGCGATGTCGGTCGTCACTTTTCCGTCAACCGCATGCTGGCGTTCGATTCCGTCAAGCTGCGGCTCGATCGCGAGCAGTCGCTGTCGTTCCTCGAATTCAACTACATGATCCTGCAGGCCTATGATTTCGTCGAGCTCTACAAGCGTCTCGGCTGCCGCCTGCAGATGGGCGGCTCCGACCAGTGGGGCAACATCATCAACGGCATCGACCTCGGCCGCCGCATGGAGGACGCGCAGCTCTATGCACTGACCACGCCGCTGCTCACCACCTCGTCGGGCGCCAAGATGGGCAAGTCCGCGTCGGGCGCGGTCTGGCTCGACGCGGAGATGCTGAGCCCCTACGAATTCTGGCAGTACTGGCGCAACACCGAGGATGCCGACGTCGCCCGCTTCCTGAAGCTCTACACGACGCTGCCGCTGGACGAGGTGGCGCGGCTCGAGCGGCTCGGCGGATCCGAGATCAATGAGGCCAAGAAGATCCTCGCCACCGAGATCACCGCCCTGCTGCACGGCCGCGCGGCCGCCGAGCAAGCCAGCGATACGGCGCGCAAGACGTTCGAGGAAGGCGCGCTCGCGGAGTCGCTGCCGACCGTCGAGGTCGACAGGACAGCGCTCGAAACCGGCGTCGGCATCCTGTCGCTGCTGGTTACCGCCGGACTGGCGGCGTCGAACGGCGAAGCGCGGCGGCATGTGCAGGGCGGCGCCGTGCGCCTGAACGACGAGCCGGTGAGCGACGAGCGCCGGCTGGTGACCCCTCAGGATTTGAGTCCGGAAAACGTCGTAAAGCTTTCCTTGGGAAAGAAAAAACACATTCTGATACGGCCGATTTGAACTTGGTCACCGATACTCAAAAATCGACCTGAATATTCCGGGCGCGATCACCGACAGCGGATTGATGTCCAGCAACGGCTTGTTGGCGTTGCCTTTGAGCCGGTAGGTGACGCCGATCAGGCCACGGTCGCGGCCATTGCCGAGCAGCGCGCCAACGATGGGCAATTCGCCGAAGATGCGATTGAGGCCATAGACCGGCATGAACGTGCCGGTCATGTCCATGTTGTTGTTCTGGTCGTAGAGCGTCCCCTGGAACGTGGTGCCGATGCGCGGTCCGCGCAGCACGCCATTGGCCAGTTTCAGATAGCCGCTGCCCTTGTCGATCTCGGCGTAGCCGCGTTCGAACTTCACCCGCGACGTATCCAGCTTGCCCTTGACCGCCTGGTTGAGGCTGCGGTTGTCGCCGGCTGGCGTGGTCGAGACGATGGAGGCGAGTTTCGGTTCGTTGACGACGAAAAAATTGCTGGTGTCGACCTTGCCCTTGAGCGATCCGTCGCTCGGCCCGGCCAGTGCGAGCGTGATCACGCCGCCTTCCATATGTTCGTAGATGTTGAGGAACCTCAGGATGGCGCCGGCGTCCGCGGACTGCATGTTGAGCGTGCGCCGGCCGGCGCCGGTCGTGTTGCTGATCGATATGGCCGCACCTGAACTGGCCGTGGCGCTGACCTTCAGCCCGTTCACCCGCGAGCCGGCCGCGCTGTAGTCGAGCTTCAGATTGGACAATTGCTCGTCGTGGAAACCGGTCAGCCGGTCGACATCGGCGCTGACGGAAATGGCGTCGGAACCGGTGGTCTTGGTAGCCGTGTCGACGTCGGAGGTGAACTGCTTGATGAGCGAGCGGGCATCGAGCGCATTGCCCGATATGTCGACCGCATAGCCCTTGCCGGACCGCTTCACCGACACGGCAACGTCGTCGCCTCTGTTCAAGGTGACCTTGCTGAACCGCGCCGACGACAAGGCGCCATTGACCAGCACGATGCTGCCGTCGACGGAGAACGTCTTTCCGTTGAGATTGAAATCGGACAGCGTCGTGGTGTCGCCGGACTTGGTCATGACGAAGGTGACGTTGGCGGGCACCCCCGCCCCCTTGCTCCAGCCCGCCCAGGGAATGTCCAGCCTGGCGTTGGTCAGATCGGCCGAGACGTTCTGGTCGCCGCTGCCGTTCTTGTCGATCGCCACCTTCACAGTTCCGGCAAGCAGCGGCTTCAGGCCGGGCATGGCGGCGGCGCGGATCTTGTCGTCGAGCACCAGGGCCACCTTGCGGCTGCGCGCCGGCCCCTCATCCCTGAGCGGCTCGATCAGATCGAGTTCGGCCGGAATGCCGTTCAGCAACGCCTTGGCGGAGATCACCGCCTTCTCGGGGTCGACCGTGATCGAACCGTCGGCATCTGTCACGACCTGTCCTTCGAAGGGCTTGGCCAGCGACATGCCGGTGTAGTCGAGCGACACCAGCCAATCGAGCTTCGAGGAGTCGACGCCGGACTGCAGCGGAATATCCGCCTTGACGTGACCGGTGACGCTGCCCGACAGGTCCTCCGGCAGAATGCCGACATGGCGCATGGCGTTGATCGGCTCGTAGGATGCGAGTTCGGCAACGGCGGATGCGTCGCCGTCGACATCGATGTCGAGCGCGCCGACGACCGGCGGGCGGTTGGCCGCCTTGACCGTCAGCGTGCCGTTGCTGGCCGCCACGGTGCGGCCGCTGGGCATGTAGACGGTGCCCGAGGAGAGCGAGATATCGACATCGTTGCCGTGAAAACCGACGACGCCGACCGCGTCGCGTATCGGCGGGATGCGGCCGGCGGTGTCGAAGCGCGATCCCTCGATCTGGAAGCGGCCGAACACCTCATCGGCCGAAAGCGGCACGCCGTTGCCGAGCCGGCCCGGCACCACCTGGAACTGAAGGTTGGCGTCGACGACACGGCCGCCGAACAGATTGGCCAGCACCCACAGCCGGGCATTGCGCGCCGAAAACCACGGCCATAGCTGCTTGACGTGAGAGACCTGCATGTCGTGGATGTTGAACGCCAGATTGATCCCCGGCACTTTGCCGTCGACGAACGCCACGGCGGCGGTGCCAAGCACCTCGCCGGAGCCGGCGGACCGAAGCGCGATCTGCTCGGCCACCAGTTTGTGGCTCACCGTGTTGTAGACACCGGCGATCCGGGCGAGGAAGGTGAGCGCCGGCTCGGGCGACTCCGAAGGCGCAAGCGACGACCCGTCGCTGGTCAGGTCGTAGCGATAGGAGGGCTCTTCACCCACCGCTCCGCTTGCCGGCTTCGGCCCGATCGAACCGGCGAAATCGAATGTCGAGCGGCCGGTCTTCAGCAGCAATCTGTCGACCTGGACCTTGTTGCTGCCAGCAACCAGCGTCGCATTGATATCGACGTCCGCCGCCAGCAATCCTCGCGTGCCGAGATCGAGGACAGAGCCCGTCGATGACAAAGCGGCCGTCAGCCGCGATGCGTTCACGCCGAATCCTTCCGATCCCGTCAGCTTCAACGCGACGGGTCCCAACTTGCCGGCAGCGGCCGCGCCGGTGTCGGCCAGATCGACGCTCGCATCCAGCGCCGTGACCCGGTGCGCCGCGATATCACGGGTGGCGGTAGCGGCAACCGTAAGCGTCCTGCCGTCGATGTCTGCCTTCGAGGAAAACTGCATGCCTCCCGGTCCCGACTGCACGACGGTGGCGTCGGTGATCTTGACGAGCTTGATCGCTCCGGTTTCGGGCAGCACGAATTCGACATTGCGAAGATCGATGCGACGCAGCGAATCCTCCCGCACGGCATCGAGTGCGTGGTTGATGTTTCCGAACACCGCGGCGGACAGCTTCTCCGGATCGATGAGGCCGTCCGCATTGCGCAGGCCGGCGGTCCAGTCGCCGCCTGACGGCATCGCCGCCACGACGATGCGGGCATCCGAGATCCTGGCGCTGGTCAGCCGCACATCTCCCCACAGCAGCGGGAACAGACGCACGCCGAAGCGCACGCGGCCGGCATCGGCCATCGGCTTGCCGTCTGATGTCTTCAAGCTGACGTCGCTGACCTGAAGCGCGATGAAACTCGAACCGTCGAGCGTGATGCGGGCAGGCCCGACCGCGACATTGACATCGACGCCCGCCAGTTTCTCAAGCGCCGTTTCCGCCTCGGCGCGAAGCCGGTCGGCTCCGATGCCGGAGGCGCCAACCAGATAAACGAGCACGGCGGCCAGCAGCACGAAAGCGACCAGACCGGCGAACAGTCGCGACAGGATGCGAAAACCGCGTCCGATCGACGCTTGACCAAGCGGCGGCACACGGCAGGCGGACGGAAAGGTCCCCAGGTCGGTGATCTCATCACGCCTGAACCGGATCTTCTCGTGCTGCGGTCGCTCCTGATCCACGCAATTTTCCGTTGTACGAACTCGATCGTGGACGAATCCCCGTCCGACACTATATCGGTGTGGCTTCGCGCGTAACCTCAAACAAGGGCATCGGTATGGCTGACCTCGACGTAGGCGATCTCGCGCCGCAATTTGACCTGCCGCGGGACGGCGGCGGATCGGTCAGCCTTGCCGCATCGTCCGGCAAGCCCATCGTGCTCTATTTCTATCCGCAGGACGACACAACAAGCTGCACGCAGGAGGCGATCAGCTTCTCGCAGTTGAAGCCGGAGTTCGAGAAGGCCGGCGCCGTGGTGATCGGCCTGTCGCCCGACCCCGTCAAGAAGCACGACAAGTTCAAGTCGAAATACAATCTCACCATCGACCTCGCCGCCGACGAGGAGCGCAAGGTAATCGAGGCCTACCATCTGTGGGTCGAGAAATCGATGTATGGCCGCAAGTATATGGGCGTCGAGCGCGCGACGTTCCTGATCGGCCGCGACCGGCGGATCGCCAGGATCTGGCGCAAGGTCCGCGTCAAGGGTCATGCCGAAGAGGTGCTCGAGGCCGTTCGAGCGCTTTGAGGTTTGCCGGCGAGGCTGGCCCAGGTTCCCTTGCCACCTTACGCACGCCTGGCGGGCAATCGCTGTGAGCAAGCTATCGCTGCAAGCCTTTGTTAACCCTAATAATGTGTAATCAAGCTGTCGTGGTGTCGTAAACGAAAGCTTGGTCCCGTGAACGCAACCGGTCAGTCCGCAGTCTTCGGCAAGCGTAAGGAGCCCCATACGGTCATCATCGCCCGGGGCAACGAGATCAGGCATTTTACGATCCGACCGTGGCTGGCGGCCTTTATCGGCTCGGCGCTGGCCGCCATTGCCGTCGGCTACCTCATGGCCACCTCCTATCTCGTGCTGCGCGACGATTTGATCGGCGCCACAACGGCGCGTCAGGCGCGCATGCAGCAAGCCTATGAAGATCGCATTTCGGCGCTTCGCGCCCAGGTCGACCGCATCACCAGCCGGCAGTTGCTCGACCAGCAGCTGATGGAAACCAAGGTCAGCGAACTGCTTGAACGCCAGAGCCAGCTGAGCCAGCGTCATGGCCGCCTTGGTCCGCTGCTCGAACGCGCCGAGAGCGAAGTCGGCGCAGCGCCGGCCGAAGATCCGGCAGCGGCTGCGAAGCCGGACAAACGCGCCGAAGTGACCGGCAGCATCAAGGAGCCCGCGCGGAATTATGCGGTCGCCAGCCTGAGCGCCGATCTCGGCGCCGGCGACACAAGGCCGTTCTCGCTGTGGTCAACCCGCTCCGATCCGCTGCCCAATGATTCAGCCGCCGATCGCGCCGACAAGCTCTTCGTCTCCATCAACCAGTCGTTGAAATCCATCGAGAGCGATCAACTGACCCGCATCAGCACGCTTGCCGACAATGCCTATAAGAGCGCCGATGCCATCACCCAGGCGCTGGAGGCGGCCGGACTGCCCGTCGACAGCGACTTCGGCAAGGGCGACAGCGACGTCGGCGGACCGCTGATCCCGCTCGACAGTTCGATGATGTTCGACAGCAAGGTCAAGGAATTGGACGAAGCGCTGGACGCGCTCGACCATCTCAAGAAAGAAGCGCGCCAGCTGCCGCTGACCAACCCCGCGCCGGGCCACTCCGTCACCAGCCCGTTCGGCGTGCGCACCGACCCTCTCCTTGGCACCGCCGCCCTGCATTCCGGCATGGATTTCAGGGCGCCGATCGGCATGGCCGCAAAAGTCACGGCGCCTGGCACCGTCACCAAGGCCGGCTGGAACGGCGGCTATGGCCGCATGGTTGAAGTCGACCACGGCAATGGTTTTGCGACACGTTACGGGCATCTCAGCGAGATCGACGTGACCGTCGGCGAGAAACTGGACGCCGGCGCCGTCATCGGCAAGACCGGTAGCAGCGGCCGCTCGACCGGCCCGCATCTGCACTACGAAGTCCGCCACAATGGCGAAGCGATCGATCCCTTGCGCTTCCTCACGGTCGGCAAGAAGGTCGCCCAGTATCTGTAAGCGATCCCAGGCTCCTGCCCCATGCGCCGATGACCATCATGATGGCTGACTAAGGCGCTCCCGTCGACAGAAACGCCGTCGCTGCCGCAACCAAGGTGGTCGCGCCGACCTTCAACGCGGCCTCGTCGACACGAAACCGGGCGTGATGGAGCGGAAAGACCGATCCGATCTCCTCGTTCCGGATTCCCAGCCGAAAATAGACCGAAGGACGTTTCTCGCTGTAGTAGCCAAAGTCGTCCGCGATCGTCCATCCGGGCGTGTTGAGGACGCTGTCGGCACCGATGCAGGCCTTGGCGCTGGCGGCAATCAGCTCTGTCATCTCGACATCGTTGACGACGCCGGGTTCGCCCTTGTGGATGTCGACCTCGACACGCGCGCCGTGGCTCGTCGCCATACCCTCGGCTATCGTACGAACGCGGTGCCAGGCCCGCTCGCGGGTTGCATCGCTGCCGCTGCGGATGGTGCCTTTCAACGTGACCCTGCCGGCGGTGACATTATATGCGTTGCCGCCATTGATGGCCGTGACGGAAATCACCAGCGGATCGTACGGATCGGTCTCGCGCGAAACGATCTTCTGCAATTCGCTCACCAGGGAGCAAGCCACGGCCAACGCATCGACACCTTCATGCGGTTTTGCCGCGTGCGCTGCCGAGCCGATGACGACCACATCGAACGTGTCACAGGCCAGAGTGTAGGGACCGGAGCCGACGGCGATCTTGCCGCTCGGTGTGTACGGATCGACGTGGACGCAGATGGCGGCGTCGATGTCGTCGAGAAGCCCCTCTTCCACCACCCGCTTGCCGCCCGACGGTTCGTCCTCCTCCGCCGGCTGGAAGATCAGGCGAACGGTACCGCCAAAACTGTCCCGCGACTGGTGAAGATGCGCGGCCACCGCGAAAGCCATCGATGCATGGGCGTCGTGACCGCAGGCATGCATCACACCAGGATTCGTCGATGCATAATCGACACCGGACTCCTCCTCGATCGGCAAGGCATCGATGTCGGCGCGAATGGCGATCTTTCGATTTGACGGCCTGCCGGCGCCGACAATATCGACGGCAAGGCCAAAGCCGGCGACGTCGCGAATGTCGACGATTCCCTGATCCACCAGCATCTGCCTGAGGTAACGCTGCGTGCCGGCCTCCTGGTTCGAAAGCTCGGGATTGCGGTGCAGATGGCGACGGACCTCCATCATCCGGTCGAGAATTCCGGCGTCGATATCGGTCGTCACGGTTTTCACAACACCACCCGCCGTGGCCGAACCCTCAGGATTTGACATGGATCTCTCGCGGGAACTTCGTCAGGGTCTCGTGGCCGGTTTCGGTGACCAGGATGGTCTCGCTGACCTCGATGCCCCAGCCGTCCATCCACATGCCAAGGATGGAATGAACGACGTTGCCCGGTTCAAGCACCGTCTTGTCGCCCGGCCTGAGGCTGATCGTGTGTTCGCCCCAATCCGGCGGATAGGCGACGCCGATGGAGTAGCCGATGCGCGATTCCTTCTTCAGTCCATAACGCTGGATGACCTTGCGCCAGGCAGCTTCGACCGCTTCGGCAGTCGTTCCCGGCCTGACCGCGTTGAGCACCGCGTCCATGCCCTCGATCACCGCTTTGGCGGTATCCGAGACATTTGTCGGCGTCTTGCCAAGCTGCATGGTCCTGGCGAGGCCGGCGGCATAGCGGCGGCAAACGCCGGCAAGTTCCAGCGCAATCGTCTCGTTTTCTCCGAACCGCCTGTCGCTCCACATGATGTGCGGCGCCGAGGCATTCTCGCCACCGAGGATTGTCGGCGGAAGTGCTGTGATGTCGCCGGCAAAGTCCGGGCTGCCCGCGATCTGCGCCGCCTGGATGGCGGCGATGGCGTCGCATTCGCGAACGCCCGGCGCGATCACCTCGAAGGCTCGCGTGACGGCAGCTTCGGCGAGCGTCGATGCCTTGCGCAAATAGGCGATCTCCGGCGCCGATTTGACCGCCCGGATCCAGTTCACCAGCAGGTCGGCATCGTGCCATTTTGCATTGGGAAGTCCGGCGACAAGCCGGGCGTGCGCCTTGGGGGAGAAATAATAGGCTTCGAGTTCGATGCCGATACGGCGACTCCCCCAGCTCTTGGCGACAATCCAGTTCGCAATCCAGTCCATGGGATGGCGATCGCCTCGCTGGACATGGTCTTCCGGAAAGCCGACCACGTTTTCCGGTTTCATCCAGGCTGTCAGAAGACCGCCGGCCGCATCCATGGCGCGCCCGATCCAGACCGGCTCGACCTCCTCGATTGGAACCAGCACCATTTGCGGCGTGTAGAACGACCAGCCGTCATAGCCGGTGATGTAATGCTGGTTGGCAACGTCGTTGACGACAAGGAGCTCGAGACCGCGCTTGGCCATCTCGGTGCGGATCTTGCGAAGCCGTTGTTGGTACTCGTCGCGGGCAAACGGCAATTCGATCATCTTTGCTCCATGCTTTGTCAGATCAACGGTCGCGGGGTTCGCTCACCATTGAAGAGGTTTCACCATGGCGGCAATCGGCCAGGGCGGCGTGTGGGCAGGTCCTGAACCGGGTACGTCCATACCCGGCCTTCCCAAGATTTGTGTTTCACTATCATTTATTTTTGAATTCCATTTGACTGAATAAATAAGCGGTGCCAAGCTATCCTCTCCTAAGGGGCGCAAGGCATGGCACTGCGGGGGACCAATCAGGAGTTCGGGCGGCCATACAACCGGCGCATCGTGCTTGAGTCCATCCGCCTGCACGGGCCGATCGCGCGCGGCGAGATCGCCCGGCGCGTCGGCCTCACCGTCCAGACGGTATCGACCATCGTTCGCGAACTGGAAGATCAGGACTACATCCTGTCGCTGCGCGAAGAGCCGAGGGGGCGCGGCCTGCCGCCGGCGACGCTCCGGATCAACCCCGAGGGCGGCTATGCCGTGGGTATCCACATCACTCCGCTTGGTATCAGCGCCGCCTTAATCAATCTGAGCGGCGACGTGATCGAGAGCATCTACCGCGAAGCGCCGAACGCGACGCCGGACCGCGCCTTCGAGTTGATCGGGGCGATGGTGGTGGAATTGACCAGACTGCGGGCTGGCGGACGGGTGCTGGGCGTCGGCATGGCCCTGCCCGGCCCCTTCGACGTGGAGTCCATGAGTTTCGTGGGGCCGACCACCATGACCGGCTGGAAGGATGTGGCGCTGCGCGAACGGCTGGCGGCCTCCACCGGATTGCCGGCCTTCTTTGAAACCGATATGGCCGCGGCCGCCATGGGCGAGCGCCTCTATGGCCTCGGCGCCCAGTTTTCCGAATACTACTATCTCTATTTCGGCGTCGGCCTTGGCGGCGTCATGGTTCATGACGGCAGCGCCTTGCGCGGCGCCTGGGGAAATGCCGGCGAGATCGGACACATTCCCGTCATTCCCGGCGGCGAAGCCTGCCCTTGCGGCAACAGCGGCTGCCTCGAAAGATATTTGTCGCTCGAGGCGCTCCGGCGCTGGAACGGCAGCGAGGCCGAATGGGTGGCCGAAGTCGCACCGATCTTTCACAACGCCGTCGCCGTCATCGAGAACCTGTTCGACCCGGAGACGGTCATCCTCGGCGGGCTGGCATCCACCGACCTGCTCGAAATGCTGGCTGGTTCGGCCGCAGGCCTGCACAACTCCGTCTCGGCCCGCAAGGACCGCACGACGCCCAGGGTCGTGGTCGCGCGCGGCGGACAGCATTCCGTGCTGCGGGGCGCCGCCGCCCTGGCGGTTTCCGGGGTTCTGTCACCTCGCTTCGGGCAGATGTTCGCGGCCGAACGCGAACGCGAGCGCGACCTTCTCAAAGGCAGGGAGATTGCGGCATGAGTGAACCCCTGCTGGTGCTCGACAACGTCACCAAGAACTATGGCGCGATCGAAGCGCTCAAGGGGATCAGCTTCTCGATCGGCAAGGGCGAGGTCGTGGCGCTGCTGGGCGACAACGGCGCCGGCAAATCGACACTGGTGAAGATCATATCAGGCGGACTGGAGCCGACATCGGGCCGCATGCTGTTCGAGGGCAAGGAATTCCTCGCCAAATCACCGGCCGAGGCCAAGGCGGCCGGCATCGAGACCGTCTACCAGGATCTCTCGCTGTGCACCAATGTCGACGTGGTCGCCAATTTCTTCATGGGCCGCGAGATCACCCGCAAGTTTCTCGGCATTCCCGTGCTTGACGAGCGCGCCATGGAAGCCGTCGTCGGAAAGGCGCTGGCCAATGCCGGCACCCGCATTCCCTCGCTGCGCGCCAATGTCGAGCACCTTTCGGGCGGCCAGCGGCAAGCCATCGAACTCAACCGCTTCGTGCACTGGGGCGGCAAGCTGGTGCTGCTCGACGAACCATTCGCCGCCCTCGGTGTCGAACAGACGCGGCGCGGTCTCGACATGATCCGCCAGGTGGCCAACCAGGGCATCGGCGTCGTCATCATCACCCATATCATGCAGCAGGCTTTTCAGGTCGCCGACCGGATCGTGGTGATCCGCCAGGGCGTCGTGGCCGGCGATGTCGCACGCAATAAAACAAGTCCCGACGCGGTGATCAACATGATCACCGGTGAGACGCTTGCCGGTGCCGGACCGACAGGCTGAGGGACAAAAGAGGGGTCCGGCTTAAGAGGAGCGAACGACATGAAGCGAATACTTCTTGCTGTCTTCGGTATCCTTGCACTGGCCTTTGCCACGCTCACGCCGGCATTCGCCCAGTCCAAGGGTATCGTCTACTATATGGTGCCGACCCTGCTGGACGAGTTCCAGACCGGCTCGGTGAGCGCGCTGGAACTGTTCCTGAAGCAGACCGGCTACGAGATGAAGACGCTGAACGCCGACAACAAGACCGACGCCCAGCAATCGCAGATGAACGACGTCATCGCGCTGAAGCCGGCGGCCATCATCCTGGCTGCAGTCGACTTCAATGCGCTGAAACCGTCCATCGAAGCCGCACGCGCTGCCGGCATCCCGGTGGTCGAGTTCGACCGCCAGATCACCTCGACCCCGTCCGACTTCACCTCTGTCGCCGGAACGGTCGAGATCGGCTACGTCGCCGCGGATCAGGCCGAGAAGCTGCTGAAAGCCAAGAACGGCTCGGTGAAGGGCAAGGTTCTGCAGGTGCTCGGCGACCCCGGCGATCCCTACACGCTCGACATCCAGAAGGGTTTTGAGGAGAAGATGAAGGCTTTTCCGGACGTCAAGATCATCTCGCTTCCGGCCATGCAATGGGAAGCCAGCAATGCCGGCACAATCGTTGCCGACCAGATGCTGGCCAATCCCGACATCGACCTGATCTTCAGCCATGCCGCGCACCTATCGGTCGCCGCCGTCGCCTCGCTCGAGGCGGCCGGCAAGAAGCCGGGCGACGTCATGCTGATGAGCTCGAACGGCGCTCCGGTCGGCCTCGACCTGATCCGCAAGGGCTGGCTCAACGCCGAAATCGAGCAGCCGCTTTACGCGCAGGCCGCGGCTGTCGCCATGTTCATGGACAAGATCGTCAAGAAGCAGGAAATCAAGCCCGGCGAATACGACGTGCTCGGCCTGAAATCGACCGTGACCAAGGAATCCTGGGGTCCGAACATCAAGATCCCCGGTGCCGCGATCACCAAGGAAAACGTCGATAATCCGGCCTTCTGGGGCAACCAGAAGCCGCCGACGGACACCGTCAAGTCGGTGGAATAGTCATCTGAAGCGCTCCGGGCCGTAGCGGCCCGGAGCCTGCCTTTTCACAACGCCGCGTCCGAAAGGATGCCGTGGCGAATTTGAATCCGCGCCTGAACCCGACGGAATCGAGTTGATTTCGCGGGGGCGCCAACCGGATCAGCCCATGAACCCGCGCACACGCAAAGCCCTGGAGTTCGTACTCGACAACCTCGTCTGGTTCATGCTGCTGTTCGTGCTGGTGGTCTTCTCCATCTTCGTCCCGAACTACTTTCAGCTCGGTATCTTCGCCAACATCATCGAGGCTTCGAGCGTGCTCGGCGTCATGTCGATCGGCCTGGCGCTGGTGATCATCGCCGGTCACATGGATCTGTCGGTCGAATCCGTCGCAGCGCTCAGCGCCATGGCGGTCGGCATCCTGTTTTGCTCGTCGGGCATCGGCATGGGCGTGCAGCTGCATCCCGAGTGGCTGATGGTTCCGGTTTCGCTGCTGCTGGCGCTGGCAGTCGGGGGTCTCATCGGCGCCTTCAACGGCTATCTGGTGGTCAAGGTGAAGATGAGCGCCTTCATCATCACGCTGGCGTCCTACATCTGGGTGCGCGGCCTCGTGTTGGTCGTGTCGGGCGGCCGCTCGGCGCAGGACCTGGCGCCGGCCATCCGCTGGTTCGGCATCCAGCGCCTTGTCGGCCTGCCGCTCACCGCCTGGATCGCGGTTGGCTGTTTCGTGGTCTTTTCGCTGATCATGGCCAAGACGCCGTTCGGCCGGCATCTGGTGATGATCGGCGGCAACGAGACGGCGACCTTCCGCGCCGGCATCCGGGTGAACCGCAATCTCATCATCGCCTTCGTGCTCGCCGGCGCCATCGCCGGCCTCGCTGGCTGGCTGCTGGCGATCCGCACGTCGGGCGCCACCGCCAATCTCGGCGTCGGCTTGCTGTTCAACGCCTTCGCCGCGGTCGTCATCGGCGGCGTCAGCCTCAAAGGCGGCGTCGGCACCCTCCCCGGCGTCTATGCCGGCGTGCTTTTGCTCTCGGCCATCAACACGGCGATCAATTTGATGGGCCTGCCGGCCAATTTCACCCAGGTGATTCATGGCCTGCTGGTGCTGGCCGCGGTGCTGCTCGACGCCTTCAAGCAAACCATTCGCCAAAGACTCGCATGACAGGACGGCTCGCATGACAGGACGGCTAAAAGACAAGGTGGCGCTCATCGTCGGCGCCGCCCGCGGCATCGGCAAGGGCATTGCGCTCCGCTTTGCCGAAGAGGGAGCGCAGCTGGTGCTCGCCGACACCGAAGTCGAAGCCGGGCAAGCGACCGCTGGCGAGTTGGGCGTCCCCTTCATCCGCACCGACATCTCGCAAATGAGCGACGCCAAGGCCGCCGTGGCGCTGGCGCTGAAGCAGCATGGCCGTCTCGACATCATCGTGCAGAATGCGGGCATCTATCCCTGGCAGCTGATCGAGAACACCAGCGCCGACGACTGGGACCGAGTCATGGCGGTCAATCTGCGCGGCACCTTCAATGCCAGCCGCGCGGCCCTGGTGCCGATGAAGGCGCAACGCTTCGGCCGCATGCTCTACACCTCCTCCATCACCGGTCCGCATGTCACCAGCCCGGGCCATGGCCACTATTCGGCCAGCAAGGCCGGCATCAACGGCTTCATCCGCGCCGCGGCACTGGAATTCTCCGGCTACGGCATCACCGTCAACGGCGTCGAGCCCGGCAACATCCTGACCGAAGCGATCGAGCTGCATCGCGGCGAGGCGTTCATCAAGAACATGGAGGATTCCATCCCGCTTGGCCGCCTCGGCAGCCCGCGCGACGTCGCCAATGCCTTCCTGTTCCTCGCCTCGGACGATGCCAGTTACATCACCGGCACGACCATCGTCGTCGATGGTGGGCAGTTGCTGCCCGAAGGCAGCGATTTCCGGCTCGTTCCGCCATGATCATCGATTTCGGCGATGGCTTCTTCCTGCGCCAGGCGACCGAGGCCGACCATCCAGCACTTGCCATGATCTGCCTCAAGACCGGTGATGCCGGCCAGGATGCAACCGGTCGCGAAGACGCTCCGGATCTGTTGGGCCAAATCTACACCATCCCCTACCAGGTGCTGGAGCCCGACCTCGCTTTCATCGTCGATGGGCCAACGGGCGCCGCGGGCTATCTGCTGGGTGCAAAAGACACAAAGGCTTTCAATGCAGGCCTGGCAGCAAGGTGGTATCCGCGCCTTCGCGCGCAGGTGACCGATCCCGGACCCGACCGCACGCGCTGGAGCGGCAGCGACTGGGCTCGCCACCAGATCCATCATCGCGACTTCACCATTCCGCCGGCCCTGGCTGCCTACCCTTCGCACGGTCATATCGACCTGTTGCCGCAAGCGCGTGGAAAAGGCATCGGCCGGCGGGCGATGGCTTTTCTCGAGCAAAGGCTCGCCGCGCTCGGATCACGCGGGCTTTGCCTCGAAGTGATGCCGGACAATCACAACGCGCTGCGCTTCTACAGGGCCATCGGATTCGCAGTGTTGCGGGAGCCGGGATTGCCGGACCACAGCATCTATGTCGCCAAACGGCTGACAACCGCACCGGAGATCGTGCGCACCGGAGATCGTGTGAATGGTGGGCGATGACGGGCTCGAACCGCCGACATCTTCGGTGTAAACGAAGCGCTCTACCAACTGAGCTAATCGCCCGCTCCGGGCCGGACCTTTAAGCGGTCAGGGTCCGCTTCGCAAGGCCAAATGAGCGCAGGACGCCCTGGTTGGATGCCGGTTTTGCCAACAAAACGCCGGCTGTCAAAAAACCTTCTCCTGTTTGCTGTTATGATGGTTTGGTGCGCTTGACACCCGGTGGCGAACCCCTTATCCAGCGCCCCAACGACGAACGCGGCTGACACGTGTTCGCCATGCGCGGGTGTAGCTCAGTTGGTTAGAGTGCCGGCCTGTCACGCCGGAGGTCGCGGGTTCGAGCCCCGTCACTCGCGCCATTTCTCTCAAGGGTATCAAGCCCTTGGCTTTGGAGAAATGTCGACATTGATTGTCAAAAATGTTGTCTTGCAAGAGACCTGAGGTAACTCAGGTTCTTTTGGCCCGCGCCTAGGTCTGGCCCCGCAAGATCATCCTCTCGCCAGCAGCGCCTCGACCTCCTGCAGCGTCGGCATGGATGGCGCAGTCCCTGGCCGGGTCACCGAGATTCCGGCGACGGCGCAAGCGAAGCGCACCGCCTGCAGCGGTTCCACGCCCCTCGAAAGTGCTGCCGCAAGCCCGCCATTGAAGGCATCGCCTGCCCCCGCGGTTTCGACCACCGGGCCGGCGCTGACGGCTGGAACGTGGTCGGAGCGATCTTTCGAGTGCAAAAGCGCGCCCTTGTCGCCGAGCGTGACGATGACTGTGCCGACCCCCTTTTTGAGCAGACTGTCGGCGGCGGCTCGCGCCTCGTCGACCGAGGACACCTTCATCCCGGTCAGTTCCTCCGTCTCGGTCTCGTTGGGTGTGAAGTAGTCGCAGAGCGTGTAGATGCGGTCGGGAAGCTTTGCCGCAGGGGCCGGATTGAGGATCGTCGTCACCCCTGCCCTACGCGCGATCTCCAGCGCCCGCATGGCTGCTTCGATCGGCTGTTCGAGCTGCGTGACAAAGACACCGGCATTGCTGATCAATGCGGCATTGGCTTCGATATCGGCTGGAGAGATCAGCATGGCAGCACCGGGGCTGACGATGATGGCGTTGTTGCCGGTCGTCTCCTCGACGAAGATGTAGGCCGCGCCGGTGTAGCTTTCCGGCGTATCGATGACGGCATCCTTGACGCCCGCCTGCGCCCAGGTCTGCCTGGCCATGTCGGCGAAGGGATCGACGCCGAGGCGGGTGAGGAAGGTGACGTCGGCGCCGAGCTTGCCGGCGGCCACCGCCTGGTTCGAGCCCTTGCCGCCGGGACCCAGCGCGAAGGATGTGCCGAGGATCGTTTCGCCCATGCGCGGCTGCCGCTGCGCCCTGTAGGCGGTGTCGGCGACGAACACACCCAATATGACGACCGGCTTGCCCGAAGCCATGCCGCTACTCCGCATCCGGCGGCACGACGCCCTTGCGGAAGGCGAAGCAGCCATAGAAGCGGCGTTCGCCGGTCTGGATGACACAATAGGCTTGTTTGGCGCGCTCGTAGAAGGCGTAGCGCTCGACCGCGATCATCGGCCACGACTTGCCCTCGGCCTTATCGACTTCCTTCTGCACTTCCTTCTGCACTGCAGGAATCTCGTCCGGCTTGCCGACGATTTCCATGCGCGCGGCCGAATCGTCGACGAAGGTGTCGAGCGGGTAGAGCGACAGCACCGCCTTGACCACTTGCGCGGCCGAGGCATCGATGCGCAGCACGCGGCCGAGCGCCGTCTGGCGCGCCACCGAATCGGACGGAAAATTGGTGTCGGCGATGATCAGATCATCGCCATGCCCCATTGCCCGCAATGCCTGCAGCACGTCGGCATTGAGCAGCGGGTTGATGCCTTTGAGCATGGTATTCCTCGTGAGTTGAGATCAGAGACGCTTGCCGGTCTCTGCGTCGAAAAGATGGATCTGGTCGAGCCTTGGCTTCAGCTTCAGCGTATCGCCCGGCTTGAAGTCGTGGCGCTCGCGAAACAGCGCCACCATCTCGCCTTCGCCGAAGCGCAGGAACACCAGCGTTTCCGAGCCGGTCGGCTCGACCACCGAAATCTTCGCCGGCACGCCGTCGGGATGGATCTCGAGGTGCTCCGGTCGCACGCCATAGACGACCGCTTGACTGTCCTGCGCGGCATTGCCCGATCCGATCGGGAACAGCGTGCCTGCGATGTCGACACCGGGCTTGTCGCCCTTGCGCATGGTGCCCTTGAGCAGGTTCATCGAAGGCGAACCGATGAAGCCGGCGACAAACAGGTTGGCCGGGCGGTCGAACAGTTCCAGCGGCGCGCCGACCTGCTCGATGCGGCCGTCGCGCATGACAACGATCTTGTCGGCCATGGTCATGGCCTCGATCTGGTCGTGGGTGACGTAGATGGTGGTGGTCTTCAGCCTCTGGTGCAGTTCCTTGATCTCGGTGCGCATCTGCACGCGCAGCTTGGCGTCGAGATTGGACAGCGGCTCGTCGAACAGGAACACCTGCGGATTGCGCACGATGGCGCGGCCCATGGCCACGCGCTGGCGCTGGCCGCCGGAAAGCTGGCGGGGATAGCGCTTCAGATAGGGATTGAGGTCGAGGATGTCGGCGGCGCGCTTGACCCGCTCGGCGACCACGGCCGGATCGGTTTTCCTGAGCTTGAGCGCGAAGGCCATGTTCTGCTCGACCGTCTTATGCGGATAGAGCGCATAGTTCTGGAACACCATGGCGATGTCGCGCTTGGCCGGCGGCAGATGATTGACGACGCGGTCGCCGATGGCGATCGTGCCGGCGGAGACGGTCTCCAGCCCGGCCACCATCCTGAGCAGCGTGGACTTGCCGCAACCCGAAGGGCCAACCAGCACCACGAACTGTCCGTCTGCGATATCGACGCTGACTTCGTGCAGAACCTTGACCGTTCCAAAGGCCTTGGCCACCTTGCTGATCGCGACTTGCGCCATGTCTCCCCCATCGGCTCCATTAGCCGTAGGCGCAGAAGCTAACCAACGCGACCTGCCAGGGCAAGTCGGTCCCTTATAGATAAAAACCCGCTCTCGTTGACACGGCGTTGGGTTGTGAGAATAGTGGCAGGCGCTGGTCAAAATGTCGGTGCCCGATCCGCAATCGGAACTTCAATCGACGCAGGGTGGGGTCCTGCCTAATTCGTTTCCGAAACGGGAGCATCGTTGGCGCTCCGGCGTCCGACAGTTGGCCGATTTATTCACACTGATGTTCTGGGAGGAATAGGCGATGAGAACGGGTCTTTACGACAAACTGGTTCGAGCCGGCGCCACAAGGCGCGACATATTGAAGGGTGCGGCAAGCATGGCCGCGATCGCAGCCGCATCCGGCGCCGGACTTGGCACCTTGACGCGCCCGGCCTCCGCGGCAAGCGAATTGCGCACAAAAATCCTGCAGATCCCCGGCGTCGGCAAAGGCCAGCCGACGGACGCCGATTTCCAGAAGGTCGGTGAACTCTGCCTCGAAGCCACCAAGGCCAATGTCAAGGAAGGCGAATTCGCCGGCGTCGAGCTGACCTTCATGGGTCTCAACAACCAGAACCTGCACAATGTGCTGTTCCGCGGCTTCCTGAAGCCATGGGAGACCTATACCGGCGCCAAGATCAACTGGATCGACCTGGCGCAGGCCGACTACAACGCCCGCCTGCAGCAGTCGATCGCGACCGGGACCGTCGACTTCGACATCATCGAAATGGGCGCGCCGTTCGAAGGCGATGTCTGCGGCAAGGGCCTGACGTCGGAAATGCCCGACTGGGTCAAGACCCAGATCGATTTCGACGATCTGGTCAGCTATCTGAAGCCGCCGGTCGGCACCTGGGACGGCAAGCAATACCGCGTGACCGTCGACGGCGACGCGCACAACTTCAACTACCGCACCGACGTGTTCGCCGATGCC
This sequence comes from Mesorhizobium sp. XAP4, assembly GCF_029269325.1. Lineage (NCBI taxonomy): Bacteria > Pseudomonadati > Pseudomonadota > Alphaproteobacteria > Hyphomicrobiales > Phyllobacteriaceae > Mesorhizobium > Mesorhizobium sp. XAP4. The sequence goes on along the minus strand of NZ_JARIXW010000007.1, from coordinate 223,133 downwards.
GACCTCGCCACGGCCTGGAAGGACGGCGGCGGCGAAGGTGAATGGGGCGTGCCGAAGACCTGGCAGCAGGTTCAGGCGGTGACCAAGTTCCTGAAGGGCAAGAAGCTCAAGGACCAGGACGTCTATGGCTATCTCGACGCGCCGAAGCCCTGGGGCGGCTTCGGCTTCTATTTCCTTGGCAGCCGCGCCACCGCCTATGCCAAGCACCCCGACGACAAGGCCTGGCTGTTCGACGCCGACACGATGAAGCCGCGCGTCAACAATCCGGCCTGGGTGCGCGCCATCCAGGACGTCATCGACGCGCTGCCCTCCGAACCCGCCGACCAGATCAACGCCGATCCGAACACGACCGCCTTCCAGCAGTTCCTGGCCGGCACCGGCTCGATGGTCACCTGGTGGGGCGACGTCGGCTCCAACGTCAAGACCAACGACTCTTCCGTCGTCGGCGACGTCACCGGTTTCTCGATCCTGCCGGGCTCGGACGATGTCTACAATGCGAAGACCGGCGCCTGGGACAAGCTCGCCAGCGGCCCGAACTATGCGCCCAACTGCGCCTATCTCGGCTGGGGCGTCTATGTCATGGCCCGCGTCGATGCCGACGAAAAGAAGAAGAAGGCGGCATGGTCCGCTGCAGCCCATCTCGGCGGCAAGGACCTGTCGATCTGGACGGCGATGTATCCGTCGGGCTTCCAGCCTTACCGCAACTCGCATTTCGACATTCCCGAATGGGTGGCGGCCGGCTACGACGAGGCCTTCATCACCTCCTACCTCAAATCGGAATCCGACAGCTACAACCATCCGAACGCGGCGATCGAGCCACGCATCCCCGGCATCTTCCAGTACTACAGCGCCGCCGAGGACATCCTGGCCAACACTTTCGCGGGCAAGATGAAGGCGCAGGAAGGCGCCGACGCCATCGCGGCGGCATGGGAGAAGCTGACCGACCAGATCGGCCGCGACAACCAGATCAAGCTCTACAAAGCTTCGCTCGGCATGTAGGCTGGCCTATGAACCGTGGTCCGGCGGCAACGCCGGACCACTTTAGACAGGCTCCGGCTCCTCGAGAGCCTTCAAACGGGCGAGATTTGTGGCTGACCAGACATCGACCGCGAACCCGTGGCCGGCAGATGCCGGCACTTCCGATCTGATCTCTCCAGGCCGTAAACGCCTTGGCTGGGCGCTGATGGCCGTTGCGACGCTTGGCCTGCTGGCGACGATCGTGCTGGAGATCCTCTACAAGGGCAGCCCCGATACGATCGGCTTCGAGACCTGGCGCCCCGTCGTCTATGCCTATGTGCTGTGGGGCGTGGCGATCGGTGTCGGCCAGGTGCTGACGCGCGGCGAAGACGGCCAGCGTGCCCTGTTTCTGCTGCCGGCGCTGCTGTTCACCATCGCCATGGTGATCTTCCCGACGCTGTTCGGTTTCTACATCGCACTCACCGACTGGAACCTCAGTTCCTTCAGCGGCCGCCGGTTCAACGGGCTCGACAATTTCTGGCAGATGCTGGGCGATCCCTACTACCGCAACGCGCTGTTCAACATGGTGCTCTACGTGCTGGCGGTGGCGGTCGAATATGTCATTGCCTTCGGCTTGGCGCTGCTCCTCAATGCCCAGATCCGGGCGCGAAAATTCTTCCGCGTCGTCTTCCTGATGCCGCTGATGCTGTCGCCGGTCGCGGTGTCGTGGATGATCGGCAAATCGCTGATGGAATACAGGTTCGGACCGGCCGCAACGCTGGCGCGCCATCTCGGCTGGGAAAATCCCGCCTTCTTCTCAGATCCGATCATCGCGCGCATATCGATCATGATACTGGATGCCTGGACCTTCATTCCGTTCATGATGATCATGCTGCTGGCCGGGCTGCAGGCGATGTCGCGCGAGGTGCTCGAAGCCGCACGCGTCGACGGCGCCAATGCGTGGCAGACCTTCTGGCAGGTCACCTTCCCGCTGATGCTGCCGGTGTCGGTGACGGCGGTGGTCCTGCGCATCATCTTCAAGCTGAAGCTTGCCGACATCATCATCACCGTGACGTCCGGCGGCCCCGGCGGCGCCACCGATTCCGTGTCGAGCTTCATCTACCGCGAATACCGCGACCGCTCGAATGTCGGCTACGGAACCATGCTAGCAATGGCCTATCTGGTGATCATCGTCGTGTTCGTCACGTGGTTGTTGAAATTTGCCAACCGTTTTGTCCGCAATGTCAATTAAAGCAAGATGGGGGTGAAGTGAGCCCGATGAGCATTCAGACCACCGAATATGTCGCCTCGGAGATCCGCTCGCCGGCGAGCTTCCTCGCCAGCCGCGTCTTCATCTATGGCGCGCTGGCCTTCTGGGCGTTCATCTGCCTGTTCCCGATCTATTGGACGATCACGACCTCGTTCAAGACCGCAGTCGACGTCACGCAAGGCCATCTCATCCCCTTCGTCGACTTCCAGCCGGACTGGAAGGGCTGGCGTTCGCTCGGCCTGTCGCCGGACTCGATCTTCCAGACCTCGACCGTGCGCGAGGAGTTCCTCAAGCGCTTCATGAATTCGGTGATCACCTCGGTCGGCGCGTCGAGCCTCGCCATCATCATCGGCAGCCTCGCCGCCTACGGGCTCACCCGCTATCGCTACCATTTCGCCTGGTTCAAGAACGAGGACATCTCGTTCTTCTTCCTGTCGCAGCTGATCCTGCCGCCGGTGGTGCTGGCGCTGCCCTTCCTGGTGCTCTACCGCGAGGTCGGCCTGCTCGACACGCGCATCGGACTGATCCTGCTCTACACGCTGATGGTGCTGCCGATCGTCATCTGGATCATGCGCGACCAGTTCAACTCGATCCCGGTCGAGCTCGAGGAAGCCGCCCTTGTTGACGGGCTGTCGATCTGGGGCGCCTTCTTCCGCATCGTCATGCCGATCGCGCTGCCGGGCATGGTCGCCGCCTTCATCCTGGCGATGGTGCTGTGCTGGAACGAGTATTTCTTCGCCGCCCTTTTGACCTCGACCGACGCCAAGACAATTCCCGTCATGGTGGCGAGCCAGACCGGCTCGCAAGGCATCAACTGGTGGTCGATGGCGGCACTAGCGACGGCGGCCATCGCGCCGCTCGCCGTCATTGGCATCGCGTTGGAGCGCTATCTGATCATGGGCATGACCGCGGGCGCGGTGAAGTAGCATGGCGCCCTCTTACCTTCTCCCCCTTGTGGGAGAAGGGAAGCCGCGCGCTAGCGTCCCAATATTGCCCGCAGGTGGTCCATGATCATGGCGACGCCCTTCTGCCCGAGCTCTGCCGAAGCATCCTTGGCGCTCGCCGTGTACCAGCCGGTATTGTCGGCGAAGTGATTGGCATCGACAGCCTCCGGGCATAGCGCCAGCATCAGCGAGGTCTCGCCAATGCCGGCATGGTCGAACGGGTACTTGCCGTTCATGTCAGCCGACATCAGCGGATGCACCTGCACCCAGTTGAAGAAATTTTCACCCGCCGCGTGTCCTGAATAATAGTCCGCCATCGCCTGCGACCCCCACCAGCCCTCGCCGCGCTCCTTTTCGAGGAAGCGGAAGATCGCCTGGCGGCCGGCGGCCTTGAACGCCAGATCGGTCGGCATGCCGGCGACAAAGTTCTCGGTCTGGTGGTGGATAATGGCGTGGATGTTGCGGAAGCCGATGCGCAGCAGGCTGTAGAACAGTTCCTCGCCGAACGGCGCCAGCGCATTGCCGCCGACCTGCACCGAGCCGCTGCCTTCCGGCGGCGCCACCGCATAGCTTGCCGCACCGTAGTAGAAGGGCGGCAGGATGACGACGTCCTTCTCCTTTTCGAACAGCTCCAGCGTCTTGATGACGGCCAGCGTGTCCATGCCGACGGCCATATGCTCGCCATGGTATTCCAGCACGCCGAGCGGCAGAGCGACCGGCCAATTCTCGGCGATCGCCCTGCGGATCTGGTGTGGCAGCATCAGTTCATAGCGCATGATCTATTCCATGTTGGTGTGGCGGGCGCGCATGGCTTCGGGCGACGCGCCGGTCAATTCCCTAAGCTTCAGCACCATCACCTCAAACAGCAGGAACAGCGCGCCTTCGAACACCGAGCCCATCGGCAGGACCGATGTTTTTTGCGCCCCCTGATCGTTGGCCATGGTCTGCGCGGGAATGAGCAGCGTGAAGTCGGCAAGCCTTGTCGCGCTGCCTTCGGCCTGGGCGGTCAGCAGGAGATTGGTTGCACCTGCTTGGCGCGCGACCTGCATCAGGGTCAGCACGGTCGAGGTTTCTCCCGGCCCGGAACTGACCAGGAAGACATCGCTCTGCCCCAGCGGCGGCGTGTTCATGTCGCCGACCACGGAAACCGGCAGCCCCAAATGGTAGAGCCGCATGGCAAAACCCTTGACCTGCAAGGCCTCGCGGCCGCAGCCATAGACGACGATCTGTCGCGCGCCGGCTAGCGTTTTGCAGGCGGCGTCGATCCGGCTTTCGTCGATGCGTGCCAGCACGCCACCCAGCTCCTCAAGTGAGGTCTCGAACAGGCTTTTGCTCTTGTCGCTCACCGCAAACCCGCCATTGAAAAATCACCCTGGTATTTGCCGCTCTTGCTGCCACGAACAGCTTGATTTCGTTATGCTAGCAACCGTGAAAATGCGTGTCCAACGCGCAGCTATGCTTTTGCCTGATCACAGGCGTGATAGTGTCATGTCAGACAAATCAGGCGAGGCAAACAGCAGGATATGAAGACACGGCATTTCGACCGCATCGGCAATGGCGGCATCAGTTTCACCGAGCTCGGCTTCGGCGCGGCGCCGCTCGGCAATCTCTACCGTGCCGTCTCCGACGAGGACGCCAACGCCACGCTGGAGGCCGCCTGGGCGACCGGCTGCCGCTACTACGACACCGCGCCGCTCTATGGGCTCGGCCTCTCGGAAACGCGGCTCAACCCGTTCCTGCGCGGCAAGAAGCGCGACGACTATGTGCTGTCGAGCAAGGTCGGCCGCATCATGCGTGCCTGCCCGCCCGAAGAGCGCACCGGCATCGGCAAGTTCTTCGACACGCCATCACGCCGCGAGGTGTACGACTACAGCTATGACGGCGTCATGCGCTCGTTCGAAGCCTCGCTTGAGCGCCTCGGCGTCGATCGGATCGACATACTCTTCGTGCACGATGTCGACATCTTCACGCATGGCAGCAAGGAAGCCTCCGACCGGCGCATCGAGGAGTTCATGCGCTCGGGCTATTACGGCCTGCTGTCGCTGCGCGACCAGGGCGTGATCAAGGCGTTCGGCGGCGGCATCAATGAGTGGCAGGTCGCGCAGACGCTGGCTGAGCGCGGCGACTTCGACCTGTTCCTGCTGGCGGGGCGCTATACGCTCTTGGAACAGGAGGCGCTGACGTCCTTCCTGCCGCTCTGCCAGGCACGCGGCATCGGCATCGTTCTCGGCGGACCCTACAACTCCGGCATCCTCGCAACAGGGCCGAAGCCCGGAGCCTACTACAACTACTCCGAAGCGCCGAAGGACATACTCGACCGGGTCGCCGGGATCGAGAACGTCTGCAAGCGTCATGGTGTCAGGCTGATCGAGGCCGCCCTGCAATTCCCGCTGCTGCATCCTTCAGTCGTTTCGGTGATCCCCGGTGGCCAACGGCCGAGCGAGGTCGAGAGCAATCGCTCGCTGCTCGATGCGAAACTGCCCGCAGCACTTTGGGCGGATCTCAAGGAGGAAGGTCTTATGCGCACTGATGCGCCGACCGCATAAGCCGGCCGCGTCGCGTCAGCGTCGGGCACCAAAATGAAAAGCCGGGCAAGCCCGGCTTTTCTGGTCGCATGAACCGACGTAGGGCACCAAAATGAAAAGCCGGGCAAGCCCGGCTTTTCTGGTCGCATGAACCAACGTAGGGCACCAAAATGAAAAGCCGGGCAAGCCCGGCTTTTCTGAGGTCTCTGAAAAGAAAAAACGCTTAGTTGACTGCGTCCTTGAGGCCTTTGCCGGCCGAGAACTTCGGCACGGTACGCGCCGGGATCTTCACTTCGGCGCCGGTCTGAGGATTGCGGCCGGTCGAGGCGGCACGCTTTGACACGGTGAAATTGCCAAAGCCGACAAGCCGGACATCGCCGCCCTTCTTCAGTTCGCCGGTGATCACGGAAAATACCGCATCGACCGCCGACTGCGCGTCACCCTTCGAAATGCTCGCGGCGTCGGCGACAGCGGACACCAGTTCGTTCTTGTTCATAAAAATTCCCTTCCATGAGAACACCGGAACTATCGACTCATCCGGCAGGAAACGGACTTTAGAAAGAAGCGCTCCCGCAACCAAGTCGAAAAGGCAGGAAAAAAGCGGAAAAAGCCCGGAATTCCGGGGTTTTTCACATGAAAAAGCCGGGCGTCAGGCCCGGCTCTCCGTTTGTGCGCTGCAACCTCGACGAAAACCAACGCATGGCCCCGAAAACCGTAGCCGGTTTGCGGCAAGGGCCATGCGCAAGTCTGGGCGTTAGAGCGTCCTTTGTGCGTCCAGATGGACGCCCGGCGCTCTAATGCGCCAGGGACTTTCCAGCGTCGTCGGCACTGTCTGTCGCAGCCGGCGGATTGACCGGCTCGACCCATTCGATCGGCTCCGGCATACGCACCAGCGCGTGGCGCAACACCTCGCCGACACGTGAGACCGGAATGATCTCCATGCCGTTCTTCACATTGTCCGGAATCTCCGCCAGATCCTTGGCATTGTCTTCCGGGATCAGCACCTTCTTGATGCCGCCGCGCAGTGCGGCGAGCAGCTTCTCCTTGAGCCCGCCGATCGGCAGGATGCGGCCGCGAAGCGTTATCTCGCCGGTCATCGCCACATCCGCCCGGACCGGAATACCCGTCAGTACCGATACAATGGCTGTCGCCATGGCAGCACCTGCAGACGGGCCGTCCTTCGGCGTGGCGCCTTCCGGCAAGTGCACGTGGATGTCGCGCTTGTCGAACAGCGGCGGCTCGATGCCGAAATCGACGGCGCGCGAGCGGACATAGGAGGCCGCCGCCGAAATCGATTCCTTCATCACGTCGCGCAAATTGCCGGTCACCGTCATGCGGCCCTTGCCGGGCATCATGACGCCTTCGACCGTCAGCAACTCGCCGCCGACTTCCGTCCAGGCGAGTCCGGTAACGACACCGACCTGATCGTCAGCCTCGACCTGACCGAAGCGGAAGCGTTCAACACCGAGGTAATCGGCGAGGTTCGCCGCCGTGATGTTCACCGTCTTCTTCTTCGTCTTCAGGATCTCGGTCACCGCCTTGCGCCCGAGCTTCATTAGCTCGCGCTCCAGGCTTCTGACGCCCGCTTCACGGGTGTAGGTCTGGACGATGGCGCGGATCGCGTCCTCACCGACGGAAAACTCCTTCGGCTGCAGCGCGTGATCGCGGATCACCTTAGGCATCAGGTGCCGCTTGGCGATCTCGATCTTCTCGTCCTCGGTGTAGCCGGCGATACGGATGATCTCCATGCGGTCCATCAAGGGCGCCGGGATGTTCAGCGTGTTCGCCGTCGTCACGAACATGACGCTCGACAGATCGTATTCGACCTCGAGGTAGTGGTCCATGAACGTCGAGTTCTGTTCCGGATCGAGGACCTCGAGCAACGCCGATGACGGATCGCCACGGAAGTCCTGGCCCATCTTGTCGATCTCGTCGAGCAGGAAGAGCGGGTTGGACTTCTTGGCCTTCTTCATCGACTGGATGACCTTGCCGGGCATCGAGCCGATATAGGTGCGCCGGTGGCCACGGATCTCGGCCTCGTCACGCACGCCGCCCAGCGCCATGCGGATGAACTCGCGTCCAGTCGCCTTGGCGATCGACTTGCCGAGCGAGGTCTTGCCGACACCGGGAGGGCCGACGAGGCACAGGATCGGCCCCTTCAGCTTCTTCTGGCGGCTTTGCACGGCGAGATACTCGACGATGCGCTCCTTGACCTTGTCGAGGCCGAAATGGTCGGTATCGAGCACGTTCTGCGCGAAAGCCAGGTCCTGCTTGACCTTGGAGTTCTTGCCCCACGGGATCGACAGGATCCAGTCGAGATAGTTGCGCACGACCGTCGATTCAGCCGACATCGGCGACATCGTCCGGAGCTTCTTCAACTCGGCTTCCGCCTTTTCGCGGGCCTCCTTGGAGAGCTTGGTCTTCTTGATGCGCGCCTCGATCTCGGCGGCCTCGTCGCGGCCGTCCTCGCCTTCGCCGAGTTCCTTCTGGATCGCCTTCATCTGCTCGTTCAGGTAGTACTCGCGCTGCGTCTTCTCCATCTGGCGCTTGACGCGCGAGCGGATGCGCTTCTCCACCTGCAGGACGGAGATTTCGGCTTCCATGAAGCCCATCGCCTTTTCCAGCCGCTCCTTGACCGACAGCGTGGCCAGCATCTCCTGCTTCTCAGGGATCTTGATGGCGAGATGCGAGGCAACCGTGTCGGCGAGCTTGGAGTAGTCGTCGATCTGGCTGGCAGCACCCACCACTTCGGGCGAGATCTTCTTGTTCAGCTTGACGTAATTCTCGAAGTCGGTGACGACCGAACGCGCCAGCGCCTCAACCTCGACCTCTTCCTCTTCCGGCTCGACCAGCGCCGCGGCGCGGGCCTCGTGGAAATCGGGACGGTCGGTGAACGAGACGATTTTCGCACGCGAGGCGCCCTCGACCAGAACCTTGACGGTGCCGTCGGGCAGCTTGAGCAATTGCAGCACATTGGCGAGCGTGCCGATGTCGAAAATGGCATCGGGCTCGGGATCGTCATCGGCGGCATTCATCTGGGTGGCAAGCAGGATCTGCTTTTCCTGACCCATCACCTCTTCCAGCGCCTTGATCGACTTCTCACGCCCGACGAAGAGCGGAACGATCATGTGCGGGAACACCACGATGTCGCGCAGTGGGAGAACTGCGAAGACGCCGTCGCTGGGTGCCTTGGATACTTTGGCCATTGTCCAACCTTTCATGTCGCGGCCGCTAATTGAGCCAACCGCGAATCTTATATTAACGACCGGGGATCGTTCCGCCTACCACCGTTTGTGACGGGAGTTTTACAGCACAGAAATCGGGCACCTCGGCCTTCTCCAGTTAGTTGGATGCACGACCCCCAAAGATCAAGGGGCGTGTCCAAATCCGCACTCCCAACCCGTCCGCGAGTGACACATTTGCGACGCCAGCCCGTACGCCGCGCAAAACCGCTGTGCGACAGCAAAACGGCGCCTTGCGGCGCCGTTTCAGAATTTCGCTGCGGGCTCATGTCAGGCGCTGACATTGCCCTTCTTTTCCTTCTGCTCGGAGTAGATGTAGAGCGGCCGGGCACTGCCGGTCACCACCTCCTCCGAAATCACCACTTCGCGCACGCCTTCGAGTGCGGGAAGCTCGAACATCGTGTCGAGCAGGATCGCCTCCATGATCGAACGCAGGCCGCGCGCGCCGGTCTTGCGCTCAATGGCGCGCTTGGCGATCGCCGAAAGAGCGTTCTCATGGAAGGTCAGGTCGACATTTTCCATCTCGAACAGCCGCTGATACTGCTTGACCAGCGCGTTCTTCGGCTCGGTCAGGATCTGGATCAGCGCCGGTTCGTCGAGATCTTCCAGCGTCGCCAGGACCGGCAGACGGCCGACAAACTCAGGGATGAGACCGAACTTCAACAGATCCTCGGGCTCGACCAGGCGGAAAACATCGCCAGTGCGGCGATCCTCCGGCGAAGCGACGACCGCGCCGAAGCCGATCGACGTCTTGCGGCCGCGATCCGAGATGATCTTGTCCAGCCCGGCGAAGGCGCCGCCGCAGATGAACAGGATGTTGGCTGTGTCGACCTGCAGGAATTCCTGCTGCGGGTGCTTCCTGCCGCCCTGTGGCGGCACGGAGGCGACGGTGCCTTCCATGATCTTCAAGAGCGCCTGCTGCACGCCCTCGCCCGACACGTCGCGGGTGATCGAGGGATTGTCCGACTTGCGCGAAATCTTGTCGATTTCGTCGATGTAGACGATGCCGCGCTGGGCGCGCTCGACATTGTAGTCGGCCGACTGCAACAGCTTCAGGATGATGTTTTCGACGTCCTCGCCGACATAGCCGGCTTCGGTCAGCGTCGTCGCGTCAGCCATGGTGAACGGCACGTCGATGATGCGGGCCAGCGTCTGCGCCAGCAGCGTCTTGCCGCAACCGGTCGGGCCGATCAAAAGGATGTTGGACTTCGCCAGTTCGACATCGTTGTTCTTGCCGGCATGCGCGAGGCGCTTGTAGTGATTGTGGACCGCCACCGACAGCACGCGCTTGGCGTAGGGCTGACCGATGACATAGTCGTCGAGAACCTTGAGGATCTCCTGCGGTGTCGGCACGCCTTCGCGCGACTTCACCATCGAGGTCTTGTTCTCTTCACGGATGATGTCCATGCAGAGTTCGACGCACTCGTCGCAGATGAAGACCGTCGGACCGGCGATCAGCTTGCGCACTTCGTGCTGGCTTTTGCCGCAAAACGAGCAGTAAAGCGTGTTCTTGGAATCGCCGCTGTTGTTGCCGACCTTGCTCATTTTCATGTCCTTTCATGGCCGCCCGCCGATGGTCTGGCTGAAAGGGCGCATACTCTATCTATCGCGGGAATCCGCCGCCGCCAGTGTGTCCCGGCTCCCGCAACGCATTCCGTACGAAACACAAATCAGAAAACGTGGCAATGATTCGCGACAACCCCGCATAAAGCTAAGCCGCCGAAACTCAACATAGCCTTAACGTAGGCAATCCTGTCCCCCGAGGGAACAGCCAATTGTGGCCGAAATGCCGCAAGACGCGCCAAAAGCGCGTGATGGTGCCATCCAACTGCCAACTTGCCTTTATGCCAGCGCCCCTTCGGCCGCCTCGCGCGACGAAATGACCTTGTCGATGAGGCCGAAATCCTTGGCTTCGTCGGCGGTCATGAAATGGTCGCGGTCGAGCGTTTTCTCGATCTCTTCATAGCTCTTGCCGGTGTGCTTGACGTAGACCTCGTTGAGGCGACGCTTCAGCTTGATGATATCCAGGGCATGGCGCTCGATGTCGGACGCCTGGCCCTGAAAGCCGCCGGAAGGCTGGTGAACCATGATGCGGGCGTTCGGCGTGGCAAAGCGCATGTCCTTGTGACCGGCAGTCAGGAGCAGCGAACCCATCGAAGCCGCCTGGCCGATGCAGAGCGTCGACACGGCCGGCTTGATGAACTGCATGGTGTCGTAGATCGCCATGCCCGAGGTGACGACGCCGCCCGGCGAATTGATGTAGAGGTTGATTTCCTTCTTAGGATTCTCGGCTTCGAGGAACAAAAGCTGCGCGCAGACCAGCGTCGCCATGCCGTCCTCGACCGGACCGGTGATGAAAATGATGCGCTCCTTGAGGAGGCGCGAGAAAATGTCGTAGGCCCGCTCGCCGCGATTGGTCTGTTCGACCACCATCGGAACGAGGTTCATGTAGGTTTCGACGGGGTTCTTCATCAGGTATCTCTTATCTCGCGGTGGGATTCCGGCGCCGGGAATGCCGGCAGATCGGGCAGAATCGGTTCTGGATCGTTATTCCGTAAATAGGATGCCGGCTCGTCCTTGTGCAAGGCCGACCCCTCCTAGCCATCTGGGTAAGTCGAATCAAGCTTTCTGACCAAGGATTCGCGGCGGCGGATGCTTCCGCGGGTCCGGAGCCGCATCGCCGGCCCCGCAACGTAGCAGTTTCTTAACCGCGTCACTTAACGAAATGCGCCGAAACCGCTTTTTTCCGAGACGGCTTCCTCTACAATTCAACGTTGAACTTATGCATAGAGTTCAACAGGGGGAGTGTCATGCCCGGGAAAACCGCATGCTTCACCATTGCCGGGCTGACCGTGCTCGGCACGATTTCGCAGACGGCGGCCGGCGGCCGCGCCGTCGAATGTTATGAGCCGGTCCGCAGTCCGGCCGTCTATGACACGGTCTATGAAGACGTGATGATCAGTCCGCCCGGTCAGCAGGTCGACTATATCGCCCCTATCTATGGCACGCGCGAGCGCGTCGTGATGACCGTTCCGGCGCAAGTGACCTACCAGATCGTACCGGCCGTCACCCGCACCGTCTACCGTACGGTCCGGGTCGATGGCGGCGGCTATTCCTGGGAATGGCGCGTCATCCATGGCCGCAAGGTGCTGTGCAAGGTATGGCACAAGGCGCGCTACGAACGCGTCGCAGAGACCATCGTGATCCAGCCCGAACGCACGCGGCGCGTCGTCATTCCCGCACAATATGACAGCATCGCCGAGGAGGTGCTGGTGCGGCCGGAACAAAGGCGCGTCATCGATGTCCCCGCCTCCTACCAGGCCGTCGCGCGTCGTGTGTTGGTCCGCGAAGGTTTATCGGGCTGGCGGCGGGTGCATATTCCCAGGCATTGCCAGGATTAGCGCGCATGGCGTACCCTGCGTCGCAGCGGATCTCCGTTGGGCTGAGGGCATGCGCGACCTGGAAATTTCCAATCAGGAATTGTCAGACCTTGCCGAAGAAGCCTTGGCGCTTGCCAAAGGCTATTGGGCCTCCCTCGAGGAACGTCGGACGTATCCCACGACCAGCGGCAAACAGACGACGGAACTCTTCTCGCGGCCTTGGCAGGAGAGCGGTCGTGGTCGGGAAGTCTTGCAGGATTTCAAGTCGATAGCGGAGCATGTGCGGCCTTCAACCGGCAGGTTCTTCGGTTATGTCGTCGGCTCCGGCGAACCGATCGGCGCGCTGGGGGAATTGCTGGCTGCGGTGCTCAATCAGAATGTGACGTCGTGGCGCTCGGCACCGGCTGCGACATCGATCGAACGCGCCGTCGTCGAATGGTTGGCGGAGGCTGTCGGTTGCCCCGGATTTACAGGCAGCCTGTGCGGCGGCGGCTCGACGGCGAACCTCATGGCCCTGGCGATGGCGCGGGAAGCGAAGCTGCCAGCCAACGAAACAGGCGTGCGACCGTGCGTGATCTATGCTTCCGAGCAAGTGCACATGTCCATTCCCAAGGCCGTGGCGCTGTTGGGGATCGGTAGAAAAAATCTCCGTTTGATCCCTGTCGACGACAAATTCAGGATGCGGACGGATGCCCTCCAGGCAGCTATTGCCGCCGACCGCGCCATCGGCAACATGCCCATCGCCATCGTGGCCACGGTCGGCACCATCATCTCCGGTGCGATCGATCCCCTTCCCGAAATCGCAGACATTGCCTGTAGGGAAGCGTTGTGGATGCATGTCGATGGGGCCTATGGGGGACTGGCGGCGCTGGCCGTCCCGGAAAAGTTCCAGGGACTGTCTTTGGCGGATTCGCTGTCGCTCGATGCGCACAAGTGGCTCTATCAGCCACTCGATTGCGGCTGCCTGCTCAATCGTCACCCAGACATTGCGCGCACGACTTTCTCGCACAGCGACGACTACGTCAGGATATTGAGCGAAGACCCAACGGAAGCATTTGCATTCTTTGAAGAGTCGATCGAACTGTCTCGGCGCTTCCGTGCGCTGAAGCTCTGGATGTCGCTGCAGTATCACGGGCGCCGTGCCTATCGCGAAGCCATCGCGCGCGATCTCTACCATGCCCAGATGCTGGCACAGGCAATCGCTTCACAGCCGGAGCTTGAGCAGCTTGCGCCGGTATCGCTAAGCGCGGTCTGTTTCCGTCACCGCTCTAAGGACAACGAAGCGATCCTGCGCCGCGTGATCGCGCGCGGCCGCGTGTATCTGTCGAATGCAACGATCAACGGTCAGTTCGCGCTGCGGGCGTGTTTCGTCAATCACAGGACGACCTTGGATGACGTGCGGGCGATTGTGTCCGAAGTCATTGCCGCCGCAGACGAACTCAATCATTGAACCGCTGCGGATTTGGCCTCGTGTTTCAGGCGACCTCCGCCCGCAGCCATGCCTTCAGACCGGCGATATCCCCATCGCCGACAGCAGCGGCAACGCGCCTGCCGACCGCAGCGCCGAACTTGTAGCCGTGGCCGGAGCATGCCGAGACAACAAGGCATTTGCCCTTTTCATGCGCCATGAATTTTTCGTCTGATGTGAAAGTGTAGGCGCAGGTGACGACTTCGGTCACCTGATACTCTTCGATGCGGGCGATCGGCGGCGAAAACAGGTTGCGGATCGCCTCGCCCTCGCCCGCCACCGGCTCGCGGTTCCAATCGGCGTCGCTGGTCGGCACCTTGTGCAGCCCGGACCCGAACTTCATGCCGGCGCCGCCGGAGGGCGGGATCACATAGCCGTCGATCGCGCCGCCGACATCGAGCACGACCGGTGCCGCCTGCCAGGCCGCCTTGAGGTCGGCCGGCGGTTCGACATAGGCAAGTGCGGTTCGATAGGTCTTCAATTCTCCATCCAGTTCTGGAAACAGTTTTAGCACCCAGGCGCCGGCGGCGACGACGATGCGGTCGGCCTGCATCGTCGAGCCGCTTTCGAGCACGATGTGGCCGGCTTCGGCGTCGACCTCGACCACCTTGCTGTTTTCGTAGACATTGGCGCCGTTGGCGCGCAGCCACTTTGCCAGGCCGGACGCGATCTTGCGGCAATGCAGGGCGCCGCCTTCGGTCGAGAAATAGGCGTAGCGAAACGACCCGGCTTCCAGAAACGGCCAGCGTTTCACGGCTGCATCGGGCTCCAGCAGTTCGAACGGAAAATTGCCTTCTTCCAGGCCCTCGCGATATTCCTCGGCCTCGTCGCCGGGCTCGCGCGAAATGCAGACAAATCCTCTGGGATCGAGGTGGCTTTCGCCGAGATCGGCCCACATCTCGTCCCAGGCCTGGTAGGCTTCGGTGATCAGCCGGCCGTAGCCGGTCCCCGCGCGATAGGCGCGGCGGATGATGCGATGATGGTCGCCCGACGCGGCCAGCGGGTTCGGGATCGGCCCCTGCTCGACGACCGAAACGCTGTGACCCGCCTTGACCAGCGACCACGCCGTCGAGAGGCCGGCAATACCCGCACCGACAACGATCACCTTCATCAAATCAGACTTTCCGCAGCCTTGTCGGCTGGCTCAACGCATTGGGTTGCGGGCGCCAACATACGGTCTGGAACCGGACTGGCAAGCCGCGCTATTGGTCTGGCATGAGCAAATTGACGCCACCCGGCCTGGTCTTTGATCCAGCCACGCGACACCTGCGGCTCGATCCGCACGAGCCTGCCTTTTTTCAGAACCCGTACGAGGCCTATGCATTTCTGCACGGCGCATCGAATGCCTTCTTCTGGGAAGAATTCGGCTTCTGGTGCTTTGGCGGCTTCGACGACGTCAACCGGCTGCTGCGCGACCGCCGTTTCGGCCGCCAGAATCCGGCCGGCATTCCAGACAGTCGCGGTATCGGACAGGACCGTAGCCATCTCAGGGCTTTCGACGGCATCGAAGCCAATTCGATGCTGGAACTGGAGCCACCCGTCCACACGCGGCTCAGAACACTGGTGAACCGTGCTTTCGTCTCACGTCAGGTCGAACGGCTGCGGCCGCGCGTCGAAGCGCTCGCCAACGAACTGATCGACCGTTTCGAACCGGGCAAGACGGTCGACCTGCTGCCCGCCTTCGCGGCGCCCTTGCCGATCACCATCATTGCCGAAATGCTCGGTGTGCCGGTCGACATGGGGCCGCAACTGCTCGACTGGTCGCACCAGATGGTTGCCATGTACATGCATGGCCGCACGCGCGCGATCGAAGAGACGGCCAACCGTGCCGCCAGCGAATTTGCGGATTTCCTGCGTAGCTACGTCATCGAGCGACGCAGGAATCCCGGCGACGACCTGTTGTCGCTGCTGATCTCGGCTCAGGAGGACGGCCAAAAACTGTCGGAGGACGAGATGGTGTCCTCGGCGATCCTGCTGCTCAATGCCGGTCATGAAGCGACAGTGCATCAGACCGGCAACGCTGTCCGTTCGATCCTTATGCAAGGCGGCGATGTCAGCCGCTTCTTCGGCTCACCCGAAGCGACCGCGGCAACGGTCGAGGAATGCCTGCGCTTCGACGCGCCGCTGCACGTGTTCACGCGCTATGCCTATCAGGAGACCGAAGTCGCACCTAGCATTGTCGTGCAGCCGGGCCAGACGATCGGGCTGCTGCTGGGCATGGCCAATCACGATCCGCGCGCCTTTGCAGAACCGCAAGCCTTCCGGCCCGATCGTGCGGATCAAAAGAACGTCTCCTTCGGCGCCGGCATCCATTTCTGTATCGGTGCGCCGCTGGCCCGGCTCGAATTGCAGGTGTCGCTGCAAACCTTGTTCGAACGCCACCCAAGGCTGCATCTTGCCGAAAGACCAAGCTTCCGCGACACTTACCACTTCCATGGGCTGGAAACGCTCGCCGTCGGTTTTTGAGGACCGCGGGGCCGCCGGCCTATTTCACCATGGCGCCAGCCGCAACCACAAGGTCGGCTCACCGGACCGCCCACGATGCCCTTCCACGACAAGGCACCGGAAGCTGTCTCAGCCAGTTCCAGCGAAATAGTCATACGCAGGCAGCACAAGCTTGGGGGAGAGCCTGAAGGCCGTTGCTGGCAGCCCCTGTCGATCCATGCCAAATCGCAAGATCGGTCGAGCGCGATATATCCGGAAAGGCCTAACTGGTGTCGTCACGGAGAAAGAGACGTTGAAGGCCGCACTTGAAAACTACCAAGCCCGAATGCAGCGGGTGCTAGACCATATAGACCAGAATCTGGATGACGATCTGGGGCTGGAGGCGTTGAGCGGTGTCGCGGCGTTCTCGAAATATCATTTCCACCGGCAGTTCACGTCCACCTTCGGGGTGTCCGTGCATCGCTATGTCCAGCTCGCCCGCATGAAGCGTGCTTCGTACAGACTTGCCGAAAGTGACGCCCAAAGCGTCACCGACATAGCCATGGATGCCGGTTACGACGCGCCGGATGCCTTCGCCCGCGCCTTTCGGCAACGGTTCGGACAATCGCCGTCGTCGTTCCGGAAGTCTCCCGACTGGGGGTCGTGGCTCATGGCCTTCGGGCCCCTCGAAAAAGCAAGGAACACGCTTATGCAGATAATCTTTGAACACGACGACGTGACGATCCGCGATGTGCCCCCGACGCCGGTGGCGATCATGGAGCACCGCGGAGACCGGGCGACGCTCCAGGACACCATCCAGCGGTTCATCGCCTGGCGTAAGGCGGCGGGCTTGTCGCCCGAGACAAGCCCGACCTTCAACGTCTTCCGTTCCGAAAGGGAGCCCGCGGTCCCGGCTGACTACAGCATGGACATTTGTGCCGGGACAGACCGGCCGATCGAGGCGAATGACGGGCAGATGAAGGCTGGCGTGATCCCCGGCGGGCGCTGCGCGGTGCTGCGCTACCCTGGCAATACCAACAATCTCGAACCCGCAGCACTTTATCTTTATCGTGAATGGCTTCCGGCCAGCGGCGAGGAAGCACGCGACTTTCCGATCTATTGCCAACGACATCTGTCCCACTTCCCGGAGGGCCCGCTACGCGAAGTGGTCGTTGAACTCTTTCTGCCTCTGAAATAGCTCGGCAGGACAGCGGTTTGTCCCCCCGATCGCGAGCATCATGGCGACGCGAGATCAAAGCTTGATCACATACTCCTTGCGAGTCGTTTCAAGCACTTCCCAGCTGCCCTTGAAGCCGGGCTTCAGCACAAAGCTGTCGCCGGTCTTGACGGTGCGCGCTTGCCCACCGTCCTCCGCGATCACCGAAACGCCGGACAGGATGTGGCAGAACTCCCACTCGTCATAGACGATGCGCCATTTGCCCGGGGTCGATTCCCATATGCCGGCATAGAGGCCGCCGTCGCGCTCCTCGACATTCCAGGTGCGGAATTTGGGATCGCCCGAGATCAGCCGGTCGGGCGCCGGTGCACCCTGTTCGGCGTCGACAGCGTCGACGCCGATGGAAAGAAATTTCGACTCGCTCATGATCGGTCAGACCTTGGCTAGCGCCTGTTCGAGGTCGGCGACGATGTCGTTGACGTCCTCGATGCCGATCGAAAGCCGCACCGTGTCCGGTCCTGCGCCGGCCTTGACCTTCTGCTCGTCGGAAAGCTGGCGGTGCGTGGTCGAAGCTGGGTGGATGACCAGCGACTTGGTATCGCCGACATTGGCGAGGTGCGAGAACAGCTCGAGCGCCTCGACGAATTTGACGCCCGCGTCATAGCCGCCCTTCAGCGCGAAGGTGAATACGGCGCCGGCGCCAAGCGGTGAGTACTTCTTCTGCAGCGCGTTGTTCTTGTCTGAGGGCAGGCCGGGGTAATTCACCGATGCGACCTTGGGGTGGTTGGACAGCCAGGCGGCAACCGTCACGGCATTGTCGCAGTGGCGCTGCATGCGCAGCGGCAGGGTTTCCAGGCCGGTCAGGATGAGGAAGGCGTTGAACGGGGAGATCGCCGGGCCGAGATCGCGCAGGCCGAGCACGCGCGCGGCAATGGCGAAGGCGAAATTGCCGAAGGTTTCGTGCAGGACAAGACCACCATATTCGGGGCGCGGTTCCGACAGCATCGGGTATTTGCCCGATTTCGACCAGTCGAAGGTGCCGCCGTCGACGATGGCGCCGCCGATCGAATTGCCGTGACCGCCGATGAATTTGGTCAGCGAATGGACGACGATGTCGGCGCCATGCTCGATCGGCCGGATGAGGTAGGGCGAGGCCAGTGTGTTGTCGACGATCAGCGGCAGGCCGTGCTTGCGCGCGATGTCGCCGATCTTCTCGATGTCGACGAAGGTGCCGCCCGGATTGGCGAGGCTTTCGATGAAGATCGCCTTGGTCCTGTCGTCGATCTGGCTTTCGAAGGTCGAGATATCGTTGGTGTCGGCCCATCGCACCTCCCAGCCATAATTCTTGAAGGCATGGCCGAATTGGTTGATCGAACCGCCGTAAAGCTTGTTGGCCGCGACGAAATTGTCGCCCGGCTGCATCAGATTGTGGAACACGATCACCTGCGCCGCATGGCCGGAGGCGACCGCGAGTGCCGCCGTGCCGCCTTCAAGGGCCGCCATGCGCTCTTCCAGCACCGCCTGCGTCGGGTTCATGATGCGGGTGTAGATGTTGCCGAAGGCCTTCAGCCCGAACAGCGACGCGGCATGGTCTGCATCGTCGAAGACGAAGGAGGTCGTCTGGTAGATCGGCGTGGCGCGCGCGCCGGTCGCCGGATCGGGCTTGGCACCGGCATGGACGGCGAGCGTGTTGAAACCTGGCGTGCGGGTCACTGAAAACCTCCCTTTTGAAACTCTTGAAATCGCCGGGCATTCTTGGCGAAGCATGAGCGCGAATGCAAAGAAGAAAATACCCTTCGGCTAGCGATCTGCGGCCGAGGCCCGAGAAAATGCGCTGGCCTAAGGAATAATTTTGCGCCTAAGGCGCATCGCGCGTCAGGCCTTGCTTTTG
The DNA here is from genome assembly GCF_029269325.1 of Mesorhizobium sp. XAP4. Classification (NCBI taxonomy): domain Bacteria; kingdom Pseudomonadati; phylum Pseudomonadota; class Alphaproteobacteria; order Hyphomicrobiales; family Phyllobacteriaceae; genus Mesorhizobium; species Mesorhizobium sp. XAP4. Next base: position 203,855 of record NZ_JARIXW010000007.1, on the reverse strand, counting down.
GTGCACGTCGTTATCCCAAAACCGCTGCGCACTTTTGAGCGACGTGCACTACTTCTGCCGCACGCCAAAACTCTGGAATCCCGACCGCATCAGCGGCTTCTTCGACGACAGCACGCCGGAATTGACGCCGGTCCAACCGATCTCGCCGGACAGCTTGCCATATTCGATCTTGGGGCAGCGGTTCATCACCACCTTGATGCCGGCGGCCTCGGCGCGCGCGGCTGCTTCGTCATGGCGCACGCCAAGCTGCATCCAGATCACTTTCGGCAAGGGATCGAGCCGCAACGCCTCGTCGACGATGCCGGGCACCGCCGCCGGCGCGCGAAAGATGTCGACCATGTCGATCGGCTCCGGAATATCGGCGAGCCTGGCATAGGTCATCCGGCCGAGGATCTCCTTGCCGGCCTGGCCAGGATTGATCGGAAACACCGAAAATCCCTTGGCCAGCAGATATTTCAGCACGAAATAGCTTGGCCGCACATCATTGGCGGACGCGCCGACCATGGCGATGGTCTTCACCGAATTGAGGATGCCGGCAATGTAAGTGTTGTCGTAGCTATCGTGGTTCATGCGGCTTCCTGCGGTAGTGGTATCGGTAAAGTTCACGGCTGAACCCAAGCGAGGCATAGAGAGCGCGGGCCGGTGTGTTGTCGGCCACCACCTGCAAGCATGCGGCGTGAGCCCCTGCCCGCCGCGCCCAGCCGATGAGGCCGCCGACGGTCTTGCGGCCCAGGCCTTGCTGCCTGAAACGGCCATCGGTTTCAACCGATTCCACCACAAGCAGGCCATTGCGGATGACACCATAGGCCAGGGCGGCAATTTGGCTGTCGCGTTCATAGGACACAAACGCCCGGTCGCCGACGATCAGCCCGGTCATCTCGCGAAAGATGCGGCGCTCGGCGTCGTCAAAGGCTCCCATGCGGAACCGCGCCGCGAGCCAGTCCTCGCCCGGCACCTTCAAAACGGTGACCTGCTCATCGCGAAATTCAGCCAGGTCGCCGATCCCGGCATGGAGATGGATCGTGCCGCCTTCCGGCTGGTAGCCGCGATGGTCGAGAGCGGCTTCGAGCTCGCCGGCGATGCCGGGAACCCGAAACAAGGGCGTCTGGCCGTGGCCGATGTAGAAGGACTCGGCGGCGTCGATGACTGCATCAGGCGCGCCACGCTCGCCGCGCAAGGGATTGGCCGAATTGGTACGCCGGATCCGTCCGCCCGATCGCCGCAGAAGCCAGCCATCAACCAACGTCTCGGTCGCCGCCGGCCAGCCTTCGCGGCACGCCTGCTCGACGCGCCAGTTGAGGTCATCATCGCCGGCGCTCACGCGTCATCCTCCCGCAGCGCTTCCTCCATAAAGGCCTGCGGATCGGTGCAGAAGTCGCGCATCATGCGAAAATGATCGGTATCGCTGAAATCCGTGGGATCGAGCCCGAACCGGCTGATGCGGAACAGCCGCGCGCCAGGACAAGCCATCAGCAGCGGCGAATGCGTCGCCATGATCACTTGCGCGGTGCCCGACTGGTCCATGCGCCGCAGCATCTTGAGCAGCTCGATCTGTCGCGTCGGCGACAGTGCGCTTTCGGGTTCGTCGAGGATGTAGATGCCTTGCCTGCGGCAGCGCTCCTCGAAAAAACGGATAAAGCCCTCGCCATGCGACCAGGACAGGAAGTCCGGCGGCGGGGGCCTGAAAGGGTCTTCCAGTGCCGCCTGATCGAGATATCGGGCCACGGAGTAGAAGGATTCGGCGCGAAAAAACCAGCCGGCGGTGACTTTCGGCAGCCAGTGACCGCGGAATGCGTTGGCCAGCGCGGCACCACTCTTGTCGATGGCGCTGGAATGGTCGACCGGCCTATATCCCTTGCCGCCACCGGCTTCGTCATAGCCGGCCAGCGCACCGATCGCCTCGAGCAGCGTCGATTTGCCGGTGCCGTTCTCGCCGACGATGATGGTGATCGGCGTGGTGAATTCGAGTTCGAAGTCGTGGCCGCGAAACAGCGGCAGGTTCCATGGATATTTTTCCCAATCCTCGACCCGCACGGCATCGAGCAGGATGCGCTTCAGATAGGGAGCCTTGAGCCGCGTCAGCTGCTTGCGATGGGCCATCAGCCAGGTAGCGAAATCGTGCCGTCTTCCGCGATCGGAAAGGCCGGATTGTGCGCCACTTCCCAGACATGCCCGTCGGCGTCGGCGAAGTAGCCGTACCAGCCGCCCCAGAAGGCGCGGCCGGCCGGCTTGACGATGCGGCCGCCGGCTTTTTCCGCCCTGGCGAGCACGTCGTCGACTTCAGCGTCGGAGCGGGTGTTGTAGGCGAGGTAGACCGCCGATGGCGCCGCGGCGAAGGCGATGCCGGAATCCTCTTCTGCGCTGGCACGTGGGAACAGACCAAGAATGACGCCGCCCATCTGGAAGAAGGCGACACCGTCGGTGATACCGGCATGCCGCTTCAAGCCCATAGCCTCGTAAAAGCGCACCGCGCGGTCCAGATCATCGGTGGCGATGGTAATGATAGAGATTCGCGGCTCCATGGTGCTGCTCCTATTCGTCCGTCCATTCCGGCTTGCGCTTGCCGATGAAGGCGCCGATGCCTTCCTCGGCGTCGCGCGCGAGCATGTTTTCGACCATGATCCGGCCGGTATAGGTGCAAGCATCCGCCAGCCCCATTTCGGCCTGCGCGTAAAACGCCTCCTTGCCCGTCTTGACCACCAAAGATGATTTGGAAGCAATGGTTTGCGCGTATTTGGTGACGATCTGATTCAGATATTCACGCGGCACGACGCGGTTGACCAGGCCGAATTCCTTGGCGGTTGCCGCATCGATGGTCTCGCCGGTCAACAGCATCTCCATCGCATGCTTGCGCGAGACGTTGCGCGACAGCGCCACCATCGGCGTCGAGCAGAACAGGCCGATGTTGACACCCGGCGTACAGAAGGTCGCCTCATGCGAAGCGATCGCCAGGTCGCAGCTGGCGACCAGTTGCAGCCCAGCGGCGGTGGCCAGGCCGTCAACCTCGGCGATGACAGGCACTGGATGACGCACGATCGCCTGCATCAGCGTCGCACAAGCGGCAAACGTCTCTGCGAAAAAGGCCTTGCCATGATCGGCGTCAGTGCGGCGCGCGGTCATTTCCTTGAGATCGTGGCCGGCGCAGAACACCTTGCCGGCAGCCGACAAGACGATGACGCGAACGGCCTTGTCGGCCCTGGCGCGCTCGAGTTCGGCCGTCAGCGCCGCCATCACTGCCAGCGACAGCGCGTTGGCAGGCGGATTGGCGAGTGTGAGGCGCAGCACGCCCTTGTCCAGTTGTGCAACCACCGGACCCTCAACGGCGGCAGGCTTGATGGCAAGGATTTCGGCCATGGATAAGGTTCTCCGCGATTCCGCTGGGGCTGCCAGACTATCTAATACCGGATCAGGTTTCGTCCAACACCGATCGCTTGCGCCAGGGGACGAAGGTTGTCAGAAATGCCGCGCTGCGCTCATACAGGCCTGGCGCAAAGCGAGAGACTAAGACATGCCCGCCCAGACCAACCTCAAGCCCGTGCTGACCGCGCAACAAGTCAATGCGCTGATGGAAACCGTCTATCCGCAGCTCAATGAGCAGTTCAAATATTTCGAGGCGATCGACGTGTTCCCGGGCGGCTGCACCGTGCGGCTCAACGCCGGCGAACGGCATTTGCGTCCCGGCGGCACGGTGTCCGGCCCCTCGCTGTTCACGCTGGCCGACATTGGCGGCTACGTCTGCGTGCTCAGCCATGCCGGGCCGGATGCGCTTTCGGTCACCGTCAACCTCGACATCAATTTCGTGCGCAAGGCCGAGGCAGGACCGATCGACGGCCATTGCCGCATCCTGAAGCTGGGAAAGAGCCTGATGGTGTTCGACATCGACATCGTTGCCGGCCCGGACGGACACACGGTGGCGCACGCCACCGGCACCTATTCGATCCCGCCGAAGCGGAATGGTGATGTGGTAAAATAGTACCTTTTGCTCAAGTTATTGTTTTTGCTACATTTTACCTGATATCTACCTTTTCGTTCGCCTTGACGCGGTCACCACCCTCGCCTATAAGCCTCCACGAAGCAGCGGCCCGCAAAGGCCGCCGTTTTGTTATTGGCGGCGGGCAAGCACCTTTCGCCAATCCAAGCAACAAGAAACGCCTTCTCTTATGAAGGTCAGAACCGAGAGCAGAAAACATGACAACCTTTTCGCAGAAGCCTGCGGATGTGGTGAAGAAGTGGATCCTGATCGACGCCGAAGGTCTCGTCGTCGGTCGTCTGGCCACTGTCATCGCCAATCATCTCCGCGGCAAGCACAAGCCGACCTTCACCCCGCACGTCGACGACGGCGACAACGTCATCGTCATCAATGCCGACAAGGTGGTGTTCACCGGCAAGAAGTTCACCGACAAGGTCTATTACTGGCACACCGGCCACCCAGGCGGCATCAAGGAGCGCACCGCGCGCCAGCTGCTCGAGGGTCGTTTCCCCGAGCGTGTCGTCGAGAAGGCCGTTGAGCGCATGGTCCCGCGTGGCCCGCTCGGCCGTCGCCAGATGAAGAACCTGCGCGTCTATGCAGGTGCCGAGCATCCGCATGTCGCCCAGCAGCCCGTCGTGCTCGACGTGGCCAAGCTGAACGCCAAGAACAAGAAGGTCGCATAAGATGGCTGAGCTTTCCTCGCTCGCAGAACTGGGCGCCGCCACCGGCAACACCAATACCCAGCCGGCGGCCCCCGTCCACGTCCAGAAGCTCGACAAGTCGGGCCGCGCCTATGCCACCGGCAAGCGCAAGAACGCCATTGCGCGCGTCTGGGTGAAGCCGGGTTCCGGCAAGATCATCGTCAACGACAAGGAATTCGCGACCTATTTCGCGCGTCCGGTCCTGCAGATGATCCTCAACCAGCCGATCATCGCCTCCAACCGCGCCGGCCAGTACGACATCGTCGCGACAGTCGTCGGCGGCGGTCTCTCCGGCCAGGCTGGCGCCGTGCGTCACGGCATCTCCAAGGCGCTGACCTACTACGAGCCGACGCTGCGCGCCGTGCTCAAGAAGGGCGGCTTCCTGACCCGCGACAGCCGCGTCGTCGAGCGCAAGAAGTACGGCAAGGCCAAGGCCCGTCGTAGCTTCCAGTTTTCCAAGCGCTAAGCATTTCGCAGCTTCAGACAATCGAAAAGGCCGCCTCCGGGCGGCCTTTTTGTTTGCGGCTCGGCAGTCACCCCACCCACGCCTACGGCGCGACCTTCCCATCGAGGGGAGGTAAAGAGCACGGCGCCCTACCTCCCCTCAATGGGAAGGTCGGCGCGGAGCGCCGGGTGGGGTGATGGCGCCGGAAAACAGGTCAGGCCTTGCCGCCCTTGATATAGTCGATGAACGCCCGCAGCGGGGCCGGAACCAGGCGCCGGCCGGGATAATAGAGAAACGGTCCGGGAAAACTCTGCCACCACGGTTCGAGCACGGGCTCAAGAGCGCCGCTGTCGAAGTAAGGGCGCAGCCAGCCCTCGAACAGGCCGATGATGCCGGTGCCGGCAATAGCCGCGTCGACGGCAAGATCCGTCGCCCCGCCGATCCGCACGATCAAGGGGCCTGTCGGATCGACCCGCACCACCTCGCCGTCTCGCTCGAATTCCCACGGCAGCATCGCACCGCTGGCAAAGCGCCCACGCACGCAGGAGTGGCCAAGCAGGTCGCTCGGGTGTTGCGGCCGGCCATGGCGAGCAAGATAGGCAGGGCTGGCGGCGGTGGCGAAATGCTGCACGCGCGGCCCGATCGGCACCGCGATCATGTCCTGTTCCAGCCGCTCGTCATAGCGGACGCCGGCATCGCAGCCGGCCGCCAGCACGTCGACGAAGTTCTCGTCGGCGATCACCTCCAGCCGGATACCGGGATAGGCGGCGAGGAAACCCGGGACGATATCGGGCAATATCAGCCGCGCAGCACTGACCGGCACGTTGAGACGCAACGAGCCCGCCGGCCTGTCGCGAAAACCGTTCACCACGTCCAGCGCCGCCTCCACCTCCGACAGCGCCGGGCCGAGCCGCTCCAGCAGGCTGAGGCCCGCCTCGGTTGGGACAACGCTGCGCGTCGTGCGGTTGAACAACCTGACACCGAGCTGCACTTCCAGGCGACGCACCGCCTCACTCAGGCCGGAGGCGCTGCCGCCGCTCGCACGCGCGCCGTCGCGAAAGCCGCCGGCGCGCGCCACCGCCACGAAGGCATTCAGATCGCTGAGGTCCATCATTGTTCGCCATTCCGCACGGCCTGTGTGGATTGTACCGGATTATCACGAGGTTGGGCAGCGCCTATCTCTGCCTCCTCATAGGAGATCAATCATGTACAACATCCAACAATCCGGCACCTTCGCCCCCGCCGCCTTCAAGCTTGGCAGCCGCACCGTGAAGCGGCTCGGCTACGGTGCCATGCAACTCGCGGGACCCGGCGTGTTCGGGCCGCCCAAGGATCATGACGCGGCATTGGCCGTGCTGCGCGAGGCGATTGCGCAAGGCGTCGACCATATCGATACCAGCGACTTCTACGGTCCGCACGTCACCAACCGGCTGATCCGCGAGGCGCTGGCGCCCTACCCCCAAGATCTCGTCATCGTCACCAAGATCGGTGCCCGGCGCGGCGCGGATGGATCGTGGCTGCCGGCCTTTTCCGCGGAAGAGCTCACCCAGGCGGTACACGACAATCTCAGCAATCTCGGGCTCGAGGTGCTCGATGTCGTCAACCTACGCATCATGTTCGATACCCATGGCCCCGCCGAGGGATCGATCGAAGCGCCGCTCACCGTGCTGGCCGAGCTCCAACAACAGGGTCTGGTCAGGCACATCGGGCTGAGCAACGTGACGCCGGCGCAGATCGCGCAAGGACGGGGGATCGCCGAGATCATCTGCGTGCAGAACCAGTACAATCTGGCGCATCGCGGCGACGATGCCCTGATCGACGATCTTGCCCGCGATGGCATCGCCTATGTGCCGTTCTTCCCGCTCGGCGGCTTCAACCCGCTGCAATCCTCCACCCTGTCGGAAATCGCGGCGCGCCTCGGCGCCACGCCAATGCAGGTCGCGCTCGCCTGGCTGCTGCGCCGCGCGCCCAACATCCTGCTGATCCCCGGCACATCGTCGGTCGGGCATCTCAGGGAGAACCTCGCTGCGGCTGAACTGGAATTGCCACAGGATGCGCTCAGCGAACTGGACGGCGTGGCGCTAGCGGCTTGAAGCTAACCAATCTCCCCCCTCGTGAGGGAGATTGGCAGCGTCAGCCGCCGCTTAATTGATGCTAGCCGTATTCGCCGGCTCAACCGGCCGCGCCTCGTCGGCATAAGGCACGCGAAAACCATTCGCGGCCAGCCAGTCGATTGCCGCCTTCGGCTCGTCGGTCTGGATGATGGTGGCGCCGCGATCGGCCCAGAAACCCCAGCTTTCGCGCGGCAGGCTGGCCTGCACCGCCAGTTCGTCGCCGCGGCCGCCGGCGAGGAAGCCGCCCGGTTTGTTGGCGATGGCGTAGGTGTCGGCCCAGATGTGCCAGTTGCCCCTCACAGCGGCCGCGCGCATGCGCGTGCTGAACAGCGGCCCGCCCGTCTCGGTCAGCGTCTCGGCGCCTGCCCGCCAGTTGATCAACTCGATCGCGCGCGGCGAGAAGGCGCGGTCGACCGTCCCGGCGAAACCGGCGTCATGCACCGCGTCATCGGCGATGATCGGCATGAACTGGAAGCCGCCGCCAATGGTCTCCATGGCGGCCTTGACCTGGAAATCCGTTGTGAATTCCACAGGTTCTCCTTGACGATGACCTGTTCGGCCATGCCGAGATCGCGAGCGACCGCAATCATGCCCGGGAGGGCGCCGACGTCGAGCTTGTTGTCGAGGTTGATGAGGATCCGGTCTCTGGTCGCCATCAGCATCTCGCGCAGCGTCGAGACTGTTTCACCTCTCGCCGCACCGGTGCCTTCGACCACCAGCCGGCATGTCTTCAGTTCGGCCAGCGTGTATTTGACCACCTCGCCCTTGCAGGTCGTGGTGCGGTCGAGCCAGCTGTCATGCATGACCACGAACTCGCCGTCCTTCGAGCGCCTGATGTCGACCTCGACGATTTCGGCGCCCATGGCGATCGAGCCCTCCACGGCGGCAATCGAATTTTCCGCGTAGAGCGTCTTGCCGGCCTGCATGCTGCCGGCGCGATGCGCAGCCACCATGACGTGATCGCGCCATTGGTTGGCATGCTCGAAGCGGTCGAGGATCTGTCTGGCGCGGGTCTCGCCGGCCAAGGCCTGGCCAGAGGCGGCTGCCACGGCCGTGTAAAGCAGAAAACTCAGCCAGATGGTCCGCATCGAGAATCGCTCCTTGCCGGATCGACACCCGGATAGGCGACGCCCGTGACATCTGGGTGAACGAAGCCGGCTAGCGGAATACTCGCAGCAGGTGCGTCAGATGCGTTTCGAGAGCCTGCGGAACCACGCCATGGCCGGCATCTCGACAAAACGCCAGGTGATCCAGGAGGCGGCAATGGTAGCGGCGAGCATGACGACGATCGCCACCGCCCCCGTCCAGCCGGCACCGAAGCCGGTGGCAGGCTGGCCGCGCAGCATGAAGTCGCCGATCAGGCCAAGGCCGAGCTTGCGCTCGACGAGCCCCGCGACGTTGATCAGGCGCGCCTGGACGAAGATATGGACCATGTAGATCGAATAGGACAGCGCGCCGAGCGTCAGCATGAACGGGGCTCTGAGCAAGGCGCTGATCCAGCCACCCTCATGGGCGAACAGAAACAGCGCCAGCGCGAACACCAGGGGTGCCGCGATGCCGAAGTCATTGTCGCCCGCCAGCGAAACGAAAAGCACGATGACGGCCACCATGACGATTTCGGCAAGGGTCCAGTCCATGCGCGGGCCGCCCCTGGCGAGAGCCTGTCGCGCCCCTGCAATGGAATCATGCTGAAACCAGGCCAGCAAGGCGCCGAGCGAGAAGCCGTACAGGCAACGGATGAAGCCGAAATCGAAGGACACATCCATATGATGGGTCGAGAAGCCGAGCAGGAACAGCGGCGCGGTGACGGCGGCCGCGACGAACCATATCCAGGCGCGCGCGCCGGCGACGAAGACCACGCCGGCAAACAGGAGATAGGCGAAGAACTCGGCCGAAATGCTCCAGCTCGGCGCATTCCAGGTCAATTGATCCTCGAAGCCGACACCCTGCAGCAGAAGGAGATTGGCAAGCAGGCTGTTGAGGTCGAAGCCGCCGGTGAAGGGGGCAGCCCCCGTGCCGTGCAATTGCGGCAGCATCAGCCGCAGCAGCTCGAAACCGGCGAAGGCGGCAAGCATGAGCAGATGCAGCGGGTAGATGCGGCCGAAACGGACCAGGGCGAAACGCGCGACCTGTCCCGGTTGGTTGAGCCGATCGCCGTAGCTGCTGGCGATGACGAAGCCGGAAAGGACGAAGAAGAAATCGACGAACAGGTAGGACGAACCGATGAAGGCGCTTTGCGAAATCGTCGAACCGGTAGGAAAGTGAAACAGCGCCACCAGAAGCGCGCAGATGCCGCGCCACGAATCGAGGACCAGGAAGCGTTCGCCGGCGACCGTGCCGGTGTGGGTCGACGCCGCGGCACGGGTGGGGTTGAGAAACGCGGTCTGCGTCATGATGATACAATCCTGTCTTGCCGTGGCACTCGGGCAGCGCCATTCCGTCTCGCCAAGCTATGACTGGCATCTTCCGTGCCGGTTCTGTAGTTGTTGCAACCCGATGAAAAACGAGGATCCGTAATGGCGAACCACACCATCGACAACGCCTTCACCGCCCGTTCCAAAACGGGCGCCGCGTTTGAGCCGACCTATTCCGGCGCGCTGTCGTTCATGCGGCGCAAATACACCAAGGACGTGAAGGGCGCGGATGCGGTGGTGTGGGGTATTCCCTTCGATGCCGCCGTCACCAACCGGCCTGGCGCCCGCTTCGGGCCGCAGGCGATCCGCCGTGCCTCGGCGATCCTCGACAACGACCCGCAGTATCCCTTTTCACGCGATCTGTTCGAGCATCTGGCGGTCGTCGACTATGGCGATTGCCTGCTCGATTCGGGCAACCATCAGAAGACGCCCGGCACGATCGAGCGCGAAGCGGCGAAGATCCTCAAATCAGGCGCCTTCCTGTTGACGCTCGGCGGCGATCATTTCGTCACCTGGCCACTGCTCAAGGCGCATGCCGCCATCCATGGTCCGCTCGCTTTGGTGCAGTTCGACGCCCACCAGGACACCTGGCCGGACGACGGCAAGCGCATCGACCACGGCTCCTTCGTCGGTCGCGCCGTCAAGGAAGGCATCATCGATCCCGACCGGTCGATCCAGATCGGCATCCGCACCCATGCGCCCGACACGTTCGGCATCAAGATCCTCCATGGTCATGAAATCGAGGAGATGCGGGCGTCCGACATTGCCTACGCCATCGTCGACCGCACCGGCGGCAAGAAGACCTATCTCACCTTCGACATCGACTGCCTCGATCCGGCCTATGCGCCCGGCACAGGCACGCCGGTTGCCGGCGGGCCGTCCTCGGCCAAGATCCTGTCGACGCTGCGCCAGCTCAACCAGATCGATATTGTCGGCGCCGATGTCGTAGAGGTTGCGCCGGCCTATGATCACGCCGATATAACGGCAATCGCCGGCTCGATGGTGGCCATGCAATATCTCGGTCTGCTTGCTGAACGGAAAGCCCGGCTTGAAGAGCTGAACAACGGCCATCACAATGGTGCCGCAGTGATTCAAGGCCAGGGCATATAGTCTTGAAAATTCAGGGAATTTGAACAACCCATGAAACCGAAAATCTTCATCGACGGCGAACACGGCACCACTGGCCTGCAGATCAGGGCGCTGCTTGCCGAGCGCGGTGATCTGGAGATCATTTCCATCCCCACCGAGCGTCGCAAGGAAGCGGCGGCACGTGCCGAGTTCCTCAATGCCGCCGATGTCGCTATCCTGTGCCTGCCCGACGACGCAGCGAAGGAAAGCGTCTCGCTGATCGCCAACGACACCACCAGGGTCATCGATGCGTCGACCGCGCATCGCGTGGCGGAGGGCTGGGCGTATGGTTTCGCCGAGATGGACAAGGACCAGGCAAAGGCGATTGCCTCGGCAAAGCGCGTCGCCAACCCAGGCTGCTGGCCGCAGGGACCGATCGCGACGCTACGGCCGCTGGTCACAGCAGGCCTGCTGCCGGCGGATTTTCCGATCACCGTCAACGGCATTTCGGGCTATTCGGGCGGCGGACGGCCGATGATCGAGGACTACGTCGCCAAGGGCGAGGACGCCTCGGAATTCCTGCCTTACGGCCTCACCCTGCAGCACAAGCACGTGCCGGAATTGAGGGCCTATGCAAGGCTGTCGCATGATCCGATCATGCAGCCGGCGGTCGGCAATTTCGCGCAAGGCATGATCACCGTGGTGCCATTGCAACTCGGCGGCCTCGACCATGTGCCGACCGGTGCGGAGCTGCATGCGGCGATTGCCGACCATTTCGCCGCCATCAAGGGCGGTGTGGTCGAGGTGGCGCCCTATGCGCATTCGGAGCGCATGCCGGAGATCGATCCGGAGATCTACAACGGCACCAACCGGATGAAGGTCTATGTCTTCGCCAACGACAAACGGGCGCAGGCCCTGCTGCTGGCGGTCTACGACAATCTCGGCAAGGGCGCCTCGGGTGCCGCCGTCCAGAACATGGATCTGATGCTCGGCCTCTGATGGATACGCCAGCCTTTCCGGCGCGCTGGAAAGTCAGCGCGCCCGAACTCATTGCCGAGACCTTTTCGAGCCGCATCTGGAAGGTTTTGCGCGAAGACGGATCGCCGGCGATCGTCAAGGCGCTGAAGCCTTTCGATGACGTCGCCGACGAGTTGCGCGGAGAGCACTATCTCGCCTGGCGGCGCGGCGAAGGCGCGGTGCGTCTGCTCGGCCGCGACGGCCACAGCATGCTGCTCGAATATGCCGGTGAAACCCTGCTGCAGCAGGTTCTCGACGAACAGGGCGACTTTGCCGCGACCGCAATCGCGGCGGAGCTGATGCCAAAACTGTTTTCACGGGGGAAAGCCCCCTACCCGTCCGAGCTTCAGCCGCTCCGGGAACGCTTCGCCAGCCTGTTCGACAAGGCGAATACCGATCGCGACGCCGGCCTTGACAGCCTCTATGTCGAGGCAGCCGTCATCGCCGAGCGGCTGCTGGCCGATCCGCACGACATCAGGCCCCTGCATGGCGATCTGCATCACGAAAACATCCTGCACGGGCCGCGCGGCTGGCTGGCGATCGATCCGAAGGGCGTGCTCGGCGATCCCGGCTTCGACGCGGCGAACATGTTCTACAACCCGCTCGACCGGGACGATCTCTGCCTCGATCCGAAGCGGATCGCTGATATGGCCGAGATCTTTGCCAGAACACTGAGCCAGACACCGACCGCTATCCTCGATCATGCCATTGCCTATGGATGCCTGTCGGCGTCCTGGCATCACGAGGACGACAATGCGGTCGAGGAGAATCGCGAAATGTCGATCGTCAAGGCGATCCGGGCGGTGCGGGCAAGCTTCTGATCCGACCCAGTAGATCGGCTCGGGATCAGCCCCTGAGCGCTATTCCCGTCGGCAAGGGATAGGCGCCCTTGGTGCCGCGCCAATGGGCTGCTGCAAAGCCCAGCACGATCAGCGCAAATCCCTGATGGGTCAGCGCCATATGCAACGGCACATGCATGAGCAGCGTGCCGACGCCGATCGAGGCCTGCACCAGCACCAGTAGAAACAGCAGCGTCGCGCGGCGCGCATGCGTCGAGCCTGGCAGCCGCCGGCGCGTGGCGATCATGTGCCACAAGGCCACGACGAATACCGTGTAAGCGCCAAGCCGATGGACGAACTGCACCGTCTTCGGGCTCTCGAAGAAGTTGCGCCATGCCGGCTCGAGGATCAGCAGATCGCCGGGAATGATCTTGCCGTCCATCAGCGGCCAGGTGTTGTAGCTCAGGCCCGCATCGAGCCCGGCGACCAGGCCGCCGAGATAGATCTGGATCAGCGCCAGCAGCACGATGAAGCCGGCCAGCCTCTGCGTCGACCTATCGGCGGCAGGCTCGGAATGCGGCGCCAGGCCGTGCGCGACCACCATGGTGGCGGTGAAGATCAGCGCGGCAAGCGTCAGGTGGGTCGCCAGCCGGTACTGGCTGACGGAGACCCGGTCGACCAGGCCAGAGGCCACCATCCACCAGCCGATGGCGCCTTGCAGGCCGCCAAGCAGCAGAATGCCCACGAGTTTCGGACCCAGGCCGCGCTCGATGCGGCGCGTTGCCCAGAAAAACAGCAGCGGCAAGGCGAAGACCAGGCCGACGCTGCGCGCCAGGATGCGATGCGCCCATTCCCACCAGAAGATCGATTTGAACGCTTCGATGCCCATGCCCTTGTTGAGCTCGGCATATTGCGGGATCTGCTGGTAGAGCTGGAATTCCTCCTGCCACTCGGCATCGTTGAGCGGCGGGATCACGCCATGGATCGGCTTCCACTGCGTAATCGACAGGCCGGAATCGGTGAGCCTGGTGGCGCCGCCGACCAGCACCAGCGCAAACAGCACCAGAAGCACCACATAGAGCCAGGCGCGCAGCAGCGCCCGGTTATGCAGGTCGCGGTCGCGGGCGACGTATGGCGCGGCAGCTGATATGGCAGCCATGATCTTGTCCCGGCAGGTTGATTTGGCGGATTGGTGGACCATCGCACCCGTGCTGGCAAGACCATCCGGCGCGGCACGCCGTCGCGCCGCGTCTCACCGGTTGCGCAGTCTCGCCTCAAGGCCTATGCGAGGCCGTTACCCCTTGAGCCTGCCAGGCCGCCTGTGCAAATTCCGGCATGCTCGATCAGGAGACCAACCATGCCCCTGCGCCTGAAAAAGCTGATCGGAATGTTTCTGCTGGTGGCGCTGGTCATCATCTATGCGCTGGTCGCATCGATCTTCGCGGTCGCCCGGCTGTCGGAGTCGGGTCCGTGGGTGCATTTCCTGTTCTTCCTGCTCAGCGGCCTGCTCTGGGTGCTGCCGGCAATGGGCATCATCAAATGGCTGATGCTGGAGCCGAGGGCCAAGCGCTAGGCGAAACCGCCAGCGTCAGATGGTGACGACCATCTTGCCGGCATTGGCGAGCGGCGTCGTCACGCCCGACAGCATGGTGCGAATGTGGGCGAGGCTCTGATAGCGGCCGTTGACGGAAATGCGCGGCAAAGCATGCAGGAACCCGGCATGTTCGGCGCGCAGCACGCCGTGGCGTGTCGTCACGGCAGAGGTGTAGCCTGCGTCACGGGCAAAGCCGACTTCGCGACAGCCTACGGCACTCGCATAGCCATAGGGGTAAGCGAAATGGCGGGGCTCTTCGCCCAGTTCGGCCAGCAACATGGCGCGCACGGCGCCGATCTCGTGCCGGGCATCGGCTTCGGAGAGCCGCTTCAGATTGCTGTGGTTGATCGTATGGGCGCCGATCGTCACCAGCGGATGCGCGGCGATGCGGCGGATTTCGTCCCAGTTCATCAGTGTCCGCAGGCGCGGACCGTCGGCGTCGATGCCATTTGCGCGAGCCAGGTCACGCAACACCGCCTGCAGGTCCTTCTCGCGGATTTCGGAGGTGAGATAGGCGTGCAGGCGTGCATTGGCCTGCAGCTTCTTCGCGGGGGTCGAGCAATCGATCGTCAGCGGACCCTTCGGCCGCGTCAGCGTCAAGGTATCGCGCGCATTGACGATGTCCTCGACAACGTCCCACCACAGGTCGGCTGTGCCGTTGATCAGCCCGGGCGCGACATAGATGGTGATCGGCGCGCCGTGCTTCTCCAGCACCGGCAGCGCCTCGACCATGTTGTCGCGATAGGCATCGTCGGCGGTGATCGTGGCAAACTGACCGCCTTTGCCGCCCGCCTTGATGCGCTCGACGGCTTCGTCCATGGAGACGAAGGCATAGCCATGCGCCTTCATGTCGGCGATCATGGCATCGAGGAACCCGGGCGCGATATTCAGATGCCGGTTGACGCCGTCCGGCTTTTCCGGCGTCGCGGTAACACGGTGCAGCATCAGGATGGCGCCAATGCCGCCGATGAACGGTTTGGCCAGCGGTGCAAGGCCGGTATAGCGGGCGACGTTCAGCGCCAGTTTCCGGATTGCCTCCCCGCCGTCGATCATTCATTCACCTTTTGCGCCTAGGCTGATCCAAGCACGGAATGCGCCTATGCGAACCCCCAAATCGCGACCAATACGCCCTAAGGATTGAGGTATGGTTGACGCAACTGCGTCATTTGACGGCAATCGGCTTGCGGCAACCGAGGCATCGTCGCGCGCCTTGCCACGGGACCGTGCCGGCCTGTCGATCTCGGTGGCGTCCACGGACGGACTGGCGGCCTATGCCGAGTTCTGCCGCTCGGCTCTGTTTGGTCCGGCGCAGGGTGCTGCCTGGATCCTGAACTGGGCGGCCGAGACACGACCGGACCTGCTCGTCGCGACGCTGAGTGCCGAGGGCAAACCGGTTTTTTCGCTGGCGCTGGAGGTTGCCTCGAAGGGGCCGTTCCGGATCGCCCGCTTCATGGGTGGGCGCCACGCCAACGGCAACTTCGTCGCCGCGGACCCGAACTGGCTGGCCAAGGTGGATATGCCGGCCCTCCGATCGGTGCTGGCGGCCATCGCCGAGGCACGCCCGGACATCGATCTGGTCGCGCTCGAGCGGTTGCTGCCCGATCTCGACGGCGTCGCCAATCCGCTCGCATCGCTTGACCATTTTTCCAGCCCCAATCTGTCGCTGGCCGTCGATCTCGCCGGCGGCTTCGATGCGCTGCTTTCTCGCGCTAGTGGCAAACGCAAACGCAAGAAGCACCGGTCGCAGATCCGGAAATTCGAGACCGTCGGCAGCCACCGGCGCATCGAGGCCCGCACCCCGGACGAGATCGACAGGCTGCTCGACGCCTTCTTCGAGATGAAGGAACTCCGCTTCCGCAAGATGGGCATCGCCAACGTCTTCGGCGACGCGCAGGTGCGCGGCTTCTTCCGCGCGCTGTTTTCGCAAGCACTTAGCGAGGACAAGCCTTCCTTCGTGCTGCACGGGCTCGAGGTTGCCGGCAAGCTGCGCGCCATTACCGGTTCAAGCCGCTCGGGCAAACGCCTGATCTGCGAATTCGGAGCGATCGCCGAGGACGATCTCGGGCACGCCAGCCCCGGCGACTTCCTGTTCTTCGACAACATCCAGGAAGCCTGCGAGACCGGTTTCGAGGTGTATGACTTTTCGGTAGGAGATGAGCCTTACAAGCGGCTGTGGTGCGATATCGAAACGCGGCATTTCGAAGTGCTGGTCCCCTTGACCGTGAAGGGCCGCATGCTGGCGCTGACGCTTCGGCAAGGCGCGCGGCTGAAAGCCTTCGTCAAGAACAGCCCGACGATCTGGAAGCTGACCAAGGTGCTGCGCCGCAAAGCCGCCGGCCAGGCGGCGCCCTCGGAAGAAGATAGCTAACGCAATGACGCCGATCATCCGCACACTGTCCCTGCAGGAACTGGCGCTTCTCGTCGACTGGGCGGCCGCGGAAGGCTGGAACCCAGGTCTTGAAGACCCGGCGATGCTCCAGGCGGCGGACCCCGAAGGCTTCATCGGCGCCTTTGTCGGCGACGACATGGTCGCGGCAATTTCGGCCGTGGCCTATGGCAGCGAATTCGGCTTCATCGGCCTCTACATCTCCCGGCCTGACATGCGCGGCATGGGCTACGGCAAGACGGTGTGGGACGCCGGCATGAAAAGGCTTGCAGGCCGGACCGTCGGCCTTGACGGCGTCGCCGAGCAGCAGGCCAATTACCGGCGCAAGGGCTTCGCGCCGGCCTACGAGACCATCCGCTTCACCGGGCGCAAGGCAGGCCCGGCGGCCAGGGCCGATGGGTTGCGGACGATTACAACGCAACTCCTGTCCGATGTCGTCGCCTATGACGCCCATTGTTTTCCGGCGCCGCGGCGGGCCTTCCTGCAGCGATGGCTGCAAGAACCGCATCATGGGTTGGCGGCAATCGGTTCGCGCGGCGTCACCGGCTTTGGCGTGGCGCGCCGGTGTCGATCTGGCTTCAAGATCGGCCCGCTGTTTGCCGACGACATGGAAATCGCTTTGCAACTCCTGGAGGGACTGGCCGGTGCCTGTGAGGGCGGCGAGCTGCATATCGACGTCCCCGCCGATAACACCGGTTTCATAACTGCGCTCGATGCGGCCGGCTTTGCGCCGACCTTCACCACCACGCGCATGTACAAGGGGCCTGCCCCGGAACTGGACCTGCAAAGGGTGTTCGGCGTAACGACCCTGGAACTGGGCTAGATCGGGCGAACCGCTGAACGGCTCCGCCAGGCGATCCGCGGCTCTCTCAGGCGGCGGCAGTGCGCCGTCCCGGCACCGGATTGCCGGGCGGTTCGTGGCCGAGCGGCGTCACCAGCGTCAAGTCGGGATAGCCGTTCTCGATCAGTTTGACGGCAGCCTGCGTCACCTCGTCGTCGGCCTCCAGCATGGAGAGAAAAACCTCGGTGGCGTCGCCGGTCAGACGGCCGATGCCCTGCGCGTCGGCTGGTCCGCACTCGACCACGACCAGGTCGTAGGCTGTGGTCAGTGACTGCATGATGATCGGCAGCCGGTCGGCGGCGCGCATGGCGCGGACCGGATCGGCGGTTCCGACCGGAATGACGTGACAGTCCGAGTAGAGATCGGCATGGATGACGTCACTGAACTGCGCTTCCGAAGCGAGCAGGTTGGTGATGCCGGGAAAAAGTCCGCTGTCCAGCATCGGCCGCGAGGCGGCCCCCGACGCGGTGAGGTCCAGCAACAGCACGCGCAGCCCGGCGTCGGCGACTTCGCGCGCCACCAGGATCGCCGATGCAGCCGCCTCGTCGCCTTCCGGCGAGACGAATATGGCGCGCGCCGCACCGCTTGAGATCAGCTTTTCGGCAGCCCTTTCGATGTCGATCTCGCCCAGGGTGGAGCGCGCCGGTTCGGGCTCGACAGCCGTCTGCTCTGTCGCCGCCGTAGCGGGCATTGCGACCACATCCGGCGCCTCGGCCATGGCCGGCATCGCAGCGGCAAAAGGCTCCGCATCGGCTTCATGCGCACGTTCAGGCAGTTCCTGGTGAATGACGGATTCCTGGAAGACGGCAGGCTCGTGGCGGACAAATGGCTTGGCGGCTGGCGCTTGCGCCACATGGGGCATCGCGACCTCATCGATCCGTTCGAAACGGGAACCGCTCGCCGGCCGCATCGCGCGGCCTGAGAACAGCTCCCGCAGAAGCGTCACGATGGCCATGATCAGCAGCGATGCGGCGAAAGCCGCGCCGACGATCGGCCCGACCTTCGGGAAATAGGCCTCGGAGGGAACCGACGCCTTCGAGGCGATCCGGGCGTCGACCGGCAGATAGTTGCGGTCCTGGCGCGAAGCGGCTTCGCGGTAGTTGGTCAGGTAGAGTTCGAGTTGCTGCCGCTTGGCGGTCGCGTCGCGCTGCAGTGCGTCGAGGTCGACCTGTTGTTCGCCGGCCTGCGCCGAAGCGGCTTTCAATGTGTTGACGTCGGCGACGAGCTGGTTCTCGCGGGCCTTTGCCGTCTCGGCCTGCATCAACAGGCCTTTCATGATCTTCTGGGCCTCGCTGCGGATCTGCGCGTCGAGATCGGACAGTTGCGATTTCAGCGCGCGAATGCGCGGATGATTTCCAAGCAGCGTCGTCGACAGATCGGCGATGTTGGAGCGCAATTCGACCTGTCGCTCACGCAAGCGCTGGATCAGGTCCGATGACAGAACCTCCGGCACTGCGTCCAGCGAACCGCCATTCTGCAGCGCCCTGCGCACACCGTCGGCGGTCGCTTCGGCCGCAGCGCGGTTGGCGCGCACTTTCGACAGTTCGCTCGACAGTTCCGAAAGCTGCTGGGTGGCCAGCACCGAATTGTTGCCACCCATCAGAAGATCGGACTGGGCGCGGTAGGCGGCGACCTTCGCCTCCGCATCCTTGACCTGCCGCTGCAGGTCGGCGATCTCGGGCGCCAGGAAGTCTGCCGCGGCGCTGTTCGATTCGAGCTTGGCCGCCCCTTGCCCCGCTATATAGGCGGCAGCGATGGCGTCCGGTATGGCGGCCGCGAGCTTGGGATCTTCCGATGAGAACTCGATGGCAATGATGCGGGTCTTCTCGACGCCGTAGACGTTGAGCTTCTCGTGCATTTTCTTGAGCACGCGCTCTTCCGTCGGAATTTCCATCGGGTCGCTTTTCAGCCCGACCAGGACCAGAGCGCGGCTCAGCGCCGACATGTCGAGCGCTTCATTGAACTCGGGCAGTTTTTCCAGCCCAAGCTTTTGCGAGACCTGCTTGAGGATTTCGTTGGAGGAAATGATCTGGACCTGGGTGGCGACGCCCTGCTCGTCGAGAATAGGCTTGTCGGTGTCGTTGTTATTGCTGGCCGGCCGCGTGTAGATGGATTCGCGCGGCGCGATCTCCACCTGCGTCTCGGCCTTGTAGTGCCGGGTTGCCAGTGAGACGAAAGCAAAGGCCAGCCCGGTCGCCAACAGGACGACGAGGCCTATACGCAGCCAATTCCTCGCCAGGCTGGCGAAGAGCTGCCTGAGATCGACATCGACATCTGCGGCCGCGGACTGAACGGACATGCATCCCTACTCCGATACTGGGTCAGCACGCACCGTAAACAACTATGGTAACTCAGCCGTTAAGATCGCGGTAAGTTTCCGTTAGGGTTTACTGGCGGGCGACAAACAAAACCGCCAGAAATCGCAAAAACTCTTGCCGATGCGCCACGTGTCGGCCGCTCCCTTTACCGGCCATTAACCCTAACAGGATGATAACGGGCCTCGATCCCTGATGTTTGCTGCGACGCCGCAGCGGCCCAGTCGAAGGTACTTGTCCGGTCATGAAAAGCACTGCTTCCCTGTTTCGCGCGCTGCTTGCCGTATCGATGCTGGCTGGCTGTTCCAGCTACCGGCCGACGCCGGCCGCCTTCCATGAGGTGCTCGATCAGCCCTACCGTCTTGGCGCCGGCGATCGCGTCCGCGTCACCGTGTTCGAGCAGGACGGGCTGACCAACACCTACAGCGTCGATCAATCCGGCTATCTCTCCTTCCCGCTTGTCGGCGCCATACCGGCGCGCGGCCACACCGCGCAGCAGATGGAAAAGGAGATCGCCGACAAATTGCGGCAAGGCTATCTGCGCGATCCCGACGTTTCGGTCGAGATCGACCGCTACCGGCCGATCTTCGTCATGGGCGAAGTGGGTGCCGCCGGCCAATACTCTTACGTCCCCGGCCTGACGGTGCAGAAGGCAATCGCCATTGCCGGCGGCTTCACGCCGCGCGCCAACCAGGAAAGCGTCGACATCACCCGCGACATCAACGGCAAGGTGATGACCGGCCGCGTGGTCACCTCCGACCCGCTGCTGCCGGGCGATACGGTCTACGTCCGCGAACGCCTGTTCTGACAGATACCAAGTGGCGGACAGGCTCAGGATCGTCCATTGCTTTCGCTCACCCGTCGGAGGAATTTTCCGGCATGTGCGCGACCTGACCGAGGCGCAGGTCGCCGCGGGGCATTCCGTCGGCATCGTCTGCGATTCGACGACGGGCGGCGCGTTCGAGGAACATCTGTTCGAGCAGATGAAGAACATGCTGGCGCTCGGCATTCATCGCACGCCGATGCAGCGCCACGTCGGTCCCGGCGACCTTGCCTCGGCCTGGCGCACGTACAGGATCATCAAGGAATTGCGGCCGGACGTACTGCACGGACACGGCGCCAAGGGTGGCGCCTATGCCCGTCTGTTCGGCTCGTTGTTGCGGGTATCAAGGTCTCGCGTAGCCCGCCTTTATTCGCCGCATGGCGGCTCCCTCCACTATGACGAGAACACGACCACCGGAAAGCTGTTCTTCGCGCTCGAGCGCTTCATGGCTCGCTTCACCGACTATCTGCTGTTTGTCTCGGACTATGAGCGGCGGACCTATCGCCACAAGGTCGGCGAGCCGCCCATTCCCAACACCTTGGTCTATAACGGCCTGCGCGCCACAGAATTCGAGCCGGTGATCACCGCCCCGGACGCAGCCGACCTGCTTTATATCGGCATGATGCGCGACCTGAAGGGGCCGGACATCTTCATCGACGCATTGGCGCTCGCCGGCCCACGGTTCGGCCGCGCGCTGACCGCGGTGATGGTCGGCGACGGCGACGACCTACCGCGTTACCACGGGCAAGTGAAACGCCTCGGGCTCGAGCGCCATGTCCGCTTCCTGCCGCCGATGCCGGCCAGGGAGGCCTTTGCCCTTGCCGCGCTTATCATCGTTCCTTCGCGCGCCGAAGCCATGCCCTATATCGTCCTGGAAACGCTTGCCGCGGGAAAGCCGATGATCGCAACAGCGGTCGGCGGCATTCCGGAGATATTCGACACCGGTTCCCTTGCCCTGATCCGACCTGACCCGATCGAGCTCGCCGAAAGGATGAGCCAGGCGCTGGCCGACCCGGCCGCCTATCGCGATCTGATGCCGGATGGGGCCGACCTCAAGGCACGCTTCGGCGCCGATGTGATGGCCGCCGACATCGAGAACGCCTATTTCGCCGCGCTCGACAGGTAGGCGCAGGACCAAGCCGTTCCAAAGCCGTATGTTGTTTCAAGGGTTTCTTAGCTCTCTTTTGCTATGACCGAGGGGAAGCTTGCGGAAAGCCCTCATGAACGAGATCGACCCCGCGCGCCGCTTTTCAGCAGAGGCGGTGCGTAAATTCGACGGCCCGGCCGATGGCGACACGCCAAGCGGCATGAACGATGTCGCGCGCCAGGTCGCCTCGCAGTACCGGCGCGATACGATGTCGCCGATCATGGTCAGCGGCGTCCTGCGCATGGTCGAATTCGGCTTGCTGTTCCTGTCCGGGCTCGCCGTCTATTTCCATTATGTCGGGTTCTTCAATTATCTCGCCTGGCAGTATCCGGTAACGATCGCCGCCGCGTCGTTCCTTGCCGTGGTGCTGCTCGACGTCACCGACTGCTACCAGATCGTCGCCCTGATGCGACCGATCGCCAATTTCGGCCGCGTGCTGCTGGTCTGGGCCGGCACTTTCGCCCTGATGGCGCTGACGGCGTTCGTCATGAAGATGTCGGAAAACTATTCGCGCCTTTTGTTGGGCAGCTGGTTCGTCATCGGCTTCGTTCTCATCTTCGGCCTCAGGCTGGTAATGTCGAAGCTGATCCGGGCCTGGGCGCGCGATGGCCGCATGGAGCGGCGCGCCGTCATCGTCGGCGGCGGCAAGGCGGCGGAAATCCTGATCCGCTCGGTCGAAAAGCAGCCCTACAACGATATCCGCATCTGCGGCATCTTCGACGATCGCGGCGACAAGCGCTCACCGCCCATCGTCGCCGGCTACCCCAAGCTCGGCACCATTTCGGAACTGATCGAATTCGCCCGCATCGCCCGTATCGACATGCTGATCGTATCGTTGCCGCTGACCGCCGAATCGCGCGTTCTGCAGTTGCTGAAGAAGCTGTGGGTGCTGCCGGTCGACATCCGGCTTTCGGCGCATTCCAACGCGCTGCAGTTTCGCCCGCGTGCCTATTCCTACATCGGCGCGGTGCCGATGCTCGACATCTTCGACAAGCCGATCAACGACTGGGATTCGGTGGCCAAACGCGCCTTCGACATCGTCTTCAGCCTGATCGGCATCGTCGTGTTCTCGCCGGTGATGCTGGCGACCGCCATCGCCATCAAGCTCGACAGCAAGGGGCCGGTTCTGTTTCACCAGAAGCGGCACGGTTTCAACAACGAGATCATCGAGGTCTACAAGTTCCGTTCGATGTATACGGACAAGGCCGACCCGACCGCCAAGCAGACCGTGACCAAGAACGACCCGCGCGTCACCCGCGTCGGCCGCTTCATCCGCAAGACCTCGATCGACGAGCTGCCGCAGTTCTTCAATTCGCTTCTGGGTTCGCTATCGCTGGTCGGCCCGCGTCCGCACGCCATCGCCGCGCAGTCGCATAACCTGCTCTACAACGAGGTCGTCGACGGCTATTTCGCCCGCCACAAGGTCAAGCCCGGCGTCACCGGCTGGGCGCAGATCAATGGCTGGCGCGGCGAGATGGACACCAACGAGAAGATCCGCATGCGCACGGAGTATGATCTCTACTACATCGAGAACTGGTCGCTGCTGTTCGATTTGCGGATCCTGTTCCTGACGCCGCTCCGGCTGCTCAATACGGAAAACGCCTATTGAGCGCGATCGCCCATGATCTGCCGCGCGCGGCGGTCAACGCCAAGCTGATCGCGCTGATTTCGTCGGGCGCGGTTTTCCTCGGCATTCTGCTGTCCGGCTTCGTCATCAGCGAGCCGGCGCCCTATGAGCTCTACATGGCCGGGCTGATTGCCATCTGGGCGCTTTTCGGCTTGCGGATTTCCCGCGCGGCAACGCAGCTGCTGGTGCTGCTGGTGACGATGAACATCGGCGGCATGATCTCCATGACGCAGATGGCGGACCTCGCCAACACGCCGCTCTATCTCGCCGTCTCGCTGTTTCTCGCCTTCAGCGCAGTGTTCTTCGCATCGATCACCGCCGTACAGCCGAACCTCTACCGATTGATCTTCATTGCCTATGTGGTTTCGGCCGTGGCGACCTCGCTGCTTGGCATTGCAGGCTACTTCCACGCCTTTCCGGGCGCCGAGATGTTCACCAAATACGACCGCGCCGCCGGCGCCTTCCAGGATCCGAACGTGTTCGGCCCGTTCCTGGTGCTGCCCGGCATCTATCTGCTCTATCTGCTTTTGACCGGACCGGTGACACGCATGCCGCTTTTGGCGGTGCCGCTGCTGATCATCACCGCCGGCATCTTCTTTTCCTTCTCGCGCGGCGCCTGGGGCATGTTCGCGGTTTCGGCCGTCCTGCTCACCGGCTGCCTGTTCCTGCAGAGCGCCAGCGGCATGTTCCGGCTGCGCGTGGTGGTGATGACGATTGCAGCACTGGCGCTGCTGGTCGTCGCCATGATCGTCATCCTGCAGCTGCCCGGCGTGTCGGAGATGTTCTCCAACCGTGCCCATCTCGAGCAGAGCTATGACACCGCCCGCCTCGGCCGCTTCGCCCGCTACGGCATCGGCTTCCAGATGGCGATGGAGCATCCGTTCGGCATCGGCCCGCTGGTCTTCGGCACGATCTTCGGTGAAGACACCCACGACATCTGGCTGAAGATGCTGATGGATTATGGCTGGCTCGGCTTCGTGTCGTTCCTCGCGCTCGTCTTGTGGACGATAGCAGCCGGCTTCCGCATCCTGCTGCGCGACCGTGCTTGGCAGCCCTATCTGCTGTGCGCCTATGTCGCCTTCATCGGCAATATCGGGCTCGGCACCTTCATCGACATCGACCACTGGCGCCATGTCTACCTGCTGCTCGGCCTAATCTGGGGCGCCATCGCGCTGGAATACAGGCACCAGCGGTTGTTGCAGCCTGCCTTGCAGGGCTCGCCGGCACCGGCATAAAAGTCGCGGGAGTGAGAGCGCTTCACGTTGGCCTTCGGTGGAGATCCGGCCCGCTCTACATCACGACGAAGACAGCTTCGAGAGCTTCCCGAATGGATTTGCTACCCGAATACGAAGTTTCTGATGGGTTTCCTGACTAGGCGCTCTACATGCGCTTTACTCGGCTTCATTTGCGCTTTGAAGCGTCAGGCCAGTGTAGATCGAGTGCTCGACGGACGGTTGGTCCATGGCAAAAATATGCGGCTGTGGCAAAAACATCACATAATTTCATTTCGCTCCCGGCTATTGTTGTTCCCGAGGGAATTACTTGGGTTGGGAGAAATACGTGAATAGATTCTTAGCAGTTCTCGCGGTTGCCGCCCTGTCGGCAAGCACCGCGTCAGCAGCAGACATGTTGGCCCCGGTTGCGGGGTCGGCCTATGACTGGAGCGGCCTCTATGTCGGCGGCCATCTCGGCGTTGCCAATGGTGACATCACGGCAACGGATATGACCGAACCAAACGGTGGGTTCTTCACCGACCTCGTTCCGGCGGGAACAGAAGGATTTGACTTCAACAAAGCCGGCGTAGCCGGCGGTATCCATGCAGGCGCGCAATGGCAGTGGGGCCAATGGGTTCTGGGCGGCGAGGCGACCTGGACAGCAACGGGCATCCGCAAGACCATCACCAGCCCCTATTTCCCGGACAGCGACACCGAGACCGCCAAAATCTCGAATTATGCCACGGTCTTCGGCCGCGTCGGCTACGCCTTCGATCGCGTGCTGATCTATGCCAAGGCTGGTTATGCCGGCGGCAAGGTGGATTTCCGCGCCCGAGACAACGACGCCCTGGTAACCTACGAAAAGAATGAGTGGCAGAACGGCTATGCGCTCGGCGCTGGCATCGACTATGCCCTTACGAACAACCTCTCGCTTGGCGTGGACTACACCCACGTTGACCTCGGCCATAAGACGAGCACGGGCGACAACGTGTTCGATGATGGCACTCTCGGCGACAATCCCGAGACCTATCGCACAGAGGCAAAGGTCGATGCCGTGATGGCCCGGCTAACCTACAAGTTTGGAATGGGTCAGTAGTGCATCGACATCATTTTCGCGGATCAGATCTAGCGTCAGGGGAGCTCGTCAGCGCTCCCCTTTCCTCGTAGCCTACATATTCCTTCGAACATTCTGGCGATTGAACGAAGTCTTGAACTTCTTTGGGCAATTGCAGCCTAGAGCGGTGCAGGCTATGCCCTTCCAGGGCAAGACAAAGCACGTAGTGTGTCCGCCCTCGGTGACCGGAACCTAAGCAGCACTTGCGGTATGATTTGTCGGTGTGACTTTCGGTCACCAAAGGCACACCGGGACACCGTCTGTTCCCATTTCACCAATTTCAGCGAATTCGCCTCTTGCTTCTGAACCCTTGAGAATATAGGGCTTTCCGCGGTCCGGAGTGTAGCGCAGCCCGGTAGCGCACTTGACTGGGGGTCAAGGGGTCGTCGGTTCGAATCCGGCCACTCCGACCATTTTAGAAGCAGGACTTGCCCCCAAAAGTCCGCCTTTCCAGATGCCCGGTCAGTCTGGCCAAATCTCGGATCGGGACAAAATCCCGGAATGTATTCTCAATCGCCTTGTTCGAACTTCGGTTGGGCCCCCTACCCCTGGCACACATCCACCCACTCAGCGCCGATTAGCTCAACCATCCTCTGCGGGCTGATCCGCACCGCCGCATTGGTGGCGCCTGCCGCGGGCACGACCTCGTCAAATTCGCGCAGCGATACGTCGCAATAGACCGGCAGCGGCGCCGGCAGGCCGAACGGGCAGACGCCGCCGACCGGGTGGCTCGTCGCTTCGACAACTTCCGCCGCGTCGAGCATGCGCGGCTTGCCGCCGAACTGGTCCTTGAACTTGCGGTTGTCCAGCCTGGCGATGCCGCTGGTCACCACCAGCATGGTGCGCTCGCCGACGCGCAGGCAGATCGTCTTGGCGATCTGCGCCGGCAGCACGCCATGCGCCTCGGCCGCCAGGGTCACCGTCGCCGAGCTCGCCTCCGTGACGATGACGTCGATATCAGGCGCGTGGGCGGCGAAGAACGCACGAACTGAGTCCAGGCTCATATCGAAAAACCCATGGTTCAAAAACTTGAAGGACGGCGGATTGCTGTCCAGCAGCCGGGGCCGCCGCGCATATAAGCACGCGCGGCATACAAATCGGCAAGCGCCAGGCTGAAGCAGACGCTGCGGCAGGTACAAAGAAACCCGCCAAGAGGGCCTTGGCGGGTTCTCTGGAATGCCTGGTGCGGGTCTACGCCAGCGATCGACCTTGCGCCGCCGGCGGCGCAGCCGGGGTGATCAGAGCTTCCTGGGGAAGGTGAAGCGCGGACACAATACGACGCAGCTTCGACGGATCGGTCACTCTGCCGCTTTCGATATCCTCAATCTCGTCCACCGCCAGGCCGCATGTCAGGGAGAGCTCTTCCACGCTGTAACCGCGGGTCTCCCGCATCGCTCTGAGGGTGTTGTAATCTGGCCCGCTCCCGTTGGTTGCCGGTTCGGAGTGGGGTTCGCTTTTCGCATTATGGGGCATTGGCAACTCCATGACTGAAAGAGTTTGATCAAATGAGGAGTGTTGCCTGAGACGGTCGGGAAGATGCCCTCTCGCCAGCGATTTGCCAAGGGCCAAAAGGGCCGTCACGGGATCGTGAACCGGGTGCCTGGCGCGGCCTCTGGCGCACACGTCGCGATCAAGTTGTTTTGAAGGCCTGATTGGCCTTTTGCCGGCAGTTTCGCCGCGCCCATTCGTTATCTCCGGGTCGCTGGCGCGAAACCATCCGGTTCCAGCCAGTTCTTTCCCGGAAGGATTTTTTGCAATGAACTTGAAGACAGTCATGGTCGTGCTCGGCACGATTTCCAGCCTTTCCGTCGCCGGCGCGGGCGCCGCCCAAGCCGCAGGCGCGCTTCGTGTGCGCGGCACGGTGGTCAGTTTTAAGCCCACGCTGCTCACCGTGAAAACCCGCCAGGGCGATACCGACGCGATCAAGCTCAAGGCCGGCTGGAAGATCTCGGGCGTCGCCAACGCCTCGGCAACGGGCATCAAGCAGGGCGATTTCCTCGGCATTGCCTCCGTTTCGAAAGCGGATGGCGGCAGCGGCGCCCTGGAGGTGGTGGTCTTTCCGGCCGCGCTGAAAGGCACCGGCGAGGGTGACCGCCCCTGGGACCTGCAGCCAAACAGCCGGATGACCAACGGCACCGTCGCCGACGTTACCGATATAAGCGGGCGATCCGTCACGCTGACCTATGACAATGGCCAGACCAAGAAGATTTCGATTCCCGACACCACCCCTGTCGTCACCTTCGCGCCGGCGACGCCGACCGACCTCAAGCCGGGTGCGACGGTCTTTGTCACCGCTGAGCGGGGCAGTGACGGCGCACTGAGCGCCAGCCGCGTCGTGGTCGGAACCAACGGCGTCGTGCCGCCGATGTAGTCGGACAGGCGGCCAATGGCCGCCTCTCGATCTTGCCGTGCATGGTGGCGGGAGGCTGGATTGGGCAGAAACAGTCCAGAAACAAAATTCTACAATCGGGAAATACTGACGAAAAAATTCAGGCGCGTAATTCCATTCGCGGCGGCCGGGCTATCGCCCCGATCCATATGCGCCCGCGAAACAAAAGGAAACGATCCATGAAGAAGTCCCTCCTCTCGGCCCTCGGGCTTGCAGTTGCATTGGCTTTCACGGTGCCCGTCATCGGCGCGACGAGTGCGGATGCGGCGCCGATGGCAAAGCATCATCGTCACCACCATCATCATCGCCACCATGTCCGCCATCACCATCATCACCGCCACCACCACCATGTGATCGGAAACAAGGCCTAAGCACCGCAGACTGCCACCGAGAAAACCGGCCTTGGCTTCCTGTCCAAGGCCGGTCGTCCCTTGGCATTGCGGCGCGTCAGCTCGACACGATTTGGGCGCACCAAGTTCGTCGAATGACGGCGCCAGCTATCTCCAACATCAGAAGCACCGCCTCAGCGCCGGCTGAACAGCAGACTGGCGACAAGACCGAGCACCACAAGGCCGACAGCGGCGGCAGCCGCCGGATGGTCGCGGGCCGACCTCTCGATCACCCTGCCCTGTTTGCGCAGTGCCGGCATGGCGTCGCGCAGACGCCCCGCAAGATCGGAATAGGTGTCGAAGGCTGCATCGCGACCGTCCTCGTAGTAGGCGCCGCCTCGCCTTGCCACAGCCCTCTTCAAGCTGGCCAGTTCTTTGGTGAGAGCCGCGACCTGCCTGTCGAGATCGATGTCCGAGAGGGTCGAAAATGATGCCATGATGTGTTTCCTTCACTTGCAGAAGGAAACGTAACGCCTCACCGGAAGACGGGTTCCGGTTTCGAACTATCGCGTCGGACTGCGGTCAGCGCACCTGATCAAGCAGGCGCTTGCATTCCAGGAGGTCGAACAGCGCCTCCTGCAGCAAGGCCCTGTTGTCGCGCGAGAGTTTCGATGCATCCGGCTGCACCGGGCCGTCCTCGTCGCTCTTGCCCAGGCCGAAAAAGCGACGGCTGGGTTTGACGCGCGGCTGGCCGACCAGTTCGTCGTCCATGCTGCGCGGCTGGGCCGCCGGCGTCAGCGGCACCTGGTCAGCCTGCCTTCGCTGCGAGATCGCCTCGACGGCGGCCATGTCGCCATTGCCGATGGCAACCAGGAAATGGTTGCCGTTCTCGCGCAACAGCTTCTGCACGCCCTTGATGGTGTAGCCCTGGTCGTAGAGCATATGGCGGATGCCCTTGATCAGCTCGACATCCTGCGGCCGGTAGTAACGACGGCCGCCGCCGCGCTTCATCGGCTTGATCTGGTTGAAACGCGTTTCCCAGAAGCGCAGCACATGCTGCGGCAAATCGAGATCTTCGGCGACCTCGCTGATGGTACGAAAGGCGTCGGGGCTCTTGTCCATGGGCGAATCCTCACGCTGGACGATGATCCGGCCTAGCTGCCGAATCGGGGCTTATTTCAGCGGTTTATGAAGCAATATTCAAGCCCGGCGTCATGGCGGTGGCGGTTTTCAACCGCGCAGTAGGATTACTTGCCGCTTTTGGCCTTGCCGCTCTGATGGGAGCGCAAGATACGGCTCTTCAGCACGTTGGACGACTTGAAGGTCATCACCCGACGCGGCAGGATCGGCACTTCCTCGCCGGTCTTGGGATTGCGGCCGATACGCTCGTTCTTGGAGCGGACGTGGAATGTCGCGAAGGACGACAGCTTCACCGTTTCGCCGCGCACGATGGCTTCGCAGATTTCATCCAGCACCGCTTCGACGAGTTCGGCCGATTCAGTGCGCGACAGGCCGACCTTCCGGTAAACTGCCTCGGCAAGGTCGGCGCGCGTAAGTGTCTTTCCCCCCATGCGACCGTCCCATCAGCTCAAAACATAAAATTCGGCACAACAACGGCAGAGCCTAAGTAATTGATCCGTCAAGGTCAAGGACCGAAACTGGACCGTTCGGCACTTACCAGCGAACCAGGACAGCGCCCCAGGTGAAGCCGCCACCCATCGCTTCCAGGAGGACGAGATCGCCCTTCTTGATGCGGCCGTCGGCAACGGCCACCGACAGCGCCAACGGCACGGAAGCAGCCGAGGTGTTACCGTGCAAATCGACCGTAACCACCACCTTTTGCTCAGCTATCCCGAGCTTCTTGGCGGAAGCGTCAATAATTCGTTTATTGGCCTGGTGCGGCACGAACCAGTCGAGATCCTCGGCTGAGATACCGGCTTGCGCGAACGTCGCCTCGATGACGTCGGTGATCATGCCGACCGCGTGCTTGAAGACTTCGCGGCCCTCCATCCGGAGATGGCCGACCGTACCCGTCGTCGACGGCCCGCCATCGACAAAAAGCTTGTCCTTGTGCGTGCCGTCGGAGCGCAGGCTGGCCGCCAGAACGCCATGGTCGGCGATCGTGCCCGCGCCCTCGCCCGCTTCCAGGATCATGGCACCGGCGCCGTCTCCGAACAGCACACAGGTCGACCGGTCGCTCCAGTCGAGAATGCGCGAGAATGTTTCGGACCCGATCACCAGGACACGCTTGGCCAGGCCGCCGCGGATGTAGAGATCGGCGGTGGTCACGGCATAGACGAAACCCGAACAGACCGCCTGCATGTCGAAGGCAAAGCCGTGATGCATACCGAGCCGGTTCTGGATCTCGACGGCGGTTGCCGGAAACGTGTTGTTGGGCGTCGAGGTCGCCAGCACGATCAGATCGATGTCGGCGGGCGTGAGGCCCGCATTGGCAAGTGCGGCACGTGCCGCCGCTTCCCCCAGCGAAGCGGTCGTCTCGTCATCGCCCGCGATGTGGCGCTGGCGAATGCCGGTGCGCTGGGCGATCCACTCGTCGGAGGTCTCGACCATGCCTTCGAAATCGGCATTCTTCATGATTCGGCGGGGCAGCGCGGCGCCCGTGCCGCGCACGACTGATCTGATCAAAGTTCTTTCCTATTCCTTTGCGTCGGTGACGACGTCGGATTTCCTAGATGACAGGGCGCGCGGGTTGCGCGCATGAAACAGGTCCAGATCGGCCTCGATACGGTCGAGGAGGTTGTTGCGGACCATGTCATAGCCGAGTTCGATCGCGGCGGCGAACCCGTCAGAATCAGCACCGCCATGGCTTTTGACGACGATCCCGCTCAGCCCCAGGAAAACGCCGCCATTGGAGCGGCCGACATCCATCTTTTCGCGCAAGCGGTTGAAGGCGCCCTTAGCGAAGACGTAGCCGATCCTGGCCATCAGGGTGCGGCTCATCGCGGCGCGCAGATAACCCGCTATCTGGCGCGCCGTGCCTTCCGCGGTCTTCAGAGCGATGTTGCCGGCGAAGCCCTCGGTCACCACAACGTCGACCGTGCCCTTGCCGATATCGTCGCCCTCGACGAAACCGTGATAGTTCATCGAGGCCATGTTGGCTTCGCGCAGCATGCGCCCCGCCTCCTTGACCTCTTCCTGGCCTTTGATCTCCTCGACGCCGACATTGAGCAGGCCGACGCTGGGCCGGGCTATGCCGAAGACCGAGCGCGCCATGCCGGTGCCGAGAATGGCAAAATCGATGAGCTGTTGCGCATCGGCCCCGATGGTCGCGCCGACATCCAGCACCACGCTTTCGCCGCGCAATGTCGGCCAAAGGGCTGCGATCGCCGGGCGATCGATGGTGGCCATGGTGCGCAGGCAGAATTTCGACATCGCCATCAGCGCACCGGTGTTGCCCGCGGAAATGCAGGCGTCGGCCGTGCCGGCCTTGACCGCTTCGACGGCCTTCCACATCGATGACTTCCAGCGGCCGTGGCGCAGCGCCTGGCTCGGCTTGTCGTCCATCCTGACCGCAATTTCGCAATGGAAGAATTCGCTGATCTCGGCAAGCTTGGGAAATTTGGCGAGCTCCGGGCGCACGACCTCCTCACGCCCGAAGATGACGAAGCGGATGTCGGGACGACGGGTCGCGACCGTCATGAGCGCTGGAACGACCACGGCTGGTCCGTGATCGCCGCCCATGGCATCGATGGAAATCCTGATCACGCGGTATTTGTCTCACGGTTAGGCGGCAGGTCGTTTAGCGACCGCGAAGGTTCGGCGAAAATAACGGTTTTGGGCTGCCACACAACCGACTTTTCCGTCGCGGGCGAGCTTTTCAGGATTTTCCCAGCAAGGATCGCAGTTTTTGCTGAAATTCATTCTCCGCCGGTTCGGTCTCGCTGCCGGCGTTGAGCGATGCGCCCTGCTTACGCGGATAGGGGTCGATGGCGAGCCCGAAATACTGTTCGGCGAGTGCCCCGACATCGATCGTGTCACCGGAAAATGTCTCTGGACTGTCAGGGCCTTCCGCGTCGAGCAGGATCTCGCCGCCACCATCGAAACCCTGCCGTCCAAGCTTGGAATCCTCGGGCAGCAGCAGCGCTTCGACCGGTTCGTCGATATGCGCTTCGACAGGCTCGAGCGTGACGATGCAGGCCTGGGTGATGTCGGCTTCGACACGACCGCTTATCTTCACGCCATTGCGCTTCCACGACGCGACCAGAAGCTCGGCGCGATAGGATTCGACCGAAATCAACCCGTGCTCCTCGGCCAGTGCCGCACGCTGTGCGGCATCAGCTTCGATAACCAGCGGCAGGCCCTTTTGCGGCAGGCGCGTGATGTTTGCACGGAAGGAGACCGGGCTTTGCGGGTCCACATGCTTCATTGTTCAACCTCCTTGGCGGCGGGAAAGGTCAGCGTGCCGGAGACAATCGATTCGGATGTCTGCGCGACCAGATGATTGCGCGCGTCGGTAACATAGTTGGCCAGCAGCGATGCTTCCAGCCAGGCGCCCGCGTCGGGCCGGACATTGCGGGCAAGAGCCGCGGTCAGCGCTTCATGGTCGTTTCTTTCCAGGGCATCGTCATAGGCAGCGGTTCGGCCATAAAACATCTTTGCCAGCTTTTTCATGCGTTTGGGCACGCCAACGTCGCCAATGCCCAATTCCCGCAACGAATGGTCGACGTCGAGGAAGAACTCGTCGATCAGCACCTGGGCGACCTCTTGCGCCGCACCGCTCTCACCGCGCAACCTGTGCTGGAACAGGAACATGTGCAGCGACAGCATCTCGAAACGGCCAAGCGGCGTGTCTGGCACATTCCAGTGGGAATAAAACACCGTCTGCCGCGCCGCCGCCACGATTTGTGCGTAAAGCGCCTCGGTGATAGCGCGGTTGGCGTAGCGTTCGCGGCCAAAAAAGCGCTGGAACATTGGGGATGGTCTCCTGGGGACCGTTTGTTGAAGTGGGCTTGTTGCATCGGCAAGCAAGCTGGTTTACCGGTTTCGCGGCCCAGCGCAAGTTGCGGCCAGCTAATGGAGTTGTTGTTGCGCGCGCTGAATTTCAAGTCGACCTTCTCGTCCAGGCCCGCCGGCGCGATCTCGCTGCTGATGATCGTTTCGGCACTATCGGCCTGCCACACCTCCAAGATGATCGGCGACCTCAGCCCGAGTGAGACGCTGACGCAAGGTTACGTCATAGACCAGCAGGCAATCGACCTGGTGCCGGTCGGTTCGAGCCGCGAGCAGGTGCTTCTGGCACTCGGCACGCCGTCGACGACCGCGACGTTCGACAACGAGGCCTTCTATTACATTTCGCAGACGCGCAAGCGCTACGTCGCCTTCGACAAGCCACGGCTCATTGATCAGCATGTGCTGGCGGTCTATTTCGGCGCCGATGGCCGCGTCACCCAGATCGCCAATTACGGGATGAAGGACGGCAAGATGTTCGACTTCATCTCACGCACCACACCGACCGGCGGCAAGGACCAGAACTTCCTCAGCCAGATCATCAACGGTGCCAGCAAGCTGGCACCTAGCATTCCGGGCGGCGGCGCCTAATTCCTTTCGGCTTCCATTCCTGGAGCCTCATCATCTCAGGCGACCAAAAACCCGCGGGAGCGATCCTGCGGGTTTTTGTTGTGGCCTCGATCAGGGCAAGATCCCCGTATGTTTGCCGGCGATGCTTAAGCCGTCAAAACCCAAGCCGGTAGATGAGATACCGGCGCATTTACCGCATGCAAGAGATCGGCTTGTTGACGCGTCGACATGGCTTTGCTCAACAAAAAACCCGCGGGATCGCTCCCGCGGGTTGTTTCGGGCTGAAGCCTAGATCAGCCGTGCGCGAGCACGGCCAGCAGCAGGAGCGCGACGATGTTGGTGATCTTGATCGCCGGGTTGACGGCGGGGCCAGCGGTGTCCTTGTAGGGATCGCCGACCGTGTCACCGGTCACCGAAGCCTTGTGCGCCTCGGAACCCTTGAGATGCTTGACGCCGTCCTTGTCGACAAAGCCGTCTTCGAAGGACTTCTTGGCGTTGTCCCAGGCGCCGCCGCCAGAGGTCATCGAGATAGCGACGAACAGGCCGTTGACGATGACGCCGAGCAGCGAGGCACCCAGCGCTGCAAAGGCAGACGCCTTCGAGCCCGAGATGAGCAGCACGCCGAAATAGACGACGAGCGGCGCCAGCACCGGCAGCAGCGACGGGATGATCATTTCCCTGATTGCCGCCTTGGTCAGAAGGTCGACCGCGCGGGCGTAGTTCGGCTTCGAGGTGCCGGCCATGATGCCCGGATCCTCGCGGAACTGCTTGCGCACCTCCTCGACGATGGCGCCCGCCGCACGGCCGACGGCCGTCATGGCGATGCCGCCGAACAGATACGGGATCAGCCCGCCGAAGATCAGGCCGGCGACGACGTATGGGTTGGAGAGATCGAAGGAGATCTCGCCCATGCCCTGGAAGTAGGGATATCTGTCGCCATTGGCGGCGAAGAACTTCAGGTCGTTCGAGTACGCGGCAAACAGCACCAATGCGCCGAGACCAGCGGAGCCGATGGCGTAGCCCTTGGTCACCGCCTTGGTGGTGTTGCCGACCGCGTCGAGCGCGTCGGTGGAGTGGCGCACTTCCTTGGGCAGGCCGGCCATTTCGGCGATGCCGCCGGCATTGTCGGTGACCGGGCCGAAGGCATCGAGCGCAACGATCATGCCGGCAAGGCCGAGCATCGTCGTGACCGCGATCGCCGTACCGAAGAGGCCGGCAAGCTGATAGGTCGAGATGATGCCGCCGACGATGACGATCGCCGGCAGCGCCGTCGATTCCAGCGAGACCGCGAGGCCCTGGATGACGTTGGTGCCGTGACCGGTGACCGACGCCTGGGCGATGGAATTGACCGGGCGCTTGTTGGTGCCGGTGTAGTATTCGGTGATGACCACGATGAGACCGGTCACCACGAGGCCGATCAGGCCGCAGATGAACAGGTTCTTGCCGGTGATGACCATGCCGGCGACAGTGCCGACCTCACCCCAGCCGAGCGTCACCTGGGTGGCGACGCCGAGGCCGACGATGGACAGCAGGCCAGTGACGATCAGGCCCTTGTAGAGTGCGCCCATGATCGAGCCGTTGGAACCGAGCTTGACGAAGAAGGTGCCGACGATCGAGGTCAGGATGCAGGCGCCGCAGATGGCGAGTGGATAAAGCATGGCCGCACCCAACACGGCGGTGCCGCCAAAGAAGATGGCAGCCAGAACCATGGTGGCGACGACAGTCACCGCATAGGTTTCGAACAGGTCGGCGGCCATGCCGGCGCAGTCGCCGACATTGTCGCCGACATTGTCGGCGATCGTGGCCGGGTTGCGCGGATCGTCTTCGGGAATACCGGCTTCGACCTTGCCGACGAGATCGCCGCCGACGTCGGCGCCTTTGGTGAAGATGCCGCCGCCGAGACGAGCGAAGATCGAGATCAGCGATGCGCCGAAGCCGAGCGAGACCAGCGAGTCGATGACGATGCGGTCATTGGGCTGGAGGCCCATGAAGTGGGTCAGGATGAGGTAGTAGATCGACACGCCGAGCAAGGCGAGGCCAGCAACCAGCATGCCGGTGATGGCGCCCGATTTGAACGCGATGTCGAGGCCGGCAGCGAGACTGTTCGATGCGGCCTGCGCCGTGCGAACGTTGGCGCGAACGGAGACATGCATGCCGATGAAGCCGGCGGCGCCTGAAAGCACCGCTCCGATCAGGAAGCCGATCGCGGCGGTGATGGACAGCAACCACCAGGCGAGCACGAGGACGACGACGCCAACGATGGCGATGGTGGTGTACTGACGCGCCAGATAGGCTTGTGCGCCCTCGCGGATAGCCGCGGAGATTTCCTGCATGCGTGCATTGCCCTGATCGGCCGCAAGGACCGAACGTGTCGCCCAGATGGCGTAAAGGATTGAAAGCAGGCCGCAGGCGATGACGGCGGAAATAATTGTCATTGCCGGATTTTCCTCGATTGATGGCCCAAAAGAACCCCTCCCTGGGCCGTTGAGACAAAGACCGGATTCCGAGCACGGAATCCGCCTCTTCGCAGCGGTGTATGCGAAACAGGGCTGCGAACGTCAAGATATTGTTCGGTTTTTGCCCGGCTTTCGCCCAAATGGTTGGGACCAGGCGGCGGCTGCCGTCAGCACCCGGGGATTAGATCGATTGAAATTAGCCCTGACGCAGGACGCGGCTACTCTGCCTCCCGGCCCATCCGGCGCGCCGTGTAGCGCTCTATGGCCGACAGGCCGTCATAGATCAGCACGGCAAGGGCTGCCACGATCAGGCCGCCCTGCAGGATGAAGGCGAGATTGTTGGACAACAACCCGGCGATGATCACTTCGCCCAGCGTTTTGGCTGCCACGGTCGAACCGATGGTCGCCGTGGCAAGGCTGATCACCACCGACAGCCTGATGCCGCCGAGAATGATCGGGGCGCTGAGCGGCAGTTCGACCTTGGTGAGCCTTTGCCAACCGGTCATGCCGGCGCCGCGCGCCGCCTCGACGACATTGGCAGGTAGCGTCGTCAGGCCGGTCAGCGCGTTCTCGAAGATCGGCAGCAGGCCGTAGAGAAACAGCGCGATCAGTGTCGGCTTCTCGCCGAAGCCGACGGCCGGCACAGCGAGTGCCAGCACCGCCACGGGCGGAAAGGTCTGGCCGATGTTGACCAGGCTGCGCGACAGCGGCAGGAATTCGGCGCCGGCCGGCCTGGTGACCAGGATGGCAAGCGCCACCGCAACGATGGTTGCTGCCACGGTGGCGATCAGAACCGTGCGCAAATGCAGCAATGTCAGCGTCAGCAGGCTGCCCTGGTTGTAGATCACCGGCGCATTGTTTTCGGTCAGCGGCTTCAGCAGCGGCACGAACCAGCCGGGATTGGTGACGAAGGCAACGAGCAGCATCACCAGGGCAAGTCTGAGCAACGATGGAAGCCAGGCCTTCATGCCGGCCTCGCCGCGCGCTTCACCAGCCCGTCGACGGTGACGCGGCCAAGCGGCTTGCCATCGGCGCCTTTGACCGGCAGCGCCGGCCGGCCCGTCCACAACAATTCGGCCAGCGCGTCACGCTGGCTGGCGTCGCCGGGGATCGCCTCGCCTTCGGCGGAGCCCTTCTCCACGGCATCGCGGACCCGACCGAGCGACAGCAACCGGAACGGCCTTTCGCTGGCGCCGACCAGGGTCTCGACGAAGGCGCTTGCCGGCTTTGCCAGGATCTCGGCGGGCTTGGCGTATTGCACCAGCTTGCCGGCATCCATGACCGCGATCTTGTCGCCCATATGCACGGCCTCTTCCATGTCGTGGGTGACCAGGATGATGGTGGTGCCGAAGCGCTTCTGGATCGCCAGCAGATCTTCCTGCGCCTTGTTGCGGATGATCGGGTCGAGGGCGCCGAACGGTTCGTCCATCAACAGCACGTTGGGCTCGGCGGCGAGCGCGCGGGCAACGCCGACGCGCTGTTGCTGGCCGCCGGACAGTTCGTGCGGGTAGCGCGGCCCGAAGGCTTCGGGGTCAAGCTGATAGAGCGTCATCAGTTCGTCGACCCGGGCCTTGATGCGGTCCTTGTCCCAACCGAGCAGCACCGGCACGGTGGCAATGTTCTGCGCCACCGTACGATGCGGGAACAGGCCGTGACCCTGGATGGCGTAGCCGATGCTGCGGCGCAGCTCATAACCGGGCAGCGAACGATTGTCGGCGCCGTCGAGCTTGATGATGCCCGAGGTCGGTTCGACCAGCCGGTTGATCATGCGCAGCAACGTCGTCTTGCCGGAACCGGACGTGCCGACAATGACGGCTATGGTGCGCGGCTCGATGACCATCGACACGTCATCGACCACGGTCGTCGCGTCATAGCGCTTGGTAATGCCTTCGATCTCGATCATGCCGTTTCAACCCTGCGCCTGGTGGCGGTCATTTCGATCACCGCATCGAGGATGATGGCGGCGGCAAAGGCGAGCGCGACCGTTGGCACCGCGCCGAGCAGCACAAGGTCCATCGCCGTCTGGCCCACACCCTGGAAGACGAATACGCCGAAACCGCCGCCGCCGATCAGCGCGGCAATGGTGGCGAGGCCGATGTTCTGCACCAAGACGATGCGGATGCCGGTCAGGATCACTGGAAAGGCCAGTGGAAACTCGACGCCGAACAGGCGTTGGCGTTCGGTCATGCCCATGCCGCGTGCCGCGTCGTTGGCGGCGCGCGGCACGCCAGCGAGACCGACCACGGTGTTGGCCACCACCGGCAGCAGGGAATAAAGGAACAGCGCGACGAAGGCGGGGGCTGTGCCGATGCCGCGAATGCCGAGCGCGGCAGCCCCCGGCACATGCGTGGCCACCCAGCCGAGCGGCGCGATCAGCAGGCCGAACAGCGCGATCGAGGGAATGGTCTGGATGATGTTGAGCACGTTGAGAACGCCGGCGCGCAGATTCTCGACGCGATGGCAGAGAATACCGACCGGCAGGCCGACGACCACTGCCGCAAGCAGCGACCCTAGCGCCAGCGTCACATGCTTGGAGCCCTCCGCCCAGAAACTGTCGGCGCGGTTGAAATATTCCTTCAGGATCGACAGATTGTCCCAGCTTCCCGAAATCAACAGCAGCCCGATCGCCAAAGCCGAGACCGCAAGCACGCCAACTCGTGCCAATGGCGACAGGTTCAGCCGTGTCAGCACATCGGCAAGCAAAAGCGTGAAGGCAAAGATCAGAATCCAGAAACCGGAGGCTGGCGAAACTCTCGCAAAGGTGTTGCCCTCCGGCGTGAGGAATGTTCCGGCGACGCCGATCAGCAGCGCGAGCGCGGCAAGCGCCACCACGCTGGCGGCAAGGCGCAGCGCAAGCAGTGTCTTGAACAGCGCGATGAGTGCTGCGGCGACGACGATGACGAGCAGCAGCGTCCCGGTGGTTGCCGGCAGCGCCTCGAGAATCGAGCGCGCCTGGCCGGGGACGATGCGGTTGGCACGGAACGTGGCAAAGGGCGCGGCAAAAGCCGCGTAGGCTGATATAGCGGCGATGACCACGCCGAGCTTGTCGAAGCGGATGTTCACGCCCTCCCCCGTCAGTCGATCCGGCGCGCCACGAAAGCGGCGCGCCGGAATCGTCCTACTTCAGGAAGCCGTTCTTCTTCAAAAAGTCCTCGGCGACGCCCTTGACCGGCTCGCCGCCGACCTGCACGCGACCATTCAGCTCCTGCAGCGTGACGAGGTCGAGCTTGGCGAAGACCGGCTTCAGCAGCGTCTCGATCTCGGGATGTTGCTTCAGCACCGCTTCGCGGATGATCGGCGCCGGCTGGTAGACCGGCTGCACGCCCTTGTCGTCGTCGAGCACGACGAGCCCGGACGGTGCGATGCCGCCATCGGTGCCGTAGACCATGGCCGCATTGGCGCCGTTGGTCTGGTTGGCGGCCGCGGCGATGGTTGCCGCGGTGTCGCCGCCTGAGAGAGTGATCAGTTGGTCCGGCTTCAGCGTGAAGCCATAGGTGGTCTGGAAGGCCGGCAGTGCAGCCGCCGAATTGACGAACTCGGCGGAAGCCGCCAGCACCACCTGACCGCCGCCCGCGACATATTTGCCGAAGTCGGTGAGCGTGGCGAGCTTGTTGGTCTCGGCGACTTCCTTGCGCAGCGCGATCGCCCAGGTGTTGTTTGCGGGCGACGGCGACAGCCAGACGATCTTGTTGGCGTCGTAGTCGAGCTTCTTGGCCGTTTCATAGGCCTTGGCGGCATCCTTCCAGACCGGGTCGTCGGCCTTCTCGAAGAAGAAGGCGGCGTTGCCGGTGTATTCGGGATAGATGTCGATCTCGCCGGCGGTGATCGCCTTGCGCACCACCGGCGTGCCGCCGAGCTGGATGCGGTCCGATGTCTTGATGTTGTTGGCGTTGAGGACGAGCTGGATGATGTTGCCGAGCACGCCGCCCTCGGTGTCGATTTTCGAAGAGACAACCACCTGGGCATTGGCGGAAGCCACCGTGATGCCGAGCGCCAATGCCGCGCCGGCCAGAAACTTGACTGAAAACATTGTGAAAACCCCTAGCTATGAACCGAAACGCGATGACCGCATATGAGCATGGCTTCAACGGCCAGTCGGGGCACACGGTTTCATAACAAGGGGGATCAGCGCAATATTTTTGTTCGGAAGGCCGATTTTGAGGCGACGCTGGCGATCTGCTGCCATCTGGCGGATAATGCCATAGGGTGCGGGTGGCAAACACGGAGAGCGTGTCATGGCCTTACACAAAGTCGGCTACCTCATCGGAAGTCTTGCCCGGGAATCCATCAACCGCAAGCTCGCGAAGGCGCTCGTTCAACTGGCTCCTCCGGAACTTGAAATGACGGAAATCGCCTTCAGGGATCTGCCTCTTTACAGCTACGATTATGATGCGAATTTCCCGCCGGTCGCCCGGGATTTCAAAAAGGCGATCGCGTCCGTCCAAGCCGTCCTGTTCGTTACCCCGGAGTACAACCGCTCGATCCCTGGCGGATTAAAGAACGCGATCGACTGGGCGAGCCGCCCCTATGGAAAGAATTCATTCGCGCGCAAACCGTCCGCCGTCATCGGAACATCGCCGGGCGCCATCGCAACCGCTGTCGCCCAACAAAGCCTGCGCAGCGTTCTGAGCTTCTGCAACTCACCCCAGATGAATGCGCCGGAAGCCTATATCCAGTTCACGCCGGGACTGATAACGGACGACGGCGAAGTGACGGTCGAATCCACCGAGGACTTCCTGCGCAACTACATGGCTGAGTTCCATATGTTCATAGCGAGGGTGCTTCAGGTGTTGCCGCCGGACGCATAGGCTTGGCGTCAAGCCGGGCGCGCGCTCGTCACCTTCAGCGCGCCCAGCGCCACGAAGCACAGGACGGTGACCGGAAAGACTATCCAGTTCAGCATCTCCCAGCCCCAGGCGTTGTAGACCATGCCCGACATCAGTGAGGCGCAGGCGACGGAGCCGAACAGGACGAAGTCGTGGAAGCCTTGCACCTTGCCCTTTTCCGACGGCCGGTAGGTGGAGGCCACCATTGCGGTCGCGCCAATGAAGCCGAAGTTCCAACCAAGGCCCAGCAGGATCAGCGACGTCCAGAACTGCCACAGCGCCAGGCCCGACAGAGCGACAATGGCGCAGCCGATGAGCAGGATCAGGCCGGTGGTCACAATGCGTTCGGCGCCGAAGCGATGGATCAGCGAGCCGGTGAAGAAGCTTGGCGCAAACATCGCCATGACGTGCCAGGAGATGCCCAGCGTCGCGTCGGTCTCCGACAGTCCGCAGCCGACCATGGCCAGCGGTGCGCCCGTCATGACGAAGCTCATCAGCGCGTAGCTGCCGACCGCACAGAAAAGCGCGGCGACGAAACGCGGCTGCGTGACGATTTCAGCCAGTGGTCTGGCGTCGCTGTCGGCGATCTCCACCTTGCCGGATGCTTTCGCCGGCAGCCGCAGGAATGACAGGATGATGGCGCCGACGGCGGCCAGCGGCAGGATGGACACGAACGAACCGGCAAACATGACCGGCGCCAGCGATTCGCGGGTGAAGATGACAATCTGCGGCCCGAGGATAGCGGTGACGATGCCGCCGGCCAGCACGAAGGAGATGGCGCGCGCCTTGAATTCCGGCGGTGCGTTGTCAGCGGCGGCGAAGCGGAACTGCTGGACGAAGGCGCCGCCGACACCGATCGTGAGCAAGCCAAAGGCAAACAGCCAGAAGCTCCCTTGAAAAAGCGCAAGCGTAGCGATCAGGCCGCCAAGCGCCGTGACGATCGTTCCGGTCATGAAGCCGCCGCGCTGGCCCATTCTGCGGATGATGGCCGCTGCAGGCAGCGCGCCGAGCGCCACGCC
Organism: Mesorhizobium sp. XAP4; assembly: GCF_029269325.1. NCBI lineage: Bacteria > Pseudomonadati > Pseudomonadota > Alphaproteobacteria > Hyphomicrobiales > Phyllobacteriaceae > Mesorhizobium > Mesorhizobium sp. XAP4. The sequence continues at coordinate 161,729 of NZ_JARIXW010000007.1, read as the reverse complement.
GATGTTGAAGCCGGTGATCGGCGCTGTCGCCAATGATTTGTCGGGGCCAAGCAGATATTGCCCGGCCAGCGCCCCCACGGAGATGGCGATGGGGGCCGCCGAGCCGATGATCGCCTGCGATGCGGCCAGGATCAGCGCCGTGCGGCGCGCCTCGCTGCCTGCCTCGACGGCGATTGCCGTCATGATGCGTCCTTGCCGCGCCCCTCGCCACGCACCCGGCGTGACACACGGTCGAGCACGGCATTGACCAGCTTCGGCTCGTCTTCCTCGTAGAAGGCCTTGGCGATGTCGACATATTCGGAGACGATGACGGCGACCGGGACATCCTCGCGCTTCATCAGTTCGTAGACGCCGGCGCGCAGGATGGCGCGCAGCGTCGAATCGAGCCGCGACAGCGGCCAGTCCTCGGTCAGCGCCTGGCGGATGATCGGATCGATGGTCTTCTGGTTCTCGACGACACCCGCCAGGATAGCGCGAAACCATTGCGCATCGGCCTCGCGATAGAGCGCGCCGTCGACTTCCTTGCCAAGGCGAAACGCCTCGTACTCGGCGGTGATCTCGAAGACACCGCTGCCGGCGACATCCATCTGATAGAGCGCCTGCACGGCGGCCAGACGGGCAGCGCCGCGCTTGTTGGCGTGGCGCATCGCAGGCTGCCCGGGCGAAGCGGGTTCGCTCACGATCGCGCTCCCAATTGTTCCTTGAGGGCAATCATGGTCAGCGCCGCACGCGCGGCAAAGCCGCCCTTGTCGCCTTCCGAGCGCTTGGCGCGAGTCCAGGCCTGGGCGTCATTCTCGGTGGTGAGAATGCCGTTGCCGATGCAGACCGAGTCCTGCACGCTCAAATCCATGAGCGCGCGGCTGGATTCATTGGCGACAATGTCGAAATGGTAAGTGTCGCCGCGGACGACGGTGCCCAGCGCGACAAAGCCATCATAATGTGTGCCGCCTTCCGTCGCGCCGTCCAGTGCAAAGGTGATCACCGCGGGGATCTCCAGCGAACCTGGAACGGTGACGACGTCGTAAGTCGCGCCCGCTTCATCGAGCGCGCTTGTCGCGCCGTCGAGCAGCGCATCGGCAAGGTCGTCATGAAAGCGCGCTTCGACAATGAGCAGATGCGCCTTCGCCTTCGGACGAATGAAGGCTTTGCCGTGTTGGGATGTACCAGCCATAAAAGTCTCCGGGGAGTTGCCGGTGACTTAGGCCGAAGCCGGGTTCATCGCAAGCGGAAGATTGCTGGATGGACTCCTGTCCTATCGATCCTCTCGCGTATGCCACAGGCGCAACACAGAAATTGTCGTGTTCTGTATCTCGTAACGAATTTCGTAGCTGCCTACCAAAATGCGACGCACTTCTCGTGGTTCGAACTCTTCCAGTCTCTCACCGATGCGCGGATATTCGACCAACCGTGCCGGCGCGGCAGTAAGCGACTGCACGGCACGTGCGGCCGCCGGGCCATTTTCTAGCACGAGAAAATCATGTAGCCGGACCAAGTCGGACAAAGCCTTGTTGGTCCATTTCAACTCCATCAACGAGGCACCGGCAGTGGCTTGTCGGTACCAAGACTCTCAGCCCACGCCTGCACGGCCTGGTGATCGATGACCCGTCCTGCGTCGACATCGGCCATTGCTTCAAGCGTGAGCCGTCGGCGCTCCTCCTCCAAATCCACCCACGCGGAAAGAGCTTGTTTGACGATCCAGCCGCGTGGGCGCTCAAGGCGGGCAGCCAGTTGATCTACCTTTTCAGCCAGCGGCAGCGGAACGTGAGCGGTGATTACTTTTGTATCCATCAGAGCCTCACAATCAGATTTAATCATAGCGATTAAAACTGATTAAGTCGAGTGCAGCAGCACTTAAAGCCCCTCTTTCGTCGCCTCGACCAGCCGCGCCGCATAACGCGCCATGGTGTCGATCTCGAGATTAACGCGGTCGCCGACCTTGCGCTCACCCCAGGTGGTCACGGTCAGCGAATGGTGGATCAAAAGCACGTCGAAGCGCGTGCCTTCGACCTTGTTGACGGTGAGCGAGGTGCCGTCGAGCGCGACCGAGCCCTTGGGCGCGATGAACTTCGCCAGGTCGCGCGGCGCTTCCAGCGTGAAGCGCACGGCATCGCCCTCATCCTTGCGCTCGACGATTTCGGCCATGCCGTCGACATGGCCCGAAACGATGTGGCCGCCGAGTTCGTCACCGATCTTCAGCGCCCGCTCCAGGTTGACCTTGGTGCCGGATTTCCAGCCCGAGGCCGTGGTCAGCCGCAAGGCTTCCTCCCATGCTTCAACCTCGAACCAGCGTGCATTCGAGGCGCTGTCGGGCAAGGCCGTGACTGTCAGGCAGACGCCGCCGCAGGAGATCGAGGCGCCGATGGCGATGGTCTGCGGGTCATAGGCTGTGTCGATGCGCAGCCCCGCCCCTTCCCTGAGCGGCTTGACGGACGCGACAGTGCCGACATCGGTGACAATTCCGGTAAACATCGGTGTTGATCCCTAGAGGTCTCTTGTCCACTCGGCGTAGCTGTCTTCGCCGAAACGCATGTCGCGCAATTTGCGAAATCCTGCCGGGATATGGTCGGCGTCGATCGGCGATGCAATGCCGTCGTCGCCGATTGCATCCGGTCCCTGGAACAGCATGATGCGGTCGACCAGCCCGTCGGCCAGGAAAGCGCTCGCCACCCTGGCGCCGCCCTCGACCAGCACGCTGGCCATGCCGAGCGCGGCCAGATCCTCGAGTAGTTCCGGCAAGGCTACGCCGCCCTCGTGCGTCTCGGTGCCGATGAAGCGCACGCCGGCGCGTTCGAGTGCTGCCCGCCGCAGCGGATCGGCCTCCAGGCAGGCGGCGATATAGAGCGGTACCCGGTCGACGCCCGAAACCAGCTTCGAGGCCTCCGGCAACCTGAGCTGGCGGTCGAGCACGATGCGGGCAGGCGAACGGTTCTCAAGCCCCGGCAAACGCACCGTCAGGGCCGGATCATCCTCAAGGGCGGTGCCGATACCAACCAGTATGGCGTCCGCCTCAGCCCGCATCAGATACACTTCTCGGCGCGCGATATCGCCGGTGATCGACACCTGCCCGTCACCTTCCCTGCCGATCTTGCCGTCGCTGGAAAGCGCAAGCTTGAGAATCACTTCCGGGCGTTTTCTCAACGATCGAATCAAATAGCCGGCCATCTGCTCGGCGGCTTCCGCCGCCAGCACCTTCTCGACCACCTCGACACCGGCCGCGCGCAGGATCGCATAACCCTTGCCGGACACGCGCGAATCGGGATCGCTGGCGGCACCGACGACCCGCGCAACGCCGGCATTGACCAGCGCATTGGCGCAAGGCGGCGTGCGGCCGTGGTGGGCGCAAGGTTCCAGCGTGACGTAGGCGGTGGCGCCGCGCGCGAGGTCGCCGGCCTCGGCCAGGGCCTCGGTCTCGGCATGCGGACGGCCGCCGACAGCGGTGACGCCGGTGCCGACGATCATCGGACCATTGCCGTCATCGCGCACGATCAGCGTCCCGACAGACGGGTTGGTCGCGGTGCGCCCGGCATTTTTTCGCGACAGTCTGAGTGCCGCTGCCATGAAGCGGCGATCAAGGGCGGCCTGTTCGCTTGCAGTCATGCTCAGCTGGCTTCCTCTTCACCCTTGACTTCGTCGCCCTTGAGCTCGCCCAGCAATTCGTGGAAATCCTTGGCCTCGCGAAAATTGCGGTAGACCGAGGCGAAACGGACATAGGCGACATCGTCGAGCGACTTCAGCGCTTCCATGACCAGGCGGCCGACTTCTCCCGAAGCAACCTCTGTCTCGCCGGAACTTTCGAGCTGGCGCACGATGCCTGTCACCGCGCGGTCGATGCGTTCGGGATCGACATTGCGCTTGCGCACGGCGATCTCCACCGAGCGCAACAGCTTGTCGCGGTCGAAGGGCACTTTGCGGCCCGATTTCTTGACCACGACGAGGTCGCGCAACTGCACGCGTTCGAAGGTGGTGAAACGGCCGCCGCAATCGGGGCAGACGCGCCGCCTGCGGATCGCCGCGCCATCCTCGGCGGGGCGCGAATCCTTCACCTGCGTATCTTCCGACTGGCAATAGGGACAGCGCATGGAGAAGCCTTTGGTTGGCGAATCTGGTGAAGCGAAAGGCTTAGAGGTTTTTGCAGCGATGGCAAAGTGTCGCCAACAGCTCCCTCGCCCTTCAGAGATAGCGAGGCGCAAGCAGGATTGCCAGCCTCGCCAGCAGCCGCACATCGTACCGATGTCTTCAGGGAGCAACGTCGGCGGTCGGAAACCCGCACGATGCGCCGAGACTACGATAGGCCTTGGTGAAGCCGTCCATGGATATGCTTCCAACCGGCGCATCGCCGAAGGAGACGTCAAGCACCGATGCCCGGCGCATGGCGCGCAGGAGCGCCAGGCTGGTCTTGGACTGGTTGTCGACGGTCCAACTGAGCCGGCCGTTGACGGCGCCATCGGAATGGAGCTTGGCAGTGACGCGGCCCTTGTCGTCGCCGAAAGTGGCGGCAACCGACTTGCCGGCCGGCAAGGCCTTGTTGTCGACGGCGATCGTTACGGACGGGTAGGCATCCGGCGGCAGTGCATCACCGTTCGTGATGATGAGCGTCAGAACGCCGCTCTCGCCGCCAGCGCCGATAAAGGCGGTCGAGGCCGCGCAGGTCTTGCGCAGATCCTCACCGGTGTCGGCCTCGTCGACCAGGGTCGACCATCTGCCAAAGGTTTCGAGCTTGGGTGCCGTCTGGGCGGGCGCCGCGGGCTCGGGCTGAGGTGCGGGTTGCGCATGAGCGGGTTGCGCGGGCGCGGCTTGAGCAGGGGCGGTTTGCGCCAAGGCGTTGCCGGGGAGCCCGGCGATCAAAGCAGCCAGAGCGCCAACGGCGCCGAGGTCGGCGAAACGAAATGGTCGCATCATCAAGGCTCCTGTCGGTCGCCCCGGCCTGCTGAAACGACGCTTGTCGTTGCAGCAGGCGGTAAAACTTCCTATCGGGTCAGCCGAGATAGGGATAGAGCGGGAAGCGATCGGTCAGCGCCACGACCTTGGCCTTGACCGCTGCTTCGACGGCGGCATTGCCCTCGTCGGAATTGGCGACCTTGAGACCATCCAGCACTTCGGCGATCAGCTTGCCGATCTCCCGGAATTCGGCCTGGCCGAAGCCGCGCGTGGTGCCGGCCGGGGTGCCGAGACGCACGCCCGAGGTGACAAAAGGCTTTTCCGGGTCGAACGGAATACCGTTCTTGTTGCACGTGATGTTGGCGCGGCCCAGCGCCGCCTCGGCGCGCTTGCCGGTGGCGTTCTTCGGACGCAAATCGACCAGCATCAGATGGTTGTCTGTGCCGCCGGAGACGATGTCGAGACCGGTTTCCTTGAGGCTGGAGGCGAGCGCCTTGGCGTTGGCGGCAACGCTCTCGGCATAGACCTTGAAGCTTGGCTTCAGCGCTTCGCCGAAGGCAACCGCCTTGGCGGCGATGACATGCATAAGCGGGCCGCCCTGCAGGCCGGGGAACACCGCCGAATTCATCTTCTTGGCGATGTCCTCGTCATTGCACAGGATCATGCCGCCGCGCGGGCCGCGCAGCGACTTGTGCGTCGTGGTCGTCACGACGTGGGCATGCGGCAGCGGCGACGGATGCACGCCGCCGGCGACCAGCCCGGCGATGTGCGCCATGTCGACCATCAGATAGGCGCCGACCGCGTCGGCGATCTCGCGAAAACGCTTCCAGTCCCAGACGCGGGAATAGGCGGTGCCGCCGGCCAGGATCAGCTTCGGCTTGGTTTCATGCGCGGTCTTCTCGATGGCATCCATGTCGAGCAGATGGTCGTCCTGGCGCACGCCATAGGAGACGACCTTGAACCATTTACCGCTCATGTTGACCGGCGAACCGTGGGTCAGATGGCCGCCGGAATTGAGGTCGAGGCCCATGAACGTGTCGCCCGGCTGCAAGAGCGCCAGGAAGACGGCCTGGTTCATCTGGCTGCCGGAATTCGGCTGGACATTGGCGAAGTTGCAGCCGAACAGCTTCTTGGCGCGCTCGATGGCCAGTTCCTCGGCCACGTCGACAAACTGGCAGCCGCCGTAGTAGCGCTTGCCCGGATAGCCCTCGGCATATTTGTTGGTCATGATCGAGCCCTGCGCCTCAAGCACCGCGCGGGAAACAATGTTTTCCGAGGCGATCAGCTCGATCTCGTGGCGCTGGCGGCCGAGTTCGTTGCGGATGGCGCCGAAAATCTCCGGATCGGCGTCGGCCAGCGTGGTTTCGAAGAAGGATTCGAATTTGTTCGACACTGCCGCTGCTGTTGCCATAGCCTGAAATCCTCGGGGTTCGGGGGCAATTTTGTTTACGCATGTCGTTGCCCAAACCGCTGTACACTTTTGGGCAACCTGCACGCGGCGCCATTAACACAGTTGTTTTCGCCCCGCCACGTTTGCCACGCGAAATTTGCTGGCCGGATTGCGCCAGCCAGGCCCGCGCGTCGTTATTTCCTCGCCTTCCGGCCCCTCAGCAATGCCTCGGTGAGCGTGATCTCGGTAAACAGCGCCTGCGACGTATGGTCGTTGATCTCGCCGCTGCGAAACATGGCGCGCACGGCTTCGCGCTCGGCTTCGATGCCCGCAAATCTCAATTCGAGCTCCAGCCTTCCGGCTTCACGCGCCTCGGCGCGGGCCTCATCGGCTTCGTCCGAGGCGGCGATGCGGCGCCGGTAGCCGGCGACGATGCTATCGGCGGCGGCAAGCCTGGCGCCGGGCACCTCGCCTCCCTCATCATCTGCGGCTCCGGCGATGCTCTCGATGCGCGCGATTGCCGCCTTGGCGGCGCCGACACGCGCCAGCCGCTCCTCGGCGGCGCCGGCATCCTCACCCGGCTCGACCAGCCCCCTGGCGATCGTCGGCAGAGCGAGACTGGCGAAGACCAGCGAACAGATGATGACGCCGGCGGCCAGGAAAATGACCAGATCGCGTGCCGGGAACGGCGAGCCGTCCGGCATGGCGAGCGGCAGCGACAATATGCCGGCCAGCGTGATGGCGCCGCGCACGCCGGCCACCGAACCGGCGAGCCGCACGCGCAACCCGAACGGCTCCACCTTGCGCTTGCCCAGACGTGCGGCGATGCCGGCTGCGAGATCGCCGACCCATATCCACAGGAAGCGCAACGCGATCAGGCACAGCGTCAGCGCCACGACGGTCGCGATCGGCTGGATGATCGGGTGCAGGCTCATGAGTTCCGGCGGCACATGGCGGATGATGTCGGGAAGCTGCAGGCCGAGCACGATGAAGAGAGCACCGTTGAAAACGAAGGAAAGCGTCGTCCACAGCGACATCGTCTGCATGCGGGCCGAGACGCCGAGGAAGCGAAACACGCCGGAGCCGCCGGTGAGCAGGCCGGCGGTAACAGCCGCCAGAATACCGGACGCTCCGACATGCTCGGCGCCGAGATAGGCGATGAAGGGCAGCAGAACCATCACCAGCACCTGCGCTTCGGCCGGCATGCCGCCGATCCGGTTGAGCAATTGCAGCAGCTTGGCGGCAACGAACAGCGCCGCGACGCCGATCAGGATGCCGATCGCCACGGCATAGAGAAAACTGAACGAAGCCGCGGCAAGGGAAAAGCTGCCGGTCAGCACTGCTGCGACGGCGAAGCGGAACATGACGAGGCCTGAAGCGTCGTTGAGCAGCGACTCGCCTTCGAGAATGTGCATCAGCCGCGCCGGGACAACATTCCTGTCGACGATCGAGGACACAGCCACCGCGTCGGTCGGCGACAGCACCGCGGCAAGCGCAAAAGCGACCACCAGAGGGATGCTCGGCACTAGCCAATGCAAGGCGTAGCCGAAGCCGACGATGGTGAAGAAGACCAGCCCTATGGCCAGATCCAGGATCGGTCCGCGCAGCGCCATCAGTTCACGCTTCGGTGCGCCATAGGCATCGCCGAACAGCAGCGGCGGAATGAACACCAGCAGGAACAGTTCCGGATTGATCTCGACATGGATGCCGCGCACCGGCCAGGCGAGCGCGGCACCGATCGCAATCTGCAGCACCGGCAACGGCACCCGCACCAGGCGAACCAGCGCGCCGGAAAGCGCCACGAAGACGAGCACGACCAGAATGAAGACAGCGACTTCCATGGTCCGGTTCCAGGCTTTCCCGCCGACCATGCGCAAAGCCGGCCGATCCGTCCAGCCGCCCTCCCGTGAAAAACGCCGCGGCACCCAATCAATGAAAAAAGGCCGCCCTGAGAGGCGGCCTTTTTAAATAGAAATCAAATACTTAAAGCGCGGACGTGATCTGCAGCTCGTTGTTGCCATCAAGCGCGTAGACGTCGTCGCGGAACTGCACCACGCCCGGACCGGTCGACCAGGCCGAGAGATAGAGGAAGTGGACCGGCACCGGATTGGTGACCTGGATCGGCGTGTTTTCACCGGTCTTGATCGCCGCCTCGAAATGCTGGCGGTCCCAGCCGGGCGTGTCGCGCAGGATCCAGGTGACGAGGTCGCGCACATTCTGCACGCGCACGCAGCCCGAGGAATCGAAACGCAACATCTTGCCGAACAGGCTCTGCTGCGGCGTGTCGTGCATGTAGACGCCGTCAGGGCTCGGGAAATTGATCTTCACCGAAGCCATGGCGTTTTCCGAGCCGGGATCCTGGCGGAACCGGTACTTGGCGGCGTCGTCGGTCGACCAGTCGACATTCATCGGATCGACTTCGCTGCCATCGGGCGCGAACAGGCGGATGTGGCTGTTCTTGAGATAATCGGGATTTTTCCGCATCAGCGGAATGATGTCCTTGCGCACGATCGAGACCGGCGCGTTCCAGTATGGATTGACAATGATCTCGGTGATCTTGGAATTGACGATCGGCGTCTGGCGATCGATCTTGCCGACGATCGCGGTGTGGCGAAGCACGACGCGGTCGTTCTCGACCGCTTCGACCTGGGCTGCCGGAATGTCGACCAGCACGTAGCGGCTGCCCAGCGTGCCGGCTTTCTCGCGCAGCCGCTGAAGATTGGTCTGCAACTGGCCAAGCCGGATCTGCGCCGAAACGTTCATCGCCGCATAGGTGTATTTGCCCATCGAGCCATCAGCCGGCAGGCCGTGACGCAGTTGGAAGCGCTTGACTGCCGAGTCGACATAGGAATCGAAAGCCGTCGAAATGCCGGCGCTCTGCGACAGGTCGCCCGCGACCATCAGGCGCTTGCGCAATGGCACCACATCGGGATCATCGACGCCGAGCTGCAGTTTCTTGGTCGCGGGAACCTCGACCCAGCCACCCTGCCCGACAATGTTCTGGTATTGCCCGACCGCCTGTTCCGTGAAAGCAACGGTCTGCGGGCTGAAGATCGGCAGCGTCGAGGCCACCTTGCCACCCTCGCTGGCGCGGGCGTCGAACTGGTCGTCCCAATTGCCGCGCGCCGAGGATTTCAGGATATCACCGATCACATCCTGCGCATTGGCGCCGCCGGCGACCACCGCGGCTGCGAGCGCGGAGGCTCCGGACAGGAAAAAACGACGGCTGGTTTTCATGGACGTTCCAGACATTGGTAGCAGTTCGATCACTTGCTGCGTTGATCACCGGGCGATCTCGCCCGCACTGTAAAATTGGCAATCTTAACAATTAGCCAACCATGGTCCGTATCAGCTTGGTGTGACAACGCACAGGCGCGATACGGGCTGCGGGTGAACGCATGGCCTTCACCACAGCATCACTGCCATTCTCGGTTCCATTGGAATATGGCGGCAACGTGGCCTTGCGGCCAAATCCGACCGGCCAGCATTCCGAAAAGAACGGACCGTGCTTTTTGGGTATCGATCGGTGATCGGCCGCCCAGTATAACGACCAGCCAAATCAAAGAAAGGCCGATGCCTCTCGGCACCGGCCCTGACTGAAGGTCGATATTTCGGCCGCGCTTCTGTGGCGCGGGCCGGATCCGATGCGGCGGATGTCTTACATCCGGTAGGCGATGGTGTCGTTCCAGAAGCGGTCGAGCCGCTGCAAAGCGCGGTTCATCTGCTTGAACTCATCGGTGTTGATGCCGCCGACCTGTTCGATCGAGCCGACATGACGCTCGTAGAGGCCGGCGACGACCTCGGCCACCTCATTGCCCTTCGGCGTCAGCGAGACACGGACCGAACGGCGGTCGATGCGCGAGCGCTGATGGTTGATGAAGCCGAGATCGACCAGCTTCTTCAGATTGTAGGAGACGTTCGAGCCGAGATAGTAGCCACGCGAGCGCAGCTCGCCGGCGGTCAGTTCGGAATTGCCGATGTTGAACAGCAGCAGTGCCTGGATGGCATTGATGTCGGAACGGCCGTTGCGGTCGAATTCGTCTTTGATCACATCAAGCAGGCGGCGGTGCAGCCGTTCAACAAGCTGCAGCGATTCCATGTACAGGGAACGGATAGCCTCACGGCGATCGTCGGATACGTTGGCGGTCTTCGCCGCCGGACGCGAATTGATCATTGTCTTTGCCTCTCGTTTGTCGCCCTGGTGATTTTTTGTTTTTCACCTTGATCGCGACACTATCGAATACTCATAAAATTCGACTTAAACGCTAGGGCTAACAAGAGCTTACCGGTAAGGGGTTTCGGAAGAGGCTTAACGAACGGTCACCCGAGCAAGGATAATTAACCTAAAGATTTCGGCAACGATTGCAGGGCTCATTCGAGGCGACAGCCGGGCCGCCAATGGGTTCAACGGCTTAGTGGCGGACCGGGCGCTTCTGCAGGTAGATGACGACGCGAAAGACGATATAGAGCACCGCCACCGCCGCATGCGAGACGACAATCAGCAAGCGGTGGCCGAACAACTCGGGAAAGCCGGCGTACATGACCGTCTCGGTCACCGCGCAAATGAACCATATCACCGGGCCCCAGGACGCCAGCATCCACAGGCCGGCAGCGGCAAAGGGAAAGAACACGGCGAGCACCACCGCCGCGACCTGCCAGTGCACGGGCATCAGGTCGAAACGCCACAGTGTGCCCGGATAAAAGCCGATCAGCTTGATCCAGTAGAGAATGCCGAACAGCAGGCAGTAGCCCGATATGACGCGCTGGAACCAGGCGAAGATCACCTCCACCCCGGAGGGCTGCAGAACGATGCGCCTTGAGGTCACCTCGCTCATATCAGGAGTTCCCGTTCGCCGAGCGGAGCGAAATAGGCATCGACATCCGCTTCGCTGACCGCAGCGAGGCTTGCCGGCCGCCATTGCGGCTTCGAGCCCTTGTCGATGATGGCAGCGCGGATGCCTTCGTAGAAATCATGGCCGGCGAGCATCCGGTTGAGGATGCGGAACTCCATCTTCATGCAGGCTTCCATGGACAGCGTCAGTCCGGCGCTGATCTGCCGCCAGGCGACGCGCAGGCTGGTCGGCGAGCGGGTGCGGATCGTCGCCAGCGTCTTTGCCGCGAACTCATCGGCGGCGGCCGCACGCTCGAGGCTGTCGATGACGCGGTTCAGGGACGGTTGCGAAAAATGACGGACAATCGCCTCCAGCGTCGGCCTGTCGGTTTCTCGCCTTGCCTGCACGAAGAAGCCGCGCAGCACCGATTCCGGATCGCCGGTCAACGCCAGCCGGTCGAGGAAGCCAGCCTGGTCCTCGGCCTTGATGGTATGGGTGGCCAGCCCAGACCACAGCGCATCGCCATATCGAATGCGATTGCCGGTCAGCGCCAGATACATGCCGAAGGAGCCGCCGAGATCGGGCAGCAGGTGGCTGGCGCCAACATCCGGAAAGAAGCCGATGCCGACTTCCGGCATGGCAAACTGGGCATTCTCGGTCATCACCCGGTGCGAGCCGTGGAAGGAGATGCCGACGCCGCCACCCATGACGATACCGTCGATCAGGGCGACATAGGGCTTCTTGTAGCTGTTGATGCGGGCGTTGAGCCGGTATTCGTCGGCGAAGAACTCGACCGGCGGTTTTCCCGCCCGGCCTGTCTCATAGACATGCAGGATATCGCCGCCGGCCGAAAAGGCCCTGCCCTCTGCCTTGACGACGATGACGTCGATGCCCTGGTCGGCCTCCCAGGCGGAAAGAGCGGCGTCGAGCGCCCCGATCATGCGGTGCGTCAAGGCATTGAGCGCCTGCGGCCGCGTCAAGGTGACGACGCCGGCCCGGCCCAGATGTTCGAAGCGGATCTCGTCGCCTCCGCCAAAATCCATCGTGAAAGAATCCCTCTCCCGGCCGCCGGGACTGAAGTGCTAAAGCGTGGCGCATGGGTGCGTCAATGGCGAGGACACCGGTGCAAGCTCTGGCCCGGACCAGGAGCCAGTGCTAAAAATGGAGCTGCAATACGGAAAACTGGGTAGAGTTTATTGCAGCGTACCTGGTGGGTCTTCGAACGGGACGATTGTTTATGACTCGATTTTCGCACCTTGCGCCGGTGGCAATCGGGCTGAGCCTCTGCTTGGCTGTTCACCCGGTCATGGCGGGGACTTTGCAAGACCTCTACAGCTCGCAGACCATCGTCAACGGCAAGTACGAGAAGAACCGCCAGTCCGGCTTCAAGCGCTGCCTCGACGCGGTTCTGGTGCGGGTTTCCGGCGATCAGCGCCTGCCGGCGAAACCTGAAATGACGGCATTGCGCGACAAAGCCGGCACCTTCGTCGCCAGTTTCCACTATCGCGACCGCATGGAAGGCATTCCCAACCATGACGACCAGGGCACGTACGATCGGCCTCATAATCTCTACTGCCAGTACAAGCCTGCTGACATCGACCCGGTGCTGGCTTCGCTCGGCAGCAGGCCGTGGCTGACCGAGCGGCCACGGCTGGCGGTGTTTTTGGCGACCGAGCGCGGAACAACGCATTACGCGCTCGATGCCGAGGACGACCGTGGCATGCTGATGCGCGAATCGTTCGGCAATGCCGCCGTACCGCTGGCCATGCAGGTGACTTTTCCCACGGTGGCGCAGCTGTCGCAGGCCGGATTGGACGATCAGGCGCTTCGCAATGCCGAGATGACGAAGCTCGACACCCTTGCGGAGAAAGCCGGCGCCGACCAGGCGCTTTACGGCAGTCTCGTCTGGAGCGACAAGGAACTGGGCTGGATCGCCGACTGGCGGCTGGCCATGGCCGGCAAGACCTACGTCTGGCAGGTGCGCGGTGTCGGCTTCGACGAGGCTTTCCGTGTCGCCATCAGGGGCGCGGCACAGATTCTGTCAGGCAATGGGCAACCCGAATAGGCCTCGACCCGGTCGCTGGCACAATCGTGCCGCATTGGTCAGCGGCGGGAGCTCGTGGTAAAAGCCTGCCCGAACGAGAGTACTGGCGATGAACAAATTCACCCCCGCAAAGCCCGCCGGCGCGCGCGGCGTCGACGAGATCACCGGCAGCCGCCGTCTGCGCCGTATGCGCAAGGCCGACTGGTCGCGCCGTCTGGTGCAGGAGAACCGGCTCACGGTCGACGATTTGATCTGGCCGATCTTCGTCGTCGAGGGCAAGGGTATCCGCGAGCCTATCGCCGCCATGCCCGGCGTCTTCCGCCTGTCGATCGATCTCGCCGTCAAGGAGGCAGAGCGCGCGGCAAAACTCGGCATTCCCGCCCTCGCCACCTTCCCCAATGTGGACATCTCGCTGCGCGACCAGACCGGCTCGCACATCCTCGATCCCGACAATGTGATCAACCGCGCCACCCGTGCGATCAAGGATGCGGTACCGCAGATCGGCATCATCACCGACGCAGCGCTCGACCCATTCACCAGCCACGGCCATGACGGCATCCTGCGCGACGGCATCATCGTCAACGACGAGACAGTGGAACAGGTGACCGCCGCCGCAGTCATCCAGGCGGCCGCCGGCGCCGACATCATCGCACCGTCCGACATGATGGACGGCCGCATCGGCGCCATCCGCGACGCGCTCGATGCCAATGGTTTTCAGGACGTGGCGATCATGTCCTATGCGACCAAATTCGCCTCGGCCTTCTACGGACCCTATCGCGAGGCGGTGGGCACCGCCGGTCTGCTCAAGGGCGACAAGAAGACCTATTACATCGACCATGCCAATTCGGACGAGGCGGTGAGAGAGGCCGAACAGGACATCGCCGAGGGCGCCGACATGCTGATGGTCAAGCCCGGCCTGCCCTATCTCGACATCATCCGGCGGCTGAAGGACGAGTTCCAGATGCCGACCTTCGCCTACCAGGTGTCGGGCGAATATTCGATGATCAAGGCGGCAGGCGCCAATGGCTGGATCGACGGCGAGAAGGCAATGCTGGAATCGCTGCTCGCCTTCAAGCGCGCCGGCTGCGACGGCATCCTGACCTATTTCGCACCCGAAGTGGCGGAGATGCTGAAGGGGTAATTTCTCTTCGCGACGACGGCCGGTCGCGGCGAGCAATGTCGGCCAATCCGCTTCGACATCCATACCAATTTCCGGCTCTTGGCCGGGGAATCCATAGCGAGGGCCACTTGACCGTTGCGTGGGCTTCGTTTGAGCTTGAAAATACCGCTTGCAATTCACAATCGGTTTGTTACAAAAAACTGCTTGCAAAACACAATCGGTTATCGAGGAGGCTCGCATGTCCAAACTTCGCGTCAACGCTTTCACCCTATCGCTCGACGGCTATGGCGCCGGTCCCGATCAGGATCTGCAAAATCCGCTCGGCGTCGGTGGGGAATCCTTGCACAAGTGGTTTGTCGACACCCGCACCTTCCGCGAGATGGTGCTCGGACAAGATGGCGGCACCACCGACGTCAACGAGGCGTTCGCGGCGCGCAGCTTCGAAAATGTCGGCGCCTGGATCCTCGGCCGCAACATGTTCGGACCGATCCGCGGCGAATGGCCTGACGACAGCTGGAAAGGCTGGTGGGGCGACAACCCGCCCTATCATGTGCCGGTTTTCGTGCTGACCCATCACAAGCGGGAACCGATCACGATGGAGGGCGGCACCACTTTCCACTTCGTCGTCGACGGCATCCATTCAGCTCTTGAACGGGCCAAGGCTGCCGCTGGCGGCAAGGATGTGCGGGTCGGCGGCGGCGTCGCCACCATACGGCAATATCTGCAGGAAAAACTGATCGACGAGATGCATCTGGCGATCGCGCCGGTGCTGCTGGGCACGGGCGAGAACCTTTTTGCCGGCCTGGACATGCTCAAGCTCGGCTATGTCTGCAGCGAGCAGGTGGCGACCCCGCTCGCAACGCACGTCACCATCAAGCGGGCGTAAGGTGGAGAGCCAATCTCCCCCCTCGTGGGGGAGATCGCAGCTTCGTCTGCCTCAATACTTCTCCGGCACGTAGAGCTCGCGCGGCAGCACCTGGCGTTCGTATTCGGGGTTGAAGACGCGCTCCGGCAAAGTGATCTCCTCGTGCGGCACTTCCTCGTAAGGCAGCTGCTTGAGCAGATGGTCGATGCAGTTCAGCCGCGCGCGTTTCTTGTCGTTGCCCTCGACGATGAACCAGGGCGCTTCCGGGATGTTGGTGCGGGCGAAGGTCTCTTCCTTGGCCTTGGTGTACTGCTCCCAGCGCACGCGCGACTGCAGGTCCATCGGCGACAGTTTCCACTGTTTCATCGGATCGTGGATGCGCATCAGGAAGCGCATCTGCTGTTCCTCGTCGGTGATCGAGAACCAGTATTTGACCACGGTGATGCCCGAGCGGACCAGCATGCGCTCGAATTCCGGCACGTCGTGGAAGAATTCTTCGACCTGATCGGGCTGGGCAAAGCCCATCACCCGCTCGACGCCCGAGCGGTTGTACCATGAGCGGTCGAACAGCACGATCTCGCCGCCGGCCGGCAGATGCGGGACATAGCGCTGGAAATACCATTGCGACTTTTCGCGCTCCGTCGGCGCCGGCAGTGCGACGACACGGCAGATGCGCGGGTTGAGGCGCTGGGTGATGCGTTTGATGACACCGCCCTTGCCGGCCGAATCGCGTCCCTCGAAGATCACCACCAGCTTCTTCTTGTGGTGGGCGACCCAGGACTGCAGCTTGATCAATTCGGACTGCAGGGTGATCAGGTCGCGAAAATACTGCATGCGATCGATCGAAGGCGGATGCGAGTTCTTGTAGATCTTGGCGATCTCCATCGACAGCGCCGGCTCCGACATTTCGAGCTCATAGTCTTCGTCAAGCGTGTCGGCGAGCTCGGCTTCAAGCCAATCCCTGGCCGGAGAATTCTGTTTTAGCTCGGTCATTATCGGCTGCTCCACTTGCAAGCTCTGTCGATCCACGTCCGGCGCCCCAAACTCCCGGCCTACAGCCCGGGAACGGCAACACCTGAGCCGACTTCCATATAGGCCTGCAATGACGGTTTTATTGCAGCGCGAGCATGGTTACCGCCGCCGTCGGTCCAGCCAGGCATGATCGATCCGCCGCGCTGGCATGGAGACACGTCGCCCAAATTGTCCTACAAATAGCGGCCTTATTCGGGCACCCTCCCCAGCCCTTTCCCAATGCAATCGCGAGGACCGACATGGAATACCGCACCCTCGGCCGTTCCGGCCTGAAAGTTTCGACACTGACCATGGGGACCATGACGTTCGGCGGCGCCGGAGCTTTTTCGGCGGTCGGCAAGACGGATCTCGACGAAGCGCGCCGGATGATCGATCTCTGTATCGACGCCGGCATCAATGTCATCGACACCGCCAATGTCTATTCGAACGGCATTTCGGAAGAGATCATCGGCGAAGCGCTCGGCGGCAAGCGCAAGGGCGACGTGCTGATCGCCTCTAAGGCACGGATGCGGATCGGCAAAGGTCCAAACGATGAAGGCCTGTCGCGCCATCACCTGATCCGGGAATGCGAGAAGAGCCTGAAGCGGCTCAAGACCGACGTCATCGACATCTATTTCCTGCACGAATGGGATGGCGTGACGCCGCTGGAGGAAACCATCGGCGCGCTCGACACGCTGGTTGCCCAGGGCAAGATCCGCTATGTCGGCTGCTCCAACTATTCCGGCTGGCAGGTGATGAAGGCGCTCGGCATCAGCGACAGCCGTCATCAGCCGCGCTTCATCACGCAGCAGATCCACTACACGCTGGAAGCGCGCGAAGCGGAGTACGAACTGCTGCCGATTTCCGTCGACCAGGGGCTGGGCGTTCTGGTCTGGAGCCCGCTTGCCGGCGGATTGCTGTCCGGCAAATACCGCCGTGACAGCCCCACCGCCCGCCAACTCGCGGGCTGGTCGGAACCACCGATCCGCGACGAGGACCGGCTGTGGCGGATCGTCGATGTGCTTGTGGAGATCGGCGCGCAGCGCGGCGTGTCGGCAGCGCAGGTGGCGCTGGCCTGGCTGCTTGGCCGGCCGTCCATCAGTTCCCTGGTGATCGGCGGCAGGACGGAAACGCAGTTCCTGGACAACATCGCGGCGGCAAGCCTGGTGCTTTCGGGCGAGGAGCGCGCGCGCCTCGACGCGGTCAGCCGGCCGCCCCTGCTCTATCCCTACTGGCACCAGCAGCTGGCGGCAAAGGACCGTTTTGGTGCCGCCGATCTGGTGATTGACCGAAGCGGCATCTGATCGGCAAATCGATGGCGATAGGTATCGCCGCCGCAGTGATGGGCGTGGCCCCATCATTGCGGCGCGCATCTTGCAAGCCTGGCCATCATCGACGCACTATCGCTTCAGCTGTTGTGTTTGACGGCTAATGCTCCTAGGCAGGACCAGAGCCGCGAGGCAGTGAAAAAGGAGCCGATATGGCGCGACCACCAAACTACGATCAGGAACGCAAGGAACGCGACCGCCAGAAGGCGGCCAAGAAGGCCGAGAAGCTGGCAGCCAAGGTTGCAGCGAGGGAACGTTCGAAGCCCGAAGACGAGACTGAAGCCGAAACCGAAACGGCAAAGTGACGGCAAAAGGCCCGCAGATGCGGGCCGTGCCTCAATCCGGATTGCCGCCTCGGATGTCGCCTTGTGTCAGGCCGGCGCCTTGTCGCTGACAAAGACGTCCACTTCGCGCGCCGCCGCAATGAAGGCGCGCCTGGCGTTCATCGCCGGCTTGTCGCCGGCGAGTGCGTCATGGCAGGCCTGCAGGGCCGCGCGATGCTTGGGGCTGCGCTTGCCGGGCCAGCTGTTGAGGAGGTAGTCGGAAGCCTCACGCGCCGTGCGCAAGAGCTGAGTGCTTCCCGCCGCGACTGACTTCACAGTCACAGGTGTTTCAAATCGGTTGTTTTCCATCGCCGCTCCTTACGCCATCGGCGTCTGCGAAGCGAGGGCGAAAGTGCGCACACGTCCAGACGCCGCTTTGCGCCCCTTCATCCACCTTAAGCAGCAACGACGGCAAAGCCTCTGGCGCGAAGACCGCGCCGATCGTTGGCGAGCGACGTCACCAGCCGGTCGCGGCTGCCGACGATGTGGACCGAGAGCAGGCGCGCAGCTTCATCGGCGTCGCCACGGCGTGCCGCCGCCAGTATGGCGCGATGTTCGGCCCAGGCGCGGCTGAGGGCCGCTTCGTCGCGAACCTCCAGCCAGCGCGCCCGTGACAGGCGCGTCATGGCATCGCGGACCGCCCGGAACAGGAATTCATTGCCTGACAGACGCGCCAGTTCGATGTGAAAATCCATGCCGACGCGATGCCATTCCTCGCGCGGCGTGTCGTTGTCGCAGGATTCGAGCATCGCCTGGATGACATCGATGGCGCTCCGGTCCGCCAGGCTGCATGTCAGGCGAACTGCCGCAACCTCGACCGCCTCCCTGTAGACGGCGATCTGCTCGAGTTCAGCCAGATTGATCGGCGACACCGTCCAGCCGCGCCCGTCCCTGCCGACCAGCCCCTCGGTCTCGAGCCGCAGAAGTGCTGCCCTGACCGGGGTTCGCGATGCACCGAAACGGCTCTCGATCCAGCGCTCGGTCAGCTTTTCGCCGGGACCGATCTCGAGGCCCAGGATCATCTGCCGAAGCTGTTTTTCGACGCTGTGCATCTGCGACATTGTCGTTTCCACCTTTTGGCCGTTTGCGATCGTCTTGCCGATCACGTTCGACAGGTTGCATTGACAGCGGCCAAGCTTGCGTCCATGACGTGCACCATCTTGGTATCCCAAATTGGTATCCGCAGCAAGCATCGATAGAAGAGTTGCTGGGACAGGACATACGACATGCAGCAGAGCACGCCCCCGGCGACCGACAGCACCTACAACATCCACTGGCGGCGCAATCTGTTCGTGTGCTTCGCCGGTTCGTTTTCGACGCTTGTCGCCATGACGCTGCTTCTGCCGTTCCTGCCGCTCTATATCGAGCAGCTGGGTGCCGAGGGTCACGCGGCGATCGTGCAATGGTCGGGGATTGCCTATGGCGCGACGTTCTTCGCGGCGGCGCTGGTGGCGCCGCTCTGGGGACGTCTCGGCGACCGCTATGGCCGCAAGGTGATGCTGGTTCGCGCCAGCTTCGGCATGGCCATATGCATGTCGCTGACCGGCATGGTGCAGACGGTCTGGCAGCTGGTGCTGCTGCGGCTGCTCATCGGCTTTGCCGGCGGCTACTCCTCGGGATCGACCATCCTCGTCGCCATGCAGACACCCAAGGAGCGTTCCGGCTGGGCGCTGGGCCTGCTGTCGGCCGGCATCACGGGCGGGGCTCTGGTCGGCCCGCTGGTTGGCGGCGCCCTGCCGCCGCTGATCGGCATCCGCGCCACCTTTCTCCTCTCCGGCGGCGTCATCTTCCTGGCATTCCTGGCGACCACGTTTCTGATCAAGGAGAATCCCCGGCCGAAAACAGCAGACGCCGGAGCGACGCAGAAGCGGAAAGGCGGCTGGTCACAAATCCCCGACAAACGGCCTGTTGTCGCCATGCTGGCGACCGGCATGCTGTTGAGCTTCGCCACCATGTCGATCGAGCCGATCATCACCGTCTATGTGCAGCAGCTCATCGAGGACCAGAGCCGCGTCACGCTGATATCAGGCGTCGTCATGTCGGCGGCGGCCCTTGGCGCCATCCTGTCGGCCTCGCGCCTCGGCAAGCTCGCCGACCGCGTCGGCCACTGGAACGTCATCATCGGCGCGCTTGCCGTCTCGGCGCTGCTGCTGATCCCGCAGGCCTTCGTCACACAGAGCTGGCAACTCACCGGCCTGCGCTTCCTGATGGGTCTGGCGCTGGGCGGGCTGTTGCCCTGCATCACCAGCGTGATCCGCCACAATGTTCCCGATGGGGTCGGCGGCAATGTGCTCGGGCTGTCGATCTCCGCCCAATATGTCGGGCAAGTCGCCGGCCCCTTGCTGGGCGGCTTTGCCGGTGGTCATTTCGGCATGCGTTCGGTGTTTCTGGGCACATCCGTCTTGATGGCCGGCGGCGCGGTGTATAACTGGCTGGCACAGTCACGCCGCGAGCAGGACATGCTTGCCCACCCCGGCAAGCCCTGACGGGGTTGGGCGTCACGGAGCCCCAAACATGAGCACAGCCGAACGACCTTCCGACAACAGCAGCCGTATCCTCGTCCTGACCGGGGGCTTCTGCGGTGCTGCCGGCGTGGCGCTGTCGGCCGCGGCGGCGCATCTCGGCGGCGCCTTCGTTGGCACCGCCGCATCGTTCCTGCTGATGCATGCGCCGGTCTTCCTTGCCGCCGGATTGCTTGGCGCGAACCGGATCCTGCGCATCGGCAGCCTGATCCTGCTGGTTGGGCTTCTGCTGTTCTGCGGCGATCTGCTGGCCCGCGATTTCATCGGGTCGCGGCTATTCCCGCTGTCGGCGCCGATCGGCGGCACGCTGCTCATTGCCGGCTGGCTGGCGATCGCTGCCTCGGCGCTGGTGCGCGTGCGGTCCTGACGCCCGCCGGCACCAAACGTCGAGCGTGGCGGCTAATCCTGCCGGCGCTCGGGCTTGATGAGCAATTCGCGATTGCGCCGCCGCAGCCTTGCCAACCGACGCCGCTCCGGCCGTTCGGAAGCCGGCGCGATGCCCCAATAGTTGCGGTAGATGTCTTCAAATAGATAGCTCACGGGATGCATGATGTGCGCTCCTTTCAGCACTTGAATCGATCCAATCGAGAGGTGCGAAAAACCGACCCCGATCAGCTCCGCTTGCGCTCCACAAGGAACCGCAACTCGCGGACCCATGGGCTGGTTTTGCCGCGGCGCTTCTGCGTCGCGGTGTTCGACGAGATGCTCCAGTCGTTGCGGTAAATGTCTTCGAACAGAAAATTGACGGGATGCATGACACAACTCCCTACTTGATGTTGAATCGATCCAATTCTGCCAGCAGGCGTTTCCTTGGATCGATTCAAACATAGGCCCTATCGAAGCCTCGATCAAGCCAAAATTTGAACCGATCCAACGAAAGTGTTAAATGGGAAGAATTCAGGAGACGAAGATGGCGCCACTTATCTCTGCAAAGACAAGACCGGTCCGGCTGGCGGACATTGCCAAGGCAGCCGGCGTGTCGCACGGCACCGCGTCCAACGTCTTCGCCCGTCCGGAGATCGTGCGCGAGGAGGTCCGTGAACGGGTCAAGGCGGCAGCCGAGGCCATGGGATATGGCGGACCGGATCCCAAGGGCCGGCTGCTGCGCGCCGGCAAGGTCAATGCCATCGGTGTCGCGACCGCGGAACCCCTCTCCTATTTCTTCGACGATCCCTTTGCCCGGGTGATGATGGCCAGCATCTCGCAGGCTTGTGACGCGACCGGTGCGGGGATTTCGCTGGTCTCCGCCGTCAATGGCGAGCAGCTCGCGTGGAACATCCAGAGTGCGCTGGTCGATGGCTTCATCGTTTTCTGTGTCGATGGCGGCTCAAAGCTGGTCCAACTGGCACGTGAACGCAAGCTCCCCTTTGTGGCGCTGGACCTCGATTCGGACGACGACGATGCGGTCGCGGCGATCGGCGTCGACAACATCGCCGGTGCCGGCCTGGCGGCCCGCCACCTGACCGAGCTCGGACACCGCCGCTTTGCCGTGCTTACCCTGCCCTGTGCCGACGCAGGCTTCGGCCCTACCACAAGGGAGCAGGTGGAAATGGCCCTCTACTCCGCTACGCGGGACCGCTTGCGTGGCTATTTCGCGGAACTCTCCCGCGTCGACATCGACGTCTCGCGTGTGCCGATCTACGAGACCGTCAATGACGAGAAGAGCGTGTGGGCCGGCCTCGACCATATTTTCGCCGGTGCCGAGGCGCCGACAGCCATCCTGGCGATGTCGGACAGGATGGCGCTCCATGCGCTGGACTGGCTGCGGCAGCACGACATTGCAGTACCGGGCGATGTTTCTGTCGTCGGCTTCGACGGCGTTCCGGAAGGGGCGGTTTCCAAGCCGCCGCTGACCACGATCGTCCAGCCGATCGCCGAGATGGGCCGCCTTGCCGTCAAGGCGATCCTTGAAAATGATGGTTCGTTCAGCCGGCAATCGCTGCCGGTCGAACTCGTGGTGCGGGCCTCATCCGGCCCCTCGCCCGCCTGAGCTCAACGGCCCATTCTTGTCGCCATGCCCGGCATCGCGAAGGATGCAGCATGGACGGGCGGTGCGGCGCTGTGAGCCGGCCTGCTTTTGGCGGACCAGCCAAGGCCCGATAGCCATTCGAGATAGTAGGCGAGCGCGAACTGCATGACGATGCCGGCCGATATCAACAGGCTGTCATAGGCAAATCCGCCCGGATTGATCAGCTTCAGCACCTGCGCCGCCATTGCAAGCACCGTGCCGGCAATGAAAACCGGCAGCGATCGTTTGCCCAATATGGCAAGCGGATGATCGCGCCCGGTGCGAAACAGATTCGAGATCACCGGGAATGCCACGATCAGGTAGCTCACTGCGAGTATATGCAGGAGCCTCGGCAGCGACAGGAACGTCTTGTCGAAACCGGTCAGCACCGGAGGCAGGCCAAACCAGGAGATATGCCCCCAGAGCGGGCTGTGCACCCAGACCAGGGCCACAACGGTGTAGGCCAAGGCCGCCCCAACCAGCCAGCGATTGACCGGGATGGTGCCGCCGCGACGCACATGCAGCGTGCCCGCCAGGCCGATGTTGAAAAGGAACTGCCACGACAGCGGGTTGAGAAACCAGAAGCCGGGCTCGGGGTAGTTGGGCGGAGCAATCTGATAAATCCCCGCGACCAGCCACAGGGCGCCGGATGCCACCAGTGCCAGGACCGGCCGATAGCTGACAATGAGCAGGAACAGCGGCGCCAGCAAGAGCAGCACCGCATAGACGGGCAGGATGTTGTTGTACCCAAGTTGGTGGCCCAGCGTCACGATGCCGATCAGCACCTGCGGCGTATTCTTGATCAACGGCTCGATGTTGATCATCGTCAAAAGCTCCGGCCGCCTGGCAAACACCGCCGCAGCGCAGAAAATGGCCATCACCACCATGGTGGTGACGATGTGGGTGGCATAAAGCACACCGGCGCGGCGCAACATCTTCAAAGTTGCCAGCAGCCGGTTTCCAGGCTGGAATTTCTTGCCGTAGGCGAGCGCGACCGAGATTCCCGAGATCAGCACGAAGACCTCCGCCGCATCCGAAAAGCCGAAATTCTTGTATGTCAGATACTCGAAGGCGGTACCCGGCACATGGTCGACATAGATGGTCAACAAGGCGAGAGCACGGATCACATCGATGCGCGTGTCGCGCTCAGTGCGGTCCGGGACACGCGCCTCGCGGTCTGGGACACGCGCATCGCGGTCCGGGGAAATCTGGGTGGTCATCGACAAAAAGGCCTCAAAGCTGGTTGTTCATACCGGCAATGCGACCCCCGGCGCACCGCTTCGATTCCTCCCGAAGGATGTTATCGGCGGAGAAACGGACTGTAATGCGCCCGGTTCAATCAACTTTCGCGGAGCTTGAAAATATTGCGTTTTGAAGCCGGCAAATTGAGCGAAACGTCATATAATCAAGAGGATGGTCGATGATCGACGAGACCTCACAAGATGGTGCGTTGCGGCGTGATCTCGCCTTCCACTACCGGCTTTACGGCGCGGCGGATTCAACGGGCGACTGCTTCTTCCTGCTGCATGGGTCGGGTGTCGATGAGACGACATTGGTGCCGCTGGCGCGAGAGATCGCACCGCGTGCCACGCTCGTCGCGGTGCGTGGCCGCGTTGTCCAGGAGGATGGTTTCCGCTGGTTCGCGCGGATCACGCCGACGCGCTTCGAACAGGCGAGCATCCGCACCGAAACCGAGGCCTTTGCGGGCTTCGTCGCTGACGCGGCCACACGCCATCATCTCGACCTCTCGCGCACAATTTTCCTCGGCTATTCGAACGGCGCCAATCTGGTTTCGAGCCTGATGCTGCTGCATCCGGGCCTTGTCGAACGCGCCGCGCTGCTGCGACCGATGCCGGTGCTCGATGATGTGCCGGCGACGGATCTGTCAAAGGTGCGGGTGCTGATGATCGCCGGCGCCGCCGACCTCACCTATGCGCCTTTCGCCCCTGCTCTGGTGACATTGCTCAGTCGGCATGGCGCCGAGATCGACGCCAGGATTGTCTCATCAGGTCATGAATTCGGCAGCGCCGACGCGGCAATCGTCAGGCAATGGCTGGCGGGACCGGCGGCGGTGGCGCAGGCAAGCTGACAGGCTCGCCGCCACGACCAGCCGGCCTACCCTCTTCCCATCCGGTTCCAGGCATCCAGCCCGGCGATCTTGTAGGCTTCGGCGAGCGTTGGATAGTTGAAGGTGTTGTTGACGAAGAAGTCGACGGTGCCGCCGAGATTGATCACCGCCTGGCCGATGTGGATGAGCTCGGTGGCGCCCTCGCCGATGATGTGCGCGCCGAGCAGACGGCGCGTTTCGATCGAAAACAGCAGCTTCAGGAAGCCGGTGTTGACACCCATGATGTGGCCGCGCGAGGTCTCGCGAAAACGCGCCACGCCGACCTCGTAGGCCGCACCGCTCTCACGCACCTGTTCTTCGGACTGGCCGACCGTCGAGATTTCCGGCACCGCATAGATGCCATAGGGGAAGGTTTCCGGCGGCGGCGGCAAAGGCACTCCAAAGGCATGGCAGGCGGCCACCCTGCCCTGCTCCATCGAAGTCGAGGCCAGGCTCGGAAAGCCGATGACGTCGCCGGCGGCATAGATGTTGGGCACGCTGGTCTGGAAGGATTGCGGATCGACCTTGATGCGCCCTCTGGAGTCGGCGTCGATGCCGACGACATCCAGGCCCAGGCTGCCGACATTGCCGGTGCGGCCGGCGGCGTAGAGCACAACCTCGGAACGGATGGTGCGGCCATCGGCCAGTTCCACTTCGGCGGCGTCCGGCTTGGAGCGGATCTCCTTCACCGCGCTGCCCAGCCGGATGGTCATGCCGCGATCGCGCATCTGGTGGATGAAATCGTCGACGATCTCGCGGTCGACGAAATCGAGGATGGAGTTGCGCGGCTCGACCAAGGTTACCGGCACGTCGAGCGCGGAAAAGATCGTCGCATATTCGACGCCGATGACGCCGGCGCCGATCACGGTCAGCGTGCGCGGCAAGCGATCAAGCTCCAGCATCTCGTCGCTGTCGAAGACGCGGGTCTGGTCGAAAGGCACGTCGCGCGGGCGGTGCGGCCTGGTGCCGACCGCTATCAGCGCATTGGTAAAACCGACCTCGCTGTAATCGCCGGTGTCTGATGTCAGGCTGACCTTGTTGGGGCCAAGGAATTTCACCGCGGCGCGAGCGCTCTTGACCGTGTTGCGCATGAACTGGTGCTGCAGCACCTCGACCTCATGGTCGAGCGTCTTGTGCAGGCGCTCGACCAGATCGCCGACCGAAATATCCTGCTTGACGCGGTAGCCGCGCCCGTAGAAGCCGCGCTCGCGCCAGCCCGAGAGATTGAGCACCGTTTCGCGCAGCGTTTTCGATGGGATGGTCCCGGTATGCACCGAGACACCGCCCAGACGCCGGCCGCGGTCGACCACCAGCACGGACTTGCCGAGCTTGGCCGACTGCACCGCGGCACGGCGGCCGGAAGGGCCGCTGCCGATGACCAGCATGTCGTAGTCCATATTGCCCCGTCCCCTGTGCGCTCTGCTGCGCCGCAACAAGCTAATGCTATCCGCGCCGCGAATTCAACCAGTTCACATCGGGCCCGACGCCATCGAAGCTGGAGCACCGCTGGAAGCGCGATCTTGATTCCGCCACAGGCCCTCACCATTTCATGGCTGAGCGGTCCGCACCCTATGCCGTGGCCCTGTTACGAGGAAATGACATGAACGCGCGCGTTCTCGACGGCGAAATCATCACCAGCAGGCTCGACGATGTCAGGGCCTATGACGGCGTGCGCACGAAGCGCATCCTCGCCTTCATAATCGACTATGTCATCGTCGCGCTGCTCACCATTCCGTTTGCCATTCTGGTGTTCTTCCTCGGGCTTTTGACCCTCGGGCTTGGCTGGATGCTGTTCGGCATCCTGTTGCCGACTGTGGCCATCCTCTACATCTGGAACACGCTGGGCAGCACCGATCAGGCCACCACGGGCATGAAGATGATGGGCATCCGGCTCGATCGGCTCGATGGCAGGCCGATCGACGGCCTCACCGCGGTTGTCCATTCGGTGCTGTTCTGGGCCGGCAATGTCATCCTGTCGCCGCTTGTCCTGCTGGTGACGCTGTTTTCCGACCGCAAACGCACCTTGCACGATCTTTTGCTTGGCACGGTCGTCAGCCGCACCGACCGCTGAAACGGCCCTCTGAAGAGCAGTCGCAACCGATTGAGCACAAATGTGAAGGCGTCGAGTCGACCGCGCCCACATAATCCTGTTGAATTTTTCGCCATCCGCGCCAAAGGTAGAGCGATTCGAAGGAGTGTTTCCAAGGCTCGATGACGCAGCATCCGACCCAGTCGCCGCAGTTCTTCCTGACCGCGCCGTCGCCGTGCCCCTATCTCGACGGCCAGTTCGAGCGCAAGGTGTTCACGCATCTGGTCGGCGACAAGGCGGCGGAGATGAACGACCTCTTGACGCAAGGCGGCTTCCGGCGCTCGCAGAACATCGCCTACCGGCCGGCCTGCGAGACCTGCCGCGCCTGTGTTTCGGTACGCATCCTCGCCCAGGAATTCGTCGCCAGCCGCAACATGAAACGCGTGCTGCAGCACAATTCCGATCTCGTCGGCTACATGCACAATGCCGAGCCCTCGACCGAACAATATTCCCTGTTCCGCAGCTACCTCGATGCCCGCCACCGCCGTGGCGGCATGTCCGACATGACGGTGCTCGACTATGCGATGATGGTCGAGGATACCCATGTCGACACCAAGGTGATCGAATATCGGCGGCGCGGGCCTGACACCTTCATCACCGGCAAGGGACAGGGCGAGCTGATCGCGGTGGCGCTCACCGACAAGATGGCCGACGGCCTGTCGATGGTCTATTCCTACTTCAACCCCGATTTCGAGGAACGGTCGCTCGGCACGTTCATGATCCTCGACCACATCGCCCGCGCCAGGGCGATGGGCCTGCCCCATGTCTACCTCGGCTACTGGGTCAACGGCTCGCGCAAGATGAATTATAAGATGCGCTTCATGCCGCAGGAGCATCTCGGCCCCAAAGGCTGGGAGCGCTACACCAACGAAGCGGTTTCACGCTGAGTTTTTCCACGATCCGCCTTTAAACTGTTTCAAGGCAGGGGATGCTGGTCTTTCAGCCGGTTGGCTGGAGAGAGTGCGCCATTGCACCGGCCGGCCGCCAGCCTGCATTTCATTGCGAAAGTTCCTGCATGTCCTCTCATCACGATCACCAGAAAGGTCTTTTGATAACCGCCATCGGCGGGCTCACGCTGACTGTCGACATACCGTTGATCCGCCTCGCCGACGGCGGCGCATGGACGATCATGCTGCTACGCACCGGCACCACATTCGTCGCGGCGATGGTCATCTGGTCGATCTGGCGGGCATTGAGCCGAAATGCCCCGCCACTCATCCCCGGCTGGTCCGGACTGATCGTGGCGATCTGCTACGGGCTGACCGGGATCACCTTCGTCACCGCCGTCTATCACACCTCGACCGCCGACCTGGTGTTCATCCTGGCCTTCAACACCGTGTTCGCGGGGTTGCTGTCCTGGATATTCCTGCGCGAGAGGCCGCGGCTGGTGACCATCGCGGCGATGCTGATCATGATCTTCGGCGTGCTGGTCATCGTCGGCGGTTCCGTCGGCACCGGCAAGCTGTTCGGCGATTTCATGGCGCTCTGCTCGGCCTTCTTCATCGCCGTGGCCATCACCATCTCGCGCGCCAGTGGCAAGGACATGGGATTCACCTCGCTCGTCGGGGTGCTTCTGCCGCTTGGGCTGGCGGCCTTCATGGTGACAGGCGAAGGCTTTCACGTGAACGCGCCCTGGTGGATCATCTTCAACGGCGCGGTCGTCATGCCGATTTCGTTCTTCTGCCTTGCCCGCCGGGCCGAAATACATTTCGGGACCGGAAGTGGCGATGTTCTACGTGCTCGAAACGGTGCTGGCGCCGGTCTGGGTGTGGATGATCTTCGCCGAGGCACCGACCCGGAACAGCCTGATCGGTGGCGGGATCCTGATCGTCACGCTGACTGCGCATTCGCTGTGGCAACTGCATGAGGGCCGCAAGCGCCGAGCGACGCTCGCCGTCGCTCACCCGGCCTAGAGAGTGGACGGCAGTCGTTCCAGACCTGCAGCGCACGCAAGCGCAATCAACGCGTTGCCGTATCTGAAAAAGGCTCTGCGATTATCTGGTATTCGTCCTCGTAAACAACATATCCCAGACGGGAACTCTTCATGACCTCGACATGATGCCCATGCCGCCCAAGGAGCGCCGCGAGGTCATAAGCCCTTGCCAAATGGTCCGTTGCCGTTGGCTTGAACCAGCTTAATCCTTGGGTCGTCTGTTTCCGGTAAAAACCTTTCGATCTTGAGAGGTTGAAACGTGGCGGTACCGCAAGGTTCTGTCGAAACCAGGCGAGACTATCTTCCAGCCGATCTAACGTGTGTTGATCGATATCAGGTTGGCCTCGCAATTCGTAGGCAGCGCCAAAAAAACCTTCGCGCGCCTGCATTCCCTCAATAATTCTTGGCAGAACAAATCGCAAAAACATGCGTAGACCGACGTCAGGTGAGTCGCGCTTGGATCCCGAAGATCATGCCCGGGCCTTTTTCTCGGCGACAATTTCGATCTGCGGCGGGCTGCCTTCGATCTCGGCGACGCCATCGGGAACGACGTCTTCCGCCATTTCCACCTCGCGCAGCCATTCGCGCCAGATAGCCACCAGCAGGGCCATCAGCACCGGGCCGATGAACAGGCCGAGAAACCCCATAGTCTTGACGCCGCCGATCAGACCGAAAAAAGTCGGCAGGAAGGGCAGTTTTATCGGGCCACCGACGAGCTTGGGGCGCAATGTCTTGTCGACGATGAATAGTTCGACCGCCCCCCAGAGGAACAGCGCCAGCCCGGCCATCGGCGAGCCGCTGGCGGCGAGGTAGATCGAGACCAGCGTGAAGGACAGCGGTGCGCCGCCGGGGATCAGCGCCATGACGCCGGTCAGGGCGCCAAGCGTGACCGGCGACGGCACGCCGGCCAGCCAGTAGGCGATGCCCAGCACCAGCCCTTCGCCGATGGCGATAACGGTCATGCCGGTCACGGTCGAGGAGATCGTCGCCGGCACGACGCGCGAAATCCGCTCCCATCTGGTCGGCAGGATGCGCTCGCCGAGACGGTCGACCTGGCCGGCAAAGTGCTCGCCGTCGCGATAGGCGAAGAACAGCGCGATCATCATGAACAGCAGCGTCAACAGCAGGCCGAAAGCACTGCCGCCTGCGGCCAGCACGCCACGATAGATGCTGCCGATATTAGCGCCGCTGACCAGCTGGATCAGCTCACCAATGCCGCCGGGATGGCCGAAATTGGTGGTCCACTGTTCGTTCAGCCACTCGCCCACGACAGGCATGGTGGCGATCCAGTGTGGCGTCACCGCGCCGTGGCGGTTGGTCTCGATCGCCCAGGCGACCCATTCGCGGACCTCGTTGATCGCATAGGTGCCGGCGAGCGCGATCGGGATCACCAGGAAGGCGAGGATGAACAGGATGGCGAAGGTCGCGGCGATGGTGCGGTTGCCGCCGACCGCGACAAGCAGGCGGCGGTAGAGCGGCCAGCTGGCGAAAGCGATGACGAGCGCCGCCAGCACCGGAAACAGGAAGCCGTGGAAGAAATAGACGCCGGCGGCAACGATCAGCACCAGCAGCCAGCGTGCCGCCGACAGCGGCGGGATGACGGCTGCCCTGAGCGGCGTCGACAGGCCGAAGAGGCGCTGCTGCCGTTCCGGTTTCTGGATTCTTGCTTCCTTCAAACGCCTGGCTCTCCCAAACACCCCTCCTGTCTATGCACTGATATAGTGCAGCAATCGTGACGATAGTCCAAATGAGATGGTGAAGCTGCCAATCTCCCCCCTCGTGGGGGAGGCCCGGCAGGACAGAGGGGGGTGTGAAGGATCGCGGCCTTGGATTTGGACCGTGAGCCGCAAACCAATCGAGTATCTGTGAACTCGACCGTCGGCGGGACAGCGCCCCCCTCTCCCCTCTCCCCGGGCATCTCCCCCACGAGGGGGGATCGGCAGCTTCACTCGCTACCCAAATTTCCCCGTCCTCGGGAATCCCTTCGGCACCATGCGTCCGGCCGAGGCACGGGCGCCGATCCATTCAGCCAGTTCCTCGCGCGACCTTGTGAAGGTGCGGTCGGCTGAATCCTGCCAGGAAAGGCCGCTCTCAAGCGTGAACGGCTTGAGATCGAGAAGGCCGCCGTCCTTGTATTTCTGCAGCCGCACGCCCTTGCCGCGGCCCATCTCCGGAATCTCGGAGAGCGCGAACACCAGCATCTTGCGATTCTCGCCGACGATGGCGAGATGGTCGCCGGTGACCGGGATGCAGCGCTTGGCCTCGTCCGGCGCCTTGACGTTCATCACCTGCTTGCCCTTGCGGGTGTTGGCGACGACATCCTCCTCCGGCACGATGAAACCGTTGGCGTCATGCGAGGCCAGCAGCAGCTTGCGCTTCGGATCGTGAACGAAGGCGGTGACGATGTCCTGGTCATTGTCCATGTCGACGATGATGCGGATCGGCTCGCCATGGCCGCGCCCGCCAGGCAGCCGGTCGGCGCCGATGGTGTAGAATTTGCCGCCGGTGGTGAAGACCAGCACCTTGTCGGTGGTCTGGGCATGGAAGGCGAGCTTGAGGCTGTCGCCCTCCTTGAAGGTCAGCGTCGAGAGATCGGCCAGATGCCCCTTCATCGCCCGCAGCCAGCCCTTTTCCGAGACGACCACGGTGACCGGCTCGCGCTCGATCATGGCGTGGGCGATGTCGGTCAGATCGTGTTCGGGCGCGTCGGCGAACTGGGTACGGCGCTTGCCGAGATCGGTCTCCGGGCCGAACTTGTCGCGGATGTTGGTAACTTCCCACTTGATCGTCGCCCACTGCTTCTCGTTTGAAGCAAGCAGTGCCTCGATCTGCTTCTTCTCCGCGCTCAGGCCGTCGAATTCCTTGCGGATCTCGAATTCTTCCAGCTTGCGCAGGGCGCGCAGCCGCATGTTGAGGATGGCTTCGGCCTGGGTGTCGGTGAGCGACCAGCGGGCCATCATCACCTGCTTGGGCTCATCCTCTTCGCGGATGATCCTGATCACCTCGTCTATGTTGAGGTAAGCGATCAGATAGCCGGCAAGTATCTCCAGCCGCCTTTCGATCTCGCCGAGGCGATGTTTCGAGCGGCGGACCAAAACCTCGCGGCGGTGCTCGAGCCACTCCTGCAGCACGCCCTTCAGCGACAGCACGTTGGGCACCTTGCCGCGCGACAGCACATTCATGTTGAGCGGGAAGCGGCTTTCGAGCTCGGTCAGCTTGAACAGCGATTCCATCAGGATGCCGGGATCGACCGAACGGCTCTTCGGCACCAGCACGACGCGGACGTCCTCGGCGCTTTCATCCCTGATGTCCTCGAGCAGCGGCAGCTTGCGCGCCATCAGCAGCTCGGCGATCTTCTCGATCAGCCGCGCCTTCTGCACGCCGTACGGGATTTCGGTGACAACGATGCTCCAGGTGCCCCTGCCCTGGTCCTCCTGGAACCACTTCGAGCGCACGCGAAAGCCACCGCGACCGGTTTCGTAGGCTTCGAGGATCGAGGCGCGGCTGTCGACGATGATGCCGCCGGTCGGGAAATCCGGCCCCTGGACAAAGTCCATCAGCTTCGCCACCGGCGCGTCCCGGTTTTCGATCAGGTGAAGTGCGGCATCGCAAAGCTCGGCGGCGTTGTGGGGCGGGATCGATGTCGCCATGCCCACCGCAATGCCGGACGAGCCGTTGGCCAGCAGGTTCGGAAAGGCGCCGGGCAAAACCACCGGCTCCTCGTCTTCTTCATTGTAGGTCGGCCGATAATCGACGGCATCCTCGGTGATGCCGGACAACAGTTCGGTCGCCACATCGGTCATGCGCGCTTCGGTGTAGCGCATGGCGGCGGCGTTATCACCGTCGATGTTGCCGAAATTGCCCTGCCCGTCGACCAGGGGATAACGCATCGAGAAATCCTGCGCCAACCGCACCAGCGCGTCATAGATCGACTGGTCGCCATGCGGGTGGAACTTGCCCATCACCTCGCCGACGATGCGGGCGCATTTGGCAAAGCCCTGATCGGGGTTGAGCCGCAGCAGGCGCATGGCGTGCATGATGCGGCGATGGACCGGCTTCAGTCCGTCGCGCACGTCGGGCAGCGCCCGGTGCATGATGGTCGACAGCGCATAGGCCAGATAGCGCTCTTCCAGCGCCTTCTTCAGATCGACCGGCTCGATGTGATCGCCACCGCCATTTTCAGGCGGCAAAAGCCTTTTTCCCATGGGCTCGGACTAGCCGAGCGGGTGATTCGCGGCAAGAGCCCGACGGAGATACCGGCCTTTCTGCAACATGAAACCATACCCCAGCGGATGTCGGCCAACATCAGCCTGTTACATGCGGGCTCTATCGCCAAGCGCGACGATATCCGGCTATCGGCTCTTCATGACAAATTCACCGGTTTGCGCAAAGACGGTGGGATCGGGTTTGCCTTTCACCGCGATTTTTGACCAATGTGCCGGGACACGCCTTTTTCCGGTCCAGTTCGTCACGGAATGGTGATGGCGCAAATAATTGAAAAAACAATTTCAGGACACTCTCAGGGACCTTGCGATGACAATCAAACGCTCAATTCTCAAGAAACTGGCTTTTTCGACCTTCTTGCTCACGCTGCCGCTGAATGCGGCCCTCGCACAGGATACGGCAGTGGCCGACCGGCTGAAGGCAGCGCTTGTCGCACAAGGTGTCGACATCACCTGGACCGGGGTGACCGGCGACAACACCAGCATGGTGCTGCAGGGCGTCGCCATCAAACCGGCGGCGGAGAAGGAAGCGCTTCCCATCGGCGACGTCAAACTCGAAGGCGTGACCGAGGCAAATGGCGGCTATGACATCGCCACCGTATCAACGGCTGCCTTCACACACAGCAAGGACGGCGTCACCCTCGACCTCAGCCCCTTCGTCATCCACGACATGACAGTTCCGGCCGACGGCGCCACCGGCCCGCTGGGCTCGCTGATGATGTACAAGTCCGCCGAACTCTCGAACATGACCGTCAAGGTCGCCGACAAGACCGCCTTCTCGATGGACGGGCTTGCCATCGAGATCACGCCGCCGGCGGACGGCAAGGCGATGGAATTCACTGCCACCACGGAAAAATTCAATGCCGACCTGACGCTGGTGGACGATCCCAAGTCCAAGGAAGTCATCAACGCGCTCGGCTACCAGAACATCGCGGGCAATCTCGAAATGGCCGGCACCTGGCAGCCCACGGATGGCAAGATGGAACTGTCGAAATACGACATCTCGGTCGAGAATGCCGGCACGCTCGGCATGACCTTCAATCTCGGCGGCTACACGCTGGACTTCATCAAGTCGCTGCAGGAAATGCAGAAGAAGATGGCGGCACAGCCGGAAGGCGCCGACAATTCGGCGCAAGGCATGGCCATGCTCGGCCTGTTGCAGCAGCTTTCGTTCAACAGCGCCTCGATCCGCTTCGACGACGATTCGCTGACCAACAAGGTGCTGGACTATGTCGGCAAGCAGCAAGGCATGTCCGGCAAGGACATCGCCAACCAGGCCAAGGCGATCGTGCCGTTCGGCATGGCGCAGCTCAACAATCCGGAACTGACTGCGCAGGTTACGGCCGCGGTCAGCAAATTCCTCGACGATCCGAAGAGCCTCGAAATCTCGGCCGAGCCGCCGGCATCCGTGCCGTTCGCACTGATCATGGCGGGCGCCATGTCCAACCCGCTCGATCTGCCCAAGACGCTCGGCGTCACCGTCAAGGCCAACGAAGACTGATCGAAGCGATCTCAGTATGCGAAAAGCCCGGCAGCGATGCCGGGCTTTTTTGTGAGATTAGCGAATCGAAAGAATGGTTCTGGCGGTCTTTAAAGCATCGCCCGAAGCGCGATCAGGCGTCCTTCCTGGGCACGGCAACGCGCAGCGCCAGGTCGCGAAGCTGCTGCGGGCTCGCTTCCGAGGGTGCATTCATCAACAGATCATAGGCCTGCTGGTTCATCGGGAACATGGTGATCTCACGCAGATTCTTGGCGCCGAGCAGCAGCATGACGACGCGGTCGACGCCGGCGGCCATGCCGCCATGCGGTGGTGCGCCATACTGGAAGGCACGATAGAGGCCGCCGAAGCGCTCCTCGACCGTGGCGCGGTCCAGCCCGACCGTCTCGAACGCCTTGACCATGGTTTCGGGCAGATGGTTGCGGATACCGCCTGAGGCGATCTCGAAACCGTTGCAGACCATGTCGTACTGGAACGCCTTGATGCCGAGCAGGTCCTCGCCATTCAGCGCATCGATGCCACCTTGCGGCATCGAGAACGGGTTGTGGGCGAAGTCGATCTTCTTCTCTTCCTCGTTCCACTCGAAGAACGGGAAGTCGACGATCCAGCACAGCTCGAAACGCTCGCGGTCGACAAGGTTCAGCTCCTCGCCGGCACGGGTGCGCGCAGCCCCCGCGAAGGAGACGAACTTCTTCGGGTCGCCGGCAACGAAGAAGGCGGCGTCGCCATCGGCAAGGCCGAGCTGAAGGCGGATCGCCTCGGTGCGCTCCTCGCCGATGTTCTTGGCGAGCGGACCGGCGCCTTCGAGCTTGTCGCCCTCCTTGCGCCAGAAGATATAGCCCAGCCCCGGCTGGCCCTCGCCCTGCGCCCAGGAATTCATACGGTCGCAAAAGGCGCGGCTGCCGCCGGTCTTGGCGGGAATGCCCCACACTTCGGCCTTCGGGTCGTTGGCCAGGATGTTGGCGAACACCTTGAAGCCGGAATCGCGAAAATGATCGGAGACGGCCTGCATCTCGATCGGGTTGCGCAGGTCCGGCTTGTCGGAGCCGTATTTGCGCATGGCCACATCATAGGGAATGCGCTGGAAGTTCTGCGTCACCGGTTTGCCGTTGGCGAAGGTCTCGAAGACCCCGCGCATGACAGGTTCCATGGTCGACAGCACGTCGTCCTGCTCGACGAAGCTCATTTCAAGGTCGAGCTGGTAGAATTCGCCGGGCAGGCGATCGGCACGCGGGTCCTCGTCGCGGAAGCAGGGCGCGATCTGGAAATAGCGGTCGAAGCCCGACACCATGATCAGCTGCTTGTACTGCTGCGGCGCCTGCGGCAGCGCATAGAAGGTGCCGGGATGGATGCGCGACGGCACCAGGAAGTCGCGCGCGCCTTCCGGCGACGACGCGGTGAGGATCGGCGTCGAGAATTCGGTGAAGCCGACCTCGCCCATGCGCTTGCGCATTTCGGCGATGATTTTTGTCCGCGCAATGATGTTCTTGTGCAGCGTCTCGCGGCGCAGGTCGAGAAAACGGTATTTCAGCCTGATATCCTCGGGATAGTCAGGCTCGCCGAACACCGGCAGCGGCAATTCCTTGGCCGCCGACAGCACCTCGATCTCGCGGGCGAAGATCTCGATCTCGCCGGTCGGCAAATTGGCGTTGGTGGTCTCGGGCAAGCGCGCCTTGACCTCGCCGTCGACGCGGATGACCCACTCGCCGCGCACGGTCTCGGCGACCTTGAAGGCAGGCGAATCCGGATCGGCAACGATCTGGGTCAGGCCATAATTGTCGCGCAGGTCGATGAAGAGCAGGCCGCCATGATCGCGCACGCGATGCACCCAGCCGGACAGACGAACGGTCGAGCCAACGTCGCTCTTCCTCAACTGGGCACAGGTATGGCTGCGGTAACGGTGCATTGTCATTGGTAAAGTCCGGGGTGCTGGGTTGCAGGCCGAGCATCAAGCCCGGCCTCAAAATTTGCGCGAAAAGCGCATGGGAGGCCGGATTTGTCAAGGCAAGCGGCTTCGACAGGACATCCGTTGTAAACTTGGGCGGCACAATGGATAGCGATATCCTCTACCGCTACGTTTACGGCAAATGAGATCAGGATATGCAAAACCAGAAGCTCTTTCTGACACCTCAAGAGCGCAGCCGCATCGTCAACCTGCTTGACGCGGCTCGCATAGACGATTGGGCGCGGTTCAAAGCCCTCTCCGACGGTGACTTTCCGAACGACGAATCGATGCGGGAGCAGTTCGACGGATCGCGGCTCATAATCGACTACGATCGTATCGACCCGGAACAGCAATTCGCTGTTGGCGTAGATCCCGACGGTTTCCGGCTCATCACCGGTCAGTTGGCTCCGCGCGACGATCAACGGCAACAGGTGATCATGACGATCTATAGCAAGAACCTAAACGACGGCCCGTTCATAAGCGTTTGGACCTTCCAAGAAGAGTTGGACATATCCTCGCTGTAGTTTGCCGGGAATTGCTGCTGGCGTTGGCCAGGGCGATGGTCCAAGAAGGGATCACCGACACGTGATCGCCTCTTCATGTCCTCCATCCGCCCGATGATCCCGCTTCTTCTCGCCGCAGGCATCCTGCTCGGCGGCAATGGGCTGCAGAGCACGCTGATCGCGCTGCGCGGCGCGCAGGAAGGGTTTTCGGCTTCCGACATCGGCCTGATGGGCACCTTCTACTTCGCCGGCTTCCTGCTCGGCTGCCTTGCCATCACCCGCATCATGAAGGCGGTCGGCCATATCAGGGCATTTTCGGCGCTGGCGGCAATCGCCTCGGTCGGTACTTTGCTCCTGGTGCTGGTCATCGATCCGGTGATGTGGTGCGCGGTGCGTCTTGCCGGCGGCTTCTGCTTCGCCGGGCTGTTCACCATCGTCGAAAGCTGGCTGAATTCCGGCGTCAGCAATCACGATCGGGCACGCGTGCTGGCGATCTACCGGATGGTCGACATCGGTTCGGTGACATCAGCCCAGTTCCTGATCCCGATCTTCGGCGCTGGCGGTTTCGCAATTTTCGCTATCATGTCGATGATGATCACGCTGTCGCTGGTGCCGGTTTCGCTCGGCGACCGCTCCAACCCGACGCCGCCGGAGGAGGTCAAGCTCGACCTAGCGCGCGTCTGGCGGATTTCGCCGCTGGGCTGCTTCGGCTGCATCGCCGTCGGCGTCACCAACAGCGCCTTTCGCACCTTGTCGCCGGTTTATGCCGAGCAGATCGGCATGTCGGTCGCCGATGTCGTCACCTTCGTCAGCGTCGGCATCTTCGGCGGCGCCATCATCCAGTATCCGCTCGGCTACCTCTCCGACCGCTGGGACCGGCGCCGGGTGCTGCTGATGACGACCTGCTGCGCGATGCTTTCGGCGCTGGCGCTGGTGTTCATCGCCGGTAGCAATCCGCTGCTCAACTTCGTCCTCGTCTTCATCTTCGGCTGTTTCGCCATGCCGCTCTATTCGTTGTCGGCGGCCCACTCCAACGATCGCGCCGACACCGGCGAGTTCGTGCTGATCAACGCGGCGCTGATGCTGTTCTATTCCTTCGGCGCGATCGGCGGCCCGTTCGCCGCCTCGAC
This sequence comes from Mesorhizobium sp. XAP4, assembly GCF_029269325.1. NCBI lineage: Bacteria > Pseudomonadati > Pseudomonadota > Alphaproteobacteria > Hyphomicrobiales > Phyllobacteriaceae > Mesorhizobium > Mesorhizobium sp. XAP4. The sequence continues at coordinate 123,980 of NZ_JARIXW010000007.1, read as the reverse complement.
GGCGATGCAATATTTCGGACCGGGCGCCCTGTTTGTATTCAGCGCGGTGGTCTACGCGATCTTCATCGCCGTCATCCTTTACCGCATGCAGGCCCGGTCCGGCGTGCCGGCAGGCAGGCGCGGCCGCTTCATTGCGCTCCTGCGCACTTCAACGGTTTTCGCACGGCTGGCCAAAAGAAACAGCGATTCCGATGGGCCGGCGGAGCCGTGACCACGGTGCCAAAGCTTGACGAAAGCCCCGGCGGCTGAAATCTAGGAAGACCTTACTCCTGCCAAAAGCGATTTGATGCACGTCATCACCACCCAGAAAGAACTCGAGACCGTTCTCGCCGCTTTCGAAAAGTCGGATTTCGTCACTGTCGACACCGAATTCATTCGAGAAACGACGTTTTGGCCGATCCTGTGCCTGATCCAGATGGCCGCTCCCGGCGTGACGGCACTGATCGATCCGCTGGCTCCCGATATCGACCTGAAGCCGTTCTTCAGGCTGATGGCCAACGAGGCGGTGGTCAAAGTCTTCCACGCCGCGCGGCAGGACATCGAAATCATCGTCCATCTCGGCGATCTGGTTCCGCATCCAGTGTTCGACACGCAAGTGGCGGCAATGGTCTGCGGCTTCGGCGACAGCGTATCCTACGATCAGCTCGTGCAGCGCATCACCGGGGCGCGGCTCGACAAGTCGTCGCGCTTCACCGACTGGCGCCACCGGCCGCTTTCCGACAAGCAGCTCGACTATGCGCTGGCCGACGTCACCCATCTGATCGAGGTCTATCAGCACCTCAGCGCCGAACTGGCGCGGGAAAACCGCGCCCATTGGCTTAACGAGGAAATGGAGGTCCTTACCTCCCGCGAAACCTATGATCCGCATCCCGAGGACGCCTGGAAGCGGCTGAAGATGCGGCTGCGCAAGCCGCAGGAACTGGCGATCGTGCAGGGCGTTGCGGCGTGGCGCGAGCGCGAGGCGCGCGAACGCGACGTGCCGCGCGGCCGCGTACTCAAGGACGATGCGATCTACGAGGTGGCGCAACAGGCGCCGCGCGACGCGGCAGCCCTTGGCAAGCTGCGCACTACCCCAAAAGGCTGGGAGCGCTCTTCGACGGCAACGGCGCTGCTCGGCGCGGTCAACACCGCCCTTGCCTTGCCCAAGGAGCAGATGCCGAAACTGCCAAAGAGTTTCCAGCCGCCCGAGGGCTCGAGCGCCGCGGCGGAACTGTTGAAGGTGCTGCTGCGGATCGTCGCCGAAAAGGAAGGCGTCGCGTCCAAGGTGCTGGCCTCCAGCGACGACATCGACCGTATCGCCGCCGAGGGCGAGGAAGCCGACGTGCCGGCCCTGCAGGGCTGGCGGCGCGCGGTGTTCGGCGAGGCCGCGCTCAAGCTGGTGCGCGGCGAGATCGGCATCAAGTTCGACAAGCGCAAGATTGCGGTGTTCGATCTTTAGACGTCCCTCGCGGACTTTCCTTCTCCCCTTGCGGGAGAAGGAAAAGGTGCCCTGCTCAGACCATGCCGAGCAGGTGTAGCGCGAACCAGATCCATCCCAGCAGGAGAATCACCGCACTGACGAAGAACGACCGGCTGCGCAGCAGCAGATTGTTGCTGGTCAGGTGAACCCAGGCGTGGAAATAGCGCGATGCGACGAAAATCCACATCAGCGCCAGGGTCAGATAGTTGACGCCGTTGGTCAGGTGCAGCGTCAGGCACAGCACATAGAACAGCACCGGCAGCTCGAACTGGTTGGTGAGATTGGCGGCAACGGTAACGCTGGAGGCCGGCTCGGTCGAACGCACCTTGAAATGACCGGGCTTCGCCTCGCCTGACCTGATTGCGCCGTATCTGCGGCGACCCAGGACGCAGTAGACGATGTAGATCAGCAGCACATGCGCCAGAACAGGCCAGAAGATCGTGGTCTGGTTCACCAAGTGTCCCCTAGCGGGCTGAGCTTTGCGCGCGGCATCAGGCCAGGCGTTTCTGGCCTGCCAGCCAGAAGGCGGCAATGACGATCACCGGGATGGCGAAAAGCGCGAATTTGGTGACGGTGAGCGCCGAAGCCAAAGACAGCGAGTCCGGATTCGCCGACAGGAAATCGGACAGAAGCCGCGCTACCGCGATGTTCTGGGCGTAGTCGGCAAGCGTGTAGGGCAGCACCAGGACCAGCGCGAAGATCGACTGCAGCTGCACCGGCTGCACGCGGAAAGCCTTCAATCGCCGGCCGGTGGCCAGGATCAGGCTGACCAGCGTCACAGACAGCAGCGCCGGGAACAACAGATCGAAGGTCAGATAGTGCCAGACGAGAATGATCTCGCCGCCGCGCCGGCCGAGTGCCGTCAGCCAGGCCATGCCTTCGTCCGGAGTGAAACCGAAAATACGCATGTCGAGTGATGGCAAGCCGCCGCTCAACTGGCGGAAGTAGAGGAATTCCATACCCGTCATGGCGATGAAAACGACCGCCGACAGGAAACAGAGTGCGCCTGCGTGGCGCGGCAGCCGCAGGATCGTTGCCGTCAGGCTCCGCCCGAGCCCGTACTGGTCAGGCTCCGCCGGGATAGTTCGGGCTTTCGCGGGTAATCGTGACGTCATGGGCGTGGCTTTCACGAAGTCCGGCATTGGATATGCGCACAAAGGTGGCGCGCTCGCGGAAATCGGCAAGGTCGCGGCCACCAACATAACCCATAGCGGCTTTCAGCCCGCCCGCAAGCTGGTGCAGCACACCAGACACAGGTCCCTTGTAGGGAACCTGCCCTTCGATGCCTTCGGGGACCAGTTTCAGCGTGTCGCGCACCTCGGCCTGGAAGTAGCGATCGGCGGAGCCGCGGGCCATGGCGCCGACCGAGCCCATGCCGCGATAGGCCTTGAAGGAGCGGCCCTGGTGCAGATAGACCTCGCCCGGGCTTTCGTCGGTTCCGGCCAGCAGCGAGCCGATCATGGCCGCACTGGCGCCTGCGGCGAGCGCCTTGGCCAGATCGCCGGAATATTTGATGCCGCCATCGGCGATCACCGAGACGCCGGATTTGTGCGCCGTCTCGACCGCCGACATGATGGCTGAGAGCTGCGGCACGCCGACGCCGGCAACGATGCGGGTGGTGCAGATGGAACCCGGGCCGATGCCGACCTTGACGGCGTCGGCGCCGGCGTCGATCAGCGCCTGCGTGCCCGCGGCGGTGGCGACGTTGCCAGCCAGGATGCGGACGGAGTTGGATAGTTTTTTCGCCCGCGTGACGGCGTCGAGCACGCGCTGCGAGTGGCCATGCGCGGTGTCGATCACCAGAAGGTCGACGCCGGCATCGATGAGGCGTTCGGCGCGCTCGAAACCGTCATCGCCGACGCTGGTGGCGGCGGCGGCGCGCAGGCGGCCCTGTGCGTCCTTGGTGGCGTGCGGATTGAGCTGCGACTTCTCGATATCCTTGACGGTGATCAGTCCGACGCAATTGCCTTGCCTGTCGACGACGACCAACTTTTCGATCCTGTGCTGGTGCAGGAGGCGCTTGGCCTCGTCCTGGTCGACGTTCTCCTTGACCGTGATCAGGTTGTCACGGGTCATCAGTTCATGGACCTTCTGCGCCGGATCGGACGCAAAGCGCACGTCGCGATTGGTCAGGATGCCGATCAGCCGGCCGATCTTGTGGCCGCCGCTGCCGCCGTTCTCGACCACCGGAATGCCCGAGATCGAATAGCTGCGCATCAGGCCCAGCGCGTCGGCGAGCGTCGCGTCGGGGCCGATGGTGACGGGATTGACCACCATGCCGGATTCGAATTTCTTGACCTGCCGCACCTGCTCGGCCTGTTCGGCCGGCGAGAAATTGCGGTGGATGACGCCAATGCCGCCGGCCTGGGCCATGGCGATGGCAAGCCGCGCCTCGGTGACGGTGTCCATCGCCGCCGACAGGATCGGCACATTCAGGTCGATGTCGCCGGCGATGCGGGTGCGGACATCGGTTTCGCCAGGCATGACCTCGGAATGACCCGGCTGCAGCAGCACGTCGTCAAAGGTCAGCGCCAATGCGCCGGTGGACGTTTCGATGATTTTTGCCATGGCCAGTCCCTTGAACATAAAAAGCGGTGGGGGAATACAAAAAAGCGCTGGACCGGAATGGACAGCGCCGACTCGTTTCTTCCCTTTCAGGATTGGCGCTGGCTGGTACCACGTCCAAGCACCGATGAAAAGCGGATGATTTCACGCTCCCGGAAAGGTGACTTTCCGGCGAAGGGATGCCACCTGTGGTTGCCGGTCGCACAAAAGTGACAGCAAATTAATGCGACATCCCGGCGAAGGCATGGTAACCGCCCGCCTCAGGGCCGACATGCAACCGGCAACGCAACATTCAAGTCTGGACGCGTTCCTTGAACCGCACCATCCCGCTTATATTGGCGGTCGCCCTTTTCATGGAAAACATGGATTCGACTGTTATCGCGACATCGCTGCCGGCGATCGCCGTCGACATCCACACCAGCCCGATCGCGCTCAAGCTGGCCCTGACCGCCTATCTCGTCTCGCTGGCGATCTTCATTCCGATTAGCGGCTGGATGGCCGACCGTTTCGGCGCCAAGAATATCTTTCGCGCCGCGATCGCCGTCTTCATCGTCGGCTCGATCGCCTGCGCGCTCTCCGGTTCGCTGCCGCCTTTTGTGGTCTCGCGCTTCCTGCAAGGCATTGGCGGCGCCATGATGACACCGGTCGGGCGGCTGGTGCTGGTGCGCGCGACACCAAAAAGCGAACTCGTCGCGGCGATGTCCTGGCTAACCGTTCCGGCGTTGGTCGGACCGTTGGTCGGGCCGCCGGTCGGCGGCTTCATCACCACCTACTTCACCTGGCACTGGATCTTCCTGATCAATGTGCCGATCGGCCTGATCGGCATCTGGCTGGCGACGCGTTTCCTGCCGGAGACCGAATCGATGGAGACGCCGCCGCTCGACTTCCTCGGCTTCGTGCTAAGCGGGCTGGCGGCATCCGGCGTGGTTTTCGGCCTGTCGGTGGTGAGCCTGCCCTATTTGCCGCCGGCCACCGGCCTTATCACCGTAGCGGTCGGCCTGCTGTCGGGCGCGCTCTATCTGCTGCACGCGCGGCGCGCCAAAAATCCCTTGCTGGCGCTCGAATTGTTCCGCAACCAGGTGTTCCGCTCCTCGGTGCTTGGCGGCGGACTGTTCCGCATCGGCATTGGTGCCGTGCCGTTCCTGCTGCCGCTGATGTTCCAGATCGGTTTTGGCCTGACGCCATTCCAGTCCGGCATGATCACCTTCGTTTCGGCGATCGGCGCCATCGGCATGAAATTCGTCACCGCGCTGATCTTCCGCGTCGCCGGCTTCCGCCGCGTCCTGGTTGTCGGTTCTCTGGTCGCCGCCGCCTCGATCGCCATCAACGGCCTGTTCACACCCGACACACCCTATCTCTTGATGCTGGCCATGCTGCTCGTCGGCGGCTTCATCCGCTCGATGTTCTTCACCGGCGTCAATGCGCTCGCCTATGCCGAGGTTTCGGCTGAAGACACCAGCAAGGCGACACCGATCACGGCGGTGTTCCAGCAGTTGTCGGTCGCGCTCGGCGTGGCGCTGGCCGGCGGAATCCTGGAAGTGTCCACAAGCCTGCACGACCGATCACTGACGCTGGCGGATTTCCACACCGCGTTTTTCGTCGTCGCGGCGATTTCGGCCGCCGCGTCGCTGTCGTTCATGCGGCTGGCGCCCGATGCCGGCAACGCCATCTCCGGCCACGGCCGCCTGACCACACCCAAGACGCTGGAAACGAGCACGGCGGGGAAGTAGTTCCCTCTTGCCTTCTCCCCTGTGGGAGAAGGTGGATCGGCGCGAAAGCGCCGAGACGGATGAGGGGTGTTCCAGCGGAGTGAAACGTTGGCGCTCCCTGGAGCTCATCCGTCGCCTTCGGCGACACCTTCTCCCAGGGGAGAAGGAAGATCTCGCCCTTTGAAATCCTTGGCCAGCAAATAAAGCTCGACCGATTCATCCCGCGACGCCGGCGGCTTGACGTGATGGACCGAGCGGAAGTTCTTCTTGAGCATGGAGAGCAGTTCGTTTTCGGCGCCGCCCTGGAAGGTCTTGGCGAGGAAATGCCCGCCCGGTTTCAGGACGGAGAGCGCGAAATCGGCCGCCACCTCGCACAGATGCATGGTGCGGATATGGTCGGTCCGCTTGTGGCCGGTGGTCGGTGCCGCCATGTCGGACAGCACGATATCGGGATCCCCACCCAGCGCCTCGGCCAGCTTCTGCGGCGCCTGCGGATCGAGGAAATCCATCAGCAGCACCGGTGCGCCGGGCACGGCGTCCATTTCGAGATAATCGATGCCGATGACATGCGGCTTGTCGGCCGTCGATTTCGTCCGCGCGGCGGCGACCTGGCACCAGCCGCCGGGGGCCGCACCGAGATCGATCACCTTCATGCCGGGTTTCAACAGATGATGCTTGTCGTCGATCTCGATCAGCTTATAGGCCGCGCGTGAGCGATAACCGTCAGCCTTGGAGCGCTGGACATAGGGATCGTTGATGTGGCGCTGCAGCCAGCGGCGCGACGATTCCTTCAGCCCGCTCTTCTTCTTGATTCGCGTCTTCAGCACGCGAATGCTGGCGGATCCTGGTTTTTCCGGTTTCTTGGTCATTGCCTGATTTCTGGTCCGGGTTTTCTCGCTCGTCGAGTTGTGTTCATTTTTCGACGTCTGCGCGTTTCGTGAACGGCTTCCCCCACTCCGTCTCGGCTTCGCCGAGCCACCTCTCCCCCCTCCGGAGGGAGAGGAAGGGAGCCAGCCTGCATAAGTTCACGCCTTTCCTCTCCCCCGTCGATCGGGGGAGAGGTGTCGAGCGTAGCTCGACGGAGTGGGGGTCGACTGTTCACGCTCTGCCACGCCCATCGTTGCGCCAGACGCCATCATCGGCCATCAGTTCGCTCAAAATACCTTCGCGCAGGCCACGATCGGCGACGCGCAGCCGCTCGGACGGCCATACGGCGCGGATCGCTTCGAGGATAGCACAGCCGGCCAGTACCAGATCGGCGCGATCGGCACCGATGCAAGGGTTGGCGCAGCGCTGCTGGAAATCCCAGCCAACCAGTCTTTCTACCATGCGGTCGACGCTGTCGCGGTCCATCCACAGCCCGTCGACACGGCGGCGATCGTAGCGCTCGAGTTCAAGGTGGACACCGGCCAGCGTCGTCACCGTTCCGGACGTGCCCAGCAGATGGAAATTCGGGCTGGCCTTGAGATGGCTCAGCCGATCGCGACCGTCGAAGCTGGCCAGCCGGCCGGCAACGTCATCGACCATGGCGGCGAAGATCTCGCGCGTCACCGTGCGGCCGCCAAAGCGCTCGGCCAGCGAGACGACGCCGACCGGCAGCGACGTCCACGACACGATATGATTGGCCAACCTCGGCGAACGGCGGCCGGCGAGATCGATGAGCGCGATTTCCGACGAACCGCCGCCAATATCGAACAGCACGACGCCTTGGGTGTCGCGCTCGACCAGCGAGCCGCAGCCGGACACCGCCAGCCGCGCCTCGGTCTGGCGGTCGATGATCTCGAGCTTCAGGCCGGCCTCGCGTTCGACGCGGTCGATGAATTCGACGCCGTTTTCGGCCGTGCGGCAGGCCTCGGTGGCGATCAGCCGGGCTTTTCTGATCTTGCGGTTGCGCAATTTGTCGCCGCAGATTTTCAGCGCCTCGACCGCGCGGTCCATCGCCGGCTGGCCGAGCCGGCCATTGGCGGTGAGCCCCTCGCCCAGCCGGACGATGCGCGAAAAGGCGTCGATGACGCGGAACTGGCCATGCCGCGTCGGCACGGCGACCAACAGCCGGCAATTGTTGGTGCCGAGGTCAAGCGCCGCAAACACCGGAAGCTCATGGACCGGCGGCCGACGGGCGCCTTGTTCCGGCCGCGGCTCAAGAGCGGCGGGCGAGACCGCCGCTTCCGCCGGTCTGTGGGCCTCCGCCGCCGGGGCACCGGTTTTGCCTGGCGCCGGCGATCGATTCTCCGCGGGACGCGCTTCCTCGCGCGCAAAAACCTTGCGCCCGCGCCTTCGCTTGCGCCGCTTCTTGGGCTTGCCTTTGTGGGGTGCGTCGCCCGCCTGCCCGTCTGCGGAGCGGAGCTCCGTCGGGCGGCGTTGCTGCCAGCTTGCGTTCCCCGGGTCAGCCGACCGCTGGGAAGCGCTGGACACGCCCACCTCCGGCGCGCCGGCGCCGGTATCGTGGTCTTCCACTGTCGTTCCTTCCGGCGCCGCGCGAACCTATGATGGACGCAGCAGGCGCTTCAGTGTTTTAAGTTGTCGCCAGATTAACAGCGCCGTGCCCGATCACCAAGAGCCGCATGCCGAATTTTACCGGCAGGCCGCTGACCGCCGTTCCGGCGCGGCCGCGTGATGGATCCGCACGCCGCAGTTGCCGGCGCAACGCCTGCCGGCATCTCTTTCGGGCGCCCCACGGACAAATCTTGCCGGCCGCCGCTGCGACAAGGGTTCGCGGTTGAATAGCCGGCTTCGATGAGGCATTTCTGAAATGAGCGGAAGAATCCGGCGCAGCCGGCCTCCCACCAGCCACGAAAGGAAGCGGACCCCGCAACGCATGGCAGTCAGGCAATGAACTGGAGACGCTATTTCTGGCCGGTCGTCGGCATCGCGGCGGTGATCTTCTCGCTGCTGCTGCTCTGGCACGAACTGCGCGGCATTTCGCTCGACGATGTATGGGACGGTATCACGGCCATTCCGACCCGCGGCTGGATCCTTGCCGCGCTGAGTTCGATCATCGCCTATGCCTCGCTCGCCGGCTACGATCACATCGCGCTTCTGCATATCGGCAAGCGCGTGTCGTGGCTGTTCGTCACGCTGTGCTCCTTCACCACCTATGCGCTGTCGCACAACATTGGCGGTTCGGTGTTCTCGGGCGCCGTCATCCGCTACCGCGCCTACGGTACCAGGGGCCTGACCGGACAGGATGTCGGCGTGCTGGTGGCGGTCTGCTGGATCACCTTCGTGCTGTCGACGATTTTGGCCTCGGGCCTCGTTCTGGTGTTCGAGCCTGAGATACTCGACCGATTTTCCGGCATCGCCCATCATGGCCTGTCCGAAGCGGCCGGTATCGCGATGCTGCTGCTCGTCGCCGCCTATGTCTTCGGCAGCTGGCTGCATCTGCGCCCGCTGAAGATCGCCAGCTTTCAGCTGCATTATCCGGCGCTGCCGATCGTCGCCCGGCAGTTGCTGATCGGCCCGATCGAACTGCTGGCCGCCGCCGCGATCATCTTCTTCGCCCTGCCCGCGGCCCACAATCCCGGCTACTTCGTCATACTGGGCGTCTTCCTCGTCTCCTTCTCGATCGCGCAGATCTCGCATGCGCCGGGCGGACTCGGCGTGTTCGAGGTGGTGTTCCTCGCCGGCCTGTCGGACATGGATCCGGTCGGCGTGCTGGCGGCGCTGCTGGTGTTCCGGCTGTTCTACCTGATCGTCCCGCTGATTCTGGGTCTGGGCGTGGTGTTGTTCTTCGAACGCTCGCAGTTCAGCCGGACGGAGCCTTGAAGGCTGGAATTGGACTGGGCGCCGCGCGCCGGCATCTGAAGTGTGGCGTCCTGTCGAAACGTGCCATTGAAGCACAGAGCAGGCTTGACTATTTTCCGCTGGCGGCTACAAGGCAGCGCTCACAGCGGCTTGCCCGCTCGGCCCGCACGGTTTTCACGTTTATCGTGATATTCAAGATCGTGCCTGCTGGGGAATAGGTTAACGGTAGACCCACGGACTCTGACTCCGTTAGTCCTGGTTCGAATCCAGGTTCCCCAGCCACTCCTCTTCTCTCGATCAAAACAATCACCAACGCTCATCATCGTGAAATGCTCCCTGGCGACCACCTGACGGGATCCCAGCTATGGTGGGTTGCGGCGGGGTGACATTTATAGGATCGTCAAAGGATCGAAATTATCGAAGGAAGAACGGAATGCGCGCTTTGGTCTTCATCGGATTTCTGATGTTCGTTACTTTCTTGGTTGGCTGCACGACAGACAAGGGGAATGCCAGTCAAACCCAGACTGCGGAAGACAAGGCGCAGTGTACCGGCTTTGGTTTTAAACAAGGCACGGATGCTTTTGCCAATTGCATGATGAAGCTTTCGTCGCAGCGACAAGGCCAACAGCCCCAAGATCACGATGCACTCCTTCGCCGGTATAAGTCCTTAAGTATGGCTCGGCGCGGTGATGATCGGTATCCTGTATGCAGCGCCTCCGACATGGACAATGAACTCGATACTTCGGCAAATAAATGGATTGGCCCCAATTGCCAGATGGCACCAGATTAAGCGAGTGGAGTGCTGTACCAGCGACCCCGTCGAACGCGCCAAGCGTGAAATTCAAGACACCGCCAGCAACACCAGTCGATCCGACGAGCCGGCATATTTATTCCGGCGTTCGCCGCATCGCGCGCCGTGTCGTCACTTACCCTGCCTTCCTGTAGGCCGCCTCGGCTGCGTGATTTCCTTCGATGAAGCCGAGGCCGATTCCGGTCGCGCTCCACTCCCGGCACCCGGCCTCTGCTACATCGAGGAGCATGGAGCAAACGCGTAATGGTCAGTGACAGCCGATTCATTCTCGAACGCATCAGCCAAGGCTGCGTGACGCTCTCCGACGACGAATTCGTCATCGACAGGCTGGTCAAGTATTTCGGCAATGGCAGGATCCGCTGGCACGTCGAATTCCGCGGGCATCGCATCGAGCTGACGACAGGCCAGCTTAAGAAGCAGCCGACCTTCCGCAGGAAGATGCTCGAACAGACAGGGGTGCTGCCGCCCCAGCGTGCCGGGACCAACTACAGGCGATGGGCACTCGATCTGAGGAAGAATGCCGTCGAGCTTCCTTGGCGGGATAGGCCGGTGGATAGCGGCTTCGCCATCGACAGGCTCGCCAGCCACGGCGACGGGCGCTGGACGGTCGAATATCAGGGCAAGACCATCAAATTCACGACGACGAAACTCCGCAGGCAGGTGAGTTTCCGCAAACGCATGCTGGCCAAGGCCAAGGTGCTGCCGCCCGAGTTGACCCCGGCTGCCTATCGGAAGTGGATGGACTGGCTCATTCAAAACGCCACCGAGGCTGCTCCGCAGGCCGGCGATGCCTTGATGACCGAGAAAAGCTGGCTTGACGACCTGCCTGAGCTAGCCGGCTGGCAAAATGAAACGGTGCCCGAAGAGACCGGCTAAGGGCGGTAGTATCCAAATGCAAGCAGCGATGGCACTCGTTGCGTTTGCCATGCCTGCCAGTTTCGGCACACATTGATGGCGAAGGAGTCTGACCAGAGCTGGCTCGCTGGCAATCAGAATTGAAATGAGACGACATGGACCGCTTCGACCTCGGCACCTACCGCCGCCCCATCTCCACTCGCTCGACAGAAACCCAGCGTTGGTTCGATATTGGCCTTAACTGGTGCTACGGCTTCAACCATGAGGAAGGCATCAAGTGTTTTGAGAAGGCGCTGGAAACAGATCCGGACTGTCCGATGGTCCATTGGGGCATCGCCTATGCCGCTGGACCTTTCTACAATCTGACCTGGAAGGAACATGGCGAGGCCGAGGCCGACAGCGCGACCAAGCGCTGCTTCGAGCATGTCCAGCTGGCGCGGGCCAATGCGGCTGCCGCCAGTGAGATCGAGAAGCGGCTGATCGAGGCGCTGGCCGCCCGCTTCCAGAAGCCACACCGGGTGAGCCTGGAGGAATTCGAACGTTGGGATGACGCCTATGCCGCCGCGATGCGGCTTGTGTATCGGGACTTTCCCGATGACCATGATGTGATGGCACTGCTGGTCGAAGCACTGATGATGCGCACGGTGCGGCGGCTGTGGAACCTCAAGACCGGCGCGCCGGCGCCGAATTCCGATGTCGTCGAGGCGCTCGACGTCTGCGAGCGGTCGATCCGGCTTGCCGATGAGGCCGGCGCAGCACAACATCCGGCGATCGTCCACCTGCACATCCATCTCCTGGAAATGTCCACGATGCCGGAGCGCGGCATGCGGTCAGCGGATCTGCTCGGCGAAATGTGCCCCGATGCCGGGCACATGAACCACATGCCGGGGCACATCTATGTGCTGTGCGGCGAGTATGAAAAGGCAAAGCGCGCCAGCGAAAAGGCGGTGCGCGCCAACGACCTCTATCTCGCCTATGCCGACGAGCCGACCTACTATTTGCTCGGCTGCTGCCACGATCTGCATCTGATGATGTTCACCTGCATGTTGTCGGGCCAGCACCAGCCTGCATTGTGGGCGGCCGACAGGGTGCGCAGCCTGGTCGCGCGCGACGTGGTCGCCATCCAGGGCCGGCCCAAGCTCACGCAGACGGTGGAAGGCTACCATGCGATGAAATCGCATGTGCAGGTGCGCTTCGGCCGCTGGCAGGAGATCATCGACGAACCGGTCACCGAGGAGCCGGGCCTCTATGTGCTGACGGCGGCCATGCAGCGCTACGCCAAGGGTGTGGCGCATGCGACGCTCAAGCATTTCGCTGAGGCTGAACGTGAGCGCGAAGAGTTCCATCGGCATCTGAAAGGCATTGCGCCCGAGCGGCGCTTCCTCAGCAACCCGGCGCAAGCTTCGCTGGCTGTCGGTGCCGCCCTGCTCGACGGCGAGCTGGCGTACCACCAGGGCCGGCATGAGGAGGCGTATGGCCATTTGCGGCAGGCGGTCGAGCTTGACGACAATCTGTCCTACACCGAGCCGTGGGCCTGGATGCACCCGCCGCGCCATGCGCTGGCGGCGCTGCTTCTCGACCAGGGTCACGCGCAGGAAGCAGAACAGGTCTATCGCGACGATCTGGGCCTGAGCGGCACGGTGCAGCGCTGTGCCCAGCATCCGAACAATGTCTGGGCATTGCACGGGCTTGTGGAATGCCTGAAACGGCGCGGCGAGACCGATGAATTGCCGACATTGCAGACAAGCCTTGCAGCGGCGCTGGCCAAGGCGGACGTACCGATCACCTCGTCCTGCCTGTGCAGGACGAGCGCGCAGCAAGGCTGCTGTCACTGACGCGAAGTCTGCCTGTCGCCACTGTTGCGGCCGATCGGCTAGAGCAATTCCAGGAAAAGTGTGAAACGGTTTTCCGTCCGGAATTGCGTCAAAACAAGGAGTTAGAGCGGGTCGCCGTTTCCGTGAAACGGTGAACTGCTTTAGCCAAACAAATTGTCGACCAGATCGTCGTTGGCGGTGGAAACCTCGCCGCCCGGGTATGTCACCTGCCGATCAGCCAAGGCTCCATGCTGCGTCGCCCCACGCCTTCGATCAGCACGGAACAGTCTATCTCATCGTGAAGTTGGGCGTTTGGGTCAGACGAAAGCCAGGAAGCATAGGAGCGAAGCTGCTTGAGCCTGGCTGTTTTCTCAAGCCGTGCCTGGCGCTCATCCTCGGCTGGTTGAGCCGGTCCTTTGTTCTTCTGGGCAGGAAATTGCATCCTGGCTCTCCTCGGTCACCGAGCCTGTGGAGACGGACTCAATCGGGCGTTGGCCCGTTGTCGCTCCGGTCTCTGCAGTTCTGAAGCCAACACATGCGCTGACGGGAGTCGCCATTCATCTTGATGATGGCGGACCCTTATCAACAATGCACCCGCGCCACCGCCGGGTGCTCCTGGTCCGGGTTCACTGCGCGCACGGCACTCGGCAGTCGGACGCAACTGCAGGAAATGGAACCAGATCGGCCGTGCGACGTCATAGAAGCAGGTGTCCATACGGGAGTGTGACCTCCATGATCAGGCTCGTTCTTGTCGCGGTCGCCATGCTCGTCATCGCATGCGATGCAACGGCGGCGGCAAAACTGGACGCTGCCGCCGTCAACAACGCCCAATTTGACGGCAGCGAAGCGAAAGGCGTCAGTGCGACCGTGCTGAAGGCGCAAATCCTCCTGGATCGTGCACGCTTCTCGCCAGGCCTGATCGATGGCCGCCAGGCAGAGAACTTCACCCGGGCAGTCAGTGCGTTCCAAGCGGCCAACGGATTGCCTGCCGACGGCAAGCTCACCCGCGAGACATGGGACAAGCTGGTCGCGACCTCCTCGCGCCCCGCGATTGAGACCTACGATTTGACACGCAAGGATGTGCATGGGCCGTTCACCAGGCGAATTCCTGCGCGCATGGAGAGGATGGCCCGCCTGCCCAGGCTGGCCTACCACAATGCCCTGGAAAAGATGGCGGAGCGCTTCCACATCAGCGAGCAACTGCTTGAACGGCTCAATCCCGGCATCGGCTTCAGGAAGGCGGGGCAAAAGCTGCTCGTGCCAGCTGTCACCCGAGGTGATCCGCCGCAAGACATCGCGAGCGTCGAGGTCGACAAGAGCGCTCGCCAGGTTCGGGTGCTTGACCCTTCCGGCAAAGTGCTTGCGACGTACCCCGCCTCGATCGGAAGTCAGGAGAAGCCCGCGCCGAGTGGCCAGGCGGAGGTCAAACGCGTGGTGCACCACCCAACCTATCATTACGATCCCGAGTTTGCCTTCAAGGGAGTGAGGAGCAAGCGCCCCTTCACGATCGCTGCCGGGCCAAACAATCCGGTGGGATCGGTCTGGATCGACTTGTCCATCGATAGCTACGGCATTCACGGGACTCCGGACCCAGGCAAGATCGGAAAGACCTTCTCGCATGGTTGCATCAGGCTGACCAACTGGGATGCCGAAGACCTCGCCTCTGAAGTGCAAAAAGGCACAAAGGTCGTCTTCAAGGACGAAGCGGCAGGATCGGTCGAACAAGGATCGCAGTAGGTAGGCGCTACGGCCTACCCACTTTCGACCGTGTGACTAGTCACACGGTCGTGTGACTGGCGTCGCCGAGGGCGTGGAGCGGCCCCTTACCCCAGCCACTTCTCGTAGTCGGACACCAGCAGATGGATCGGGGCAACGTCTTCGTCGATGTTGGAAAAACGGCCGATCGGTTCGCGAAACACATTGTCGGTGAGATCGTCGTTGACGGTCGAGACCTCGCCGATCAGCACATCCTTGCCCTCGGCCCAAAAGGCATGCCAGACGCCGGGCAGCAGCGTGACGCTCTGGCCCGGGTCGAGCTTCAGGAGCCCGCCCGCAGGCAGCCTGTGGATGGTTCCGTCGACAGGCACCGAAACCTCGGCCTTGGGATCGATGCCGCCGTCGCGGTCATGCATAAACAGTTCCAGCACCAGCTTGCCGCCGCCACGGTTGATGATGTCCTCGGCCTTGATGTTGTGGCGATGCATCGGCGACAGCTGGTCCTTGCGCGAGATCATGATCTTCTCGGCATAGAGCATGCCCATGCCCTTCTTCATGTCCTCGTAGCGGCCATTGCGAACGGTGAACAGGAACAGGCCGAGTTCCCTGAATTTCTCTTGCCCGTAATCGGTGATGTCCCAGCCGAGCCGCGAGGTGAACACCGCCGACGAGTCGACCTGGCGCGCCTTCGCCTCCTGCGGCGACCAATAGGCGAAGGGCGGCATGATGTAGCCGAACGAGCGGATGAAAGCGTCGGCTTCGCGGATGATGTCGTTGATGGCGGAGCGCTTCATGATCATGATCCCTTCGTATCGATTTGTCTGGCAAATCGCATAGCCGAACGTCGATGCGGTGTCGATCCATCTCGCCGCCTGCCCGGTCTTGCGCTTAGGCGCATGGACCACAGATCCGCTTCGCTGGCCGCGTGACATCGCGGATTTTCAGGGCCATAAAACCCGCGGATTCCTCATGGGGTGAAAGATGATGCCGACCGTCCACGACCTCGATACGCCGTCGATTCTCATCGACGCCGCGCGCGCCGAAGCCAACATTGCCCGCGCCCAGGCGCATGCCGACAAGAACGGGCTGAAGCTCAGGCCGCATATCAAGACGCACAAATTGCCCTATTGGGCGAAGAAGCAGGTGGCGGCCGGCGCCGTTGGCATCACCTGCCAGAAGATCGGCGAGGCCGAGGTGATGGCCGATGCCGGGCTGGCCGATATTTTTCTTCCCTACAACATCCTTGGGCGCGCCAAGCTGGAGCGGCTTCTGGCGCTGCACGGGCGCGTCACCCTGTCGGTGACAGCGGACAGCATGGAGACGCTCGAAGGGCTGGCAACCACCTTCACCGATGCCGGTCATCGTCTACCGGTGCTGGTCGAATGCGACACCGGCATGGGACGCTGCGGCGTGCAGTCGGCCGATGAAGCGGTTGCGCTGGCAAGACAGATCGACAGAGCCGGTGGCCTCGCCTTCGGAGGACTGATGACCTACCCGGCCGCCGGGAAGGCAGCGGAGGCCGAAGCCTGGCTCGCCGACGCCAAGCAGGCGCTGGCCGCATCGGGCCTCGCCTGCGAACGCATCTCCAGCGGCGGCACGCCGGATATGTGGCGCTCCAGCGATACATCTGTTGTCACGGAGTATCGTCCAGGCACCTACATCTATCTCGACCGCTATCAGGTCGCCAAAGGCGTCGGCACGCTCGACGATTGCGCGCTGACGGTGCTGTCGACGGTGGTCAGTCATCCCACCGCGACGCGCGCTATCCTCGATGCCGGCAGCAAGGCGCTGTCCAGCGACACGCTGGGTCTCGCCGATTTCGGCGAGTTGCCCGGCGTGCCGGGAGCGCGGGTGACGGGGCTGAGCGAGGAGCACGGCACCGTCACGCTTTCGGGTGACGGCAGGCTGCGCATCGGCGAGCGCGTGCGTGTCGTGCCCGACCATTGCTGCGTCGTCACAAACTTGTTCAACGAGGTCAACCTGGCCGACGGCGACAAAGTGCTGGAAACGCTGCCGGTGGCGGCGCGCGGAAGGATGGGGTGAACTAAGAAGCGTCTTGCCTTCTCACACAAGGGGAGAAGGGGGAGAGCGCTCCGCCTGCCGAGCCGCGACCCTGCGCATGGCGATAATCCTGCGACGGCGGATTTCGGTGCGCATCGCCATCAGGTGCAGCGCGAAGAACAGCACGGTGAAGCCGAGCGCCATGACCAGCAGCGGCCACAGCAGGCTGGGGTCGATGGTGGAGCCGCCCATGCGGAACACCGAGGCCGGCTGATGCAGCGTGTTCCACCAGTCGACCGAGAACTTGATGATCGGGATGTTGATGAAGCCGACCAGCGTGATGATGGCGGCGGCCCAGGCGGCGCGGCTGGCATCGTCGAGCGCACGGGTCAGCGCGATGATGCCGAGATACATCAGGAACAGCACGAAGACCGAGGTCAGCCGCGCATCCCAGACCCACCAGGTGCCCCACATCGGCTTACCCCAGATCGAACCGGTGATCAGCGCCAGCGCGGTGAAGACCGCACCGATGGGGGCGGCTGATTTCAGCGCGACATCGGCCAGCGGATGCCGCCAGACGAGCGTGCCGAGTGCGGAAACCGCCATCAGCGTGTAGCACATCATGGCCAGCCAGGCGAAAGGCACGTGGATGTACATGATGCGAACGGTGATGCCTTGCTGGAAATCCTCAGGCGCGGCAAAGCTCATATAGAGCCCGACTGCGAGGGTCAGTGCGGCGATCGTGGCCAGCCATGGCACGACCTTGTCCGCCAGCCCGACGAAGCGCGTCGGGTTGGCGAGATCCATCCAGCTTGTTAGGCGTGAAGTCGTGTCGCTCATGCGGTTCTACATAAACCGCCGCGGCGTTCGGGGCAATCGAGCGGTGGTGTCGCAGGGCTGCAGCGCTTTGCCTTCTCCCCTGTGGGAGAAGGCAGAGACGTGCCTGATCAGGCGGCCGCTTCCTGCTGTTGCAGCACGGTGCGGCTGAGGCGGCGGACCTCCTCGTCGTTGAGCAGGCCGCCAGCGCGCAGCAGGCTGGCAAAGCGGCCATTGCGCAGCGACAGCTCGGTGAAGCCGCCCATCTCGACCACCCTGCCCTTGTCCATGAACACGACCAGATCGGCGTCGCGAACGGTGGTCAGGCGGTGGGCGATGATGAAGGTGGTGCGGTCGCGGCGCAGTTCGTCGATCGCTTCCTTGACGCGGTCCTCGGTCTCGACGTCGAGCGCGCTGGTCGCCTCGTCGAGCACCAGGATCGGTGCGTCCTTCAGCACGGCACGGGCAATGGCGATGCGCTGACGTTCGCCGCCCGACAGCTGGCCGCCACGTTCGCCAACCACCGTGTCGTAGCCATTGCTCTTGGACAGGATGAAGTCCTGTGCGGCAGCCGCATTGGCAGCGGCATGGATCTCGTCATTGCTTGCATCGGCGCGGCCGACACGAATGTTGTCCTCGATCGAGCGGTTGAGCAGGCCGGCATCCTGGAACACCGTGGCGATCGAATGGCGCACCGACTTGCGGGTCACGGTGCGGGTGTCGATGCCGTCGATCAGGATACGGCCATGGGACGGCGAGAAGACACGCTGCAGCAGGTTGATGAGCGTGGTCTTGCCGGCACCCGTCGGGCCCACGATGGCGACGGTCTGGCCCGCCTGCACCTCGAAGGACACGTCGTCGATGCCTTGGCCGGAATTGGCGAATTCAAAGCCGACATTCTCGAAGCGCACATGGCCGGTGACGTTGGAAAGATCGCGCAAGCCGTCCGGCTCGGCGGAATCAGCCGCGGAGTCCTCGAGATGGTAGAAATCCTCGAGCTTGGCACGGGCCTCGGAAATCTGGTTGGCGAAAGCCGACATCTGGTCGAGGCGAGCGATCAGCATCGTGGCAAAACCGGTGAAGGCAATGACGTCGCCGACACCCAACTGACCATGAGTCACGAGATAGGAGCCGATCGACAACACGATCAGCATCGAGATTGCCGATGACAGACGGTGCAAGGCATTGGCCAGCGCCCACCAGTCGAGCACAGGGTTCTGCGCGTCGAGCAGGTTCTTGACGTAGCGGCGCAGCGTATCGGCCTCGTGGCCGAGCCGATTGTAGCTCTGCAGCACCGCAACGTTGCTGACCGAGTCGGTCACATGCGCGAACACCTTGTGGTAGTGGCGCTCGACCGCGGCCTGGCCCGCCTTGGTGCGGCGCATGACCATCCGGCCGATGCCGACATAGAGCAGCCCGAGGCCAAGCAGCACCAGCGACATGCGCAGGTCCATGCTGATCGCGGTCGGGACCAGCAGCACGAGGGCGACAGCCGTGGACAGATGCTGGCGCATGAATTCGAGCCAAAGGCTGAACAGGGTTTCGACGGCGCGCAGCATCGTGTGCAGCGCATTGGAGGTGCCGTGCTGATGGTGCCAGGCGAGCGGCATGGTGATCACGCGCTCGAACGACTCGCAAAGCACTTCGCTGCGCCGAGCATGGGCGAAACGGTCAGCGCCGCGCGCCACCATGACGAAGGCAACGATGTTGAAGGCGCCGAGACCGGCCCACATGACCAGCGTGGTGAAGACAGAGCCACGCTCGGAGATGGCGCCGATGACGCGACCGAACATAATCGGCTCGAGAAGCGCTACGATGGCGAGAGCCACGTTGGCCGAACAGATCAACGCAACGCGTTTCCTGTCCGCGGCCAGATAACCGAGAGCTCGCCAGTAGATTTGCAGAAGGGTCACCCCAGTTACTCCGCCACGCTGTTTATTGTGCACTGCATCATTTTATTCGTACCGGTTGATACGTCGCAAAACAATGGCCGTGTACCCCTTCAGTTCCCTTAGAGCGAACAAAAGATGGCGACGTTCCGAAATCTGCCGTGATCACCTAACGGTTTGAGAAGACAGGTAAAATGTCAGGCATGCGGCGAAATCATGGCAGTTGGCACGTGCTGCCATAATTTTAATCAGCAACAATGTCGGGCGGATGACTGAGGCCGAAATCGCCTTTCGCGAAGTATAAAGCAAAACAAAGCTGCAGGATGCCCTTCCAGGCGAAGGGTGGCCAAACCCTCACCGCTCGCGGCTACTCCTATGGGACGCCTCAAGCCTTTGATTTCATAGACCTCTCGGCGAGATGCCCGTCAACGGCAGACGGCAACGCCAGGCGGGATGGGGCCTCTCATCCGCCGTGGTGACAAAAGTCGCGGCCCGGAACCCCGCCCCGAGCGCATGCTTTTTGGGCAACAGGCCTCAGGCCGGGATCCTGACGACAACCTCGGCAACTTCGCCGTCCTTCAGCTCGACTGCCGAAGCCTTGGTCTTTGCCCCATTCACCTCCAGCGACACGGCCTTGGCCTTATTGTCGCGGATGACGCGAACCTTGAGTTCCGCCCCCAGCATTTTGAGATTTGCCGAGTACCCATCCCAGTGGCTTGGCAGCTTCGGCTTGAACTGGACACGCTTGCCGCGCCGTTCGATGCCCAGAATGCCTTCGACTGCAGCCCTGTAGAGCCAGCCGGCAGAGCCGGTGTACCAGGTCCAGCCGCCACGGCCGCCCTTGCCGTTGCCGGCATTGTCGTCCCCGGCATAGATGTCGGCCGCCACGACATAGGGCTCCACTCGATAGTGCTCGGCCGTGGCCTCGTCGGTCGCGTGGTTGACGGGATTCAGCATCGAGAAACAACGATAGGCCTCGTCGACCTGCCCCATCTCGGCAAGCGCGATGACGAACCATGTGGCGGCGTGGGTGTACTGGCCGCCATTCTCGCGCACGCCAGGCGGATAGCTCTTGATGTAACCGGGGTCCTTTTCCGTCTTCGAGAATGGCGGCGTGAACAGCTTGACGATCTTCAGCTTGTCGTCGACGAGCAGCTTCGTTGCTTGCTCCATGGCGGTGGTCGACCGTGCCGGGTCGCCCTCTCCCGAAAGCACGCTCCAGGACTGGGCGATCGAGTCGATCTTGCACTCCTGCGAGTTGCGAGACCCCAAAGGCGTGCCGTCGTCGAAACTGCCGCGCCGGTACCATTCGCCGTCCCATGCGGTGCTCTCAAGCGCCCGCTTCAGAACATCGGCATGCTTTGCCCAGGCCTGTGCTCGCTTGGCATCACCCTCGGTCTTGGCGACGGGCGCGAAATCGCCCAGCGTCTTCAGCAGGAACCAGCCGAGCCAGACGCTCTCGCCCTTGCCGTGCTCGCCGACGCGGTTCATGCCGTCGTTCCAGTCGCCGCCGAGGATCAGCGGCAGGCCCGCGGGGCTGCTGCGCTTGATGGCGAGATCGAGCGCACGCGCGCAATGGTCGTAGAGCGTCGCTGTCTTCTTCGAGATTTCCGGGGTGAAGAAGGCATCGTGCTCGCCCTCGCCCAGCGGCTGTCCATCGATGAAGGCCAATTGCTCCTTGAGGATGGAGGCATCGCCAGTGACCAGCAAATAGCGCGCCGTAGCGTGGGCAAGCCAGACCACGTCGTCGGAGATCAACGTGCGTACGCCAGCACCCGTGCGCGGCAGCCACCAGTGCTGCACGTCGCCTTCGGGGAACTGCCGCCGCGCCGCGTTGAGGATCTGGTCGCGCGCCAGCTGCGGGTCATGTGCCAGCAGCGCCAGCGTATCCTGCAACTGGTCGCGGAAGCCGAAGGCGCCGCTGGCCTGATAGAAGGCCGAGCGGGCGCGGATGCGGCAGGCCAGGCTTTGATAGGGAAGCCAGTGGTTGACCATGGCGTCGAGCGCCTTGTCGGGCGTCTCGACCTGGATGGTGTCGAGGAAGCCGCGCCATTCGCGCTCATTGTCGGCCAATCGCTGGTCGAAGTCCTTGGCCCGATGCTCCTGCACCAGCGCGCTCGCCTCCTCGACCGACTCGGCGTCGCCGAGCAGCCAGAGCAGCGTCACGTCGCCGCCTGCCGGGATCTCGACGTCGCGGGCAATCGCCGCGCACGGATCGTCGCCGGCCTCGACACGGCCAGACAGCGCCGCACCGCTCAGCACCGCCTGCGGTAGCTCGCTGGAGCCATGCCGGCCCAGGAACTCCGATCGGTCTGTCGTCACCGAATGGACGCCGCCGTCGGCCGCCAGGAACGCAACCCGCTCGCCGAAATCCAGCCCGTAGGGGTTTTGTGCGAGCAGCGCCCCACTGGCGGCATCCCGCGACGGGACGATGGTTGCCGCAGTGCGCGACCGATGCCCGCCGAGCACCCATTCGGCATAGGCATAGACACGCAGCCGCGCCGGCACCGAGCCGGAATTCTGGATGCGCAGCCGCGAGATTTTCAGGGAATCGACCGGATCGACGACATGGGTAAGGTCCATCGACAACGGTCCGCGCTTCGAGCGGAAGGTCGAGAAACCCTGGCCGTGCCAGGCCTCGTAGGTCATCGAGGGATCGCGCACCATGGCGGCGAGCGGCGAGAATGCCTTGCCGCTGGCCTGATCGTAGATATAGAGGCCCTCGCCCGGGCGGTTCGAGACCGGATCATTCGACCACGGCGTCAATTGGTAGTCGCGGCTGTTTCGGCTCCAGGTGAAGGCTGCGCCCTCGGCGGAGGTGTGGAACCCGAACGAGGCGTTGGAGACGACGTTGATCCACGGCTGCGGCGTCGTGCGCCGCCCGGCCAGGCGCACGACATAGTGCCGTCCGTCGCCGTCGAAACCGCCAAAGCCGTTCCATTGGCTGAGTCCGCTGCCATCGGCGCTGACATTGGCCACCGCCTGCGAGGCAGGAGTATGCGTCGTGGGTGTCGGCGACGGCAATTCACGCGGAATCGGCAACGTTGCCAGAGCATCCCGCGCCTGCAGGGCCGCCGCCTCGGCGCGCTCGATCTGGTCGAAGATGGTGCCGTTGCGCGTGTGCAGGACGACGCGGGCGACGGCGAGCAGCGTCTTGTAGGTGGTCTCGTCCATAAGATCGCGGCGCACCGCGAAAATGTGCTGGCGCGGCCCGAGCTCCTTGCCGCGCAGACGGCTGTTTTCGCACAGCGTCTCGACCGCCCGCTGCAGGTCCTGGACATAGGAGGACGCCTGCTCGTTGACGACGACGAAGTCGATCATCATGCCGCGGGTGCGCATATATTCCTGGAACCGCAGCGCCTGAGCGACGATTTCGAGATCGGCGACATCGCCGATCCTGACCAGGAAGATCGGGAAATCGCCGGAAATGCTTGTCGGCCACAGGCTCGACTGCTTGCCCAGCCCCGAGGCGATGGATTCGGCGGGAAGACGCAGGAACGGATCCGGATAGATCAGATAGCGCGCCAGCTTCTGCACATTGGCGGCATCGGTCAGGCTGAGGCCCATGTGGCGGGTCTGCACCTGGCTCCGCGTCCAGGCAAGCATGGCCTGGCGGGCAAAGCTCTCCGGATGGTCGAGGCGGGCGATGGCTTCGTCCAGTTCGGCACGGCCGGCGCCGACAACCGTCCAGAAGGTCAGCGATATCTTCTTGTTGGCCGGCACGCGCACCTGGCGGCGCAGCGAGGCGACGGGATCGAGCGTAAAGCCTGAGTGGCCGCCCAGCCTGGCGCCCGGGTCGAAAGCGGCTGCGTCGACGATGGTGCGGCCACGGCCGATGAAGGCGCGCCTGTCGGTCTCGGCCTCGGCGTCGCGCGCCGATCCGGACGGATCGGTGACGAAATGCACCATGGCGATATCGGGCTCGCTGGTCTCGCGCTTGCGCCGCGTGGCGAAGATCGCCGCGTTGTTCGCAGAGATTTCGGTTTCCACGAACATCTTCGAGAAGGCCGGATGCGCGTTGTCGGACGCCTCCAGGCCGAGCACCAGCTCGGCAAAGGAGGTCACTTCGATGTGACGGTCGGACGGACCGTCATTGTAGAGCGTGACCCGACGGCCCTCGCCATTGCCTTCCGAGATGACGATACATTCGACCTCGGAGCGCAACGTGCCCACCGATTTGACGAAGCTCGCCTTGTCGTCGGAGAACAAGGTCTGCGCCTTTTCCTCGGCGGCTCGCTTCGGTTCGGCTGTAGCCGACCACCAGTCGCCGGTGCCGGCGTCACGCAGGAAGATGTAGGAGCCGAGCCGGTCCTCGGTCGGATCCGGCTGCCAGCGGGTGACGGAGAGATCGCCCCAGCGGCTGTAGCCCGAGCCGGTCGCGCTGACCATCACCGAATAGCGGCCGTTCGACATGACGTTGGTCGACCGCAGCGACTGCAGCGGATTGAGCACGATGCGGGTGTCGGGGCTGTCGACTTCGGTCTCGTCCTTGGAGCGTTCGTCGGCCTCGGTCCTGACGGTCGCGGTCGGGATGTCGCGCGGCGCCCTCTCCTGCAGCAAGAGTTCGGCCGATTCGATGACCGGATCGCTGTGGAAGCGGTCGCGCATGCGACCTTCGAAGATGGCGTCGGCAACCGCCGCGATCGACATGCCCGAATGGTGGGCCATATAATTCTGGACGACGACATGGTCCGTGCCTTCCGGCACGCGCTGTGGCGTGAAGTCGACGGCATCGTAGTAGCCGTGGCGGCCGAGCGCCCCGATCTCCCGCAATCGGGCGAGATTCAGCACGGCTTCACGCGGATTGAACTGGGCCGCCAGTATGGTGGCGTAAGGCGCGATCACCGTGTTCTGGCCAAGACCGCGCTTCAGCCCGAGGCCTGGAACGCCGAAATTGGTATATTGGTAGGTCAGTTCGCGGTCGCGGGCATTGTAGGCGGCCTCCGAAATGCCCCACGGCACGTTCTTCTGGCGGCCATACTGGATCTGGCGCTTGATGATCAGCTTGCTGGTCTGGTTGAGGATTGAGCCCTGCGGCTCCTTCATGACCAGCGGCGGCATCAGATATTCGAACATCGAGCCGGACCAGGACATCAGCGCGCCCTGGAAACCGATTTCGACGATCGGCCGGCCAAGCCTGAACCAGTGCTCGGTCGGCAGATCGCCCTTGGCGATGGCGAACAGGCTGGTCAGCCGTGCTTCGGAAGCCAGAAGGTCGTAGCAGCTTTCGTCGAGCTGGTGTTCCTCGACCCGGTAGCCGATCGACAGCAGCTTGCGCTCCGGCCGCATCAGGAAGGAGAAATCCATCTCGAAGGCATAGCGGCGGGTGCGCTCGCGTAAGGTGAGCAGCTTGGCACGCAGCGCCTCGACGGCATTGTCGTCGCTGTGCGCGTCATGGACGTGCGCTTCGCAGGTGGCTTCCAGCCTTGCCGCCCAGTCGACGATGACGTCGCTCTGGGGCGACACCGCCTCGGTATGGATGGCGGTGGCCAATTTGCGGATCTCGCCTGCCAGCACAGCCAGGTTGATGGTGCGGATCGACGCCATTTCGGGCTGCGCCTTGATGGTGTCGACAGCGCGCCGCATGCCGTCGAGACGGTCGGCGAGGCGCTGGCGCAGCGGGCGCAGCTGACGGCGGTCGTCGGGCAGATCATCGAGGCTTTCGCTGAGGATGGTGACCGTGTCCAGAATGCCTTCGAAATCGCCCTGGAGGTGGACGGAGGGCGCCTCCGCCCATTCGGCGCAGGCGGCCGCCACCGCCACCAGATGGCCGGCCAGATTGCCGCTGTCGACTGCCGAGATGTAAAGCGGATAGAGCGGCTTCAGCGTCGTGGTGTCGTACCAGTTGAAGAGGTGACCGCGCTCACGCGGCATGCCCTCGATCGTGGCCATGGTGGCGTCGATGCGGGTGATGGCGTCGGACAGGCTGATCCAGCCGAAGTCGCGGGCGGAAACGACGGACAGCAGGTAGACGCCGATATTGGTGGGCGAAGTACGAGGCGCCACCACCGGTGCCGGGCTTTCCTGGAAATTGTCGGGCGGCAGATGGTGATGCTCTGCCGTCACGAAGCTTTCGAAATAATGCCATGTGCGCCGCGCCACCGTGCGCAACGTATGGATATCGGCCTGCGATATGCGCAAGCGATCCTCGGTTTCAGCCGAACGGCTGATCCAGCTGGCGATGGCGGGCGAGCCAATCCAGAACAGCGCGAAGAAGAAGGCAACGAAGGCGCCGGTCGAATCGGCCAGTACCGGAATGGCAAGGCCGACGAAGCCGATGATCACGGCGCCATACATCATGCCGTAATACGAACCGACATCGTTGTCGCCCGCCTTGTGCGCCTGCGAGGCGGTGCGCCATTCCAAAAGGTTCTGGCGGCTGACGAACAACCGATAGAGCGTGCGCACGATGGCATCGCCCATCATCCAGGCGTTGTGCGCCATCAGGACGATCTTCAGCGCCACCATGGCGGTGCCGAAGGCGACGTCGCGTGCCAGGGCCGAGAAATGGCCGCGTGGCGTCTGGTCGCCGCTCTTGGGCAGGATGGCGTTGACGATGTCGAATGTCGGCGCCATGAACAGGCTGAGGATCAGCAGGGCCTGCCATTGCGCGGCCTGTGTGAAGGGCAGCAGCGTCCAGCCGGCAATCGCCGCCATCACCCAGAAGATCGGCGTCAGCGAGCGGCGCAGATTGTCGATCATCTTCCAGCGCGACAGCGCCGGCACGCCGGAGCGCGGATCGAGCATGAAGCCGAGCAACTGCCAGTCGCCGCGTGCCCAGCGATGGTGGCGCGAGGCGTCGACCGAGTAGCGGGTCGGATAGTCCTCGACCAGTTCGACGTCGGTGACCAGCGCCGAGCGCGCCAGCGCGCCTTCCAGCAGATCGTGGCTGAGGATGGTGTTTTCCTCGATGCGGCCCTGCAGGGCGGCCTCGAAGGCGTCGACGTGATAGAGGCCCTTGCCGGTGAAGGACCCGTCGCCGAAAACGTCCTGATAGAGATCGGACACGGCAAAGACATAAGGGTCGAGGCCGCGATTGGCCGAGAACACCCGCTGGAAGAACGACGCATCGTCGCCTGATGTCAGCGACGCGGTGATGCGCGGCTGCAGGATCGCGTAGCCGGCGGTGACGACGCGCTTGCTGGCATCGAAATGCGGCCGGTTGAGCGGGTGGCAGAGCTTGCCTACGAGGGTGGCGACCGCGTCACGGGTGGTGCGCGTGTCGGCATCGAGCGTCATCACGTGGACGACGTTCTCCGGCAGCGGCACGTCGAGCGGCAGGAACGTGGTGTCGCTGTCGCCGCGCAGCAGAAGGTCGAGTTCATGCAGCTTGCCGCGCTTGCGCTCCCAGCCCATCCACGACCCTTGCGCCGCATTGAAGAGCCGGCGCCGGTGCAGGATATAGAAGCGCGGCGCGCCTTCGGAGGGATAGCGTGCGTTGAGGCGAGCGATCTCGGCACGCGCGAATTCGAGGATTTCGGTGTCGGCAGCATCGATCTCGGTCTTCGAGTCCGGCCAGTCCGACAGCAGCGCGAAATGGATTTCATCGGCCGTGTTGGCGAGATGATGCACCTCGATATTGCGGATGTTTTCCTCGACATCGTCGCGCGAGCCGATCAGCGACGGCACCACCACCAGCGTGCGCGCCTCGGGCGGCACGCCGTGCCGGTAATCGTAGCCGACGAGGCGCGTCGGTTTCAGGAACAGCGAAACGACCGTGTTGAAGAAGGCGAGCGCGCCCTCGCTGGCCGGCACGGCAAAAAGCGCCAGCATGAGGACGATCGAGGGCACCGACAGGCCGAGATTGGCAAGCGCGTTGCCGGAGAGGACGAGAAGCAGCGCCGTCAGCGCAAACACGGGTACGACGATGCCGAGCCAGCCGGTCTTGCGGAAGGCACGCTTGACTGTCTGGCTGATGGTGGGTCGATAGCCGATCGCCTTCTCCAGCTCGAGCCGGCGTGGGCCGACGAGAAAGAAGCCGACATCGGTGTGGGCGGACCCGGTTAAAACGACGTCGCCGTCGCCATCGCTGGCGGCGTGGCCGGCCAGCTCGATGGCCTTCTCGGCGACGCGATATTCCGAAAGGTTCGAGCGGCGCGCCAATTCCTCGATCGCGGTCCGGTACTGGTCGCGCGAGAAGAAGTCGAGCGCGGCGAAATCGGTGCGCTCGCGCAGCACGGTGTCGATGCGGCTGACGCCTTCGAACCACACGGTCCAATCGACGTCGTTGATGAGGCGCAGGCCACGAATGATGTTGCCCGTCGTCACATTGCCGCTGGACAACGTGTGATGTTCGGAAATGATGATTTCCTCGGCATCGGAGCCGGTCTTTTCGAGCTCGCCTTCCAGCCACTCCAGAGCCTTGCCGGCATTCTGCGAGCCATCGCGCAGGCGATAGAGCAGCTGGGTGGCGAAGGTGGTGTCCTGTGCGTGTGCGCTGAAATTGGACAGGATCGACTGCCGGTCGGCGCTGTCGTCGGTGGCCAGGACATTGTCGGCCACATCGTTGGCGATCTGACGCATCTGACGGGTTCGATTGACCCTGACCGCCAGCCGGCGCAGATTTTCGATCAGCACGAAGCGCAACAGCGAAGGCAGCGCCCAGAGTTCGCCGATCTTCAGCGGCTCGACCGACTGAAAACCCTGGACGATGGACTTGAACATCGTCGCCGAAACGGAACTGTCCGAATGTGCGACATAGGTCCAGGCCAGCGCCAGCGCGCGCGGCACGCTGCCGCCGTCAGGCAGTTTCAAGGTCGGCAGCTGGCGATAGAAGCGGCGCGGCAGGTCGCGCTTGACCTGGAAAATGGTCTCTTCGACCAGGTAATTGTTGTCGAGCAGCCATTGTGCCGCCGGCGTGATCGTCTCGCCCCTCGCCTGCGCCGCATTGGTCGACCGGTAGACTTCCAAAATCTTCTTGGCGCTGTCGCGGATACGGGCCTGAAAATCGAAGGGCGTCAGGCCGAACAGGTCGGTGAGGTCGCCTTTCGCCAGGCTTTCACCGAGCAGCCGAAGGCGCTCTTCGGGCAGGTAATTGGAGCGGATCGGCTCTTCGGTGATGGCCGGGAAGCTCGCGCTTGTCTTCTCGATTTGGGCAGGATTCGTCTGAATATTCATTGAAAATTCCGTAAGCGGGCACTGAGCGGCGTCACCGCCACGGCAATGGCCCTAAAACCGGTTCAAATGCAATTGGTTGCATAAACCCCACTTGCCGAAAGTTTGTTTCCGCACCACGACAGGGCGTCGTCTCTCAGCAAAACTCAAAGACAAGCACCCCACTTCCCGCCAGCCAGATCGGCGGAGAGGATTCAGGCTTTTTCGTGATGCCGCCAGCAGCTTACGCTATATTTCGCCGGTACCGCGATCATGTTTGGAAACAAGCGTTAATCGTTGCCGGCGATGGCGCGGATCCGGATCACGTACAGCGTTGCCTCATGGGCGGGTTGGACAAGCAGGCCGGTGCTGACCGGCCCGGACAGCAGAGTGTCAAGCGGCCCGAGGCGAACCGGTTCAGCGGCGGGCACACTGATGTCGCCGTCCAAGCACAGGATGAGCGTTGTGCCGGCTTCAGTCCGGATTTCCACGGGGGCCGAAATCACCAGGCGTTCGACCGAATGCGTCATCCGGCTTCGGCGGGTCATGACATTGAGATCGGTGATCGGTCCGCCGATCAGCGCGGCCGAGGTCTGCGCGTCGGCCGGGAAAGAAAACAGGGCGGTCGTCCTGTTTATAGATCTCGGCGGGTAGCCCGCAATCTCGAGGACGATGCCCTCGCCTTCGAGCACGGCAAGGGTGCGATCGATGCCGGCAAATTGCGAGAACGGACCGCTCGATTCGACACGCGCCATCGACACGCGCCAGTCGAAATCGTTTAGCCCGGCACCGGGCGGCGAGACGGCGATTTCCGTCGTCACGCCGCCGCCGTTCTTCCACGGCATCGACCGGTATTCGGCTGCCCGCAGGATGCGCATACCTAGCCCTCCGCTATGGTCACGGGCGTTCGAAACTCGAAAAGCCGATTCCGCGGCTTTTCGCCTGCCTGCGGCCGGACGTTTCTCACCCGAGAATGCCGGGCAGGTTGAGCTGGTGCTCCTTGGCGCATTCGACGGCGATTTCGTAGCCGGCATCGGCGTGGCGCATGACACCGGTCGCCGGGTCGTTCCACAACACCCGCTCCAGGCGCCTGGCGGCTTCGCGCGTGCCGTCGGCGACGATGACCATGCCGGCGTGCTGCGAGAAACCCATGCCGACGCCGCCGCCATGGTGCAGCGACACCCAGGTGGCGCCCGACGCCGTGTTGAGCAGCGCGTTGAGCAGCGGCCAGTCGGATACCGCGTCCGATCCGTCCTTCATCGATTCCGTTTCGCGGTTCGGCGAGGCGACCGAGCCGGAATCGAGGTGATCGCGACCGATGACGACAGGCGCCTTCAGCTCACCCTTGGCCACCATCTCGTTGAAGGCGAGGCCGAGCCTGTGGCGGTCGCCAAGGCCGACCCAGCAGATGCGCGCCGGCAGACCCTGGAAGGCGATGCGCTCGCGCGCCATGTCCAACCAGTTGTGCAGGTGGGTGTTGCCGGGCGTCAGTTCGCGCACCTTGGCGTCGGTCTTGTAGATATCTTCCGGATCGCCCGACAGAGCTGCCCAGCGGAAGGGACCTATGCCGCGGCAGAACAGCGGACGGATATAGGCCGGCACGAAGCCGGGGAAGGCAAAGGCGTTCTCGAACCCCTCCTCCTTGGCCACCTGGCGGATGTTGTTGCCATAGTCGAGCGTCGGCACGCCGGCGTTCCAGAACGCCACCATCGCCTCGACATGTTCGCGCATGGAAGCGCGGGCCGCCTTCTCGACCGCCTTGGGGTCGCTGACGCGCTTCTCGCGCCACTCGGCCATCGTCCAGCCCTTCGGCAGATAGCCATTGATGGGATCATGCGCCGAGGTCTGGTCGGTGACCATATCGGGGCGAATGCCACGCCTGAACATCTCCGGGACGATCTCAGCCGTATTGCCAAGCAGGCCGACCGACTTCGCCTCGCCGGCCTTGGTCCAGCGTTCGATCTTTTCCAGCGCCTCGTCGAGCGTCTCGGCGCGCTCGTCGACGTAGCGGGTGCGCAGGCGAAAATCGATCGAGTCCGGGTTACATTCGATGGCGAGACAGCAGGCGCCGGCCATGACGGCGGCGAGCGGCTGGGCGCCACCCATGCCGCCGAGGCCGCCGGTCAGGATCCATTTTCCCTTGAGATTGCCGCCATAGTGCTGGCGACCGGCCTCGACGAAGGTCTCGTAGGTGCCTTGCACGATGCCTTGCGTGCCGATGTAGATCCACGAGCCGGCCGTCATCTGGCCGTACATCATGAGGCCCTTCTTATCGAGCTCGTTGAACTTTTCCCAATTCGCCCAGTGCGGCACCAAATTGGAGTTGGCGATCAGCACACGCGGGGCGTCCGGATGGGTGCGGAAGACGCCGACCGGCTTGCCCGACTGGACCAGCAAAGTCTCGTCATCGGCCAGCGTCCTCAAGGAGGCGACGATGCGGTCGAAATCGTTCCAGGTGCGCGCCGCCCGGCCGATGCCGCCATAGACGACCAGTTCGTTGGGATTTTCAGCAACATCCGGGTCGAGATTGTTCATCAGCATGCGCAGCGGCGCTTCCGTCAGCCAGGAGCGCGCGCTGATTTCGGTGCCGCGCGGGCTGCGGACTTCGCGGATGTTGTGGCGAGGATTGTTCATGGCGTCACTCCATAAGAGGATCTGATGTCAGACACGCGCCCAGGACGTCGCGGTCTCGAGGATTTTCCGCAGGGTGGCGCGGATCGGTGCTGCGAACTCGGCGTCATAGGGCACCGGCCAATTGTCCGGCGTGCCCTTGCCATCGGGCTCGCGCATATAGATGCGGTTGGAGAGTTCCATCTGCAGTGCGTGCACGCCTTGTTGCGGCTGGCCGAAATGGCGTGTGATCCAGCCGCCCTTGAAGCGGCCGTTGATGACAAAGGTTTCACCGGTTTCGGCCATGATCTGGCCGACCATCGCCTGCAGCGTCGGATCGGCGCTCCTGCCGTCATTGGTGCCGAGATTGAAAACCGGCAGCGTGCCTTCAAACAGGCGCGGCAGCACTGAACGGATCGAGTGGCAGTCATAGAGCACGATCTTTTCGTGTAGCCCGCGCAACCGGCCGATCTCGGCCTGCAAGGCGGCATGGTACGGCACGAAGAATTCCTCGCGACGCTCGTCGATCTCCGACGGCCCCGGTTCTTCGCCCTCGCGATAGAGCGGATCGCCATCAAAGGTCTCGGTCGGGCAAAGGCCCGTCGTCGCCTGGCCGGGGTAAAGCGAGGCGCCGGAGGGATCGCGGTTGACGTCGATGACGGTGCGGGAGATCGCGGTGTGCACCACCGTCGCCCCGAGGCCGGCGGCAAAGTCATAGAGATTATCGATCCACCAATCGCAGTCGCGGCGGCCGAGCCAGGGCGAGACCAGCCGATTCTCAAGGCCGGCGAGGTCGACGCCGGTATGTGGTATCGACACCAGCAACGGGGCTGTGCCGGGCGTGACCGTCAGCCAGGGCGCGCTTGCCATCACACCGCTCCGGAAATCGACGGCAGAGCCACACCGCCGGCGGCCTCGATGGCCGCACCGCTGCGCACCATGGCGATGGCTTTTTCCATATCGGGGTGGAAATGGCGGTCATTGTCGAGATGCGGCACTTCGGCCCGCACCAGCCTGCGCACCGCCTCCAGGGCGTCGCTCGAGGCCAGCGGCGCGTGGAAATCGCAGCCTTGGGCCGCGGCCAGCAGTTCGATGCCGATCACCGCGGTGGCGTTCTCGACCATGCCGATCAGCCGGCGCGCGCCGTGCGCGGCCATCGAAACATGGTCCTCCTGATTGGCCGAGGTGGGGATCGAATCGACTGATGCCGGATAGGCTTTCTGCTTGTTTTCGGAAACGAGCGCCGCCGCCGTCACCTGCGGGATCATGAAGCCGGAGTTCAGGCCGGGCTTGGGCGTCAGGAAGGCCGGCATGCCGGAAAGTGCCGGATCGACAAGCATGGCGATGCGGCGCTCCGACAGCGAGCCGATCTCGCAGACGGCGAGCGCGATCATGTCGGCGGCGAAGGCCACCGGCTCGGCGTGGAAATTGCCGCCGGAAAGCGCGGTGTCATCCTCGGCGAAGATCAGCGGATTGTCGGTGACGCCGTTGGCTTCGGTGCCCAGCGTGTCGGCCGCCTGGCGCAGCACGGTGAGTGCCGCGCCCATCACCTGCGGCTGGCAGCGCAGGCAATAGGGATCCTGCACGCGTTCGTCGCCAACCCGGTGCGATTCACGGATGGCGCTGCCGGCCATCAGATTGCGCAGGGCGTCGGCCGTCTCGACCTGGCCGGGATGCTTTCTCAGCACATGGATGCGCGGATCGAAGGGTGCGTCGGAGCCTTTTGCCGCGTCGGTCGACAGGGCACCGGCGACCAGCGCCGATTGGTAGAGCACTTCGGCCTCGAACAAGGCGGCCAGCGCATAGGCGGTCGAAAACTGGGTGCCGTTGAGCAGCGCCAGGCCCTCCTTGGCGCCCAGTGTCACCGGTTCCAGGCCATGCGAGACGAAGGCGACCTTGGCCGGGAAACGGCCATGTGGGGTAAAACATTCGCCGACACCGATCATCACCGCCGTCATGTGCGACAACGGGGCGAGGTCGCCGGAGGCGCCGACCGAACCCTGCGCCGGCACCACCGGGATGACGTCGTTGGCCAGCATCGCTTCCAGCAACTCGATGGTTTGCGGCCGCACACCCGACGCGCCCTGCGCCAGGCTGGCGAGCTTCAGCGCCATCATCAGCCGGCAAACGGCAACCGGCATCGGCTCGCCGACGCCGGCGGCGTGCGACAGGACGATGTTGCGCTGCAAGGTCTCGAGATCCTCGGCCGGGATGCGGACGCTGGCCAGTTTGCCGAAGCCGGTGTTGATGCCATAGACCGGCTCGCCCTTGGCGACTATCCTGGCGACGGCCTCGGCGCTCGCCTTGATTTTCGGCCGGCAGGCATCGTCCAGCTTGGGCACGGCGCCACGATAGATGGCGCGCCAGTCGGCCAGCGTCGCATTGCCGGGCTTCAGGGTCAGTTCGGTCATTGTCCTCTCCAGATGCGGGCATGCAGCGGGTTGAAGCCCATGCGATAGACGAGTTCGGCGGGGCGCTCGATGTTCCAGATCGCCAGGTCGGCGGATTTTCCGGCTTCCAGCGTGCCGGTTTCTCCCAGCAAACCAAGCGCGCGGGCCGCCTCCCGGGTGACGCCGGCAATGCATTCATCGACGGTCAGGCCGAACAGGGTCGCCACCATGTTCATGGTCAGAAGCAGCGAGGTCAGCGGCGAAGTGCCGGGATTGTTGTCGGTGGCGACAGCCATCCTGACGCCGTGCTGGCGAAACAGGCCGATCGGCGGCTTCTTGGTTTCGCGAATGAAATAGTAGGCGCCGGGCAGGATCATCGCCACGGTTCCGGCCTTGGCCATCGCCGCTGCACCTGCCTCATCGGTGTATTCGAGATGGTCGGCCGACAGCGCACCGTAACGGGCGGCGAGTTCGGCGCCATGCAAATTGGACAGTTGGTCGGCATGAAGCTTGACCGGCAGGCCGGCCGCCTTTGCAGCATCGAAGACGCGCACCATCTGTTCCGGCGAAAAGGCGATGCCCTCGCAGAAACCGTCGACGGCATCGGCCAGCCCCTCGGCGGCAACCGCCGGGAGAATTTCCTTGGCGACCAGATCGATAAAGGCGTCCTTGTCACCCTTGGCTTCCGGCGGCAGCGCGTGGGCGCCGAGGAAGGTCGTGCGGATCGTCACCGGCCGCTGGTTGCCCAGCCGCCGTGCGGCACGCAGCGACTTCTTCTCGTTTTCGAGGTCCAGGCCGTAGCCTGATTTTACCTCCACGGTGGTTACGCCCTCGGCGATCAGCGCATCGAGGCGTGGCAGTGATTGGGTGACCAGTTCGCTCTCGCTGGCGGCGCGCAGCGACTTGACCGAGGAGACTATGCCGCCACCAGCCCGGGCGACCTCTTCATAAGTGGCGCCGGCCAGCCGCATCTCGAATTCGTTGGCGCGGTTGCCGGCATGGACCAGATGGGTGTGGCAGTCGATCAGGCCGGGTGTGATCCAGCGGCCCTCGCAATCAACCGTCTCGGCGCCCTGGGCAAGTGTCGGGGGCAGCTCCGACTCGGGGCCGGCATAAACAATGCGGCCGTCACGCGCAGCGACCGCGCCATGTTCGACGACGCCAAGTCCGGCAGACCCGTCGGCCATTGTCGTCAGCCGCGCATTGCGCCACAGACGAAGATCCCCTGCCCGGCTTTTGCTCTTTGAAGCCATCATCTTTTCCGTTTCAATCGATGACGATTATGTATATACATATTGAAACGCACTGCAAGTGCCTTCATCGCATGAGACACAGAGAACCGGAGAGAAAAGTGGCAGCGATCTTTGCGGAACAGGCGCTCCTTCCCGATGGCTGGCGCGAAAATGTGCGGCTTACCCTGGCCGAGGGACGCATCACAGCCGTTCAGCCTGGCGCTGCTGCGGCAGCCGGCGACGAACGTCACGCGATCCTGTTACCCGGCATGCCCAATTTG
Source organism: Mesorhizobium sp. XAP4 (assembly GCF_029269325.1). Lineage (NCBI taxonomy): Bacteria > Pseudomonadati > Pseudomonadota > Alphaproteobacteria > Hyphomicrobiales > Phyllobacteriaceae > Mesorhizobium > Mesorhizobium sp. XAP4. Next base: position 88,995 of record NZ_JARIXW010000007.1, on the reverse strand, counting down.
CACAGCCACGCCTTCCAGCGCGGCATGGCCGGCCTTGCCGAGCTTCGCGGCCCCTCCGCCGACAGTTTCTGGAGCTGGCGCGAGGTGATGTACCGTTTCGCCCTGTCGATGACGCCCGATCAGGTCGAGGCGGTTGCCGCACAACTCTATGTCGAGATGCTGGAGGCCGGTTTTTCCCGCGTCGGCGAATTTCACTATCTGCATCACGACCGCGATGGAAAACCCTACGCCAACCTCGCCGAGATGGCCGAGCGCATTGCGGCCGCGGCCGGCGAGGCAGGCATCGGCCTGACGCTTTTGCCGGTGTTTTATGCGCACTCGTCTTTCGGCGGTGCCGCACCAAACGAAGGCCAGCGGCGATTCATCAACGATGTGAATCGATTCTCGCGGCTTGTTGAGAAATGCCGCGAATCGATTCGCGCGTTGGATCAGGCTGTTGTCGGCGTCGCTCCGCACAGCCTTCGCGCCGCGACACCGGAAGAACTGATTGACGTGACTGCCCTGGCGCCGGACGGGCCTATCCACATCCACATTGCCGAGCAGGTGAAAGAAGTCGAGGATTGCCTTGCCTGGTCGGGCGCGTGGCCGGTCGAATTTCTGCTGGCCAATGCCAAAGTCGACAAGCGCTGGTGCCTGATCCACGCCACCCACATGACCGATGCTGAAACCGTTGCCATGGCCAAAAGCGGTGCCATCGCCGGCCTATGCCCGATCACCGAGGCCAATCTCGGTGACGGCACTTTTGCCGCGCCGCTGTTCAGGGAACATGGCGGCCGCTATGGCGTCGGCTCCGATTCCAATGTGCTCATCGGCCTGCCCGACGAGTTGCGCCAGCTCGAATATTCGCAGCGCCTCGCCCACCGCGCCCGCAATGTGCTGGCGGTCGCCGGCGGCTCGACCGGCCGCGCACTGTTCGACGCCGCGCTCGACGGTGGCAGCGTCGCGCTTGGCGCCGGTGCTTCCGCGATCGCCGCCGGCGCATCCGCCGATCTTGTCTCGCTCGATCCCAAAAATCCCTCGCTGGCCGGCAAGAGTGGCGACGCGATCCTCGACGCCTGGATCTTCGCCAATGGCAGCAAGGTCGACTGCGTCTGGGTGCATGGCCGCAAACAGGTCAGCGGCGGCAGGCATGTGAAGCGAGAGGCCATCGCTGAGCGTTTTCGCAACGTGATGACGGCGCTTTCGGCATGAGCATGGCCGGCACTGTGGAGGCGGAAGGCGGCGGCTCGCTGCACCAGCGCATCCTCTCCGACATCAGCGAGAAAATCCTGTCCGGCGCCTGGGCGCCCGGTCATCGCATCCCGTTCGAGCATGAGTTGAGCGTGCAATACAATTGCTCGCGCATGACGGTGAACAAGGCGCTGTCGCAGCTTGCCAAGGCCGGACTGATCGAGCGCCGCCGCCGCTCAGGCAGCTTTGTGCGCCGGCCGCAGTCGCAGGCCGCGGTGCTGGAAATCCACGATATCCGCATCGAGGTCGAAGCGCTCGGCCTGCCCTATCGCTACGAGCGCGTCGCCCGACACAAAAGGCGCAGCAGCGCCGGGGATCGCGCGCTGCTGGAACTCGGCGTGGCCGGACCGGTGCTGGCGCTGGAGTGCGGTCATTTCGCCGGCGAGCGGCCGTTCGCGCATGAACAGCGGCTGATCAATCTCACCGCCGTGCCCGAGGCAGCGGACGAGGAATTCGTGGCCACCGCACCAGGACCATGGCTGATTGGCCGCGTGCCGTGGAGCGAAGCCGAGCACCGGATTCGCGCTGTCGCCGCCGACAGGCATATCGCGGCTGCACTCGATATAGAAACCGGTGCGCCCTGCCTGGTGGTCGAGCGACGGACGTGGAGCGCCGAGCACCCGGTCACCCATGTGCGCTTCACCTACGCGGCCGAGAGCCACACGCTGGTGGCGAGGTTCAGGCCGCAGGGGTGAGGCTGATCTCCCCCCACGTGGGGGGAGATTGGCAGCTTCAACGCCTCAAATCGCAGCGGTAATAATAATCTCGACCAGATATTCCGGGGCGGCGAGCTTTGCTTCGCCGGTGGCGCGGGCTGGCGTGTTGCCCTGCGGCACCCACTTGTCCCATTCCGCGTTCATCTCGGCAAAGGTGCTCATGTCGGCCAGCCAGATGATCGCCTGCAGGATCTTGGTCTTGTCGGAGCCAGCCTTGGCCAGCAATTCGTCGACAGCCGCCAGGATGTCCCTGGTCTGCGAAGCGACATTGCCGGTTGGCTGGCCGACCTGACCAGCCAGATAGACGGTATTGCCATGGATGACGATCTGGCTCATGCGCGGGCCGACATCGATGCGACGAATGCTCATTGGATGGTTCCTTCTTGTGGCGGTTGCGCTTCTTTAGAGTCGCGACCGGCTTGGGGCAAGGTCGCCAGGTCGAATCCCCTTGGGCCAACGGCATATGATACGCACACACGGCAAGTTGACCCTGCGGCCGCAATTCCGCCGGATTGGCTTGTTGACTAATGTAATAACATCACATATCCAATCGGCCGCTGCCAGCAGCCGGATTTCGCCGCCTACGGATCGCAGAATGACAAATACCTGCCTGACATTCCGCGACCTGACGCTTGGCTACGGCAGCCATCCGGCGATCCATCATCTCGACGGCACCATCCGGAAGGGCTCGTTGACCGCTGTGGTCGGCGCCAACGGCTCCGGCAAATCGACGCTGATGAAAGGCATTGTCGGCGTCCTGAAGCCCATGGCCGGCGAGGTTATCCGCGCGCCCGGTGTACGTGCCGCCTATCTGCCGCAGCAATCGGAGCTCGATCGCTCCTTTCCGGCGCGGGTGGTGGATCTGGTTTCGCTCGGCCTGTGGCCACGGCGCGGCCTGCTTGGCCGCTACACTAGGGAAGATCGCGATGACGTCAGCAAGGCGCTGATGGCGGTGGGCCTCGGCGGTTTTGAAAAGCGGCCGATCGACACGCTGTCGGGCGGCCAACTGCAGCGCACGCTGTTTGCCCGTGTCCTGCTGCAGGACGCCGACCTCATCCTGCTCGACGAACCCTTCAACGCCGTCGACGCCAAGACGGTCGGCGACCTCATTGCGCTGATCAAGCACTGGCATGGCGAGGAACGCACCATCATGGTCGTCGTCCACGATCTGGATCTGGTGCGGCAGAATTTCCCCGAAACGCTGCTTCTGGCCCGCCAGCCGATCGCCTGGGGCGAAACCCGGGAAACGCTGAAGCCTGAAAATCTGTTGCGCGCCCGCCGTTTTCACGAGGCCTGGGAAGAAAATGCACCCTGGTGCGAGCCGGGCGAGGACGCTCATGGTCACGATCACCATGGCCACGATCACGATCACCAACATGGCGTCGGACCGAGGGCTGCTTGATGGACATGCTTTACGGCCTAGTCATCGCGCCCTTCGCCGATTTCGCCTTCATGCAGCGGGCGTTGATCGGCTCGCTGATGCTGTCGCTCGGCGCCTGCCCGATCGGCGTCTTCCTTATGCTGCGGCGCATGAGCCTGTCGGGCGACGCCATGGCGCACGCAATCCTGCCCGGTGCAGCCGCCGGCTTCCTGTTCTATGGGCTGGAAATCCTGCCGATGACCATCGGCGGCCTGATCGCCGGCGTCATCGTCGCGCTCGGCGCCGGCGCCGTCTCGCGCTTCACCATCCAGCGCGAAGACGCCTCGATGGCGGCTTTCTACCTGATTTCGCTCGCCATCGGCGTGCTGATGGTGTCGATCCGCGGTTCCAGCGTCGATCTCATGCATGTGCTGTTCGGCACCGTGCTGGCGCTCAATGACGAGGCCCTGACGCTGATCGGCGGCATCGTCGCGGTGACGCTGGTCAGCCTCGCCATCTTCTGGCGGGCGCTGGTCGCCGAATGCCTCGACCCGCTGTTCCTGCGCTCGGTCAGCCGGCTCGGCAGCCCGGTGCATTTCATCTTCCTCGGCCTTGTCGTACTCAACCTCGTCGGCGGCTTCCAGGCGCTCGGCACGCTTCTATCGGTTGGGCTGATGATGCTGCCGGCCGCGGCCGCCCGCTTCTGGACGGTTCGCGTCGAGCCGATGTGCGTGCTGGCCGTACTGATCGGCTTCGCATCCTGCGTCGCCGGGCTGCTTTTGTCCTATCACGCCTCGCTGCCATCCGGCCCGGCCATCATCCTGTCGGCCGGCGTCGTCTATTTCGCCTCGATCCTGTTTGGCACGCGCGGCATTCTGCGCGCACGCATCATCCATCACCGTCACAGAACGGCCTGATCCCCGCCCCTAGAAGGAGACCCCTCTATGCTGAAATCCATCCATGCCGCCCTGGCGATGAGCGTTATAACATTAACCGCCTTTGGCGCATCGTCGGCCTTCGCGGCACCGCTGAAAGTGGTCGCCAGCTTCACCGTCATTGCCGATTTCGCCAAAAATGTCGGCGGCGACCGCATCGATGTCACCACCATCGTCGGGCCGGATGGCGATGCCCATGTCTACGAGCCGAGCCCGGCCGATGCGGTGGCCATGGCCAAGGCCGACATCGTGCTGGTCAACGGCCTGCATTTCGAAGGTTTTCTGCAGCGGCTGGTCGATGCCAGTGCCACCAAAGCCTCGATCATCACCTTGACCAAGGGCGTGACGCCGATCGATTTCAAGCCTGAATTCGCCGATGCCGACGCGGCCGAAGGTGCCGGCACTGGCGGCGGCAAGACGGTCACCGATCCCCACGCATTCCAGTCGATTGCCAACGCCAGGATCTATGTGAAGAACATCGCCGAGGCTTTCTGCGCGGCCGATTCGGAAGGCTGCGTCAGCTATCAGACCAATGCCGCCGCCTACACGAAGAAGCTTGATGCGGTCGAAGGTGAAGTGAAAGCGGCAATTGCCTCGATCCCGGAGAGCAAGCGCGTCGTCATCACCTCGCATGACGCCTTCGGCTATTTCGAACATGCATACGGCCTGACCTTCCTCGCCCCGCAAGGGGTGTCGACCGACTCCGAACCATCCGCCGCAGACGTTGCCAAGCTGGTCAATCAGGTGAAGCAGGACAAGGCGGCTGCGATCTTCGTCGAGAACATCACCAACCCGCGCCTGATCGAGCAGATCGCCAGCGAAACCGGCATCAAAGTCGGCGGCACGCTCTATTCGGACGCGCTGTCGCAGCCCGACGGCCCGGCCGCGACCTATATCGACATGATGCACAACAACATCCGTCAGATCAAAGGCGCTATTCTCGGCAGCTGAGTTTGAAGGATTGCCCAGCCGGGCCGCATCAGCCCGGTTGGATTTTCTGGCACGCAACGGCTATTTGGCAGAGAAATCCTTCGGCACGGATTGCCGCCCATGTCGGGGAGTGGCAAGACTGCCACCTGACCAGTTTGCGAGGATGCTGCCATGGAATACCGCGAAATCAGCGAGGACTATTCGGTCTCGGGCCAGATCCAGCCCGAAGACGTCGCCGCCATCAGGGAAGCTGGCTTCAAGAGTGTGATCTGCAACCGGCCCGATGACGAACAGCCGGGCCAGCCTTCTGCCGACACCGTCGGGGCAGCGGTCGAAGCCGCAGGCCTCGGCTTCCGCTACATTCCGGTGATCAGCGGCCAGATCACGGCCGAGAATGTCGAGGATCAGGCCGAAGCGCTCGAGGAACTCGACGGCCCGGTCTTCGCCTATTGCCGTTCCGGCGCCCGCTGCACCAATCTCTATGGGCTGATCCAGCAGTCGAAGGGTTGAACGGCCCTTCCGTCATTAGGCTGGCGTCCTTCACACCCCCTCTGGCCTGCCGACGTATCAATGATATCCGCTCAGATTAAATCGGCAGCGCGCCGGTTTCCTTCAGCGTCTCCAGCACGATCGCCGTCTTCACGTGCTGCACGGATTCGTGCGGCAGTAGCACGCCGCTGACGAATTCCGACAATGATTTGAGATCCGGCGTCACCACTTTCAGGATGTAGTCCATCTCGCCGGTCAGCGCGTGCGCTTCCTGCACTTCGGGCAGCCGCGCCACCAGTTCGCCGAAGCGCCTTGCATTGTCGCGATTGTGGGTGGCGAGCGTGACCGAAATGACGTTGACCAGGGAAAAACCGAGCTTGTCGCGGTCGAGAACGGCGCGATAGCCCCTGATGAAGCCGTCCTCCTCCAGCCGCTGACGGCGGCGCGAGCATTGCGACGCCGACAGGTTCACCCGCTCCGAAAGATCGTTGTTGGTCAGCCGCGCATCACCCTGCAACAGTGCCATTATCTTGCGGTCGAACTGGTCAATGCGCGCCTCATCCATGGCTTTCCCTTACATCATGCACGCTTCACGCATGACATCATCATTTCAAGCGTTTGAATGCAAGCACCGTGCGCCTCCTCCGCGTTATCATCGTGTCAAATCGCCTTTTCAGGCCAGGCCAGCTTTAGGAGGAATATTATGGGTCCCTTCCCGCACGACGCCCCGCCCGCCAGGATCAGCAAGGACAACCCGGCCGGCACCGATGGGTTCGAGTTCGTCGAATTCGCGCATCCGGAGCCGCAAAAGCTGGCTGAGCTGTTCACCCGCATGGGCTATGTCGCGGTGGCCAAGCACCGCACGAAGGACATCACCGTCTGGCGCCAGGGCGACATCAACTATGTCGTCAATGCCGAACCCGGCTCGCATGCGATGAAGTTCGTCGACAAGCACGGCCCTTGCGCCGCCTCGATGGCCTGGCGGGTGGTCGACGCCAAACACGCCTTCGATCATGCCGTTGCCAAGGGTGCCACACCTTACGAAGGTGCCGACAAGGCGCTGGACGTGCCGGCGATCGTGGGCATTGGCGGCTCGCTGCTCTATTTCATCGAGACCTACGGCAAGAAGGGCTCGGCCTATGACGCCGAATTCGAGTGGCTGGGTGCGCGCGACCCGCGGCCGGAAGGCGTCGGCTTCTACTATCTCGATCACCTGACCCACAATGTCTATCGCGGCCAGATGGACAAATGGTGGGATTTCTACCGCAACCTGTTCGGCTTCAAGCAGATCCATTTCTTCGACATCGACGGCAAGATCACCGGCCTGGTCAGCCGCGCCATCACCTCGCCCTGCGGCAAGATCCGCATTCCGCTCAACGAGTCCAAGGACGAGACCAGCCAGATCGCCGAGTACCTGAAGAAGTACAACGGCGAAGGCATCCAGCACATCGCCGTCGGCACCGACGAAATCTACGAGGCCACCGACAAGCTCGCCGCCAACGAGCTGAAGTTCATGCCCGGCCCGCCTGAAACCTACTACGATATGTCCTATGACCGCGTGAACGGCCATGACGAGCCGATCGAGCGGATGAAGAAGCACGGCATCCTGATCGATGGCGAAGGCGTCGTCGACGGCGGCACGACCAAGATCCTGCTGCAGATATTCTCGAAAACCGTGATCGGGCCGATCTTCTTCGAGTTCATCCAGAGGAAGGGCGACGAAGGTTTTGGCGAAGGCAATTTCCGCGCGCTGTTCGAATCGATCGAGCAGGACCAGATCAAGCGTGGCGTGATCAAGGTTCAGGCGGCGGAATAGCCATCGAACTCACTTGCGGCCCGGCCAATTATGACCTAAATTCTGGTCATAAGAGGTCGTCTATGAATATCCCCATGGCAAAAGCGAAGGCTCAGCTTTCCGAATTGGTGAAACGTGCCCAGGCTGGCGAAGAGATCCATCTGACCAGACATGGAGAGGTTGTCGCAACCTTGAGCGCTCCCGTTCGGGCTGGTGGGAGCAAAGGCTTGCTTGGCGCCCTGAAAGGCCAGATTTGGATATCGGATGATTTTGATGAACTCGGTCCCGAATGGGACGAGTATATTAAATGAGCCGCAGATATCTGGTCGATACCCATATTCTGCTTTGGGTACTCAACGCCGATTCACGTCTTTCGGATCATCATCGCGATATCTTTCTCACAGGCAAGGATGTGATCGTCAGCGCCGTCTCGGTGGCCGAGATCGCCATCAAGAAATCGCTCGGCAAAGTGACGCTCACAGGCGACATCGTGGACCTCCTGCGATCGAACGGGATTCCGATTCTCGGCGTAAACGAACTACACGCGGCGAGACTTGAACATCTGCCGCTTCACCACCGCGATCCCTTCGACCGCCTGCTTATTGCGCAGACCCAAATTGAAGGCCTGACGTTGATCTCCGCGGATCGGCAATTTTCAGCCTATGACGTCGTATTGGCCTGATCGCCCAAGCCCCAGCCGCTTGACCTCTTTCGCCGGGCTGAAGAGACAATACCGCGCGGTAGAGTCGGTCGTTCGACCAGAGATTGTTGCCGGCCATGCTGCGCGGGTAGTCGGGCAGGCTCATCACGTCATCCGGTTGACCGCGACAGATACAAGCCCGCCCACATAACGACAAATCCAGCAAGAACGATCAGCAGCAACCAGTTCATACGCCGACGCATGCTCTGCGTTTCCGCGTCCCGCGCGACGTCCATGTTGGTGATGGTGTGGAACATCATCGCCTTGCGCGGAAAGCCGCTGCGGTTGGTCAGGTCAGGCGAGCGCGCCTCTATGCGATAGCTCAGCCGGATCGCCTGGATGAAGACCGCCAGTATGGCGAGTGCCCAGACACCGGCCAGCAGATAGACCCCCGTCATGCCCTTACCTCTCGTATTTCTCGACCTTCTGTTCGATGGCACCGAAGATCGAATGCCCAGCCTTGTCCTTCATCTCGATGCGCACCGTGTCGCCGAAGCGCAGGAATGGCGTTTTGGGTTCGCCTGACACAATGGTCTCGATCATGCGCAGTTCGGCGATGCAGGAATAGCCGGCGCCACCGGCCGAGACAGGCTTGCCCGGCCCGCCGTCTAGCTTGTTGGAGACGGTGCCGGAACCGATGATCGTGCCGGCGGCCAATGGCCGTGTCCTTGCTGCATGAACGATCAGCGCAGGAAAGTCGAAGGTCATGTCGATACCGGCATTGGCGCGGCCGAACGGCTTGCCGTTGAGATCGGCAAGCAGCGGCAGGCTGACCTTGCCGCCGTCCCAGGCATCACCCAGTTCGTCCGGCGTCACAGCGACCGGCGAAAACGCCGAGGACGGCTTTGATTGGAAAAAACCGAAACCTTTCTCCAGTTCCGGTCCGGTGAGCGCGCGCAACGTAACGTCGTTGACCAGCATGACCAGTCGGATCGCTGCCTTTGCTTCTTCGAGGCTTGCACCCATCGGCACATCGTCGACGATGACAGCGACCTCGCCCTCCATGTCGATGCCGAAGGCTTCGTCAGCCGTGCGGATCGGATCACGTGGCGGAATGAAAGAATCCGAGCCGCCCTGGTAGATCAGCGGGTCGGTCCAGAAGCTCGCCGGCATCTCGGCGCCGCGCGCTTTGCGCACCAGCTCGACATGGTTCACGTAAGCCGAGCCATCGGCCCATTGATAGGCACGCGGCAGCGGCGAATGGGCGTCATGTTCGTGGAAGCGCTCCGCCGGCATCGCATTGTTCTCAAGCGATTCCGCTATTGTCGCGAGATGCGGGGCGATGCGCCGCCAGTCGTCGAGCGCCGCCTGCAGCGTGCGAACCAGGAACGAGGCGTCGGTGAAGCGTGTCAGGTCGCGCGAGACGACGACGAGTTTCCCGTCGCGCGTCCCGTCCTTCAATGTGGCAAGCTTCATGCGGTTTCCTCTCCTGCTGCAGCTTTGGCGCTGCTTAAGCCCACAACAAGACCGTCGCGGGCGATCGTCAAGTCGCCGTTCCAAGTTTTCCTGACAGCGGCAGTCCAGTCGGCCTCGCCTATCAAAGAATCGTCGGCCGGAATGAGGTGGTTGAGCACCAATCTCTTCACGCCGGCATCGCTTGCGATGCTGCCGGTCTCTTCGGCAAAGCTGTGGCTGGCGAGCAGATGCTCTCTGAGCCGCGCACCATTGCCGGTCCTGGCCACCAGTCGCTCGATGCCTTCTTCCAGCATTGCCTCGTGGACGAGGATGTCGGCGCCTCGGGCAAAATCGGCGAGCGGCGGATAAAAGGCCGTATCGGCGGAGAACACGACGCTTTTGGCGCCATGCTCGAAGCGAAGAGCAAAACAGTCGGTCACCGGCGGATGCTCGACGCGCAGCGCCGAAACCGTCAAGCCGCCCTGCGCGACCACCTGGCCTTCGCCGAATTCGCCGATCGACACCAGATCGCGAATATCCGGCCGGCCTTCGTCAACGATGCGGATCTCGATGTCGAACTCCATCGCCTGGCAAAAGCGCCGCCAGTAATGACCGGTGCCGGGCGGGCCGAACACGCCGACGGGCGTCGCGAGGCCCGCCGTCCAGGCGGTGTGGATCAGCGGCCCCAGTTCCAGCACATGGTCGGAGTGCAGATGCGTGATGAAGATCAGGTCGAGCGACTTCAGGCTGATGCCGGCATCGACCAGACCACGCGTCACGCCAAGGCCGCAGTCGACGACGATGCTGCGGCCGCCGATCTGCAGCAGCGACGAACTCGGCCATGGACCACCCGGCCGCAATGCCGGGCCACCCTTCGAGCCCAAAAGCACCAGCCGGTCCGGCATTGGCTCGGTGCTCAAGACCAGTCGCCCTCGGGCGTGCCGTTGAAACGCTTCTTCAGGTCGGCCCAGCAGTCGATGTAATTGTCCTGCCGGGTTTCGAGCTCGGCGCCGTAGCGGGTCAGCATCTGCGGAAATCGGGTCTCGAACATGAAGGCCATGGTGTTGTCGAGCTTGACCGGTTTCAGCTCCGCGCGCGAGGCCCTTTCAAAGCCAGGCGCATCCGGCCCATGGGCCAGCATCAGATTGTGCAGGCTGATGCCGCCGGGCACAAAGCCTTCTTCCTTGGCGTCGTACTGGCCGTGGACCAGGCCCATGAACTCGCTCATGATGTTGCGGTGGTACCAGGGCGGCCGGAAGGTATCTTCGGCCACCAGCCAGCGCGGCGGGAAGATGACGAAGTCGATGTTGGCCGTGCCCTCCTCGCCGCTTGGTGCCGTTAACACGGTGAAGATCGACGGATCGGGATGGTCGAACAAAAGCGCTCCGACCGGTGAAAAGGTCGCCAGATCATATTTGTAGGGCGCATAGTTGCCGTGCCAGGCAACGACATCCAGCGGCGAATGGCCGATCTCGGTGACATGGAAATTGCCGCACCATTTCACGATCAGCCGGCACGGCGTTTCCTTCTCCTCGAACCATGCGCAAGGCGTCTTGAAATCGCGTGGGTTGGCCAGGCAATTGGCGCCGATCGGGCCGCGATCGGGCAACGTCAGCTTGGCGCCGTAGTTCTCACAGACGTAGCCGCGCACTTCGGCGTCGACCAGCTCGATCTTGAAGACCAGACCGCGTGGCAACACCGCGATCTCGCCGGGCCGCAGCTCAATGACGCCCATCTCGGTGACGAAGCGCAATGCGCCGACTTGCGGCACGACCAGCAACTCGCCGTCGGCATTGAAGAAATGATCGTCCGCCATCGAGGTGTTGGCGACATAGACATGCGCCGCCATGCCGGTCTGCCCGAGCACGTCGCCAGCGGTTGTGATGCTGCGCATACCGGCGATGAAATCGGTCGGCTCCTTCGGCATCGGCACCGGGTTCCAGCGATACTGGCCGAGCGCCAGTTCATGATCGCCGACATTGGGCGCACTCTTCCACAAGGGATAGCTCGCCGCCTTGAAGCGGCCGGTGTGCTTAACGCTCGGCCGGATGCGGTAGAGCCAGGACCGCTCATTGGTGCCGCGCGGCGCGGTGAAGGGCGAGCCTGAAAGCTGCTCGGCATAGAGGCCGTAGGCCGGCCGCTGCGGCGAATTCCGTCCCTGCGGCAACGAGCCGGGCAGCGTCTCGGTCTCAAAATCGTTGCCGAAGCCCGGCATATAGGAAAAGGCCATTGCTTCCTCCCGAAATGGATATCAATTGACCAAACTGGTTTCATTTGTAACCATCGAAAATGTAACCATCAATGGCGGCTTTGAAAAATGGCGATCAGGAGCGAAGCGTCCGACGCGGCTGAAATTCTCAATCTGGAAAACTTCCTGCCCTACCGGCTCTACCGGCTTGCCGACGCCGTCAGCCGCGAATTTTCGAGGATATACAAGGACAGCCATGGCCTGACGCGTCCGGAATGGCGCACCCTTTCGGGGCTGGGGCAGCATGGAACGATGACTGCGACCGAACTCGGCGAGCAATCGGCTATGCACAAGACCAAGGTTTCACGCGCCGTGGCTGAACTCGAACGGCGGCGTTGGCTTGTGCGTACGCCAGATGAGAATGATCGCCGGGTCGAGCATCTGTCGCTGACCGGAACGGGGCTTGCCGCCTATCGCGAGATGGTGCCGCTGGCGAAGGCGTTCGAACGGGATTTGCTGGCAAGGCTCAGCGCTGAAGAGCGCACGGCGATCACCAGCGGACTGGCTGCATTGGAGACCAGTCTGGTCCCGAGCAAGAGTTAGTCCAAGATCAAGCCAATCACTCTGAACGACGGAGTTCGAGCGAGACTGCGTGGAAACTCCCGAAGCATAGCATTGCTTTCGATTTAATCGTGATTTGCGTTGTCAGGCCGCGTATAATGCCCATCATACCGACAGGAGGACTACGATGAGCATTCGCACATTAAGTGTCCTGGTGACGCTGCTTGTAGGCACCTGCACATTTGCGCAGGCGCAGCAGACAAAGCCGATGTCGATCGAAGTGTTCCCTTTCGAATTGGAGGACAAGAGCGCCGGGGCGGGAATAATTCCCCCGGATGAATATGACAGGCGCTATCTGTCGGAATCAGCACAAGTTGCTAAGGACATGCTCTCCCAGTCTGGGCGTTTTACAGTAGTTGATGTGCCGGCGAGGGATACACAGGCTGCGGCGCCGCACGGATTGCGCAACTGCGCTGGTTGTGAAGGCCCGATTGCCAAGGAGCACGGCGCGTCGCTTGCCTTGCTTGGCGTCGTAACGCGCGTCAACCGAACAGAACATACTATGTTCATTCGCATCCTTGACGCCGAAACCGGGAAACATGTTTCGGAGGGGTTTACCGATCTTCGCATGGGTGCGAACTACGCGTGGCCCCGCTCCGTGAAATGGCTGATGAAAAACAGAATTCTGCGTTAGGGCGGCATCTACCAATCCATCACCACCTTGCCGGAACTGCCGCTGCGCATTGCATCGAAGCCGGCTTGGAAATCGTCGATGCCGATGCGGTGCGTGATAAGCCCGGAAACATCCAGCGGCCCCTGCACCAGCGCGATCATCTTGTACCAGGTCTCGAACATCTCGCGGCCATAGATGCCCTTGAGATGCAGCATCTTGAAGATGACCTTGTTCCAGTCGATCTCGAATCCGGTCGGCGCGATGCCCAGAATGGCGATCTTGCCGCCGTTGTTCATGGTGTCGATCATGTCGCGGAAGGCGGGGGCTGCGCCCGACATTTCGAGGCCGACATCAAAACCCTCGGTCATGCCGAGTGCCGGCATGACATCGCGCAGCTTTTCCTTGGACGCGTCGACGACATGCTGGACGCCGAGCTTTTTCGCCAGCGCCAGCCGCACCGGATTGATGTCGGTGATGACGACTTTTCGCGCGCCGACGCATTGGGCGACGAGCGCGCCCATGATGCCGATCGGCCCGGCGCCGGTGACCAGCACGTCCTCGCCGACCAGATCGAAGGAGAGTGCCGTGTGCACGGCATTGCCCAACGGATCGAAGATGGCGGCGATCTCGTCCGGCACATCATCGGGGATCGGCACGACGTTGTGCTGCGGGATAGCCAGATACTCACCGAAGGCGCCCGGACGATTGACGCCGACGCCGAGCGTGTTGCGGCACAGATGCCCTCGCCCGGCGCGACAGTTGCGGCAATGACCGCAGACGATGTGGCCCTCGCCCGACACGCGCTGGCCGACCTTGTATTCGGTGACCGCTGCGCCGAAATCGGCAACGGTGCCGACGAATTCATGGCCCGTCACCATCGGCACCGGCACCGTCTTCTGCGCCCACTGGTCCCAATTGTAGATGTGCACGTCGGTGCCGCAGATCGCCGTCTTCTTGATCTTGATCAGCACGTCGTTAGGGCCGATTTCCGGCACCGGCACCTCTTCCATCCAGATGCCTGGTTCGGCCTTGGCCTTCACCAGCGCTTTCATCATGTTCGACATGCTTTTGTCCCTTGAAGCTCTTGTTCCGGAATCGCTTTTCGATTCCGGCTTGTCAGGAAATGACGCCGAGTTCGCGCCCGACGGCGGCGAACGCTTCCACCGCGCGGTCGATATCGGCGCTGGAATGCGCCGCCGACATCTGCGTGCGGATGCGCGCCTGCCCCTTTGGCACCACCGGGAAGGAGAAGCCGATGACATAGATGCCGCGCTTCAGCATGCGCGCGGCCATCTCCTGCGCCAGGCTGGCATCGCCCAGCATCACCGGGATGATCGGATGATCCGCTCCGGCCAGCGTGAAGCCGAGCTTGCCCATTTGCGACCGGAACCGCGCAGCGTTGTCGTAGAGTTTGTCGCGCAGCCCATCGCCGTCCTTGATCAGCTCGAACACCTTGATCGAAGCGCCGGCGATCGCCGGCATCAGCGTGTTGGAAAAGAGATACGGCCGTGAGCGCTGGCGCAACCAGTCGACCACCTGGCTTTTGCCCGAGGTGTAACCACCGGAGGCCCCACCAAGTGCCTTGCCGAGCGTCCCGGTGATGATGTCGACCCTGCCCTCGACGCCGCAATGCTCGGCCGAGCCGCGGCCGTTCTGACCGACGAAGCCGACGGCATGGCTGTCGTCGACCATCACCATGGCGTCATACTTCTCGGCGAGGTCGCAGACACCCCTGAGATTGGCGATGATGCCATCCATCGAAAACACGCCGTCGGTGGCGATCAACCGGAAGCGGCAGTCCCGGGCTTCCTTCAGGCGCGCCTCGAGATCGGCCATGTCGTTGTTGGCGTAGCGGAAACGTTTGGCCTTCGACAGCCGCACACCATCGATGATCGAGGCATGATTCAAGGCATCCGAAATAATGGCGTCTTCCTCGCCCAGCAGCGTCTCGAACAGGCCGCCATTGGCATCGAAGCAGGAGCCGTAAAGGATGGTGTCTTCCATGCCGAGGAAGGAGGAAATCGTCGATTCGAGCTGCTTGTGCTCTTCCTGCGTGCCGCAGATGAAGCGCACCGATGCCATGCCGTAGCCATAGCGGTCGAGCGCCTGCTTGGCAGCATTGCGCAAATCGGCGCTATCGGCGAGGCCGAGATAGTTGTTGGCACAGAAATTCAACACCTTGTCGCCGCCGACCTCGATCTCGGCCGACTGCGTCGAAGTGATCACCCGCTCCGACTTGTAGAGGCCTGCCGATTTGAGCCCCGCGAGCTCGCTGTCGATGTGGGAGAGGAATGCTGCGGTCATGACCTAGCCTCGTTTGATGTGGGCCGACTGTCGTCTCGTCCGCGCGAAAAATCCATCGCAAAAACGACCGGATCGGTGGCAAGCAGCACGATGCGGCCCCGATGTCGATCATCACGCGGCCGAGGAACGACGCCACGATAAAGGTTCTGGCCGATGACCGCTCAAATGCCGGTACGGTGCTAAACGAGCCGATAACCATTCCGCGATCTTTCCACGGCCGCCCCTTGCCGGACAGCCGTCGATTTCCGGTCCTGTTAACGTTTGCAGTTCAATGGTGCTCATACAAGAATCCCTAGGCAAGAATCCTTAGGCGAGAGGGCCGCCCCCGAAAATGTCGCAGCAGCCGGTGCAAACCGTTTCAGGCAAGCTCATACTGCTGATCAAGGCTGGCTATTGGCTAGCCCTGCTGATCATTGCGGCCATGGTGATCGCCTCCTTCATCCTGCTGCAGCAGATGATGGCCACCCAACAGCACAATCACACCTTGCTCGACATCGTCAGCACACAAAAGACGCTGTCGCAGCGCATCGTCTTCCTTGCCAGTGCAACGGGTGCCGGTTCACGCGACAAGCAACCGGCGCTGGTCAGCGCGCTCAAGCAGGCAACGGCGGAGTTCGAGACCAACTACGACCTGCTGCTCGATCAGACAGGAGCCGATCCGCAATCGCCGGCCAAGCTCGACCCGAAGTCGATCGAAAGCGTCCTCTTCGCCAAGCCCTTCCACCTCGACTATTTCTCCGTCGGGCTGATCGCCAATGGCGACCGCCTGATCTCGGCCTATGAATCGCAATTCAGCGGCAATGGCGGCTACAAGGGCGGCGGCGAACGCGTCAATCTCGACGCCTCAGTCGCCAATGCGACCTTGTCGGGTTATGCCGCGCTCGGCCAGCGCATCACTGCCGACGCCGACGACCGCTCCGAGAAGCTGCTCGCTCTCCATCGCACGCTGTTCTACGCCACAATCGGCGTCATCATACTGGTGGCGCTCTTCATCTTCAGGCCGATGTCGAACGCCATCCTGCGCAAGACGCATGAACTGATCGACGCGCGCAATTCCATGGCCTTCATCGCGGTTCATGACGGCCTCACCGGCCTGCACAACCGCACGTTCCTGACCGATCATTTCGACACGCTGATCAAGGGCACGCACCGGCGTCGCGAACGCCTTGCCGTCGTCCAGCTCGATCTCGACCGGTTCAAGCAGATCAACGATACGCTCGGCCACGCCGCCGGCGACTATGTGCTGGTCGTCACGGCACAGCGCATGCGCGATTCCTGCCGGGCGTCGGATCTGTGCGTGCGCCTGGGCGGCGACGAGTTCGTCATGATCCTCGGCGGCGCCGGCGGCACCGAAGACATCAACATGCTGGCGCGGCGCATCCTGGCGCACATCAACGAGCCGATCGTCTTCCAGGGCACGACCATTCTCCCAGGCGCCAGCGCCGGCATCGCGGTCTATCCGATCGACGCCGACAACGCTCAGGATTTGCTGGTCCATGCCGACCTGGCGCTTTATTCCGCCAAGAAGCTTGGCGGTGGCAACTTCTCCTTCTTCTCCGAGGAACTGCGCCGCGAACTCGATTATCGCAAGCAGCTCGAGCACGACATCAAGGTCGCCATCGCGGAGCGGGCGTTCCAGGTCTATTTCCAGCCGCAGGTCTCGCTGACCAACGGCACGATCAGCGGCATCGAGGCGCTGGTGCGCTGGAACCATGCGGAGCGCGGCATGATCCCGCCCGGCGAATTCATCCCGGTCGCCGAGAAATGCGGCTTCATGCCCGAGATCGGCCGCATCGTCATCACCAAGGCGATCAACGAGGCGGCCGAATGGAATCGCGCCGGCATTGCCTTCGGACGGCTTGCCGTCAATGTTTCCGGCACCGAGCTGCGCGAGCACGATTTCGATGCGTTCTTATTCGAGACGCTGGAAAAAGCTGGGCTGCCGCCGCAAAAACTGTCGCTGGAAATCGTCGAATCCGTCATCCTCGACGACGAAAAGACAGGCATCGCCGCCAAGCTGCGCCACATCAGGGCAGCCGGCGTCCATCTCGAACTCGATGATTTCGGCACCGGCTATGCTTCGCTCAGCCATGTCAACCCGAACGAGATCGATCGGCTGAAGATCGATCGCCGCTTCGTTCAGAACATCCATGAGAATGGCGACAACTCGAAGATCGTGCGCGCCATCACCGAGCTGGCGCGTGGCCTCGGCATCTCGATCGTCGCGGAGGGTGCCGAAACCGAGGCCGAGCTCGATTCGCTGATGGCGATCGGCTGCGACCAGGTGCAGGGCTACTCCATCGCCTTCCCGATGCCGCACGACAAGGCGCTGGAGTGGCTGACCGCCCGCATGCCGAAGAAGGCGAAGCTGACGGTGCTGCAAGGAAGCCTGGCATAGGTACGGCCGGGCTGCCTTGACAACCGCGTGTGAAGATGGCCGCCTTGTCGTGATCGCAACAGGGATATCGGGGCTGATGACACCGTTTCGGTTTGCCCTTGCGGCACTGCTGATCTTTGCGGCCCCCGCCCAGGGCGCCGATCGCACCATCTATCTTACCTTCGACGATGGGCCGCTGAACGGCACAAGCAACATCCTCGACGTGCTGGAGGCCGAGCAGGTTCCTGCAACCCTATTCATGGTCGGCATGCACGCACAGGCGAGCGCTGCCAACAGAGCGCTCGTCCAGCGCGCCAAGCAGCTTCCTCTGGTGACGCTCGGCAACCACAGCTACAGCCATGCCTACAATCACTACCGGCATTTCTACGGCGACACCGAGGGTGTCGTCGCCGACATGGTACGGGCAAACGCGGTGCTCGGCTTGAAGCCCGTGGTGCATGCAAGGCTGCCGGGGCGCGACGTGTTCAGGCTGCCCTCCATGTCGAAGAACGACACTTCGCTTGGCCTCGCCCAGGAGGGGCATGAAGAGCCCGACTACGAATTTGTCGCGGCCTCAGGCTTCTATCTCTACGGCTGGGACCATGAATGGGTGCACAAGGACAACGGCGAGCCGGTGCAGAGCGTCGACCATCTGGTCAGCGAGATCGACCATCTGTTCGGCTATGGCCGCTTCGTCAAGCCCGGCAAGCTGATCCTGCTGATGCATGACGAGATGTTTCAGGACGGCTTCGACGGCAAGACGAAGCTGACCAATTTGATCGCCGCGCTGAAGCTGCGCCGTTACGCCTTTGGGGCAATCCAGGGCTACGACGACTGAGGACGGCAAGTTCTTCAGCGGATGTGCATCGGTACCCGATGCTGTCGCATGGCCGGCAAGGCGTCAAAGCACCTCGATCGACTCCCCGCGCAGCTTGTGCCGACGCAATTTGATGTATGTGCGCAAATTAGGCGTCATCTGAAAGCCCACCAGCTTCGTCTCCTGGAGGGGAGCAGCCCACGCCATCGTCTCGTAGCGGGCGCCGTAACCTTCGATGGTGGCGGCAAGATTTTCGTGGCCCAGATTCCTGGCCAGAGTGGCGCAGGCAGCAACCCTCGAACGAATCGACTGGCCGTATTTGGGCGCAAACGCCAGTCCGCCGTCCGCCAGGTCATCGACCTCATGGGCAAGCGCCAGGAACAGAATGTCCTCGTCGCCGGCAGGCACACCTTTGTCCACAATGCGCTCGGGATCTCCCGTGTCGAATTTCAGTCCGACCACGCGAGCGACAAGACCCTCGACGCGAGGACCAATTTTTTGCTCCAGCCACTTGCGATGAGCATCGGTTCGCCTGCTGGATTTGCCGTCCGGATACTGGCCTCCGTCATAGGCGGCGTGAAACATAGCAGCGAGGACAAGATCGACGCTTTTGTCGAAATGCGCGACCGACGACGCAGCTCCCACCGCATGGCAGATGAAAGGCCGTCCCGTCTTGCGATAACGGCCGTTGAACATCGCGCAACACACACGATACGCCTTCTGCACCCGGGCGATATCGGCAAGCGGATATCCAGCCTCGTATAGCTGGATGTAAAGCGCCGTGTTGGTCTGGCGCGGAACGAACAGATCTTCTTTGGTCAACTTGTCCCCCCGACGTTGTTAGGTTTTCCGGCGACTTCTCGCTGCCGAAGCCAGCGGCTTCGGTATTCTTGCACAGATTTTGCGGAAGAGTTGAGCCTGACCTCTTCCCACCAGGATCAGCCGGACAATGGAACGTTACAAATGTGATGAGGGAAGTCCAGTCCAAGGAAATTCTTGGTCCGCAGGGTTCTATCCCCCGACATTGCCCCGCAACACAGCCAGCACCTGCGCGAACTCCGCCAGACGCTCGTCGGTCAATCCCACTCGCAGCCGCTTGTCGAAGACGAGCGCGGCCTTGCGCAGTGTCTCGAACATCGCTTCTCCGGCCTCGGTCAATTCGACCAGATGAACCCGGCGGTTGACGGGGTCGCGGCGGCGCATCAGCAGGCCCTGCGCCTCCATGGCGTTGAGATGATGGGTCAGCGTCGCGCCCTGGATACCGATCATGCCGGCAAGCTCGCGCTGGTTGGCAAGGTTGCTCGACTTGACCGATAGCAGCGTGAGCCAGATCGGCAATGTACCTCCAGCCTCGACCAGGGCAGCATCGAAGGCCTGGGCAACCAGCTTGGCGGTTCGTCCGAGATTCATGCCGACTGGCGGGCGGTCAAAGGGTGTCATTGCAGGACCCTAGACGGTGTCATGCACGGATGGAACTGGCACGACTTATATATTGACATCTAACCATTCGATATCTAATCATCTAGAGATGGCGGGCTAAAGAGGAAATCCGGTCATGCAATATGTCTACATCGTCGTTATCGGTCTTCATGTCATGGCAGGCGTATTCTGGGCGGGCACGACCATCGCGGTCGGCCGTGACCCGGACATCCGGGCGGAACGGTTCTTCCGGCCGCAAATGGGCGCTGCCGGCCTGGTTTTCCTGACCGGCATACTGCTCTGGTATTTCTTTCACGAGGGTGTTTTCGGCTCGATGGAGAAGGTGCTGGCGCTGGGCATCGTGACGGCCCTGATCGCCGCCGGCGTGCAAGGCGCGCTGGTGGGCTCAGCCAGCAGGCAGCTTGCCGGTGCCGATGCGGCAACGGAAAGGCAGTTGCGCGCGAAGATGACAAGAGGCGAGCGCATTGCCGGGGGGCTGTTGGTGCTGACAGTGCTGTGCATGGCCACCGCCAGAATGTTTTGAACGCCGCCACGCGGCACACCCTCACAGAATCGTACGTTGTCTGGCGACGAGCCAATGACGTGCGGGCGCGCGGCCAGACCGAAGTACATGGGCTCTCGTACGCAGGTCCGGCCGCGCGCCACCGATCCTCGCAACGCCCAATTTCAGATCCGCAAGCCGAACCTGATGCCGTCGTAGATGGCGGCATGGATGTTGCGCGAGGCGACCGCGTCGCCGATGCGGAACAGTACAAAGCCGCCTTCTGGATTGCGCTTGGGGAAGATGTCGCCACCGCTCACCAGCCGTTCGTAGTCGACCGCACCGACATTCTTCGACAGCGGCTTCAGCGAGAGATAGAGATCATCGAGCGGCAACGTACCGTGCTCGACCACCACCTGGTCGACCCTGCGCTCGCCGCGCCAGCCATCGGCGAAATCCGATGCCAGTTCGGCGACCAGTTGGTTGCCCTCGCGGCGCACCGAACGCAGCCGCGTGTTGATGGTGATGGTGACGCCCTTTTCCTGAAAGGCGCGCATATACGGCACATGGTTCATGCCGCCCATTTCCGGGGCAAAGAAACGTTCGGGCGAGACAAGTTCGAGTTTCGAGCCGGCATTGGCGATCAGTTCGGCGGCGCCCATGCCCTGATGGCCGCCATTGTCGTCATAGAGCAGTACATTTTCGGCCGGCTTGACGCTGCCGGCCATGATGTCCCAGCTTGAGGTGACAAGATTGTCGCCGGCCGTCAGCGGCGGGTTCTGCGGCAGGCCGCCGGTGGCGACCACCACCACGTCGGGTGACAGCGCCAGAACATCGTCCTTCTCCGCCCAGGTGTCGTAGCGGATCTCGACGCCGAGCCGGGCGAGTTCAGCCAGCCGCCAGTCGATGATACCGATCAGCTCCTTGCGGCGCGGATTCTGCGTCGCCAGTCGAATTTGGCCGCCGGCCTGGCTCGATGCTTCAAGCACCGTCACCTTGTGGCCGCGCTCGGCTGCGACCCGCGCAACCTCCAGCCCGCCGGCGCCGGCTCCGATGACCACGATTTTCTGCTTCGGTCCTTCGGTCTTGACGATGATATGCGGGATTTCGGCCTCGCGGCCAGTCGCGGCATTGTGGACGCAAAGCGCTTCGCCGCCCTCATAAATGCGGTCGAGACAATAGGTGGCGCCCACGCACGGGCGGATCTCATGCTCGCGCCCCTCCATCACCTTTTTGATGATGTGCGGATCGGCGATATGGGCGCGGGTCATGCCGACCATGTCGAGCTTGCCGGTGGCAATGGCGTGGCGTGCGGTGGCCACGTCGGATATGCGCGCCGCGTGAAAGGTCGGGAATTTCGTCGCCGCCCTCACCTCTCCGGCGAAATCGAGATGCGGCGACGAGCGCATGCCGGCCACCGGTATGACCTTGGTCAGCGCCGCATCGCTTTCGATCGAGCCGCGGATGATGTTGAGGAAATCGACCTTGCCGGAATTGGCCAGCCGCCTGGCGATCTCGATGCCCTCCTGTTTGGACAGGCCTTTTTCGAAATCTTCGTCAGCGACCATGCGGATGCCGACGACGAATTTCTCGCCGACCGACGCACGCACGGCATCAAGCACCATGTTGGTGAAGCGCAGGCGGTTGTCGAGCGAGCCGCCGAATTCGTCGTCGCGATGGTTGGTGGCCGGCGACCAGAAGCCGTCCATCAGATGGCCGTAGGATTCGAACTCGATGCCGTCCAGGCCGGCGGCCTGACAGCGCTGGGCGGCCGAAGCATAGTCGGCGACGATGCGCTCGATGTCCCAGTCCTCGATGGTTTTCGGGAATGCGCGATGCGCCGGCTCACGCACCGGCGAGGCCGAGAGCACCGGCAGCCAGTCGGCCTTGTTCCAGCCGGTACGGCGGCCGAGATGGGTGATCTGGATCATCACCTTGCAGTCGTGCTCGTGGCAGGCATCGGCGAGCTCGGCCAGCCACGGCACGATCCTGTCGTCATAGACATGCAGATTGCCGAAAGCGGCCGGGCTGTCGCGCGAGACGATCGCCGAGCCGGCGGTCATGGTCAGCGCCATACCGCCCTTGGCCTTCTCGGCATGGTAGAGCCGGTATCGCTGTTTCGGCATGCCGTCCTCGGAATAGGCCGGCTCATGGCTGGTCGACATGATCCGGTTCTTCAGCGTCAGATGTTTGAGCTGGTAGGGCTGGAGAAGCGGATCGTTGGAGGTCATCGTCTTCCTGCGGTTTCAAATTGTGCTAATGAGCGGCAAAATTCGTTTTCAAGCATGTCGTCCCGCACGCACTCCGGGCGCATGCGACAAGGATTGGGCCCATGATCGATACCAAAACTCTCACCCAGCTCGGTGCGCACGTCGAGACGCCACAAAGCCCCGAAGCAGCGGTCCTGGAGACCGTACCGTTTTCGCGCGGCGACGGGCCGCCGGCGATCGTGCGCTTCACCTGCCCGGAATTCACCTCGCTGTGCCCGGTCACCGGCCAACCGGACTTCGCCCATATCGTCATCGACTACGCACCCGATGCGGCTCTGGTGGAATCGAAGTCGCTCAAGCTGTTCATGACCTCGTTTCGCAACCATGGCGCCTTCCATGAAGACTGCACCGTCATGATCGGCCGCCGCATCGTGGCGGCAACCAAGCCGCTGTGGTTGCGCATAGGCGGCTATTGGTATCCACGCGGCGGCATTCCGATCGATGTGTTCTGGCAAACCGGCGCTCCGCCGGAAGGCGCCTGGCTCCCCGACACCGGGGTGGCGCCCTATCGCGGGCGGGGTTGAGCTCGCCCATCATTCGCACTGATATTGGCTGAGTGCCCATTCGCCGGTCACCGACAACAGGTCCGTGATCTTCCAGTCGCCATCGACCTTCTTGAATTTCCATTCCAGCCGGTGCGGGTTGCCCGATATGACGAAGGCGACGATGACCTTGGCCTGGTCACCGTTGATCGCCTCGAGCGTCTTCAGGCTCTTGTCGATCTCGGCCTTGTCGTAATCGGCATTGTCGAGCGCCATGTTGGGGTCGAGGCACTCGCCCTGCCCGGATTTGCGCAAGGCGTCGCTCTTGTCGAGCACGGTCTTGGCCGGATCGATGAAATGGCTTCGCTCGGCCGGATCGATCTCCAGCCCGACCTGATCGTAAAACGGCCGCACCACGGCGGTCGGCGAGCCCGGCTGGATCGGTGCGGCGGGCGCGGCTTCGGCCGGCGACCATCCAACCGGCGGCGTGGCCGGTTCTGCCGCTCCGCCCGGCGCATTTGCGGGCGGTGCAGCGCTGTCGCTCGGCTGGGTGTCGGCCGGGGCGTTTGCCGGCGGCGCACCTAACAAGCCTTGCGCGGCGGCGCCGCTCAGAGCCGCCAGCAGGCACACACCCGACAGTGCCACGAACCGGCGGTGGGCCATCGCTTCACTCCGGGGTCTGGCCGGCCATGCATTCCAGCGCGCTGAGCGTCCAGTCGCTGGTTTTGGAAGCGATGTCCGATATCTTCCACTTGCCGTCGATCTTCTTGAGCGACCAGAGCATTTCACGTTTGGAATCGTCGCCTTCCGGAAACAGGCTGAAGGATGCCGTGACCTGTGCGTTGTCGCCATCCTGCTTCTCAGACAGTTTCAGCGTTTTCGAGACGGTTTTCTGATCGAAATCCTGAGCGTCGAGACCAGGATCGAAATCGATGCAGGCGACCTGGTCCGGGTTCTTTTTCGTTGCCTGGTCGTTCAGGTCGAACAGTTTCGTCACCGGTTCGGTGAACCGGTCCCGATATTGTTCGTCGGCCTCGAACTTGACCGCCGGGGCATAGAAGAACTTCACCGCGTCGGACGCCGGTCCGGCGACGGCTCCGGCCGGCAGGGCTATCGAAAGGGCGGCAACGATTACTGTCAGTCGCATGCAGAATCTCCGGCTTTTGACGGCTTGAGCCTATCAACACCACGTATCCTGCATATCGGCTTTTTTGCGGCTCATGAAGTCCTGCAGCACCTTGTTTCAGCCGTCCAGCCAGACGTTCTGAAGGTCCATCTCGAATGTCTGGTGGACACCATAGTTCTTCACCTTCTTGCTCATGTGGCTGTAGAGCTTCTGCCAGAAGGGCTGAATAATGACGCCCGAATCCTGCAGGATCTGCTCGACATCCTTCATGACCTCGCGTCGTTTCTCCACGTCGATGAGCGAAAGCGCCTGCTTGAGCTTGGCATCGAAATCGGGGTTGGAATATGCCGATTCATTCCAGGCCTCGCCGGTGCGATAGCCGAGCGCCAGCACCTGCACGCCAAGCGGCCGCATGTACCAGATCGTCATCGAATAGGGATATTTCGTCCAGTCGTTCCAGAAGGTCGAACCCGGCAGCACCGTGCGCTTCACCTTGATCCCGGCATCGCGTAGCTGGCCGGCAATGGCGTCGCCGGTATTCTTCTGCCAATCGTCCTCGATGGTGATCAGCTCATGCTCGAAGTCAGCCTGTCCGGCTTCCGCCATCAGCTTCTTGGCGCCGGCGGCGTCGCGTGTCTTCTTGGGCAGCGCATAGTATTCCGGATGGATCGGGGCGACGTGGTGGTTTTCACCAGGGGTGCCTCGCCCGGCATAACCGAGTTCGAGGACCGCATTGTTGTCGACGGCCATTTGCAGGGCGTTGCGCACCCGCTTGTCGTCATAGGGCTTGTGGGTGATGTTGGTGCGGGCAACCAGCGTCGTCGCCGTCGCCACCTCCGATTTCACCAGATCCATCTTGTCGAGAATGTCGATGAAGTCGGCGGGCGACTCGAAATTGAGGTCGATCTCACCGGATTCGAACGCGTTCACGGTGGCGTTGAAATCGGTGCCGTAGTCGACGAACTCGACCGTGTCGAGCGGCGCCTCACCACCCCACCATTTGCCATTCTCACGACGCTTGACGACCGCCTTCTGGCCGACATCGTAGGAGACCAGTTCGAACGGTCCCGTGCCGATCGGCTTCTTGATCGGATCGGCACCGTCGGCATCGAAGCTGCGATGGACGACGAGCGCCGGATAGTCGGTGAAATTCGGGATCAGTGAAATGTCTGGTTCGCTTAGCTTCAGCTTGACCGTATTGTCGTCGACCTTGGTGATCGCGCCATCCCTGGCCTTGCCGGTCTTTGCGTCGATCAGCGCGCCGACCCGGGCGGCCATGGAATTGCCGGCGACATTCTTCTCGCACCAGCGGGTCAGATTGTGAGCGACGTCATCGGCGTTGAAGGCATCGCCATTGTTCCACGTGATGCCCTTGCGCACATGCAGCACGTATTCGGTGGCGTCGTCGTTGATATCCCAGCTTTCGAGCAGGACCGGCTCGAAGGTGAATTGCCTGGTATAGCGGACAAGCGGCTCCAGCCAGCAGCGCGAAATGTTCGCCAGTTCCACCCAGTCGTAAGTGCGCGGATCCTTCTGTCCCTTCACCGACATCGAGACGCGCAGCGTTCCGCCTTTCTTCGGCTCTTCGGCCAAGGCCCGATCCGGCACGGCAAGGCCGATCATGCCATAGGCAAGAGCCGTCGATGCGCCGAAGGCGCTTGCCAGCGCCAGGAACTCGCGCCGGTCGACACGACCCGCGCGTGCTTCGACCGCCATTGCCTCGATAGCGCTCGGCACGCGATCCCCACTGCTTCTGAAGAATGCCATTTTTTCCTCCCGTCTGGTTCCCTTTGATCTTGGTTCTTCGCCTCAACTGACGCTGTCCGGCAGCCTCTCCTCGCGCCGCGCGATGAAATCCATCAGGCCATCGGCGATGCCTTCGTCGAGCTTCGGCTCCTCGTAATCCGCCAGCATGTTGCGCGCCTTCTCGCGGCCGCGCGTGTCGTGGTCCTTCGCCCCTTCTGCCTTCCACTGTTCGAACGAATTGAAGTCCATGATCGAGGGCATGAAGAAGGCGGATTCGAAATGTTCCAGCGTGTGCTGGGTACCGAGGAAATGGCCCTGCGGTCCCACCTCGCGGATTGCCGCCATGGCTTCCTTGAAATCGTCGAACGGCAGGCCGCCGGCATATTTGTACCAGCCGATGAGCTGTTCGCAGTCGGTGGCGAATTTCGAATAGCCGCAGGTCAGGCCGGCCTCGAGCCATCCGGCGGAGTGCCAGATGTAGTTGGCGCCGGCGAGGATGGCGGCATGCATCAGCATGTTCGCCTCGTAACCAGCCTGGGCGTCGTTGAGCTTCGACCCGACATGGAAGCCGGAGGTGCGCCACGGCAGCCGGTATTTCCGCGCCAGCGCTCCCATCAGATACATCATCTGCGCCGCCTCGGGCGTGCCGCCCATCGGAGCACCGGTCTTCATGTCCACCGTGACCATGAACTGTCCGTAGATCTGCGGCGAGCCTGGGCGCAGCAGTTGCGTGAAGGCGACGCCCGCCAGCGCTTCCGCATTGACCTGTGCCACAGCGCCCACGGCGGACGCCGAAGTCGAGGCGCCGCACAGTGCAAAGGGTGCGAGGATCAGCGGCTGGTTGCTTCGCGCATAGACCTTCATCGCGTCCAGCATGGTGGCGTCCCACACCAGCGGCGAATTGCAGTTGGTGATCGACACCAGGACCGGATTGTCGCGGACGTAATCCTCTCCGAACACGATGCCTGCCATCGCCATCGTGTCTTCCGCCCGCTCCTTGGACGTGACGATGCCCATGAACGGCTTGTCGGAATGCTTAAGCGCGGAATGGATGATGTGGAGGTGACGCTTCGGTACCGCGATTTCCATCGGCTCGCAAATGACCGAACTCGATGAATGCAGCGCCGGCGCCATGTAGGCGAGTTTGTGGAAATTGTTGAGGTCGGCGAGCGTGCCGTAACGCCTGTTGTTGTCGAGATCGCGAACATAGGGCGCGCCATACATCGGCACGAAGATGGTGTTGTTGCCGCCCACCCGCACCGTGCGCTGCGGATTCCTCGCATTGAGCGTGAACTCCGACGGGACCTTCGACACCAGTTCCATCAGCAGGGCCCGGTCGATCCGCACACGGGTTTCCGAGACATCCGCGCCCGCCGCCTTCCACAGTGCGATCGCCTCGTCGTCGCGGAACTCGCATCCCACCTCTTCGAGGATCAAGAGCGACTCCTCGTGGATCAGTTCGACCGCCTCATCCGGGACCATCTGGTAGACGGGGATCTGGCGGACCAGCGTCGGGAACGACGTTACGGGAGCTCCGCGCAGGGCCTTGCGCCCCAGGCGGCCGCCACTGCGGCGGTTGGCATGTTCGGTCACTTCGGGGGCCGGTGCGTTCATGGCAACTCCATTCCACTCATGAAGGAGCCTAGCGCGACAAAATGGTGATGTGACGCTGGAAAATCCTGATCTCTTGTATAAGCTCAGCTTATGCGAAGCTTGCGCCACCTTCTGCCTTCGGCCGGCAGCCTGATCGTCTTCGAGGCGGCCGGGCGGCTGTCGAGCTTCACCGCCGCCGGGCGCGAGCTGGGCATGACGCAGGCCGCCGTCTCCTATGCCGTGCGCGGACTGGAAGAACAGCTCGGCGCCAAGCTGTTCCAGCGCCGCCACCGCCAGGTGCTCCTGACCGAGGCCGGCGAGCGCTTCCATGCCGACGTCTCGCTCGGCCTTTCGCACATCCGCAAATCGGCGGAGGATCTGCGCCTGCAGGCGACCGGCGGTCATGTCACGCTGGCCGCCTCGACCGCGTTCGGTTCGTTCTGGATGATGCCGCGCCTGCAGCAGTTCCGTGACGAGCTGCCGGGCATCGACCTGCGTATCCAGACCGCCGACCGCGACCTCGACATTATCGCGGAAGGCATCCCGCTCGGCGTGCGCGGTGGCGCGCCGCGTGACTGGCCGGACTATCATTCGTTGCCGCTGGCTGACGAGGAGATATTTCCCGTCGCCGGCACCAGCTATGCGGCAAAGTTCGGCCTGCCCAGATCCGCTGCCGAACTGGCCACGCACCGCCTCATCCATCTGGAGGAGCCGTATCGCGAGGCGGCCAGTTGGGACGAATGGTTCCAGTCTGCGGGCGCCAATCTCAGCGATACCGCGCGCGGCCTGCGCATCAACGACTACGGCCTGGTGATCCAGGGTGTCATGGAAGGCCAAGGCATCGCGCTCGGCTGGCGGCATCTCGCCGAGCGGCTGCTGGCGTCGGGCCTGCTGGTGCCGGTGACGGATCATGTGCTGAAGACCGGCAAGGCCTTCTATGTCGTCTGGCCGAAGAACCGGGAGCTCAGCGACAACGCCCGCAAGGTGCGCGACTGGCTGGCGGCGCAGGCATAAGTCGTTTTCCACTGATCCACCGCTGGCGCAATTCTGCCCCTCCCGCTCGACGCGAATCCGCCTATAGTGCCGCCATGCCCATCCGCCAGCTTTCCGAAACGATGATCAACCAGATCGCCGCCGGCGAAGTCATCGAGCGTCCGGCGAGCGTGGTCAAGGAACTGGTCGAGAATGCGCTCGATGCCGGTGCTTCGCGCGTCGAGATCGTCACATCGGGCGGCGGGCTGAACCTGATCCGCGTCACCGATGACGGCTCCGGCATTCCCGAACGGGAGCTGGCGCTGGCGATCGCACGTCACTGCACCTCCAAGCTCACCGAGGATATCAACGACATTCGCTCGCTGGGCTTCCGCGGCGAAGCGCTGCCGTCGATCGGCTCGGTGTCGCGACTTTCGATCCGCTCGCGCACGGCAGCAAGCGACAGCGCCGCCGAGATTGGCATCGAGGGTGGCCGCGTCCTGCCTGTCAGGCCGGCGGCGGCCAATCGCGGCACCACGGTCGAGGTGCGCGACCTGTTCTTCGCAACGCCGGCCCGATTGAAGTTCATGAAGGGCGAACGCGCCGAAAGCTCGGCCACCAGCGATGTGGTCAAGCGCATCGCCATCGCCTTCCCCGCCGTGCGCTTCACGCTGGCCGGCTCGGACCGCTCGACGCTGGAATTGCCGGCGGCGGACGACAGCGCGGAAGGCAGCCTGCGTCGTGTCGCCCAGGTGATGGGCGCCGACTTTCCCGACAATTCCATTGCCCTCGACGCGATGCGCGATGGCGTGCATCTGACCGGCCACGTGTCGATCCCGTCCTTCACCCGCGCCAACGCGCTGCAGCAATATGCCTATGTGAACGGCCGCCCAGTGCGCGACAAGCTGATCGCCGGCGCCATACGCGGCGCCTATGCCGACGTCCTGCCGCGCGACCGCCACGCGGTGACGGTACTGTTCCTGACGCTCGATCCGGCCATCGTCGACGTCAATGTCCATCCAGCCAAGGCCGATGTGCGCTTCCGCGATCCCGGCCTTGTGCGCGGGCTGATCGTCGGCGCAATCAGGCAAGCACTGGCCGATGCCGGCGTCCGCGCCGCCACCACGGGTGCCGCCGGCATGATGGCGGCGTTCCGGCCAGGGGCCGCATCCTACGGCCACGGCGGACCGGCAAACGGCCACCGCAGCTACGACGCGGCCTACCGCGCGTCGGGCCCGTCCGGCTTCGACGCGGCCCGATCGCCGCAGCGGCCGCTCGACATGGGCTTCGAAGGCTCGGGCTTCGAACATCGCGGTTTGCGTGAAAACGATCAGGCGGCGTTCGATGCCGGCCCGCTTGCCAGCGCCGATGCGCGCGCCGGACAGGATGAGGCGACGGAGACGCTGCTTGGCGCGGTGCTGGGCGCGGCGCGTGCGCAGGTGCATGAGAACTACATCGTCGCCCAAACCAGGGATTCGCTCATCATCGTCGACCAGCATGCGGCGCATGAACGGCTGGTCTACGAGGCGCTGAAGAATGCGCTGCACTCGCGCCCGGTGCCCTCGCAGATGCTGCTTCTGCCCGAGATCATCGACCTGCCGGAGGAGGATGCGGAGCGGCTTGCGCTGCATTCGGAAACGCTGGCCCGCTTCGGTCTCGGCATCGAGCGCTTTGGCCCCGGCGCTGTCGCGGTGCGCGAGACGCCGTCGATGCTGGGCGAGGCCAATGTCCAGCAATTGGTGCGCGACCTCGCCGACGAGATCGCCGACAACGACACGGTCGACACGCTGAAGGAGCGGCTGGACAAGATAGCCGCGACCATGGCGTGCCACGGCTCTGTGCGCTCCGGCCGCCTGCTCAAGGCCGAGGAGATGAACGCGCTGCTGCGGCAGATGGAGGCGACGCCCGGCTCCGGCACCTGCAACCACGGCCGCCCCACTTATATCGAACTCAAGCTGGCGGATATCGAACGGCTTTTCGGACGGCGATAGCTGCGGACGGATTGCGGGCCTATCGCTTCGCCGCTCGAGGTCGGCAGGTCAAGGAGGCCGGCCGACAATGTGGTCACCCGCGATTTTCGCCCAGCGGTCCGAGTAGCGCGATCGCAGCCGCCGTCAGCAGGAGGATCGCACCGGTGATTTCAGCCCAGCCGACCGCCTCGCCGAAGAGCCAGGCTCCTGCCGCCAAAGCGGTCAGCAAATAGCGTGCAGCCGCCAGCAGGAGCGGAGGCGCGTCATTGAGACCGAGCTTGATCGCGGCCCAGGTCAGCCCCCAGATCAGCGATATCACCGCGAAGAAGAAGAGGTTGCGAACCACCGATCGGCGCTCAGCGCAGTCCCCGACGATCGACAAGTATCCGATGGATTTCGATCCGCTCCGGCAGCTCGATCAGGAACTCGGCATCGCGGTCCAGATGATGGACTTTGGTCGGTTCGCCTTTGGTAAAGGCGGTCATCGCTTGCATGTCGGCCCAATACGAGATGGTTGTGAACCACGTCTCGGCATCACGGTCCTCGCGCAGCAATTGGACGCCAAGCGCCGTCTTCTCGAGGGGCGGAATACCCTCGGCACGCAGGTATGGCTCATAGGCGTCGGCGATGTCGCGGCGGGTGCGACCGCGCCAGATGCGCGCGATGGTCGGTGTGGTCGGCATGAGGTTCTCCTTCAGTCAGGCGGACGGCAAACTGGGCATAGCGGACGCCGGTTGTGATCAGCCGTGAACACGAGCCAGGAAATCGCGGACCAGCGGCAGCGCATCGTCGAAATGTGTCTCGAGCAGCCAATGACCCGCCCCTTCGATCAGATGCAGTTCCGCATCGGGCAGATCGCGATGATAGGCCCTTGCCGACGCCGCGGGCATATAGCCATCCTCTGGCCCCCAAACGATCAACGTGGCGGATGGTGTTCACGCAAATAAGCCTGGTAGCGCGGAAACCAGGTGAGATTGGCTTCCAGCTTCTCCATCAGACCGACGGCGATCTGCCGACGAACCGGCGTGTTCATCAGTGGCCAGTGAAGGCTCCAGAGATCGGGCGGCACGCGCATGGCGACGTCGTCAGCCACTTCCCCGATGAACTCGGCCCGGAACCCGTCCTCACTTATCGCGGCCTCGAGCGGACGGTGCTTGCCGGGCGCCTTGTCGGTCCACCAGGCCTTGATCGTGGCGTATTTGGGTCCAAGCACGTCCTCGTAGATGTCGCCGTTCTGGATGATCAGGGCGCTGATCCGCTCCGGGTGCGAGATCGCATGCCGGAGCCCTATCTGCGAGCCATAATCGTGCAGCCACAAGGCGTAGCGTTGGAGACCGAATTTATCGGCAAGCTTGGAAAGCACGTCGCAATAGGCGTCGAAATCATAGCCGAAGGTGGCCGGATCGGGTGTGCCGCTGTATCCGAAGCCAGGCCAGTCGAATGCAATCGTCCGCCAGCGGTCGGCGAGCGCCGGCATCAGTCGGCGGAATTGGAACGAAGAGCAGGGATAGCCGTGCGGCAAGAGCAAGACAGGTGCTTCTAACGGCCCTCCCTCGCGATAAAAAATGGATAGATCATCCAGTTGCATGCGTCGGTGCGTCGTTGCACCCGGCATTCGGACCTCCGTCGAACAAACCTCGGCTAAACGCGTTTGATCGAGGGATCGTTCCGAATGGGGGAAGCGGACGGTCGGCAATATTCATCTCATCAAATTCACCACGATGATACCGCCCAGCGCCAGCGCGCCGCCGATTATGCCGAGCAGAGTGGGAACTTCGCCCAGCCAGAAGAAGCCGATCAGCGCGGACATCGGCGAGACCAGATAGAGGAAGTTGGAGGCACGTGCCGCCGGCAGACGCGACAGCGCGGTCGCCCAGGCGGCATAGGCGATGAGGCTGGGCACGATGCCGAGAAAGATGACGGCGCCGAGGCCTGCTGTGTCGGCGACCGCCGCCTGCGAAAAGGCCGACGGCAGGAAGGGGGCCAGGCATAGTGCGCCGAGCACCATGTTCGAAGCCGAAATGGTCAATGGATGATGGCGGGCAAACAGCGGCTTCTGGACGATGGTGTTGACGGCCGAGCACAAGGCCGAACCAAGCACCAACAGAGCACCGGTGTTGAATGACAGGCCATGCCCGTCGGCCATGGCGATGATGCCTATGCCGGCGAAGGAAATCACCGTACCGATCCAGGCCACGCCTGAGAAGCGCTCGCCCAGCAATGCCATCGCCATGATGGCGGTGAAGATCGGGCTGACATTGATGATGAAGCCGGCGGCACCGGCCGAGACGGTCAGTTCGCCGAAATTGAGCATGACGGTGTAGAGCGCGACGAAGATGGCGCCGCCAAAGACCAGGCGCCACACTTCGTCGAGCCTTGGCAGCGCCGGGCGCTTGACGGCCAGGAAGATCGCCGCCGGCACAGCGGCGATGGCAAAGCGCAACGCACCCAGTTCCAGTGGGCCGAAGGCGGCGAGACCGGCTCGGATAGCGGGAAAGGCGGAGGCCCAACCAACCACCGTCAGCGCCACCGCGATGGCTGCCGTGGTGTCCATTCGCTGTGTCGAATTCAACGTGCCCGTTATCTCGCTCATCTCACCGCCCTCGTATTTCTTCGGTCCTGAAAGGCAGAAAACGCCTTTTCACCCCGGTTGACAAACGACGAAATCGAGGATCACTTGTGACTATGGATCACAGCTCGGACACAATGGTGCCGCTCGAAACGCTGCGCGCCTTCGATGCGGCGGCGCGGACAGGCAGCTTTTCAGCGGCCGCCGAAAAGCTCAATATCACCCATGGCGCCGTCAGCCGGCAGATCGCCAAGCTCGAGGACTGGCTGGGATTGAAAGTCTTCGACCGTGGTGCGCGCGGCGTCTCGCTGACGATCGAAGGCAACAGGCTGCATCTGCGCACGGCGGAAGCCTTTGCGCTGATATCGACCCATTCCGACCGCTGGGTCGAGCCGCGTGGCACGGCGGTGGTGCGGCTGACCTCGATCCCCTCCGTCAGCGGGCTGTGGCTAATGCCGCGCATGGCGGCTCTGGAGAACAATCCCTCCAAGCTGCGCATCGTGCTCGATGTCGACATCCGCCAGGCCGACCTTGCCGATGAAGGCATCGACCTCTCGATCCGTTGTGGACGCGGCGGCATTCCGGGCCGCATCTCGGTGCAACTTTTCGAGGAACATGTCTTTCCCGTCGCGTCACCTGAGCTTGCCCGCGAGATCGGCCGCGGCGACCCTGCCCGGCTGCTCAAATATCCGCTGATCAATGATTCCGACGCGTCGGCCTGGCGCGCCTGGTTTGCCGCGCAAGGCATGGATTACCGCCCGCGCCCGCAGGACCGCCGCTTCGAGGACTACAATCTGGTGCTCGACGCCGCCGCCTATGGGCTGGGCATCGCGCTGGCCCGCCCGCCGCTGACCGGACATCAATTACAATCGGGCCGCATCACTCCCGTCGATGAGCGCACAGCCCTCAACCCGGTATCCTACTGGCTCGACCGGCCGATGGGGCGGCCGCGTGCCGCCGCCGCCGACCTCGCCCGCCGCATCGCAGCAGAGGCCGGGCTGGCCCAGGAAAAGATCGAGGCGTTTATCGAAGCCGAGCGATAGGCCTTCCGGACCTATATGGAAAACCGGCCGATTCGAAGCTCAACGAAGCAACAACAAAACGAACCCAAGGATCACCGCTCCCAGCAAACCGGCCATTATCGAAACAAAGCCAATTTTCACCAGCAACTGCTCAGGGTGCGGCACCGCACCATGGGATTGATTGGCCGGCCTGTGCCTGCCCGCCGGCGTACTCAGGGCGGCAGCGTTGCGCGGGATTGGAGCCTGCGGCGGGATAAGCGAAAGCAATGACAGCCCCGCAACCCTGGCGGAGGCATTGTCATTGGCGGTTGTCGAAGGCGGCAAGAAGGCTCGCAGCGTTTCGGCTTCGGGTTTTGCCTTTCTCGCCACGACTGTTGCCAACGCCGCCTCTTCGCCCGTCTCAAGCTGGGCAAGATAGGCATCGACGATGCCAGCGGATGCGATCTGCTGCGATTTGACGGCCATCGGCGCCGCCGGCAAAATCAACAGCGCCGGCGCTGTCTGCTGCGCGAGCAGAGACGGCGCCGGCGGTTGGACCAGCGCCTTGACCAGTGCCGTCATCACTGGATCAGCCTGCCCCGAGGGCACGGCTTGCGGCGTCATCACTTCCCTAAGCAGGGCGGGAAGACGAGTGGAGGAAACGTCCATTGCGGCCCACCAACAACATTTTTCCGCTTCACAATAAGCGTTCAGCATTGTCTCAGGCTTGTCTCATGCTTGACCTCGCCGGGAATTTATGGCGATGAAATCCTCATGAACCCTGGCGTCCCCGCATGATGAACCGTTTCGAAGGCCCCGGCGGCAAGGAAGCCCGCATCCGCTATCTGGATGGCGACTTCCAGGTTACCAGCCCCGGCGCGTTCGTGCGCTGCGCGGTGACAGGCGAAAGCATTCCGCTCGACGAGTTGAAATACTGGAGCGTCGCAAGGCAAGAGCCCTATATCAGCGCCACCGCCTCGCTGCGCCGTGAAATCGAGATGCATCCGGAGCTGCGTAAGCGCAGTTAACCCTTCAGCTTGCGCTGGCGCCAGGCATCGAGCGTCTCGTCGATGATGCGCTCGGGAACGTGATCGAGTTCGAAGACCGTGTCGATCTCCAGCACCTCGAGCCGGTCGAGAAAGTCCTGTGAGGCGCCGTGGCGCAGCCGGGCGGCGTCCTTGGCGGTGGTGATGAGCACCAGCCCCTCAGTGCGTGCGGTCGCCGCCAGCTCGGCAAGTTCGTCCTCCGCATAGAAATGATGGTCCGGAAACGGCCGCGTCAATGCCAGTTCGCCGCCGGCCTCGCGCACCGTGTCGAAGAATTTCTCGGGATGGCCGATACCGGCGAAGGCGAGGAACCGCTTGCCGGCAAGCCCTGCCTTGCCGCTTGGCTCTGTATGGGCCTCGAAGATCGCCCGGCCGGCGCGTGCCGCCTGGCGGACCACGCTGTCGGCGGCAGTGCCCTCGCCCATTTTCAACAACCCGCTGGTGAAAACCAGCTGGTCGACGATTTTGGCCCTGAGCGGCCCCCCCGGAATGACGCGGCCGTTGCCGATCC
Organism: Mesorhizobium sp. XAP4; assembly: GCF_029269325.1. Lineage (NCBI taxonomy): Bacteria > Pseudomonadati > Pseudomonadota > Alphaproteobacteria > Hyphomicrobiales > Phyllobacteriaceae > Mesorhizobium > Mesorhizobium sp. XAP4. The sequence continues at coordinate 53,318 of NZ_JARIXW010000007.1, read as the reverse complement.
CGTAGCGCGCATCGACCACGACCAGCGCATAGTCGATGTGGATGCGGGCGCTCTGGAAGCCATCGTCCATGATCAGGAAATCGCAGCCATTTCGTTCCAGCAGCAGCCGGGCGCCGGCGGCGCGGTTCGGCGTCACCGCCACCGGCGCGTGTTCGGCGAGCAGCAGCGGTTCGTCGCCGACATGCCGGGCGCTGTCGTGGTCGATATCGACCACGTGCGGCTCGGCGAAGGAGCCGCCATGGCCGCGCGACAGGAAGCCTGGTTTCAGATGCATGCGCTTGGCCTGCTTGGCGAGCGCGATGGCCACCGGTGTCTTGCCGGTGCCGCCAACCGTGAAATTGCCGATGCACAGAACAGGTGCTTCGATCTTCTCACGCTTGGCCCGCCGCATGCCGCGGCCGGCGGCAGCCGCATAGATGGCCGACAGCGGCGACAGTGCCAGGACCCGCCAGTCCGGCTCCTCCCACCAGAATGGTGGTGCTTCCGAGGCCACGCTAGCGCCCGTTCGCGCCCTTCAGGCGCGACTTGACGACCAGCGGCTGGATGTAGGGCTCAAGCGATTTCAGCGTACGCGCCAGCGCACCGCGCATCTCGTCGACGGTCGCAATGCCTGCCGCCATCATCTCGTGGCGCGCCACTTCGTTGGTCAGGAGGAAATTGACGGCGCCGGCCAGCATGTCGCGATCGCGCACCAGCTTGGCGCCGCCGCTGTCGAGGAGACGCTGGTAGGCCTCGCGAAAATTCTGCACATTGCGCCCGGCGAGAACCGCCGTGTCGAGCATGGCCGGCTCCAGCGGGTTCTGGCCACCCTCGGAGGTCAGCGAGCGGCCGACGAAGGCGATTTCCGTCAGCCGGAGATAGAGCCCCATCTCGCCGATCGTGTCGCCAAGCAATATGTCGGTGTCGGCCGTGATCCTGTCGCCCTTGCTGCGCCGCGCGACCTTCAGGCCCATGCCGGAAATCTGCGCCGCAAGCGCCTCGGCGCGATCGGGATGACGCGGAACGACGATCGTCAGAAGACCATGGTGGCGCTTGTGCAGCGTCGCGTGGACTTCAGCCGCGACCACTTCCTCGCCGTCATGGGTCGAGATCGCCGCCCAGGTCGGGCGCGTGCCTATCTGCCGCCGCAGTGTCGCCAGCGCCCGTTCGTCGACCGGCGGCGGCGACGTGTCCACCTTGAGGTTGCCCGACACCGTCACCGGCCGCGCGCCGAGCGCGAGAAACCGCTCGCCATCGACATCCGACTGCGCCACGACGTGAGCCAGGTTCTCGAACAGCGCCTCGGCGATGTTGGCCCGTTTCTTCCACGATTTGAACGAGCGGTCGGACAGCCTGCCATTGACCAGCACCTGCGGCACACGGCGCGCGCCAAGCTCGAGGATGGTCATCGGCCAGATCTCGGATTCGGCGATGATTGCCAGATCCGGCTGCCAGTGATCGAGGAACCGGCTGACCGCCGGCTTGAGATCGAGCGGTACATATTGATGGATGATCCGGTCACCGAGCCGCTCGTCGGCGACCTGCGCAGAGGTCACCGTGCCGGTCGTCAGCACGATGTTGACGCCATAGTCGAGAATGCTTTCGACCAGCGGCACGACGGCTATGGTCTCGCCGACGCTCGCGGCATGGATCCAGATCACCGGCCCGTCGGGGCGCGCGCGGCCGGCGACGCCATAGCGCTCGCGGCGGCGGTAGCGGTCTTCCTTGCCGCGCGAGGTGCGCCAGGCAACGTAGGGCCCGACCAGCGGATAGGCTGCCGCACCCGCGAATCGGTAAGCCGACAGCATGGCCCGTGCCCAGCGGCCGCTCATCGCGGAGCATCCACGAGACGGTAAGCCTCGGCGGTCGCGGCATTGAGCGCTGTCGTCACTTCCTGGCGCTTGCGCTCCATTTCGGCGTCATCGGCGCCGGCCGCCACGAAGATCGGCTGGCCAATGACGATCGACGAACGGCCGAACGGCAGGTTAATGGTGGTCTTGTCCCAGCTCCTCTCCAGCACCTTGCGGCGGCTGGTGGTGATGGCGACGGGCACAAGCGGCCGGCCCGAGAGGCGAGCCAGGAGAACGATGCCAAGTCCTGCGTCTCGCGGCGTGCCGTGCGGAATATCTGCGATCATGGCGACGTTCTTGCCGACGGCGAGCGACTTTTTCAGGGCGATAAGCGCTTTTGCCCCACCCTTGTCGAGGTGCCTGGCATTTTCCCGCCCGCCCGAGCCGCGCACCGCCTCGATGCCGAATTTTTCCAGCATCAAGGCGTTGAGCTCGGCATCGGCGCTGCGCGAAACCATGGCGACCAGCGGCTTGCGCTTGGGATAATAGGCAGGCGTCAGCAGATGCTGGCCGTGCCACAAGGCGATGATGCCAGGCTCGAACTCGGTATAGGCACCGCCCGAAAACCGTGCCGATCCCTCGACGACGCGATTGGTGAGGCGCACGAAGCGGACGAACTGGGCGAACAGGCTGGCGATGGCGTTCTTGACGAATCGCGACTGCGCAAGCGGTTGGCGAATCTTGCGCCAGAAGGCCTTGGTCGTGCGGCTGCGTCCCCTGCCCGTGGGCGCGGCATCGCTTGCTGGCCCTTTCGCCAGGTCATGCTCCATCGAAGTCAACCGGCAGCCTTGTTGTCGGGGTCCAGCAGCCGGTGCAGATGAACGACGAAGTAACGCATGTGAGCGTTGTCCACGCTGGCTTGCGCCTTGGCTTTCCACGCCGTGTGCGCGGATTGATAGTCGGGATAGATGCCGACGATGTCGAGCCCGTCGAGATCGCGGAATTCGGTGCCGCCAAGCTTCTTCAGTTCGCCACCGAACACCAGATGCAAAAGCTGTTTCTTTCCGTCTTCCGCGGCCATGTCGGTCCTTCACATATCGTGAGTTTGTCACAGGTCTAGACCAAAGCCGCCGACTTTGGAACCTTTAGGGCGAGATGAATTCATCTCGCCGGGGAAAACGCTTTCACGTGTCCAGACCGGCGATGACGCCGGCGAGCACGGCCAGCAATTCACCGCTGCCGGCAGCAAGGGCGCCGTGACGAGTCACCTCGCCGGCATAAAGTGGAGCGCGGCCATGCTGGTCGAGCAGCTGGCCGCCGGCCTCGCGCAGGATGAGGTCGGCCGCTGCAATGTCCCAGTCATGCGCGTTCGGCTTGACGAAAGTGGCGTCCAGCGCGCCATTGGCGATCATGGCCAGCCGATAGGCGAGCGAAGGGCTGTAAGGCGCCCGCTTCAGCCGCGCCTGCCATTCGGCAGGCATCAGGTCGGTCAACTGCTTCAGCCCGGAAATCTCGGCCGTTTCCGCCAGCTTGCGAACCGCAATGCGCTTGCCGTTGCGGAAAGCACCCTGGCCGGGCAGCGCCCAGTAGGTCTCCTCCATCGCCGGGCATTCCAGCACGCCGGCCTGCGTGCGGCCATGCTCGACGACGGCGACGCTGACGCACCAGGTGCGCTGGCCTTCCAGGAAACCGCGCGTGCCGTCGATCGGGTCGACGACGAAGGTGCGGCGTGCCGAAAGCCGGACCGGATCGTCAACTGTCTCTTCCGACAGCCAGCCATAATCCGGCCGCGCCGCCAGCAATGTTTCGCGCAGATAGGCGTCGGCCGCGTGGTCGGCCTCGCTGACCGGTGATGTGCCGCCCTTCATCCAGACTTGCGGGCTGTTGCCGAAGTAGCGCATGGCGATCACCCCCGCCTCGCGGGCGGCATCGCGCAGCAGCGGCAAGTCTTCGGTGGCTCCGGCAGTGGTCAGGTCATGCTCCGGCAAGGGTCATGCCTTCGATCAGGAGCGTCGGCGCCGCGGTGCCGAAATTGCGGTCGAGGTCATCGGCCGGCACCATGTTGAGGAACATCGTCTTCAGGTTCGAGGCGATGGTGACCTCGGCGACGGGATAGGCCAGTTCGCCATTCTCGATCCAGAAACCGGAAGCGCCGCGGCTGTATTCGCCGGTGACCATGTCGACGCCCTGGCCGAACACCTCGGTGACGTAGAAGCCGGTCTTGAGCGATTTGATCAGCTCTTCCGGCGACCGCTCGCCGGGTTCGATGGCGAGATTGGTGGAGGATGGCGTAACGGAGGAGCCGCTGCGTGCGCCGCGGCCGTTGGTGACGAGGCCCAGCTCCCTTGCAGCCGAGGTCGACAGGAACCAGTGGTTGAGCACGCCCTTCTCGACCATCAACAGCTTTTCGCCCTCGACGCCTTCGCCGTCGAACGGACGCGAGGCCTGGCCACGCCGCCGGAGCGGCTCGTCGGTGACGGTGATGGCGGAGGCGGCCACCTGCTTGCCCATCATGTCGCGCAGGAACGAGGTCTTGCGCGCGACCGAGGCGCCGTTGATGGCGCCGGCGAGATGGCCGGCGATGCCGCGCGCGACGCGTGGGTCGAACACCACGTCGACCGGCCCGGTCGCCGCCTTGCGCGCGCCGATGCGGCGCACGGCGCGCTCGCCGGCCTTGCGGCCGATGTCCTCGGGCGCATCGAGATCTGCAAAATGCTGGCGCGAGGAGAATTCATAGTCGCGCTCCATGCCGGTGCCCTCGCCGGCGATAACGCTGGCCGAGCGCGAAAAACGCGAGCCGACATAGTGGCCGAGGAAGCCGTGCGAGGTGGCCAGCACCAGGCCGCCCAGCCCGGCACCGGCGCTGGCGCCGGCCGAATTGGTCACGCCCTTGACGGCAAGCGCTGCCGCTTCCGCCGCCAATGCGGCTTCCTTCAACTGGTCTGCCGACACTTCGGTGGCGTCGAACAGGTCGAGATCGCGCGTCTGTTTGGCGAGCAATGCCGGATCGGCCAGCCCTTGATAGGGATCCTGCGGCGACACTTTCGCCATCGCCACGGCGCGCTCGGCCAGCGTTTTCGGGTCGGACGCCGCTGTCGCCGAGACACTCGCCACGCGGCCGCCGACGAAAACGCGCAGCGCCACATCCTCGCTTTCGGAAGCTTCGGTAGCCTCGACCTTGCCGAGACGCACCGACACACCGGTCGAGCGGCCGCGCACGGCCACCGCGTCGGCGGCATCGGCGCCGGCCTTTTTGGCAGCCTCGACCAGGGCCGCGACGCGGTCGGTCAATTTTGCTGCGTCTGATATGTCGGTCATGCCTGAAATCCTGCTGGTGCGGCCGGTGTGCGGCCGTTGCCCACCCATCTATTGTTCCGGTCCGGCTTGTGCAATGGCATAGGCTTCAATCAAAATGCAGGGCGGACGGTTCAAACCGCGAACCCTGTGACGCAAAATCGGTTCGCAGCCTGCACGGAGCATTTCGATGACGCCTTTCCATCTCGCCTTCCCGGTCCGTGATCTCGATGAAACCCGCGTTTTCTATGGCGAGGTGCTGGGCTGCGCGATCGGCCGCTCGTCAGCGACCTGGGTCGACTTCGACCTCTACGGTCACCAGATGTCGGCGCATCTGCGGCCGCAGGCCGCACAGGCCTCCAGCGACGGCAAGGTCGACGGCATTGTCGTGCCGATCCCGCATTTCGGCGCGGTGCTCTTGATGGACGACTGGCAGCGCCTGGCGACACGGCTGGAGGCGCGCGACGACATCGACTGGCTGGAACGGCCGATGGTCCGCTTCAAGGGCGAGCCCGGCGAACAGGCAACGCTGTTCATCCGCGACCCCTCGGGCAATGCCTTGGAATTCAAGGGCTTTCGCTCGCTGGAGCAGGTTTTCGCGCACTAGCTCAGATCGAGGGCATCCATCGATCAACGGCCGAAACGGCCCGCCGCGAAAGGTGCGAGCCGAGCCGGATCGCCGCGTCCGCCGATCAAGTCGGCGACCAGCCGCGCGGTGATCGGAGCCAGCGTCAGGCCGAGATGACCGTGCCCGAAAGCATGAATTACGCGGGAGCTGCCGCGCGAAGCGCCGATGACCGGCCTGGAATCCGGCAGGGACGGCCGGAAGCCGAGCCATTGCGAGGCAGGCGAGCCGAGCCTGGGAAAAATTTGCCTGGCGCCACGGTCAAGCAGCGCCAGCCGGCGCGGATTTGGCGGCGCGACCAGGCCGCCGAGTTCGACGGTGCCGGCGACCCGCAAGCGGCCAGCCATCGGCGTCAGGTAGAAACCAAGATCGACGGGACAGACAGGTCGGTTGAGCAGCGGCGCGTCGGTCTGGAATTCCAGATGATAGCCGCGCTCGGTCTCGAGCGGAATCCTGTCGCCGGCCTGCGCGGCCAGTGCGCGCGACCGTGCACCGGCGGCGATCACCACCGTGCCAGCCTTGATGCGAACGCCGGGTCCGCTGAGCTGGACACCGTCAGCCTCGACCTGCAGCCCGGTGATCTCTGCCTGCTTCACCGATGCACCACGGGCACTCACCGCGCCCAGCAACCGCCGCATCACCATTGCCGGATCGGTGACATTGATCGAGTCGGGAAAATACACGCCATGCGCTGCTGTCGCCGGCAGGCCCGGCTCAAGCGCCGCCACCTCTTCGGGAGTCAGCACCTCTTGGTGGATGCCAAACCCAGCGCGCATTGCCCGGCCGCCGGCGCCAGCGGCAAAATCGCTCAAGCGGCGATAGAGGTAAAGACAGCCATTGCGGCGCAGCTGGTCCTCCAGCCCGGCCTCCCCGACCATGTCGTCCCAGGCCGGAAGGGCGTCGGCCAGCAGTCCGGCGAGCGCCAGCGCATTGGCCCGGGTGGCCGCCGGCAGCGATTGCCGCATGAACCGAACGAGCCATGGCGCCAGCTGCAGCAGCGCCGGCCAGCGCAGCGAAAACGGGCTGTCGGGATCAAGCAGCAGCTTTGGCAATGCCCGCAGCACCGCAGGAGTGCCGACCGGCATGCAGGCATATTCGGCGATCGTTCCGGCATTGCCGAACGACGCGCCGGAGCCCGGCTCGTTCGGATCGATGAGCAGGACTTCGCGGCCGTCCGCGACAAGGCGAAGTGCCGTCGCCAGCCCGACAACTCCGGCGCCGACAATGGCGATTTCGACCGTTTCAGAAGCAGCCACTGTAGATCTTCCCGATTGACCTTGAAATCCAGTACCGATCATGTGGTCTCTTGGTTCGGGGTCACGGTCCAGTCTTGATCCCTGGAATCGAATAGGCCAGATCTCTCCGCCCTCAGGCCACAGGCGTCCAGATCACGTCCTCGATTTTTTGCGCGCCGGTCGCCAGCATCGCCAGCCGGTCGAAGCCGAGTGCGATGCCGCTGGCCGGCGGCATGATGGCAAGGGCTGAGAGAAAATCCTCGTCCAGCGGATAGCGCTCGCCATAGATGCGCTGCTTCTCGTCCATCTCGGTAACAAAGCGCCGGCGCTGCTCGTCGGCGTCGGTCAGTTCGCCAAAGCCGTTGGCGAGTTCGACGCCGCAGCAATAGAGCTCGAAACGCTCGGCGACGCGCGGGTCGCGCTGGCTCGGCCGCGCCAGTGCCGCCTCGGCGACGGGATATTCGCACAGGATGGTCGCGCGGCCCTGCCCGAGAAATGGCTCGACCTTTTCCACCATCACCCGGCTGAACAGATCGGCCCAGCTGTCGTCGGGCGCGGTGCGCAGGCCGACATGGGTCAAGGCGGCGTGCAGCGCGTCGCGGTCGGTGCTGCCGTCGGCGGCGACCGTGGCCAGCAGGTCGATGCCGGCATGGTGGGCGAAAGCGTCCGCCACCGTCAGTCGTTCCGGCTCGGCAAACGGATCGCAGTCGCGGCCCCGGAAAGAGAAAATAGTCGCCCCTGTCCTTGTCGCGGCCAGCGCCAGAAAGGCCGCACAATCCAGCATCAGGCTCTCATAGGCCTCGCCCACCCTGTACCATTCGAGCATGGTGAATTCGGGATGATGCAAGGGGCCGCGCTCGCGGTTGCGATAGACCGGACCGAAGCTGAAAATCCTGGTTTCACCGGCGGCGATCAACTTCTTGCAGGCGAATTCCGGCGAGGTGTGGAGATAGAGTGGCGCCCTTGCACCGTCCGGCCCGACCGCTTCCGTGGCGAAAGCCGCCAGATGCGCCTCATTGCCGGGCGAGACCTGCAGCGCCGCCGTTTGCACCTCGACGAAATCATGGGCGGCGAACCAGTCGCGCAGGCCGGCGGCGATGCCATTGCGCAGCATCAGCCGCGGGCGGCGGTCGGCGTGAACGTCAGGCGTCCACCAGGGCGAAGCTTCGGTCATGCGGCTCGGAACATGGTGGAAGGGGGCTGGCGGCGGCGGCCAAGATGCGGTAGGCCCCCATCCAGCGCCGCACTAGCCGGCAAACGCCAGTCAACTCTTCTTGCAGGATTTAAAACCGTGGTGAAAGTCATCGCCAGTTCGCTCCGCAAAGGCAATGTCGTCGACAAGGACGGCAAGCTTTATGTGATCCTCTTTGCCGAAAACATCCACCCAGGCAAGGGCACGCCGGTAACGCAGCTCGACATGCGCCGCATCGGCGACGGGGTGAAGGTTTCGGAACGCTACCGCACCACCGAGCAGGTCGAGCGCGCCTATGTCGAAGAGCGCGAGCACACCTTCCTCTACCGCGACGGCGAAGGCTTTCACTTCATGAACCCGGAAACCTACGACCAGGTGGCGGTGTCGGAAGCCGTGGTCGGCGACATGGCGCCTTACCTGCTGGAAGGCATGGCCGTGCAGGTGTCGCAGTTCAACGGCATTGCCATTTCCCTGGTGCTGCCGCAGCGCGCCACCTTCGAAGTGGTGGAAACCGAGCCGACGACCAAGGGACAGACGGCCTCGTCGTCCTACAAGCCGGCCGTGCTGTCCAACGGCGTACGCACCCTGGTGCCCCCCCACATCGCGCCGGGCACCCGCGTGGTGGTGATGACGGCGGATGGGGCTTATGTGGAGCGGGCGAAGGACTGAGGGGGTTCTTCCCGCCCAAACGACCAAACGCCTCCAAGCAAAGCCTTCCCATGGACGGGGCAGCTTTGACCGCTTATTGCTTGAAGCAGTGCTCGCGGTGCCATTGCAAGAAATGAGGATGCGGGCGTTCGAGCTGTCGGCGAGGCGGAAGCGCGCGGCGCGTCTTGTTTATAAAGCCCTGCACACTGTCTAAGTCATTGACCTGTCTGGAGATCAGGATTTCCAAATCGTCCGACAGGCTGATCAATCCACGGTCGAACATCCAATGCGCAGTGCCGGACAGTGCGATCCCATTGTTGACGACATCAGGCCCGTTCGCCTCGACCGGTCGAATATGTGCAGCAGAAACTTCTGCCCGGCCGCCGCCATTTATCAGCTTGAGACCCGTGATTGCGCAGCGCTCGTCATAAGCGCGTAAGACGACGCGACGGAAAATGCGGTCCCGCACGATTCGCGATCCGATGTAGCTTACGCGATCACGACTCTGCTCGAATTCGAATGGCGCCTGCTCATCCTGAAAGCCGGCAGATATGCCGACCTCATCAACGCGCGGCAGCAACAACTCATTCGTATCCAGGCCCAGATCGATGATGCGGTTGAAGTCATTTGCGCTAAGTGCACGGACTGCAGATTGGGCACGGCCCGAAATCCGTCCTTCATCGTTGAGCAGGCCTCGCTCGACGAGACCATCAGATCCATTAAATTGAACAGGATTGACGAAATCGAGGTAGGTTCCGGGCTCAATCAGCGCGAGGTACATGTCTGATATCACAGGATCAGGGATGATCTGCTGGATTTTCGCTACAGCGTAATAGCCCCGTGTATCGTTTACCTTGCTGGGCTCGTAGTAGATGATCCACTTGCCGACACACGCCTCAACGCGGCGCAGATACGGACGAGGAAACTGGTATTGCTCTGCGGGGCGATCATTGTACCGCGAATCCGAGCGATGAATGAAAACCCCGAATTCCATGATCTTCCTGCAATGCGCTCTTGGGAATAATAACTACTTCTGATGTGGCATCAAAATCCGAACTTTGCGGTTTAGTCCAGGCCGGTCGCACTTCCCCGTGGTATCGGTCTTTCGCAGGCTCGCGCTGAAAGCGCCACCCTGCAACGAAGCGCAGCGATATATTTTATGAAGCGTGTCGCAATGACCCTGCGCGGTCCGTCCTTTGAGCGAAGAAGGAGAACGCCATGCGAAAACTTATCGTCACCGAATTCATCAGCGTCGATGGCATTGCCGAGGTCGAGAAGCTGCCAAGCGTGACCTGGAACGACGAGATGAACAGGTTCAAGGAGGACGAGCTTGCCGATAGCGGCGCCATGCTTTTGGGGCGCACGACCTATGAGATCTTTGCCGGCTCCTGGCCGACGGAAACCGGAGATTTTGCCGAACGGTTCAACGCGCTGCCGAAATATGTCGCGTCGAACAGCCTGAAGGCGCTCGACTGGAAGCCTGCCGAATTGCTGAAGGGACCGCTGCCGGAAGCGGTCAGGACGCTGAAGCAAGGCAGCGGCGGCAACATCTATGTGCATGGCAGCCTCAGCGTCGCGCAGGAATTGCTGCGCCATGGCCTGGTCGACCGCGTCAGGCTGCTCAGTTATCCCGGCACCGTCGGCCAAGGCAAGCCGCTGTTCCCAGGCGGCGAACCGGTGTCGCTCGAACTGATTTCGGCCACGCCATTCAGCAACGGCGTTGTGGCGCTGGAGTATGCGCCGGTGGCGGCGAAGTCGTAAATCGGTTGGAGCCTTTCAGATCGAATGGGGAAGATGCATCCTCACCCGACCTGCTTGCCCCGTCTCCCCTTGATGGCGGCGCTATTCCTCGCCTCCACCGCCTTCTCCACCTGCCGCTTCAGTTCGTCCTTGATATCCACCGTCTCGTTCATCAGCGCGTCGATCTTCAGGAAATCGAGGACGCGGTATCTCGACACTGCCGGGCGGACCAGGATGTCGGGGCGGCATTGCTTCAGCTTGTTGGCGATGATCGACTGCATCATCAATTGCGTGGCGCCGAACATCAGGTCGACGGAGGTCGGCTGTTTGCGGTCGGCCTCTTCCGGTGCGCCGACGACGTCGACGCCGATGATGATGTCGGCGTCGTTCTCGATCAGGTCGAACGGCACGGGGTTGTAGATGCCGCCGTCGATCAGCAGCCTGCCGTCTCGTATCACCGGACGGAACACGGCAGGGATGGCCGCTGACGCCGCCAGCGCGGAGTGCAGGTCGCCGTCTTCGAAGACGGCCAGCTTGTGACCGAAATAGTCGGTCGCCGTCACCTTCAGCGGGATTTTCAGCTCGGCAAAGGTTTCGGGGATGGCCTCGGGCAGAAAGGCTTTCAGGATGCGCTCGACATTGAACTGGCTGACGCGGATGCCGTTCTGCATGGCTTCGGCTATCGTGCCCGGCCGCGCCCGCCACATGCGGCTGGCCACCTCAGCGCGGCGGCCGAGGATCGAGCGGGCGTAGTCGTGGATGTCCTTGCCGGTCATGCCCGATGCCATGCCGGCACCCATGATGGCGCCGATCGACGAGCCGGCTATGGCCACCGGCCTGATGCCCAGCTCGTCCAGCGCCTCGATGACATGGATATGCGCCAGCCCGCGCGCGCCGCCGCCGCCGAAGGCGATGCCGAAGGTGGGGCTCATCCCTTGCCGGCTCCGGCCAGTTTCGGGCCGATGACCATGATGGTCGGCTCGGTGGTCAGCAGCTTTTTCGCCGCCGCCTTGACCTGTTCGAGCGTCACCGCGTTGATGTAGCCGGCGCGGCGCTGCATGTAGTCGATGCCGAGATCGTCGAGCTGCAACTCGACCAATGTCGAGGCGATGGCGCTGGACGAGTCCAGATTGTTGATGGCGTAGGCGCCGATCATGTATTTCTTGGTCGCCGCCAGTTCCGCTTCGGTCGGGCCTTGCTCGGCCAATTGCTTGACCACATCGCGGACGATGCCCAGCGTCTCGGCCGCGCGGTCGGAGCGGGTGCCGGTGCTGACGATCAACGCGCTGGCGTGGTCCTGGTTGATCAGCGAGGAGTTGACGCTGTAGGCCAGTCCGCGCTTTTCGCGCACTTCCTGGAACAGGCGCGAGGTGAAGGTGCCGCCGCCGAGGATCTCGTTCATCAGCACGGCGGGGAAGAAATCCGCCGCCTTGCGCTTCACGCCGGGAAAAGCGAGCTGCAGGGAGGTCTGCGGCAGGTCGTAGTCGACCTCGATATGCTGCGCCAGCTTCGGGTCGATATCGGCCACAGGCCTCAGCGCCTGGTTCTGCGGCAGGTCGCCGAACACCATGTCGAGCTTCTTCTTCAGCGTCTCCGCGTCGATGGCGCCGACCACGGCGACATGCAGGCCGCCGCGCGCGAACACCGCTTTGTGCAGGCCTTTCAGATCATCGGACGTGATGGCGGCGATGCTTTCCTTGGTGCCCTGATCGGAGCGGGAATAGGGATGGTCGCCATAGAGGGCGCGCGCCCATTTGTTCTGCGCCACCGTGTCCGGGTCGTTTTCGCCGGCGATGATGCCGGACAGGATCTGGGAACGGATGCGGTCGATCGGCAACTGGTCGAAGCGCGGCTCGTTGACCGCCAGCCGCAGCAGGTCGAAGGCCTGGTCGCGCTGCTCGGCCAGCATGCGCATCGAGCCGTAGATGCCGTCGCGGCTCTCGTCGAAGCTCATCTCGGCGCCGGCATCGTCGAGCTTGATCTGGAAGTCTTCACTATCGAGCGGGCCGGCGCCTTCGTCGAACAGGCCGGTCATTAGATTGGCCAGTCCTTCCTTGCCGACAGGATCCTGCGTCGAGCCGCCGCCAAAGACGAAGCGGATGGCGACGACCGGCACGGAATAATCCTCGACCAGCCAGGCGGTGATGCCCTTTGGGGAGGTGACGGACTGGATCTCCATGGCCCGCGCGGTGAGCGCCGGCAGGATGAGGAAGAGGATGGAGAGAAAGAGGGTGGTGAGGGCACGCCATGCGGCAATCGTCGGCAGCGACCAATCGCGGAAGCCGGCGCTCCCCCTCACCCAGCCTCCGCTTTGCTCGGCTGACCTCTCCCCGACGGGGAGAGGAGCTTGCCAGCGCTGGCGCCAGCCTCTTCTCCCCAGCGGGAAGAAGGTGGCCGCGAAGCGGCCGGATGAGGGGGCTGCCTCGCTCATGGGGATCGAATTCATCATCAATTCCCCGCTTGTTGCTGCGGCAAGAGATAGCCGGTCGTCGACCGGGCGAGCACCAGATAGCGCGCGGCGACCGCCTTGACCTCGTCTGCGGTGACCTTGCGGATGCGGTCCGTCCATTGCTGGACGTCCTGCACATTGCCGCCGGTGGCCAGCGTCGAACCGTAGATGTTGGCCATGGAATCCTGCTTGTCGCGGGCAAAGATCATCGACCTGACATAGCGGTCCTTGGCCTTTTCCAGTTCCGATGGCGTCACGCCATCCTTGACGATGCGCACCACCTCCGCATCGACTGCCGCTTCGACGTCGGAAATCCTGGCATCGCCGCGCGGCGCGCCGTAGACGGTGAAGTTGGTGTCGTCGAGCATGGTGCCCTGGAAAAAGGCGCCGGCGCTGGATGCGATACCTTGCTGGACGACGAGCGCCTGGTACAGCCGGCTGCGATTGCCCCCGCCGAGGATCTCCGCCAAGAGGTCGAGCGCTTCCGCCTCGCCCGGCTTTCCCGAATGATAGGACGGCACCACCCATTGCGTGGAAAAGCTCGGCACGCTGACGCGCGCGTCGGAGAGCGTGACCGTGCGCTTGGTGTTCTGCTCCGGCTCGACCGGGCGGATGCGGGGCGGCAGATCGGGGCCGCGCGCCACCTTGCCATAGGTCTTTTCGGCCAGCGCCCGCACCGTGTCCGGTTCGACATCGCCGGCGACGATCAGCACGGCGTTGTTGGGCCGGTAGTATTTGTCGTAGAAGGCGGTGGCGTCGACGCGGTTCAGCTGCTGCATCTCCTGCATCCAGCCGATGACCGGAATGCGATAGGGCTGGTTCTGCCACAGCGTCGCATCGACCTCCTCGTCCAGCACAGCCTCGGGGCTGTTGTCGATACGCGAGCGGCGCTCCTCGAGGATGACGTCGCGCTCGGTCTTGATGACATCGTCGGTGAGGATGAGGTTGCGCATGCGGTCAGCCTCGAAGCTCATCATCAGCTCGAGCGCCGACGGCGCCACCGTCTCGTGGAAAGCGGTATAGTCGTAGGAGGTGAAGGCGTTGTTGGAGCCGCCGATATCGGAGACGGCGCGGTCGAACTCGCCGGCCGCATGGTTGGTCGTTGCCTTGAACATCAGATGTTCGAAGAAATGCGCGATGCCGGATTTGCCGGGCGGCTCGTCGGCGCTGCCGATCTTGTACCAGACCATGTGGGTGACGATCGGCGCACGGTGGTCGGGAATGACGACCACCTCCATGCCGTTGTCGAGCAGGAAATCCGTGACCTTGAACTCGGCCGGAACCGTGTTGGGCAAGACGGGGCTCTCGGCCAGCACTGGGCTGGTCGTGACAAAAGCCAAGGAGGTCGCCAACAGCGTTCCCCGCAGCCATTCAATCCTGGATGTCATCAACGGCTCCGGTTCTGTCGACAGACGATAGGCAAGGTGCTGGCGACAAGCAAAGTGATTTGTTGATCATGTTGCCGGCAAAGGCGGCGGCAAAGAGGCCGGCCCATGGATGCCCGGCCAAGGATACGAGGCGTATCAGGCCGCCTCGATGAAGCGGATGACGGTCTCGCCATAGTTGCGTTCGTCCAGCACCGAAAAGCCGGGGCCTGGCTCGAAGGACGCCGCCGCGGCCTCTTCGACCACGCACAGCGCGCCGGGGCGAAGCCAGCCGCCGGCTTTGGCCGACTGCAAGGCGCGCTCGCCAAGGCCCTTGCCATAGGGCGGGTCGGCGAAGACAAGGCCGAACGGCGCCAGCGTGCCGGCCTCGCCGAGGCCGGTGGCATCGCGGCGGAAGATCTTGGTGCGGCCGGTCAGCCCGAAGGCCTCGACATTGTCGCGGATCAGGCCACGGCCTTCCGCCGATTCCTCGATGAAGACACCGTAGGAGGCACCGCGCGACAGCGCTTCGAGCCCCAGCGCGCCGGTGCCGGCGAACAGGTCGAGCACGCGTGCGCCGTCCAATTGCTCGGCAAAGCGATGCGCCAGCACGTTGAAGACCGCCTCGCGGGTACGATCGGTCGTCGGACGGATGGCGCTCGAGCGCGGCGTCGCCAACGGACGCCCGCGAAACTCACCGCCGACGATTCTCATCTCGCTTTGGGGCCCCGGGGACCGTTGCGCGGACGCTCACCGCCGCCAGCCCCGCCCGGACGTTCGCCGCGCGGCTTGCCGAACGGCTTTGCACCGGCCGGTTTGCCATAGGTCGGTTTGAACGAGGCCTTGCGCGCCTTGGCGTCAGCCGCCTTGGCGGCGTCGGCTTCGGCCCTGCCCTTGCCGATCGGTCGCGCGCCTGGCGCCATCCAAACATTGGCCTTGCGCTGGCCGGGCGGCTCGATCGGCCGCTGCTCGCGCTCGGACTTTTTGCCACCGCCCGGCTTGCCACCAAAAGCACCACGCGGCTTGTCGCCGAAGCCACCGCGCGGTTTGTCGCCGAAATTGCCGCGCGGCTTGTCGCCAAAGCTGCGTTCGGGACGCGGGGCGCGTTCGCCAAAACTCTTCTCAGCGTTTCTGTCGGGGCTTGTCGACAGTTTGCCCAGAGCCTCATCGCGGCTGCCTTCGCGGCGCTTGCGATTCTTGATCAACCCGCCCTCGCCGATCGGGCGGCGCTCGCCATCGCGGGTGAATTTCGGCCGTTCCGGCTCCGGCTCGCGAACTTCGGTGCGCCGCACCGGCTTGTTGGAAAACGGCTTGGTGACATCGGCGTCGAAATTGGCGCCGGATTCCTCGACCAGGCGCTCGCCAAGCTGGTCGCGCAACACCCTGCCCTTGATTTCCAGCACATGGCCCTCGGCGAGGTCATCGAGTTGGAACGGCCCGTAGGAGATACGGATCAGCCGCGTCACGTCGAGGCCGAGCGAACCCAGGATGTTCCTGACTTCGCGGTTCTTGCCCTCGCGCAGGCCGATCGTCAGCCAGGCATTGGTGCCTTGCTCGCGATCGAGCGTCGCTTCGATGGCGCCGTAAAAGACGCCGTCGACGGCGATGCCTTCGCGCAGGCCGGCAAGCGCGCTTTCCTCGACCTTACCGTGGACGCGCACGCGGTAGCGGCGCAGCCAGCCGGTGGCCGGCAGTTCGAGCACGCGCGACAGGCCGCCATCATTGGTGAGCAGCAGCAGGCCTTCGGTGTTGATGTCGAGCCGGCCGATGGTCATCAGCCGCGGCAATTCAGCCGGCAGCACGTCGAAGACGGTCTTGCGGCCCTCGGGATCGCGGTTGGTGGTGACGACGCCGGCCGGCTTGTGGAACAGGAACAGCCTTGTGCGCTCGATCGGCGGGATTTCCATACCGTCGAGATGGATGATGTCATCAGGCATCACGTTGAAGGCCGGTGAAGTCAGGGCGCGGCCATTGACCTTGACGCGGCCGGCGGCGATCAGTTCCTCGGCATCGCGGCGCGAGGCGAGGCCGGCGCGGGCCAGCCGCTTGGCGATGCGCTCGCCTGCCTCTTCCGCAGCCTCGGCGGGACGCGGGCGTGGCTTGAAGCTGCCGCCTGACGCGCCTTGCGGCCGATCGTTGAAATCCCGCTTCGGGCGATCGCCGAAGTCACGCTTGGGGCGGTCGGCGAAGTCACGCCTTGGGCGATCGCCGGCGTCACGGGGGGCGCGGTCACCGAAATCGCGCTTGGGACGGTCGAAGCGCTTTTCGCCGCCCGCTGCCGCCCCAGCCGGCCGGTCGCCCCGCGGTGCGTAGGGTTTGCGCGGCCCTTCGCGCTTCTCGTAGGGCTTGCGCTCGCCTTCGGCGGCCACCGGGCGGTCGCCGCGCGGTGCGTAGGGCTTGCGTGGCCCCTCGCGCTTTTCATAGGGCTTGCGCTCGCCTTCGGCGGCCACCGGGCGATCGCCGCGCGGTGCATAGGGCTTGCGCGGCCCCTCGCGTTTCTCAAAAGGCTTGCCTTCGGGACGCGGGCCTTTGCTGAAAGGCTTGTCGCCGCCCTTGAAATCGCGCTTCGGCCGCTCGCCATCGGCAGCCATCGGCCGGTCGCCACGCGGTGCGTAAGGTTTCTTGGCGCCAAAGGACGGTTTGCCGCCCTTGCCCGCGGCGCCATCGCGGCTGCGCGGTCCCGCGGCTTTCGGCCCACTCTTGGCCGGACCCTTCCTGGGTCGGAATTTCTTGTCGTTGTCGTCCATGTGGCCTTTATCCGTTTGCGCTGCTACAGCGTGGCGCATCCTTTGGGGCGCGCAACGAACGCTGTAGCACTTTTGATGTGGCGCATGATCATTTTCGAAAACCGAGTCCCGATTTTCGAGGTCATGCGCTCCATAACAGGATCACCGTCAGGTGGCGAGGAGATAATCGGAGTGGAAATCGCGTGAAGCGGCCCGATTTCATGGCGCTGGCGCTGAAGGAGGCCGAAGCTGCCGCCTTGCGAGGCGAAGTGCCGGTCGGCGCCGTCATCGCCAATGGCGCTGGTGTTGTCGCCAGCGCCGGCAACCGCACACGCGAACTTGCCGACCCGACCGCGCATGCCGAGATGCTGGTCATCCGCGAAGCCTGCCGCAAACTGTCGGCCGAGCGACTGACCGGGCACGATCTCTATGTGACGCTGGAGCCTTGCGCCATGTGCGCCGGCGCCATTTCCTTCGCCCGGCTGCGCCGGCTCTATTTCGGCGCCGCCGACGACAAGGGCGGTGCGGTGGTCAACGGCGTGCGCTTCTTCGCCTCGCCGACCTGCCACCACGCGCCCGACATCTATCCGGGCATGGGCGAGACCGAAGCAGCCCTGCTGCTCAAAGAATTTTTTCGGGAGCGGCGCGGCTGAACCGGGCGCTACGCCCGGCGACACAATTCGGTGTTTTTACAGCCAATCGAACCAGCCGCTGCCCTTCTTGCCTTCCGCCTCTTTCTTGAGACGGCGTTCCTTCTTGTACTCGTCCTCGCCAAGCTCGTTCTGCGGCGCGGTGCCGGCCGCGACACGATACTGCACTGGAGGCTCGCTCAGATATTTGCGGGTGTTCGGATCGCCCTGCTTGCTGTCGGCGAGGCGACGCTGGATCTCGGCGGCACGGCCCTTGTCGGAATCGGCCGGTGTCCATGCCGGCGGGTGGCTCGAGCCTGACTCCGCCATCGCCCTTTTCACCGAGGCCGGATCAGTTTGCACGTCGTCGACGATCTCCGACTGATAGGCCGGGTCGTTCTGATGGGCGGTGGCATCGGCCCGCAAGCGGGCGCGGCGCTGCTCGGGCGATTCGGGCCATTCGGCGCTCGCCGTCTCGATGCTGTCCTGCGGGGCCGGCAGCGCTTCCTTCTGGCCGGGCGCCGGCTTTACAAGCGTCGGACGCGGCTTGTAGTCGATCTGTTCCTTGCGCTTCGGCGCAAATGAAAAGGCGCCTGAAATATCGCCGGCCAGCTGTTCGCCGGCGGTCTTGTCGGTGCCGTAGGTCGGAGAGCCCATGCAGCCGGACAAAGCGAGGCCCGACGCGACAAGCGGCGCCAGCAGCGCCAGGCGCGCATTATATCTCTCGGTCATGCCAAAAAGTCCCACTCTAGACAGCCTCTCGATTGCCACCAGCCTTCTGGCCGGTCCCCATCGTCCAAGCACTTGCGACGGAAATCCGGCGACAATTTGTCTTCCGGAGTTTCGCGTGTTTACCTCAACCACTCGTTAAGGGCAACGCGCGGGCGGTTTTCACCCGCCCGGCGTGGCATTTGTGCACCGATCAAGCTGGCCGGCCGGCCTGTCAAAGCCGGCCAAGCGCCTTCAATTCATGCAGCACCGCCGCATCCCTGGCCGAAACATCCGGGAATTCCGGATCCTGGCCGATATCGGCGGTGTAGCGCCATGAGCGTGCGCATTTTAACAGGCCGCGATCCTCGGCCTTCTCGACCACCACGGCGACACCCCTGACGTCGTCGATCGCGAAGGCACCAGCCGGTGCCTCGCCATGCGCGATGACCAGATCGCTGGTGATCGCCATCTCGGCCATGTCGACATCTGAAATCGCCGCTTCGAGCGCTGCATCGTTGATGGTGACGACCGGCACCGCTTCCAGCGACGATCCGATTACCTTCTGGGCGCGCGCGATCTCCAGCGCGCCGGTAACGACGCGCCGCACCTGCCGCACCTGGCGCCACTTTTCCGCCAGCGCCTCGTTCTTCCAGTCCGCCGGGATTTGCGGAAACTGGTCGAGATGCACCGAGACCGAGTCGGGATGACGATCGAGCCAGGCCTCCTCCATGGTGAAGGGCAGCATCGGCGCCAGCCATTTCACCAGGCAATCGAAGAGATGGCGCACCACCTGCACGGAAGCCTTGCGCTTCAGGCTCGACGGCGCGTCGCAGTAGAGCGCGTCCTTGCGGATGTCGAAATAGAACGCGGACAGCTCGACCACCATGAAATCGAGCAGCATGCGGGTGATGCGCTTGAATTCGAAGGCGTCGTAGCCCGAGCGCACGACCTCATCGAGCTCGGCCAGCCGGTGCAGCATCAGCCGCTCCAGCTCCGGCATCTTCTCCAGCGGCACCTCTTCGCCATCGTCATGGGCGAGCGTGCCGAGCATCCAGCGGATGGTGTTGCGCAGCTTGCGGTAGGTATCGATGTTGGTCTGCAGCACGTTCTTGCCGAGCCGCTGGTCCTCCCAGTAGTCGGTCGTCACCACCCACAGACGCAGGATATCGGCGCCCGACTGCTTGATGACGTCCTGCGGCACCACGGTGTTGCCGAGCGACTTCGACATCTTGCGGCCATCCTCGTCCATGGTGAAACCATGGGTGACGACAGTATCGTAAGGCGCCCTGCCACTGGTGCCGCAGCTTTCCAGCAGCGAGGAATGGAACCAGCCGCGATGCTGGTCGGAGCCTTCGAGATAGACGTCGGCCGGCCATTTCAGGTCAGGGCGATCCTCCAGCGTGAAGACATGCGTCGAGCCCGAATCGAACCAGACGTCGAGGATGTCCATCACCTGCTTCCATTTGGAGGCATCGTGATTGCCAAGGAAACGCTCCTTGGCGCCAGCGGCGAACCAGGCGTCGGCGCCCTCCTTCTCGAAGGCGTCCATGATGCGCTGGTTGACCGCTTCGTCCTTCAGCACATTGCCGTCGACATCGGCGAAGACGGCGATCGGCACGCCCCAGGCGCGCTGGCGCGACAGCACCCAGTCCGGGCGCTCCTCGATCATGGCGCGGATGCGGTTCTGGCCGGCGGCGGGCACGAAACGGGTTTCGTCGATGGCCTTGAGCGCCCGGCTGCGCAACGTCGAGCCGTCGCCGAGGTCCTTGTCCATATAGACGAACCATTGCGGCGTGTTGCGGAAGATGATCGGTTTTTTGGACCGCCATGAATGCGGATAGCTGTGCTTCAGCCGGCCACGCGCGAACAGCGCGTTGCGTTTGATCAGCTCGTCGATGACGGCCTGGTTGGCGTTGCCCTTCTTGCCGTTGTCGTCGATGACGCGCGCCGGCCCACCCTCGCGGTCCGGTCCGAAACCCGGCGCGTCCTTGGTGAAGAAGCCGCCATCGTCAACGGTGAACGGGATGGCGGGATCGATGCCGCGTGCGCGCAGATCCACCGCCGCGTCCATCCAGGCGTCAAAGTCCTCGCGGCCGTGTCCGGGCGCGGTGTGGACGAAGCCGGTGCCGGCATCGTCGGTGACATGGTCGCCGGCGAGCATCGGAACGGCAAATTCGTAGCCGCCGCAAAAACCCTTGAGCGGATGTGAAAGCGTAAGGCTTCCAAGCTCTTGCGCCGAAACGCTGCGGAGACGATTCAAGGTAACCTTGGCCTTGGCCGAGGAGTCTTCGGCCAGTGCGTCGGCAAAGATCAGCTTTTCGCCCGGCTGCGGGCCGAATGCGTTCTCGGCCGCCGTAACCTCGTAGAGGCCATAATTTATACGCGGCGAATAGTTGACGGCGCGGTTGCCTGGGATCGTCCACGGCGTCGTCGTCCAGATGACGACGTGGGCCTGCAGCAGATCGAGGGCGCCCTCCGTCAGCTTGGTCTGGCCATCGTCGATGGGGCGGACAAGGCTGGCGACCGGAAACTTCACCCAGATCGTGTCGCTCTCATAGTCGTGGTACTCGATCTCGGCCTCGGCCAGCGCCGTGCGCTCGACCACGCTCCACATCACCGGCTTGGAGCCGCGATAGAGCTGGCCCGACATGGCGAACTTCAACAGCTCGCCGGCGATGCGCGACTCGGCATGGAAAGCCATCGTCGTATAGGGGTTCTTGAAGTCGCCGATGACGCCGAGGCGCTGGAACTCGGCCCCCTGCACCGTGATCCAACCCGCGGCGAATTCGCGGCATTCCTTGCGGAACTCGTTGACCGGCACCTCGTCCTTGTTCTTGCCCTTGGCGCGGTACTGCTCCTCGATCTTCCATTCGATCGGCAGGCCGTGACAGTCCCAGCCGGGCACATAGTTCGAGTCGTAACCGCGCATCTGGAACGAGCGGGTGATGACGTCCTTGAGGATCTTGTTCAGCGCATGGCCGATATGGATGTTGCCATTGGCGTAGGGCGGGCCGTCATGCAGCACGTATTTCGTGCGGCCGGCAGCGCTCTCGCGCAGCTTGCGGTAGAGATCCATGTCCTGCCAGCGCTTGACCAGCAGCGGCTCCTTCTCCGGCAAGCCGGCGCGCATCGGGAAGTCCGTCTGCGGCAAATAAAGCGTCTTGGAATAGTCGATCGTTTCAGTTGTGTCGGTCATTGGTCTGCCATGTGCATTGCCCGGCGGGCGTACAAGCTCGGGCGTGAACTATCATGTTATGAAAAAAGCGCGAGGGGCGCGCAGAAACTCCCGGCGGCTCCGGCGGCGCTCAGGCCACCCGGAACACCGGGCCTGTAATTCGTATCGCGATCGCGAAAAGGCGCGAAAAGCTGGTCATGGCTGGGCTTTTAGCCGAAGCCACGGCAGGAATAAAGCGTCTCTCGTTCGATTCACCTACATCGTGAAATCGAAGCGGTAGGTGGTCGACACGCCGACCGTGAACTGGTTGCGGTCGCCACGCTCCTTGACCAGGCTGGAATCGGCCGCCGGTCCCATCAGGCGCGAATATTCGCCAAACAGGCTGGCGGTCATCGGCTCGGTCACCTTCCAGGTTATGGCGCCGCCAAGGCCGGTCGATTTCAGCCCGCCACCGGGATGGTATTCGCTCAGGCCGGAGGCCACCGCTTCCTGCGCGTTGACGCCATAATAGGCGTCGAAATAGTTGCCCGAGGCGAAGGAAACACGCGGTCCTCCCGAAATCCTGACGGTCGGCGTCACGTCGTAGAAGGCATCGGCGGCGATGTCGGCGACAAAGCCGTTGTGGGCGCGAATGCCTTGGCGCAGCTCGGCGCGGGCGCGCAGCCAGTCCGTCGGATAGAATTCGAAGAAGCCGCCGACTTCGCCGCCCCAGCGCACCGGATCGAGGCCCTTCAGTTCATCGGCGTTGTCGTCGTCGCGGGAAAACAGGAACTTGCCGGTCAGGCCGGCGCGGACACCGCCATCGTCGACCAGCGCCAACGAGATGTTGTCGTTGCGCGAGACAAAGCGTGCCGCCGGTCCGGCCTTGCCCAATGAGATGATGGGTTGGGCGCTCAGCATGTATTTCCTGCCGCCCTCGAAATTGGGCGCGACCAGGCCGGTGGCGCCAACGGTCAGATACCAGTCGCCGGACAGCCAGCTGCCCTCGCCCGCATTGGCGGCGCCCGCCCCGCCCAGCACCGCAGCGGCCAACACCAGAGAGATTCTTCCGACCGGACTCATGGCCACTCCACTAACACGACACACACGATTACCGATGACAGCTTTGACGGCCGTTTGGTAAAATTTGATTTAAACCCGAGACATACGCTCGCGCTTTGCCGCGATGCCGCTGCCGGTCATCGACTGGACGTTGGCCCGCGCCCGGATTACCTTCCATCCGCAGTATTCCGCAGCCCTCGATGGAGACCGCGACAATGACCCTGCATGGCGACGCCCTGAAAATCGCGATCGAACAGACACGAACAAAATGGGGATGGTTTGTCGCGCTCGGTGTGCTGCTGCTCATCTTCGGCGGCATTGCCTTCGCCAACCTGTTCGTCGCCACGGTGGCTTCCGTCTACGTCGTGGGATGGCTGATGCTGATGGCGGGCATCATCGAGATCGTGCACGCGTTCGGCGTCAAGACCTGGAGCCGCTTCTTCTACTGGCTGCTCAGCGGACTGCTGTACGCCGTTGCCGGCTTCTTCGCTTTCGGCAATCCGTTGCTTGCCTCGGCGGTGCTGACGTTCCTGCTGGCGATTGCGCTCGTCGCGTCAGGGGTGCTCAGGGCCTGGGTCGGCTACAGCCATCGGCCGGAACGCGGCTGGGGCTGGATCGTCGCCGCCGGTGTCATCACCGCGCTTGCAGGCCTGATCATCGCCATGGGCTGGCCGGTCAACAGCCTGTGGGTGCTCGGTCTGTTCCTGGCGATCGATCTGATCTTCCAGGGCTGGACCTTCATCGCCGTTGGCCTGGCACTGAAGAAGTAGCTTAAAATGCCATCGCAGCGTCGAGGTCGGAGAGCGGCCTGACGCCGGCAAGCAGCGCGCGTGCCTCGGCTTCATCGCGCTTCATCTGCGCGACCAGCGCGTCGAGCCCCTCGAACTTCACCTCCGGACGCAGGAAACCGAAGAAGGAAACCTGACAAACCTCGCCATAGAGGTCGCCGGAGAAATCGAAGACAAAGGTTTCCAGCAGCGGCGCGCCGTTGTCGTCGACTGTCGGGCGTCGGCCAAAGCTGGCGACGCCGTCGTGAAGCGTGCCGTCGGCGCGGCGGAAGCGGGCGACATAGATGCCCTCCTTGAGTGCGGCTTCAGCCGACAGCCTCATATTCGCGGTTGGAAAGCCAAGGGTGCGGCCAAGCTGCTGTCCGCCGACCACCTCGCTTTCGACGGTGAACCGGTAGCCGAGCAGACCGGCGGCTTCAGCCACCTCACCCTCGCCCAGCAATCCGCGGATGCGGCTGGACGACACCACCTCGGCGCCCTCGTCCCGGAAGGCGTCGACGAGCGTGACGCCGAAGCCGTGACGCTCGCCGGCCGCCATCAGGTAGGCCGGGCCGCCCTGACGATCCTTGCCGAAATGGAAGTCGAACCCGGTTACGGCGTGAGTAATGCCGAGGTTCGTTTCCAGCACATCCGTCACGAACGCTTCCGCCGACAGCGAGGCGAAGTCGCGCGTGAACGGCTGCTCGACGAGCGCGGCAAAGCCCAGCAGCGACAGCAGCCGCGCCTTCATCGGCGGCGGCGTCAGCACGAACAACGGGATATCAGGCCTGAAGATCTTGCGCGGATGCGGTTCGAATGTCAGCACCAGGGCCGGCACGCCGCGCCGTCCTGCCTCGGCCGAGGCTCGCTCGAGCACCGCCTGATGGCCGCGATGGACGCCATCGAAATTGCCGATCGCCACGACGCCGCCGCGCAGGTCGGCGGGAAGCGGCGCGGTTGCCAGGATGCGCTGGAAGGCTGCCATCGTCACCTACCGAAGTCTGGGAATGACGGCCACCGGACCATAGCCATGCTTTTCCAGGAAGGCCGCCAATCTTGCCGGATCCGGTTGCAGGGCATCGCCATAGTCGCGGGCATGGATACCGCCGGAGACATAAAGAACATCGAAGCCATTGTCGGCGGCGCCCTTCACATCGGTCATCATGCCGTCGCCGATGGCCAGCACCTGGCCGCGCTCGACCGGCTGGCCCAGAATCTCGGCAACCTCCTTCATCGCGAGATTGTAGATCGGCGCGTAAGGTTTTCCGGCGATCAATGTGCGGCCGCCGAGCTGGGCATAGTCACGCGCCAGCGCGCCGGCACACCAGATGATGCGTTCGCCACGTTCGACCACGATGTCGGGATTTGCGCAGATGAAAGGCAGGTTCTTGGCGCGCAGCCGCCGCAGGAGCTCCGTGTAATCCTCGGGCTTCTCGACCTCGTCGTCGAACAGGCCGGTACAGACGACGCCGGACGCCTCGAACTCCTCGACAAGCTCGACGTCGAGACCTTCATAGAGGGTGAAGTCGCGGTCGGCGCCGATATGGAAAATCTTGCGCGGCCCTTCGGCGATCAGATCCCGGGTCACGTCGCCTGAGGTAACCACCCGGTCGTAGGCTGACGGTGGAACACCGATCGCGTTCATCTGCGCTACGACATCGGCACTTCTGCGCGGCGAATTGGTGATCAGGACGACGGGGATTTTCGCCTCTCGAGCCCTTGCCAATGCGGAGGCTGCCACAGGGAAATGCGTTTCGCCATTATGGACCACGCCCCAGACGTCGCACAGGATTGCCGAATAGGCCTTCGACACGTCTTCGAGCGAGCCGATGATTTCAGGCGAATCCGCCATGCCGTTTCCTTCAGTCATGATCGTTGCGACCGCCGCGACAGACGGTTCGCCGCAGCCGGTTCGGATTAGCCGAACCATTCCGGCCTGTCACCAGCTTTCGCCAGGCACGATTGGTTAGCGGTTGGTGAAGTGCTGACCCGGCAATAGAGCGATTTGCCAAACCCGGCCTTCAGCGTTTTGTGGAAAGCTGGCGTCGATCGAGAATCCGCCGGCGGGGGCCGCTCCAAGACATGCATGGACTTTGGCGTCAGTTCTGCCGCGACCAACGCGGCAACTATGCTCTTATGACGGTCGTCGCTATGGTTCCGCTGATGGGCGCCCTGGCAATGGCCGTCGACTTCACCGAGATGAGCCGCGAAAAACAGGCGGTTTCGAACGCGCTCGATGCCGCAAACTTCGCCACGGCGCGCCGGCTGACGGAGGGTGCCACCGACGACCAGTTGCGGGCCTATGCGCTCGACTTCTTCAATGCCAACCTCAACAAGATCAATCCCGCCAATACGACGCTCACCGTCACCTTGCCAAGCAACACCACCGGCGGCGGCTTGCTCAAGATGACCGCGCGGCTTGACTATAAGCCCTATTTCTATCCGGTCTTCGGCCAGCTCGTCGGCAAATCCGAAACCGACGCCAACCAGAGGATCAGCTTCAACATCACCTCGGAAGTGCGGCTGAAGAACACTCTTGAAGTCGCCCTGGTACTCGACAATTCCGGGTCGATGACCAAGACCGGAACGGGCTCGGGGCAAACGCGCATCGACCTTCTCAAGACCGCGGCAAAACAGCTGGTCGACACGCTGGCCCAGCAGGCGGCGATGATCAAGCAGGTCGACAGGCCGGTGCAGTTCGGCCTCGTGCCGTTTGCCGCCTCGGTCAATGTCGGGCCCGGCAACGGCAATGCGCCCTGGATGGATACCGAAGGCCTGTCGCCGGTATCGAACGAGAATTTCGACTGGTCGACGCTGAACGCAGCCGACAAATACGCCCAGCAGACCAACGGCATCTGGTACAAGCGCGGCACCGGATGGGGAACCGACGAAGGCCAGATGCTGACCCGGTTTTCGCTCTATCGCGACATGAAGGTCGTCACCAACCATGAGCGTGTCGTCAACAGCAAGCGCGTGGTGTGCGACGAATACAACCCGAACAACACCTGCAAACGCGACCACGACGAATACGACTACATCGACACCTATGGCCCGTTCGCCAGTTGGCAGGGCTGCGTCGAGGCCAGGCCTTATCCCTACAATGTCAACGACGCGGCGCCTTCCGGCGGCACGGCGAACACCGGCATAGGGGTCGGCGATCCGGCGACGATGTTTGTGCCGATGTTCGCCCCGGACGAGCCCGGCAACCATTGGAGGCTCACCCAGGATCCCGACGAGGCCGCGCCGACGACCTATGGCGCCATCAACAGCTGGTGGAATGACGACCCGACGAGCAGCACCGGCCAATCCCGGCTGCGCAACATGTCCAAATATTTCCAACCGAGGCCGATCAATGCGCCGGCGCTGGCCGCCGGCAACGGGCCGAACTACAGCTGCTCCACCAACCCGATCACGCCGCTGACCGATGTCAGCGTTACCACCGGGCTTACCGCGATCAAGGCCGCGATCGACCTGATGAAGCCCGATGGCGGCACCAATGTTCCCGAAGGCATGGCCTGGGGTTGGCGGGTGGTTTCGAGCGGCGAGCCGTTCACGCAAGGCCGCCCGGAAACCGAGAGAGGCAACGACAAGGTCGTCATCGTGCTGACCGACGGCGCCAATACCTACTACACGCCGTCCTCGCTCAGCCATTCCGACCCCGCCGATTCGAAATCGACCTATGCGTCCTTCGGCTATCTCAACCCAGGCTACAACGGCACTTCGGTGGGCCGCCTGTTCATGGGCACATCGAGCGCCATTGGCCAGTTCGACTATTCGAACGGCAACTACACCAATGCGCTCAACGAGCAGATGGCGACGCTTTGCAACAACGCCAAGGCAGCCAATATCATGGTGATGACGGTGGCGCTCGACCTGTCGACGACCAAAACCGCCGATCAGCAGGCGATCGAGGCGCTGAAATCCTGCTCGTCGAACTCGCGCTTCCGCAAGGATCCAACGGACGCGAGCAAGCCGGCAAAACTGTTCTGGAATGCCACCGGCGCCAGCTTGTCGAACGATTTCAAGGAAATCGGCAACGAATTGTCGAACCTGCGCATCGTCGGCTGATCCTCAGGCTTCGGGGGCTGGCTGGAACAACGGCTGGCGCCGCCATGCACTTGCGCGCGCCTCCCGGGACAGGCACATCTTGGCCGCCTGCCGGATCGCGCGTCCATTCGCGGCGCGCTGGGGAAGAACAGATGCCGGAAACAGCCAATCATCTCGCCTTCGCGCTGGTCTGCCTCGGCATGGTGCTGACGCCTGGCCCCAACATGATCTATTTGATCTCGCGTTCCCTGTCGCAGGGGCCGAAGGCGGGGCTCATCTCGCTTGGCGGCGTGGCGCTCGGCTTTGTCTTCTATGTACTGGCGGCGGCATTCGGCATCACCGCGCTGCTGCTCGCCGTGCCCTACGCCTATGATGCGCTGCGCTTTGCCGGCGTGCTCTATCTCCTGTGGCTGGCCTGGCAGGCGGTGAAGCCGGGCGGACGCTCGCCATTCGAAGTGCGCGAATTGCCGAGGGACCGGCCGCGCAAGCTTTTCGCCATGGGCCTGATGACCAATCTGCTCAATCCGAAGGTGGCCGTGCTCTATCTGTCGCTGTTGCCGCAGTTCATCAGCCCCGGCAAGGGTCACGTCCTGTCGCAGCTCCTGGTGCTCGGCGCGACACAGATCTCGATCAGCCTCAGCGTCAATGCCGTCATCGCGGTGACGGCCGGTTCAATCGCCACCTTTCTCGCCGGACGGCCCTTGTGGCTGGTCATCCAGCGCTGGATGATGGGAACCGTGCTGGCGGCTCTTGCGCTGAAGATGGCGACAGACGCGCAGCGCTGAGAGTGCAAACCGGCGGTCGCCGCTGTCAGCCGCCGAAGACTTCTTTCAGGAATGCATGAGAGGCAAGGATGGATTGCTCGGCAGCATTGTACTGACCATAGGCCTCGATGCCGGTCTTCAATCCTGCGGAGTCAAATCCGTGACGAGCACCCGGGTAGACGTCAAGCTGCACAGAGCTTCCCTTGCCGCTGCGCTGCGTCATCATCTCCTGGCAATTTTTGGCGGGGGTCCGATCGTCCAGCTCGCCGATCAGGATCAAGGTCGGGACCGCCATGTCGCCATTCGTTGCCGAACAATCCGGATAGTAGGCGATCGCAGCCTTGAATTTGCGCTCCATAAGCCGCTCGTCTCCACCAGACTGCAAGGCCTCGAGCGTTGCGTTCCCGCCAGCGGAGAACCCCATCAACGCAATGCGCCGCGGGTCGACAAAACTGTATTTTGATAGGTATTTCAGAGCGCCGTAGGCGTCATATACGCGATCAACAGGGTGGAGGCCATCACAGGTCTCCTTAATGCCGCGGGTGCTGAAGCTGTCGACGACGAGGACGACGTAACCCCAGGAAGACAGTCGCTCGGACCAGGTTTTCCTTACACTTCGGGGCAAACCTGAACATCCGTGCAGAACCACGACAGCCGGGAACGGCCCCTCACCCGGCGGACGCGTTAAATACCCCTGCAGCGGCGTGCCGGGAACGGCCCTCGGGACGTTGCCGCCCGCTTGCGCAATGCGCTTCTGAAATGGCGTTGGCTCCGAAGCCGCGCTTTCAAACTGCACCGGCTGGTCAGCGCGCGCTGGCGCGGCATGCAGATAGCTACCGATACAAAGGCAGGTCAGACAGACGACCTTGTTGGGCAGTCTCGGCAGGGTGAAGGCCATGGGTGCCTGATTCGTTACATCGGCCGTCTTATCTGCTGTGCCCGCTCCGGCTCGACCACCTTGCGGTAGAGATGCCAGGTGGCATGGCCGAGCACCGGCATGACGACGGCGAGCCCGGCAAACAGCGGGATCGAACCGATCACCAGAAGCACGGCGACCAGCAAGCCCCACAGCGCCATTTGCAGCGGGTTGGCCATCACCGCCCGGGCCGAGGTCTCGATGGCTGAGACGGCGCCGACGTCGCGGTCGAGCAGCAGCGGGAAGGCAACCACAGTGGTGGCCAGCACGATTACGGCAAAGACAAAGCCCGCGGCATTACCGGCAAGGATCAGCGTCCAGCCCTTACTGGTGGTCAGCACGTCGCGGATGAAGCCGCCGATCGAGGCCGGCGGCTGGTCTCCGAACAGGCCAATGTAGATCGATTGCGCGGTGTAGAGCCACAACAGGAACAGCGCCACCAGCATGACGCCAATGACGGCGATCGACGGGATCGCGGACGAGCGCCGGACATCAAACGCGTGCCGCCAGGAGGTGTTCATGCCGAGCTCGCGCCGGCGGCTGATCTCGTAAAGGCCGAGCGCCGCAAACGGCCCGACCAGCGCGAAACCCGACATCAGGGGATAGATGAGCTGGATGGCATTGGCGCCGGACGTCCACTGCGTCAGGATCAGGCCGACGATGGGATAGATCAGGCACAGGAACACGTAGTGCGATGGTTTTGCCCAGAAATCCTCGAACCCGAGACGCAACGCATCCCAAAGGTCCGACGTGGTGATGCGGCGCACCGCCGGCTGCACATGCATTCCACGTGCGTCCGCCATGACATGAAAGCCGGCCATAACCTTCCTCCCGTGTGTCGGGGCGGTCACCGCCTGGATGGCCGCCAGAGCTGCCATTTCAAGATCGAGAAGCATGATAGCAGAGTTGGAGGCGATTGTCGCCGGGTCAATGGCCTGGGGAGCAACTCCTCGTTGTGTTCAACTCTCCGTATGGCCTCTCATATGGCGTACCTTGGCAGACCTTCGTTTTGGCCAATCATTGTGCTGCATTTTAGCATTTACGCATTTTAGCATTTACTTAAATTACTCGTAGGGATCCCTGGCGTATCACCTGAGCTTTACGAGTTTCGGTGAGGGATTATGTTCGCATTGAAAGCCTTCTGGTCTTCGGAGCGCGGCAACTTTGCCATAACGACCGCCGTCGCTATGCTGCCAATAATGATTGGTTTGGCCGGCGCCGTCGATCTGATCGGCACGAGCCATGACGCCTCGCAACTCCAGAACTCGCTGGACGCGGCTGGGCTCGCCATCGGCACGAAGTTCTCTCCCGATATGGCGGCTGGCGATGTCCAGCAGCTTGGGCTGCAGTTCTTCGCCGCCAATATGAGCGCGGCCGACCAGCAGGAATATTTGGGCAGCGTCTCCGCTTTCGCGGCAACGGCAAGCGGCAGTCCAAGCGCCTACTTTATCTCGCTGTCGTCCAGCATAAGCCGCCCAAGCTTCATCAGCGCCTCGGCCCCCTGGCAGGCCTACCGCTCGGCCTCGGTCAAGATAAAACCTGGCGCGCAGGCCTGCGTGCTGGCGCTCGATCCGCATGCGTCCGCCGCCGTGAACCTGCAGGGCTCGACCAACGTCTCGATGGACAATTGCGTGATCGCGGCGAACTCGGACGCGTCGGATTCCGTCAACAGGGGTGGTTCCGCACTGGTTTCGGCCGGCTGTGTCTCAACCGTCGGTGGCACCAGCGGGCTGTTGCCACCCAGCGCCAGTCTCGCCTGCGGAACGCCGCACGAACATAGGTACGCATCCTTTGATCCATTGGCCGACGTCGTTCCTCCCCCTTACACATTGTGTTTGCCTGTCCCGAACGGCAAAACCTACACGCTGTCGCCCGGCACTTATTGCGACAAGACATTATCGGGGAACATCACGCTTAATCCGGGCGTCTACATCATGCGCGGCACCACCATAAAGCCAGGGGGAAACGGCAGCCTGACTGGCCAGGGCGTGACCATTTTCCTCATGGAAAGCGCTCAGATCTACATAAATGCCAATGAGAAGGTGAACCTTTCCCCGCCCACCAGCGGCCCTTATGCTGGCATCACCATTTTCCAGGATCACGGCAACACGTCTGCCCTGACATTGAATGGTGGCGCAAATTCCGTGCTCAGCGGTTTCATCTACGCGCCGGACGCGCCCATTTCCTACGCCGGCAATTCTGATATGAGCGCCCAGGGCGACTGTCTCAGGCTTGTCGGCAATACGATACAGATGACCGGGAACTCGTCCGTCAAGTCCGACTGCGCGGCGGCGCTTGGAAATCGCACAATGTATGCCGATCGGATGATCACTCTGGTGAAATGAGAGACAACCTGACGTCCGGCGGCGCCAGCGGTAGCGTTGAGAAAAATGGCGGTAACGCACGGCCGGATCGGTTTCGATGCGAGGCGCAATCCGGCCAGCCTGGGATAGGCAGCGCCGTCGATCGCCTGGTGAAATTCCGCCCAGCATGCCACGCCGATCAGCGTTGTACCGGCCAGCGTCAGTCTGTCGCCCCCTCTCCGATTTTCGCCGCCCTGCCCGGCAAAAGCCATGATCGCCATTATCTCAGAGGCATGACCATAGCGAAAATCGAAACCCACCCGATCCCGAAGCTGAACAGGCGCATGGTGCTGACCGGCCTCGCAGCCCTGGCGGGGCTCGCCGCCTGCAGCACCGTTTCACTGCCAACCGGCGAAGGCGCCGGGGTCTCCTCCTCCGCCACCAGCACGCTGGCCAGCATCCGCGCCTCGGCCGGGCTCGCGCCGCTGGTCCCCGACCGGCAGCTCGAACAGGCCGCCCTGCAGCAGGCAGGCTATATGGCGCAGCGCCGCCGCGTGAGCCACACCACCGGCTGGGGCAAGGATTTCGCCTCGCGCGTCAGGGACAATCGAATTTCCGGTGCCGCGGCGGAGAACATCGCCGAGGGTCGTTTCGACCTCGAGAAGCTGTTCGACATCTGGGTGCATTCACCAGGCCATCGCCGCAACATGCTCGACCCGCGCTTCACACGCTTCGGCCTTGCCTATGTGCGCGACGGCAGCGACAGCAAGCTCCGTTACTGGAGCCTCGTGCTCGGAAAATAGGAAAACGTGCCGGTTCGGTGCGCCACCCCCAAGACGATTTGATGGAAAGCTAGTCCATATGCGCCGCCGGCGCGCCGCCGGCTGGCGCCTGCTTCGGCTTGCGCAGCAGGAAAACAAACGGGATGGCAAGCAGCGTCATCACCATGAGTATTTTGAAGTCGTTGACGTAGGAGATCATCATGGCCTGGAGATTGACCATGCGATCGACCTGCGAGAGCGCCGTTGGGTCGCCGCCTGCGGCAGCCGGCGAGACAGCCCACAGATTGGGGTTGAACGGATTGATGAAGGCCGAAAGCTCGGCATGGTTGATCTGCGTGTTGCGCACCATCAACACCGTCACGACCGACACGCCGATCGACGAGCCAAGATTGCGCACCAGGCTGAACAGAGCCGTGGCATCGGTGCGGAAGCGCACGTCGAGCGTGGCGAAGGCGACGGTCGACAGCGGCACGAACACCATCCCCATGCCCAGGCCCTGGATGACGCCGGAGCTGATGATCAGCCAATTGTCCATCTGCGGGGTGAAGCTGGACATGGTGTAGAGCGACTGCGCGGTCAGCAGGAAGCCGATGACGACGAGGATCCTGGCGTCAATCCTGCTCATGAGCCGCCCGACGACGAGCATCGAAATCATGGTGCCGACGCCGCGTGGCCCCATGACGATGCCGATGGTGACGGTCGGATAGCCGAAGATGGTCGACAGCATCGGCGGCAGCAGCGACATGCTCGCCAGGATGAGCACACCCATGACGAAGATGAATGCCAGCCCGGTCACGAAATTGCGGTCGAGGAAGATCTTGGGATCGATGAAGGGGTGCTCGGCCGTCATGGTGTGAATGATGAACACCCAGAAGCCGGTGAGCGAAAGACCAAGTTCGATCCAGATCTCGACCGAGGAAAACCAGTCGACCTCGCCGCCGCGGTCGAGCAGCAGCTGAAGCGCGCCGACGCCGAGCGATATCATGGCGAAGCCGAAGAAATCGAAGCCGCGCACGCGCCGCGCGATAGCCGGCAAATAAGCGGCCATACCGAGAAAGGCGACGATGCCGACCGGCAGATTGATGAAGAACACCCAACGCCAGTTGAAATTCTCGGTCAGCCAGCCACCGAGTGTCGGGCCCAGAATCGGACCCAGCATGATGCCGGCGCCCCAGATGGCCATCGCCTGGCCATGGCGTTCCCTGGGATTGATGTCGAGCAGGAAGGTCTGCGACAGAGGCACGATCGCGGCGCCGAACACGCCTTGCATCAGCCGGAAGAACACCATGGTCTCCAGGCTCCAGGCGATGCCGCACAGCATCGAAAACACGGTGAAGCCGACCACCGCCGTCAGGAACAGTTCCTTGCGGCCGAAGCGATCGGCCAGCCAGCCGGTGACCGGCGTCATGATGGCGGCGGCAACGATGTAGGAGGTCAGCACCCAGTTGATGTTGTCAGGCGAGGCGCCGAGATCGCCGGTCATGGTCGGCAGCGCGACGTTGGCGATCGTCGTGTCGAGCGCCTGCATGATCGTCGCCAACATGAGCGCGACCGTGATCAGGCCGCGATGC
This sequence comes from Mesorhizobium sp. XAP4, assembly GCF_029269325.1. Taxonomy (NCBI): domain Bacteria; kingdom Pseudomonadati; phylum Pseudomonadota; class Alphaproteobacteria; order Hyphomicrobiales; family Phyllobacteriaceae; genus Mesorhizobium; species Mesorhizobium sp. XAP4. The sequence continues at coordinate 19,570 of NZ_JARIXW010000007.1, read as the reverse complement.
GGCACTTCTTTGAAGGGTTCGGGCGTGCTCATGGCGTGGAACTTCCAGCAGGTAACAAAAACGTGTACAAGGGGTTTCCGGGCGGCAACGCCTTCCGTTGAGAGACCCTCGTCGCGGTGGGACGCGATTGTCGATGTGGGGGTTACATCGACTGAAAGTCTCTGATCAGCGGATGCCTGCCGCCCGGAAACATGAGGACCGACGGGTCCGCGTCGGAGATTTCAGACTTCGGCCAGGCCGCTGTGCGGCGTGCCCAAACGCTGATCCTTCCAGCTCCTCCCATCAGACCAATCCTGCTATTCACCTCCGCCGCTGGTCCTGCGGCATTCTGTTGACGTTACTGCGCGGCCTCGCCGGCCGTGGCGTGACCGAAGATCGAAGGCAGGCCACGCGCCACGCCGGTGTCGACGGTAACGGTGGCGCTCATGCCGGTGCGCAACGCCATCTTGGCGTCCGCATCGGTCAGTTCGAGACGAACCGGGATGCGCTGTGTGACCTTGACCCAGTTGCCGGTGGCATTCTGGGCCGGCAGCAGCGAGAACTCGGCTCCCGTGCCGGCGCCGATCGCCTTGACCGTCGCCTCGAAGGTGCGCCCCGGATAGGTGTCGACCACGATCTCGGCCTTCTCGCCGGGCTTCATGTGGGTGAGCTGCGTTTCCTTGAAATTGGCATCGATCCAGGTGTCGCCGGTCTCGACCAGCGAAAACAGCGGCGTGCCGGAACCGACATACTGGCCGACCTTGAACGACGAGGCCTGGCTGACGATGCCGTCAGCCGGCGCCTTGACCGTGGTCTGCGCCAGGTCGTAGGCGGCCTTGTCGCGCGCGGCGAGCGCGGCCATCACGGTCGGATGCTTGTCGGTTTCGATGTCGGGATTGCCGCCAAGGGCTGCCTTGGCGCTGATGATGCCTTGCTCGGCAACGGCGAGCTGCTGCTTGGCCTTGTCGAGATCGTTCTTGGCTTCGTCCAGCGACGATTTGGCGTTGATGCCCTTCTGGGCAAGATCGGCGGCGCGGTCGAACTGCGACTGGGCGAAGGCGACCTGGCTGGCATCGGACTTCTGCTGAGCCATCGACTGGCCATAGGCGGCGCGCAACTGCTCGACATTGAGACGCGCGCCCGCCACCGCCGCGTCGGCCTGCGCCAACGCGATCCGGTAGGGCTCGGGGTCGATGGCAAACAGCTCGTCACCCTGCTTGACCAGCTGGTTATCGAAGATGTCGACCTTGACGATGCGGCCGGCCGTGTCGGAAGCGATCGACACCTTGGCCTGCTGCAGATTGGCGTTCTCGGTCTCCTGATAACGGCCGCCGGTAACCCAGACATAGCCGCCGCCAACAGCCAATGCCGCAGGCAGCGCGACCATGAGCAGGAAGCGGCCCAGCCGGCGCTTTTTCTTCACCGGCGCCGGAGCCGGCTGCACCGGGGGAGCAACGGTTGCCGGGGCCGCGGCCGGCTGCGCCGGCGCTTCCATTTCCAGTTCGGTCACTTTCTCGTCTATCTTGGCTACCGCGTTCATGCTGCTGCGCCCTCTGTGTTCTTCACTTTTTCAATGGACGGCGTCTCGTCGTCGGTCAGGTTGCGGACCATCGCCTCAAGTCCCTCGACGAGGACGCGACGGGCTTCCGGTTTCACGCCGACCAGCGATTCCTCATAGACTTCTCCGGCAATGCTCTTGATCACGGCGTAGGCATCGCTTGCCTTGGGCGTCAGGAAGATCATGCGGACGCGGCGATCGGCAGCGTCGGAACGACGCTCGATCCAGCCTCCCTCCTCCATGCGATCGACCAGGCGCGAAACGCTGATCGGCTCGATTTCGAGAAGTTCGGCCAGCCGCGCCTGCGCGACACCGTCTTCCTTGGCAACGCGGACCAGAAGCCGCCATTGCGCCGAAGAAAGCCCCAAGCCACTGGCCCTCGCCTCGAAGCGCTTGCGCATCAGGCGCTGCACGTCGTGGATCAAGAAGCCCAATCTGTCGATGCCATCGGAAACCATGAGCAGGATATATAATAAGCGTGCTCACTATTCAAGGTGCCGCAGTGCACACAAAGCCGACAAATGTGCATGACAGCTTTGCCGGGCCAATCATGGTTATCGATTTGCGAACGCATGATGGCCGCGCCGCCTCTCCGCTGGTCGCGTCTGGCATATTGATGTACAGCCGCTGAACAGGATCGGGGGATCAACGCAATGCCGACGCTTTACGCTCTCAAGCCGGCCTTCCAGGGTCGACTGCGGCCGCTGGTCAATCGGCTGGCGGCCATCGGGGTCACCGCAAACAGCATAACCATCCTGGCGGCCGCGATGTCGATAGTCGCCGGCGCGGCCATTGCGATCCGGCATGAATGGCGCTGGCTGCTGTTGCTTATCCCCGTGGTGATGTTCGTGCGCATGGCGCTGAATGCCGTGGACGGCATGCTGGCGCGCGAGCATGGCCAAGCCTCGACGCTCGGCATGTATCTGAACGAGTTGTGCGACGTCGTTTCGGACCTCGCGCTGATCTTGCCTTTTGCCGTCTTTCCGGAATTTGGCGCATGGGGCGTCGTCGCCTTCGCAATATCGGCGGTGCTGACCGAGTTTGCCGGCGTGCTCGGCATCGCCGCCAAGATCGGCCGCAACTATGCCGGGCCGTTCGGCAAGAGCGACAGGGCGCTGGCGCTCGGCGTCGTCGCCGTGCTGTGCGCCCCAGGGCTGTGGCCGGTATCGATCGCGCCATTTGTGTTTCCGGCCATGGCAACGCTTTCGCTGCTGACCGCCATAAACCGGATACGCGCCGGGCTTATTGGCAGCGCCAGCTGAGCATCGAGGCTCGCCATGCCGCCAGTGGGGCCGCCAGAGGGAAAGACCATGATGCACGAACCGGTCGCCGCCGCGGCCACGGAAAGCCTTGCGCGGCAAGCGCAGGAGCGGGTCTTCCGCAGCCATGACGGGACGGAGATCTTCTACCGATTCTGGCCGGCGGCTTCGGCCGATGCCAAAGGCGCGGTGGTGCTCTTCCATCGCGGCCACGAGCATGGCGGCCGCATGGCCCATCTCGTCGATGAATTGCGGATGCCGGGCCACGCCTTCTATGCCTGGGATGCCCGCGGCAATGGCCGTTCGTCCGGCGAGCGCGGCTATGCCCCGTCCTTCTCGGCGCTGGTGCGCGACATCGACTGCTTCATGCGCGAGATCGCTGAAAGGGATGGCTTCGCCACGCGCGATATCGCGCTGATCGCGCAGTCCTTCGGCGCCGTTCTGGCCGCCGCCTGGGTGCATGACTATGCGCCGAAGCTGCGCGCCATGGTGCTGGCCTCACCGGCCTTCTCGGTAAAACTCTACGTGCCCTTCGCCAAGGAGGGCATAGCGCTCTGGCAGAAGATCAAGGGCCGCTTCTTCGTCAATTCCTACGTCAAGGCGAAATTCCTGACCCATGATCCCGTGCGAATCGCCTCTTTCGAGAGCGATCCACTGATCACGCGGCCGATCGCTTCCAACATCCTGGTCGAACTCTACCAGCATGCAGCCCGCATCGTTGCGGACGCCCGCGCCATCACCGCGCCGACGCAGCTTCTGCTTTCGGGCAGCGATTGGGTCGTGCGCCACGGCCCGCAGCACGAGTTCTTCGTCAATCTCGGCAGCCGCATCAAGGAACGTCATGTGCTGCCGGGCTTCTTCCACGACACGCTGGGCGAACGCGACCGGGCAAAGGCCCTCGACCTGATCCGGCCGTTCCTGGCCAGGCAGTTCGCGGCACCGGATGCGCCGGTCGACCTGAAGCAAGCGGACATTGCCGGCTACACACGCGACGAGGCCGACCGGCTTGCTTCACCGCTCGCTTTGATGTCGCCAAAGGGTCTCTATTGGGCATTCAGCCGCGCCTCCATCCGCATGGGCGCCTGGGTTTCCCAAGGCATGAAGACCGGCATTGCCACCGGCTTCGATTCCGGCTCGACGCTGGATTATGTCTACGAAAACGACGCACGCGGCCTTACGCCCCTTGGCCGCGTCGTCGACCGTGTCTTCCTGGAAGCCATCGGCTGGCGCGGCATCCGCCAGCGCAAGCTGCATCTCGAAGAACTGATCGGCTCTTGCCTGGCAACGCTCAAGGCCACTGGCCGGCCAGTGCATATTCTCGACATCGCCGCCGGCCACGGCCGCTATGTTCTCGATGCCATCGTGAAGAGCCCCGACCAGCCGGCGAGCGTGCGTCTGCAGGATTATTCCGACCTCAACGTGCAGCTTGGCCGCAAGCTGATCACGGAGCGGCAATTGCCGGCTGACGTCACGTTCCAGCGCGCCGACGCTTTCGATGCCGACATGCTCGCCAACGCCGATCCGGCGCCGGACCTCGCCATCGTTTCCGGCCTCTACGAGCTATTCTCGGACAATGCGATGATCGCCCGCTCGCTCGGTGGATTGGCCAGCGCCATGCAGCCGGGCAGCCTGTTGCTCTACACCAACCAGCCTTGGCACCCGCAGCTCGAGATGATCGCCCGCAGCCTGACCTCGCATCGCGGCGGCGAGGCCTGGGTGATGCGCCGGCGCACGCAAGGCGAAATGGACCAGCTCGTCGAAGCCGCCGGTTTCGAAAAGCTCGACCAGCGCATCGACCAATGGGGCATCTTCACCGTCTCGCTCGCGCGGCGCCGCTGAGCAGCATGGTGTCATCGCCTGCATCCGTGGCGCGTGCCGAACCCTATAGCCGGGTGGTCGTCAGGGCAGCCCTGTGGCTGGCCTTCCTGGCGCCGTTCTTCTATCTCAGCTACGGCTTCGCCAACTGGCTGGCGTCGCGGCGCGACGATGTCGGCAGTATCGTGTTCTCGTGGGAGCACGGCATCCCGTTCGTCGCCTGGACCATCGTGCCCTATTGGTCGATCAACCTGTTCTACGGCCTGTCGCTGCTGCTCAACAACGACAGGCAAGGGGTCGACCGTCTGGCCGGACGCTATCTCACCGCGCAAATCGTCGCCGTTATCAGCTTCATTCTGTTCCCGCTGACCGCTACATTCGTGCGACCGGCGACGACCGGCCTGCCGGGCTTCCTGTTTGCCGTGCTCGGCGGTTTCGACAAGCCGTTCAACCAGGCACCCTCGCTGCACATCGCCCTTTTGGCGATCATCTGGGATCATTGGCGCCACCGGCTCGGCGGGTTGCTCCTGCCGCTCTGGCATGGCTGGAGCTTCCTCATCGGCGCCTCGGTGCTGACGACCTGGCAGCATCACTTCATCGACATCCCGACCGGCGCGCTGCTCGGGTTCTTTGCGCTGTGGCTGTTTCCGCGTAGCGGCGCATTGCCGTTTGCGGGCTTCCGGCTGACCAACGATGCGAAAGCGCGGCGGCTGGCGCGGTTCTACGCGCTGGGCGCCGTCCTCGCGCTGGCCGGTGCCGCGCTCGGTGCCTTCCTTTGCGCTGTCGCGCTCTTCCTGCTTTGGCCGGCGCTGGCGCTGGCCATCGTCGCCTTCGCCTATGCTGGCGCAGGCGAAAAGGTGTTCCAGAAATCCGCCGATGGCAGCATCACGCTTGCAAGCCGTGTCCTGCTCTTGCCTTATCGCCTCGGCGCCAGGGCAAACATATGGGCCTGGACGCGCAATCTTGCCCCCCAGGTGGCGATTGCCGAAGGTGTCTTTCTCGGGCGCTTTCCCACGGCAAGCGAGGCCAACAGCTTCGGCACGGTCATCGACCTCGCCGCCGAACTCGAAAAGCCGGCGACAACCGATTGCCGCTGGATCAGCTTTCCGATGATCGACCTGTTGCCGCCGCCACTGGCGATACGGCAACAGGCAGCCGGCGCGCTGGAGAATGCACGCCGCGACGGCACCGTCCTGGTGTGCTGCGCGCTCGGCTTCCAGCGCAGCGCCGGCGTCGTCGCCGAATGGCTGGTGGCGACCGGCAGGGCCGGGACGCCGACGCTCGCCCGCGAGATGCTCGCGGCCGCCGGCCGGCCGGTCCACCTTGCAGAGGCCACTGGGCGGGCGGCGTCATGACAGGCAATACCTATCAGGACCGCACCGACCGCTTCGCCGGCATGCTGATGCGACAGGCCGCGTGGCCGGCCGCAATCGTGCTGGCCGCAAATGTCCTTGCGCCTCTAGCCGCGTCGGCGCGCGGTGCCTTCGAGACCTTGCCCGCGGCCATCGCTTTGTCGATCGCCGCCGCGAGCGCGGTTGCGGTGCTGGCGCTGTCGGCATTGCTGGCATTCGACGCGCTGCTGTTCCGACTGATGGCGAGCCATGACGACGAAGCTTCCGGCGGTGCCGCGGTAGATGACATGTTGGCGCGCATGCGCCTGAAACCGGCTCCGTTCGCGACACGCTTGCTCGATGACCGCATGGCCGGCACAAGCCGCTTGCTGTTCAAGCAGCGCGCTGCCCTGGCTCTGTTCGCCGCAGCGCTTCTGGCGGCAGGGTTTTGGGCGCCGCGATGAACAAGCTTTCGCTCAAGACCTTCACCTTGCTGCAGACGGTAACCTCCGTCGGCCTGTCGGCTCTGGCCCGGATGGTGACCGGGGTGCGGCCGATCTGGAACGGCAGCCTGCCCTCCGAGCGGCAGCGCATCTATTTCGCCAATCACACCAGCCATGGCGACTTCATCCTTTTGTCGGCCTGTCTCAGCGAAAGGGAGCGCGCGATCACCCATGCTGTTGCCGCAGGCGAATATTGGGGGAAGTCGCGGCTGCGCCGCTTCATCGCGCAGGACATGTTGTCGTCCGTGCTCATCAACCGGCAATGGACGAGACCTGAGGAAAACCCCATCGAGATCATGCTGTCGGTTCTCGACCAAGGGCACTCGCTTATCCTGTTTCCCGAGGGCACCCGCAACATGACAGACGAGCCGCTGCTGGCGTTCCGCTCCGGGCTCTACAATCTGTCGACGGCGCGGCCTGAGGTCGAGCTGATCCCGTGCTGGATCGAGAACATGTCGCGCGTGCTGCCCAAGGGCCAGTTCCTGCCGGTGCCGCTGCTGTGCCGCGTCGTTTTCGGCGCGCCTGTCGCGGTTGGCCCGGGCGAAGAACGCCGCGCCTTTCTCGAGCGCGCCCACGCCGCGCTTCTGGCGCTCAACCCGCGTCCCGAGCGAGACGATTGATGCGCCACGAGATCTCCATCCTGATCATCGGCCTGCTGGCGGTTTTGACCACCGCCAGCATCGTCGCCACCATCCTTTCGGCGCGAGCGCCGAAGCCGCTGAGCTCGACGCTTGTCAATCTCACGCAGCGCATCAACGCCTGGTGGGTGATGGTGGCGCTGATGACGGTCGCCTTCTTCTTCGGCCGTTACGGGATGACCATCCTGTTTGCGCTGATTTCCTTCGCCGCGCTGCGCGAATTCGTGACGCTGACGCATACGCGCCGCAGCGACCATTGGGTGCTGCTCGGCATGTTCGGCATCATCATCCCGTTTCAGTACTGGCTGGTGTGGACCGCCTGGTATGGGCTCTTCGTCATCTTCATTCCGGTCTACTGCTTCCTCTTGATGCCGGCCATCACGGCGCTGCATGGCGACACCGAACGCTTCCTCGAGCGGATCGCCGCGCAGCAATGGGCGGTGATGATCTCGGTCTATTGCGTCAGCCACGTCCCCGCCCTGCTGACACTCGACGTGCCAGGCTTCGAAGGCCGCACCTTGCTGCTGATCGCCTTCCTGATCATCGTCGTGCAAGGCAGCGACGTGCTGCAGTACATCTTCGGCAAGCTGTTTGGTAAACACCGGTTTTCGCCGAACGTCTCGCCGTCGAAAACCTGGGAAGGGCTGATCGGCGGATTGGTGTCGGCGAGCCTGCTCGGCGCGCTGTTGTCGTTCGTGACGCCCTTCTCGCCGCTGCAGGCGGCAGCCGTGGCTTTCGTCGCCTGCTCGATGGGATTCCTAGGCGGGCTGGTCGCCTCGGCCATCAAGCGCGACCAGGGCGTCAAGGACTGGGGCCATCTCATCGAAGGCCATGGCGGCATGATGGACCGCACCGACAGCCTGGTCTTCGCCGCCCCGGTGTTCTTCCACATCGTGCGCTATTTCTGGACCGTGTGATCCGGCGACCGGTTGCCAAACGCGCTCAAAGCCGGTTGCGGATCAGCATGGTGACGACGAAGAACGCACCGACCGAGCTGGTGATGATGCCGATCGGCAGTTCCTGCGGCGGCAGCAGCGTTCGGGCCAGAAGATCGCTGGCCAGCAAAAGCACCGCGCCGAAGACGGCGCAGCTGGCAACCAGGCGCAGATGCAAGGGGCCTGCCAGCGGCCGCGACAGATGCGGGATCATCAGCCCGACGAAGCCGATGACCCCGGCGACAGAGACCAGGATCGCCGTCGAGAAGGCGGCGACGAGAAACGTCATTCGGCGCATGCGCGCCACTGGCACGCCAAGGCTTTCGGCGGCGTTTTCGCCGGCCAGGAAGGCATCGAGCCGGCGGTGGTTCCACAGCGCGTAAGCCAGAATGGTGCCCGCACCCAGCGCGCCCAACCAGATATTGTCCCAGCGCGCCAGGCCAAGGCCGCCCATCGTCCAGAACAACACGGAGTGGGCGGCGCGCTGGTCGCCGGCAAAGACCAGGTAGTTGGTCAAGGCGGTGAACATGAAGGACACGGCAAGGCCGGCGAGGATCAGCCGCTCCGGCCCTTGGCCCCTCACCCGCGCGACCAGCAGCAGGACGACGCCGGCGGCCAATATGCCGCCGGTGAAGGCCGCGACCGGCAACGTCCAGATGCCAAAGCTGTCGCCGAAGACGGTGATGACGGAAACAGCACCGGCGGCGGCGCCCGACGACAGGCCGAACAGGAACGGATCGGCGAGATCGTTGCGGGTCACTGTCTGCAGCAGCGCGCCGACGACGCCGAGGCCCGCGCCGACGCAGATGGCCAGGATCGTGCGCGGCAGCCGCAGATCGACGACGATCTTGCCGACCGGCCCGGACACGTCGTGCCCGCCTAAGCCGATTGCGCGGCCAAGCGCTGCTACAACGTCGGCCAGCGGGATCAGCGTCGAGCCATAGGCGATCGACAGCAGAGCGAGAGCGGCGATCGCCGCCGCTCCCGCCAGCATGGCCAACGCAAATGCCGGATGGCGCAAGCTCAAAATGCTTCCGGGTGCATGGCCTTGGCGATCTTGTCGATCGCTTCGATGTTGGCGGGTCCAGGCGTCAGCTCGGCGTAGCGGAGGGCAACGAAGCGCTCGTTCTTGACCGCGTCGGTCTCCTTCATGGCCGGATGCGCCTTCAGGAAGTCGAGCAGCTTCCTGTAGCCGCCACCGTCCTGGTAATCGAGCAGGATGAGGAATTGCGGATTGCGCGACGCCACCGTTTCCCAATCCGTGTTGCCCCAGCTGGTGTCCATGTCAGCCATGATGTTGTCGCCGCCGGCGGCAGTGATCATGGCGCTGGGGATGGCGAACTTGCCTGCGGTGAACGGCTTGTCCTCGCCGGAATCGTAGAGGAACACCCGCGTGCCCTTGGCGCTGCCGACCTTGGCGGTGATGTCGGCGAGCTGCGCCTTCCAGCCAGAGACAAGCTTTTCCGCCTCTGTCTCCTTGCCGAAGATCTTGCCCAGCTTTTCGACGTCGCCGTAGAGCAGGTCCATCGAGGCGGCGGGGCGCCTCTTGTCGAGATGGACGCAGCTTTCCGCCAGAACCAGCGTCTTGATGCCGTGCGGGGCAAGCGTGTCGGGCGTCACCTCGCCACCCGGCTTCATGCCGTAGTACCAGCCGGCGAAGAAGAAATCCGGCTCCACGGCCACGAGGTTTTCGAGCGTCGGATATTTCGGCGCCAGCTCCGGGATCGAACCCTGCTCTGCCTTGAATTCGGGACCGACCTTGTACCATCCGGTGATGCCGGTCAGGCCGACGATTGACGGCTGCAATTTCAGCGCGAAAGCCATCTCGGCCATGTTCAGATCATGGATGACAGCGCGCTTCGGCGGCGCGTCGAAGGTCAGCGGCTTGCCGCAGCTGTCGACGGTTACCGGGAAGGCGAAGGCGGTCGAGGTCAGCAGCGAGACGGCAAGCGAAAAAGCGAGGCGTTTCACGGGTATGCTCCTTGTGGGTGGGATCGGGTCGACTATGGAACGGCTTCAATCACGACGGCGGCGCGGCACGGTTCGGAACCTCGAACACCGTCAACTCTCGATCCTCGGTCGGATGGCGCAGGCGCAGCACATCGATGCCGAAAATCTCGCGGATCAGCTGTTGGGCCAGCGCTTCGCGCGGTGCGGCGAGCGCTTGCAGGCGGGCATGATTCATCACCGCAACCCTGGTGGCGAAGGGTGCTACCAGCGCCAGATCGTGCAGCACCGCGATCACCGTCATCTCGAAGCCTGCCACGAGGTCGAGCAGTTCGCCGCGGGCGCGCGGGTCCAGATGGTTGGTCGGTTCGTCGAGGAACAGGATTTTGGGCTGCTGGGCGATGGCGCGCGCCAGTTGGGCGCGCTGGCGCTCGCCGCCCGACAGCGAGCCGACGGTGCGGCCAAGCAGCGGCAGCAGGCCGGTCCGGCGCAGCGCATTGACGACAATGTCGCGTTCCTCGCTCCTGCGCCTCAGTCCGGCGTGCGGGACCCGGCCAAGCTCGACATAATCGATCACCGCCAGCCGCGGATCGGGCTGGTCGGTCTGGCCGACAACGGCGATATGCAACGCCCGCTCGGCGGCCGAAATCCTGTCCAGCCCGCGTCCGCCAAGCTTCACCTCGCCGGAACTTGGCCGCAGCATGCCCGACAGCATGCGCAGCAGCGTCGTCTTGCCGGCGCCGTTGGGACCGATGATGGCAAGGCGATCGCCAGCGGCCACCGAGAAGCTGACCGCCTGGACCAGATTCCGCCCATTCGCCATGGCACAGAGGTCATGGGCTTCGAGAAGCGCTGCGCTCATCGGCTGCAGCCCGCCGGATTGCGGGGACGGCAAAGCGTGCGCATGGTGATGCGATGATCGATGGAGCCGTCCAACTTTCCGTCACTTTCCAAAACTGGCGACGGAAGGAAGCTGGCGAACCGGCCGACAAGGCCGGGATTCGCGTTTCCTCCCGGCACACCCCGTCCGGTCAACTCAGTGATGGCAGGTCTCCTGGCTCGCGGGTCGTTGCGCCATCCTGCCTTCCCAGCCTTGCCGGCCAGTGGCATTCACGGATTTTGCTCGCCGCTTACAGTTGCGGGGGCAGCCACGGCCTCGACCTGAACAGGCCTCACCGTGTTCCCTTTTCACCCCTCGCCTTTCGGCTCGGGGACCATCACCACTTCAGCGTAGATTTCCACCAAACGCTTCGCAATGGATTTCTCGGACGAAGTGGTGGGCCAGCTAAGGGAAACAGGCATTGCACGCTCATTTTATGTAATAACATAACATTCTTAGGAGATGACGCGGCCCGCTGTCAAGCGAAAGCCCATGGGATCGGCGCAGATTGCACGGAATGCGCAATTTCGATCAAACTGGCCGCGCCAGGAAACGCCAAGATGATCCGGCCAATGCGAAAAGGAGCCCCATGAACCCGACCGAGAAAGCGCTGTGGTTCGTCGAGAGCCATCTGCCGGAGGCGATCTCGCTTGACGATGTCGCGCAAAGCAGCGGCGTGTCGCGTTTTCATGTGACGCGCGCCTTCGGCGCCGCAACCGGCCGCTCGGTGATGGGTTACATGCGCTCACGCCGGCTGACCGAGGCGGCGCGCAAGCTGGCCGGCGGAGCGCCCGACATCCTCGTCGTCGCGCTCGACGCCGGCTACAACTCGCATGAGGCGTTCACCCGTGCCTTCCGCGATCAGTTCGGCACCACGCCGGAACTGGTGCGCGCGCAAGGCTCGACCAACAACCTCGACCTCGTGGAGCCGATCCTGATGGACCAGTCCCTCCTCACCAATCTCGAACCACCGCGCTTCGAGACCAGCCGGCCGTTCCTGATCGCCGGCCTCGGCGAACGCTACAGCTGTGAAACCAGCGCCGGGATTCCGATGCAGTGGCAGCGTTTTGCACCCTTTATCGGCAACATCCCCGGCGAGATCTCAGGCGTTTTCTACGGCGTGTGCCTTAATGGCGACGACGCGGGCAATTTCGACTATGTCGTCGGCGTCGAAGTGTCCGGCTTTGCGGATCTGCCGAAGGACTTCTATCGGGTGCGGGTGCCGGCGCAGAAATATGCGGTGTTCTCGCACCGCGAGCACATCTCATCCATCCGCCGGACGATCAACACGATCTGGAACAGCTGGCTGCCCGCCTCCGGTCACGAAATCGCGGATGCACCGGAATTCGAGCGCTATGGACCGGAGTTCGATGCCCACAGCGGCAATGGCGGCCTGGAGATCTGGGTACCGGTGAAGGCGTAGCTCGATCACGCCATCGGCAGCGCCGGCCAGCGATCGATGACCTTTCCGCCGGAAAACACGGCGATCGACCCGAATTGCTGCAGCACGGCCTCGCTCTGCGTCGGCCTTAGAAACGCGTAGTCGCCTGGCCTTGCGGTCGCATCGGCGGGCAAGCCCATGAATTGCTGGTTGGAGGACAGGCCGAGCAGGCCGTTCGTCTTCATGCCTTGGGGGAAGACCGGCTCGGCCATCCACTTGCCGCCATAGAGATAGCAGCCCTTGCGCGGAAACCGGCCGAGCGCCTGCAGCAGGCGGGTGACGGCCGGCGGGCCAGGCAGCATCGGCTCGACCACTTTCAGGATCGGCGTGGCGATGAAAGCCGCCGGCTGGAAGCCGTCGAGGCCTGGCGTATCGAAGTCGCTGGGCAGCACGAAGGCCGAGCCCATCGACACTTCATTGGCCGCGCCGCCACGATGAAGCAGCGCGGTCTTGCTGCCGCCGATGTTGAGGATACGGCGCTGGTCGGCGCCGAGACAGGCGACGAACGCCGCAGCCTGCGCCGACGCCTCCGCCAATGCCTTTGCCGGTCCGCCGAAAAGGCCGGGAATGAGCGGTGCATGCGCCTCGTAGGCCATGACGCCTTCGCAATGCAGCCGGGCCGGCAACGCGCTCAACGCCTTCGACAAGGCCGCGGGATCAGCAAAGCCGCCGCGATGCAGCCCGACATCGATCTCGAAAGCGATGCGCAGGCCGATGCCGAGTTCGTCAGCGAGAGCACCGTATTCCGCCAGTCTCTCCTCGCTGTCGATCAGCCAGCAGACACGCGACCAGTCGGCATCACCCTTCACCAGCGCAGCCCTTGCCGCACCGATCGGCATCGGCTTGCCGTAGAGCAGATCGGCATCCGGAAACGCCTTCAGCACCGCCTCGCTGATCGGCGGGTGGAAGGTCATGAAGCGCTCATGGCGAAGCGCCTTGCCTATATGCGCAAGCAGCGGCAGGCAGGCGAGCGATTTGTCGACCAGCCGCACGGCCAGGCCGGGATCCAGCCTCCTTTTTACCAGGGCAATGTTTCCGTCCAGCCGATCGCGGTCGAGCAGCAGGCAGGGTCGGAAGATGCCGGCGGTCTTCAGCGCATCCGAGAGGGTGGAAAAATAGGTGCTCATCATTCGATGCCGAACAGGCCGGCCATGTAGGGCGACACGAAGCGGTTTTCCGGATCGATGTCGCGGCGCGCCGCCATGGCATCGTCCCAGCGCGGGTAGAGCTTTTTCAGCTCCGCCGCCTTGAGGCTATGCATCTTGCCCCAATGCGGCCGGCCGCCATATCTGCGAAAGATCGGCTCTGCCGCCCGCATGAACGGCAAAGGATCGTTCGCGGCGTCATGGTGGATGGCGATGGAGCAGGTCAGCCTGTTGTAGAATGGCGAAAGCCAGAACTGGTCCGGCGCGACCGAGCGCACCTCCATCGGGAAATAGACCTCGGGAAAGCGCTTCTCGGTCAGCTCGATGATCTCGGCCAGCGCCTTCGGCCCTTCCTCGAACGGCAAATGATATTCCATCTCGTTGAACTTGGTCTGCCGGTCGCTGGCATAGACGTTGAGCCAGTCCTGCACGTAGTCCTCGGCGGGAAATTTGGCGGCCGCCGATCGGATCAGGCGGCCACGCAGCGATGGCAGCCAGGCAAGTGAAGTGCGCAGCCTGCGCAGTGTCCTCAAACCCGCCTCGTCCTCTTCCGGCGGCCGCGTGGTGGGTGCGGCATCGCTGAAATCGCTGGCGATGAACTGCGCATAGCCGGAAAACGGAATGTAGTAGAATTCGGCCGAGCGATGCGCGGCCATCATCGCCTCGAAATCACGCAGCATCTCGGTGATCGGCAGCACATATTTGCGGCGGCGCAACCGGTAGGTCGCGATGTTGTTCAGCGTCACTTCGGTGAGCACGCCGAAAGCGCCGAGCGCAACACCGATGGCGTGGATCATGTCCCGATCCCCTGCCCGCTTGAAGTCGCGGACCTTGCCAAGCCCGTCGACGATCTGCACCGTCTCCAGCTGCGTGTGATAGGCGCCGAGCGTCGGTCCCGAGCCGTGCGTGGCTGTGCCCAGCGCGCCGCCGATCGCCTGGCGGTCGATATCGCCCATGTTGGGCAGGCCCTGGCCAATGCCTTGCAGGATGTGCATGAGCGGGCCGAGCCGGGTCCCTGCCCGCACCCGCGCCTGATGTTTTTGCGCGTCGTGCGAGACCAGCCCTTCCAGTCTCTCCAGGGACAGGATCGTGCCCTGCGATTTCACCAGCGGTGTGAAGGAATGACCGGCGCCGGCCACGCGCACCGGGCCAGGCGCGGTCCGGACGAGATCACCGAGTTCACCGACATCGCCGGGGCTGGCGATCAGCTTGGGCTCGGCACTTACGAAGCCCGACCAGTTGCTCCAGGTGTTCGACATGCGCTCCCCGCTCAGGCAACCGCACGACGGCGACGTGACACAAGAACGAAGAGACCGAGCAGCGCCACGCTTGCCACCGCGCTGGCGGCGGCGAATTCCGGCACCGGCCGGAAATCCTTGCCGTCGATGAGCAGCGACGCCGCAATCGGCCCGATCGCCAGGCCGAACAGTTGGGCTGCCGGCACCAGCAGCACGGCGGTGCGCGTCTCGTCGGCGGTGATCGCCAGACGGATCTGGTAGGGCACGATGAACAGCAGGATAAAGCCCATGGCCAGGGCAGCGACCCAGAACGTCGTCAGGCCGGGGCTGCTGGCAAGAACCAGGGAACTGACAAGCGCCACGACGCCGATCGCCGCGATGGCAAGGCGATAATCGATGCGCGCCTCGAACGCGGTCGCCGTCATCGCCCCCAGGACCTGCACCGCGAGGCTGGCCGAGACGATCAGGCCGACGGTGCGGCCATCGATGCCGTATTGCGCGCCTAGCGGCTCCAGGAAGGCCCAGACCGCGCCGAAGAACATGAAGTAGCAGAAGACCGACAGCAGCGCGGTCATCGAGGGAACCGTCAGCACATTGGCCAGATTCTCTTCCTTGGGCAGGTCGGCATAGTCACTGGGCACGGTGAAAGCGACCGCCAGCGACACGACGCAGACGACGGCAAGAACGATGAAGCCACCCGCCGACCCTGCGGCCGGGATGACATAGAGCGCCAGCAACAGGGCGAGCGCGCATTGCGCCAGCGTCTGCATGGTGACGAAATAGCCGCCAATGCGCTCGGCGCGCCGCGAGCGGGCGATCAGTTCGGTGGCGATGGCGACCAGACCGCCCTCGGCGAGCCCGGCAAGGGCGCGGGCCGCAATCAGCATGTTGGCGCTCGCGGCATAGGCCGTCCACACATTGGCCAGCGCCAGCAGCAGCAGAAGGACGGCACTTTTCCAGCGCATATTGTGGGCCGAAAGCAGCATCGCCACGACGGCCGAACCGATGGCAATGGCGATCATCTCGGCGGTGGCGACCAGCGCCAGTTCGTCGCCGCTGACATGGCCTTCGGTGTAGAGAGCTCCGAGCAGCACCGGCTGCAGGCCGAGGATGAGCAGGCCGACCGAACCGATCCACAGGGCCGAGGCGAGCTGCCAGCCGGTCGGATTGCCGACCAGCCAGTCGCCACTGCCTGCATGGCCGGTATCTGTCGAAGCCAAAGGCGCCTCCCAACGTCCTTGCCGCGCGGCAAAAAAGCTGACAACCTGTCAGTATTTCAGAAACTGATACTTGATCATATTTCTTGTCAACCGGAATCTAAAAACCGTGCGAAAGATCGGTGCATGACGGAATTGAAGAGAATGGCGACCGAGCCGAGGCGCAAGCCCAAGCAGGAACGCAGCCGCGAGCGCATCGACGCGATCCTGTCGACGACCATGCGGCTGATCGGGGAAAAGGGTATCGACGCCGTCACTATGAAGGAGGTCGGCATGCTGGCGGGCGGGCCAATCGCCACCGTCTACCACTACTTTCCCAACAAATCGGCGATCCTGGCGATGCTCTATGAGCGGTTTTCAGAGGTCAGCCGGGCACGGCTGACGACGATCATCGCCGAAATCCACGAGGCGAAAGATGTCATCGTGGCCGCTGACCGGCTGCTCGATGATTATCTCAGCCGTGTCGCCGGCGATCCGGCCATCCAGGATCTGCAGAACGCCATCCAGGCCGACAAGGCGCTCAAGAACCTCGACCTCGCCGAAACGCGGCACCAAGCCAAAATGTTCTGCGACCATGTCATCGCCTTGCTGGAGCCCGAGAGGCGCGAGCAGTTCGAACGCATGGTTCTGCTGATCTTCCAGCTCGCCGGCGGCGTGGTGCGCCTGGCGCTCGCCGAGGGCGAAGCGGAACGCCGCCAGACCATCGAGGATTACCGGTCCATCATTCACACGCAGCTGCGGCTGTTTTTATAGGGCGTCCGCGGCGATCTCAGCCGCGGCCTATTTCGCCCGATGGATGAGGCCTTCGAAGCCGTGTGTCAGATCGGAAGCGCCGGCCGCGAACATCTTGACGAGATTTTGCGGACGGCCGGGAGTCTTGTTCGCATCGAGGAGGACGGCCCTGCCCTCGTGCATGACGAAATCGAATTTTCCATAGTCGAAGCCGAGTTCACGCCGACGCTCACGCAATTCGTCGGGCACCGGGACGGGCTCGCGCCGGATCGTCTCCCATGCCTTGACCAGGCCGTTCGGCGAGACGTAGCGGGTGCAGCGCTCGCGCTCTCCGCAAAACACCCAGAAACGAACAGCAAAACCGTCGGGTTCTTTCTCCGGAATGAACTTTTCCACGACGAGATCGTCGCAATCAAAGACGCCGTCTGGAACGTCGCCGAGAGATCCATGGATCTCATAGGTGTGCAAGATTGGCAAATGCGGAAACGGCGGCTGTTTGCCCGCGCGCTCGGATCGCCGGTTGAGGAGCGTCTCCGGGATTCCCCGATTGTTGAGATTGCTTTTGACGATCACCTGACCTTGCCAGCTGTCGGTTTTGTCGATCAATGCACCGCTGATCCGCCGTTTGGATATGTCGGCGGCGCCGATGTTGAGGCAGAATGCAAAACTCCGGGCATAGTCGACATAGTCCGTGGGCGTCACCGTGGCATCGACATGCAATACCGCCATATCGGCGCTGACCGGCTTCGACAGGCCTTGCTGAACCCGAACCGAATGGCCGCGCCTTTTCAATTCCGCAAGAATGTCGAACAGCATGTATGGGCTGCTCCTGCGCAGCAGAATATCGCGCCTGCCCAGGAACCTGTCATGCTCATGCGTTATCACGGCGATACGCGCCACTATCCACCTCCTGGACTGTCTGTAGATGCCTTGAAATGTCTTGGCTTGTCCAACGACCTCTATTAAGCCCCGGTGATATCCAAAATCCAGGCGTGCAGGGGGCCAATGGAATTGCATGACAAATCATTGGGACGATTACCACCGCCATTGGAAACTTCTGGAAGCGCCGCTCCGGCCGACAGCGGAAACCGTCGCTATATTCGATCGCGAACTTGATCTCGGAAATGCCGATGTCCTTCTCTTGGGGGTTACCCCGGAATTGGCAGTTCTGGGCAAGTCGATGTTGGCGGTCGACCAGTCGGCGGCCATGATTTCCGGCGTATGGGCTGGCGACGACGGCTCGCGACGGGCAATTGCCGGCAACTGGCTTAACCTGCCCGTGGACCGCGCAAGCATCGACGCCGTCATCGGCGACGGATGCCTGTCGGCGGTCGCTTCCCAGGCGGCGCGCAGTTCGTTGTTTGGCGAGGTCGCCAGGGTGCTGAAGCCTGGCAGGCGCGCAGCGATCCGCGTCTTCGCACGACCGGAAACGGCGGACGATCTGTGCGGCATCGAAGCTCTGGTTCTGGCCGGCGGGATCGAGAATTTCCACGCGCTCAAATGGCGGATTGCGATGGCGTGTACGACCGACGACCGCGATTTTACCATCAAGGTGGCAACGATCCGCGATGCATTCGGCAGACTGTTTCCGGACCGCGAAGCTCTTGCCGCGCGAACAGGATGGAGTATGAGCTCGATCAACACGATCGACGTCTATGCAGGCTCGGACATAAGCTACAGCTTCGCGACGCTGGCCACGCTGACCAACGAGGCAGCCAACTGGTTCGGCGACGTGCGCGTCGTGCCGAGCGGAAGCTATCCGCTGGCGGAACGGTGCCCGCTTCTGGTGCTCGGTTCGGCGAGGCACCGGTAAGTTCATCATCATGCGCCAAGAGGCGCTCCGAGCGCCTTGACTCCGGCGCGCCGCCAGCCTATTTCAGCGCCACGTTAGCACTCGCCTTTGGTGAGTGCTAACCACATGTCCGGCGCCGCCGGACGGAGGAACTGTATCTCACCGTTCTCATCGAGGAAGAAAAAATGGCAAAGTCGAAGTTCCGCCCGCTTCATGACCGCGTGGTCGTTCGCCGGGTCGAATCCGAATCCAAGACCGCTGGCGGGATCATCATCCCCGACACGGCAAAGGAAAAGCCGCAGGAAGGCGAGATCATCGCCGTCGGCTCCGGCGCTCGTGACGAAGCTGGCAAGCTGGTCCCGCTGGACGTCAAGGCCGGCGACCGCATCCTGTTCGGCAAGTGGTCGGGCACCGAAGTCAAGCTCAATGGCGAAGACCTTCTGATCATGAAGGAATCCGACATCATGGGCATCATCGGCTGATATCAGGCCTTTCCGTCAACTGAATTCCCGGGCTCGATCAAAGCCCCTGCCAGGAGCTAAAAATGGCTGCCAAAGACGTAAAATTCTCCCGTGATGCCCGCGAGCGCATGCTGCGCGGCGTCAACATCCTCGCCGACGCGGTGAAGGTCACGCTCGGCCCCAAGGGCCGCAACGTCGTCATCGACAAGTCGTTCGGCGCCCCGCGCATCACCAAGGACGGCGTCACCGTCGCCAAGGAAAT
Organism: Mesorhizobium sp. XAP4; assembly: GCF_029269325.1. Classification (NCBI taxonomy): domain Bacteria; kingdom Pseudomonadati; phylum Pseudomonadota; class Alphaproteobacteria; order Hyphomicrobiales; family Phyllobacteriaceae; genus Mesorhizobium; species Mesorhizobium sp. XAP4. The sequence goes on along the minus strand of NZ_JARIXW010000007.1, from coordinate 437 downwards.
CGAGCTTGAAGACAAGTTCGAGAACATGGGCGCGCAGATGGTCCGCGAAGTTGCTTCGAAGACCAACGACATCGCCGGCGACGGCACCACGACCGCAACCGTTCTGGCACAGTCGATCGTCCAGGAAGGCCACAAGGCCGTTGCCGCCGGCATGAACCCGATGGACCTGAAGCGCGGCATCGATCTGGCCGTGACCGAAGTCGTCTCGGCGCTCGGCAAGGCTGCCAAGAAGATCAAGACCTCCGAGGAAGTTGCCCAGGTCGGCACGATCTCGGCCAATGGCGACGAGTCGGTCGGCAAGATGATCGCGGAAGCGATGCAGAAGGTCGGCAACGAAGGCGTCATCACGGTTGAAGAAGCCAAGACCGCCGAGACCGAACTCGAAGTCGTCGAAGGCATGCAGTTCGACCGCGGCTATCTCTCGCCCTACTTCGTCA
>NZ_JARIXW010000006.1:422500-479811 GCF_029269325.1 Mesorhizobium sp. XAP4 | reverse complement strand
TCGTCGGCTATTATGTCGTCTGGTCGGTGACCCCGGCGCTGCACACGCCGCTGATGGCGGTCACCAACGCCATTTCCTCTGTCATCGTCGTCGGTGCGCTGCTTGCGGTCGGCATTGCCGCCTCCGGTATTGCCGCCGGTTTCGGCTTCGTCGCGCTGATGCTGGTCTCGGTCAACATCTTCGGCGGCTTCCTCGTCACCCAGCGCATGCTGGCCATGTACAAGAAGAAGGACAAGTAGAGCGCCATGAACGCCAACTTCGCGTCCTTCCTCTATCTGGTCTCCGGCGTCCTGTTCATCATGGCGCTGCGCGGCCTGTCGCATCCGACCACCAGCCGCCAGGGCAATCTCTACGGCATGATCGGCATGGGCATCGCCATTGCCACCACGCTGGCACTGGCGGCCCCGTCTGTCCCGTCGGCCGGCCGCTACTGGCTGATCGTGCTGGGCCTCGCTATCGGCGGTTCGGTCGGCGCCGTCACCGCGCGGCGCATCGCCATGACCTCGATGCCGCAGCTGGTCGCCGCCTTCCACAGCCTAGTCGGCCTTGCCGCCGTCATGGTGGCGGCTGCCGCCATCTATGCGCCTGAAAGTTTCGGCATCGGCACCGTTGCCGACATCCATGCCCAGGCGCTGATCGAAATGAGCCTTGGCGTTGCCATCGGCGCCATCACCTTCACCGGCTCGGTCATCGCTTTCCTCAAGCTCGACGGCCGCATGTCGGGCAAGCCGATCATGATCGGCGGCCGTCACTTCATCAACGCTGCCCTCGGCATCGCGTTGATCGTGCTGATCATCCTGCTCGTCACCACCGAGTCCAAGCTGGTGTTCTGGCTGATCGTCGCCGCCTCGCTGGCGCTCGGCATCCTGCTCATCATCCCGATCGGCGGCGCCGACATGCCGGTGGTCGTCTCGATGCTGAATTCCTATTCGGGTTGGGCAGCGGCCGCACTTGGCTTCACGCTCGGCAATCTGGCGCTGATCATCACCGGCGCGCTGGTCGGCTCGTCCGGTGCGATCCTGTCCTACATCATGTGCAAGGGCATGAACCGAAGCTTCATCTCCGTCATTCTCGGCGGCTTCGGTGGCGAGACGGCTGCAGCTGCCGACGACGGCATCGAGCGCACCGTCAAGCAGGGCTCGGCCGACGACGCCGCCTACCTGATGATGAACGCGCAGAAGGTCATCATCGTGCCCGGCTATGGCATGGCGGTCGCCCAGGCGCAGCACGCGCTGCGCGAAATGGCCGACAAGCTCAAGGCCAACGGCGTCGACGTGAAGTACGCGATCCATCCGGTCGCCGGCCGCATGCCCGGTCACATGAACGTGCTGCTCGCCGAAGCCAACGTGCCTTACGACGAAGTGTTCGAGCTGGAGGACATCAACTCGGAGTTCGCGCAGGCCGACGTCGCCTATGTCATCGGCGCCAACGACGTCACCAACCCGTCCGCGCGCGACGACAAGTCGTCGCCGATCTACGGCATGCCGATCCTCGACGTCGACAAGGCCCGCACCTGCCTGTTCGTCAAGCGCTCGCTCGGCTCCGGCTATGCCGGCATCGACAACACGCTGTTCTACAAGGACGGCACCATGATGCTGCTCGGCGACGCCAAGAAGATGACCGAGGAAATCGTCAAGGCCATGGATCACTGAGAGCCGTCAGGCTTGCAGAGACGACGGTGGCTTGATCGCCTGTGATTGGATTCATGGGATTTGCGAGGACGGTAGGCGCGCCGATTTATCAAACGCGCCGGGATCGGCCGAGTGTCTGCTTCAGTTCGAAGCTTTGGACGCCGATCGCTAGATTGAGGCAGGCTTGCTGCTGGATGATCACCGGCTGGAGAGTGTAACGCCACTGTTACCGACGATCAGAATGTTGCCGCCGGTGCCGGCAGCCGCGCTGACCTCGCCCGACATGCCGACATAGTTGCCGCCGAGTGCGACGGTTTCTTAGCCGTCATTCTTGGTGAGCGCAGCCCATTGCATCGCGGTTAGGCCGGTGACGCCGATGTCGAGGCCGATTCTAGATGGAGCCGGAATAGGTTTCTACCGGCGGGCTCTTGTTGGCCAGCATGTAGGTGCGTCAGACATCCTTCATAGAACTGATCACAACGCCAACGACGCTTTCGGTGCCGCAATCTACAAGCCAACTTCGACCCCGCTTACGGCCTGCGATCTCCTGAAGGATCTTTCCGAACACGGCCTCATTGAAGGCTGACCTTTGTCGGGGAAGGAATGCTGGGGAAGCGGAGAAGCTTTGCGGCGGATGACTAGGCCGGCGTGAACGAAGGACAACCGATCGGATCGCTATCTGGCTTCTGAGCCGCCTCTTGGATCATACCGCGGATGGCGAAGTGGCCCATCATGAGCGCGTGGAAAGTCGATCCCGCAAATCGACAGAAAGCTCCTTAGAGAAAATGCTCAAAGCTTGATCGCGTGCCACCAGGACCATCCGACATCATAGGTTTCTCCTACGGTAATGGCCCAATACTATCAATTTTTCTTCTCAAACCGGCACGTTTATCGTTCGGCCATGTTCCCATGGCGCCCACCCCCAATGGACACGGGACGCATTTTGACGAGGGGCGGTTGTCGGACCATACGCCCGACGCCGGCTCAATCGACCCTGAACACCGACGGAGTACGCGATCGTGACGAACATCAGAAATGCCGTGAAGGCCGCAGCGGCAAGTGGCGAAAGAATCCGTGGCGTCTTTATGACCTACCCAGCCCCAGCCGTCATCGAAGTGCTGGCGCGGGCGGTGAAGCTGGACTTTGTCTATCTCGACGGAGAGCACGGCTGCTTTGACTGGTCCGACATCAGTACGGCGAGTATCACCGCCGAGCGCTGGGGCCTGACGCTGATTGCACGAGTACCGGACCGCAGCGTCTCCACGATCACCCGCTATCTAGACCGCGGCGTAGTCGGTATCGTAGCTCCGCACATCGAGACCGTACAAGACGCGGAGGAGGTGGTCGCCGCGGCCTACTTCGCGCCGCTTGGAAAGCGCTCATTCGGCTTCGGTCGTCCCCAATATGGTAAGGGTTCAGGCAGCCTCAGTGACTACGCAGCCGAGTTCAACGCGCGTATCTCTGTGTCGTTGATGATAGAAAGCCGAGCCGGCCTAGACAATATCGCCGACATAGCACGCGTTCCCGGCATCGACTACCTGAGCTTTGGCCTGCACGATCTTTCGCAGGATCTAGGGTGCGTCGGCGACCGCACGCATGCGTCGGTGACGGAAAAGGTCGAACGCGCGAAACTGGCGATCCGCTCAGCCGGAAAACCGGTGCGGGAAGACTTTATGAACTTTTGCTGGATCAACGACGCGCTCATTGAGGGTGCTTCTCTCAAGCTTGGCTCGGCGGGAAACTAGAGTATCCAGTCGGCCAACCCATCGGCATTCCGCCCGTACGACACGGCCTATTGCTCCCAGATCAGCAGTGACTTCGAACTTTGCAGCCCAAGCGCGGCGATCACTTGGCCCATGCGGGAAAATTGAAGTTCCCGTCGGGCCACGCGCCGGGACCGCGCCAAGCGCCGTTACGGATCGAAGTCGGCCGCATGAGAGCGCCGAGGTGTTGCTGACGCATGATCTGTATTACATTTCATCGAAACGCCGTCGAGTGATCGCATCTTGTTTCCGGCATCAGCAGAGTTGGGACCCGATCCCAAAGCGGTCTGAATCCCTCCGCGCCGCGACACCAACGACGGGGATGCCGGACCATGGCGTCAGCCCGCAATCAAAGTGGCTTCTGCCGTTATTTCTCCTCCCGCCGAAACGCCGCTGCGAACGCGTCCATGACTGCGGCAAGCGCCGATCCTGCGGGGCCCGGCGCGCGCAACATCCACACGGCCCAGGGAGGCGGTGCGTAGGCTTCGAGCACCATCACGAGACCGCCAGATGCCAGGAGCGCCGCCGTGCCCTCCGAGCCAGCCTGCGCGATTCCAGATCCGAGCGCCGCCGCTGCGCGCATGGCGTCCGATCCGTCGACGACGAGTGCGAAGTCGGGTTGAAGACGGCGCGTACCGCGAGGCGCGCGAAACAGCCAGGGCATCATGCGCCCCGTCGCCGGAAACCGCACGCCGATTAGCCGATGCCTTACGAGGTCGTCGGGCGTCTGTGGCACGCCATGCTTGGCGAGGTAGGCGGGCGCGGCGAGGGTGACGAGCGGCAAGGGTGCGAGGCGCCGGGCGAGGAGGCTCGCGTCGGCGATGCGGGGCGCGATCCGCACCGCGAGATCCCAACGGCCGCCGCCAAGGTCGGCGAAGTGGTCATCGAAGGCAAGCTCCACACGCAGCGCCGGATGACAATCCAGAAGCGATGCCAGTGCGTGCAGCAGGGTCGGAGCAAGCGAGGCGGCGGCGGTCACGCGCACCGTACCCGCGACCCCGACGGGTGCGCCGAGCCGGCTGGCAGCCGCTGCCAGCGCGAGGGCGGGGCCTCGGACCTCAGCGAGGAAGCGCTCACCGTCCGGCGTGAGGGAGAGTGTGCGGGTCGAGCGACGGAACAGGCGCGCACCGTGCGCGGCCTCGAAGCGGCCGACGAGGCGGGCGACGGCGGCCGGGGTCACGCCGAGCAAGCGCGCGGCCCCGGCGAAGGAGCCAGCCTCGGCAACGCGGAGAACGACGACGGCGGCGCGGAGAGTGTCCATGCCGCATTCTATACATTCTGTTGTGTCAGTTACAACACCATTTGTCCTTCCACGATCGACTGCCCGCTCTTACCTTTTGGGTATCAAGAGGGAGAGAGATGATGCGCATTGGGATCGTAGGCGTTGGGCCGGTGGGGCAAACCTTGGGGACCATCTGGGCGCGCGCGGGTCACGAGGTGGCATTCGGCTCGCGTGACCCTGTTCGGGCAGCGGCGGCGGTGATGGGCCTTGCCGGTGCGCACGCGACGACTCAGGAACAAGCGGCGGCGTTCGGCGAAATTGTGTTGTGGACGCCGCGCGGCGTGATGCCCGCCGACCCGGACATACTCGCCGGAAAGATCGTACTCGACCCCAACAACCGCGAGCCTGATCCGGGCTGCGATTACGCCTCGCCGCGCCCCCATGGGCCGAGCTTCGCCGAGCAGATCCAGGCAGCCGCACCGGAGGCGCGCGTGGTGAAAGCATTCAATACCATAGTGATGCGGTTGCTGAGGGAAAATCCAGAACGGCTGACGGCGTCAGGCGCACAGGTGTTGCTGGCTGGCGACGACGCGGAGGCGAAGACGGTGGCGGCTGCGCTGGCCGCGGACGCAGGGCTTGGGGCGGTGGATCTCGGGGGACTGGACGCGGCATGGCTGGCAGAAACGATGGCCGACGCATTCCGCCAGGCCATGAGGACCAGCCCTGCCGGATGGCGCCAGGCGCTGGTGTTCGCTGACCTCGCAGAGCGGCCCAGATGAGATGGAGCTCATCGCACAGCTGTCGCTCGGCGATATCCCATCAACGGTGTGCATATCATCAGGTCTGGATCGGAGTAGTCGGCAGGATCGTCGATCGGCTCAGCTTCGGGCTGCCCAACCTCGGCGGGCGGTCGGACGAAGCCGAGCTGTTTCAGGTGCGCAACAGCAGTTGTGCCCAGAAAATCTTCCAATTCCTCTTCAAGAAGGAGCGCTGACGCATGTACGACCACGTTATCTGGCCTGAGCAGTTCCACCCCAAGATCTCGGCGATCTACGGGCTGAACGATATCGACGTTGTAGCGCCCGTCCAGACCGTCTGGAAGCTGCTCGTCGATGCCGAGAACTGGCACCGTCACTTCACCCCTGAGAACCAAGTGAGAATTCTCGGCGGTGAGCGGGAACTTGCCCTCGGTACCAAGCTCACCCGTGTGACTGCGGGCTATCCGATGAGCCTTGAAGTCACTGAATGCGTCCCTGGCAAAAGGCTCGCATGGGCCACCACGGTCGACGGTGACGACACGGGCTCCACCGCCTACCACGGCTGGGTCATCACTCCGACGGCGCGGGGCTGCCACGTCCTCACCGAAGAGACCCAGCAGGGCCCCTTTTTCTTGGAGATGGTCGGACGCAAAAATCCCGGCCTCCTGTATCGCTACCACCAGGAGTGGGTGGAAACCCTGGCTCGCGCGGCGGAGGAGGACAATCGCGCCCAAGCCTGACCGTCATCAGCCTTCACCCCCAGTCGAGCCGGATAACAATTGACCTTCGCGTCGAAGCGCACGCGCACCGTCTTTCCTCTTAAAATGAAAGAACATTAGTCATGAGCAATCCCGCATCCGTGCAAGCACGTCCGCCGACACCGTCGTTCGACCTTACCGGCAAGCACGTCGTCGTCGTCGGCGGCAAAAAGGCGATCGGCCTCGGGGTCGCGCAGGCCGCCCACGCCATGGGCGCCGCCGTCACTGTTGCTAGCCGCCGCAATGTCTCGGCCGAGGAGCGGCCGGACTTGGCCGCGTTTGAACAGGTCGTTCTGGACATCCGCGACGAGGCGGCCGTGCAGGCCGCGTTCGAGGCCATCGGCCCCTTTGACCACCTCGTCGTCACCGCCGGACCGGAGTTGGGATCCTGGGGATCCTTCATGGACTCCGACATGCGCGGTGTCCGCAGCTATCTGGAGGGCAAGTTCCTAGGCACCTGGGCCTGCGCCCGCCATGCCGCCCCGCACCTGCGGGCCGGTGGCTCAATGACCTTCCTCTCGGGCGGCACCGGGGCTCGGGCGAAGCTCGGCTTGGCCGCGGTCACGCCGACCTTTGCGGCTGTCGAATCCCTGTCGCAATCGCTCGCCTTGGAGTTAGCCCCGATCCGCGTCAACACGATCCGACCCGGATTCATCGACACCGATTTCTGGGACGTGCTGCCTCCGGCAGACGTGGAGGAAATCCGTGCCAAGGTCCGCACTAACTTCCCGGTCAGGCGGCTGGGAACGGCAGCCGACGTCGGGCACGCCGCCGTCTTTCTCATGACCAACCCGTACGTCACCGGCACGGTGCTCGAAGTCTCCGGCGGCGAGTTGTTAATCGATTGGGTCTTCTGACTTCGATCTCACGGAGAGAGGGGAGCTTCGTCATCAGCGACGATAATCCGAGTAACACATTGGAGTGAACCGCTTTTGCGGGGGGACATGGCAGCCGCGATGACCGACGCATTGGGCGATGTCGACGCTCTGCTTACCCCGACGACCGAGAGCCCGGCGGTGCCAGTCGATCGCGTCGACAGAAGCAGATCGCCTCTGAGGAGGCGTGGTTTAGACGCGCCGAGTTATATCCGGTTTATTCCGACCGATGCGTGCACCGAGGCCATTGCGGTCCGCACGCGTCTGCAGCTAGCGCGCCGTCATTTCCTCCCGGATGGGCGCGCAGTGGCGGAGTCGAGCCTGCGGCAGGCTCGACTCCGCCACTTCGACGCTCAATGCCTCCGGGTAGCGGCTTGCACAAACGAACGAATAGGCGTGCCTGCGAGCATCGTAGCGACGATGGCCTACGTGGCTGTTCGAGATTTCTAATGCCGTGCGCCGTCGCCGCAGCAACAGAACAGGGGTGCAGCGGCTGTTGCTCTCAGCGCGCGACGCCTCCCAATCCAATGCAGCAGACGTCACTCATGCATCCGGTCCGACAATGAACACAGTGCACGTAGGTTGTGGACGAACGCGAGACGGCGATTTTATGCCGGACCCTGCATGGCCGAGATCTACCCTGCGACACCGGGTTTCTAGTCGCCGTGAGGTGCCATGGCTGACGTTGCTGCATGTAGCAGCGTCAGAATGCCAGTCGGAGTGTTCGGTGAGTGCAAGACGTTGAACGGCTTATACGACGACACACGTAACAGGAATTGACCGAGCGGTCGGAAAGAAATCATATGCAGACGTTCGCGAAAATTCGCTCCGAGGAGAGGACCGCGATACCACGGCGGCTCGTGGCTTGGGATCGATGACCGTTCTGGATCTCGCGTTCCGAGAATTTGTCGACGCGCTTGAAACGGCTCACGACGAATTTGGCTTCAAAGTTGCCGCCGACCGCTTTGCCGCGCGGCTGGGTTACAGATGGTTTGCCTATCTTGGGTTTTCGGAACCAGCGCTCAAGGTTCTTTCTTCATATCCAGGTTCATGGGCGCGGCAGTACATCGAGCAACGATACGAAGATATTGACCCTATCGTCAGGTTGGCTCGGTCATCGCAGCGGTTGTTTCAATGGGATCGGCTGACGTTGCGACTGCCGTCAGCATCCCAGCAGCGCTTTTTCGCTGAGGCCGCCAAATTCGGGATTCACAGTGGCGCGACTGTTCCTATTCGCGGCGGTTTTGGGCGCTTCGCAGCGTTCACGCTCGCGGGCAATCGAGACGCAAGTCTTGAGCGTCGTCCGACCGAGGTTATGGATACCCTGCACCTTGCCGGGCTCTACTATCATGCGCACGTCTACGCGAAGCTGCAACTAGGCCTGACCCGTCTTGCGGATGCGCCGCTCACCCAACGGGAGCGGGAGTGCCTTTCCTGGGCGGCACGCGGCAAGAAGATGCCCGAAACTGCGAAGGTCCTCGGCATCACGACACGAACAGTAGTTTTCCATCTCGAAAATGCCCGGTCGAAGCTGGGCGCATCCACAGTGACCCAAGCCGTAGCCGAGGCTGTGCGCTGCGGCGTGATCTTGTCCTGAGGAAGCGTTCGACGCTACATCCCGTAAGACCGCCACGGGCGCGCTGATGTGGCGGCTTGCCTTCTGACCGACGTCTCCGCAGATTCACCAGCCATTGCTACTGTAGCAATGACTGTCGTAGGCGAAGTTTACGCCAGAGCTTGCTCGCCTACCTCCCCTGTAAAACTTTACAGCTACGCGGATCGTCTCGCTGTGATCTTTGTTTTCTGCAAACAAAGGAGCCTATTTCTATGCGTGTAATTTCAATTGCTCAATCTGACTACTCTGAATTTCCCGATCTGATCGCGGGGATGCACCGCTTGCGCTATCGCGTTTTTCGGGATCGTCTGAACTGGGATGTTTCTGTTTCGGGCGATATGGAGATCGACGCTTACGACGCACTCAAGCCGACATATATCATTGCTGTCGACGACAGCGGCTCGGTAATCGGCTGCGCGAGGTTACTGCCAACAACAGGGCCAATGATGCTGGCGAACACTTTCCCAGTGCTACTTGGATCAAATCCCTCTCCGCGAAGCGACAAAATATTCGAAAGCTCGCGCTTCTGTGTGGATACCAGCTCTGCTGACAGCGTGAGCGCAACCGGCCTTCGCGACGTGACATTCAGCCTGCTTGCGGGGATTCTTGAATGGGGGCTAGCGAACGGCCAAGAGACGGTGGTCACAGTAACGGACGTTCGATTTGAGCGCATTCTGAGACGAGCTGGATGGCCGTTGGAGCGCTTTGCTCCGCCCATGCAGATTGACGACACAAAGGCGTTGGCTGGACACCTGCCGATCACTGAATCCGCGCTGACGAGTGTACGTGAGATTGGGCAGATCCAAAGGCCCGTGCTGGCGACCCGCTCTGCCCAACTTGCGGCATGAGCACGGCTGCTGGTCGTCAACAATGGCCATAGAACTGCGCCATCTTCGTTACGCTGTCGCCGCCGCGCGCTATGGAAGCTTCCGCCGCGCGGCGGAGGCGCTTGGCGTCAAGCAGTCATCGCTGAGCCGCCGCATTCGCCAAATGGAAGATCGTCTGGGAGTCGCTGTGTTCGAGCGATCGAGCAGCGGCGTGCGGCTTACAGACGCCGGCACTGAAATCCTGCGCGCTTCCCGGCATCTGGTCGATGGGTTGGACCGCATGATGGCGTCGGCCAAGGCCGCAGGCCGGGGAGAAGCTGGTCGGCTGGCCATCGGCTTCTACACATCGCTGTCGGCTGGGAATTTGCGGGCGAGTCTTTTGGAACATGCGCGACGATTCCCTGAGGTGGAGATCCGCACGGTCGAGGGAGCGCGAGCGAGTCTTTTCGCAGGTCTGGAGCATGGCACGCTAGATGTTGCCATCGTCACCGGCGAGCCCGCCGGTCACGAGCGGGGAGCAATGGCCTTGTGGGGAGAACGCATCATGGTCGCGCTTCCGGAGAGCCATCCGCTGGCAGCGAACGAGATCGTCTATTGGACCGACCTCAGAGGCGAAACTTTCTTGCTGAGCCAGCGCGACCCCGGCCCCGAATTCCGGGACATTCTGCTGGCGAAACTAGGTTCGCCCGGCGTCCAGCCTATACTCGTCATCCATGACGTCAGCCGCGAAGACATCATGAGCCTGGTTGGCGCGGGTTTTGGGGTCAGCCTGATATGCGAGGCTGACATCGGCGCCAGCTACGCCGGCGCCGTCTATCGCGACGTGCAGGACGGCAACGGCCCGAGCCGGATCAGCTACGCCGCCTATTGGCAGAGCAACAACGACAACCCGGCGCTGGGGCACTTCCTCAAGCTGTTGGAAGAGCGCTATCCCTTGTCGTCATCTAGGGCTGCCGAGTCCGCCGCGCCTTCGCGAACACCCGATCCGTCGCCATGAAGCGCTCGATCATCGGTACGATCAGCCTGGCCGGCTCGCCAACGGGCTGGCCTGTCTCCCGGCCGAGAACCTCCGCGTAGACTATGAGATCGCGATGCACAGTGGCGGGCAGTTCGAGCGAGATCTTGACCGGTTTGTCGTCGGCAACGGCCCCAAGTTTCAGCTTCGCCATCGATCACCCCCCATATGGTTCGAGGACGAGATCGCGGGTGACGATCACGCGGACGGGGAAGCCCGGCCGAATGGTGAGCGTCGGGGCGATATCGAGCTGGCGGCCAACGATTTGCTGCCCGATTTGGCTAGTGCTGTTGGACGCGCCCTGGCGCAGCGCGCGGACGACATCACTTTCACCGCTCGACGATCCGCTCTCTGCGCCGATGCTTAGCAGCGTCGAGAGCGCGGCAGCCTTGAAGAGTTCGCGCCAGTGATAATCGACACCGTCCTCGAGGCCGGCATAGCCTTCAGAGTCAGCGCCCGGTTGCCGTTCCAGCACGATGGACCTGCCGTTCGGCATGATGATGCGGTTCCAAACCAGCAGCACGCGGCGTTGACCAAAGCCGACGCCGTTGTCGTACTGCCCGATGAGCCGTGCGCCCTGCGGAACGATGAGTATCTGCCCAGTCGGGCTGTCATAGACATTCTCGGTCACCTGCGCGGTGATCTGGCCGGGCACGTCGGAGCGGATGCCGGTGATGAGGGCGGCCGAGATGATCGAACCTGCCTGCAGGATATAGGGCGAGGCCGGCGCTGCGACGCGATCGGGGCTGACCGTGCGGCGGTCGACGGCGGCGTTGAGGAAGGCGGCCTGTCGTTCCTGAGCGGTAGGGGTCGCAGGCTCTGGCGCGAGGCCAAAGCCCGCGAGCGTTGGCGACTCCGTGGCCGGCGTTTCGCTCGGCGCGGGTGGCGGAGTGGTCGGTGCGGATCGCGTTTCGGTGCCGGCGAATAGCCGACTGGTGCGCGCAGCGTCGATCTCCTGAAGCCTGCGCTGTTCTTCGGCGCTGACGCCTACGACGGGTTGACCACGGTTCTGGGCGCTCAGTATCGGACGCCCCAAGTCACCAGGAAGCGGAGGCCCGAGTTGAGGGACAGCAGGTTGAGGCACGCCGGAATAGTCGCGTGGCAGGCCGGCAAGACCGTCCGCCGTGGTGCGGTTGTCGGTCGAATACAGTTCCTCGTTGCCGGGGCCACCATGACGTGTCTGCAGCGCGTAAATCAGCGCGCCGCCAATGCCGAGGCTGGCGACCAAGCCGAGCCCGGCCAGCACACGCCGGGACAGGCGGGTGACGCGAGGCGCCTCGCCACGCAGACGCATGGGCGCGGGACAAGGCGCTCCGCCTCCGGCCGGCGCCTGTTCTTCCTCTTCCCGGTCCTCGCTCATGACGCGGGCCTTCCGTCGGTGCGGGCGATGCGAACGCGTTGTTGCCGGCGGCCGCTGCCGAAGCGCAGCTCGGCCGCAGCGAACATCCGGTCGACGATCATGTGATTGCCTCGGACGCGGTAGTTTACGAGTTCGGAAGTATCGCCCTCTGGGCCGACGGTGAACAAAGGCGGCATTTCGCCCTGGCCGACGCCTCGCGGGAATTCGATAAAGACCTGGCGGCCGTCGTCGAAGGTCCGCAGCGGTCGCCATGGCGGGCGGTCACCTTCGATCGAATATCGGAAATTAATCGAGGCGAGGTCGACGCCGGTGGCGACGGGTTGGGCGGCCTGCGCCTCGGCGCTCTGCCGGCGCAGCGCGATGAGCGCATCCTGCGGGTACTGCCAGGAGACCGAAGCCATGTAGGTCTTCTCGGTCGAACGGAGCTCCATGTGATAGGTGCGGCGGTCGGTGTTGATGACAAGGTTCGTCGTCAGATCCGCGCGGGTCGGTTTGACGAGGATGTGGATCTGCTGCGATGCGCCCGAGCCACTCTCAGTATCGCCAATGACCCAGCGCACCGTGTCGCCAGCGGCCACGGGGCCAGAGCCCACGAGTTGCTCGCCGGGCTGCAGGGCGACATCGGTGATCTGTCCGACTGAGGCATATACCTGGTAGAGGGCGCCCTCTGTGAACGGGTAGACCTGCATCGCATTGATGAAGCCGTCTCGAACAGGCTGCATGCGAGCGGCCGCGTTGGCCTGGTTGACCCGGACGGTGGGCTCCGCGGGCTCGGGGGCCTGGCGGGTTTCTTTGATTGGCTTCAACTGGCCCGGCAAGGGCAGAGGTCGGGGAAGTTCAACGACCTGGACCGGCGCCGGCGGCGCCGGCGCGAACACTGCTGGCTGCGGATCGTCGTAGGAGATCTGCGGCGGCTTTTTGGTGGCACAGCCACCAAGCGCCGTTGCGGAGAGCAGTAGTAGCGGAAACACGGATTTACGGAAGTGAGGAAATCCGGCTTTCCGGGGTTCCGGTCTCACGGCTCTATGGGGATAGAGAATCATTGGCCCAGCTCCTTCGACCAGTTGATGGCGTTGACAAAGACGCCGAGGGGATTCTTGCGCAGCCGCTCAGCGTCGCGTGGCGGTTGGATGACGACGGTGAGGATCGCGGTCCAGCGCTCGGTGGATGCAAGCGAACCGTCCTGATAGCGGCGCTCCATCCAGGCGACGCGGAAGCTATCCGGGGAGGCGCGGATGACGCTCGACACTTCCACGGCGATCTGCTGCTTGCCGACCTTGGAAAAAGGATCGTTGGCGCGGGCGTAGTCGTTGAGAGCGAGCGCGCCGCGATCGGTTGTGAAGTCGTAGGCCCTGAGCCAGTTCTGGCGAACGATGATCGCATCGGCGGGAATCGAGCGGACTTGTTCGATGAAGCGGGCCAGGTGCCAGGCAATCTGCGGATCGGTCGGGCGATAGTCGGCGACGGCCGGCTCGACCGCCTGTGCCTGGCCGAGCCGATCAACCTGCACCACCCAGGGAACGATCGTCCCGCGCCCCGATTGCCAGACCAGCGCCGCCGCGAAGCCGCCGGCAAGCAGCAGCGAGCCGAACGCCATCAGGCGCCAGTTCTTCGCCTGGACGCGCGCCGAGCCGATGCGCTCGTCCCAGACCTGTGCGGCCTTTTGGTACGGCGTCTCGGGTTGGGGCGTCTTGCCGTAATGGGTGGATGAGCGTCGAAACATTAGCGGTCCCCTTCAGAGAGATTGATCGATGAGCCGCCGCCATGGGCGTCGCCCGACCGGACGGCGTGGCCGACGGCGGAGACCCCATGGCTGACCGTCTGGGAGCGCTTCATGCGCTTGGCCCAGTCTGGTGCGGCCGAGGAGCCCGTGAGAGCGGAACGACCGCCTGGGGTTGCTCCCGCGCTGCCGAGAGGGCCTTGTGTCGATGAGCCACCGGTGGCTTCGAAAGCGGATACCGCGCCGCCAGAGAAGCTTTGCTTCATAGCCTCAGTAGCGCGCGACGCGGCGGCTCTGAACGGCGATGTGGCGGCGCTAGCGCCGGCACGCGCGATACCGCCAAGGCCGGAGGCCACGCCGGCAGCACCCGTCTGGCCGGCAGCAGCAAGGGTGTAGGATGTCGCGGCACCGCCAGCGAGTGCTGCGCTACCGCGCGAAGCGGCTGCAGCCCCATCTACCAGAGCGCCGACGCCGCCGGAGGCCGCGGCAAGGCCTGCTCCGCCCGCCACCGCCAACCCACCGGCAGCAAGACCTGTGCCGATAGCGGCGCCGGCGCCGAGCTGTGGTCCGCCCGAGACGAGGCCGTTGGCAATGCCAGGCCCAAAAATGCCAAGGCCGAGCAGCGCGAGCGCGGCAAGCACGATCGCCATGGCGTCGTCGATCGTGGGTGTCGCTCCGCCGAAGCCGGCGGTGAATTCGGAAAACAGCGTCGAGCCGATGCCGATGATGACGGCGAGCACCAGCACCTTGATACCGGAGGAGATGACATTGCCAAGCACGCGCTCGGCCATGAAGGCGGATTTGCCGAAGAGGCCGAAGGGGATCAGCACGAAGCCGGCCAGCGTGGTCAGCTTGAATTCGATGAGGGTGACGAAGAGCTGGACGGCCAGAATGAAGAAGGCAAACAGCACCAGTGCCCAGGCCAGAAACATGCAGGCGATCTGGATGAAATTCTCAAAGAACGACCAATAGCCCATCAGGCCGGAGATGGAGTCGAGCAGGGGGCGTCCAGCGTCCAGCCCCGTCTGGGCTACTTTTCCGGGCCGCAAAAGATCGGCGGTCGTGAAGCCAGTACCGGAGGCTTTCAGCCCGAGGCCGGCGAAGCTTTCGAAGACGATGCGGGCGAGATTGTTCCAGTTGCCGATGATGTAGGCGAAGACGCCGATAAACAGCGTCTTCCTGACCAGCCGCGCAATGATGTCGTCGTCGGCGCCCCAGGACCAGAACAGCGCTGCCAGAATCACGTCGATCGCGATTAGCGTGGTGGCAATGAAGGCGACCTCGCCACCGAGCAGGCCAAAGCCTGAATCGATGTAGCGGGTGAAGACTTCGAGGAAGTGATCGATGACGCCGGTGCCCCCCATGGTGCTATTGGGCCTCTCGTCGATCGATCGTCGGCGGCGCGGGCGCGAGGAAGCGGCGGCGGTTCTCGGTCCAGGCCCGCAGGCATGCAGGATCGCGCGTGCCTGGTTCGCCAAGCTCCCGGCAGCGGATGAACTCGCCGCGCAGCGGATCGGCGCTGGCGGCCTCCGATCGGCCGATCGAGGTGGCCGCGGAGCTATCTTCTTTCCGGCTCAGTCCGATCGCTGTCGCCGCGATGGCGATCCCGACGAATCCGATCGCACCGAGCCGGGCAAGCATTTTTCCGTCCATGATTACGCCCTCAGTTGCCGTTCTGGAACATGCGGGCGTTGCCCGGCTGGTAGCCGGTGCCGGGCGTCAGGAAGCGGCGGCGCTGCTCGCGGCCCTGTTCGGCGGCTGCGGCCTGCTCGGCCGATTGAAGCGCCTGCGCTCGGCCGTTCGCGGCGACCACGGCAGTCAGGTCGGCGAGCTGCTGTGCCTGGAGACCGAGGAGCTGATTGCCGGCCTGCGCGGCCTGCAACGCGCCGGTGGCACCCTGGCTCTGCCCGATGAGGGCAGACATCTGGGTTCGATTGGTGTCGATGTTGCCGACGACGCCGGCCTGCACGCGCATGGCATCCTGGAGGCCACCAACAGTGTTCTGCCAACGCGCGCGGGCGCCAGCGATCAACTGCTGGTCGGATGCCGAGAGCGACGCATTGCCGTAGGTCGTCTGGAAAGCCTGGTCGATCTGCTGGACGTCGAAGGCGATGTTCTGCGCCTGTGTCAGCAGCTGCTGGGTACGCTGGACCGACTGTTGAGGTTCGCGTTCGTCGGAGTCTTCGACATTTTCTTCATGAGGTTCGCGATGTCTGCGCGCGTCACATCGGGCACCTTTATCTGGCCAATGTGGGGGAGGATGTGGACCTTACCGTATCCTCGATTGGATTTGACGGTTGACGGCTTGTTCCGGCTTTCGGAATAGTCGTCGATAAAGCGACCGAAGAGTTCCTTGACCGTCGCGGCCTTTCGAGCGGCGCTGCGTTCGGCGCTTGGGTCTTTGCCCTTGCGGACGTCAGCAAGCCAGTCCTGCGCAATCGTTCGAGCCTGTTCCACCGTGATTTCGCCAAAGCGTCCGATGGCCGGTTTGCGCCGCTGACCATTGGCGGCGACGTAGGCCACCATGAATATCTTGCGGCCCGTCGGGGTGACCTTTAGCAAGAACCCCGGTACTATTGTGTCTCGAAACTCGTAGGGTTCCTGGTCGGCCGTCGCGGCATCAACGACCGTCTTTGTGAGCTTGATCTTGGGCATTCCTAACCTCCGTTGAGGTTGATTTCAGGTGCAGTATGGGTGCACCCAGAAATCAAACCGTGGCGTATATCCGGTTAGGCATGGATGATTGGACGGGCCGAAAAAGCTAGTGGCTACAATCGGTTATCGTACAATTGGATACCGCCGGATATAGTTAGGATAGGCCATATCCGGCCGCTCAAAATCGAGTTCCGCAAGGAGTGCTGGTTCGATCCCGGCTAGGGGCACCACCCTTCGCTCTCCGAGCTTCGGGTGGCGGGCCACTCGAAGTTCAATAGACGAAGGGCGTCACGGTCGCTTTGGTTCCCGATACGTCTCAGCAGGCGATCAACACGCTTTGCGCGCCACGCTGGGGTCGCCGTCATTGGCCGGGCCGATCTCGCCAGCTGCCAGCAATTCGTCGAATGTCCGTTCTAGGTCGGCGCTGTCATCGGCTGCCGGTCCGCTGGGCGGATCCTGGCGTGTCAGCGTTTCCAGCCTTTGGTGAAGCTGGCGGTTCTCGTTGCGGCAACGGGCATGCGCGAGTTCGTCGGTCATGCCGCGCAAGCGGAGATCGGCGAGTTGAACCTTCACCGCGCCACAGTCTCGGCGCGCCGCGTCGCGCTCCTGGCGTAAATTCGCAATCTCGGTTTCCGAGGTTTGGCGCCGATGCTCGGCCACGTCCTCGGCGCGCTGCCCGGCGCTCGGCGTTGCGCGAACCACGCTTTGATCGGGGGCGCTGCGCTGGAGCGAGCGCAACCTCTTTTCAAGTTCCACGGCCCGTTCCTGCGCGGCGGCGGCGCAATCGCCGATAACGCCGCGCTGATGCTCGACCGTGGACAGCCGCGCCTGCAGGTCCTGCTGTACAAGCATCTGCGCAGATAGTTTGCCGGTCAGTCGTTCGTTGTGGATCTGGTAGTCCGCGACCTTGGAACGAAGCAGCATGGCGGCCTGTTGCAAGCTGGCGAGCCGCGATGCAACGTCCTCACGCGCCTGCTCGGCGGCTTGCCTGGCCATGGTCTCGTCGCGGAGTTGCCCCGACACGCGCGCCAGGTTCCGTCCCAGGCGCTCGACCTCGACATTCGCTTCGAGGAACCGTGTTGCGCGCTGGCCGGCATGCCTATCTGCCTGCGCAATGGTCTGCCGTGCCCTGTTGAGTTGGACCTCCAGGTCGGCGATGGTCTTGCTTGCGATCGATAGCTCGCGCGATTTTCGCCCAAGCTCTTTCGAGGTGCGATCCTGCAAGCGTTGCAGCTTCGCCACCTCTTCCTGCAAGTCCCATTTGTCCGTATCGGGAGCGTCGGCATCGTGCGTTTGCGCATCGAGCCTGGCCACATAGTCCTCAACCAGCGACCACGCCAAGTCGTCATCGTTGGACAAGAGCGAGGAGCCGCGCATGGCGTGGGCCTGGCTCGAGCCCGTCCGGGCCGAAGTCGAGCCGAGGGAGGCGGCCAGCGTGTCTGACTGGGCCAATCCGGTCACGGGCTCCTCTTCGAAGAGAGGCAAAGCTTGATGCGTGGCGGCTCGGATGCTTCGAATCAGTTCTTCGAAGTCTTCGTCGGCCCTTCGGACAACGGCGCTGTCGTTCGCACTGATGTGCCGGGCGCCGTTGGCCTCATGATTCAGCGACATTTTTCTCTCATCGCGGACCGAATCACTAGACTATCGTGCATCAAGGACAAGAATGCGAGTAGATCTTGCCGGGTTTCACCGGAAAATTGCTGCAAAAAATCTCGTTTTTTTGAAGCGGAAGTCGATCTTAGCGCTTGCCTCTTGGGCAATCGAAGTAAAGTCCCGGCCACCTCTGTGTCAAATATTGCAGCGAAAATGTGCCATCCTTCCAGAACCGCACCCTTGCCTTTTCTCAGCGCCGCCCCAACAAGCTCTTCATGCGGTTGCGCAGCAGGCGGGCCATGTTGCGGGTTTCGCGGTAGAGGTGCAGTTGCGAGGCGGCCTGGCGGGTGAGGCGGTCGGCGTCCGGCGTCAGGCCGATCACCAGCGTGCCCATCGGCTTGCGCTCGGCCCATAGCCGGCTCATCACCGGATGGTCGGGCACGGCGCAGGAATCGGTCATCATGATGTTGGGATCGTCGAGATGCTGCCTGGTCACCTCGATCATCAGCAAGGTGCCCGGCGAATAGCTGGCCAGCGTCTCGTCATAGGCGGTCTTCCAGGTGTAGGCGATGCCGGCTTCGACGAAGACGATCAGGCAGGCGATGGTGCGGCCGTCGAGCGTCAGCGAATGGATGCGGCACATGTCCTGCTCGGCCAGCCGGTGCACGGCCTCGCGGGCGAAGGCGGCGCGGAAACGGTCGATCGCCATGGCGGTGCGTTCGCGGCCCTTCCAGCCGGCCGCTTCCAGCGTCAGGAAGCCTTCGATGGCGTGGCGGATGTCTTCGGGGCCGCGCGCCACGACATGCTCCAGCCTGCCGAGGTCGCCAAGGCGCCGCTTCAGCCGCCGGAACTCGCGATAATGGTGCGAACGCAGCGAGGCCTTCAGATAGTCATCGCCGTCGCGCTCGCTCTCCAGCGCCGGACGCAGGGTCTGACCGGTGGTGACCAGCATCAGGCCGCGCGTCTCGGCCACGGTGGCAAACAGGCTCGCCACCGGGCCATCGAGCCGGACATCGGGCAGGACGAACACTTTCGGCAGCTTGAGATGCGGGCGCGACAGCATCGAGAAGAAATCCTCGACGACGCCCACCGGGTCGTCGCGGTCGACCAGCGGCGTGCCGAGCGGACCGAACGGGCTCGACCATGTGCGCATCACCGGCACGCCGAGCGGCACCACCGGCCGTTCCACCGAGAACGGCACCAGAAGGCGCAGCCGGTTGCGGTATTCGTCGCCGTCGCGGATGACCGCCAGCCGCACCTCGCGATCTTCCAGCCGCGGCATGGCGGGCGCAAGGAAACGCGGGTTGAAGAACACGTTGGGCTCGACCGTGCGGGCGCAGAGATAATCCAGTTCCTCGACCAGGTCGAAGCCGGCGGATGCCGGGTAGATGGCGAGCTTGCGCTCGGGCCGGTTGTTGGCGAGAATCTCGATATGGGCGGGGTCGGCGTCACGGGTCAGCCCGGCAAGGCCCGACACCATGGCGCCGGCGGTGCCGCCACTGGTTTCCTCAAGCAACGGGATGGCAGCCATCACGCGGCTCCTTTCGCAGGCACGAAGATAAGCATGACGATGCCGAGCTTGCGCCACACCGTGAAGGACAGCGCGCCGGCTTCGAAGATCATGGCAAAGGCGGTGGCCATGGCCGCGCCCCACAGGCCGAACATCGGGATCAGCATCACGTTGAGGGCGATGTTGAAGGCCAGCGTCATGGCATAGACGGCGGCGCAGATGTTCTGGTTGCCGCTCATCGTCAGCAGGCTTTCGCAGGGGCCGACGGCGGCGCGCGCCGCGACGCCGAAGACGAGCAGGAACAGCAAGGGATAGCCGCTGCTGAATTCCAGGCCGAACAGCACCAGCATCGGCTCGCCGAGCGCCAGCACCAGCAGCGCCATCAACAGCGAAGGCCAGAACGTCCACGACACCGTCTCGCGGGCAAAGGCGGCGAGCCTTTGCGGGTCGCCATGGGTGAACTGGGCGTAGCGCTGGGCAACGCCGGCCTTGACGGCGAAGTAGACGAAATGCACCAGCGCCAGGGTCTTCACCGTGGCGAAATAGACGGCGACGTCATTGGGGTCCATATAGGCGCCGACCATCAGCACGTCGGCATTGGTCAGCAGGAAGAAGAAGCTCTCGACCAGGAAGATCGGCAGCGAGACGACGAACCATTGCGCGAAATGGACCTTCATCGGCCCGGCCGGGATCTGCCGTTCCATGCGCTGGGTGACACCGATAAGCTGGCCGAGCGTTGTGGCGTAGGTGGCGGCGATCGAGGCGAAGATCGCGGTCCTGGCATCGGGTGCGTAGCCCGCAAACAGCATCAGCGCCATGAACAGCAGGATCAGCACCGGTCGCACCAGATAGGTCGGCGACAGGGCAAACAGCGCCCAGCTGTTGGCGCGTGCCAGGCCCGACAGAAGGTCGGACATGGCGATCATCGGCAGGCAGATGACGCCGAGGATGAACGGGATCACATAGTAGCTTTCGATCCAGGGTGCCGCCAGCCAGACGCCGAGCGCGCCGAGCCCGGCGATCAGCGTCGAGGCGATCAGCACGAACAGACGGCTGGCTAGCACGATGCCGCGCAACTCGTCCATCAGCCCGCGCTCGCGGTATTCGGGAATGTAGCGGATGACCGAGGTGTGGAAGCCCAGGCAGGCGAGGTTGCCGACGATGACCATCGTCACCCAGACTAAGACGAAGATGCCGTACTCGAACGAGCCCATCCAGCGTGCCATCAGCACCTGGCTGACGAAGGCGATGACGGCGCTGACGATGCGGACCGAGAAGGCGATGACCGACATGCGGCTGGCCTCGCCGCGCTCGTCGGCGGTGAACAGCACGGCATCGATGCGGCCAAGCAACGGCCCCATGCGCAGCGCCCAACGCTGCGGCAAGAACCGCCCGGCAGTCGTGGCCGCGGAAAAGCGCACCCCGATTTCTCTCCGTTTTCCGCTTCTTTTCAGGCGTTGGTGTAGCGGAGACACATTAAGAAAACGTGGGCGGGGAGAGCGAAGCGGCACGCGCTTTCGTCATGTCGACGGCATGACGAAAGGCGACCGGACGCCGGGGAGTGGCCGGAGGCAACGGGCACCCGGCCGGCGAAAGGAGGCTTGCAATATCCAATATTGTAGCTCAGTCGGATAGAGCGCCCGATTGCCAATCGGGAGATCACGGGTCCCGTCCATCTTAGAAGCAGTCAGCGGTTGGTCTGAATGGCGTGAGGAAAGATATCTATCCACATGCGACGTGCGGTTTTGACAGTCGCGTAGTCCCATTCCATTTCGATCAGCGGTAGCGCTTGCTCTAATCGCTTTGCGGCCAGAACTTCATTGCAGCACAAGCGAATGATGCTCAACTTGTCGAATTTGTCGCCTTTCGGGGTAATGCCATATCGCTTTGCAAGCTGCTTCATGTCGCCGTCTATCGCGACAAGAATTGCGTCGTTTTCCATGGCGGTTATGCATACCACATCGTCCGGCGTACGCTCCGGCAAGGCGTTCCTATGATAGATTACTGTGTGCCCGAATTCTTCGAGTTTTCTGCCAACAGAATCAGGAACACCGGCGTCCAGAAAGGTTCGAAGCGTGGGCTTCTTCTCGCTCAAGCAGCGGCATCGTATTTTATGGCCGCCGCGATATCCGCCTCCGTGAGAGTTGGATATTCGCGCTTAATATCCTCGACGGAATAGCCGGCATCATGGAATGCCTTTACGCTCCGGACGGGAATGCGAGTTCCGGCAATGACAATCTGGTTGTTAGCCACGCCGCGATGGCGGTCAAACTTACCAATGTCATCGCTGTCTCGCTTATTCATCGCTTGGACTTGCTCACGCAGAGTGCCGACGACAATCCTTAGAGGAATTTGCAGAACGGCCTGACCGGATCCCGCTTCCTGAAGCGTTTCGTCGTCCCTTCTAATGACGACTCGCTTGCCTAGAACATACAGCGTGCTCTTAACCCACATATCATCGCCAAGGTGTGCGAGATCGCCCTTAACCTCTTTCAGATGCGAAAGCGTTATCCGCGTCTCATTCCGAAGCTGATTGAGAACCTTGAGCGAAAGCAGGTCGCCAAAGGAATACAGGCGGGAATAGGTCCGATGATCACCGCCATAGACGATGCTCGGAACAAAGAACTGATCACGATCCCATGTGCCAAGTTGGCGCTTGCTCACACCGGTCAGACGAGCGGTCTGATCAATAGTGAAAGCAGCAATGACCGTGTTTGGGTCTGGCGTGGCCATAATGCATCCTACGCGCGCTTTGAGGCCATAAAAAGAGGCGATTTGCCCATGAATGAGCCCGTTAGTCACTTTCGGAAGCTTTAAGATCCGAGCGGCTGGAGGAATTTATTGTTGAATAGGAAGCCGCTGGAATTGGTGTGCTCTCGGTGAGGTCGCCTTTCTAGAAGCGGTCCCAAAGTGATCAAACACGAGCGACAACCAGATCAAACACAGCGTTCTGCGCCGGCCATCTCCCCCTCAGGTGGGGAGATTGGCTAATCGCGAACGCCGGCGCCGCCCCTCATCCGGCCCTGCGGGCCACCTTCTCCCCGTATAGTGACGGGAGAAGGAAAAGCGCCCCTTACGCGAACGCCCCGTGGCAGTGCTTGTACTTCTTTCCCGATCCGCAGGGGCAGGCTTCGTTGCGGCCGACTTTGCCCCAGGTGGCCTGGTTGTCGGGGTCGCGGTCTTCGGGAGCGACGATTGCGGTCGTCTCCGGGCGGACCAGGAGGGCGGTTTCGCCGCCTTCGAAGTCGTTTTCGCCGGTGGTGCCGTCGATATGGGTGCCGAACATGTCGGGGGCTTCCGGAGGCGGCGCTTCGGCGGCCTGACGGACCAGTTCGACGCGCATCAGCTGCGCGGTGACGGCCTGGCGCAGATTGCCGAGCATGGCCTGGAACAGCTCGAACGCCTCGCCCTTGTACTCCTGCAGCGGATCGCGCTGGGCGTAGCCGCGGAAGCCGACGACCGAGCGCAGATGGTCGAGATTGACGATGTGCTCGCGCCACAGATGGTCGAGCGTCTGCAGCACCACCGAGCGCTCGACGTAATTCATCACCTCGGGGCCAAAACGCTCGGCGCGCTCCTTGGCGGCGGCTTCGGCGGCCTGCGCGATGCGCTCGCGGATGTCGTCCTCGGCGATGCCCTCTTCCTTGGCCCAGTCCTCGACCGGCAGGTCGAGGTTCAGGAACTCGGCGATCTCGGCCTTCAGCCCGGCAACGTTCCACTGCTCGGCATAGGCGTTTTCGGGAATGGCCTTGGCGACGATCTCGTCGATGACGCCTTCGCGCATTTCGGCGATCGTTTCGGAGAGGCCTTCGCCGTCCATCAGTTCGATGCGCTGCTCGAACACCACCTTGCGCTGGTCGTTGGAGACGTCGTCATATTTCAACAGGTTCTTGCGGATGTCGAAGTTGCGCGCCTCGACCTTCTTCTGCGCCTTTTCCAGCGCCTTGTTGATCCACGGATGGATGATCGCCTCGTCTTCCTTGAGGCCGAGCTTCTGCAGCATGCCGTCCATGCGCTCGGAGCCGAAGATGCGCATCAGATCGTCTTGCAGGGACAGGAAGAATTTCGAGCGGCCGGGGTCGCCTTGTCTGCCTGAACGACCTCTAAGCTGGTTGTCGATGCGGCGCGATTCGTGGCGTTCGGTGGCCAGCACATAGAGGCCGCCGGCGGCCAGCGCCTTTTCCTTCAGCCGCTCAATGTCGGCAATGATTTCCTTTTCCCGCGCCTCGCGTTCGGGGCCGGCTGGCATGTCGCCCAGCTCTTCCTCGATCCGCATCTCGGCATTGCCGCCGAGCTTGATGTCGGTGCCGCGGCCGGCCATGTTGGTGGCGATGGTGATGGCGCCGGGCTTGCCTGCCTGGGCGACGATCGCCGCCTCGCGCTCGTGATGGCGGGCGTTCAGCACTTCGAAATCGGTAAAACCTTCCTTGCGCAGGCGCTCGGCCAGTTGCTCGGACTTTTCGATGGAGGTGGTGCCGACCAGCGTCGGCTGGCCCTTGGCGCTGGCTTCGCGGATCTCCCTGACGATCGCCTTGTATTTCTCCTCGACCGTCCGGTAGACCTCGTCGTCCTCGTCGATGCGGATCACCGGCAGATTGGTCGGGATCTCGGTGACTTCGAGGCCGTAGATGTTGCCGAATTCCTCTGCCTCGGTCAGCGCCGTGCCGGTCATGCCGGACAGCTTCTTGTAGAGGCGGAAATAGTTCTGGAAGGTGACGGAGGCGAGCGTCTGGTTCTCCGGCTGGATCGCCACATGCTCCTTGGCTTCGAGCGCCTGGTGCAGGCCTTCCGAATAGCGGCGGCCCGGCATCATGCGGCCGGTGAACTCGTCGATGATGACGATCTCGCCGTTGCGGACGATATAGTCCTTGTCCTTCTGGAACAGCCGGTGCGCCTTCAGCGCGTTGTTGACGTGGTGGACGATGGCGACGTTCTCGACGTCGTAGAGCGACTCGCCCTTGAGCAGGCCGGCGTCGCGCAAAAGGTTCTCGAGTTTCTCGGTGCCTTCCTCGGTGAAGATCGAGGTCTTCTGCTTCTCGTCGATCTCATAATCCTGCGGCTGCAACTGGATGATGAAGGTGTCGATGGTGTTGTACATTTCCGAACGGTCCTCGAGCGGACCGGAAATGATCAACGGCGTGCGTGCCTCGTCGACCAGGATGGAATCGACTTCGTCGACGATCGCGTAATTGTGACCGCGCTGCACCATCTGGGCGCGCTCGTATTTCATGTTGTCGCGCAGATAGTCGAAGCCGAGCTCGTTGTTGGTGGCATAGGTGACATCGGCGGCGTAGGCGGCGCTGCGCTCCTCGTCGGACAGGCCGTGGACGATGACGCCGACCGAGAGGCCGAGGAATTTGTAGACGCGGCCCATCCATTCGGAGTCGCGGGTGGCCAGATAGTCGTTGACGGTGACGACGTGGACGCCCTTGCCGGCAAGCGCGTTGAGGTAGACCGGCAGCGTCGCGACCAGGGTCTTGCCCTCGCCAGTGCGCATCTCGGCAATGCCGCCATTGTGCAGCACCATGCCGCCGATCAGCTGGACATCGAAGGGGCGCATGCCGAGCACGCGGCGCGCGGCCTCGCGGGCGGTGGCGAAGGCCGGCACCAACAGGTCGTCGAGCGTAGCGCCGTTGGCGATGTCCTGGCGGAATTTCGCGGTGCGGCCGACCAATTCCTCATCGGAAAGCGCCCGCATCTCGTTTTCCATGGCGTTGATCGCCTCGACACGGGGCCGGGTCGATTTGACCCGACGGTCGTTGGAGGAACCGAAAACCTTACGGGCGAGACCGCCGAGACTGACCATCCAATGGTCCTTTCGATAGAATTCTCAATCTTGAGATGAGCGCCGGGCGGCCCCATCAATTCCACGTGAACGTGGACAAACACAAAAAGCGCCCGGAAAACGGTTCTGGACGCAAAGTCGTTGGACAGATAAGAGGGGGCTCAACTGATGTCAACGCCGCGCTGGCCCTGCTGGCTGCGCCAAATTCCGCCACAATCTGGCCGATCTGGAAGCACCCCTCTTAACAATCCCCACCGGAGTCCCCCCATGTCCCTGTTGTTTCGCCGCGCGTCGCTCGCCAGCCTTGGCTTGGCCGTCGGCCTGTCGGCCCTTTCGCTCTCGCCTGTGACGGCGCAGCAAACCGCTCCCGCTCCGGCGGATGCAGCAGCGCCAGCCGCGGCACCGGTCGATCCCAATAAGGTTATCGCCACGGTCAACGGTCAGCCCCTGACCGAAGCAGATCTGGTGCTTGCCGAAGGGGAATTGTCGCAGCAGTTCGCACAATTGCCGCCCGAGCAGCGCCGTGCCGCCGCCCTTTCGGCTGCCATCGAGATCCGCGTCATGGCCGCCCAGGCGGTCACCACAGGGCTCGACAAGGATCCCGACTTCCAGCGCCGCATGGCCTTCCTGCAGCAGCGCGCGCTGCATGGCGAGATGGTCGAGAAGGGTGTCGTCGACAAGGTCACCGACGCCGAGGTCCGCGCCCGTTACGACCAGGAAATCGCCAACACGCCGCCCACCAACGAGCTGCATGCCCGTCACATCCTCGTGAAGACGAAGGAAGAGGCCGAGGCGATCATCAAGCAGCTCGACGGCGGCGCCGACTTCCAGAAGCTCGCCAACGAGCACACCAGCGATCCGTCAGGCAAGACCAGCGGCGGCGATCTCGGCTGGTTCGGACCTGGCCAGATGGTGCCGGAGTTCGACAAGGCGGCCTCCGCGCTCGAGGTCGGCAAATACACCGAGCAGCCGGTGCAAACGCAGTTCGGCTGGCATGTCATCAAGCTCGAGGACAAGCGCACCAAGCAGCCGCCGGCCTTCGACGACGTCAAGGACCAGGCCAAGCAGGCCGTCATCCGCGACAAGTATTTCGCGCTGGTCAAGTCGCTGCGCGCCGGCGCCAAGGTCGAGATCCCCGACGCCAACCTGAAGAAGGCGGTCGATACGCTGGAAAGCGCCAAGTAAGACTGGCAGCTTTTTGAAAAGGGGCGCGGCAGCCAGGGGTTGCCGCGCCCTTTTCATTCATTGCCGTCTTTACGAGGCAGGCGCCGCTATGCCTCGCATCACGTAGTTGACGGCCTTGCCGATGGTCGCTTCGTCCTCGTCGAGCCGGTTGGTCAGCAGATGTCTCCAGGCGAAGGAGGCGATCAGGTCGGCGACAACAGCTGAATCGATTTCGGCCGGGATTTCGCCCCTTGCCTTGGCGCGTTCGATGATCTGGGCGGTATGGGACCGCCGGCCCAGTGAGTAGTCGGCAAGGGCCGCGGCCGCGGTCTCGTCCGACTGTGCCTCGGCGATCAGCGACCGGAACACGCTTCCCGACGATGTCTCGCGCCAGTGGGCGAACAGGTTCTTCAGGAAGCCGACGAGATCCTCCTCCAACACCCCTGTATCGGGGACATCGACGCGCTTCTGGCGCTGGTAGACCTCAAGCAGCAACGCCGCCTTGCTCGGCCACCAGCGATAGATCGTGGGTTTGCCGGCGCGGGCCCGCCGCGCCACCGCCTCGATCGAGAAACCGGCATAACCGGCTTCGACCAGTACGGTCTCGGCGGCTTGGAGAATGGCCTCCGCGCTGTCGGGATTGCGCCGCGCACCGATCGATCTGCGCGCCGGATCGGCGTCCTCGGCCATCTCTGTCGTCCTCGCCAAACACTTCGCCGGCAATATAGGTGACCCGACGCTCAAACGAAACGGCGCGTTTTCAAGCTTCTGGAGACTGGCTAGTCGGGGCAGGGGTTGGTCGTTTTTCTGGAACCTTACCGGCGTCTTGGTTGGCGAGGCCCCAAAAGCAAAACCCGCCGGAGGCGGGTCACTGGCGCAAATCAGCACCATGGACGAAAATGTAGCATAGCTGCTCTCACCCTGTCAAGAATAAATTCCTACTAACATGAACGCGGCCGGCGCAAACTGGCTGACACCGCCGGACCGGCCGTCGGACGATGTCTACTGCATGGCTTGCGACGTCTCGGAGCCCTGCTCCCAGGGGCGAGTTCGAGCTCCCGGACAAGAGCGACGAAAACGCCCTTGCGCCGGCGCGGTCTATCGGGCAAACCGGCCTTCCCTTGCGATTTTCCCGCCCGAGGCCTCCATGTCCACGACGATTTCGCCGCTTGCGCCGAAGAAATACCCGAAAATGCCAGAAATCGAGGGGGTGCGCATCGCCACCGCCGAGGCAGGGATAAAGTACAAGGGCCGCACCGATCTTTTGACCATGGTCTTCGATGAAGGCACTGCGGTCGCCGGCGTGTTCACGAAATCGAAATGCCCCTCGGCGCCGGTCGATTTCTGCCGGCAGAATCTCGGCGCGGGCAAGGCGCGGGTGCTGGTCGTCAATTCGGGCAACGCCAACGCCTTCACCGGCAAGAAGGGCCGCGAGTCGACCGCACTGACCGGCGAGGCGGCGGCGAAGGCGGCCGGCTGCACGGCAGCGGAGGTTTTCATGGCCTCGACCGGCGTCATCGGCGAGCCGCTCGACACCAGCAAATTCAGCCATCTGCTCGCGGGGCTGGTCAGCAACGGCAAGCCCGAGCTGTGGACCGAAGCGGCAAAGGCGATCATGACCACAGATACCTATCCGAAAGTGGCGACCGCGACCGTCAAGCTCGGCGACACCGATGTCACCATCAACGGCATTTCCAAGGGCGCCGGCATGATCGCGCCCGACATGGCGACGATGCTCTCCTTCATCGCCACCGACGCGCCGATCGCCGCCCCTGTCCTGCAGGATCTGTTGTCGCGCGGCACGGCCAAGACTTTCAACGCGGTCACCGTCGACAGCGACACCTCGACCAGCGACACGCTGCTGATCTTCGCCACCGGCAAGGCCGCCAGGCGCGGCGCGCCGGAGATAACCGATCCCAAGGATGCCCGTCTCGGCACGTTCCGCCGGGCGCTCGGCAAGGTGCTGAAATCGCTGGCGCTGCAGGTGGTGCGCGACGGCGAAGGCGCCCGCAAGCAGGTCGAAGTCACCGTCACCGGCGCCAAATCGGCGCGCTCGGCCAAGCGCATCGCGCTGTCGATCGCCAATTCGCCGCTGGTCAAGACGGCAGTCGCCGGCGAGGACGCCAATTGGGGCCGCGTCGTCATGGCCGTCGGCAAGGCCGGCGAACCCGCCGATCGCGACCGGCTGTCGATCTGGTTCGGCGACAACAGGCTGGCGCATGAAGGCGAGCGCGACCCCGGCTATTCCGAGGCCGCGACGTCGGCCTACATGAAGCGCGACGATATCCGCATCCGCGCCGATATCGGCATCGGCCGCGGCAAGGCGACGGTGTGGACCTGCGACCTCACCAAGGAATATGTCGCCATCAATGGCGATTACCGGAGCTGACGGTTTTGAGCTCCAGGCATCCGGCAAGCATGCTGGCGATCGTTCGCCGTTACGAGGCGGCCGGCTTTCGCGCCTGGCCGGCGGCCGCCGTCCACTATGACGGCACCTGGGTGGTGCGGCTGACCGCCGGCCATCCGGCCAAGCGGCTGAACTCGGTCAATCCGCTCGATCCCGGCGACATCCAGCACATTGCCGACCGTATCGGCCGGGCCAGCCGCCGTTTCGATGCCTATGGCAGGCCGCTGACATTCCGCATGTCGCCGTTGTCGGGTCCCGATCTTGCTGGCCATCTCGACCGTGAGGGATGGAGCCGGTTCGACGAGTCGCTGGTCATGCGGCTGCCGCTGGCCGATGCGCAACTCGACGCTGCCATGGACCAGATCCCGCTGAAAGACATCAGCCGCTTCATCGGCGCGTCGCTCAAGGTCAGCGGTTCGGATGTTTCGCTGCGCCCCGGCCTGTCGGAGATCATCGGCGCCATCCAGCCCGAAGCCGGGCTGTTCGCGCTCGAAGATGGATCAGAAGCGCTGGCGACGCTGATCTGCGTGCATGACGGCGATCTCGCCGGCCTGTTCGAAGTCGCCACCGACAAGTCGGCACGCAACAGGGGCCACGGCCGCAACCTGATCCTGTCGGCACTGAAATGGGCACGGCTGCGGGGCGCACGGGAAGCCTGGCTGCAAGTCGAGGCCAACAATGTGCCGGCACTGGCGCTCTACCATTCGCTCGGCTTCGAGGAAGTCTATCGCTACCACTACCGCCGGCCGCCGGGTCATGAATGATGTCGTGATTGCCGGCAAGCGCCTGCTGCTGGTCGCCGCCTGCGCGCTGGTCGATGCCGACGGCCGGGTGCTTTTGGCGCAGCGGCCTCAGGGTAAGCAACTTGCCGGGCTGTGGGAATTTCCCGGCGGCAAGGTCGAGCCGGGCGAGACGCCCGAACAATGCATCATTCGCGAACTGCATGAGGAAATCGGCATCGAAACCGACATCCCGTGCCTGGCGCCGCTCACTTTCGCCAGCCATTCCTACGACGATTTCCACCTGCTGATGCCGCTGTTCATCTGTCGCCGCTTTCGCGGTATCGCGCAGCCCAGGGAAGGGCAGACGCTGAAATGGGTGCGGCCGAAGCAGATGCGCGATTACCCGATGCCGCCGGCCGATGAGCCGCTGATCCCGTTCCTCATCGATCTTCTCTGAGGCTCCCGTCCGGCCGGTTCCTGGCCGAGGCGTTGTATCAGCCAGCATTAATGGAAGATTTATCTCGTCGTGAAAAATTGAAGCATGGCCGTTCGCGGCCGAGCCGTCGATTTGCCGGGGAGCGATAGCATGAGCCTAGACAGGGATTGGGACTCGATCAGGCCCGAGCGCGGCTTTCGCGCCGCCGATGCGGGCATGGGCATATTGCGCATAACGCTTCTGTTCGGTTCGGCCGCGGTGGCGCTGGCGCTGATCGCAACCCCTTTCCTCGACAGCCAGACACGCTCGCTGTCGGCCCGTGACGGTTTCGGCGGGCTCGACATGGCGGCCACAGGCTCGATCGGCCATCGCGAAACCTACACGCTGCGCCGCAGCGTGCTGCAGCCGCAGCCGAGCTCGGTCTGCATCATCAGGTCCAATGGCCGGAGCAGCGGCGACTGCTGACATGGTTAAGAAATTTCGCAAAGGCGGCGGTTTCACCGCCTGTTAAGCCTTTGCCGTTAACCTTTCTTAACAGGTCGGCTGTAAGGTCCCGGACAGAGGGGTTGAGGCCATGAAAGCAGTGCTGCTGGGTTTTCTGAACGACGAGACCGGCGCCACGGCCGTCGAATATGGCGTGATCATCGCCGTGCTGTCGCTTGCCATCGTCGGCGGCATCGGTGAGGTCCGCGACGGGATCATCTGGCTGTTCAGCGACAACAACAGCAAGCTTGCGAACGCTTTCGCACCCACTCCCTGATCCGGCTTTTCCGCACCCTGGGGCAGGATCATTGCCCGTCGGGCGCCTCCAGGATTGTTTTCAGCGAGACCTTGGCCGACCCTGGCTTCAGCGGTTTTTGCTGCGAAGCGTCGGGCGCCCAGCCGGACATCCAGACAATCGAGAAACTTGCCCTGACGCGGCCGTCGGGGTCGGAAAACCGCTCGGCGTAGATTTCCGCCGCGCGGGCAAACAGCTTGCGCGAGCCCGGCCGCCGGCTGCGATCGGTGAGCGCATTGGTTTCGCCCATGGCCCGCAAATCCGCCATCAGGTTGAACAGGCTGGCATAGCGCACCGTCACCGTCTCGACGTCGGCGACCGGCAGAGCGAGACCGGCGCGCTGCAGCAGCGCACCGGCATCGCGCACGTCGGTGAACGGGGCGACACGCGGGCTGGCGCCGCCGTAAAGCTCGGTCTCGGCCGCAAGCAGGCTTTCGCGCAATTCGAAAAGCGTGCCGGCGCCGGCAAAGGCGCCGAGGAAAAGCCCATCCGGCCGCAGCGCGCGGCGGATCTGGATCAGCATGCCTGGGATGTCGTTCATGGCCTGCAGCGACAAGAGCGACACCGCCAGATCGAGGCTTTCCGGCTCGAACGGCACGGTTTCGAGCGGTGCGATCAGGCCGGCATCGCCACCGCTCAGGAAAGCCGTATCCGTCTCGACGCGGACAATGTCGGCGACCTTGCCGCTTTCAGCGAGCGTTTCGGCCGCCGCCGGCGTCTGGCAAAACAGCACGGCCGCCTTGCCGAACCGGCGCTCGACGGCGCCCAGCCGGTCGGCAAGGTCCTCGGCCGTGCGGCGCATGAGGAAGTCCGCGCCGTCGACCGGACGGGCAAGCGCGCGCCGCTTGTGCGTCAGCCACAGAGAGGTATCCATTATTGGCTGCAACGGGCAGATCCTTTGTTTGTCCACGCTCCGAGATCGTTGATATAGTGGCGCGCAGGAGCAACCACGTGGCCGATCCGATGCCCAAGATCAAGTCCATCGGGATCACGAACCTGGCCCGGTCGGTTGTCGGCTGGCCGGCGCGGATGCTGTTTCCGCCGGTCTGCGCCGGTTGCCGCCGGCATGTCTCGCAGCCGGGCGTGCTGTGCGGCGCCTGCTGGCCGAAGCTCAGGCTGCTGGAGCGGCCATGGTGCCCTGTCATGGGTACGCCGTTCACCCACCATATGGGCGAAGGCTTTCTGTCGGCCGAGGCGATTGCCGATCCGCCGCCTTTCGAGCGGGCGCGGGCGGCGGTCGCCTATTCCGGCGTTGCGCGCCAGATGGTGCAAGGGTTGAAATACCAGGATCGCACGGATCTGGCACCTTGGATGGCGCGCTGGATGATGCGTGCGGGTGCCGATCTCATCGCCGAGGCGGATGTGGTGGTGCCGGTGCCGCTGCACTGGCGGCGGTTTTTCAGGCGGCGCTTCAACCAGTCGGCGGAACTGGCAAGGGCGGTCTCGGCACTTAGCGGATTGCCCTTCGCCCCGTCGGCGGTGCGGCGCGTGAAACTCACCCGCCAGCAGGTTGGGCTGGAGCGCGGCGAACGCGAGGAGAATGTGCGGGCCGCGTTCCGGGTGCCCGCCGAGGCGGAAATCGAGATCGCCGGCCGCAGGGTACTTTTGATCGACGATGTCTACACCACCGGCGCCACGGTGCGTTCCGCCACCAAGGCGCTGAAAAGGGGAGGTGCGGCCGCCGTCGACGTGCTGACCTTTGCGCGTGTGTTGCCGGGGGACTTTCGGGCGGACGAGTCCGCGACTATATAAGTCGGCAACGAACAGCGGAAATTCGTCATGACCGATGTCACGATCTACACCCGCATGATGTGCGGCTATTGCACGGCAGCCAAGCGGCTGCTCGAGCGCAAGGGCGTCGCCTTTACCGAGCACGATGCCTCCTTCTCGCCGGAATTGCGCCAGGAGATGATCTCCCGGGCGCATGGCCGCACGACCTTTCCGCAGATTTTCATCGGCGATACGCATGTCGGCGGCTGTGACGACCTCCACGAGCTGGAGGCCGAAGGCCGGCTGGACAAATTGCTCGCCAACGGCGCGACGAATTGAGGGAATGACGATGGGTGTTTTCAAAGCCGCTGCGATCCAGATGCGTTCGGGCGAGAGCCCCGAGCGCAACGCCGCCGATCTCGAACGGCTGGTGCGTGAAGCAGCCAGCCTGGGTGCCACCTACATCCAGACGCCGGAAATGACCGGGGCGCTGATCCGCGACAAGGAAGCTCGCGCCGCATCGTTCACGTCGGAGGACAAGGACATCGTCGTTGCGACCGCGCGCAGGCTGGCCAGGGAGCTCGGCATCTTCCTGCATATCGGCTCGACCGCCATTCTGCGCGCCGACGGCAAGCTCGCCAACCGGGCGCTGCTGTTCGGGCCGGATGGTGCTGCGCTCGCCGCCTACGACAAGATCCACATGTTCGACGTCGATCTCGACAATGGCGAGAGCTGGCGTGAGTCCGCCGCCTATGAACCGGGAACCGAGGCCGTCGTCACCGACATCGAGGGTGCAAAGCTCGGCTTCGCCGTTTGCTACGATCTGCGCTTTCCGCAACTCTTCCGCGCCGAGGCGTTGGCCGGCGCAGACCTGCTTTCCGTACCGGCTGCCTTCACCCGCCAGACCGGCGAGGCGCACTGGCACGTGCTGCTCAGGGCCCGCGCCATCGAGAACGGCGCCTATGTCGTCGCCGCCGCGCAGGGTGGCTTGCATGAAGATGGCCGCGAGACTTACGGCCATTCGCTGATCGTCGATCCGTGGGGCCGGATCATTGCGGAAGCCGCGCATGACGAACCGGCGGTGATCGTCGCCGAGATCGACCCGGCGCAGTCGCTTGCCGCGCGCAAGAAGATCCCCAATCTCAGGAATGCGCGGGATTTCGCCGTCAATGCCGGCTCGGGCGAGGCGCCGCGGCTCAGGGGAGCTGCCTCTTGATCCGCTTTGCCCTGATCTGCGAGCACGAGCACGAATTCGAAGGCTGGTTCCGCAGCAACGACGATTTCGACACCCAGAAGAAGCGCGGCTTCGTCGATTGCCCGAGCTGCGGTTCGCACAAGGTGCAGAAAGCACTGATGGCGCCGGCCGTCTCCACGGCGCGCAAGCAGGAAACCATAGCGCTGGCCATGGGCGAGGCGCAGAAGCAGGCTTTGGCGCAGCTGAAGGCGATGGCCGAGAAGGTGCGCGAGAATGCCGATTATGTCGGCGACAAGTTCGCCGAGGAAGCGCGAAAGATCCATTTCGGCGAGAGCGACCCGCGTGGCATCTATGGCGAGGCGACGCTGGACGAAGCCAAGAGCCTGGTCGAGGACGGCGTCGAGTTCATGCCGATCCCGGTGTTTCCGGACGACCGCAACTGAGTTCCGAGGGAGCTTTGCGCGACCCAGAAGCGATTGAGCCGCGACGCAGCATAAGAGCCGTCGTTGGCCGATTGGCCCGCTGGGGCGCCGTCAAGCTTAGCGGTACCCGAACGATCGACGGGTTGCTCATCATCAGCGACAAGGGCACCGACAAGATCGTCGAGGCGCTTCAGCTTATTCGTGATTTTGATCCAGTGCGCTACAGACGGCTGCTTGGTGACGTAAGACAGGTATTTGTCACAACCCTTCCTGCTTCCGTCGCGCAATGGGCAAACTCTTCTAAGGCATGCGAATTGGACGAGCGCCATATCATCAGCGAAGGGACGACGCCGGAATTGGTCGCTTCGATTATCGTCCATGAAGCCACCCACGCGCGGCTTATGCGATGTGGTATCGGCTACGAAGAGGCGCTGCGGGATCGCGTGGAGCAGGTCTGTCTGCGTCGAGAAATAGCCTTTGCGGCCAGATTGCCGACCGGAAAGGGCCGGAGCCAGCAAGCCGAAGCGACACTCGAGGCCATGCCGGACTTTTCCGACAAGGCGATGAGTGAGCGCTATCTCAGCGGTTTGCGGGATGCTCTGCTCTACCTCAACATGCCGACCCGGCTTGTCGACCTCACCGTATCATACCGCCGCTGGAAACACCGGCGCCGGTTCTCGCCGCAGCCTACGAACTGACCCGGCTTAGCTCACGCTCCCGATCAATTTCTCAAGCAGCCGAGAGAGCGTCTCCCGTTCGGCCGGTGTCAGGCCGGAAAGAATCTCATGCTCGTTGGCAACATGGGCGGCAATAGCCTCATCGATCAACGCGAGGCCCTTTTCGGTCAGCCTCACGACAATGCCGCGCCGATCGTTGGGGTGCGGCCCGCGCAGGATCAATCCGGACGTTTCGAGCCGGTCGAGCCGGTTGGTCATGGCGCCTGACGTCACCATCGTCGCTTCATAGAGGGCGGTCGGCGTCAGGGCGTAGGGTGATCCAGAGCGGCGCAGCGTTGCCAGCACGTCGAATTCCCCGGACTGCAATCCATAACGGGCAAACAACGGCGCCAGGCGCTCGCGGGCGATCAGCGAGGCGGCCTCGTTCAGCCGCCCGAGCACACCCATCGGCGAGACGTCCAGATCGGGTCGTTCCCGCTTCCATTGCTCGATCGCCCGTGCTGCCCTGTCCAACTGTCTCACCATCATTTATCTTGACGTTAAGAATCTTTCCGTTATCTTACTGCAAGATGCAATGCCGGCCAAGAGCCGCGCTACAGGATTCAGTCAATGAAGCTTCTCTGGGATTCGGCGCTCGGCCTGCTGGTCGTCACCGGCGGCCTGCTCGGCCTGACGCTGCCGTTCGGCAAGCTCGCCACGGCTGCCGGCGTGCCGGCCATGGTCTGGGCCTTCGTCATCTCGCTCGGCGCCGGCGGGGTCTTGCTGTGCATGCTCTTGGCTCGCGGCAAGCGGGTCCGGCTCACCGCGCACAAATTGCGCTATTTCTTCGTCACCGCCGCGGTGTCCTATGCTGTCCCCAATCTCCTGATGTTCTCGGCCATCCCGCATCTGGGCGCCGGCTATACCGGCATCATGTTCACGCTGTCGCCGGTCATCACGCTGGTGTTCTCGATCCTGCTGCGTGTCCGGCGCCCCAACATGCTGGGCATTGCCGGCATCGCCGTCGGCTTCGTCGGCGCCGTCATGGTCGCGGTGACGCGCGGCGAGGCCGGCCAGCCGGCCGATTTGTTCTGGGTGGCGATGGGGTTGCTCATCCCGGTCAGCCTTGCCGCCGGCAACATCTATCGCACGGTCGACTGGCCGGACGGTACCGGCCCGATCGAGCTTGCCGTCGGCAGCCATCTGGCGTCGGCGGCGATGCTGCTTGCCGGCATTCTCCTCCTGTTCGGCGGCGAAGCTTTCGTCCCACTCGGCGGCGTGCCGCTGGTCGTCGTCGCGCAGGTTGCTTCGGCATCGGCGATGTTCGCGTTCTTCTTCCGGCTGCAGGCGGTCGGCGGTCCGGTCTATCTCAGCCAGATCGGTTATGTGGCGGCGGCCGTCGGCCTGTTTGCCGGAACCCTCTTCCTCGGCGAGCACTATCAACTGCTGACCTGGGCAGGCGCGCTCATCATCACCGCCGGCGTGTTCATCACCACCAGGGCACAAAGCCAGAAGGCGTGAGCGGTCGCAGGGGATCCGAACTGCCTTCGCGCCTGGAGCCGATCTCACCTGAATTTGTATCCAGATCTGCTTTATCTTCTTGTTTGAGCGTGGTCTTTTCCGAGGACCTTTCCCTTTTTGGAATCGTGCTCTGGAGCAAGCCATGACCGAACCGAAGACATCCGAGGAGACTGCCGTCGATGTAGCTGATTTTCGCGCCGCGATGCGGCTGATCGTCGGCAATGTCAGCGTCATCACCGCCGGCACCGGCGAGGATCGCTCCGGTCTGGTGGTCATTTCGGTCGTCTCGCTGTCGGCCGAGCCGCCCAAGGTGATCGCCTGTGTCAACCGGTCATCGTCGACCTGGCCGGTGATCGAACGCTACCGGCATTTCGGCGTCAATTCGCTTGGCCCCCAGCATCAGCGCGTGGCCGAGCGGTTCTCCGGCTTCGGCGGCATCAAGGGCAAGGACCGCTATGAGGGCGCCGAATGGGTGACGCTCAAGACCGGAGCTTTGCTGCTTTCGGATGCAGTGGCCGCATTCGACTGCAGCCTCGATGAGATGATCGATCGCGGCACGCATTCCATCGTCATCGGTTCGGTCGAGGCCGTGCGCACGTCCGATGCCGGCCAGGCGCTGATCTACTGGCGCGGCGGCTACAGGCCGCTGAATTCTGAATAGATCAGACCGAGCCTTTTTCCGCCAGGACCATGTAGTTGACGTCCATGTCCTTCGACCGCGCCCAGCGGTCGGCCAGCGGATTGTAGGTGACGCCGGTGCGGTCGATGATGGTCAGGCCGGCGCCGGCAAGCGCCTTTTCGAGCTCTTCCGGGCGCACCAGCTTGCCGAACTGGTGGGTGCCGCGCGGCAGCCAGCGCAGCACATATTCGGCGCCGATGATGGCTAAGCCCAGCGCCTTCAGCGTGCGGTTGATGGTGGCCACGAACATGATGCCGCCGGGCCGCACCATCTCGCCGCATTTGGCGACGAACAGGTCGATGTCGGCGACATGCTCGACCACTTCCATGTTGAGGATGACGTCGAATTTCTCGCCGGCGTCGGCAAGGTCCTCGGCCGTCGTGGCGCGATAGTCGACGCTGACATTGCCTTCGGCGGCGTGCAGCTTGGCCACTTCGATGTTGGTTTCGGAGGCATCCGCGCCCACAACCTCGGCGCCAAGCCGCGCCATCGGCTCGCACAAAAGTCCGCCGCCGCAACCGATGTCGAGGATGCGCAGTCCCTCGAAAGGCCTTGCAGCGCGTGGGTCACGGCCGAAGCGCGTCGCTATCTGGTCGCGGATATAGGCCAGCCGGACCGGATTGAATTTGTGCAGGGGACGGAACTTGCCGTTCGGGTTCCACCATTCGGCGGCAAGGGCGGAAAAGCGTTCCACTTCTCCGGCATCGATCGTCGATCGTCGGGGCTCTGGCATAGGTTGGTCTCCTCGACACTACAGCGCCGCGCGTCCTCTTGGACGCGCAAAGGACGCTGTAGCACTTTAGATTCTGCGCATGATCCTTTCCGAAATCGACTTCGATTTCGGGGCCATGCGCTAGGAAGTCGGGCGTGAAGCCGCGAATGTCAAGGCAACAATTTTCCTCTGCCGGCAGGGAGCCGGATTCTGTCAGGGCATGTCAGCTGGAGTGCGCCGCGGTGAAACACAATTGGCCTGGCGGGCGAAGGAACACATCATCGTTTTGAACTCGAAGGAGGTGACGATGACAGCAATGACGGCTTCGATCCTCTGGCATCGGCTGGACGTGGAGGGGCATGATGCCTGTCTGCTTGCGCAGACCGATGGCGGGCACAGCCTCAAGGGACAAGCCATCTTCATCCAGGACGGCAAGCCGTGCTGCCTCGCCTACGGGGTGGATTGCGATGCCGGCTGGCACACACGGGCGGCGCTTGTCGAAGGCTTTCTCGGCACGCGCCAGCTGCACTATGCGATCGAACGCGATTTCAACGGCCAGTGGACGCTGAACCGCGAAGTCCAGCAGGGCGTCGACGGCCTTGTCGACGTTGATCTTGGCTTCACACCGGCATCGAACCTGGTGGCGATCCGCCGGTATGGCCTCGGGATCGGCGAAGCGTCGCCTGCCCCGGCCGCCTACCTGACTTTCCCTGAATTGAGCCTGGTGCGCCTCGATCAGACCTATCGGCGTCTCGACACGGTTCGCTATGCCTATGCCGCGCCGGTGTTCGGCTATGACGAGACCCTCAATGTCTCGCCGCACGGCTTCGTTGTCGACTATCCCGGCCTGTGGAGAAGCGCGGCTGCGTCAGGCTGAAGCGATTGTGATCAGTCCGCTGCGACTTGCGTCGTGCCGAGCACGTCACGCAGTTTCGCCGCCAGTTGCTCGATGGTGAAGGGCTTGGCGAGGAAATGCACGTCGTGGTCGAGCACGCCGTTGTGGACCACGGCGTTCCTGGTGAAGCCGGTGGTGAAGATCACCTTCAGCCGCGGCATGCGGGCAACGGCCTCTTCCGCCAGCTTGCGGCCGTTCATGACGGGCATGACGATGTCGGTGAACAGCAGGGCGACCTTCGGGTTCTCCGCCAGTTTCTGCAACGCTTCCTCGCCACTCGCGGCATCAATGACGGTGTATCCGAGTTCGCGTATGGCCTCGACGGTGGAGACCCGCACGCGGGCATCATCCTCGACGACAACGATCGTTTCGGCGACCGGTGCGGCGGGGTTGTCGCCGCGCCCGGTGGGCACGGCCGGCTCTTCGGCGCCGAAATACCGCGGCAAGTAGATCCTGATTGTCGTGCCTTCGCCGGGCTCGGAATAGATGTTGACGTGGCCGCCCGACTGTTTGACGAAGCCGAACACCTGGCTCAATCCAAGGCCGGTGCCCTTGTTGACCGGCTTGGTGGTGAAGAAGGGTTCGAAGGCCTTGGCCATGACATCGGGGGTCATGCCCGAACCGGTATCGCTGACGGCGATCATCACATACTGGCCGGCCGCGACTTCGGCATGGGCGGCGGCGTAGCTGTCGTCGAGATGGCTGTTGGCGGTCTCGATGGTCAGCTTGCCGTCATCGCCCATGGCGTCGCGGGCGTTGACAGCCAGGTTGAGAACGGCGTTCTCGATCTGGCTCGGGTCGGCATGGGTTTTCCACAAGCCCCCCGCCAGCACCGTTTCGATGCGGATGGTTTCGCCGAGTGCCCGACGGATCAGGTCGGACATCCCGGTCAGCAGGCGGTTGGCGTCGACGATCTGCGGCGCCAGCGGCTGCTGACGCGAGAAGGCGAGCAGCCGGGCCGTCAGATTGGCGGCACGGGTCGCGGCATCGATCGCCGCGTCGATGAATTGTGCGATGTCGTGCTCGCCGCGCGCCAGCTTGCGCTGGGCGAGGTTCATGGCGCTGATGATCACCGCCAGCATGTTGTTGAAGTCGTGGGCGATGCCGCCTGTAAGCTGGCCGACCGCCTCCATCTTGTGCATCTGGCGGATCTGGGATTCTGCCTTTTCACGTGTCTCGATCTCTCTGCCGAGAGCGACGTTCTTGCGCACCAACTCCTCCTGGGCGACGACCACCTCAAGGAAGCGGCGGCGCGATTCCCTGATCGCGTAGCCGGCAAGCAGGAAGATCGCCAGCAGTGCCGCCACCGAACCGATGCGTAGCCAGGTCTCGACCTGGTCGGTATGCGCGTCGCGCGCGGCGACGGCTGCGGCGCTGATGCGTCGGACCGTATCCATGCTGGTTCGGATTTCGTCCATGACTGCCTTGCCCTGGCCGCTGCGAATCAGATCCAGCGCTTTCGTCGCATTGCCCTGGTCGTACAGGGCAATCGTCTCGGCCAGTTCAGCCTGCTTTTGCGAAAGCGCGTCCTTGATGTGGTTGATCGGCTGGACGAACTGGTCGTCGGGGGCGGTCAAGCTGTCGATACGGGCAAGTTGCCCCGGAATGGCGCCGACAGCGCTCCGATAGGGTTCGAGATAGGATTTCTCGCCGGTCAGCAGGTAGCCACGCTGGCCGTTCTCGGCTTCCTGTGCCAGAGAAAGCAGACCCGAAAGCAATTGCTGATATTCGATTGCCTCGCGCGCGGCGGCGCGGTTGGCCCGCTGTTCCTCGACCAGCATGGCACGGCTGCCGACAATAAGCGCCAGCACCGCAAAGCCTGCGACAAGCGGGAGCGATTGCCATCGCATGGCACGTCGAAACCGAGCAATCATCATCTGCTATGCCGAACCAAAAGAATTCCCCGCAGGCAGCATTTCGTAGGCGGCGCCGGGGCGGAAGGCAATATGCCGGCTTCTGGAGCCGGCAATTGGCCGCCAGCCTTGCGAAACCTTCGTCATTTGGCTAAGGAGGCCGCGCATTCAGCGGCCGGCGTCAGCCGGCCTTCCGCTTTTCGGGATTCCGGCTTTTGGCTGGGATCCGGCTTCAGTCAAAGGCATTTCGCTCCCATGGCGCGCATCGTGATGAAATTCGGCGGAACCTCCGTCGCCGACATCGCCCGCATCCGCAACGTGGCGCGTCACGTCAAACGCGAGGTCGACGCCGGCCATGAGGTGGCGGTGGTCGTTTCGGCGATGGCCGGGAAGACCAACGAACTGGTCGGCTGGACGCGTGAGGCCTC
This sequence comes from Mesorhizobium sp. XAP4, assembly GCF_029269325.1. NCBI lineage: Bacteria > Pseudomonadati > Pseudomonadota > Alphaproteobacteria > Hyphomicrobiales > Phyllobacteriaceae > Mesorhizobium > Mesorhizobium sp. XAP4. The sequence continues at coordinate 439,146 of NZ_JARIXW010000006.1, read as the reverse complement.
GCCGATGCATGACGCACGCGAATATGATGCGGTCGTCGCTTCCGGCGAGCAGGTCACGGCCGGCCTGCTGGCCATCGCTTTGCAGAACATGGGCGTGCACGCCCGCTCCTGGCAGGGCTGGCAGATCCCGATCAAGACCGATAATGCGCATGGGGCGGCGCGCATCCTCGACATTGACGGTGCGTTCCTGATCAAGCGCTTCGGCGAGGGCCAGGTGGCGGTGATTGCCGGGTTCCAGGGCATCGGCCCGGACAATCGTATTGCCACGCTCGGCCGCGGCGGCTCCGACACCAGTGCTGTCGCCATCGCCGCGGCGGTCAAAGCCGATCGCTGCGACATCTACACCGATGTCGACGGGGTCTACACCACCGATCCACGCATCGAGCCCAAGGCGCGGCGGCTGGCCAAGATCTCGTTCGAGGAAATGCTTGAAATGGCCTCGCTCGGCGCCAAGGTTCTGCAGGTGCGTTCGGTCGAGCTTGCCATGGTGCACAGGGTGCGTACCTTCGTGCGGTCGTCCTTCGACGATCCCGATGCGCCCGGAATGGGGGATTTGCTCAATCCGCCCGGAACGCTCATTTGCGACGAGGAAGAGATCGTGGAACAGCAGGTCGTCACCGGAATTGCCTACGCCAAGGACGAAGCGCAGATTTCACTGCGCCGGGTCGGCGACCGGCCGGGCGTTGCCGCCGGCATCTTCGGGCCGCTGGCCGAGGCCAACATCAATGTCGACATGATCGTCCAGAACATTTCCGAGGACGGCAAGTTCACCGACATGACCTTTACCGTGCCGTCGGGCGATGTCGACAAGGCGCTGGCCGTGCTTGAACGCCTCAAGGCCTCGATCGGCTACGATGTCGTGCAGTCGGAAGCCGGCATGTCGAAGGTTTCGGTCATCGGCATCGGCATGAGGAGCCATGCCGGCGTCGCCGCCACCGCTTTCAAGGCGCTGGCCGACAAATCGATCAACATCCGCGCCATCACGACCTCGGAGATCAAGATTTCGATCCTGATCGACGGCCCGTATACGGAACTTGCGGTTCGTACTTTGCATTCCGTCTACGGTCTGGATAAGCAGTAGCGAGAACGATTTGAGTTGTTGCGTGTGCGCCGGTCGCGGTGGAAACTGCGGCGGGCAGAATGCCCATTGGAGAACAAGCCGCGATGCGTGATCAGGCCAGTGGCCCGCGCGTTTTGCTCAAACGGCTCCGCGAGCTCATGCAGGAGCCGCTGGAGCCGCAGGAGCGGCTTGACCGGATTGTGCGCGACATCGCCTCAAACATGGTCGCGGAAGTCTGCTCGCTCTATGTGCTGCGCGCCGATTCGGTGCTCGAACTCTACGCCACCGAAGGCCTGAACCCGAACGCCGTCCATTTGGCGCAGTTGCGGCTGGGCCAAGGCCTGGTCGGCACCATCGCCGCCAGCGCGCGGCCGCTCAACCTGTCCAATGCGCAGGAACACCCTGCCTTCGCCTACCTGCCGGAGACCGGGGAAGAGATCTACAACTCGTTCCTGGGCGTGCCGGTGTTGCGGGCAGGGCGCACGCTGGGCGTGCTGGTGGTGCAGAACAAGACCATGCGCCACTACCGCGACGACGAGGTCGAGGCGCTGGAAACCACGGCGATGGTGATCGCCGAGATGATCGCCACCGGCGATCTGGCGCGGCTGACCCGGCCCGGCCTCGAACTCGATCTGCGCCGTCCTGTCAGCTTCACCGGCCTGTCCTTCAATGAAGGCGTCGGGCTTGGCCATGTCGTGCTGCACGAGCCGCGCATCGTCGTCACCAATCTGTTCAACGAGGACAGCGAGGAAGAGGTTCGCCGGTTGGAGACCTCACTCAGCTCGCTCAGGCTGTCCATCGACGACATGCTGGAACGCCGCGACGTCGCCTTCGAGGGCGAGCATCGCCAGGTGCTGGAAGCCTATCGCATGTTCGCCAACGATCGCGGCTGGGTGCGCCGGCTGGAAGAGGCGATCCGCAACGGCCTGACGGCGGAAGCCGCTGTGGAAAAGGTGCAGAGCGACATGCGCGCCCGCATGCTGCACATGACCGATCCCTATCTGCGCGAGCGGATGAGCGATTTCGACGACCTCGCCAACCGCCTGCTGCGCCAGCTGATGGGGCGCGGGCCGGAAGATGTCGCGGCATCGCTGCCTAAGGACGCCATCATCGTCGCCCGTTCGATGGGGGCTGCCGAACTGCTCGATTATCCCCGCGACAAGATGCGCGGGCTGGTGCTCGAGGACGGTGCAGCGACCAGCCACGTCGTCATCGTCGCGCGTGCCATGGGCATCCCCGTCGCCGGCCAGATGAAGGGCGCTGTTTCCATGGCGGAAAACGGCGATGCCATCATCGTCGACGGCGAGGAGGGCGTGATCCATTTGCGGCCGCAGCCAGATCTCGAGGCCGCTTATGCCGAAAAAGTGCGTTTCAGGGCGCGCCGGCAAGAGGTCTACCGCGAACTGCGCAAGAAGCCGTCGACGACCAGGGATGGTGTACAGGTCGATTTGCTGATGAATGCCGGTCTTGCCGTCGACCTGCCGCAGCTTGCCGAAGCGGGTGCGGCCGGCATCGGTCTGTTCCGCACCGAATTGCAATTCATGGTCGCTTCCACCTTTCCCCGGGCCGAGGCCCAGGAAAAGCTCTACCGCGACGTGCTCGAAGCGGCGCGCGGCAAGCCCGTCACCTTCCGCACCATCGACATTGGCGGCGACAAGGTGCTGCCCTATTTCAAGGGCGCGATCCAGGAAGAGAACCCGGCGCTTGGCTGGCGGGCGATCCGCCTGACGCTTGACCGGCCGGGCCTGCTGCGCACCCAGATCCGCGCTTTGCTCAAGGCCAGCGGCGGGCGTGAGCTGAAGCTGATGCTGCCGATGGTGACCGAGCTCGGCGAGATTACCCAGGCGCGCGAGATCATCGACCGCGAGGTGCGGCACTTGTCGCGCTTTGCCCATCATTTGCCAACCAGCCTGAAGCTGGGGGCGATGCTTGAAGTGCCGTCGCTGCTGTTCCAGCTCGACGAATTGATGAAGGCGGTCGATTTCGTCTCGGTCGGTTCGAACGATTTGTTCCAGTTCGTCATGGCCGTCGACCGCGGCAACACACAACTGGCCAACCGCTTCGACACGCTGTCGGCACCCTTCTTGCGCGTCCTCAAGCAGATCGCCGATGCCGGCGTCCGCAATCACACGCCGGTGACGCTGTGCGGCGAACTCGCCGGCAAGCCGATCTCGGCGATGGCGTTGATCGGACTCGGTTTCCGCTCAATCTCGATGTCGCCGGCCTCGATCGGGCCGGTCAAGGCGATGCTGACGGAACTGCCGCTAGACGAATTGAAGGCGTTTTTCGACGACAATCTGATGGCTCCGGCACAGGGCCTGCCGATGCGGGCGCTGCTGCAGGCCTTTGCCGACGACCGTTCGATCCCGTTATAGCAGCCTCATCATGGTCAATTTGCCCCGCGATCGTATGGATCAAGTCGTCAAGCGTTTCGATATGCTCGAAGCGCAGATGTCGGCCGGCCCGGCGCCGGACGCCTATGTGCGGATGGCATCCGAATATGCCGAAATCCAGGACATGGTGGCCAAGGTCAGGGCGCTGCGCGCGGCCGAGCATGAACAGGCCGACCTCGAGGCCATGCTTGCCGACAAGGGCACTGACGCCGAGATGCGGGCGCTGGCCGAGGCCGAGCTGCCAGGGGTCGAGGACCGCATCGAGGCGCTGCAGAAGGACATTCAAATCCTGCTGTTGCCTAGGGATGCCGCCGACGACAAGAACGCCATTCTCGAAATCCGCGCTGGCACCGGCGGCGATGAGGCCGCGCTTTTCGCCGGCGACCTGTTTCGCATGTACGAACGCTACGCCGCCGAACGCGGCTGGCGTTTCGAGACCGCCTCGGCCAGCGATGGCGATGCCGGCGGCTACAAGGAAATCATCGCCACGGTGTCGGGCAAGGGCGTCTTTGCGCATCTGAAATTCGAATCCGGCGTGCATCGCGTGCAGCGCGTGCCGGCGACCGAGGCCAGCGGGCGCATCCACACGTCGGCGGCAACCGTCGCGGTGCTGCCCGAGGCCGAAGAGGTCGACATCGACATCAGGGCCGAAGACATCCGCATCGACACGATGCGCGCCTCGGGTTCGGGCGGCCAGCACGTCAACACCACCGATTCGGCCGTCCGCATCACCCATCTGCCGACCGGCATCATGGTCGTGCAGGCTGAGAAATCGCAGCACCAGAACCGCGCCAAGGCGATGCAGATCCTGCGCGCCCGCCTCTATGATCTCGAACGCGGCAAGGCTGACGAGGAGCGCTCCGAATCGCGCAAGTCACAGGTCGGCTCCGGTGACCGCTCGGAACGCATCCGCACCTATAATTTCCCGCAAGGGCGCGTCACCGACCATCGCATCAATTTGACGCTCTACAAGCTCGACCGGGTGATGATGGGCGAACTCGACGAGATCATCAACGCGCTGATCGCCGATCATCAGTCCAAGCTGCTCGCCGACATCGGCATCGATGACTGACCTGCCCAACGCGCTCGGGCCGCTGCTGCGGGAAGCGCGGGCTCGGCTCGGCAGCACCGTCGACGACCCGGCGCTCGATGCGAGGCTGATCGTCGAGCATTTCTCGGGCACGACGCGCACGCAAGCCATTGCGGACCCCGAACGCAGGGTCGGCGCCGGCGCTGTTGCCGAAATCGATGCCGCCTTGAGACGCCGCGCCGGCGGCGAACCTGTGCATCGCATCCTCGGCTATCGTGAATTCTACGGTTTGCGCCTGTCGCTGTCGCCGGAAACGCTGGAACCGCGGCCGGATACCGAAACGCTGGTCGAGGCGATATTGCCCTTCGTCAAGGCGGTTGCGACGCAGGAAGGCGAGTGTCGCATCCTCGATCTTGGCACCGGCACCGGCGCCATTGCGCTGGCGCTGCTCAGCGTCGTGCCGACGGCTAATGCCACCGGCGTCGATCTGTCCGCGGGTGCGCTGGCGACGGCGGCCCGCAATGCCGGGCAACTGGGCCTTGCGGGCCGGTTCACGGCGCTGCAGTCGGACTGGTTCGAAAAAGTTTCCGGCCGGTACCATGTAATTGTCGCAAACCCTCCCTATATATCCTCCGAAGACATTGGAAATCTGCAGGACGAAGTCCGCAATTTCGACCCGCGCCTAGCCCTGGATGGCGGCGCGGACGGTCTGAACCCCTACAGAACCATCGCTGCGGAAGCGGCAAGGTTTTTGGAAATTGAAGGCAGAATTGCGGTCGAGATCGGCCATACGCAACGCAACGAGGTCTGCGAGATATTCACTGCAGCCGGCTACGTGCCGGGCAGTGTTTTCCGTGACCTCGGTGGAAACGACAGGGTTATTGTCTTTGAAAGGATAAAGCCTTGACGCAGTGCAAAAAAGCGCTTGGCAATGCCGGGGAATGCGGCTAGGGTCGCCTTAACCGGATGAGACGAAGCAGGCAGTGCTCTTAGCGATTCGGTTTTCCTTGGAAATAGCTGCCTTCTTGCGCAAACGATGCCCAAGCTTCGTGCGGGAATCGTCCGGCAAGTGATGTAACCGGAACAGGATGACACGTGGCGCCAACGCAATCGATGCGGGCGAACGCCGGTGAAGAGACGAAACGGCTGGCTGCATGAGCGCCTCCGTTCGTGAAGAGTTTTTCGAAAATTTCAAAATGAAGAGAGTTTGATGAGGCCACAACAGCAGAACAGGCGCATGCGCGGTCGCAACAACAATGGCGGCGGCGGTGGTAACAATAACAACAATAACAACAACAACCGCAAGGGGCCTAATCCCCTGACGCGCAACTACGAGAGCAATGGCCCGGACGTGAAGATCCGCGGTTCGGCTCAGCAGATCGCCGAAAAATACGCCACCCTTGCCCGTGATTCACACAGCTCCGGCGACCGGGTCATGGCGGAGAACTATCTCCAGCACGCCGAGCATTACAATCGCATCATTGCGGCCGCACAGGCGCAGATGCCAATCCAGAACACGCAGCAGAATCGCGATGATTTCGACGATGACGGCGATGAGGACCGCGACGATTTCGACAATAGCGGCAACAACAGCAACGCTGCTTCCGACGTCCAGATCCCGGTGGTCAACCATGGCGCCGGCCCGCAGCCGGTTATCGAAGGTACGCCGGCCGAGGTCGCGCTGAACCGGGAAGGTGGCCGCGAGGCCCGCGATAACAATGGCGGGCGCAACAATGGCGGCCGCGACAACAATGGCGGGCGCCATCGTGATCGCCGCCCCAATGGCGGCTATGGCCAGAACGGCCAGCGCGACTTTTCATCGTCCGCCGAGCAAGGTGGTCAGCCCCAGGGCAACGAGACCCCGGTCCAGGGCGAAGCCGTTTCGCCGGCCGAATCTGTGGCGCCGGCCGAACCGGCTCCGTCGTTCGAGAACCTTTCCCCGGCAGGTCTTGCCGCCCAGGCCGAACTCAACGAGGCGGCCGCCGAAAGCGGTGCTGCCCGTCGTCCGCGTCGTCCGCGTCGTCCGCGCGTCAACGCCGATCAGGTTGATGGCGGTAGTGACAATGCCAATTCCGGGACCGACGCCGCCGAGGTGGCTGCGGCCCCGGCCGACAGCGGCAACGCCCAACCGGTCAATGTCGATATCGACAACTGACCCAACGGCACTTCAAGGCATTGAACGGCGGAGAGAAATCTCCGCCGTTTTCGTTTGGGCGGCCGTGCAATATTATGTGGTTGCCGATATCGGGACGTCTTGAGGGTTCAGGGCCTGTGCACCATATCAGCCTCAACTGGACCCGGCTCGAATGAGCGGGTCCGTCACCGCAATCGGATCCGGTGCCGCAAAGCGGGCCGGTGATGGAAGGAGACAGATATGAACCTTGAGAAATACTCAGAGCGCGTGCGCGGCTTTATCCAGTCCGCGCAGACCATGGCGCTTTCCCGCAACCACCAGCAATTCACCCCTGAACATATCCTGAAAGTGCTCGTCGACGACGACGAGGGCTTGGCCGCGTCGCTGATCGAACGCGCCGGCGGCAACGTCCGCGACGTCAAGCTTGGCGTCGAGACGGCGCTCGAAGCGATGCCCAAGGTCGAGGGCGGCAATGGCCAGCTCTATCTGGCCCAGCCGCTGGCGAAAGTGTTTTCGACCGCCGAGGAACTGGCCAAGAAAGCCGGCGACAGTTTTGTCACGGTCGAGCGGCTCTTGCAGGCGCTCGCCATGGAAAAGTCGGCCAAGACCGCCGGCATATTGGCCAAGGCCGGCGTCACCGCGCAGGCGCTCAACCAGGTCATCAACGATGTCCGCAAGGGCCGCACCGCCGATTCGGCGAGTGCCGAACAGGGCTACGACGCGCTGAAGAAATACGCGCGCGACCTGACTGCGGATGCCCGTGCCGGCAAGCTGGACCCCGTGATCGGCCGTGACGACGAGATCCGCCGCACCATCCAGGTGCTGTCGCGCCGCACCAAGAACAATCCGGTGCTGATCGGCGAACCCGGCGTCGGCAAGACAGCGATCGCCGAAGGCCTGGCACTGCGCATCGTCAATGGCGACGTACCGGAATCGCTGAAGGACAAGCAACTGATGGCGCTCGACATGGGCGCGCTGATTGCCGGCGCCAAATATCGCGGCGAGTTCGAGGAGCGGCTGAAGGCCGTGCTCTCCGAAGTCACCTCGGCCAGCGGCAACATCATCCTGTTCATCGACGAGATGCACACGCTGGTCGGCGCCGGCAAGGCGGATGGCGCCATGGATGCGTCCAACCTGTTGAAGCCGGCGCTGGCGCGCGGCGAACTGCACTGCGTCGGCGCCACCACGCTCGACGAGTATCGCAAGCATGTCGAGAAGGATGCAGCCCTTGCCCGGCGCTTCCAGCCGGTTTTCGTCGACGAGCCGACGGTGGAAGACACCGTTTCGATCCTGCGCGGCCTGAAGGAGAAATACGAGCAGCACCACAAGGTGCGCATTTCGGATTCAGCGCTGGTGGCGGCGGCGACGCTGTCCAACCGCTACATCGCCGATCGCTTCCTGCCGGACAAGGCGATCGACCTGGTCGACGAAGCCGCATCGCGGCTGCGCATGCAGGTCGATTCCAAGCCCGAGGCGCTGGACGAGATCGATCGCCGCATCATGCAGCTCAAGATCGAGCGCGAGGCGCTGAAGGTCGAGACGGACGATGCTTCGAAGGACCGGCTCGCCCGCCTGGAAAAGGAACTCGTCGGCCTTGAGGAGGAATCGACCGAGATCACCGCCAAGTGGCAGGCCGAGAAGCAGAAGCTCGGGCTCGCCGCCGACCTGAAGAAGCAGCTCGACGAGGCGCGCAACGACCTTGCCATTGCCCAGCGCAAGGGTGAATTCCAGCGCGCCGGCGAGCTTGCCTATGGCAAGATTCCGGAACTGGAAAAGAAGCTGAAGGAGGCCGAGGCCCAGGACGGCAAAGCCGGCATGGTCGAAGAGGTGGTTACCCCCGACCACGTCGCCCATATCGTCTCGCGCTGGACCGGCATTCCGGTCGACAAGATGCTGCAGGGCGAGCGCGACAAGCTGCTGCGCATGGAAGACGAGATCGGCAAGCGCGTCGTTGGCCAGGGCGAGGCGGTGCAAGCTGTGTCGAAAGCGGTGCGCCGCGCCCGCGCGGGCCTGCAGGATCCGAACCGGCCGATCGGCTCGTTCATGTTCCTCGGACCGACGGGTGTCGGCAAGACCGAGTTGACCAAGGCGCTGGCGAGCTTCCTGTTCGACGACGAGAGCGCCATGGTGCGCATCGATATGTCGGAGTTCATGGAAAAGCACTCGGTCGCCCGGCTGATCGGCGCGCCTCCCGGCTATGTCGGCTATGAGGAAGGCGGCGCGCTGACCGAAGCGGTGCGGCGCAGGCCCTATCAGGTCGTGCTGTTCGACGAGATCGAGAAGGCGCATCCGGATGTGTTCAACGTGCTTTTGCAGGTGCTCGACGACGGCCGTCTGACCGACGGCCAGGGCCGCACGGTCGACTTCCGCAACACGCTGATCATCATGACGTCGAACCTCGGCGCCGAATATCTCGTCAACCTCACCGAGGACCAAGATGTCGATCTGGTGCGCGACGAGGTGATGAACGTCGTCAGGGCATCGTTCCGGCCGGAGTTCCTCAACCGCGTCGATGAGGTGATCCTGTTCCACCGGCTGCGCCGGCAGGATATGGGCCGCATCGTCGAGATCCAGCTCAAGCGGCTCGAGAGCCTGCTTGTCGACCGCAAGATCACGCTATCGCTGGACCAGGAGGCGGTGGATTGGCTGGCGGCCAAGGGCTACGACCCGGCCTATGGCGCGCGGCCGCTGAAGCGGGTGATGCAGAAGGAATTGCAGGACCCACTGGCGGAGAAGATCCTGCTCGGCGACATCCTCGACGGCTCGACCGTCAAGGTGACAGCCGGTTCCGACCGGCTGAATTTCCGCTCCAAACCGACGATCGTCGCGGCGGAAGCGGCAGCCTGATCCTGCGCCGCGCGTCCTTCCTGGACGCGCGGCGTTTTCATATAAAACGTGGGGCGGGGATGACACTGGACGACTACAACAGCTTCTGCGACTCGCTGCCTTCGACGACCCATGTCGTCCAGTGGGGTGGCGCCCATGTTTGGAAGGTGGGGGCCAAGGTCTTCGCGATCGGCGGCTGGGACGATGGCCAGCAGCTCTTCGTCACCTTCAAATGTTCCGAAATCGCCTATGATGTGCTCAAGGAACAGCCGGGGCTACGGCCCGCACCCTATCTTGCCTCGCGCGGCATGACATGGATCCAGCGTCGGACAAGCCAGAGCATGGATGATGCCGCGCTGAAGGACTATCTGCGCGAGAGCCATCGCCTTGTCGCCCTGAAGCTTACCAGGCAGGCGCGCAAGGAATTGGGACTTGCCGAAAGCTAGCCTATATTCCTTGAGGCGCCGGAAAACCGCCATCTTCATGCCCGGTTCATGTTGGAACCATAGGATGGTGTAACTGGTTTGCTGGCGAAGGGGTTCGCCAGAAGACAATGCCGGCGGCGGCAAATTTACGGACCGGAGAATTTGGCCACCATGTTCCGCACGATCTTTGCCCTCTCGGCGCTAGCCGCCGGGCTTGTGTCTTCCGGGGCGTTCGCCGCGCCGACGACGGACAATGCGCCAAGGGTTGTCCGCGCTGCCGACACCGGGGGCATCCTTGTCGCCCAGGACGGTAATCTCGACATCTACTACGACGCCAGGGGCAACCGCGTGATCGTCGATGCCGATACCGGCAAGGTCATCGCCATCCAGCCGCCGCAGACCCGGCTCGACCGCCGCGCCTTGCGCCGCGAGACACGACTGCGCGAACTGGGCCGCGCCCCCGAAGGCGACGACCGCTACTATCTCGACGATCCGGAAGACATGGCGCGGTTCCGGCGCAAGCAGTTGGAAGAGGAAGGCCGCGTTATCCCGCCGCCGGCAGATGAGTACGATCCCTATGGGGACAATTCCGCCGAAGCCTACCCGCCGGCGCCGCAGGACGATGGCAATTACGACGAAAATTATCCCGACGCGCCGCAGCCGGCTAAGCCGGGTACAATCAAGCGCCAGCCGCTGAACGAGGCCGCGATAGACCCTGCCCAGCCGACGACACCCGCCGATCAGGCGGCTCTGCCGCCAAAGGCCGGCGACAAGACCACCGTTGCCCCGGCACTTTCGCTGGGAGCGCGCCAGGATGTCGCCGCCCTTCAGGTGCTGCTCGACCGGGGTGGCGCTTCGCCTGGCGTCATCGACGGGCGTTTCGGTTCGAATGTCGACAAGGCGCTCGCCGCCTACAACCAGATCACCGGCGCCAATCTGCGATCGACCGACGCGGTCGCCATCCAGGCGGCACTTGCGCAATCCGGCGGCGATGCCTTCGCCAATTACACGATCACAGCGGAGGACGCGGCCGGTCCTTATGTCGCGTCGATCCCGGAAGACTACAGCCAGAAGGCGCAACTCGACCGCATGGGTTATACGTCGGTGACCGAGGCGCTCGCGGAGCGCTTTCACATGGACGAGAATTATCTCAAGGCGCTCAACCCGGAGATCGATTTCAATCGTCCCGGCACGATCATCAAGGTCGCCAATTTCGGCAGGCTGGTTTCGACGCCGGTGGCGCGTATCGTCGCCGACAAGGACAAGAAAGAGGTTTTCGCCTATGACGCCGGCGGCAAACTGGTCGCGGCCTATCCCGCAACCATCGGCTCGTCGGATACGCCGTCACCGTCCGGCATACACACGGTGTCGCGCGTGGCGCTCGATCCGAACTACACCTACAATCCCAGCATCAATTTCAAGCAGGGTCAAAACGACAAGGTCCTGACCATTCCGCCGGGCCCGAACGGTCCCGTCGGTTCGGTCTGGATCGCCCTGGATAAGCCGACCTACGGCATCCACGGCACGCCCGATCCGTCGAAGATCGGCAAGACCGAGAGCCATGGCTGCGTACGCCTGACCAACTGGGATGCGCGGGAGCTGGCCAAATTGGTTTCGCCGGGCGTGACGGTGGAGTTTGTCGGCGGGCCCTCAGCCGATAACCTTGCGCAGCAGTGAACCGCGAAGCGCGGCGGCATAGACCAACTGCACGATCAGGATGAAGCCGACGCTGAGCAAGGGACTGACAAGCGAGAGTGCGGCGCCGGCCGCCCACAGGATCTGTGCCTTGATGATGCGCAGATAGACCGTGCGTTTGGTTTCCGCATCGACATCCTCTGCTACGAAGCCGCTTTTCTCCGCATAACGCCAGCTCGCGAACAGCGTGACGCCGAGCGCCAGCAGATTGAGCCAGTAGACCAGCACCGCGGTTCTGAACTCGAGGAAGTCGGCCAGAAGGTCGGTCGAGAAGGGCAGCAAGGCGATGAAGGCGAGAAAGCAAAGATTCAGCGTGGCAAGCCGTCGATCGGATTTGGCGATCAGACCATGCTGCGCCTGCTGGCCAAACCAGAAGATGGTCAGCGTCAGGAAGCTCAAGGCGTAGGTCAGGAAACGCGGCGCCAGGTCGGCGATCGCGGCGAGCAGCTCGCGTTCGGAATGGATCGCCTCGTGCGCCGGCACCCTGATTTCGAGAACGATCAGGGTGAGCGCGATGGCGAATACGCCGTCGGTGATCCCGACGATACGGCCGCGTCCCTCAGCCGATGCTTCAAGTGGCCGCTTCATCGATGTTTCCCCATCGGCACCTTCCGGAAACCTAGCATGGTTGCCGCCATTTGCATCCGACAGGGTGCGACCCTGGCCAAACGGCTGGTTTCAGCGACAGCAAGCCACTGGCTGGTTGTTGCCGGTGCGCTGGGGGTTTAAGCAAGGTTTCATGCATTCACCAAGTGAAGCCGCCGCCGTCCCGCTGACCAATCCGGTCACGAATGGAACGTTTTGTCCGCAGTCGCGGCGACGATTTGTGCTGGTCGCGGCAATTCTGGCCTCGGCGCTTGGCTTCATAGACGGCTCCATCCTGGCCATCGCTACACCAGCGATCCGCGTCAATCTCGGCGCAAGCCTTGCCGAGGCGCAGTGGATTTCCAATGCCTATGCGTTGACGCTGTCGGCGCTGATCCTGGCCGGGGGCGCTGCCGGCGACCGATTCGGTCTGCGCCGCGCCTTCGTGGCCGGCATTGCGCTGTTCATCCTCGCTTCGCTTGCCTGTGCGCTGGCGCCGAATGCAATTGTGCTGATCGCATTTCGCGCGTTGCAAGGCATCGGTGCGGCAATCATGGTGCCTGGCAGCCTCGCCATCATCGCCAAGGCCTACCCGAAGAAAGAACGCGGCCGCGCGATCGGCATCTGGGCGGCGGCTTCGGCGCTGACCACGGCACTTGGCCCGGTGTTCGGCGGCTTCGTGCTGTCGGCCTTCGGCGACGGCATCTGGCGGGCGATCTTCGCCATCAACCTGCCGCTGGGCTTGATTTCGATCTGGCTTCTGCTGGCCAAGGTTCCGGCCGATGCGCCGACGGAGAAACGCAGCCTGGATCTCGGCGGTGCAGCGCTCGCGACATTGGCTTTCGGTGCGCTTGCCTATGGGCTGACCTCGATGAGCGCCAGCGGCGAGGGCCTCATGGCAGGGCCGAGCATTGCCGCCGGCGTCGTATTGCTGGCTGTCTTCATCGTCTTCGAGCTTCGGCAGCGCGAGCCGATGATCGACCTCAGCCTGTTTCGCGTCGGTGCTTTCGCCGGCGCCAATGTGGCGACGTTCTTCCTCTATTTTGCGCTGTCGGCCAACCTTTTCTATCTGCCAATGCTGCTGATCGCCGGCTGGGGGCTGAGCACGGCCGAGGTCGGCTTCATCTTCCTGCCCTTGGCGGCATCGATCGCGCTTTTGTCGGGACCTGTCGGCAAGCTGTCGGACCGGATCGGACCGCGTTTTCCGATCGCCTGCGGCAGCCTGGTCGTGGCTTTTGCGTTTGCCGGGCTGGCCTTGCTCACCTACGCCGGCATCCACAATTTCTGGACCGGAACATTCCCGCTGATGGGGCTGATGGGGCTCGGCATGGCTCTGGTCGTGTCGCCCTTGTCGACCGCGATCATGACGGCGGTGGAGGACAAGGACACGGGGGCGGCCTCCGGCATCAACAATGCCGTCTCACGCATCGGCGGTCTGATCGCGGTGGCGGCGATGGGCTCGCTTGCCGCGTGGGTCTACGCGAATGCACTGGACGCGAGCGCAACGTCCGGCATCCCGGGATTTGGTGAACCGGCGCCAGCCGGGCTTGCCCCGGCCATCGATGCGACAAGGCTCGCCGCCAGCGACGCCGCGTTTGCCGCGGTTTCTTCGGTGACCGCGCTGCTTTGCCTGCTTGCGGCTGTTATCGCCTGGACGACCATTCCCGGTGATCGATTGCCATGGCCGCGAAAGGCCGAAGATACGCCAGGCTGAAGCCGATCAACCGTCGATCTTGGCGCTCGCAACCTTCAGCGAATCGCTGTCTTCCTGCTTCAACAGTTCGTCGATGCGTTCGCGTTCGCGCTTGAAGGCGACGAGGTCATCGCCCTTCAGCACCTTGCCGACCGGCAGGCGGACACGCATCGGATCGACCTTGGTGCCGTTGACGATCAGCTCGTAGTGAAGATGCGGGCCGGTGGCGAGGCCGGTTTGGCCGAGGAAGCCGATGGTCTGGCCCTGGCGGACGTGCACGCCCGGTTCGATGCCTTTGGCAAAGGCGCTCTGGTGATTGTATGACGTTTCGTAGCCATTGGCGTGGCGGATGATGATCTGCTTGCCGTAACCGCCGGCCCAGCCGACCTTCTCGACCGTGCCGTTGCCGGCGGCGATGATCGGCGTGCCGATGGGGGCTGCCCAGTCGACGCCGGTGTGCATGCGGACATAGCCGAGGATCGGATGCCTGCGGGCGCCGAACCCGGAGCGGAATTTCCCGGCGGGCAGGGGATTGCGCAACAGGAACTGCTCGGCGCTCGAACCGTCCTCATCGAAATAGTCGGTGCCGCCGTCCTGCATCTGGAAGCGGTAGAAGTTACGGGTCTGGCCGCCGAACGTCGCCGAGACGTAGAGAAGCTCGGAGCTGTCCGAGGTCTGATCGTCGCCGTCGGGCTGCGAGAACAGGACTTCGATGCGGTCGGCGGGGCTGAGGCGAGACTGGAAGTCGACATCGGATGCCAGCAGCTTGATCAACCGCTGCGTCATCGCCTTGGACATGCCGTAGGAGTAGGCGGCGCGGTAGATGCCGTCATAGACGTTGGGCAGGTTGCCGCGCACCACCACCGGCGCCGACGAATCATCGAAGGCCGTCAGCAATTCGGGGTTCGGATCCGGTTCCTGCGCCGGCACATACTGGCCGCGATCGTTGAGCGCGATGGTGACGATGTGCTGGGTCCGGTCGTAGACGCTGGTGCGCACGACCTTGGCGGCATCGCCGTGAACCTCGAGGCCGACGCGCAGCACGGTTCCAGCCTTGAGCGCCGTCGCATTGAGCAACTTGGCTATGGCTTCGGCCATTCCGGTGGCGTCTTCCCCTGTGTAGCCGGAATCAGCAAAAGCCTCGGTGACGTCGAGATCCTTGGTGAAGGGGATGATTTCCTCGGCGAAAGCCGGCGCCTGGTCGTCCACGGTGGCTCGCGGCGCCACGGAGACGTTTTCCGGCACGATCTTGACGTCGTAGGAGCCGGCCATGCTCTCGGCAAAGGCTTCGCCGAATCGCTGCGGATCGACATAGTGGAGCGAAGCGACCTGCACGGCGCCGTCGCTGAGGTCGGTGCCGGCCTCGCGCACCACTTTTTCCACCTCGTCGGCGGAGAGGTCGCTCTTTTCGTCGAAGGAAGCCGTGTCGATCGGAAAATCGACGGTCTTCAGACTCATCTCGCTTTCGACCTTGGCGCCGTAGATCTGGCCGGAAGCGGCCGTCGCCGGCTGGGCATTGTCGTCGCCGTCGTCGCCGAACACTTGCATCGGGTCGAAGGGGGGGTAGGCGCGGCTGGTGGTGTGGCCGGCGGCAAGGGCCATCTTGATCTGCACGAAAGGCAT
Organism: Mesorhizobium sp. XAP4; assembly: GCF_029269325.1. Taxonomy (NCBI): domain Bacteria; kingdom Pseudomonadati; phylum Pseudomonadota; class Alphaproteobacteria; order Hyphomicrobiales; family Phyllobacteriaceae; genus Mesorhizobium; species Mesorhizobium sp. XAP4. Next base: position 423,682 of record NZ_JARIXW010000006.1, on the reverse strand, counting down.
GGTGTGGATGACGTCGCGGTCGCCGACCTTGGTGACCATCGACACTTCCATGCGGCGGCGGTCCTTGGCCTTTGCGATCTGACGCGGCGCCACCAGCCTGGTCGTCTTGGCGACTTCGCCGGAATCTCCGTTGCCGGCAAGGCTGATCAACTCGGCGATCTCGGGTGGGGTGGCCAGCTGCTGGCGGCCGTCAAGAGCGGCGAACAGCGCCACGCCCATCAACACGCTCGAGGTCACGCCGGTGAGAAATGTTCCCGACAGCCAGCGTGCAGAAACCTCGCGCCGGTCGGGCGGGCCACTGCGGCCATCCGCGATCAGCGGCGGCTCATTGCCGAGTTCGGCTATGACATCTTCCGTGTCTGGCATCCAGAAAGGCTGCTTCTTCCCCGGGCGGAACGGCTTGTCGCTTTTGTTGTGGCCGTGACATTTGCCTGTCATGGCAGGTGAAGTCAACGAAGCGCCAGGCTCCGACCGAATTGCCCCCAGGCACTTCTCCTATAGAGCACTCTACCAGGCGGGGCGGTGTACCTTCTCCGCAAGGCCCATCGCACACTCCTATATAGGAGGGCTCCTAAGAGAGGCGCTGCTCGATCGGCGGCGCCCACATTCGATGGCTTTGGTGTCGAACGGCAATGCGGCGGCAATAGGGCTCCTTCCGGGCCGTGCCACGCATGTTGCCAGCGTTCCCCTGGGGCAGTTGGCTATCGACAGATCGGGTCCGAAATTTCTGTCGCAAAAAGTTCAAAAACATTCTCGATGTGTGTTGACAGTTGTCGTTGGTGGCGACTATATACGCCTCACGAACGAGGGCGGCTCGCCGCTGGCGACGAAGAAGTTTGCTTCTAAGCCTGCCCTTAGCGAAATTCAAGAGAGCCGCGTAAGCGACACTCGGACGGCCCCGGAGCCAAAAGCGAAGCGGGCCACGACATTGCGTGAAGTGATGTCTGTTCTTTGAAAATTGAATAATGAAGAAAGAGAAACGTGGGCGGCAGAGTCCTGCTGAACCTCTTATCCCGCCAGGGGTATGAGGTTCGAACGAGACTTTGGCGGACACGTTTTGAGAGAATAAAGTCTACCAAGACACGTGAGTGTCTAGGTGTGAATGTTCTCGTCAATTCAAAGCGTGACCAGATAAAAGCCAATCAAAGTTTCAAAACTTGAGAGTTTGATCCTGGCTCAGAA
>NZ_JARIXW010000006.1:415000-420000 GCF_029269325.1 Mesorhizobium sp. XAP4 | reverse complement strand
TGTGGTTTCCAAGTATCGATAATAGGTAACTTACCCTGAATACATAGGGGTAAAGTGGCGAACGCGGGGAACTGAAACATCTAAGTACCCGTAGGAAAGGACATCAACCGAGACTCCGGAAGTAGTGGCGAGCGAACCCGGACCAGGCCAGTGGCGATTGAGAGACAAGCGGAACCTTCTGGAAAGTAGGGCCATAGTGGGTGACAGCCCCGTACGCGTAATGCAATCAATCGTCCTCGAGTAAGGCGGGACACGTGAAATCCTGTCTGAAATTGGGGGGACCACCCTCCAAGCCTAAGTACTCGTGCATGACCGATAGCGAACTAGTACCGTGAGGGAAAGGTGAAAAGCACCCCGACAAGGGGAGTGAAAGAGTACCTGAAACCGATTGCCTACAAACAGTGGAAGCCCAAGGTTCGTCCTGGGTGACCACGTACCTTTTGTATAATGGGTCAGCGACTTAGTGTGACGAGCAAGCTTAAACCGCTAGGTGTAGGCGCAGCGAAAGCGAGTCTGAACAGGGCGTTCAGTTCGTCGCATTAGACCCGAAACCGAGTGATCTAGCCATGAGCAGGTTGAAGGTAAGGTAACACTTACTGGAGGACCGAACCCATAACTGTTGCAATAGTTCGGGATGACTTGTGGCTAGGGGTGAAAGGCCAATCAAACTCGGAAATAGCTGGTTCTCCGCGAAATCTATTTAGGTAGAGCGTCGACCGAATACCCCAGGGGGTAGAGCACTGGATGGGCTAGGGGTCCTCACCGGATTACCAAACCTAACCAAACTCCGAATACCTGGGAGTACTAGTCGGCAGACACACGGCGGGTGCTAACGTCCGTCGTGAAAAGGGAAACAACCCTGACCTACAGCTAAGGTCCCCAAGTTATGGCTAAGTGGGAAAGGATGTGAGGATCCCAAAACAACCAGGATGTTGGCTTAGAAGCAGCCATCATTTAAAGAAAGCGTAACAGCTCACTGGTCTAAATAAGGGTCTTTGCGCCGAAAATGTAACGGGGCTAAAGCCATACACCGAAGCTTAGGGTTTGGTCCGCAAGGGCCAAGCGGTAGCGGAGCGTTCTGTAAGCTGATGAAGCCATACCCGTGAGGGGTGGTGGAGGTATCAGAAGTGCGAATGCTGACATGAGTAACGTAAGGGGAGTGAGAGACTCCCCCGCCGAAAGACCAAGGGTTCCTGCTTAAAGCTAATCTGAGCAGGGTTAGCCGGCCCCTAAGACGAGGCGGAAACGCGTAGTCGATGGGAACCACGTTAATATTCGTGGGCTTGGAGGTAGTGACGGATCATTGAGGTAGTCCAATCTTATCGGATTGAACGGGCTGCTGCGTGGTTCCAGGAAATAGCTCCTCCTTATAAACCGTACCCGAAACCGACACTGGTGGTCTGGTAGAGTATACCAAGGCGCTTGAGAGAACTATGCTGAAGGAACTCGGCAAATTGCACGCGTAACTTCGGAAGAAGCGTGACCCTTTTCTACGCAAGTAGAGGAGGGTGGCACAGACCAGGGGGTAGCGACTGTTTATCAAAAACACAGGGCTCTGCGAAGTCGCAAGACGACGTATAGGGTCTGACGCCTGCCCGGTGCTGGAAGGTTAAGAGGAGGGGTGCAAGCTCTGAATCGAAGCCCCAGTAAACGGCGGCCGTAACTATAACGGTCCTAAGGTAGCGAAATTCCTTGTCGGGTAAGTTCCGACCTGCACGAATGGCGTAACGACTTCCCCGCTGTCTCCAGCATAGACTCAGTGAAATTGAATTCCCCGTGAAGATGCGGGGTTCCTGCGGTTAGACGGAAAGACCCCGTGCACCTTTACTATAGCTTTACATTGGCATTCGTAGTGGCATGTGTAGGATAGGTGGTAGGCTTTGAAGCCTGGGCGCCAGCTCAGGTGGAGCCACCCTTGAAATACCACCCTTATTACTATGGATGTCTAACCGCGGCCCGTTATCCGGGTCCGGGACAATGTATGGTGGGTAGTTTGACTGGGGCGGTCGCCTCCTAAAGAGTAACGGAGGCGCGCGATGGTGGGCTCAGAACGGTCGGAAATCGTTCGCTGAGTGCAATGGCATAAGCCTGCCTGACTGCGAGACTGACAAGTCGAGCAGAGACGAAAGTCGGTCATAGTGATCCGGTGGTCCCGCGTGGAAGGGCCATCGCTCAACGGATAAAAGGTACGCCGGGGATAACAGGCTGATGACCCCCAAGAGTCCATATCGACGGGGTTGTTTGGCACCTCGATGTCGACTCATCGCATCCTGGGGCTGGAGCAGGTCCCAAGGGTATGGCTGTTCGCCATTTAAAGCGGTACGTGAGTTGGGTTCAGAACGTCGTGAGACAGTTCGGTCCCTATCTGCCGTGGGTGTAGGAATATTGAAAGGATCTGTCCCTAGTACGAGAGGACCGGGATGGACGGATCTCTGGTGGACCTGTTGTGGCGCCAGCCGCATAGCAGGGTAGCTATATCCGGACGGGATAACCGCTGAAGGCATCTAAGCGGGAAACCCACCTTAAAACGAGTATTCCCTGAGAACCGTGGAAGACGACCACGTTGATAGGCCGGGTGTGGAAGAGCGGCAACGCTTGAAGCTTACCGGTACTAATAGTTCGATCGGCTTGATCGTTCTCATTCCTTATGCCCATCTGACAAAGTCAGATGGTCTGTTCTCACTCACGCTTGTTCCGCCCTGCGGGCGGCGCTACGTGAGTGCGGCGCATCAGCGCCGACGGTCGACCTTGCGAAGCTTCGCTTCGAAAGGCGCCAGACCAAGAACCGTAAAGGCACACAAAGACCAGCGAACAGCCCCGAGAGGCACCCGACAGCTCCGCTGCCGATGTCTCTTTGTGCGCCTTCGCTCAAAAGCTTCTCGAACAACGTGCGTTTTGCCGACCTGGTGGTTATGGCGGAGCGGCTGCACCCGATCCCATTCCGAACTCGGCCGTGAAACGCTCCAGCGCTGATGGTACTTCGTCTCAAGACGCGGGAGAGTAGGTCGCTGCCAGGTCTGCCAAACGCACGTTGATCTCACATCCAAATCGGATGGAGAGAAATCTTCTCTTTATGAAATGGCCCGCCAAGGGATCACGGGCCGCGTAAGCGGCCCTTTCATTTGGTCAGCCATATACCTATCTGTAGGCCTCGGCTTACACAAAAATTGACGCGGGGTGGAGCAGCCCGGTAGCTCGTCAGGCTCATAACCTGAAGGTCACAGGTTCAAATCCTGTCCCCGCAACCAAATTCAAAAAAGCCCGCCATCGTGCGGGCTTTTTGTTTTGTGCTGTGCTGTGCTGCCGGCCTGTCATCAGGCGCCCGCAACCAGCCAAGCCAAGCCGCCAGACAGAAAACGCAAATCCTCTCCCCAAAACCAACATCAAAAACAGCCCGCCAGCCACAAATGCCCGCGCGCCGTTTTGATATGCGGCTGGGGTGGCCATCGATCTGCCCAGGCTCAGGCCCCCGAAAGCGAAGCCGAAGCTGCGGGACAAAAGAACCAAATCCCGTCCCGCAAACCAAACTTCACTAAGCAACAGCCCGCCTGGCATCAGCCGGCGGGCTGTTCGCGTTCAAGGGACAATGGTGCCGGCAAGCGGCAGTCCTCGGCGCACAAAGAGGACTCAGCCGACAAGGTACGACAACAAACAAAGCCTCAACAAAACAGCCCGCAGCCCGCGGGCCGTTTGCGTTTGGGGGACTGGCAAGTGAAGCGCCAGGCCGCCGCCATGGCCGGATCAACCGAATCGGAGGCGGAAAAGACAAAGCCATCCGATCCTCGTGCCAGGCATCGGTGATGCCGGTGATGATTTGCAATCAAATACGAAATGAATTTGGTCGGGGTGGTGTTCTATTCAGCCGGCTTTTGTGGCCACCCTCGACCATGACAATGACTGATGGCCGCGAATATCGACCTGCATGTGAATCCTCGATCGCGCCGGCGGCCGGTGTGTCACGCCGCAATAGCCGCAAGTGCCGTTGGTCGAGCGGCCTGGGGGCGTTGAAGCGATGCCTCGATCATGCCGAATCAAAGCGAAGGGCGATTCTCTGCGGATGAGTCACGCGAGGTAAGGCGTGGCCGAATCGGCGCCAGATTCGGGATCGCTCCCCGCAGGAGGTTGCCAATGCCAAATTACGCTTTGAATGACCACTACGAGAGCTTCATCAGGAAGCAGCTCGAATCAGGCCGCTACAACAATGCCAGCGAGGTTGTCCGCGCGGGCCTGCGCATGCTCGAGGATTTCGAGGCGGAGCGGGAGAAATGGCTGCGCGACGAGATACCGGGGCGTCTGGCTGAACTCCGGCAGGATCAACGAAGGGCATCCCTGCCGACACGGTCTTCTCCCGGCTGGAGGCGCGTCATCGCTCCAAGCAGGCGGAAGCCAAGTAGGGGATGGAGTATCGGATTGTCTTCCACTCCAAGGCCGAGTCGGAGCTGGAGCAACTCTACGATGACCTAGCCGGACGTGCGTCGCCGGCGATCGCCCGGAATTTCATTGCGGGTATCCGTGACCATTGTCTCGGCCGTCGACTTTTCCACAGCGGGGCACCGAGCGGGTCGAGATCATGCCGGGGTTGCGGATTGTTGGCTATCGCCGCGCCGTCAGCATTGCCTTCGCCGTCGAGGGTGGGCGGGTGCTGATCCTGGGCATCTTCTACGCTGGCCGGAACATCACGCCGGAATTGCTCGAGAACCGGCTCTAAACGGCGCTTCGGTGAAGAATTGCTCTGCAGCCATCGAGGCGCGACGGGTGCGATGGCACTCATCAGCGCCTCGAGCTCGGGACGCATCACAGGGATGGTAGGCGCTAGAACGCCGCCCACAATTCAGCCAAGCCAACTCATGAATTTCGGCCCGGTGCATATCTCTACGAGAAATCGAAAAAACATTCTCGATGTGTGTTGACAGTTGTCGTTGGTGGCGACTATATACGCCTCACGAACGAGGGCGGCTCGCCGCTGGCGACGAAGAAGTTTGCTTCTAAGCCTGCCCTTA
>NZ_JARIXW010000006.1:0-412500 GCF_029269325.1 Mesorhizobium sp. XAP4 | reverse complement strand
AATGACATCGAAGTTTGATCCCGCACAGGATCTGCTTCAGGCGACAATTCCTTTGGAATTGCGTGGATGCCAACTCCGTAAGGGGAAGGCTGAAGCGACAATCCTTCGGATTGCGCGGGTGGGCATTGGCAATGAGAACGATCAAGTGTCTTAAGGGCAATTGGTGGATGCCTTGGCATGCACAGGCGATGAAGGACGTGATACGCTGCGATAAGCTACGGGGAGGTGCGAATACCCTTTGATCCGTAGATTTCCGAATGGGGAAACCCACCTAAGGTACTTGGAAAATCAGAGCAGCCAGAAGGTCGCAAGGCCGGATTGCTGCTGTGGTTTCCAAGTATCGATAATAGGTAACTTACCCTGAATACATAGGGGTAAAGTGGCGAACGCGGGGAACTGAAACATCTAAGTACCCGTAGGAAAGGACATCAACCGAGACTCCGGAAGTAGTGGCGAGCGAACCCGGACCAGGCCAGTGGCGATTGAGAGACAAGCGGAACCTTCTGGAAAGTAGGGCCATAGTGGGTGACAGCCCCGTACGCGTAATGCAATCAATCGTCCTCGAGTAAGGCGGGACACGTGAAATCCTGTCTGAAATTGGGGGGACCACCCTCCAAGCCTAAGTACTCGTGCATGACCGATAGCGAACTAGTACCGTGAGGGAAAGGTGAAAAGCACCCCGACAAGGGGAGTGAAAGAGTACCTGAAACCGATTGCCTACAAACAGTGGAAGCCCAAGGTTCGTCCTGGGTGACCACGTACCTTTTGTATAATGGGTCAGCGACTTAGTGTGACGAGCAAGCTTAAACCGCTAGGTGTAGGCGCAGCGAAAGCGAGTCTGAACAGGGCGTTCAGTTCGTCGCATTAGACCCGAAACCGAGTGATCTAGCCATGAGCAGGTTGAAGGTAAGGTAACACTTACTGGAGGACCGAACCCATAACTGTTGCAATAGTTCGGGATGACTTGTGGCTAGGGGTGAAAGGCCAATCAAACTCGGAAATAGCTGGTTCTCCGCGAAATCTATTTAGGTAGAGCGTCGACCGAATACCCCAGGGGGTAGAGCACTGGATGGGCTAGGGGTCCTCACCGGATTACCAAACCTAACCAAACTCCGAATACCTGGGAGTACTAGTCGGCAGACACACGGCGGGTGCTAACGTCCGTCGTGAAAAGGGAAACAACCCTGACCTACAGCTAAGGTCCCCAAGTTATGGCTAAGTGGGAAAGGATGTGAGGATCCCAAAACAACCAGGATGTTGGCTTAGAAGCAGCCATCATTTAAAGAAAGCGTAACAGCTCACTGGTCTAAATAAGGGTCTTTGCGCCGAAAATGTAACGGGGCTAAAGCCATACACCGAAGCTTAGGGTTTGGTCCGCAAGGGCCAAGCGGTAGCGGAGCGTTCTGTAAGCTGATGAAGCCATACCCGTGAGGGGTGGTGGAGGTATCAGAAGTGCGAATGCTGACATGAGTAACGTAAGGGGAGTGAGAGACTCCCCCGCCGAAAGACCAAGGGTTCCTGCTTAAAGCTAATCTGAGCAGGGTTAGCCGGCCCCTAAGACGAGGCGGAAACGCGTAGTCGATGGGAACCACGTTAATATTCGTGGGCTTGGAGGTAGTGACGGATCATTGAGGTAGTCCAATCTTATCGGATTGAACGGGCTGCTGCGTGGTTCCAGGAAATAGCTCCTCCTTATAAACCGTACCCGAAACCGACACTGGTGGTCTGGTAGAGTATACCAAGGCGCTTGAGAGAACTATGCTGAAGGAACTCGGCAAATTGCACGCGTAACTTCGGAAGAAGCGTGACCCTTTTCTACGCAAGTAGAGGAGGGTGGCACAGACCAGGGGGTAGCGACTGTTTATCAAAAACACAGGGCTCTGCGAAGTCGCAAGACGACGTATAGGGTCTGACGCCTGCCCGGTGCTGGAAGGTTAAGAGGAGGGGTGCAAGCTCTGAATCGAAGCCCCAGTAAACGGCGGCCGTAACTATAACGGTCCTAAGGTAGCGAAATTCCTTGTCGGGTAAGTTCCGACCTGCACGAATGGCGTAACGACTTCCCCGCTGTCTCCAGCATAGACTCAGTGAAATTGAATTCCCCGTGAAGATGCGGGGTTCCTGCGGTTAGACGGAAAGACCCCGTGCACCTTTACTATAGCTTTACATTGGCATTCGTAGTGGCATGTGTAGGATAGGTGGTAGGCTTTGAAGCCTGGGCGCCAGCTCAGGTGGAGCCACCCTTGAAATACCACCCTTATTACTATGGATGTCTAACCGCGGCCCGTTATCCGGGTCCGGGACAATGTATGGTGGGTAGTTTGACTGGGGCGGTCGCCTCCTAAAGAGTAACGGAGGCGCGCGATGGTGGGCTCAGAACGGTCGGAAATCGTTCGCTGAGTGCAATGGCATAAGCCTGCCTGACTGCGAGACTGACAAGTCGAGCAGAGACGAAAGTCGGTCATAGTGATCCGGTGGTCCCGCGTGGAAGGGCCATCGCTCAACGGATAAAAGGTACGCCGGGGATAACAGGCTGATGACCCCCAAGAGTCCATATCGACGGGGTTGTTTGGCACCTCGATGTCGACTCATCGCATCCTGGGGCTGGAGCAGGTCCCAAGGGTATGGCTGTTCGCCATTTAAAGCGGTACGTGAGTTGGGTTCAGAACGTCGTGAGACAGTTCGGTCCCTATCTGCCGTGGGTGTAGGAATATTGAAAGGATCTGTCCCTAGTACGAGAGGACCGGGATGGACGGATCTCTGGTGGACCTGTTGTGGCGCCAGCCGCATAGCAGGGTAGCTATATCCGGACGGGATAACCGCTGAAGGCATCTAAGCGGGAAACCCACCTTAAAACGAGTATTCCCTGAGAACCGTGGAAGACGACCACGTTGATAGGCCGGGTGTGGAAGAGCGGCAACGCTTGAAGCTTACCGGTACTAATAGTTCGATCGGCTTGATCGTTCTCATTCCTTATGCCCATCTGACAAAGTCAGATGGTCTGTTCTCACTCACGCTTGTTCCGCCCTGCGGGCGGCGCTACGTGAGTGCGGCGCATCAGCGCCGACGGTCGACCTTGCGAAGCTTCGCTTCGAAAGGCGCCAGACCAAGAACCGTAAAGGCACACAAAGACCAGCGAACAGCCCCGAGAGGCACCCGACAGCTCCGCTGCCGATGTCTCTTTGTGCGCCTTCGCTCAAAAGCTTCTCGAACAACGTGCGTTTTGCCGACCTGGTGGTTATGGCGGAGCGGCTGCACCCGATCCCATTCCGAACTCGGCCGTGAAACGCTCCAGCGCTGATGGTACTTCGTCTCAAGACGCGGGAGAGTAGGTCGCTGCCAGGTCTGCCAAACGCACGTTGATCTCACATCCAAATCGGATGGAGAGAAATCTTCTCTTTATGAAATGGCCCGCCAAGGGATCACGGGCCGCGTAAGCGGCCCTTTCATTTGGTCAGCCATATACCTATCTGTAGGCCTCGGCTTACACAAAAATTGACGCGGGGTGGAGCAGCCCGGTAGCTCGTCAGGCTCATAACCTGAAGGTCACAGGTTCAAATCCTGTCCCCGCAACCAAATTCAAAAAAGCCCGCCATCGTGCGGGCTTTTTGTTTTGTGCTGTGCTGTGCTGCCGGCCTGTCATCAGGCGCCCGCAACCAGCCAAGCCAAGCCGCCAGACAGAAAACGCAAATCCTCTCCCCAAAACCAACATCAAAAACAGCCCGCCAGCCACAAATGCCCGCGCGCCGTTTTGATATGCGGCTGGGGTGGCCATCGATCTGCCCAGGCTCAGGCCCCCGAAAGCGAAGCCGAAGCTGCAGCCGACTTTCTGGCCAAGCGGACATATGGAGAGCGTCACGCTGCGCCCGGAACAGATCTATCAAAGACAGGATCGGGGGCTTCAGGCGATAAAGACGCGGCCGGCGGGAGGGCACCATGCGAGCCCCCGTGCGGATACTCCACCACCCTCTCCGGTTTCGCGGCCAAAGGCCGGTAAGGCCTTGCCCAGCCCGTACGGCATCTTGGCGGCCGCGACCAGCCTCGTCGACCGGAGCGTAGAAATCCCCTTGAAGGAGACTATGAAATATATTTCACTATGTGAATTATATTGACAATGCGCGCCCGGGCTGTAATGTCCCGATCGTCGGCTTTCGGAGGAAGGTCGGCATCATCAAATCCATACGGCAGCGCTCACTGAGTGCCTGCGACGGTCATTGAGGATGGCTTCGGCCAAGGGAGGAAACTTGCGCAAATTTCTGAGCACGCTCGCAATCGCGGCGGCTGCATCGACCTGCTTTGGGTCGATGCAGGTACGCGCCGAAACCGCTAACCCGTTCAAATGCGAGCCGGGTGAAAAATACGTCATGAACGTGATGGTCTCGGGCGTCGAATACTGGTTCCCGGTCTATGAAATGTTCAAGCAGGCCGGCCAGCAATTCGGCTGCGAGACCGCCTATACGGGTACGCCGGAATACGACGTCAACAAGCAGATCGCCACCTTCGACCAGGCACTGGCGCAGAAGCCGGCGGGTATACTGGTGCATCCGATGAACTCCGATCCGTTCATCGAGCCGATCAACCGCGCCATCAAGCAGGGCACCGCGGTGGTGACCTTCGCCGCCGACTCGCCGAATTCCAAGCGCGTCTCCTACATCACCTCCGACAACAATGCCGAAGGCACCTATGCCGCCGACGCCGTTGCCAAGGCGATGGATGGCAAGGGCGAATATGCGGTGCTGGAGAATCCCGGCCAGGACAACCACGACAAGCGCGTCAACGCCTTCGTTGCCCGCATGGAAGCCAAATGGCCCGACATGAAGCTCGTCGGCCGCGCCGCTTCGAACCAGGATCCGACCAAGGCCTATCAGGCGGTTTTGAGCCTGGCGCAGGCGCATCCGGACCTCGGCGCCGTGTTCATGCCGGAGGCCAACTCGGCCATCGGTGCTGCCCAGGCCGCCAAGGAAGGCGGCGGCAAGATCCGCGTCATGCTCGCCGACGTCAACGCCAAGATCCTCGACATGATCAAGGCCGGCGAGATCTTCGGCTCGGTCAATCCCAACCAGGGCATGCAGGGCTATATGGGCTTCATGCTGTTGTGGATGGCCAAGCATCCCGGCCTGATCGATCCGATGAACGACGCCAAGCGTTCGGGCTTCAACCCGATGAGCGTGCCCTTCGTCGACAATGGCTTCTCCATCGTCTCCAAGGACAATGCGGACGACTTCTACTGGGACAAGTACCTCAAGCGTCGCGGCACCAAGGGCATCGAGGAATAGTCTCGATCGCCGCCCCGGCCTCCACAAGGCCGGACCAACCGGGAAGGAGGCTTCGGCCTCCTTCCTCCCCCGCAAGCATCGCAGGAGCATGGCGTGACCCAGTCGCCCATTCTTGAAATCCGCGGCCTGTCCAAGGCGTTCGGCCCGGTCAAGGCACTGAGCGACGTGCGGTTCGAGCTGCGGCGCGGCGAAATCCATGCGCTGTGCGGCGAGAACGGCGCCGGCAAGTCGACGCTGATGAACATGATCGCCGGTGTATTGCAGCCCGACGAGGGCGACATCCTGATCGATGGTGAGCGCACTTCGATTCACTCGCCTGCGGCCGCCCAACGTCTCGGCATCGCGCTCGTCCACCAGGAGATCGCGCTGTGTCAGGACGCCACGGTTGCCGAAAACATCTACATGGCCGCGATCAACAGCCGGCGCGCGCCGCTGATGAATTTCCAGAAGCTCTACGCTGACGCCCAGAAGGTCATGGACCTGCTCGCGCCCATTCCGGTGCGCACCAGGGTCGCCGACCTCTCCATTTCCAACCAACAGCTTGTCGAGATCGCCAAGGCGCTGACGCTCGACTGCAAGGTGCTGATGCTCGACGAGCCGACCGCCGCACTCACCGAAAGCGAAGCGCAACGCCTGTTCTCGATAGTGCGCGGGCTTAGGGAACGTGGCATTTCGGTGGTCTATATCAGCCACCGCATGGCCGAGATCTTCTCGCTCTGCGACCGCGTCACCGTCTTCCGCGACGGCCGCTACGTGGCGACCGATGCGATAGCCGCCGTTTCACCCGACGATGTCGTGCGCAAGATGGTCGGCCGCGAAATCACCCAGCTCTATCCCGACAAGCTGGCGCCGCAAGAGCCTGGGCGCCTTCTCCTGTCGGTCGAGGGGCTTTCCGATGGGCGCCGCTTCGCCGACGTCGATCTGCAGCTTCGCGCTGGCGAAATTCTGGGCATAGGCGGCCTGATCGGCGCCGGCCGCAGCGAGATCGCACAGACGGTCTGCGGCCTCAGGCCAATGACCTCTGGAACCGTCGCGCTCGACGGAAAGCAGCTCCGGCTGCGCAGTTATGGCGATGCGGTCAAGGCGGGGCTGGTCTATCTCTCTGAGGATCGCAAAGGCTCCGGCGTGTTCCTCGATCTGCCGATCGCGGCGAACATATCGGCGCTCGACCTCGGCCGGCTCACCGGGCGCCTCGGCCTGCTCGACCGCAAGGCCGAGGATCGTCAGGCGTGGGAGCTGACCGGCAGGCTCGGCGTGCGCATGGCCGGCATCGAGGCCACTGTGTCGACGCTGAGCGGTGGCAACCAGCAGAAGGTTGCCATCGCCAAGCAGCTGTCCGTCAGTCCCAAGGTCATCATCATGGACGAGCCGACGCGCGGGATCGATGTCGGCGCCAAGGTCGAGATTCACCGGCTGCTGCGCCAGCTAGCCGGCAGCGGTGTCGGCGTCATCATCATCTCGTCCGAACTGCCGGAGCTGATTGGCTTGTGCGACCGCGTTCTTGTGGTGCGCGAAGGCAGGATCGCCGGCGAACTCGCCGCCAGCGAGCTCGGCGAGGAAGCCATCATCATGCTCGCCTCGGGCGTCCAGTACAGTTCAATTCAAAGGCAGGCCCAGAATGTCGCCTAGGGAACCAGGAGAAGCGCTCGTGCACGCCGAGATCAAGTCCGCCGGGCGGCGCATCAACTTCGCTCACCTCGCCTCGATGCGCGAGGCCGGGCTGATCGTCATCATCCTGGCGCTGTGCATCGCCATGAGCTTCGCCTCGCCGCACTTCCTGACATGGGGCAATTTCCGCGCCATGCTGATGAGCTTCTCCATCGAAGGCATCGTCGTCGTCGGCATGACCGTCCTGCTCATCGTTGGCGGCATCGACCTTTCCGTCGGCTCCGTCGTGTGTTTCTCGATGGTGGTCTCGGGTGCGCTGTTCCTCGCCGGGCTCGATCCCTGGACGGCAAGCCTGATCGGCATCGGCGTCAGCGCGCTGATCGGCGCGGCCATGGGCTTCTTCGTGACCGTGATAGGGCTCAATCATTTCATCACGTCGCTTGCGGCCATGGTCATCGTGCGCGGCATGTGCCTGGTGGTCACCAAGGGCACGCCGCTTTCGCTGTTCACCCTGCCGCCGACCTTCAAGGCCATCGGCCAGGGCAGCTTCAACAACATCCCCTATGTCATCCTGATCTTCGTCGTCGTGGTGGCGATCTTCGACTTCCTGCTGCGCCGCGCCACGGCCTTCCGCAAGGTTTTCTACACCGGCTCCAATGAGAAGGCCGCGCAGTTCTCCGGCATCAGGACCAATCAGGTGAAGTTCTGGGTCACGGTGCTGTGCTCGACCCTCGCCGGAGTGGCCGGCGTCATCTACATGGCGCGCTTCGGCGCGGCGACGCCGACCTTCGGCGCCGGCATGGAGCTCAACATCATCGCCGCGGCCGTCATCGGCGGCGCCTCGCTGAATGGCGGCTCGGGCACCATCTTCGGGGCGATCCTCGGCATGGCTCTGCTGTCGGTGGTGACGAGCTCGCTTATCCTGCTCGATGTCTCGGTCTATTGGCAGGACATGATCAAGGGATGCATCCTGCTGGCAGCGGTGTCGATCGATCACTTCCTGCACCGCAAGAAGTCCTGAACCTCAAAGGCGGCGAAACAAGACCATGGCCCCTCCCAACACCCGCGACGACATCGCCGCTGTTCGTCAGATGCACCAGGCGCTTGTCCTGCATTATGTCGAAGGCAAGACCCAGGCCGAGATCGCCGGGGAACTCGGCATCTCGCACGCGACCGTCAACCGGCTGATCAAGCGCGGTCACCAGCTCGGTCTCGTCGAGATCAAGATCAAGTCGCCGATCGACCATCTGGTCGACCTGGAAGCGCGGCTGGTGGCGCTGGGCGGCATCGAGCGGGCGATGGTGGTGCCGTCGGTCTCCGAAAATCCGCACACCGCCCTGCAGCGGGTCGGCGAGGCTGCGGCTGGGCTGCTGCTCGACACCATCAAGGACGGCGACACGATTTCGATCACCGGCGGCAAGGGCGTCAGCGCGCTGGTCGCCGGTCTCAAGCCGGGGCGCCGCTACGACGTCGAAATCATTCCCGCCACCGGGCTGGTCCAGGGCAAGCACTACACCGATGTCAACCATGTCGCCTCGCTGATGGCCGACAAGCTCGGCGGCCGCGCCTATCAGATCCATGCGCCGTTGTTTGCCGATACCGCGCCGCAGCGCGAGATGCTGATGGGCATCAGCTCCGTCGCAGACGTGTTTCGCAAGGCGCGCGAGGCCGATGTCGCGGTGGTGGGTGTCGGCTCCATCCTGACCGACGATTCCAGTTACTACGATTTGCATCCGTCCTCGAATGCCGATCGCCAGGCGATCGAGAAGTCCGGGGCAACAGGCGAGCTGCTCGCCCATCTCATCGATCGCCGGGGCAAGCTTTGCAACTACTCGCTCAACCGTTCGTTGGTCTCGCTGACGCTTGACGAGTTCGCGACCATCCCGCGCTCGATCGGCATTGCAAGTGGCGCCAGCAAGGTCGCGCCGATCCTCGCCGCAATGCGCGGAAATCATCTCGACACCATCGTCACGGACGAGGCCACGGGGCTCCAGATCCTCGAGCTGGCCGAACAGGAGGCAGCATGAATTCTCGACAGATCCAGCGGCAGATCGGCAAGTCCGGCATATCGGCGTCGGCCGTGGGCCTGGGCACCTGGGCGATTGGCGGATGGATGTGGGGCGGCACCGACGAGAAGGAGTCGGTGCGGGCGATCGAAGCCTCGATCGATGCCGGCCTCAGCCTGATCGACACAGCGCCGGCCTACGGTCTTGGCCGCAGCGAGGCGATCGTCGGCACCGCCATCAAGGGCAAGCGCGACAAGGTGGTGATCGCGACCAAATGCGGGCTGAACTGGCATTCGGGCAAGGGCGGGCATTTCTTCGACCAGGACGACAAGCCAGTGCATCGCTATCTCGGCGCCGACGGCATCGCCTATGAGGTCGAGCAGAGCCTGCGGCGTCTCGGCACCGATCATATCGACCTCTACATCACCCATTGGCAGGACCCGACGACGCCGATCGCCGAGACGATGGCGGTATTGGAAAAGCTCAAGGCAGCCGGCAAGATCCGCGCCATCGGCGCCAGCAATATCAGCGCCGAGGATCTCGGCCATTATATCGATGCCGGCCAGCTCGATGCGATCCAGGAGCGCTATTCGATGATCGACCGCGACATCGAGAGCAGCCTGCTGCCGATCACTCGCCGCCATGACATCGCCACGCTCAGCTATTCGTCGCTGGCGCTGGGGCTGCTCACCGGCACGGTCGACCCCGGCCGCACATTCGGCGGCGACGACCAGCGCAAGGACAACCCGCGCTTTTCCACGGCCAACCGACAGAAGGTGGCAAAGCTGAAGGAGGCCATCGCCCCTATCGCCGAGAGCCACCAGGCGTCGACGGCGCAGATCGTCATCGCCTGGACGCTCGCCCAGCCGGGCATCACCTTCGCCCTGTGCGGCGCGCGCAATCCCGAACAGGCGCTCGACAATGCACGGGCCGGGGAGATCACGCTTGCGGCAGGCGAGCTTGCGGCAATCGACGCCGCGGCAGCCGCGCATCTCACCGCGATGGATGCCTGAGAAAAAAAGGCAACAGCCCCGATGAACCGTAGCCATACGTTAGCCGGTCTGCGCGACCGGCCTGATATCGCCGTGCTCGTCATCGGTGGCGGCATCAACGGCATCAGCGTCTTTCGCGAACTGGCGCTGCAAGGCGTCGATGTCGTGCTGGCGGAAAAGGGCGATTATTGCAGCGGCGCCAGCGCCGCCCTTTCACGCATGGTGCATGGCGGCCTGCGTTATCTCGAAAACGGCGAATTCAAACTGGTGCGCGAATCGCTGCTCGAACGTGACCGGCTGCTGAGGAATGCCCCGCACTATGTGGCCCCGTTGCCGACGACGGTGCCGATCTTCGACATTTTCTCCGGCCTTGCCAACGGTGCGGTGCGTTTCCTGGGTCTGACGCGGCGGCCGAGCCGGCGTGGTGCGCTGGTCATCAAGACCGGCCTTGCCATGTACGACCTGTTCACCGCCGCACGGCGTTTGATGCCGACGCACAGGTTCAGGGGCCGCGCCGAAACCTTGAAAAAATGGCCGGCGATCAATCCGGCGATCCGCAATTCGGCGACCTACTACGACGCCTGGGTGAGCCGGCCCGAACGCCTCGGCCTGGAGATGCTGCTGGACGCCACGGCGAGCGCGGCGAACGCCCGCGCCTTGAACTACGCTCAGGTATCGTCGACAGGTGATAGCCTCGCCATTACCGACACGCTGACGGGCGAACAACTGCCGGTACGGGCGCAATTGGTCATCAACGCTACTGGCGGCTGGATCGACCTGACCAACAAGGCCATCGGGGCGGCGGCGCAGACGATGATGGGCGGCACCAAGGGCTCGCATCTCATCGTCGACAATGCAGAACTGTTCGACGCGCTCGGCGGCCATATGGTCTATTACGAGAACGAGGACGGGCGCATCTGCATCCTGTTTCCCTATCTCGGCAAGGTGCTGATCGGCTCGACCGACATCCGGGTCGACGATCCGGACAAGGTGCGTTGCGAGGAGGACGAGCAGCGCTACATCCTGCAGTCGCTCGCCTTTGTATTCCCCTCGATCAAAGTAGCTGAAAACCAGATCGTGTTCCGCTTCGCCGGCGTGCGACCCTTGCCCGCCAGCGAGGACAGTTTTACCAGCCGCATACCGCGCGATCATTTTTGCGAGTTCGTAGAAGCGAGCGGGCACCTGCCGGCGACACTGTGCATGATCGGCGGCAAGTGGACCACCTTCCGTTCGTTTGGAGCGCTGGCCGCCGACATGGCACTGAAGCGGCTCGGCCTCGCGCGCAGCCAGGGCACGCAGGACATGGCCATCGGTGGCGGCCGTGATTTTCCGGCCGACCCGGACGCCTGGTGCGCGTCATTCGCCGCCGAGCATGGCCTGACGGTCGAGCGCGCGCAAACGCTTCTGCAGCGCTATGGCACGTCGGCCAGGGATTTCGTTTCGCACCCGGCGGGCGAACAGATGCTGCCGCAGTCGGACTATTCGGCAAGCGAGATGGGGCGCATCATCGAGCGCGAGCAGATCGAGTGCCTTGCCGACCTGTTCTTGCGCCGCACCACCATCGCCATTTCAGGCGGTCTCAGCTTCGACCTCGTCAACGTCGTTCTCGACATGCTGGCGGCGCACAAGGGCTGGAGCGCCAGCGAGGCTGCCACCGAGCGCTCGACCTTCCTCGCCTTGCTGGCCGACCGGCACGGCATCGACCTCCAGACACATCAAAGGAGCGCCCTATGCGCGTAAACAAGAAAGTCCGTATGAACCGGCTGTTCGGCGGCGGCCGCTGCCTCGACGTCGCCATCGATCATGGCGTCTGCAACGAGCCGAGTTTCCTTGCCGGGCTGGAAGACATGGCCAGCGTGGTCAATCAGCTGGTCAAGGCCGGCCCCGACGCCATCCAGATGAACTACGGCCAGGCCGACCTGCTGCAAGCCGTGCCTGGCAAGGACAAGCCGGCGCTGGTGATGCGCATCGACATGGGCAATCCCTATAACAGGATACGCCACCGGGCGATGTGGGCGGTGCTGCAGAACGAAGCCGAGCCCTTGCTTGGCGCCATCGAGATGGATGCGGCTTGCGTCGTGGTCAATCTGTTCATGCTACCCGACGAGCCGGACCTGTTCCGGCAATGCGTGCAGAACATCGCCCGCGTGCGCGCCGATTGCGAGAAATACGGCCTGCCGCTGATGATCGAGCCGCTGGCCATGCTGCCGGTCACCGAGCATGGCGGCTACATGGTCGACGGCGACGCCGATAAGATCGTCACCTTGACCCGGCTTGCCCGCGAGATGGGTGCCGATATCGTCAAGGCCGACCCGACCACCGATCCCAACGACTTCCACCGCGTCGTCGAGGCGGCGCGCTGCCCGGTGCTGGTGCGCGGCGGCGGCAAGGAGGATCTGCGTGCCGTGTTCGACAAGTCGGCCGCCTTGATGGCACAGGGTGCGCTTGGCATGGTCTACGGCCGCAACATCTACCAGCATGCCAACCCGAGCGCTGTCGTGCGCGGGCTGATGGCAATCATTCACGACGATGCCGATGGCGGCGCAGCCTGGGATCTGTACAACCAGGCATAGGCTGCGGTCTCGGGAGGCGCCAATGGCAAGCTATACCCTCGGTCTCGATGCCGGCAACACCGTCATCAAGGCCATCCTCTTCGACCAGTCGGGCCGCGAACTGGCATTCGCCGCCCGTGACGGCCGCTCGTCCATGCCAAAGCCCGGACATGTCGAACGCGACCTCGACGAACTCTGGCGCAATGCGGTCTCGGTCATTGGTCAATGCATCGCTGAAGCCGGTATCGACGCCGGCGAGATCGTCGCCATCGGCTGCGCCGGCCATGGCAACGGGCTCTACGCGCTCGATCGTGCGGGCGCGCCATTGATCGGCATCCAGTCGCTCGACACACGCGCCGTCGACATCGTTGCCGAGTGGGCAGAACAGAATGTCGGCGACCGCACCTACGCACACTGCCTGCAGCGGCCGTGGGCGGCGCAGACGCCGACCCTGCTTGCCTGGCTCAAGCGCTTTTCGCCGGCTTTGTTTGCCAGCATTGGAACTGTGTTCTTGTGCAAGGATTTCGTCGTCAACCGCCTGACAGGTGCGCGCAGCAGCGATACTTCAGATATGTCGGGCTGCGGCCTGCTGCAGATGCAGGACCGCCGCTACGAGCCGGACCTGCTTGCCGCCTATGGGCTCGGCGATTGCATGGACCTGCTGCCGCCAGTGCTGGAATCGGCCGACATTGCCGGCCATGTCAGCGCGGAGGTGGCGGCCCTGACGGGACTGCGCGCCGGCACGCCGGTCGTTGCCGGGCTGTTCGATGTCGTCGCCAGCGCGGTCGGTTCGGGCGTGACCAGAACCGGTGCCGCCTCGGTCATCGCCGGAACCTGGAGCATCAACCAGGTCATCACCGACAAGCCGATCCGCGACCCTTCGATCTTCATGCTGTCGACTTTCGATCGCCAGCGCTATCTGGCGATCGAATCCAGTGCCACCTCGGCCGCCAATCTCGAATGGATCGTTCGCGAATTCCTCGAACATGGCGGCGAAGCCGGCAAGTCGCCATTCGAATTGTGCAGCGAATTGGTGGCGTCCGTCGATCCCACAGCGACATCCCGATCTATCATCCCTTCCTTTATGGCTCGCAGCAGAATGGCCATGCGCGCGCCGGCTTCTACGGCATCGCCGGCTGGCACAGCCGAGCCCATCTGCTGCGTGCGCTGTTCGAGGGGGTCGCCTTCGAGCATAAGCGCCATGTCGAGACCTTGCACAAAGCGGGCGCCGATTTCGACCAGGTGGTGCTGTCCGGCGGCGGCTCGCGCAGCAGCGTCTGGCCGCAGATTTTCGCCGATGTGCTCGGCGTGCCCGTCACCGTGGCGCGCAGCCGCGAAACCGGCGCGCTGGGAGCGGCGATCGCGGCGGGCACCGGCGTCGGCATTTTCGCGGACTACAGTGCCGGTGCAACCGCCATGACAGCGGCCGCCCGACATTTTGTACCCAACGAGACGGTTGCTCACGCATACGCACGGCGGTATCGACTCTATGGCGAGATCAACCAGGCGATGACCCCGATGTGGGAGCGCATCGCCGGACAGCAGGCGCGCACGTGACCGAAGCTTCACCCTCTCCGTTCGGCAGTTACGACTACGTCATCGTCGGTGCCGGCTCCGCCGGCTGCGTGCTCGCCAACCGGCTCTCGGCCGATCCGCGCAACAAGGTGCTGCTGCTCGAGGCCGGCGGCAGCGACCGCTATCACTGGGTCGATATCCCGATCGGCTACCTCTTCTGCATGGGCAACCCGCGTACCGACTGGATGATGAAGACCGAGCCGGAAGCCGGTCTCAACGGACGCAGCCTCAACTATCCGCGCGGCAAGGTGCTTGGCGGCTGTTCATCGATCAACGGTATGATCTACATGCGCGGCCAGGCTGCCGACTATGATGGCTGGCGCCAGGCCGGCAATGCAGGCTGGGGCTGGGACGATGTCCTGCCTTACTTCCTCAAGTCGGAAGACTTCCATGGTGGCAAGAGCGCCATGCACGGCAGCGGCGGCGAGTGGCGGGTCGAACGGCAGCGGCTTTCATGGCCGATCCTTGACGCCTTCCGGGACGCGGCCGAGGAACTCGGCATTCCGCGCACCGAAGACTTCAACACCGGCACCAATGAAGGCTCGGGCTATTTCGAGGTCAACCAGAGGAAGGGCGTGCGCTGGAACACATCGAAGGCCTTCCTGCGTGGCATAGCGGGGCGCAAGAACCTGCGCGTAGTGCTCGGCGCGGAGACCGAACGTCTCGAATTCGACGGCCGGCGCGTCACCGGACTGGTTTTCCGCCAAGGCGGCCGCCTGCATCAGGTCCGCGCTGGACAGACGATCCTTGCGGCCGGCGCCATCAACTCGCCCAAGCTGCTCGAACTGTCGGGGGTGGGTCGCCCCGACCTGCTCTCGGGCATCGGCGTGGATGTTCGTCATGCTTTGCCGGGCGTCGGAGAAAACCTGCAGGACCATCTGCAGATCCGCACCGTCTTCAAGGTCGCCAACACTGCCACGCTCAACCAGCGTTACCACAATCTGGTCAGCCGTGCGTCGATGGGGCTGGAATACGCGCTCAAGCGCAGCGGGCCGCTGTCGATGGCGCCAAGCCAGCTCGGCATCTTCGCCAGGAGCGATCCGCGCCTCGCAACGCCCGATCTGGAATATCATGTGCAACCGCTGAGCACCGACCGTCTGGGCGAGCCGCTGCATCGCTTTCCCGCGGTCACCGTCTCGGTCTGCAATCTGCGTCCGGAAAGCCGGGGCAGCGTGCACATGGGTTCGTCCGACGCGCGGGAGACGGCGAAGATCCGGCCGAACTATCTTTCCACCGAGGGAGACCGCAGCGTGGCCGTCGCGTCGTTGCGCCATGTCCGCAGTTTGATGAAGGCTCGGGCGGTGGCGCGCTTTGCGCCGGAAGAGATGCTGCCCGGCACGCAGTATGACAGCGATGAAGAGCTCATCCGCAAGGCCGGCGATATCGGCACGACGATCTTCCACCCCGTCGGCACCTGCAAGATGGGTTCGGATACGATGGCGGTGGTCGACGACGGCCTGCGTGTTCACGGGCTTGCCGGGCTGCGTGTGGTCGATGCCTCGATCATGCCGACAATCGTCTCGGGCAACACCAACTCGCCGGTCGTCATGATCGCGGAGAAGGCAGCCGAGATGATCCTGCAAGAGGCCCGCTGACCGCCATCGGCTTCAAGCCGTGGCAACACCGCGCGATCGCCGCTTCTCGGCCGCCGCGAGCAGATCGACGAAGGTGCGCACCTTGGCGGGCCGGAACCGGGCCGGCGGAAAGACTGCGTGGATGCCGCCTGACGGCAGGCTCCAGTCGGCAAATACCGGCACCAGCCGCCCCTCGGCGATATCGTCGCTGACGCTGTAGTCCGGAAAGACGCCCAGCCCGATGCCGACGAGCACGCAAGCAAGGGCGGCGGGGCTCTTGTCGCACATGAGGACCGGATTGAGCTCGGTCAGCACCGTTTCGCCATCCCTGGAAAACAGCCATTGGCCGATGCCGCGCAACTGGGTGTTGCCGACCCAGGCCAGCGATCTTGCCTGGTGCGGCGTCAGGTCGGGCGGCAGGCTCGCCGCGAAGCCAGGGCTCGCCACCACGATTTGCCGGATCGTCCCCAGCCGCCGCGCCTGGTTCGAGGAATCGGTGAGCCAGCCGACGCGGATGCCGAGATCGATCTGCTCGTCCACCAGATTGCTGACGGCGTCGTCGAAGATCGCCTCGACGCGCATCTGCGGATAGGTTCTGAGATAGGCCGCCATGACCGGAGCCACCATCTTGGTGCCGTAGTCGAGCGGCGCCGTCAGCCTCAGCGTTCCGCTCGGTTCGACGGTCCCGCGCGAGATTTCGCCATAGGCGGCCTCCGCTTCCCGCAGGATGATCATCGCGCGGTCATAGAAGAGGCGCCCCTCTTCGGTCGGCGTGACACGCCGGGTCGTGCGCTGCAGCAGCGTTGCGCCCAGTTCCTCTTCGAGCTTGCCGATCTGATGGCTGACCACGGCCTTGGCGACGCCAAGCCGGTTGGCTGCGGCCGTGAACGAGCCGGTTTCCATCACCGTGGTGAAGTAGGCGAGCCGATTGAGGTTCAGAAGTTCGGCCAAGCTGGCTGCCATTTGTATGATCAGATCATACAGTTTGTATTATTGGGTGCCATTTATCGCAAGACCCCCACCTGCCACATATCAGCCAACGGCATTCGATCAAGCCGGCAGCCGGATCATGGGTAGCAGCGATTATGAACAATTCAGAAGTGACCTATCTTTTCGATCCGCTCTGCGGCTGGTGCTATGGTGCCACCCGGATGCTCGGCCGGTTGTCGGCCGCCGGCGTGCGCGTCGAGCTGCTGCCGACCGGCCTGTTTTCCGGCGCCGGCGCGCGTCCGATGGATGAAGGTTTTGCGGCGCACGCCTGGGCGAACGACCAGCGCATCGAGCGCCTGACCGGACAATCGTTCACGCCGGCCTACCGGCACAATGTCCTCAATGTCCGTGGCACCCTGCTCGACTCACATGCCGCCACACTCGGCATCACTGCCGCTGGCCTGGAGGACCCTAGCCGCCGGTTTGCGGCGCTGAAGACGATCCAGCATGCGCGCTATGTAGAAGGACGCGATGTCGTGACGATCGGCGGTGTGGCCGAGGTGCTCGCCGCCGACGGCATGGCGGACGCCGCCGAAATGCTCAAGGCGCCGACCGAAACATTGCTGGCGGCTCACCGCGATCAGGTTGGCCGTGGCCGTGCGCTGTTCCAGCGCCTGCATGCCGATGGCGTGCCTTCGCTCGCGGTCATCCGCAACGATGCGCCCCGGCTCATCGGTTCGAACGCGCTGTTCGGCAGCTTCGACAATCTCGTCGCCCACATCGCGGCGGCGTGACCCCATCCTCCAGACCCCCAAGCATAAGGAAACAGACATGGCAAAAGTCGCTCTCATTGGTGCATCGGGCGCTGTCGGTTCGCGCCTTCTCAGGGAACTCTCCGATGGCGGCCATACCGTCACGGGCATCGCGCGCAACCCGGAAAAGATTGTCGCGCTTCCGGGCGTGACGGCCAGGAAGGGCGATGTCTTCGACACAGAAGGTCTCGCGGACCTGATCCGCGGCCATGACGCTGTGATCAGCTCTGTGCATTTCCTGGATAGCGATACCGATGCACTGATCGAGGCGGTGCGCGCCTCCGGCGTGAAGCGCTATCTCGTCGTCGGCGGCGCCGGCAGTCTCGAAGTCGCGCCCGGCAAGCGGCTGGTCGATAGCCCCGACTTCCCGGCGATCTACAAGGTAGAAGCGCAGAAGGGCGCCGACTTCCTGGACAGATTGAAGACGGTCGAAGACCTCGATTGGACGTTCCTGTCGCCATCCGCCATGTTCGTGCCTGGCGAGCGCACCGGCAAATTCCGCCTCGGCAAGGACACGCTTCTCGCCTCCGACAAGGGCAGCAGCATTTCCTTCGAGGACTACGCGATCGTCATGGTCGACGAGATCGAGAAGCCGGCCCATATCAGGCAGCGCTTCACCGTCGGCTATTGAGCGAACGGGTGGTGGCGGCCGGGTCTCAATCGAGGCCGGCCGACGCCAGCCGCATCAGGGTCCGGTTCAATCTCGGTGCTGCCGCCACCAGCGCCTTGCCGATGGCCGATTGCGGTGCGTCGATGACGGTTCGGGCATCGCCGTTCTCGGCAACCCGGCCGGCGTCGAGAAGGATGACGCGGTGGGCGACCGACCGGATGACGCCGAGATCATGTGAAATGAAGAGATAGGCGATCTTTTCCTGGCGCTGCAGGTCGAGCAAAAGCTCGAGGATCTCCCCGCGCACGGAAACGTCGAGCGCCGACACCGCTTCATCGAGCACGATCAGCGACGGCTTCGTGGCGATGGCGCGGGCAATGGCGACGCGCTGCCGCTGACCGCCTGAAATTTCGTGGATGGCACGCGGGGCGAGGTCCGCCGTCAGCCCGACGCGCTCCAGCAAGGCGGCGATGCGGCGCGGGCGCTCGCTGCGGGAAGCGATGCCATGGATGCGCAAGGGATCGTCGAGCACACGCGCCACCGTGGCGCGCGGGTTGAAGGCGGCAAGCGGGTCCTGGAACACCATTTGCAGGCGCGCGCGGCGGGCACGCAGTGCTGCGCTGCGCAGGGCCAGGAAATCGTCGCCTTCGAACTCGATGCGTCCGTCGTCCGGCTCGATCAATCGCAGCACCACCCGCGCGATCGTCGATTTGCCGCTGCCGGAGGGTCCGGCCAACGCCAGCGTTTCACCCGGCTCGATGTGAAAGGAGACATCGTCGACTGCAGCGATGGTGTTGTCGCCGCGACGGTAGCGCTTGGTGAGGTTGGACACCGCCAGCAGGCTCATGCGTGGAGCCCGGCTCGGTTCAGCAGCGGCTTGGTGTCGAGGCCGATATGGGCATCGAGCAATGCGCGCGTATAGGGCTGGGCCGGGGCGCCGACAATCTGCGCCGTCATGCCAAGCTCGACCAACTGCCCATGGCGGAAAACGGCGATGCGCCCGGCAAGCTCGGCCGCCAGCGCGATGTCATGGCTGATGAACAGCAGCGTCATGCCGTCCTCGGTCACCAGGCGTCGGATCAAGGCGACGATCTCGGCCTGCACGATGGTATCGAGCGCGCTGGTCGCTTCGTCGGCGATCAGCAATTTCGGACCGGCCGCAATGGCGGCGGCAATCGCCACACGCTGCTTCTGGCCGCCGGAAAGCTGGTGCGGGAAGGCGCGCAGGGCCGAGTCAGGATCGGGCAGCCGGACGCGTTCGAGCAGGGTTTTGGCCCTGGCATAGGACTGGGACCAGGTGAGGCCGAGATGGGTGCGGGCGACTTCGGCGATTTGTTTGCCGATTGGCATTACGGGGTCGAGGCTGGCGGATGGGTCCTGGAAGACGAAACCGATATCGCGGCCGCCGAGGGGAGGGTGACTTGATCTGGTGAAGAGCATTTGCGGTCTATGCTCTACGAGGCCCCCCTCTGTCCTGCCGGACATGTCCGGCAGGACAGAGGGGGGTGCCTTGGCGCCCAACGTCGACGGTAGGAACCAATCGATCTTTCCTTCAGTCTTGGTGCTTGCCGGCAGCAGCCCTGCAATCGCCAGCGCCAGCGTGCTCTTGCCCGAACCGCTTTCGCCGATGATGGCCAAGCGCTCGCCAGCCTCTATGTCGAGGCTGACATCCTTCAGCGCCGCCACCTCGCTGCCGTCGCGGCGGTAGGTCACCGTCAGGTCGCGGATCGAAGCCAGCGTGGTCACGACAGGCCTCTCCTGACCGCCGTCGTCTCGACGAGGCCTTCACCGGCGAGATAGACGCCGAGCACGGTCAGCACCAGCGCTATGCCCGGGACGATCGACAGGAAGGGCGCGGTGCGCAGGACAGCACGGCCTTCGGCAATCATGCCGCCCCAGGTGACCCGGTTGGGATCGCCCAGGCCGAGGAACGACAAGGCCGCCTCGGTGAGGATCGCCGCGGCGACGATCACCGACGACATCGCCAGCACCGACGGCAAGGCATTGGGCAGCACCTCGCGAAAGGCGATCGCCAGCGGGTGCATGCCGATGACCCTGGCGCCGGCGACATAATCGCGTTCGCGAATGGAGAGGACTTCCGCGCGGGCGACACGGGCTGGTCCGGTCCAGGTGCCAAGCGCGATGGCGATCACGACGATGCCGAGCGACGGTCCGACGACGCTGACGAAGGCCAGTGCCAGCAGGAAACTCGGCACGGTCTGGAAGGCGTCGGTGATGCGCATCAGCACCTCGTCGACGAGGCCGCCGGCAAAGCCGGCCAATGTGCCGACCACTGCCCCGATGACAAGTGCGGCGGCCGCGGCGGCGATCCCGACAGCCAGCGATGTGCGGGCGCCATGAAAAAGCTCGGCCAGTACGTCGCGGCCAAGCCGATCGGTGCCAAGCGGCAGCGACCAGTCCTGGAACGGCGGCAGCAGCGCCGGCCCGGCAATCGCTTGCGGATCGCCGGGGAACAGCAGCGACGCCGACAGCGCCATGGCGATCAGCGCCGCCAGGAGGATGGCGCCGGCGACCGCCTCGGGCGTGCGCAGAAAGCGGCGGAGGGCACTCATGCGCCGGCCTCGCTGGCGCCGACGCGCGGGTCGAGGAAGGCATAGGCGATGTCGACGGCAAGGTTGATGACAATGACCAGGACGGCGCTGGTGAGAATAATGCCGAGCAGAAGCGGCGTATCGCGGGAGGCGACTGCCTCCTGCGCCAGCCGGCCGAGGCCGGGCACGGAAAAGACGCTCTCGATGACGACACTGCCGCCGAGCATCTGCGCCGACTGCAGGCCGAGCATGGTGACCAGCGGCAGCAGTGCATTGCGGGCAATGTGGGCGAGCACGATGCGGCGGCGCGAAAGCCCTCTGGCGCGGGCGGCCAGCACAAAATCCTGCCGCCAGACCTCGGCCATGCCGGCGCGCATCATGCGCAGATAAAGCGCCAGGTAGATGAAGCCGAGGGCCGAAACAGGCAGGATAAGATGGACGGCGATGTCGGCTGCGCGGTCAAGGCCGGTCTTGTCGGAAGCCAGGGTCTCGATGCCGCCGATCGGCAGCCAGCGCAGGTCGACGGCAAAGACGACGATCAGCACCAGTCCGAGCCAGAAACCCGGCACGGCATAGAGCGCCAGCGAGCCGATCGACAGGAGGCGGTCGCGCAAACTCCCGGGCCGCGCGCCGGCATAGATGCCGAGTGCCGAGCCGAGCCCGAAGGAGAGCGCGGTGGCGCTGACCATCAACAGCAGCGTGTTGGGCAGGCGTTCGAGGATCACATCGCGGATCGGTCGGGAGAAGGTCACCGACTGGCCGAGGTCGAGATGCAACAGCGCCCAGAGGTAGTAAGCCAGCCGCGTCAGCTCCGACTGGTCGAGGCCCCAGCGATGACGCAGCAATTCGATCATGCCGGCGTCGCCGCCGGTCGAGACGATGTAGGCGTCGACGGCGTCGCCGGGGGCGGCCTCGAGCAAAAGGAACGTGCCGATGACGACGATCAGCAGCACGAAGATGCTGCCGACGAGGCGGCGGCGGAGAAGGGTGAGGGCGCGGTTCATGGGGGCGTCGATGGGTTGGCGATACGTTGATTAGGACCGCGCCTAGGCACCCTCCTCTGTTCTGCCGGACATCTCCCCCTCAAGGGGGGAGATCGGCTGTCTCTTTTGGCTTCGCCAATCTCCAACGTTGAAGAATTCGCGGGACAGACAAGCGGCCAATCTCCCCCCTTGAGGGGGAGATGTCCGGTAGGACAGAGGGGGGCCTCGTAGAACTCAAAGCCTACGATGATTTCGCGAATTTTCATCCGCGCAATTCTGTCACGATTCCAAATACGTGTCCGCCCAGTTCGACACCGCCCAGCGCGGGTTGTTGGCGATGTTGCCGACGGTGTCTCGCGCGACGCTGATGAAACTCCATTCGGCGACGTTGATCAGCGGCAGGTCGGCAGCCACCGCCTTCTGGAATTCCTTGTAGAGGTCGGTGCGGGCTGATGCGTCGAGCGTCTCCGATGCCTTGGCGATGAGCGCATCGAGCGCATCGTTCTTGTAGCCGCCCTGGTTGGAGAACGGCACGCCGTCCGGAATGCCGCTCTGCACCAGGATGGTGGTCGAGATCGCCGGATCGCCGCGGAACACCGGCGGACCGACCGCGAGATCGAAGGCGTGGTCGGTGTAGACCGCCTTGATGTGCGCGGCCGAGTCGTTGTTGACCAGCTCAGCGTCGATGCCGATGGCGGCGAGCGCCTGGCGCAGATAGTCGCCGAACTGTTTTGTCTCGTTGAAATAGGGCGCAGGCAGCAGTTTCAGCGTGAAGCGCTTGCCGTCCGGGCCTTTCTTGTAGCCGGCTTCATCGAGCAGCGCGTTGGCCTTGGCGACGTCGAAGGCATAGGTCGGCACATCGGCGGTGTAGAATTGTGGATCGTTCTTCGGCACCGGGCCGGTGGCTGTCGCGGCATAGCCGAGGAACACCGTCTTGACGACGAAATCCTTGTCGATGGCATGTGCGATCGCCTGCCGCACTTTGACGTCGGCCAGTTCCTTGCGGCGATGATTGATCTCGACGACGAGTTGATAGGTCAGCCCTTCGTAACCCTTGGTGATCACTTTCAGGCCCGGCACTTTCGAGATGCGGTCGAGGTCGGCCAGCGGCACGGCGGAAAAGGCCGCGAGCTGGATCTCTCCGGCCTCCAGCGCGCTCGCCGCGGACGTGCGATCCGGCAGCACCTGATAGATGATCTCGTCGAGATAGGGCTCGTCCTTGCCCCAGTAGTCGGTGTTTTTGGTCAGCCGGTAATATTGGCCGGCCTTGTACTCTGCGAATTTGAACGGTCCGGTGCCGATGGGCGCGTTGTTGGCCGGGTTGTCCTCGATCTTGCCGACCTCGTAGATGTGCTTCGGCACCACGCTGCTCAGCGCCGGCAGCGCGTTGCGGATCAACTGGAACGGCGTCGGCTTGGCGAATTTGAACACGGCGGTGAGATCGTCAGGGGTGTCGACGCTGGCCAGATCCTTGAACACGGTGCGGCCGAGGTTCTGCAATGGCTTCCAGATCTGCAGCGCCGAGAAGGCGACGTCGGCCGAGGTGAACGGCTTGCCGTCATGCCATTTGACGCCGTCGCGCAGTTTGAACGTCACCGAGAGCCCGTCGGCGGCACCCTCCCAGCTCAGCGCCAGCCTTGGCGCGAGTCCGTCCTTGCCGTCGTAGGAGGCTTCGGCCAGCGTTTCGACGATCTTGCTGGAGATGAAGAAGACGCCGTTGGAAGCGACGATCGCCGGGTTAAGGTTGCGCGGTTCGGAATCGGCGGCAAGCACAAGCCGCCCGCCCTTCTTCGGCGTCTGCGCCCAGCCCGGTGTCGGCATGGCGGTGGAGGCCAGCAGCATTGCCGAGCCGGAAAGCATCGTGCGTCTGGAAATCGTGAAACCTGACATGATCGAACTCCGTCCTCTCCGCCACCCGGTTGGGCGCGCCAATACCCCTCGAACGCCGGCAAGCCCGCCAGCATCCTTGCGGCGGCGATTATGAGCCTTGCCGAGGGTTTCGCCAGAGACGGAATTGGCGCATCCTCGCTTGGCTTTGAAATTTTCGTCCGCTGGACCAGTTTGGAATATGCGCTTCTATCACGTCAATCTGGTAGGACCAAATTGATGGGATACGCGACGGACAAAGGTATGATGACATCGAACGGTGCTGTTTTCCCTATTTCTGGCTGGACCAGAGCGGGCAAAATGGTGCAGATTTGAGTCATGGCCAGGGGATCGCGAGCGGAACGGCCGGCGGTCCCAGGCAATTCAGGGAGAGAGAGATGAACATTGCTCCGGGCAAGAATGCCGTCGGCAATATCCCGTTCGACCAGGCAAGGGTCGACCGGCTGATGGAGGAGGCCGGCATCGATGTGCTGCTCGCCACCTCCAAGCACAACACGCAATACCTGCTGGGCGGTTACAAGTTCATCTTCTTCGCCGCCATGGATGCGATCGGCCACAGCCGGTACCTGCCGATCGTCGTGTACGAAAAGGGCGGGCCGGACCATGCCGCCTATATCGGCAACCGCATGGAGGGCGGCGAGCACCAGAACAATCCGTTCTGGACGCCGACGCTGCACGCCGCCTGCTGGGGCACGCTCGACGCCGCCAACCTTGCGGTCGAGCACCTGCAGAAGATCGGCAAGGCCGGCGCGCGCATCGGCATCGAGCCTGGCTTCCTGCCATCGGACGCCTATACGCTGATCCGCAAGGCGTTGCCGGATGCCAGGCTGATCGATGCGACCGACATGCTGGAGCGCATGCGCGCCATCAAGACCGATGCGGAGCTGGAGAAGCTGCGCACGGCCTCCGAACTGATCACCGATTCCATGCTGGCGACCATTGCCTGGGCGCGTGAAGGCACGACTAAAAGCGAGATCATCGAGCAGCTGCGGCGCGAGGAAACCAATCGCGGCATCCATTTCGAATATTGCCTGCTGACGCTGGGTGCCAGCCACAACCGCGCCGCTTCACCGCAGGCGTGGGAAAAAGGCGAGGTGCTGTCAATCGATTCCGGCGGCAATTATCACGGCTATATAGGGGACCTCTGCCGGATGGGCATTCTCGGCGAACCGGATGCCGAGCTCGAAGATCTGCTGGCCGAGGTCGAGACGGTGCAGCAGGCGGCCTTCTCAAAAGTCAAAGCGGGCACGCTGGGCGGCGACATGATTTCGCATGCCGAGGGCGTGCTGAAGGCTTCGAAGGTCGCGCCCTACACGGATTTCTTCGCCCATGGCATGGGCCTGATCACTCACGAGGCGCCGTTCCTGATGACCAACCATCCGGTGACCTATGAAGGCACCTATGCGGCCAAACCGCTGGAGAAGAACATGGTGCTGTCGGTGGAGACGACCATGCTTCACCCGACACGGGGCTTCATCAAGCTGGAAGACACGCTGGCGGTGACGGAGAGCGGATACGTGATGTTCGGTGATCGGGGCCGGGGGTGGAACAGGGGTGGGACGGCCTAGCTGGTATTGAGGCTGCTGCCCCCTCACCCGGATTGCCATCCGGGAAAAGCAATTCGGGGCAATCCGACCTCTCCCCGAGGGCAGAGGTCGGAGCCGGAACCGAGGAAAGATCACTGCCCCGGCGGGATCAGCCTGAAATCCGGCAGCTCACGCAAAACCAGTTCAGGTCCTGCCGGCGAATAGACGACGAACAGCTGCATCGGCCCGTCGCCGGTGTTGAGCGTCGAATGAAAGCGGCTTTCCGGCACGTAGATGGTGCAGCCGGGGCCGACCTTCTCGACCATCGGGTTGCCCTTCTCGTCCTCGACCATCTGTTCGCCATGGCCTGAGATGACGAAGATGATTTCTTCCGCGCCCGGATGGTTGTGGCGCGTGTGGCCCTTGCCGGAAGGCAGGTCGACGACGCCGCCGGAAAAGCGGGTTGCGCCATTCACTTCGGGCGCCACCGTCAGCGCCAATTTTCCCCAGTCGAACCCGAAGGCGCTGACGTCCTTCGGGTACACGAACACTTTGCTCTTGTCGGTCATCTCACTCATCCCTTCTTTTTCTTGAATGTGGTCTTCTGGCCGCCGAGCGCGACGGCCTTGAAATCGGCCGTCTGCTTGGCGATCGCGGCTTCCGCCGGCAGCCGTTCCATCGAGCTGGCGCCATAGAAGCCGTGCAGGCCCTTGGCCTGGGAGAGAATGTAGCGGGCGTCGTCGGGCATCGAAATCGGGCCGCCATGGCAAAGCAGGATGACATCCTTGCGCACCGAGCGCGCGGCATTGGCGATGGCGTCGATCTCCTGAACGCAGTCGTCGAGCGACTTGGCTGACGTGGCGCCGATCGAGCCGCCTGTCGTCACCCCCATATGGGCGACGACGATGTCGGCACCGGCCTTGGTCATGGCGCGGGCCTCGTCGGGGTTGAAGACATAGGGCGTGGTCAAGAGATCGAGCTTGTGCGCCTCGGCGATCATGTCGACCTCGAGGCCGAAGCCCATGCCGGTTTCCTCGAAGCTCTGCCGCATGCTGCCGTCGAACAGGCCGATGGTGGGAAAATTCTGCACGCCGGAAAAGCCCATCGTCTTCAGCTCTGCCAGCAGCAGCGGCATGATGACGAACGGGTCGGTGCCGTTGACGCCGGCCAGCACCGGCGTGTGTCTGACCACCGGCAACACCTCATAGGCCATTTCCTTGACGATCTCGTTGGCATTGCCATAGGCGAGCAGGCCGGCGGCCGAGCCGCGCCCGGCCATGCGGTAGCGGCCGGAATTGTAGATGATGATGAGGTCGATGCCACCGGCCTCCTCGGCCTTCGCCGACAGGCCGGTGCCGGCGCCGCCGCCGACGATCGGCACGCCCTTGTCGATCATTCCCCTGAATTTCTTCAAGATGTCCTTGCGCGGTATGGCGGGCATTTTTTGAGGTCTCTCACTGTCTGGCGATGTCGAGGAAGGCCGCTGTTGCAGCCCTTGCGAATTCCGGGTCGTTGATATGCAGCGGCAGGCGCGTCACGCGCCGCTTGCCGTTGGGCTTGATGGTGCGCTCGATGGCATCGAACAGAACGGCGTCGGCTTCCCGGTCGAAGAAGGCGCCGCCTTCGATGTCGAGCGCCGAGACGCCTTTTTCCGGGATGAGAAAATGCACCGGCCCCTTGCAGCGGGCGAGCCTGGTGCCGATCCACTCGCCGATCGCACGGCATTCGTCCGCCGTGGTGCGCATAAGCGTGACATTGGGATTGTGTTCGTAGAACAGCCGGTCGCGATAGTGTTCCGGGATGGTCGAAGGCGCCCAGAAGTTCACCATATCGAGCGCGCCGACGGAGCCGACATAGGGCAGCCCCGTGCGTGCGACGGCGCCGAAACGATCCTCCGTCGCCGGCAGCACGCCGCCGAACAGAAGATCGCAGACTTCGGTCGTGGTGATGTCGACGACGCCGGACAGCAAGCCGCTGTCGGCCAGCTTTTCCATGCTGCGGCCGCCGGTGCCGGTGGCGTGGAAGACCATGCAGTCATATCCGGAACGGAGCTGGTCGGCGATGGCGGTCACGCAAGGCGTGGTGACGCCGAACATGGTGAGGCCGATCGATGGTTTGCCGTCGGGTGGTGGCGCCGGGCTGGCCGCCATGCCTGATATGGCTTGAGCCGCGTTGTGCAACACGACACGGGAGAGCCGGTTCAGTCCGGCCATGTCGGTCACAGAAGGCATCATGATGATGTCGGAGACATCGACGTAGGGAGCGGTGTCGCCGGAGGCGAGCGTCGAGACCATGATCTTGGGCAGGCCGAGCGGCAGGGCGCGCATGCCCGACGTGACGATCGATGTGCCGCCACCGCCGCCAATGCCGATCATGGCCGCGATGTCGTTGCGCGATTGGGCAAAGCGGGCGAAGGCGATGCCCATTGCGGCGACCGCGGCGCCGCGATCATTGCCGCCGAGCACGGTTTCACTGCCGCCGGGATGATGGTCGGCGATTTCCCTCGCGCTGATATCGACGGGGATGGTTGCGTCGCGCGTTCCGACATCGACACGACAAACGAGGGCGCCCGCAGCCGTGATTGCATCGGCCAGGAAGGCGAGTTCCTCGCCCTTGGTGTCCGCGGTCCCCACCACATAAATACGCTTCATTGCGCTCTCCCAATCTTGGCAGGCGCGATGCCGCCCCCATCGCTCATTGCCCGGGCCACTCGACGATGCGGACGCCATTGCAAATTTTTGAGACGCGCGTATCGTATTGGTATGAATGTCTCACGTCAACAATCCGCTGCGAGCGACGAGGCTGAACGGGCAACCGGCCCAGTGCCCGAACGTGGGCCGCGCGCGCGGACCAAACGGCTGATGCTGGAGACGGCAACAAGGCTGATGCAGGCGGGCGTCACGCCCTCGGTCAGCGAGGTCGCCGAGGCGGCCGAGGTTTCCCGCGCCACCGCCTATCGTTACTTCCCGAGCCAGTCGGCACTGGTGCAGGCCGTCGTCGACGAGGGGCTGGGGCCAATCCTCACCTGGCAATCGACCTCCGCCGATGCCGAGCGCCGGGTCGCCGAGCTGTTCGACACGGCCATGCCGCGCATCGAGGCCTTCGAGGCTACGTTCAAGGCAGCACTGAAGCTGTCGCTCGATCAATGGGCGCGGCGTCAGGCCGGCACGCTGGGCGGTGAGCCCGCCTTTACGCGTGGCCACCGCATCGACCTGCTGAAGGATGCGATCGCGCCGCTCAAGGGCCGTTTGCCGCCGCGCGACTTCAAGCGGCTGGCACAGGCGCTGTCGCTTATCTTCGGCGTCGAGGTGCTGATCGTGCTCAAGGATATCTGGGGGCTGGACAGCCGCCGGACGATGTCGGTCGCACAGTGGGCGGCCGGGGCGCTGGTGCGTGCGGCAGTGGCGGAATCGGTCGATGAAGGAGGCAGCCTCGATCCGAAGGCAGTCGTGAAATAGAGCCTAACTGGTTCGACCAGATTGGCATGCACACTACTGATCTTAGCGGTTGGGTGGGGTATCAGACAATACCCGATCATATCACTGAGTAGGAAAATCTTGGTAAAACAGGCAGATAAAGCGGTAATCCGATGGAAATGGCCACGTCAAGCTGCCAAGAAAGGGCTTGACGCGCATGCAAAATTGGTAATACCAGATTGGATCAGAAAAGCGGATCGAAAGTGAGGGCTGCGATCCATTTTCCGGCGGGGCGAGGAGGCTCGAAACCGGAAAGGTGCGATCACGGGAGGAACTACCAGGGCCGGCCACGTTGCCGGCTCGCACGATAAGGTAGAACGCGCACAAGGGAGGAAATCATTATGCGCAAGTTAGTGACCAGCGTACTTGCTGGTATCGGCTTAACGCTTGCCTGCGGAACGTCCGTTTACGCGCAGGAAAAGTCACTCACCATCTTCTGGGCTGAATGGGATCCCGCAAACTATCTGCAGGAGCTCGGCAACGAGTACGAGAAGCAAACCGGCGTCAAGATCACGGTGGAAACCACCCCGTGGGCCGACTTCCAGACCAAGGCCTTTACCGAGTTCAACGCCAAGGGCAGCGCCTATGACCTGGTCGTCGGCGACTCGCAATGGCTTGGTGCCGCCTCCGAGGGCGGTCACTATGTCGACCTCACCGACTTCGTCAAAGAGAACAAGGTTCTCGACAAGATGGCTCCGGCGACGGTCAAGTTCTACTCCGAATATCCCGGCAACAGCGGCAAATACTGGTCGATCCCGGCCGAGGGCGACGCCGTGGGCTGGGCCTACCGCAAGGACTGGTTCGAGGATCCGAAGGAAATGGAAGCGTTCAAGGCCAAGTATGGCTACGACCTTGCCGTTCCGAAGACCTTCAAGGAAATGACCGACATCGCGGAGTTCTTCAACAGGCCCGACCAGAACCGCTACGGCATCGCCATCTACACCCAGAACCAGTATGACGGCCTGGCGATGGGCTTCGAGAACGCGCTGTTCTCGTATGGCGGTGAGCTCGGCGACTTCGGCACCTACAAGGTCGACGGCATCATCAACTCGGACAAGGCGGTGGCCGCGGCGGAAAACTACCGCAAGCTGTTCGGCTTCACGCCTCCGGGCTGGACCAACGCCTTTTTCGTCGAGAACAACCAGGCCATCACCGAAGGCCTGGCGGCGATGAGCATGAACTACTTCGCCTTCTTCCCCTCGTTGATCAACGAGGCGTCGAACCCGAACGCCAAGAACACCGGCTTCTTCGCCAACCCGGCAGGTCCAGGTGGCGAGCAGTTCGCCGCGCTCGGCGGCCAGGGCATTTCCGTCGTCTCCTATTCCAACAACAAGGAAGAGGCGATGAAATTCCTGAAGTGGTTCATCCAGGACGATACGCAGAAGAAGTGGGCGGCCCTCGGCGGCTACACCTGCAACAAGGCCGTGCTGGAATCGGCCGAGTTTCAGAACGCCACGCCCTACAACAAGGCCTTCTACGACACGATGTTCAAGGTCAAGGACTTCTGGGCGGTGCCGGAGTATGCGGAACTGCTGCAGCAGCTCAACCAGCGTGTCTATCCGTACATCGTAAACGGCGATGGTACGGCCAAGGAAATGCTGGATGCGCTGGCGAAGGATTGGGACGCCACGTTCAAGAAATACGGCCGCGGCCAATAACCGACATGTAGTGCGGAGGAGGCCTGCGCCTCCTCCGTTTTCTTTTTCAGGAATGGGAGCAGGTCTTGGCGACCACAATGATCACACCGCTGAATACCTCCTCCAGAGCCGCCTCTCGCGGCCTCAGCGACATTTCGATACGCAACCTCTTCATCATTCCGACGATCGTGTTCCTGATCGTCTTCAACATCTTTCCGCTGATCTATTCGCTCGGCTATTCCTTCACCGACTTCCGCGCATCGACCAATGCGCCGGCCAATTTCGTCGGACTGAAGAACTATCGCGAGCTCCTCAGCGACCCTTATATCTGGAACAATTTCGCGGTGACCGCGAAATACGTCATCGTCTCGGTCGTCGGTCAGGTTGTCGTCGGCTTTGGAACGGCAATGCTGCTCAATCGCACCATTCCGCTCAAGGGCCTGATCACGACATTGCTGCTCTTGCCGATGATGCTCTCGATGGCGGTGGTCGGCCTGTTCTGGAAGCTGCTCTACGATCCGTCCTGGGGTGTCATCAACTACGTGCTCGACCTCGGCAAATTCCAATGGCTCGGCGACCCGAAGATGGCGCTCTACGCGGTCGCGTTCACGGACATCTGGATGTGGTCGCCCTTCGTCATGCTGTTGTCGCTCGCCGGGCTTTCGGCGGTGCCGAAGCATCTTTACGAAGCTGCCGCGATCGACCGCGCCGGGCCTTTCTATACCTTCTTCCGCATCACGCTGCCGCTGGTCGCGCCGATCCTGATGATCGCGGTCATCTTCCGCACCATGGAAGCCTTCAAGACTTTCGATCTTGCCTATGTGCTGTCGACGCAGCCGAGCACGGAGGTGATTTCCATCCGTCTCTACAAGATGGCTTTCCAGGAATGGCAGACGGGGCGCTCCTGCGCGCTTGCCTATATCGTGCTGATCATGGTGCTGGCGATCACCAACATCTATGTGAAATACCTCAACAAAGTTAAGGAGCGCTGAGATGGCGGCCGTCCAGACTTCGGGTGAACGGGCGCTCAACAAGGTCGCTATTGTCGCCGTCCTCTTGGTGACGATCATCTTCCTGGCGCCGATCTACTGGATCGTGGCGACCTCGTTCAAGCCACGCAACCTGGCCACGACGATCCCGCCGACGGTGATGTTCGAGCCGACCATCTCGCCTTTCGTCAAACTTTTCACAAAGCGCTCACAGTTGCGCAGCCCGCCGTCGGCCGAAGAATATGCCGCCGCCCCGTGGTGGGAGCGCGTCGTGTTCGACGGCGGCGAGAAGATCGTGCGCGACGGCAAGGGCCAGGTGCAATGGTCGGGATATCCGAGCCGCTTTCTGAACTCGCTCATCATCGCCATCACCTCGACGGTGTTGGCGGTCGGCATGGGGACATTCACCGCCTATGGCTTCTCGCGCTTCAAGGTGAAGGGGGAAGCGGACCTGCTCTTCTTCATCCTGTCGACGCGCATGTTGCCGGCGGTGGTGGTCGCCATCCCGATGTTCCTGATGTACCGGGCAGTCGGGCTCAACGATACGCATCTGGGCCTGATCATTCTCTACACCGCCTTCAACCTGTCCTTCTCCGTGTGGCTGATGAAGGGTTTCATGGACGAGATTCCGAAGGAATATGAGGAGGCCGCGCTTGTCGACGGCTACACGCGCATGGAGGCGTTCTTCAAGATCGTGCTGCCGGAGGCCGCCACGGGCATCGCCGCCACCGCCGTGTTCTGTTTCATCACCGCATGGAACGAATACGCCTTTGCGCTGATCATGACCAACCGCCGCGCCCAGACCGCGCCTCCCTTCATCCCGAGCCAGGTCGGTTCGGGCCTGCCGGACTGGACGGTGATCGCCTCCGGAACCTTCCTGTTCCTGCTGCCGGTCGCCATCTTCACCTTCCTGCTTCGCAATCATCTGCTGCGCGGCATGTCCTTCGGAGCGATCCGCAAATGAGTTTTCGCGCCTTCAACCAGAAATACCTTGAGCCTGGGTCGCAGATATTGATGGTGCTCGGCATCGTCGCGCTCTGCCAGCCCTGGAACATGCTGCTGCACAGCTATGGCCTGACCATCATCCTGATCGGGCTCGTCGGCTTCAACGTAACCTCCAAGATCGCGCCCGAGGAGAAGGCCGGCACCGGCCAGGTGCGCAATCCGGGAGCACAGCATTGACCCAGATCGAGCTTCGCGGCGTCCAGAAATTCTTCGGCGCCGTCCAGGTCATCAAGGACCTGAACCTCAAGATCGCCGACAACGAGTTCATCGTGCTGCTCGGCCAATCGGGCTGCGGCAAGACGACGACGCTGCGCGCCATCGCCGGGCTGGAAACCATCGACGAGGGCGACATCTTCATCGACGGCAAGCCGGTGCAGCATTTGAAGGCCGCCGACCGCGACATCGCCATGGTGTTCCAGTCGTTCTCGCTCTATCCGCATATGAGCGTCTACGAGAACATCGCCTTCCCCTTGCGCGCCACGCGCAAGAGCAAGACGGAGATCGACAGCGAGGTGCGTTCGGTCGCCAAGACGCTGCAGATCACCGACCTGCTGGACAAGAAGCCGTCGGCGCTCTCGGGTGGCGACATGCAGCGCGTCGCCATTGGCCGCGCTCTGGTGCGGCGACCGAAGGCCATGCTGATGGATGAGCCGATCGGCGCGCTCGACGCCAAGCTGCGCGAGGAGATGCGCGCGGAAATCAAGCGGCTGCACATCAAGCAGGGCTCGACCACCATCTATGTCACGCACGACCAGATCGAGGCCATGAGCCTGGCCGACCGCATCGTCATCATGCACGCAGGCGTCTTGCAGCAGGTCGGCACGCCCGACGAGGTCTATTCGCAGCCGGCAAATCTGTTCGTGGCGCAATTCGTCGGCAGCCCGGTGATGAATGTCACCGATGCGGCGGTGGCCGAGACGGCGTCCTCGGTTTCGGTGACGGTCGGTGGAGCCGCCGCCGGCTTCGAGTTCCCGCGAGCGCTGCTGTCGAAGCTCAACGGCCATGCCGGCGGCCAGTTGGCGCTTGGCATACGGCCGGAAGGCGTGCTCATCCGGCGCGAGGCGACCGAGGGCTTCGTGCCTGTCGACACACATATCGTCGAGCCGCTCGGCTCCTTCGACATCGTCGATCTCAAGGTCGGAACCGAGTTGCTGCGGGCCCGCACCAAGAGCGGCTTCGTTGCCGGACCCGGTGAAAGGGTCTTCGCCAGGATCGACCCGACCCAGGCGCATTTCTTCGACAAGGCAAGCGGCAAGTCGCTCGAGGTGAGACTCTGATGGCCCATATCCAGCTCAAGAACATCTCGAAGACCTTCGGCAACCACACGGCGCTCACCGGGCTCGATCTCGATATTGCCGATGGCGAGTTCTTCGTGCTGCTGGGCGAGACGGGCGCCGGCAAGACGACGACGCTGCGGCTTATCGCCGGCTTGGAAAAGCCCAGCGAAGGCCAGGTCTTCATCGACGGCGTCGACGTTGCCGACTGGGGTGCGGCCGAGCGTGACGTGGCGCTGGTGCTGCAGCAATATTCGCTCTATCCGCGCTACACGGTGCGCGAAAATCTCGAATTCCCGCTGAAGCCGAAAATTCGCCGGCTGCCCGACGCCGAGATCAAGGACCGTGTCGACCGTGCCGCCCGTACGCTGCGGATCGAGCATCTGCTCGACCGCAAGACGGATCGGCTGTCCGGCGGCGAGATGCAGCGCGTCTCGATCGGCCGCGCCATCGTGCGCAAGCCGCGTGTGTTCCTGATGGACGAGCCGCTGTCTGCGCTCGACGCCAAGCTGCGCGAGGCGCTGCGGACTGAACTGAAGAACCTGCAGATACAGCTCGGCGCCACCTTCCTGTTCGTCACCCACGACCAGATCGAGGCGATGTCGATGGGTGACAAGGTCGGCGTGCTCAACCATGGCCGAATCGTCCAGACCGGCACACCGCATGAGATCTACAACAATCCACGCGACACCTATGTGGCGAGCTTCGTCGGTTCGCCGCCGATGAACCTCATCGACGGCAAGCTCGTGAACGGCCGCGCGGTGATGGCGCCGCTGAATTTCGAATTGCCTTTTTCAGGGGGAGCCAAAGCGGGCGGGGCGACCGATGGTCGCCCGCTCGTCTTCGGCATTCGTCCCGAGGACGTCTATCTCGAGAGCGGCGCGCCGGTCGAGGCGCGTGTCCACGACGTCGAGAACCACGGCGTCGAAAAGATCCTGACGCTGCGCGTCGGCGACGCGACACTGCGTGCAACCGTGCCGGCCAGGACCGACGTCGCCATCGAGCAGGCGGTGCGCTTTGCCTGGAACCCCGACAAGGTGGTGCTGTTCGACAAGGGCAGCGGCGTCAGCTTGCGTCACGCCTCGTAGCCGCATCCCAGCCTATTTCTGGAAGTAGGTTTCGTAGGGCGTGTCGTTGATCAGCAGGATCACGCATTCCGTGTCGGAGACGCAGGCGTCGTCATGCATCTCATTGGCTTTCTGGGTCCAGTAGGATCCAGGAGGCAGTTCGACCTTGGTCGCCTCGCCGCCATCCATCTGCCAGTGCGCCCACATCCCCTTTATGACCACCGCACGGTAATCCGCGGTGTGCGCATGGACCGGTGCGCGCCAGTTGCCGGGAACCTTCAGCAACGTGCCTGCCGGACCCTTGGCCCGCTCGCCCCACAATGGGCCAAGACGATGCGGCTGGTCGGGTACTTCCGCCACATAGGGGATCTTGTCGGCCGGCAGGTAGCTGTCCTCGAGGGCAAAGGCGCGCCCGGGAACCGCAAGCATGACGGCGAGTGCGATGAGCTTCGGATGATTTGGCATTGGTTCTCCTCTTCGGGCCGACTGGACGCCGGCCTCTCGCTGCCTGGTTCTGGCAAGCTATTGCAT
This sequence comes from Mesorhizobium sp. XAP4, assembly GCF_029269325.1. NCBI lineage: Bacteria > Pseudomonadati > Pseudomonadota > Alphaproteobacteria > Hyphomicrobiales > Phyllobacteriaceae > Mesorhizobium > Mesorhizobium sp. XAP4. Next base: position 377,641 of record NZ_JARIXW010000006.1, on the reverse strand, counting down.
GCGGGTGGCCCGGCAATGGCATTGCGTCCGGAAGGCTTGGCAATTCATCCAGACCCGGCAATCCACGGCCACGCTGCGGCTGGTGCCGATGCGATTGATGCCGCGCGCCATGTCGATCATCCTGACCGGCGTTTCGCTGGCGACCGTCTGTGCGGCGCCGGTCGGCGCCTATGTCGGTGACATCTGGGGCTGGCGCACGGCCTTCATGATTGCGACCGTGGTCGCCGCCCTGGCGCTGCTGGTGCAGCTGGCCACCATTCCGAAATTGCCCCCCGTGGGTGTGGCAAGCTTCCGCACCTTGCTCGACGTGCTGAAGCGTCCGTCGATCAGGGTGGCGCTGCTGGTCGTGCTGCTGGTCGCTTCGGGACACTTTGCCGGCTTCACCTATGTCCGTCCCTTCCTCGAGAAGGTCCCCGTGCTCGACATCGAGACGATCTCGCTGGTGCTGCTGGCCTATGGCATTGGCGGCTTCTTCGGCAATGTCGCCGGCGGCATCCTGGCCGAGCGCAGCCTCAAGGCAGCCGTTGGGCTGGCGCCCTTGCTGATCGCACCGGCCGCCGCCTCGATGCTGGTTTTCGGAGCTTCGCCGACGATCGCCGCTGCCGCCGTTGCGGTCTGGGGCTTTGCTTTCGGCGCGGTTCCGGTCGGGCTGCAGAGCTGGCTGGTGCGGGCAGCACCCGACCAGGCAGAAAGCGCCGGCGGACTGATGGTGGCGACGTTCCAGGTGGCGATCGCGCTCGGCGCCGTCTTCGGCGGCCTGCTGGTCGACCACACCGGCGTCGCCAGTGCCTTCGCCCATTGCGGCGCGGCGACATTGCTGGCGGCCAGCGTGGTGTTCCTGCGCGGCCCGAAGCAGGCCGAGTAGCCTCGCCGCAATCAGGCTTCCCTGACACCTGCGCGTCGGCCCGAGAACCATCACGGTTTTCGGTCGACGCCGTTGTGACGGCAGCGACGAACGAACTCAGGCCGACCGCCCATCGAAATCGAAGACCGACAGTGTCGAGGGGTCGAGATCGGCCACGCAGTTGACGTTGATGTAGGCGCTGCGTTCACGGTCCTCGCGGACATCCTCCGCAAAGGGATGGATGCCGCAGGCCCGGCAGAACCGGTGCGCGATGGCATGATTGCCGAATGTGTAGGTGCCCAAATCGTCGCCCCAGGCCAGGACCCGCAAGGTCTCGTGCGGGATGGCACACAACAGGGCGCCCTTGCGCGAGCAGATCGAGCAATTGCACCTGATGGCGCCGGTCAGTTCGGCCTTGAATTCGAAGGCGACCTTGCCGCAGTGGCAACTGCCTTTGTAGAGCATCGGATTTTCCTCGCATTCGACAGGGTGCAAAACCGTCTGCGCCGGGTTAAGTCTCGGCAAGCCAGGCACTGGCCGCTATCCCTTAAGACGTTCAAGGCGTCCGGAGTCCGACACCGAAAATGCAATCCGTCCGTGATCATCTGGAAATCATCCTTGCGCGCCTCGCCGCCCGTGCCGGCGAAGAGCGTGTGTTCACGAAGCTCTATGCCGAAGCCGCGAGGGCCGCGGCCGATGCCAGCGATGCGCGCAGCCAAGCCGGCGTGACGCTCGGGCCGCTCGACGGCACCATCGTCTCGATCAAGGATTTGTTCGATGTCGCCGGCGAGCCAACCACGGCCGGCTCGCTGATGCTCAAGACCGCAGCACCTCCGCTGCGCGATGCCGCGATCGTCAGCCGGCTGCGGCAGGCCGGCGCGGTTATCACCGGCAAGACCAACATGACCGAATTCGCCTTCACCGCGATCGGCGACAACCAGCATTTCGGCACGCCTGGCAATGCCGTGGACACCAATCGCATTCCGGGTGGTTCTTCCTCAGGCGCCGGCGTTTCCGTCGGCGAGCGCACGAGCGAAATATCGATCGGTTCCGACACCGGCGGTTCGATACGCATTCCGGCTTCACTCAACGGTGTCGTCGGCTTCAAGCCGACGGCGCGACGTGTGCCGCTCGCCGGCGCGTTCCCACTGTCGGCCACGCTGGACTCGATCGGTCCGCTTGCCCGAACCGTCGCCCAGTGTGCCGCCGCCGACGCCGTGATGGCCGGTGAGGTGCCGACCGCGCTGACGCCGATTGCCCTGGCAGGGCTTCGCATAGGCATTCCGCGTGGCGTCCTTTTCGAAGAGACGGAAGACGAGGTGGCGACCGCGTTCGACCGCTGCCTTGGCAAGATCGAGCAGACGGGCGCGCGGATCGCGGAACTGTCGATCGACGATCTGCTTGCCGATTTGCGCGCGGCCACCAAGCGTGGTTCGATCGCCGCGATGGAGGGGGCCGAAGTGCATGCCGACTGGCTGGCGACAGGGGCATCGGTGCCGGTCGACCCGCATGTCAGCGGACCTTTGTCGCGGGCAGCCATGCTGCCGACGCCTGTCTACATCCGGGCAATGCGCCGTCGTACAGCGCTCGGCGCCGCCATGGACGAGCGGCTGTCCTCGGTCGATGTGCTGGCCTTGCCGACCACACCGGTGACGGCGCCGACCATCGTCTCGATGGCTGACCACCCTGAGTTGCGTGACCGCACCGAAGGCCTGCTGCTGCGCAACACGCAGGTCGCCAACCAGTTCGATCTCTGCGCGATCTCGCTGCCGATGCCGGGCACTCAGCTGCCCGCCGGCTTGATGCTGGTGGCGCGCAACGGCCATGACCAACGCCTGCTGCGCATAGCAGCAGAGGTGGAGCAGCTGCTTGGCGCGTGAGCAGGGCTGAACCGCCCATCAGCGCGACGAACAGTGCTTGCGTTCGCTGTCCTTGGCGGTCCGTACGATACGGGTCGCGACCAGCCAGGGCAGATTGTACTCCTTGCCGGCGATCGTCTGGGTGCGGTGCTCGATCGAGCCCTTGACGACGATCTTGCCAGCATGAAGCGCGTCGGAAAGATCGGTTATCGCCTTGTCGGCCTGCGGCAATCCGCTGGGGTCGATCGACACGCCCTTGATGATCGCCCCGGTGGCAAGGTCGAGTGCGCTGTTGGACGGGCAGGGCGCCTTGAAGCAGCGCAGCCCGTTGTCGCAATAGACATAACTGCTCTCGGCCGCGAATGCCGGCATGGCACAGAGCGAACAGGCAGCGACAAAGAGGAAGGCTAGACCGGACATGGCTCTCAACGTCGCGGAGAATTGGGGCGAAACCGCGATGTGTTACAGGCGCGCCGGAAACCGCCGCCGATAGTGATCGACCACTTCTGGATTGCGCAGATTGACCGGCAGCTTGCCCGCCAGCACCAGCAGGGCTTCGCCCGCCGCGCCGACGCCCATGCGCATCATCGATTCCTCGGTGATCCCCGCCATGTGCGGCGTGACGATAACATTGTCGAAGCCGAAATAGGGATGGTTCGACGGCAGCGGCTGCGTCGCAAACACGTCAAGCGCGGCGCCGCCGATGCGCCGTTTCTGCAAGGCCTCGATCAGCGCGTCGTCGTCGACGACCGGTCCGCGCGACACGTTGATCAGCAGCGCCTGCGGCTTCATGCGGGCGATCCGCTCACGGTTGATCAGGCCGCGCGTTTCCGGCGTCAGCGGGCAGCACAGAACGATGATGTCGCTCTGCTCGACGAGAGCGTCGATCGACAGGAAGCCGACCTTGTCCGGCGCTGGCTGCATGCTGCGCGTCGTTGCCAACACCTTCAGGTCGAAGCCGTGCGCGGCGATATGGCCGACCGCCTGGCCGACGGCGCCGAGGCCGACGATGCCGATCGTCTTGCCGGCAAGCTCGCTGTTGGCGTTGGCGTGCTCGCGGCCGGCAAGCCAGCCTTTGGCGCGCAGGTCGCGGTCGACGACGCGGAAGTTGCGCAGCAAGGCGAGGGCCACGAACATGACGTGTTCGGCCACCGATCGGGCATTGACCGCCGGCACATTCGCCACCAGCACGCCGGCGGCCGTCGCTGCTTCCATCGGGATCATGTCGAGCCCGGCGCCATGACGGATTGCCGCCCGCAGCAGCTTTGCGCCGTCGAAAAGCTGTGGGGGCAGCGGCGCGCGCACGATGACGATGTCGGCATTCCTGGCCTCGGCGATCAGCGTGACTGGATCGATGGCGGAGGCGACGACGAGCTCTCCGGCGCCGGAGAGCATAGCCGAGGCGCGCGGATGCAGAGGGTGCGTCGTGAGGATACGAGCCATGTCGGTCAGGCTTTTTCGAGCGCCGGGCTTTGCGGCTCCTCGCCATGGCCCTCGATCAGGCCCTTCCAGTAGCTCTCAGCGCCCTGCAGATGGGCGCTCATCAGCGCCTGTGCGAGATTGCCGTCGCGGCGCAGCAGCGCCTCATAGATCTGGATATGCTCGGCATGCGAGCGCACGTTGCGCTCGGGGTCGTTGAAATAGATCGGCAGGCGCTGCTCGCCCATCATGTAGTAGACGCTGCAGACATTGTGGAAGACGCTGTTCTTGGTGGCGCGCACGATTTCGAGGTGGAATTCGCGGTCTTCCCTGGCAAGCCCTTCGCCGGCGGCGATGCGCTCTTCCGAAGCCTTCAGGATTTCGCGCAGCCGCTCGAAATTCTCCTCTGTGGCACGCGAACAGGCAAGTTCGGCCGCCTTGATCTCGTGGATCTTGCGCAGTTCAACCGTCTCGTAGATCTGGATCGGGTCGAGCGGCAGGCCCGCGCGGGCAAAGAGCGCCATGGCCTCCACACTGGCCTGCTTGGTGTCGATGTAGATGCCGGACTTGGCCCGGCGCTCAACGATGCGCATGGCCTCCAGGATGGCCAGCGCCTCGCGGATCTGACCGCGGCTGACGGCGAAATGCTCCGCCAGTTCGCGCTCCGATGGCGTTCGGCCGCTCTCCTTGTCCGAATGGGAGAACAGGTAGGCAGCGAGTTCCGCGAGAAGGTTCTTTTCTTTCATCGTCAACCGCGTTGCGCGTGCGCCTCCAGGAACCGCTCCGAAATGGTGAATCCCAGACCCGGTTTTTCCGGGATCGCTATCATACCGTCCCTGGCTTCGACAGTCTCTTCGACCAGATCATGGATCATCGGGTTGGCGCCGAGCGAATATTCGACGGTGAAACTCGACGGCGAGGCGGCGCAGACATGCAAGCCTGCGAAAAAACAGGGCGCGCCGGCCCACAAATGCGGTGCAAAGCGCAGATTGAAGGCGCTGGCGATGGTGCCGATCTTCATCGCTTCGCTGATGCCGCCGCAGAAGGCGGGATCGGGCTGGAAGATGTCGGCGGCTTTGAGCACGGCGAGGTCGCGGAAGGCGTAGCGGGTCGCCTCGCTTTCGCCGGTGGCGATCGGAACGGCGCCACTTGCCCGCACTTCGGCCATGCCCGGCTTATCGTCGGCGATGATAGGTTCCTCGAACCAGGCGAGGTCCAAATCGTTGACAAGGTGGATGAAGCGCTTGGCTTCAGCCACCGTGTAGGTGCCGTGCGCGTCGACCATCAGTTCGACATCGGGGCCGAGCGCCTGCCGTGCGGCGCGCACGCGGGTGGCGGAAATGTGCGCCGCGCCGTCCATGGCGCCAACCCTCATCTTCAGTGCCTTGAAACCGCCCTTGGCGATATAGGACTTCAACTGCTCGCCGATGGCGTCGGCGGCCGCCCAGCCGCCGGACGCGTAAGCCGGCATGCGATCGAGCTTGCGGCCGCCGAGCAGCCGCCAGACAGGAACGCCAAGCGATTTGCCAAGAATGTCCCACAGGGCGATGTCGACGGCGCTGATCGCCGCGATGCTCATGCCGCGCCGCGCCAGCTGCGGCATGGCGTGGCCGCCGCGTGCGGCGCTGTCGTGGCGCACGCCATTGTAGAGCATCTCCCAGATGACGCCGATGTCGGCCGGATCGCGGCCAACCAGCTGCGGCCCGACCTCATGGTTCAGCATATGGACGAGCGCGCCGTAGCTGCCGGCACTGCCGGCGGCGTTCTTGCCTTCGCCCCAGCCGACCAGCCCGTCATCGGTCTCGATGCGCAGGATGGCGGCGTCGAAGGTCGTCACCTGACCGAAGTCGCTGCGGTGCTGCCGAGCGGCTTCGATCGGAACGCGGATCCACCAGGCTTGGACGGACTTGATACGCATATTCTTCCCCAGCCCTGCGCCGGTCAGGGCGGAAGGGCGAATTTCCCTGAGGCAGTCGACTACTTGATCAGCGGCAGCAACGTTTCGGCGTTGATGCGCATCTGGTCGGTGTAGAATTTCTCGGTGAGCACGCTGGAGCCGTGGTCCTGGATGAACTTCAGCTGTTCGGGCGAGATATCGACCGGATTGCGCTCGACCATGTCGGGATAGGGGGCCGCCGGCGTCCGGTCGACGGGCGCGACGAACTCGTTGGTCAGCGCGCCGTCGTAGCCGATCTCGCGCAAGGTGGCGACGATCTTCGGCCAGTCGATCTGGCCGAGACCGGCGGCGAAGCGGTTGTTGTCGGCGACATGGAAGTCGAACAGGCGCTTTCCGGCCTGCCGGATCGCGTCATAGACGTTAAATTCTTCCATATGGAGGTGGTAGGCGTCGAGGCAGACACCGCATTCGGGGCTGACCGCGTCGGCCAAAGCCAGCGCCTGGGCGCCGCGATTGAACAGATAGGTCTCGAAGCGGTTGAGCGGTTCAACAGCGATCTTGACGCCGACCTTCTTGGCGTGGGTGAAGCATTCGCGGGTGGCGTCGACGACCCACTTCCATTCCTCTTCCTCGGTGCCGTCAGGCACGACCTTGCCGACGGTCGCCGGAACCAGCGTGATGATCTCGCCATCGAGTTCGCTGACCATGGTCAGCACGTCCTTGACATACTGAACGGAACGCTCGCGCTGGCCCTGGTTCCTGGCTGCGAGGTTGCGCTCGCCCAGCATCAGGGTCACCGCGCCCCAGCAACGAATGCCATGCTCCTTCAGCAGCGCCCGGGTCTCCCTGGTCTTGTACTGCTCGGGTTCGCCGGAAATCTCGATCGACTCATAGCCGAATTTCTTGATGCGCTTGAGCGTCGTTTCCAGGGGTTCCGCGCGCATCCAGTTGTGCGTCGAAAGATGCATGGTCTGTCCTTCCCAACTCGTCTCTATGGTTCGCCTGCGACATGCATCGCCAAAAGGCGACACAAAGGTTCCTCCCCAAGGCGTTCCCAGCCTTTTCTCGCAAACTGGTTCGACCAATTGGGCCTGAAGCGAGGTCTACAGCAAATTATCCGGATCGGCAAGAAGCGCCGGGATGCAACTTTCGCTGTGGAGTATTTCCTTGATTATATTGAGATATACATGCCTGCGCCGGGTGGTTTTGGGGTCATGATGGCGCATTGCAAGGCTTGACCAAAATTTCACATTTGGTAATACCAGAATGGTGGTGCGTGCAAGCGCCCGTTGAGAAAAGACCAAAGTGGCTGGCCCTGTTTCCAATCGGCGCTATGCTCGGTCGCGAGAGAAATGAGGGAGGATGCCGATGCCGACGACAATGAAGGGCCCGGGGCTGTTTCTGGCGCAGTTCGCGGGCGACGCCGCGCCGTTCAACTCACTGGCGTCGATCACCAAATGGGCGGCCGGTCTCGGCTACAAGGGCGTGCAGATCCCGACCTGGGACGCGCGGCTGTTCGATCTCAAGAAGGCAGCCTCTTCCAAGGCCTATTGCGACGAGGTGAAAGGCATTTGCGCCGACGCCGGCGTCGAGATCACGGAATTGTCGACGCATCTGCAGGGGCAATTGGTGGCGGTGCATCCTGCCTATGACGCGCAGATGGATGGCTTTGCGCCGCCATCGGTGCACAACAATCCCGCAGCCCGGCAGAAGTGGGCTGTCGAGCAGATGAAGTTCGGCGCCAAAGCATCGCGTAATCTAGGCCTGAATGCTTCAGTGTCGTTTACCGGCTCGCTGGCTTTCCCTTACCTCTATCCGTTCCCGCAGCGGCCGGCTGGACTCATTGAGGAAGCGTTTGGCGAGCTCGGCAAACGCTGGAAGCCGATTCTCGACGTGTACGAGGACAACGGCGTCGATGTCGGCTATGAAATTCACCCGTCTGAAGACGTTTTCGACGGCGCCACTTTCGAGATGTTCCTCGACGCGGTCGGCGGCCACAAGCGCTGCAACATCAATTACGATCCGTCGCATTTCCTGCTGCAGCAGCTCGACTATCTCGAATTCATCGACATCTATCACGAGCGCATCAAGGCGTTCCACGTCAAGGACGCCGAGTTCAACCCGACCGGCCGGCAAGGCGTCTATTCCGGCTATCAGAGCTGGACCAACCGCGCCGGGCGCTTCCGTTCGCTGGGCGATGGACAGGTGGATTTCGGCGGCATCTTCTCCAAGCTGACGCAGTACAATTATGATTCCTGGGCGGTGCTGGAGTGGGAGTGCTGCCTGAAGCATCCGGAGGATGGTGCGGCCGAAGGCGCGCCTTTCATCGAGCACCACATCATCCGGGTGACGGAAAAGGCATTCGACGACTTCGCCGCTGGCACCACCGACAAGAAGTTGCTGCGCGCCATGATGGGAATCTAGCTCGATTTTCCCTCCCCTTCGCGGGGAGGGTGGCCCAAAGGCCGGGTGGGTCGGTTCACACCGCGCTCTGCCTCAACGACCCCACCCGATCCGCTGCGCGGATCGAACTCCCCTCAAGGGGGGCAAGCAACAGCGAGGAGCAAGATATGGTCGGCGCATCGAAGTCGGAAACGGGAGGCGGCCCGATCCGCTACGGCATGGTCGGCGGCGGGCAAGGCGCCTTCATCGGCGCGGTGCATCGGATCGCGGCGCGGCTGGACAACGAGTTCGTGCTGGTTGCCGGCGCTTTGTCAGCCGACCCGGCCCGTGCCAAGGCCTCGGCGGCCGAACTGGGGCTCGACCCCTCACGCAGCTACGCATCCTATGCCGAGATGGCCAAGGCCGAGGCGAAGCGCCCCGACGGCATCGAGGCGGTGGCCATCGTCACGCCCAACAATGTGCATGTGCCAGCGGCAAAAGCTTTCCTCGAGGCCGGCATCCACGTCATCTGCGACAAGCCGCTGGCGACGACGCTGGCCGAAGCGAAAAAGCTCGCGGCGATAGTCGAGAAGACCGGCAAGGTGTTCGTGCTGACGCACAACTACACCGCCTATCCGATGGTGCGGCAAGCACGCGAAATGGTCGCCAAGGGCGTGCTCGGCGACATCCGCATCGTGCAGTCCGAATATCCCCAGGACTGGCTGACCGAGGATTTGGCGGCGACAGGCCAGAAGCAGGCGGCGTGGCGCTCCGACCCCAAGCAGGCAGGCGCCGGCGGTGCGCTGGGCGATATCGGCACGCATGCCTACAACCTCGCCCGCTTCGTCTCGGGGCTGGAACTGGACTCCCTGTCGGCCGATCTCGACGCCTTCGTGCCGGGACGGCTACTGGATGATAACGTCAACGTCATGCTGCGCTTCAAGCCTACCGGCAAGACGCACCCGGCCAAGGGCATGATCTGGGCAAGCCAGGTGGCGCCCGGCCATGAGAACGGGCTGAAGCTGCGCATCTATGGCTCGAAGGGTGGGCTGGAATGGGTGCAGGCCGACCCGAACTATCTCTGGTACACGCCGTTCGGCCAGCCAAAGCAATTGATCACCCGCAACGGCGCCGGCGCGCTGCCGGTGGCGGGCCGTGTCAGCCGCGTCCCGTCGGGCCATCCGGAAGGCTATCTCGAAGGTTTCGCCAACATCTACCAGGAGGCCGCACGCGCCATCCGGGCGGCACGCCGCAAGGGCGGCAAGCCGGCAAAGGATGTCGTCTTCCCGACCATACAGGACGGCGTCGAGGGCATGGCCTTCATCGAGGCTTGCGTGAAGTCGTCGAAGAAAAACGGGGCGTGGACGAAGCTTTAGTGGCGCGGCGGGTAACGAAGACCCCCTCACCCGGATTGCCAGCCGAATTGCGAAGGGCAATTCGGGGCAATCCAACCTCTCTCCGAGGGGAGAGGAGGAGGAGATGGCGCGACGCCAAGTCTCTTCTCCCCAGCGGAGAGAAGGTGGCCGCGAAGCGGCCGGATGAGGGGGCATGGCGCGAAGCGGCGGAACAGCCAGTGCGCCGTCAAAGGGAGGGGGCTTCGATGAAAATCGGCATGTGCATGTTCTTGTGGACGACGGCGGTGTCGAAGAAACACGAGCCGCTGCTGCGCGACATCAAGGCGACCGGTTTCGATGGCGTCGAGATACCGATCTTCGCCGGCACGCCGGACGATTATAGAAAGCTCGGCGATCTGCTCGACCGCATCGGGCTGGAGCGGACTGCGGTTTCGGCCATGGGCGATCCGGCGATGAATTTGATCTCGGCCGACGCGGCAACGCGCAAGGCCGGTGTCGACTACATGAAACGGGCGATCGACTGCGCGCAGGCGCTTGGGGCCAACACGCTGAGCGGCCCTCTGCATTCGACGCTCGGGTCCTTTTCCGGCTCTGGGCCGACGGCCGCGGAGAAGAAGCGCTCCGTCGGCTCGCAGCGCGCCATCGGCGACCATGCCGGCAAGAGGAATGTCACCATCGGGCTCGAGGCGCTGAACCGCTTCGAATGCTATCTCGTCAACACGATGGCGGACCTGTCGGAGCATATCGACGCCATCGACCGGCCGCACATCAAGGCGATGTACGACACCTTCCACGCCAATATCGAGGAGGCCGACCCGATCGGCGCCTACACGAAACACCGCAGGAATGTCGTGCATATCCATATTTCGGAGAATGATCGCGGCGTGCCGGGGCGCGGCAACATTCCGTGGACCGAAACGTTTTCCGCCATCCGCAAGAGCGGCTATGACGATTGGCTGACGATCGAGGCGTTCGGCCGCTCACTCAAGGATTTGGCGGCGGCGACCAAGGTGTGGCGGGATTTCTCAGAGACGCCGGAAGCGGTCTATCGGGAGGGGTATAGGCATATCAAGAGCGGGTGGAAGAAGGCGGCTTAGCGCCCTGGCCCATTTTCTATTTGCGTTCGCGGCGGTTGCCAGGTGGTTCCCCCACTCCGTCTCGGCTTCGCCGAGCCACTTTTCCCCCTCCGGAGGGAGAGGAAGGAAGCCTCGGCCTGGGGGACACTCGGCCTAAGAGGACAGGCGTCGGCTCGGACAGCCTGGCGCTACCCCGTCGATCGGGGGAGAGGTGTCGAGCGAAGCTCGACGGAGTGGGGGTCGATCCTTTGGCGCCGGTCGAGACGACTTGCGCGTCTGCATCACAAGCCTACCCCTGCTCAGCCTGGATCCTGTTGTAGTCGTGGATGGTCCGGCTCAGCCGGCGGCGCAGGAAGTTGGAGATGTTGTCGAAGATGAAGACGACGGCCAGGATCAGCAGCACCATGTAGAAGACGTTGGCCCAGTTGGAGTTGGTGCGCATCGCTTCCCACAGCTTCAGGCCGATGCCGCCGGCGCCGACAGCGCCGATGATGGTGGCGCCGCGGGTGTTGGATTCCCACTGGTAGAGCGTCTGGCTGATGAACACCGGCACCACTTCCGGCAGCACGCCGTAGCGCTGCACCAGGAGGCCGTTGGCTCCGGTCGAGGTAATCCCCTCGCGCGGCTTGTCGTCGATGTTCTCCAGCGCCTCGGAATAGGTTTTGCCGAGCGTGCCGACCTCTGTGAAGAAGATCGCCGCACTGCCAGCCAGCGGTCCCGGCCCGAAGGCGCGGGTGAAGAACAGCGCCCAGATCAGCATGTCGATGGAGCGCATGAAATCGAAGAAGCGCTTGAGCACCTGGTTGACCAGCCGGCTGGGCGTGATGTTGCGGGCGGCGAAGAAGGCCAGCGGGAAGGCGACGATGCCGCCCAGCATGGTGCCGAGAAAGGCCATGACGATGGTCTGCAGGAGCTTGGTCCAGACATCGCCATGCTGCCACTGGGCGTTGTTCCAGATGTTGTCGCCGGCCAGCGCCAGATTTGACGTGCCCGGTTTCAGTTCCGGCCCGGAGACGATCAGCGAAGCGACTTCGCTTGCCGACTTGCCGAAGAAAGGCGAACGCGTGTCGAAGATGAAGTTTGCCCAGCCTAGAAACCGCTTGCGTATCCTGACGCGGTCAACGGCGACGCGGGCCTCGCCGGCAAAGCCCATGTCGGCGACCACCTCATCCTCATGCGCGGTGATCCAGCCGGGAGCCGGTCCCGAAATCAGCGGCTTGCCGGTGCCGAGCGCGACCGCGACAGTCTCACCGTTGGCAATTATCGTCGCTTGCGTCTTGGTGAAGGTGATCGACTTGGCGGTGCCGTCGATCAGGATCGTCACCGAACCATCGGCATTGGTCTTGACCCAGTCCGGATCCGGGTTCGGGCCGAGCACCGAGAAGCGTGGATATTTGGCAGTGATCTGCGGTTCATCGAGGCGGAAGATCGGCTGCACGTCGTAGCTGATCCACTGGGTCAGGAACAGCGGCAGGCGCTCCCAGTGCGATTCTCGCATGACCTGCGGCAGGTTGAAGAACCACAAGGCGTACAGCAGGTAGAGAAAGATGCCGCCAAGCAGCATCAGCGGCCCGAAGCGCTTGTGGAACGGCCGCTGGAACACCTGCGGGAAGCGCTCTTCGATCGACTGGATCTGATCGGCGGTCATGGTGGCCATGGTCAAGCGCTCATCACGAAAGCCTGCTCGCCGACCAGCTTGCGGCGCAGCCAGGCGGAGAACTGGTCGACGATGAAGATCGTCGTGAACAGGAGCAGCACGAGGGCTATCGTCTTGGCGCCGAAGCCGCGCGAGATCGACAGCTTCAACTCCTCGCCGATACCGCCGCCGCCGACCGCGCCCATGATGGTGGAAATGCGGACATTTATCTCAACACGCAGCAGCGTGTAGGACATGAAGTTGGGCAGCACCTGCGGCAGGCCGGCGAAGCGAACCCGCTCGAACCAGTTGGCGCCGACGGCCCTCAGGCCTTCCTCGGCGCGCATGTCGATGTTCTCGTTGATCTCGTAGAACAGCTTGCCCAGCGCGCCGATCGAATGCAGGCCGATGGCGATGATGGCAGCGATCGGGCCGATCGAGACGATGGCGGCGAACAGGCCGGCGATGACGATCTCGGGAAAGGCGCGCAGCAGTTCCATGAGGCGCTTGACGATCAGCCGCAGCACCGGATGCGGCGTCAAATTGCGCGCCGCGATGAAGGAGAACGGCACGGCGAAGACGAAGCCGATGAAGGTCGAGACCAGCGCCACGTTGAGCGTTGTCAGCATCAGCTCGAAATATTCGGGGATGTAGAAGCTGCCCCAGACATAGGAGCGGCCAAGCGGAAAATTGAATTCCTGGGTGCCGGTGTCATGCGGAGAAGCGATGTCGAACATCGCCCGCCAGACATCGTTCCAATCCTTGGGGACGAGCCAGCTCAGGAAATCCAGCAAATGCGGCAACCGGTCGAAGAAATGCCCGGCATTGGCCTCGTCGGCGAACCACATGGTGCTGCCGAGCGCGGTGATGAGCAGGCCGACACCGATGGCGGTGTAGAGCCGGCGCAAGGACGTCTGGCGACGCCAGGCGTCGGCCATCTGGTGAGTGGCGCCGGAAGGGGCTGTCACGGAAAGGGTCATGATCGGACATGCAAGAAGGGCGGCGTTTTCTCGACGCCGCCCTTCCTGGTTTCGCCGTTAGCCGCCGATGGCTGCCTTACGGGCTTCGACGATGACGTTGTAGAAGTCCGCCTTAACCGGGACGTAGCCGGTAAAGTCGCCGCCCTCGACGCCTTCGAAGCAAGCCTTGTCCTTCTTCGGCAACTGCGTGAAGAAGTCGGCGAGCTTGGCGGTCATTTCGTCGCCGAGCGCGGTGCGCACGACCAGCGGGCCGTTCGGGATCAGACCCGAGCGCCAGACTTCGACGAAGTCGTTGGGGTCGACGGCGCCCTTGGCGACTTCCTTGTGGAAGGTGCCGGAGGTGTAGCCGTCCTTGAAGTCGCCGATGCCGGAAGAATCGTCCACCGCCACGTCGACCTTGCCGTCACGCACGGCCAGGACGTTGTTCTCGTGACCGCCGTTGAACTGGGTCGAGGCGAAGAAGGTTTCGTTCGAAGCGCCGGTATCCTTCGGGATCTGGGTCAGCGGGATCAGGTAGCCGGAGGTAGAATCCGGATCGGCGTAGCCGAGCTTCTTGCCCTTGGCCGACTTGATGTCGGTGATGCCGGAGGATTTCAGCGCCAGGCCGATCGAATAATAGCCTGTGGCGCCGTCGGTCTGCTGGGTGGTGAGGATCGGGGTGACCGCCTTCGGGTCCTTGAGAGCGACGCTGGCGTAGCCGGAAGCGCCGAGTTCGGCGAAGTCGAGCGTGCCGCCGAGCAGGCCCTGGATGACGCCGTCATAGTCGGCGGCGGGGAACAGCGAGACCTTTTCGAAGCCGAATTCGGCCTTCAGATGGTCGGCGAGGCACTGGTAGTTGCGCAGCCGGTCGGTTTCGTTTTCGCCGCCGAGAATGCCGACGCGAAATTCCTTCATGTCGGCGGCATGGGCCATGCTGGTCGCCATGGCGAGCACCGAAACGGCGCCAAAGACCATCTTCCTGAACATTGGATATTTCTCCTGTAGGTTCCGGCCCCGCGCCGGCAGCGTTATCGATTTTGACAGGTGCCCTTGACGTGGGCTGGCGATCCCAACCGCTCTCAATATCCCGGGAATGCGGGCTCGAGCGGTCCGGTGGATGCGGCGATCTTTCGGCTGAAGGCAACGCTGGTCGAGGTGATGGCCTCGGAGATTTCCTGGCCATTGCTGTCGGCGCCGTAGACGAGGCGCACCGCCTCGCGGTTGAGCTCTTCCGGCGGGCCGTCGAAGACGACCTTGCCGGCAGCCATGCCGATGATGCGGTTGCAGTAGGTGCGGGCGGTGTCCAGCGTGTGCAGATTGGTGACGACGGTGATGCCTTCGCGCAGATTGATGTCCTGCAGCGAATCCATCACCACCTTGGCGTTGAGCGGGTCCAGCGAGGCGATCGGCTCGTCGGCGAGGATCACTCTGGGCTGCTGCATCATGGCACGAGCGATGGCGACACGCTGCTGCTGGCCGCCCGACAAGGTGCCGGCGGGCTGCAGCGCGGTGCGGGCGATGTCGAGCCGCTCGAGTGCCGCGATCGCCTCGGCGCATTCGGCGCGCGAGAACATGCCGAACAGGTTGGTGATGGTCGAGCGGTGGTTCAGCTTGCCGAGCAGCACATTGGTCAGCACGTCGAGGCGCGGCACCAGGTTGAACTGCTGGAAGATCATGGCGCAGTCGCGCTGCCAGCGCCGCAGCGGCGAGCCGCTCAGCTTCGAGACCTCGGCGCCGTCAAAAAAAATCGACCCCTGGCTGGGATCGATGAGACGGTTGATCATGCGAAGGAGGGTTGATTTGCCGGCGCCCGAACGGCCGATAATGCCAACCATCTGACCCTGCGGGATCGCGATGTTGATGTCGCTGACGGCAGTGTTCTTGCCAAATCGTCGGGTGACACCGCGGATTTCGAGCGTGGCGGAATTTGCTGGCATGGGGGCAGGTTCCAGTCCGGGACCATTGATCGTCAGGCTCTCGCCTAACGCAGCCACATGAACCTGCCGTGTCGCGATGATGTCAGTTTTGTTACGCTCCACAGGCCTTAGCTTGTCAGCCTGGCTTACCTGTAAGTTGCGCAAGGACCCACAGCATATAGAGTGGAGCTATCGCCGCCGTGAACAAAACACAGCCTAATATCATCAACGTTATTGAAGAGCCAACGTGGGATTGCCTCCAACGCTTAGCTGCAAGCTTAATCACCAAAATTCCCAACGCGACCAACCCCAGTCCAATGAAAAGAGGTATTACGACAATAAGGTCACATATGCTCCATGGCTCTGGGTTGGGTGATTATTAGTTCGATGAAAGCACCATTCGCGTCAACCATGCTTCTCCAGAAATGCCTCTGCGGACAGCTCACGGAAGTCCTCAAGGCAAGCGCGCAGCCTTGCATGGTCCCAGTCCCACCAGGCCAGCGCCTGGTAGCGTTCGGCCGTGCGGCGATCGAAGCGCTCGCGGATCGGCTTTGCCGGCACGCCGGCGACGATCGTATAGGGCGCGACATCTTTCGAGACGACAGCGCCGGCGCCGACCGCGGCGCCATCGCCGATGGTGACGCCGGGCAGGATGGTCGAGCCGTGACCGAGCCAGGTGTCGTGGCCGATGGCGACCCGCTTGGCGCGGCGCTGGGCGAAGAATTCGCTCTCGTGCTCGGCATCGTCCCAGTAGTCCGAGGCGCGATAGGTGAAGTGATGCAGCGTCGGCCGCCAGGTCGGGTGGTTGGTGGCGTTGATGCGCACGCTGGCCGCGATGTTGGCGAACTTGCCGATCGTCGCGCACCAGACGGCGCAGTCCTGCATCATGTAGGAATAGTCGCCGAGTTCGCTTTCCGAGACCCGGCTGCGGTCGGCGATCTCGGTCCAACGGCCGAGCGTCGAGTTCTGCACCTCCGCCGTCGGATGGATCAACGGCGTCTCGGATAATTTCCTGGTCATGCGGCGATTTTTCCGGGCGCGAAAGCGGTGACGTCGATGATGCGGTCGGCAACCGCCTCGCGCACATCGTGGTCATGGAAGATGCCGAGCAGGGCGACACCTGCAGCCTTCTTGGCGGCGATGAGTTCGATCACGACATCGCGGTTCCTGGCATCGAGCGAGGCTGTCGGCTCGTCGAGCAACAGGATCGGATGCTCGGTGATGAAGCCGCGCGCGATGTTGACGCGCTGCTGCTCGCCGCCGGAGAAGGTCGCAGGCGGCAAGGCCCAGAGTTTCTCCGGCAGGTTGAGCTGCGCCAGCAAGGCGCGCGCCTTGCCGCGGGCAATCTCGCGATCCTCGCCGCGCTCAACCAGCGGTTCGGCGACGACGTCGAGCGCCGAGACGCGCGGCACGGTGCGCAGGAACTGGCTGACATAGCCGATCGTTTGCCGGCGTATGGCCAGCACGGTGCGCGGGCTGGCGGTGGCGAGGTCGATCAGCCCATCATCATGCGTGACGATGATCTGGCCTTCGTCGACGGCGTAGTTGCCGTAGAGCATCTTCAGGATCGAGCTCTTGCCGGCACCGGAAGGACCGCCGAGCACGGTGCATTCGCCAGCCCTCATCGAGAACGAGACACCGGCGACAACAGGCAGTTTGATGCCGTCGCGCAGGTGCATGGTGAAACTCTTGGCGACGTCGGAGACAACGAGGGGGGTTGCCATCAGAAGGGCCTCCAATTGTCGTTCGTTTGCGGGCCAACGCCTCCCTCTGCCTTGCCAGGCATCTCCCCCTCAAGGGGGGAGATCGGCAGCTTTCTCGTTGCGCTTGTTCTGCAACGTTGGAGAGTGGCGAAACCGAGGACGATAGCCAATCTCCCCCCTTGAGGGGGAGATGGCCGGCAGGCCAGAGGGGGGTGCCTTGGCGCCATCGTCAAACCTGCAGAATCGAGGAAACAAGCAATTGCGTGTAAGGCGCGCGCGGGTCGTCGAGCACGCGGTCGGTGAGACCGCTTTCGACGACGCGGCCGTCCTTCATCACCATCATGCGCTGCGACAAAAGCCGCGCCACGGCAAGGTCATGGGTGACGACGATGGCCGCCAGACCAAGATCGGTGACCAGACCGCGCAGCAGGTCGAGCAGGCGCGCCTGGACCGAGACGTCGAGGCCGCCGGTTGGCTCGTCCATGAACACCAGACGCGGGCCGGTGACGAGGTTGCGGGCAATCTGCAGGCGCTGGCGCATGCCGCCGGAAAAGGCGCGGGGCTCGTCGTCGATGCGGTCCTCGTCGATCTCGACGCGCGATAGCCAGTCGACGGCGGTGGCGCGGATCCTGCCGTAGTGGCGGTCGCCGACCGCCATCAGCCGCTCGCCGACATTGGCGCCGGCCGACACCGTCATGCGCAGGCCGTCGGCCGGGTTCTGGTGGACAAACCCCCAGTCGGTGCGCATCAGGAAGCGGCGCTCGGCCTCACTCATGCGGTAGAGCTCGCGGAACTGGGCGTCACGCATGCGGTAGCTGGCGCTGCCGGAGGAGGGCAGCAGCCGCGTCGACAGGCAGTTGAGCAATGTCGTCTTGCCGGAGCCGGACTCGCCGACCACAGCCAGGACTTCGCCCGGCCACAGGTCGAAGGAGACGTTGTCGCAGCCGACGCGCGAGCCGTAGAATTTAGAAAGTGCTGCGACACGCAGCAGCGGTTCGTCGGTCATTGCGCCGGCTCCCTTGTTCCCGAGGCAAGATGGCTTTCTGGAGCAAGGTGGCCGCGATGGCCGTCCGCCCGCCGCTTCTCGCAATGGTCCGTGTCGGAGCAGACGAACATGTGACCGCCATGGTCGTCGAGGATGACTTCGTCGAGATAGACGTTCTCGGCCGCGCACAGCGCGCAGGGCTGGTCGAAGGTCTGGACCTCGAACGGATGATCCTCGAAGTCGAGGCTGACCACTTCGGTGAAAGGCGGCACCGCGTAGATTCGCTTTTCGCGGCCGGCGCCAAACAGCTGCAGGGCCGGCGAGCGGTGCATCTTGGGATTGTCGAATTTCGGCGTCGGCGAGGGGTCCATCACATAGCGGCCCTCGACCTTGACCGGATAGGCATAGGTGGTGGCGATGCGGCCGTGCTTGGCGATGTCCTCGTAGAGCTTGACGTGCATGAGGCCATATTCCTCCAGCGCGTGCATTTTGCGCGTTTCGGTCTCGCGCGGTTCGAGGAAGCGCAGCGGCTCGGGGATCGGCACCTGGTAGACCAGCACCTGGCCCGCCGTCAGCGGATGCTCGGGAATGCGGTGACGGGTCTGGATGATGGTGGCGCTGGCAGTGTCGGTCGTCACCGCGACATTGGCGACCTTCTTGAAGAAGGCGCGGATCGACACCGCATTGGTGGTGTCGTCGGCGCCCTGGTCGATGACCTTCAGCACATCGTCCGGGCCGATGATGGAAGCGGTGACCTGGACGCCGCCGGTGCCCCAGCCGTAGGGCATCGGCATTTCGCGCGAAGCGAACGGCACCTGGTAGCCGGGAATGGCGATGCCCTTGAGGATCGCCCGGCGGATCATCCTTTTGGTCTGCTCGTCGAGATAGGCGAAGTTGTAGGTGGCGATGTCGGTCATGGCGATCACATCCACATTGTGTTATCGAATTGGCGTCCAGGACGCGGATACAGGGGCGAATTCAGATGAACTCGACCGGATGGATGCATCTCGGAATTCTGTTGGTGGTGTTCGCCGGCGTCGTTCTCTTCTTCCTTCGGCGCATGATTCTGCCCGGCCCCAAAGAAGGCTCTCAAGGTGAGTCCCTGGGCGTCGGGAATGGTGATTACTCCGGGTATGACGGCTATGGCGGTCATTCCCACGATGGTGGCGGCCATGGTGGCGTCGGGCACTAAATTCATTCCGCAGCCTCCGATCCCCTGGCATAGCGCGCCAGCCGCTCATTGAGCGTGCCGGTGTGCAGTTCGAACATGTGGTTGTCTTCGTCGTAGAAATAGATCGAGCGGCCTTCACCCTCGACGCGCGGGCGCGGCGGGCGCATGTCGAGGCCGAGCCTGCCGATGCGCTCGGCATAGCGGTCGAAATCGGCGTCATCGATCTTGAAGGCGATGTGGTTGTAGCTGCGCTCTGGCAAGGGTTCGCCCTCCATGATGGCGACCCAGATGTCACCGATCAGGAAGAATTTTTCGGGCGACAGCGAGAACTGCCTGGCGTCGCTGGCATAGACTTCGCGTGCGTCGAATACGCCCTCGAGGATTTCGGTCATCCGCTCGAGATCGCGGACGATGAAGGTCATGTGGGAAAGGCCCTCGATCATTCCGCAGCCTCCCGCTTCTCTTCGACCTTCACGGGGTTTTCGCGCGCGTCATATTCGGTGCGCATGCGGCGTACGAGATCGAGTTCTGCCTGGAAGTCGACATAGTGCGGCAGCTTCAGATGTTCGACGAAGCCGGTCGCCTGGACATTGTCGGAATGCGAGATGACGAACTCCTCGTCCTGGGCCGCGGCGACGACATCCTCGCCGAGCTCTTTCGCGCGCAGCGCCCGGTCGCAGAGTGCCATGGCCATCGCCTTGCGCTCGCTCTGGCCGAAGACGAGGCCGTAGCCGCGGGTGAATTGCGGCGGCGCCTTGGCCGAGCCTTTGAACTGGTTGACCATCTGGCATTCGGTGACGCGGACAGTGCCGAGCGGCACCGAGAAGGGCAGTTCGGGCACGTCGAGCTCCAGCTCGACTTCGCCGATGCGGATCTCGCCGACGAAGGGGTGATTGCGGGCATAGCCGCGCTGGGTGGAATAGCCGAGCGCCAGCAGGAACCCTTCATCGCCGCGTGACAGCGCCTGCAGGCGGATGTCGCGCGCCATCGGGAATTCGAGCGGCTCGCGGGTGATGTCGCCGGGGACATGGTCCTGCGGCATGTCGCCATCCGGTTCGATCAAGCCTTCGCGGGCGAGGATCGCCGAGACGCGCGGCATGGCTTGCGCTTCCGTGTCGCGCAGCAAGGGCTCGGCGACATCGGCGCCTGCGGCAAGCTCGGGATCGAGCAGCCGGTGGGTGTAGTCGAAGGTCGGTCCGAGCAACTGGCCGCCGGGCAGATCCTTGTAGGTCGCCGAGACGCGCCGCTCGACCAGCATGTTGGCGGTGTCGATGGGCCTGGAGTAGCCGAAGCGCGGCAGCGTGGTGCGGTAGGCGCGCACCAGGAAGATCGCCTCGATCATGTCGCCGCGCGCCTGGACGATGGCGAGCGCGGCCAGTTCACGATCATAGAGCGAGCCTTCGCTCATCACCCGGTCGACGCCGAGCGCCAGCTGCTCGACGATCTGGTCGAGACGAAGGGCGGGCACCGAACGGTCGCCACGCCGGCGGTCGGCCAGCAGGCTGTGGGCGTTGGCGATTGCCGCTTCGCCACCTTTTACCGCGACATACATCTTACGCCTCCATCGTCTTGATGCGCGTCGTGCGCGGTAGGCAGGCGATGCCGCCTGATGTGGCGAGGATGATGTCGACGCCGCGCGGAAAGCGCTTGATATTCTGCTTCCACTGCTCGACGAAATGGCGTGGCATCTGCGCCGGCGCGATCGTGGCGCTGGTTTCGATGCCAGGACCTTCGAGCAATAGCGGCGTGCCGGAGACCAGATCGCTGACCTGCAGGATCAGCGTGGTCGAGCGGTCGGGATAATCCTGCGTGCCCTGCGAAAAGCCATCGAGCGCCATCATCTCGGCAGGTGCTGCGATCAAGGCGAAATGCGCATCGGCCGGTGTGTTGGCCAATGGCGCGCCGGTATGGAACCCAAGCCACGATCTGATCGCGGTGGAGGCCTGCAAAGCCGGGTCGAGCCAGAGCGGCGTGTCATTGTCGCACAGCGCCAGTGCGATGGCGCCGGCGGTAGCCGAGAGCGGCACCGGCGGGCGGGCGAAGGCCGGCAGCGGTTGCACGCTGCCCGGCCGAGCCATTGCGTCCATCACGGCGCGGAACACGGTCTGGGCGTTGAAGACCGGATCGGCGAACCCGCCCTCGATCGATTGCACAGCTGCGTCCATCAGTCTTCTCCGCGAACCATTGTGAAGAAATCGACCTTCGTTGCCGCCGTCTCGGCGCGGCGTTTTTCGTGCGCCATGGTCAGAGCCGACCGCAGAGGCGCTATCAGTCCGGTCTCGACCTCATTGCGGCGGGCAGGGTCCTGCCATAGGGCGTCGGCGATAGCCGCCAGCTTCGCCTTCTGCTTGTCGCGGCCAAGCGCATAGCAATGGCCGACCTGTCCGGACGGCAGCCGGACCGTGGCGCGGGTGACGGTCGCCTCGCCGACATTGAAGGGCGCGCCGCCGCCGCCGATGCGGCCGCGCAGGGTGACAAGGCCGGTTTCGGGGCCGCGCAACAGCTCGGCGTCCGAAGGCAGTCCGGCCTCATTCCAGAGCCGCACGATGTCATCGCCGCTGGATTGCGCAAGGGTTGCCATGGCGGCCTTGCGCTCGGCCTGGTCGCGGGCTTCCTGTCCTCGCATGAGCTGTAGTCCTCGTGGCTAAATTTGTCTATTGATATAGACAACTATACAAATTATACCTATTATCTAACGGGTGTCCATGACGGGTGGATGACAGCGATAGAAGACTGGGCGCTGGAAGGTTGGGGCAATGATGGTCGGGCGGCTAGCAGCGGACAGCATCGAGCGGCGCAGTGGCGTTTCGCTGTGGCGGCAGATTGCCGACAAGATGCTGCATGCGATCGCCATCGGCGATTTCACGGAGAATGCAGCGCTGCCGCCGGAGGTGGCGCTGGCAGAGCGCTATGGCGTCAACCGCCACACGGTGCGCAGCGCCATATCAGCCCTCGTAAGGGAAGGCGTGCTGCGGGCCGAGCAGGGGCGCGGCACCTTCGTGCTGTCGCGCAAGCGGCTGTCCTATCCGATCGGGGCGCGCACACGGTTTTCGACAGGGCTGCAAGCGCAGACGACGGAACGGCACATCGCCTTGCTCGCCTCGTCGGTCGAGCCGGCCAGCCAGCGCGTCGCCGAGGGACTGGGTCTTGCCAAGGGAGCCGATGTGATCCGCCTGGAAACGCGCGGCGAAGCCGATGGACGGCCGGTGTCGCGCGCTGCTGGCTGGTTCGAAGCCCGGCGCTTTGCCGGCATCGATGCCGCGATGGCGCAAACAGGGTCGATCACCGCCTCGCTGGCGCGCTTCGGCATCGACGACTATCTCAGGCAATCGACCGTGCTGTCGGCGCGCCATGCCGATGCGGCGGACCTTGCCGACCTCGACCTGCAGCCCGGCGCCATCGTACTGGTCACGGTCGCCGTCAACATCACGCCGGACGGCCAGCCGATCCAGTTTTCGGAGTCGCGCTTCCCGGCCGAGCGGGTGGAGCTGAAACTGTCGGCGCTGTAGGAGTGCCGGGCTTCTACGACACCGTGATTATCTGACTCACGCTGAACTCGGTCGCGCTCATTTGTCAGCGGCTTGGCGTTTGAGGACCGGCTTCCCCCACTCCGTCTCGGCTTCGCCGAGCCACCTGTCCCCCCTCCGGAGGGAGAGGAAGGACGCCAAGGTCGGCGAACTCGCACCCTTCCTCTACCCCGTCGATCGGGGGAGAGGTGGCTCGGCGAAGCCGAGACGGAGTGGGGGTCGACCTGGCTCGGGCGTCGTCAATTCGGGCCGGGTTCGCCGCCTGCCATGTTATAACCCCACCTCGATCACAGCCTTGATCAGGCCGGATTTCTCATGCGCCCAACGAGCCAGATCGCGCGGCGTGGCGGCGAGTGTGGTGCGGTGTGTGACGAGCTTGGCCAGTGGTACGGCCCCGTTGCGGATCGAGGCGGCGACATGATCGAAGTCGGCGCGCAGCGCGTTGCGGCTGCCGATCAGCGTCATCTCTCGCTTGTGGAATTCCGGGTCGGAAAAGCTGATATCGTCCTTGACGACGGAGACCAGCACCAGCGTTCCGCCATGCGCGACATGGGCGAAGGCCGACTGCACCGACTGGGTGTTGCCGGTGGCGTCGAAGACGACATCGAAGCCTTCGCCTGATGTCGCTTCCCTGACCAGATCGGGCACCGCGCCGCGCGAGCCGTCTAGCGTCTGGAAACCAAGCTCGTTTGCAGCGAAGGCGAGCCTTTCACTGCTCATGTCGAGCAGCGTCACGTCGAGCCCGGCGATGCGGGCGAAGATGGCGGTGCCGAGCCCGATCGGGCCGGCGCCGATGACCAGCGTGCGGGCGCCGGGGTCGGCGCGGGCGCGCCACACGGCATGCGCGCCGATGGCCAGGAACTCGACGGCGGCGGCGTCGGCCAGCGACAGGCCGTTGGCCGGATAGAGATTTTGCGCCGGCACCAGGATGCGTTCGCACATGGCGCCGTCGCGATGCACGCCAAGCACCTCGATCCTGACACAGCAATTGGGCTTGCCGTGCCGGCAGGCGATGCACTTGCCGCAGGAAAGATAGGGGTTGACGACGACGGGCTCACCAATGGCCAGTTCGACGCCTTCGCCGGTCTCCATCACGGTACCCGAGACCTCATGACCCATGATGCGGGGATAGGCGAGGAACGGGTGCTTGCCCTCGAAAATGTGGTAGTCGGTGCCGCAGATGCCGACATGGCTGACCGCCACCAGCGCCCAGCCGGGAGGCGGTGCCTCGGGTGCGGGCCGGTCTTCAAGGACAAGATCGCCGGGCGAACGGCAGAGGACGGCTTTCATGCGCTAATCCAGTCATGAAATCGCCGGCCCGTTGGTGTGGCGGACCGGCGGTTGATTGCGGGGTCGCTACTTGCCGCGGCGGCGCAGGCCGTCGAAGTAGACGATGATGATGATCAGCGCGCCGGTGATGATGCGCTGCCAGAACGAGTTGACGTTGAGCAGGTTGGCGCCGTTGTTGATGGTGGCCAGGATGAAGGCGCCGAGCAGCGGCCCATGCACCGAGCCGACGGCGCCGAACAGCGAGGTGCCGCCGATGACCGACGACGCGATCGCCTGCAGTTCCCAGCCCTCGGCCTGCGTCGGGTTGCCGATGCCGATGCGGGCGGCCAGCAGCACCCCGACGAAGGCGGCGCACAGGCCCGACAGCGTGTAGGCCATGTAGATGGTGCGCTGGACATTGACGCCGGACAGGCGCGAGGCCTCGGCGTTGGAGCCGACCGAAAACAGGTATCTGCCCCAGCGGCTGTGGTGCAGGAAGATATAGGCCGGAATGCCGACCAGGATCACCATCCAGAACAGGTTGGGGATGCCGATGAAGGAATTGCGCGAGAAGGCGGTGAAGGTGTCGCTGTTGATGTTGATCGAATTGCCGTTGGTCATCAAAAGGCCGATGCCGCGCAGCGAGGTCAACGTCGCCAGCGTGATGATGAAGGGCGGCAGGCCCATCTTGACGATACCGAAGCCGTGGAACATGCCGATGGCGACACCGACCAGCAGCGTCACCAGAATGGCGAGCCAGATGGGGAAGCCGGCATTGATCATCATGGCCACGACCACGGTGGCGAAGCCGACCACGGCGCCGACCGACAGATCGATGCCGCCGGTGATGATGACGAAGGTCTGGCCGACCGCCATGATGGCGATCATCGAGCCCTGGCGCAGGAGATTGGCTATGTTGTTGGCCGAGGCGAAGCTCGTCGTCGTCACGGAGAGGAGGATCCAGAGCAGAACCAGCAGCGCCAATAGCGTCAGCCCGAACAGGACATTATAGTTGCGCTTCGGTTTTTCGACGGCGATCGCCTCGGTGCTCATATCTGTCCTCCCAACTTTTCTTGTTTCTCGGCGAGCGCCTGAGTGAGAATATCCTCGTGGCTGGCGGCGTGAAAACCGTGCGTCGCCACCAGTTTGCCGCGCCGGAACACATGCAGCGTATCGGCGAGTTCATAGACTTCCGGCAGATAGGACGAGATCAGGATGATGCCGGCGCCCTTTGACAAAAGCGCGCCGAACAGGCGGTAGATCTCGGCCTTGGTGCCGACATCGACGCCGACGGTCGGTTCGTCGAAGATGAACAGCTTGGCGCCGTGCGCTAGCCATTTGCCGATGACGATCTTCTGCTGGTTGCCGCCCGACAGGCTGGATGCCAGCGCGCCACGTGTCGGTGTCTTGATGCGCAGATCGGCGATCTGGCGATCGGCCTGCGTCTTCTCCTGCGTGCTCGAAATCAGCAGATTGTTCGAGATGCGCTTGTAGATCGGCAGGTTGAGGTTGAAGCCGACCGGCAGGTTGAGGCAGAGGCCCTGGTCGCGGCGGCTCTCCGGCGCCAGCGCCATGCCGAGCTTGATCGCGTCATGTTCGGAATTGACCTGTACCTCCTTGCCTTCCCAGAGGATCTGGCCGGCGGATTTGCGGTGGCGGCCGTAGAGCGTGGTGACGAACTCGCTGCGTCCGGCGCCGATCAGCCCATAGAGTCCGACGATCTCGCCGGCGCGGACCGTCATCGAGACATTTTCGAAGCCCTTGCCGGACAGGTTTTTCGCCTCGATGATGGCGGCGCCCGGCGTGAAATGCTCCTTGTGATAGACCTGCTCGATCGAGCGGTTGATCATCATCTTGACCAGTTCGGCATCGTTGGTCTCTGCGATGTTGCGGGTGCCGACCAGCGTGCCGTCGCGCAGCACGGATACCCGGTCGGCGAGTTCGAACACTTCCTCCATGCGGTGGCTGATGTAGATGATCGTCACGCCTTCGCCCTTCAGACGGCGGATCAGCGTGAAGAGCTGGTCGGCTTCCTTGCGGGTGAGGTAGGCGGTCGGCTCGTCGAAGATCAGGAATTTGGTGCCGCGCACGGTGGCGCGGGCGGCGGCTATCAGCTGCTGCTGGCCGATGGTCAGGTCGCCGAGCGTGACATGCGCCGGCAGGTCGAAGCCGAGGTCGTCGATGATCGTCTGCGCCTGCCTGACCATGGCGCGCTGCTGCAGGATGCCGAAGCGCGAATTCTCCTCGCCGAGGAACATGTTGGCGGCGACCGTCAGGTGACGGCACAGCACGACTTCCTGGTGCACGGCATTGATGCCGAGCGCCATCGCCTCGTGCGGCGTCGCCAGGGCGGCCGGCTGGCCCTCCCAGACAATCTCTCCGGAGGTGCGCGGCATGACGCCGGTCAGAAGCTTGATGAGCGTGGATTTGCCGGCGCCGTTTTCGCCGACGATGGCGTGGATCTCACCGGACTTGAAGGCGAGGTCGACCGGTTTCAGCGCGTGGGTGCCGGGATAGCGCTTCTCCAGCCCGCGCAATTCGAGGATAGTCCGCCCCTGTTCCAGAACGGGTGCGGGATGCAGTTCCTGCGCCGTCGAAATCATGACAATCCTCCCAGATTGGCCTCCCGGATTGGCTTCCCAGGCTGGCCTCACGATTGGCACGCGGCGAGGCAGGGATATGCCTCGAAAACAGCCTGGCTCAGGCGTGCGGATTGCCAAGCCGTTTGTGCGGCAGTTTGTGTCTCCGGGGCGAGGTGCCCCGGAGACGATTGCGGATGCGACGGCTCAGAGCTTCGGATTGAGCAGCGCGTCGATCTTGGGATCTTTCATGTTGTCCTTGGTCACCAGATTGGCGCCGGTGTCGACATTGGCTTCGACCTTCTCGCCCTTGGAGGCGGCGAGCGCGGTCTTGATGCCGTCATAGCCCATCCGGTACGGATCCTGGACGACGAGGGCGGAAATGACGCCGTCGTTGAGGAACTTGATCAGCTTCTCGTCGCTGTCGAAACCGACCAGCGCCAGCTTGCCGCCAAGGTTGTTTTCCGCGACGGCCTGGCCGACGCCCTGCGCCATGATCAGGTTGGAAGCGAAGATGCCTTTGAGGTTCGGGTTGGCGGTGATCAGGTCGGTGGCGATGTTGAGGCCGGTGGTGGCCTGGCCGTCGGCATATTTGTCGGCAACCAGCTTGAGGCCCGGATATTTGGCGGCCAGCTGTTCGGTGAAGCCCTGCTTGCGCTGTTCGAGCGAGCCGGCGCCCGGTGCGTTGGTGATCAGGGCGACGTCGCCCTCGATCTTGCCGCCGTTGGCGGCGCCGATGGCGGCTGCGAGGCCGTCGGCAGCGACGCGGCCGCCCTGCACATTGTCAGTGGTCAGGAACGAGGTGAAGGCCTTGGAGTCGGCACCAGAGTCGATGCCGATGACCTTCACCTTGGCAGCGGCTTCATCGATCGGCTTGCCGAGCGCCTTGAACTCGGTCGGCGCAATGACGATGGCCGCCGGGTTGCTGGCAACGGCGTTCTCGAGGATCGAGACCTGGCCGTTGACGTCGGTTTCAGCCTGGGCGCCGAGTTCCGGCACGTTGACGCCGAGATCCTTGCCGGCCTTGCGGGCGCCGGCCAGAACGATCTGCCAGTAGAAGGACGTGGTGTCCTTGACGATGATCGGAATGGTGACGTCCGCCGCCGAAACCGGCGCCGAATGCATGACGCCGGCGAGCATTGAAGCTGCTGCCAGCGCCATGACGGCGCGGCGGTTGAGAATGCTGATCACGAATTTCATGAGGTTTCCTCCCTAAGTCGCCCGGTGAACGATACGGAAGCTCCGTTCGGATAGGCGCGGTCCCAAACAGAACTTTATCAATAAAAAACAGTTGCCCTGTTTTGATAGTGCATCGAACAGATCGATGCAAGCGGTGTTTGACCAGTCGTTGCGAGGTCTGGCAGAGGCAGATCCCCCGCCCTGTTCTCCCATTGGCGCCGTCACGCTTCCGTTCCGTTCTGGGAACGTATGGAATATTAATTCCACCAATTCGTCAATATGGAATATCCATTCCTCCATGTGCCGCAAGAACATGACGTTTCACGCCAGCTCCTGCACCAGCGTGTAGGGACGATATTTGGCGTATTCCGTTTCCGGTACGTCGATGTCGAGCAGCTCGAGGTTGCGCGTCAGATTTGCCAGCTTGGCGGTGCCGGTCAGTACGGTGGCGACGGCAGCTTCATGCAAGGGGAATTGGAACGCTGCGGCGGCGAGCGGATAGCCACCCTCGGCGGCGATCCTTTCCATTGCGCCGACGCGGTCGAGCACGTCATGGCTGGCGGGGCGGTAGTCGAAATGTGCGCCTTGCACCGGGCCGGTCGCCAGGATGCCGGAGTTGAACACGCCGCCAATGACCAAGGAGGTCTGCTGTGCCCGGCATAGCGGCAGCAACTCCGCTTCGGCACTGCGGTCGAGCAGGGAATAGCGGCTGGCAAGCAGGATGCAGTCGAGCGGCGCCCGGCGCATCACGTCCAGGCAGATCTGCACCTCGTTGACGCCAAGCCCATAGGCGGAAATGACGCCAGTCCGTTTCAGCTCTTCGAGTGCCTTGAGGCCACCATCCATCAGGTCGCGAAAATGCAGCTTGGTCTTCTCGATACCATGGGTGTAGGCGCCGATGTCGTGGACAAACAGGATGTCTATCCTGTTTAGGCCAAGCCGCGCATAGCTGAACTCGACCGACCGCATAATGCCGTCATAGGAATAGTCGTAGTCGAGCGCGAAGGGCAGCGGATCGACATAGGAGTGATCGGGAACCTGATCGTCCGGCACCGGGCGAAACAGCCGGCCGACCTTGGTCGACAGCACATAGGAATCGCGCGGCTTGTAACGCAGGAAGTCGCCGAAGCGGCGCTCCGACAGTCCGAAACCGTAGAAGGGTGCGGTGTCGAAATAGCGCAGCCCGGCATCCCAGGCGCCCTGCAGCGTCTCCATCGCCGCTTCGCGCGAACAGGCGCGGTAAAGGCCGCCAAGTGCGGCGCCGCCGAAGCTGACTTCGGTGACCTCCAGAGCTGTCCGACCGATACGGCGTTTTTCCATGCAAAACCTCCCCGTTGCCCGCCGCTGACCGGCGCGCAGTCTACTTTATATCAGTAAAATCTAAAGTGTTGCGCCCAGATGCCAGGGCACGAACTCGTTGTCGCCGTAGCCGAAGTCCTCGCTCTTGGTCTTGCGGCCGGAAGCCGTTTCGACGATCAGTTCGAAGATCTCGCGGCCCATGCCGGCGATGGTCTTTTCACCCGAGGCGATGACGCCGCAATTGACGTCCATGTCCTCTTCCATCTGGTGGTACATGGTCGAGTTGGTGGCGACCTTGATCGACGGCGTCGGACGGCAGCCGAAGCAGGAGCCGCGGCCGGTGGTGAAGACGATGACGTTGGCGCCGCCCGCCACCTGGCCGGTCGCCGAAACCGGGTCGTAGCCAGGCGTATCCATGAACACGAGGCCACTGCCGGTGACTTTTTCGGCGTAGCCGAAGACGCCGTTGAGCGGCGTCTGGCCGCCCTTGGCGACCGCACCGAGGGACTTCTCCAGGATGGTGGTGAGGCCGCCGCGCTTGTTGCCGGGCGAGGGATTGTTGTCGATCGAGGCGCCATGCTTGGCGACGTGGTCCTCCCACCACTTCACGAAGCCGTCGAGCTTCTGCGCGATCTCCGGCGTTGCCGCGCGGTAGGCAAGCAGATGCTCGGCGCCGTAGATTTCCGTGGTCTCGGAGAGGATGCCGATACCGCCGACGCCGGCCAGGATGTCGACAGCCGCGCCCAGCGCCGGATTGGCCGTGATGCCCGACATGCCGTCGGAGCCGCCGCATTGCAGGCCGACGACGATCTCGCTGACCGGGATCGGCTCACGCTTCAACTGGCCGACTTCCTCGGCGATCTCGGCCAGCACGCCCATCGCTTTTTCCACCGATTTGCGCGACCCGCCGGCGTCCTGGATGTTGAAATGGCGCTTGCCGGCAGCGACGCCCTTCTGGCCGTAGAGGGTGAGCTGGTTGACCTCGCAGCCGAGGCCGACCATCAGCACGCCGCCGAAATTCGGGTGGCGGGCATAGCCGGCAAGCGTGCGGTGCAGCACCATCATGCCGTCGCCGGTGCCGCTCATGCCGCAGCCCTGGCCGTGCACGATCGGCACGAAGCCGTCGATGCCGGGGTATTTCGGCAACAGCGTGCGGTTGGCGGTATCGGCGATGGAATGGCAGACGGTGGCCGAGCAATTGACGCTGGCGACGATGCCGATGAAGTTGCGCGTGCCGGCGCGGCCATCGGCGCGGCGATAGCCCATGAAGGTGCGGGCGCGGTCGGCCTCCGTCGCGTGCTCGGCCTCGCTCGGCGGCACGACCGGCAAGCGGCCGGATTCGAAAACCAGATTGTGCGAATGCACGTGCTCGCCGGCTGCGATGTCCTGTGTCGCGCGACCGATCGCCTGGGCGTATTTCACCACGGCCTCGCCGGCGGCGATCGGCTTGATCGCCACCTTGTGGCCGGGCTCGATCAGCGCACTGGCGACGGCACCGCCCGGCAGCGCGGTGCCGATCTCGATGCGGCCGTTGGCGACGGCGACATTGTCGGCGGGGGACAGAAGAATGCAGTTGGAGGCGTTCACGGGCGGTTTCCTGGGTGATCCTGGGTTGCGCGGGGCGGATTGACACGCGCCTGTTTAGAGATATTGTCTTTTATCGTGAAAAAACAGTTTTGCGTCAATTGTTTTTTCGTGGGGAGTTCCGCATGTCTCCGGGTTGTTCCGGGAAGCAATTTCGCTTCTCAGAGCCATGCGAACGTCATATTGCGCTTCAAACCGTCCGCTGCAAGCGACGGCGTGCAACGGGTCAGGGATGTCGAAGAGCAACAACGTCTACAAGGATGCCTACAACCGCTGCCTGCGGCTGCTCGACGAAACGCGCAGCCTGCCTTCGGAGCCGGAACTGGGCACCTTGCTTGGCGTCAGCCGGACCACGGTGCGCACCATTCTCGCGCGCATGGAAGAGACCGGGCTGATCGCCTGGAACAAGCGCGCCAAGACGGTGCTGCGCGAACCGCTTCCCGATGATTTCTTCCCCGAGGAAGAGACAGACACGCTGGCCGAGATCATCGAACGGTCGTTCATGCGTCGGCTGCTCGCCGGCGGTGCCGAAGCCGGCATGCAGATCAACGAACTCGAACTGGCGCGCGAGATCGGCGTTGGCACCACCAGCGTGCGCGAGTTCCTGATCCGCTTCTCCCGCTTCGGCCTGATCGAGAAACGTCGCAACAGTCATTGGGTGCTGAAGGGCTTTACGCGCGCCTTCGCGCTGGAGCTGACCGAAATCCGCGAGATGTTCGAACTGCGCTCGGCGGCCGCCTTTGCCGCTTTACCGCAGGACAGCGCAGTCTGGACCGATCTCGACCGCCTGGAAGACGAGCATCGCCAGCTGGCAAACGACATAGCCGCCCGCTTCACCGAGTTCTCCGAACTCGACGAGCGCTTCCACCGGCTGATCCACCGGGCATCGCGCAATCGCTTCATCGTCGATTTCTACGATGTCATCGCCATGATCTTCCACTACCATTACCAGTGGAACAAGGCGCAGGAACGCGAGCGCAACGAAGTCGCGATCGGTGAGCATCTGGTCTACATAGAAGCGCTGAAATCACGCGATCTCGGCAAGGTCGACGCCGCTTGCCGCAAGCATTTGAAGTCGGCGCGCCAGACATTGCTGACCTCGATCCCGGAGAGCCGGTCGCTGCAAAAACACTGAGCCGCATCGCGGCTCGCAGCCTTGTTTCATGCATGTCGTTGTCCCAAAACCGCTATACACTTCTGGGCGACATGCCTTGGGCCTGCCGCGTTGCCGCCGCGGCGATTTGGCGATTTTCCACCCGCCGGCCCCGTGCTAGATATGGTTGGTTGCTGCGAAGAGGCAGGGCTTTGGGCGTATCGAGGAGACGATGGAGCATGCCGGTCGCGCTTGTCGCGGCCTATCTGCTGTTGCTCCAGTCGACGCTTGGTGCATTCGCCTTCGGCGCCGGTCCCAATGCATCGCAACTCGACGCTTTCGGCAACGTCATCTGTACCCATGAAGGCGCAACCCAGCTTCCGGGCGGCAACCAGCCGCCGTCCCATCTGCCGGCATGCTGCGCGCTCGGCTGCAGCATGGTTTCGGCGGCCTTTGCGCCGCCGCCCAATGCCGGTCTGGCGCCGGGCAGCCTTTCCTTTGAAACGGTCGCCTTTGTCTTCCCGGCGGCCATCCATCTCGACTTTGCGCGTGAGCGCTCGCCGTCGAACCCGCGCGCGCCGCCGCTGACGGCCTGAGCCTGTTTGCCCGGCGGAACCTTTCGTGGGCGTACCCATCCAAAGATCTAACTGCTCGCGACCGGCAGCGGCGCGACCTTCACTTCATGGAGCAACCATGTCCTATTTTTTCCCTGACGCCGCGCGTCCTATGGCCGGCAGCATTCTACGCGGCATCGAAGAGCGTGTCGGCATTGCCGTGCTGGCTCTTGCGCTGCTGTTCACAGGCGCGCAGTCCGTCTTCGCGCATGAGTTCAAGGTTGGCGATCTTGAGATCGGCCACCCCTGGTCGCGCGCCACGCCGGCCGGCGCCAAAGTGGCCGGCGGTTATTTCACCATCACCAACAAGGGCAGTGCGCCGGACCGGCTGGTGTCGATTTCCTCCGATGTCTCCGAAAAGGCCGAGCTGCATGAGATGGGCGTCAAGGACGGCGTCATGACCATGCGGCCGGTTGCCGGCGGCCTGGAAATTCCGGCCGGCGGCAAGGTAGCCCTTGCACCTGGCGGCTATCATTTGATGTTCATGGGCCTGAAGCGGCAACCCAAACAGGGCGAAAAGTTCTCCGCCACCCTGACCTTCGAAAAGGCCGGCGCCGTCAGCGTCGATTTCGCCGTCGAAGGCATGGGCGGCGGCGCCGTGGACGATCACGCCAATTGACCGCGCCAGCTCGACAAATCTTGAAAATCCGAGGGACCATCATGAACAAATATCTTTTGTCGGCCGGCGCACTTCTCGCGCTCGGAACCAGCGCCGCCTTCGCGCATATCACGTTCGAAACCCAGGAGGCGGCGGTCGGCTCGACCTACAAGGCCGTTTTGCGCGTGCCGCATGGCTGCGACGGCAAGGCGACGACCGCCGTGCGCGTGCAAATTCCGGAAGGGGTGATCGCGATCAAGCCGATGCCGAAGCCCGGCTGGACGCTGCAGACCAAGAAGGGCAAGTACGAGAAATCCTACCAGCTCTACGGTCAGGCGGTGACCGATGGGGTCAAGGAGGTCGACTGGAGCGGCGGCAACCTGCCCGATGAATTCTATGACGAGTTCGTTTTCCGCGCGACGCTGACGGCGGATCTCCCCGTCGGCCAAAAACTCTATTTCCCGGTCGTGCAGGAATGCGACGGTGCAGCCGATCGCTGGATCGAGATTCCAGCGGCAGGGCAGGATGAAGACGCACTGGAAAGCCCGGCACCCGGCATCAAGCTGCTGCCGAAGAAATGATCTCCCAGGCGGCGCGCTCTTTCGAGTGCGCCGCTTTTTTTCGTGGCGGTGACATGAGCACGACCTCCCTCCTGCAAACGGCTTGCATGACCGGCAAACGCACCGGCCGGCTTGCCGTCGGCCTGTTGGCTGTGATCGTGTTTCTTGCCAGCCTTGCCGTGTCAGATCAGGCCTTTGCCCATGCCGCGCTGATCAAGACCGACCCGGCCGACGGCGCGGTGCTGGCACAGGGACCGGCGCAGTTCTCGCTGACCTTCAGCGAGCCGGTCTCGCCTCTGGTGCTGACGCTGGTGAAGCCCGACGGCAAGCCGGTTCCACTGACCGCCTTTCGTCTCAGCGACCAGACCGTCGAGATCGACAATCCGCAGCCGCTCAAGTCGGGCACGCATGTCTTGAGCTGGCGCGTCATCTCCGCAGACGGTCATCCCGTCGGCGGATCGCTGCTGTTTTCCATCGGAGCGCCCAGCGAACCGCCGGCCGTATCCGAAACCGTCGACTGGCCGTTGCGGTCGGCTATCTGGGCGGGCAAAATCTTTCTCTACGTCGGCCTCTTCCTCGGCGTTGGCGGCGCCTTCGCGCTTGCCTGGTTGGCCGGAAGTGCCCGTGCCGGGCAGCGCTTCGTTGCAGCTGCAATCCTGAGCGGGCTGGTCGCGTCGTCCCTGTCGCTCGGATTGCAGGGGCTTGATGCACTCGGGGCGCCGCTCTCCCATCTGGCACAATCGGTCATCTGGCGGACCGGGCTCGGCACCAGCTTCGGCTGGACGGTGCTGGTCGCGCTGATCGCGCTGGGGCTTGGCCTGCTGTCGCTGGCCGGTCCCCGTGCCACCGCCAAGCCATTGGCGCTGGCCGGCCTGGCCGGGGTGGGGATTGCACTTGCCGCCAGCGGCCATGCCAGTGCCGCCGAACCGCAATGGCTGACGCGGCCGATGGTGTTCCTGCATGGCGTCTGCATCGCGTCGTGGGTCGGCGCATTGGTCCCACTCGGGCTGGCGCTCAAGGGGCAATCGGCGGAGGCCACGCCATTCCTGCGGCGATTTTCTTGGGCGATCCTGCCCGTGGTGGCCGTGCTTGCCGCTGCCGGCACCGTGCTTGCCGTCATCCAGGTGCAAACGCCCGCGGCATTGGTCGACACCGCCTATGGAAGGCTGCTGCTGATCAAGCTCGGGCTGCTGGTCTTTCTGTTCACGCTCGCTGCCGTCAACCGCTGGAAACTCACGGCATCGGCCGAGGCGGGATCGACGGAAGTTCAACGCAGGCTGGTCCGCTCGATCGGCGTCGAGATGTTGATCGTGTTGGCGATTTTCGGCGTTGCCGCGGGCTGGCGCTTCACACCGCCGCCACGAGCCCTGGCGATCGCGGCAGCGCAACCGGTGTCGGTCCATATCCACGCGCTGCAAGCGATGGCCGATCTCAACTTCACTCCCGGCCATGCCGGCCCGGTCGTTGCCTCGATGGTCATCATGAGCGGCGATTTCGGCCCGCTCGACGCCAAGGAGGTAACGCTTGTGCTGTCAAAGCCCGATTCCGGCATCGAACCCTTGAAGCGCACGGCGACCAAGCCCGGCGACGGCAGCTGGCGCGTCGACAACCTCGTCATTCCGGTGCCTGGCCGGTGGACGGTGCGCATCGACATACTGGTCTCGGATTTTCAGATGGTGAAGATCGAGGCGCCCGTCGACATCAGGCCGTAGGCGGGACTGCCAGGTACCTCTACACGGGCACGACCGACAATCCGGGCAACACAATTCGGCGAGGCGGTTGACGCAGGCGTCAAGGCCCGTCAATCATCGCCCGCAAAATCGCGGTCTCAACAAACGATCCGAGAGCAGGGAAGAAACGATGGAAAAAGCCGAAATCGGCCTGATCGGCCTTGGCACGATGGGCTCCAACCTGGCGCTCAACATCGCCGAGCACGGGCACCGCATCGCTGTCTTCAACCGCACCAGGGCGCGCACCGATGCCTTTGTCGAGAATGCCGGAGCGCTCAGGGACATGGTCGTGCCCTGCTACAGCCTTGAAGAGCTCGCCGCCGCGATCCGGCCGCCGCGCCCGATCATCATCATGGTGCTGGCCGGCAAGCCGGTCGACGAACAGATCGCGGCACTGCGCGGCGTGCTGTCGGCCAACGACATCGTCATCGATGCCGGCAACGCCAATTTCCGCGACACGATGCGGCGCTTCTCCGAGCTTTCCGGTTCGGGTCTCACCTTCATAGGCATGGGCGTGTCCGGCGGCGAGGAGGGGGCGCGCCACGGGCCGTCGATCATGGTCGGCGGCACGGAGGACTCATGGAAGCGTGTCGAGAAGGTGCTGACGGCGATCTCCGCCAAATTCAAGGACGAACCCTGCGCGGCATGGCTCGGCACCGACGGCGCCGGACATTTCGTCAAGACCATCCACAACGGCATAGAATATGCCGACATGCAGATGATCGCGGAGATCTACGGCATCCTGCGCGACGGCCTGGGCATGGGTCCGAAAGAGATCGGCACGGTGTTTGCCGACTGGAACAAGGGCCGGCTCAACTCCTACCTGATCGAGATCACCGCCAAGGTGCTGGCCGCCGACGATCCGAAGACCGGCAAGCCGGTGGTCGACATCATCCTCGACCGCGCCGGCCAGAAGGGCACCGGCAAATGGTCGGTCATCGAGGCGCAGCAGCTCGGCATCCCGGCCACCGCGATCGAGGCGGCGGTGGCGGCGCGCGTTCTGTCGTCGATCAAGGACGAGCGGCTGGCGGCGGAAAAGGCCTATGGCAACATCGGCGTGACGAAGATTTCCGGTGACAAGGACGCCTTGCTGAAAGATCTGGAACTGGCGCTGTTCGCCGGCAAGATCGCCGCCTACGCCCAAGGTTTCGCGGTGATGAGCGGCGCGTCGAAGGAATTCAATTGGAACCTGCCGATGCCGACCATCGCCAGGATCTGGCGCGCCGGCTGCATCATCCGCTCGCAGATGCTCGACACCATGGCGGAAGCCTTCAGCAAGGGCGGCGCCTCGACCAACCTTCTGATGGCGCCGGCCTTCATCTCGCTGATGCAGGGAGCGCATCCGTCGCTGCGCCGCATCGTGGCGAGGGCTTCGGAAGCCGGCTCGCCGGTTCCGGCGCTGTCTTCCGCACTTGCCTATTTCGACAGCTATCGCCAGGGCCGCGGCACCTCGAATCTGATCCAGGCGCAGCGCGACTTCTTCGGCGCGCACGGCTTCGAGCGTATCGACGACAAAGGCGCGTTCCATGGGCCGTGGGGAAGCGGTGCGGCTGGCTGACAAGCCGGCCCAAGAGCCTAAACGGAAACCGGCGGTCTGAACGCCTGAACCTCGCTGGTGGCGACCAGGCGCTGCAGCGAGCCGGGTGCGGCGCCGCCGATCCAGCCGAGCACGGAGCGGGCGAGATCGGAGCCGGCCAGGCGGAAGTTCTCGTTGACGACGAGCAATTCCGGCCGGAACAGGTGCAACAGGTCCGACGATTGCTTGGACACGACATCGACGTCGCGGCCAAGCTTGAGGCCGGCATCTTCGATGCCGGCGACGATAGCCAGTGTCGCGGCGGCGGCGCTGCTGACGAAGCCGTCCGGCCTGTTTTCGCGGCGCATCACCTGCGCGGTCCTGGTCCTGATCTGCTCGATCGTGTGATCGATGGAAACGGTGTTGAACGGAATTTCGCTGGCGCCGACCTCGCTCAGCGCATCGGCAAAGCCGTTCAGCGTGTGGCCATAATAGGTCAGCCCGGGTGGCGGCGACAGAAGCGCCAGCTTGCGCCTGCCCATGCTCGCCAGGCGGCGCACGGCTTCCATCGCGAATACATGGTTGTCGAAGTCATGGTAGGGGTGGACGAGGCCCATATCGGTGCGGCCATGCGTGGCAAAGGGCATGCCGTGCTCGAGCATGTAGCGGGCGCGCGGATCGTTCGGTTGGGTGCGCGAGATGATGACGCCATCGGCCGAGCCGGTCTCGACGAGATAGCGGATCGGCTCCATCGGATCCTGCGAGCGGGAATAGGGCGTGACGATCAGGTGATAGGGCGTTTCGGCGAGCACTTCCGAAACACCGTAGATGATGTCCGAGACGAAGCTCATGATCTCGCGGTCGGTGTTGAGCACGAGGCTGATGACATTGGTCCTGCCGGTGCGCAGACGCACGCCGGCGCGGTTCGGCCGGTAGCCGATCTGCTTGGCGACGAGTTGGACGCGGCGCCTGGTCTCGGCGCCGATTTCCGGGGCATCCTTCAAGGCGCGTGACACGGTGGTGACGCCGAGCCCGGTCATGAAGGCAAGCGTCTTCAACGTCGGCCGTCCCTGTGCCGAGTTCTCCCCGTTCTTGTCCGTACGCTGTCTGTCCATTCGTCCCGCCCGTCAGGCGCATAGCAGCCGCGGGCCATGTCGGCAATCGCCGTCATAGCGATACGATATGCGTCCCAGCCCCGGCAAAGCGTCAATATACTGAAACGTTACAGATTGCCAGTATCGAGATGTATGTCCTCGTCACGAGGTGGATGGTTCTTTTTGCGAAACGCATTGGGATTCCAGGAGAAATCGCCCCTGCCGCCGCCTTTTGCCCGTATCAGGCGGCATTTCGGTGTTTGCGCCGCAGCAAACCATGCTGCAGTGCATGAGAAGGGCGATCATTCAGACGAATTTGTTCGCTGCCCGAAAAAAATATCGAGGGCGCTTCGTTGATGGGTTGCACAGCCCGCGCAATTGCCGTATCGAAAATCTGTAACGTTTCAGATTCTGGGAGGAGCCGAAATGCGATACAGATTTTTGACCGCTGCCCTGGCGGCGACGGCTGCACTGCAATTTGCCGGCCAGGCGGCCGCGACGGACCTGGAAGTCACCCATTGGTGGACTTCAGGCGGCGAGGCCGCGGCGGTTGCGGAACTTGCCAAGGCATTCGATGCGACCGGCAACCACTGGGTGGACGGCGCCATTGCCGGCTCCGGCGGCACGGCGCGGCCGATCATGATCAGCCGCATCACCGGTGGCGATCCGATGGGCGCCACGCAGTTCAACCACGGCCGGCAGGCGGAAGAGTTGGTGCAGGCCGGGCTGATGCGCGACCTCACCGACGTCGCCACCAAGGGCAAGTGGACTGATGTCGTGCGGCCGAAGAGCCTGCTCGACGGCTGCACCATCGACGGCAAGATCTATTGCGTGCCCGTCAACATCCATTCCTGGCAGTGGCTGTGGCTGTCCAACGAAGCCTTCGCGAAGGCCGGCGTGCCGTTGCCGAAGGACTGGAATGAATTCGTGGCGGCAGCGCCGGCACTGGAGAAGGCCGGCATCATCCCGCTCGCCGTCGGCGGGCAAGCCTGGCAATCCTCCGGTGCCTTCGACGTGCTGCTTGCGGCTGTGGGCGGCACGGACACGTTCCTCAAGGTCTACAAGAACAAGGATGCCAAGTTCGCCGCCGGGCCCGAAGTCGCCAAGGTCTTCAAGGCCGCGGACGATGCCCGCAAGATGGCGAAGAACACCAATGTGCAGGACTGGAACCAGGCGACCAACCTGGTCATCACCGGCAAGGCGGGTGGCCAGATCATGGGCGACTGGGCACAGGGCGAGTTCCAGGTTGCCGGCAAGACCGCCGGCAAGGACTATACCTGCCTGCCGGGCCTTGGGCTGAACGAGGTCATAGCCACGGGCGGCGACGCCTTCTACTTCCCGCTGCTCAAGGATGCCGACAAGAGCAAGGCGCAGGAGGTGCTGGCCGAGACGCTGCTCGATCCCAAGACGCAGGTTGCCTTCAATCTGAAGAAGGGTTCCCTGCCGGTGCGCGGCGACGTCGATCTCAACGCGGCGAACGACTGCATGAAGAAAGGCCTCGCCATCCTCGCCAAGGGTGCCGTCATACCGTGGACGGATCAGCTGCTTTCGCAGGACACCCAGAAGCAGAAGGAAGACCTTTTCGCCGAATTCTTCGCCAAGCCGGAATTGACCATCGAAGACGCACAGAAGCGCTTCGCCGACCTCATCGCTTCGGCGGACTGACGCTGGCGGCAACCCACCTCGCTCCCGGCCTTGCGAATGCAGGGCCGGGAATGCACCGCCCTTACCCAGCCGGCTGACGAGATGAGCAAGAGCGAACGCCCGAACCTTCTGTTCCGCAACCTCAATGCGAAGGTCGCCTCGATCCCGATGATCCTCACCGCCATGGTGGTTTTCGTCGGCGGCACCGTTTGGACGGTGCTCTATTCCTTCACCAATTCGAAGCTTCTGCCGCGGCTGAATTTCGTCGGGCTCGACCAGTACTACCGGCTGTGGGCGACGCCGCGCTGGCTGATCTCGATCGAAAACCTGCTGATCTACGGCGCGATCTCGCTGGTGTTCTCGCTGGTCATCGGCTTCCTGCTTGCAGCACTGCTCGATCAGAAGATCCGCTTCGAGGACACGTTGCGCACCATCTTCCTCTATCCTTTCGCGCTCTCCTTCATCGTCACCGGCCTGGTCTGGCAGTGGCTGCTCAATCCGGATTTCGGCATCCAGCATGTGGTCCGTGACTTAGGCTGGACGAGCTTCAGCTTCGACCCGCTCTACAATTCCAGCATCGTCATCTACGGCATATCGATCGCGGCGCTGTGGCAAGGCACAGGGCTCATCATGTGCCTGATGCTGGCTGGCCTGCGCGGCATTGACGAGGACATCTGGAAGGCGGCGCGGGTGGATGGGATCCCGATGTGGAAGACCTATCTGTTCATCGTCATCCCGATGATGCGGCCGGTCTTCATCACCACGCTCGTCATCATCGCTGCCGGCATCGTCAAGGTCTATGATCTCGTCGTGGCCCAGACCAGCGGCGGCCCGGGCATCGCCTCCGAAGTGCCGGCCAAATACGTCTACGACTATATGTTCTTCGCCCAGAACCTCGGCCAGGGCTTTGCTGCCTCGACCATGATGCTGCTCTCGGTGGTGATCGTCATCGTGCCCTGGGCCTATCTCGAGTTCGGGCGGCGCAAATGAGCATGGCAGACATCACCGCTCAAGCGAGCACCGCCGCCGGCGCGCGCCAGGGCATCACCGATCCCTACGGCCCGAAGCCGCGCCGCGTGATTTCGCGCCGCAACGTCTTCCTATACGGCACATTGTTCGTCATGGCGGTCTACTACCTCTTGCCGCTCTACGTCATGGTCGTCACCTCGCTCAAGGGCATGCCGGAGATCCGGCTCGGCAACATCTTCTCACCGCCGCTCGAGATCACTTTCGAACCGTGGGTCAAGGCGTGGTCGACTGCCTGCACCGGCCTTAACTGCGACGGGCTTTCGCGCGGCTTCTGGAATTCGGTGCGCATCACCGTGCCGTCAGTGCTGCTGTCGATCGCCATCGCCTCGGTGAATGGTTATGCACTGGCCAATTGGCGCTTCAAGGGCGCGGATACGTTCTTCATCGTCCTGATCGTCGGCGCCTTCATTCCCTACCAGGTGATGATCTATCCGATCGTCATCATCCTGCGCGAGATCGGCCTCTATGGCAGCCTCAGCGGGCTGGTGATCGTCCATTCCATTTTCGGCATGCCGATCCTGACGCTGCTGTTCCGCAATTATTTCTCCTCGATGCCGGAGGAGCTGTTCCGGGCGGCACGTGTCGACGGTGCCGGCTTCTGGGGCATCTTCCTGCGCATCATGCTGCCGATGTCGCTGCCGATCTTCGTCGTCGCCATCATCCTGCAGGTGACCGGCATCTGGAACGACTTCCTGTTCGGCGTCGTCTACACCCGCCCCGACACCTATCCGATGACGGTGCAGCTCAACAACATCGTCAATTCGGTGCAAGGCGTGAAGGAGTACAACGTCAATATGGCCGCAACCATCCTGACCGGGCTTGTGCCGCTCATCGTCTACTTCATCTCCGGCAAGCTTTTCGTACGTGGCATCGCCGCCGGCGCGGTGAAGGGGTGATGGCGATGACGGCAGCCAACGATACCAGCGTTTCGATCCAGGACCTGTCGCTGAATTTCGGCGCGGTGACCGTCCTGGAGACGCTCAATCTGGATGTCGCCGATGGCGAGTTCATCGTGTTGCTCGGGCCGTCCGGCTGCGGCAAGTCGACCTTGCTCAATTGCATTGCCGGCCTGCTCGACGTTTCCGAAGGCCGCATCTTCATCAAGGGCAAGAACGTCACCTGGGAAGAGCCCAAGGACCGCGGCATCGGCATGGTGTTCCAGTCCTATGCGCTCTATCCGCAAATGACGGTGGAGAAGAACCTTTCGTTCGGGCTGCGTGTCGCCGGCACGCCAAAAGAAGAGATCGCCAAGCGGATCACGCGGGCGGCTGAAATCCTGCAGATCGAACCGCTGCTGCAGCGTAAGCCGGCCGCACTTTCCGGCGGCCAGCGCCAGCGCGTCGCCATCGGACGGGCGCTGGTGCGCGATGTCGACGTGTTCCTGTTCGACGAGCCGCTGTCCAATCTCGATGCCAAGCTGCGCGCCGAACTGCGCGTCGAGATCAAGCTGCTGCATCGCAAGCTGCAGAACACCATGATCTACGTCACCCACGACCAGATCGAGGCGATGACGCTGGCCGACCGCATCGCGGTGATGAAGGGCGGCGTCATCCAGCAGCTCGATGCGCCGCAGACCATCTACAACCGTCCGGTCAACCGCTTCGTCGCCGGCTTTCTCGGTTCGCCCGCAATGAACTTCGTCGATGGCCACCTGGAAGACGCCGACGGCGGCTGGCGGTTCGCGGCCGGGGATATCAAGATCCCGCTCGGCACTTACGACTTTGCCAAGCCTCCGGCTCCCGGCCCCGTCACATTCGGTATCAGGCCCGAGCATGTCAGCCTGAACAGCGGCACCGGCTGGCCGTTCTCGATGGCCGCCAATGTCGAGGTGGTCGAACCCATGGGCTCCGACACGCTGGTCTGGCTGAAACTTGCCCAGCAGAATTTCAGCGTCCGAGTGACCTCGGAACGCACGCCCAAGAACGACGAGGCGGTGACGCTTGGCTTCGATCCGATGCGCGCCTCGCTTTTCGACACCGCAACCGGCACACGCATCTAGCTTCCGAGAACCAACCTTCCAACGACGATCCCCAAGCAAAACGGACAGAGACGATGAATTGGTCATTCCAACTTTACAGCGCCCGCAATTTCCAACCCTGGGACGGTGTGCTCGCCATGCTCGGCAAGCTCGGCTACGCCCAGGTCGAAGGTTTCGGCGGCGTCTATGATGATCCCGGCGCATTCCGTGCCGAGCTCGACAGGAACGGGCTTGCCATGCCGACTGGGCATTTCTCGATCGACGCGCTCGAGAACGATTTTGACGGCGTGCGCAAAACCGCCGACGCACTCGGTATCACGCTGCTCATCTGCCCTTTCCTGATGCCCGACCAGCGGCCATCCGACGTGGCCGGCTGGCGTGGTTTCGGCGAACGCCTGGCCAAGGTCGGTGATGCCGCGAAAAAGGCCGGCTACGGCTTTGCCTGGCACAATCATGATTTCGAGTTCAAGAAAC
Organism: Mesorhizobium sp. XAP4; assembly: GCF_029269325.1. Classification (NCBI taxonomy): domain Bacteria; kingdom Pseudomonadati; phylum Pseudomonadota; class Alphaproteobacteria; order Hyphomicrobiales; family Phyllobacteriaceae; genus Mesorhizobium; species Mesorhizobium sp. XAP4. The sequence continues at coordinate 334,672 of NZ_JARIXW010000006.1, read as the reverse complement.
TTGCCGACGGATCGGTGCCGCAGGACCACATCCTCTCATCCGCGCCCGATGTCAGCTGGGAGATGGACGTTGCCTGGGTGGTGCGCGGCGGCGATGATCCGCTGCCGTGGATCGAGAAACACGGCAAGCGCATCAGCGCCGTCCACGTCAAGGACATGGCCAAGCCCGGCGAGGGGCTGGATGAGGATGGCTGGTCGGATGTCGGCCATGGCACCATCGACTGGGCCGGCCTGATCAAGGTGTTGCGTGCCAGGAGTGCTGCCCAATACTACGTCATGGAACAGGACAACCCCAACGACATCGAGCGTTTCGCCCGCCGCTCCATCGCAGCCGCCAAAACCTATTAGGAGCAATCAGCATGGCAAAGAAACTTGGCATCGGCGTCATCGGCTGCGGCAACATCTCGAAGGCGTATTTTTCGCTGGCGCCGCTGTTTCGCGGCATTGAAATGCGTGCCTGCGCCGACATCAACATGGAGGCGGCCAAGGCGCGGGCGAAGGAGTTCAAGCTGCGCGCCGAAACCGTCGAAGACCTGCTCAAGGCCGACGACATCGACATCATCGTCAATCTGACCATCCCGGCGGTGCACTATGAGGTGTCAAAGCAGATCCTCGACGCCGGCAAGCACGTCTATTCGGAAAAGCCGTTCGTGCTGTCGGTCAAGGAAGGGCTCGACCTTAAGAAGCGGGCGGAGAAAAAGGGTCTGCGCATCGGCTCGGCGCCAGACACTTTCCTCGGCGGCGCGCATCAATTGGTGCGCAACCTGATCGACACCGGCAAGCTTGGTAAGGTCACGAGTGGCACGTGCCATGTCATGGGCCACGGCATGGAGCACTGGCACCCCAATCCGGATTTCTTTTTCCAGCCAGGCGCGGGGCCGGTGCTCGACATCGGACCATATTACATCACCAATCTGATCCAGCTGATCGGGCCGGTGAAGCAGGTCGCGGCCTTCGCGACGACGCCGGCCAAGGAGCGCACGATCAGTTCAAAGCCGCGCGCGGGTGAAAAGATACCGGTCAACACGCCGACAACCATCCACGGGCTGCTGGAGTTCGAGAACGGCGCCGTTATCACGCTCAACACCAGCTGGGACGTCTGGGCCCACGGCCACGCGCCGATGGAGCTTTATGGCGAGGCGGGTACGGTGTTTGTGCCGGACCCGAACTTCTTCGGTGGTGACGTTCGCTTCACCGTCGCGGCCAAGCCGGTCAAGAAGCTGCCGAACTGGCCGCATCCGTTCGGCGTGCCCAACGAGATGCATTCGCAAGGCATGATGGCCAACTACCGCACGTCAGGCCTTGCCGATATGGCGGTGGCGATCGCGGAAGGTCGGCCGCACCGCTGTTCGATGGAGCTGGCGCTGCACGCCGTCGACGTGATGACCGGCCTGCTGCGTTCCGGCGAAACCGGCAAGTTCGTCGCCATGCAGACCACCTGCGAACGGCCGGCCGCACTTGGCGTCAAGGAAGCCAAGGCGCTTTTGGCGAAGAAGAAATAGGGCAGCACACCTCAACCCTCTCCCCGTTTCGACGGAGAGAGGGTAAGGGTGGGGGCAGAGCCAACTCGCCGCGTTGTGACGATGCAGCCGACCGGCTCGTTTCCATTCGAGGATTTTCCGATGCCCTACACGCCCGCCGAAAACCGTTACGAGAAAATGGTCTACAACCGCTGTGGCCGCTCCGGCCTGAAGCTGCCGGCGATCTCGCTGGGCCTGTGGCACAATTTCGGCACCGACACGCCGCACAAGACCAAGCAGGCGATCGCGCGCAAGGCCTTCGACCTCGGCATCACGCATTTCGACCTCGCCAACAATTACGGTCCGCCGCCCGGTTCTGCCGAAACCGCCTTCGGTGAGATCCTGCGCACCGACTTCGCTGCCTACCGCGACGAACTGATCATCTCGACCAAGGCCGGTTACCAGATGTGGGCCGGGCCCTACGGCGAATGGGGTGGGCGCAAATACATTCTGGCCAGCCTCGACCAGAGCCTCAAGCGGATGGGGCTCGACTATGTCGATATCTTCTATTCGCACCGTTTCGATCCCGACACGCCGCTGGAAGAAACGATGGGTGCGCTCGACCATGCCGTGCGCTCGGGCAAGGCGCTCTATGCCGGCATCTCGTCCTACAATTCGCAGCGCACGCGCGAGGCGGCCGATATCTTGAAGCAGCTTGGCACGCCTTGCGTCATCCACCAGCCGAGCTATTCGATGCTGAACCGCTGGGTGGAGGAAGACGGCCTGCTCGACACGCTCGAAGGGCTCGGCGTTGGCTCCATCGTGTTCTCGCCGCTGGCGCAAGGCATGCTGACGGACAAGTATCTCGGCGGCATTCCGGACGGCAGCCGTGCGTCGCAGGGCAAGTCGCTGAAGACAGCCTTCATCAACGACAAGACCATCGCCAACATCAAGGCGCTCGACGCCATCGCCGGCAGGCGCGGACAGACGCTGGCGCAGATGGCGCTGGCCTGGGTGCTGCGCAAGGGCAGGGTGACCTCGGCACTGATCGGCGCCAGCCGGCCGGAGCAGGTCGAGGACTGCGTCGGCGCGCTCAAGGCGCTCGACTTCAGCGATGCCGAACTCGCCGAGATCGACACCTACGCGCGCGAATCCGACATCAATCTGTGGGCGGCTTCTGCCGAGCGCAAAGGCCCGCCGAGGAAATAGGTCCGCTCGATAAGCCGGCAAAGCGAAAAACGGCGGGCAACCTGCCTGTTGCCCCGCTCCGATCGATGTTCTCGGCCGCCTTGCGGGCAGAATGCTGGAAACAGTAGCAAAAATGCCTGTTCGTCGCTATCTGGGTGGGACATGGATCGTTTGTGCGCGGCGCAAGCGACGCAAGGCGAGTTGGAAACAGGATCATGGCGGCAAGGGATGTGCTGACGAAAAACCAGCTGTGCGTGCTCGAGAAACTCGAGACCGCCAGCGGACCGCTCAGTGCCTACACCTTGCTCGACCAATTGCGCGAGCGCGGTTTTCGCGCACCGCTCCAGGTCTATCGCGCGCTCGACACGCTGGTGAAGTCAGGTTTCGTGCATCGGCTTGAAAGCATCAATTCCTTCGTCGCCTGCGCCGAGCCGCATGACCACAGCCATTCGATGACTGCCTTCGCCATTTGCGACACATGCGGGCAGGTCACCGAGATGTCCGACCACGATGTCGGCCACAGCTTGGACGAATGGGTGCGCTCCACCGGCTTCGCCGCCAAGAAGGCGGTGATCGAGTTTCGCGGGACATGTGCCAAGTGTTTGGCTGAGGCGGCTTGAGGTGAGTTGAGATTCAGATGATGCCGGCCTGCAAATGGCGGCTTCCTGCCGCTTCCGGTGCTCACGTACGAAAAGTACGCTCCGCTCCGGTTCTCGGAATCCACCATTTTCGGCTCGGCCTGATCTGAATCTCAACACACCTTGCGTTGGTGCTAATGCGCCTCGTCCCAGTTGTTGGCGGCTCGCGCGTCGACATGCAGCGGCACCGACATCGAGACCGCCGGCATCGCCGCGTTTTCCATGACATGACGCACGACCGGGATCGTCGCCTCGACTTCCGCCTCGACGGTCTCGAAGATCAGTTCGTCATGCACCTGCAGCAGCATGCGTGCCGAAAGGCCTGCTTTTTCCAGCGCCTCCTCCATGCGGATCATGGCACGGCGGATGATGTCGGCGGCGGTGCCTTGCAGGCGGGCATTGATCGAGGCGCGTTCGTTGAAGGCGCGGAGCGAGGGGTTGGACGATCTTATGTCGGGGTAATGGATGCGGCGGCCGAAGATCGTTTCGACAAAGCCGTGCTCGCGGGCATAGGCCTTGGTCTCCTCGATGTAATCGCGGATGCCGGGGAAGCGCTCGAAATATTTCTTGATGTAGTTGCCGGCTTCCTCGCGCGGGATCGACAGCTGGTTGGCGAGACCGAAGGCCGAAATGCCGTAGATGATGCCGAAATTGATCGCCTTGGCGCGGCGGCGAACCTCCGAGGGCATGCCTTCGACCGGCACGTTGAACATCTCCGACGCGGTGATGGCGTGGATGTCGGCGCCGTCGGCGAAAGCCTGCCGCAGTTGCGGGATCTCGGCGACATGGGCGAGCACCCGCAATTCGATCTGGCTGTAGTCGGCCGAGACCAGCCGATGGCTCTTGTCGGTGATGAAGGCGGTCCTGATCTTGCGGCCCTCGGCGGTGCGCACCGGGATGTTCTGCAGGTTCGGATCGGAGGATGACAGGCGTCCCGTCGTCGTAGCGGCCAACGCGTAGGAGGTGTGGACGCGCTTGGTGTCGGGGTGGATGAAGCCGGGCAGCGCATCGGTATAGGTCGATTTCAGCTTGGTCAGCTGGCGCCAGTCGACGATCTTGCGCGGCAGTTCGTGACCTTCGGCAGCGAGATCTTCGAGAAGCTGCGCCGAGGTCGACCACTGGCCGGTCTTGGTCTTCGAACCGCCGGGCAGGCCCATGCGCCCGAACAGGATGTCGCCGAGCTGCTTTGGCGAACCGATGTTGATGCGTTCGCCGATGAGCTGGTAGATTTCCTCTTCGAGGCGAGCGGCGCCCTGCGCCAATTCGCCGGAGAGCCGCGACAGGATCTGCCTGTCGACCGAGATGCCGCGCTGTTCCATGCGCGCCAGCACCGGCACCAGCGGCCGCTCCAGCCGCTCGTAGACAGACACCAGGCCCTTGGCGGCAAGCCGCGGTTTCAGCACCAGCCAGAGCCGCAGCGTCACATCGGCGTCTTCGGCGGCATGAGCCGTCGCCTTGTCGATGTCGACCTGATCGAAACCGACCGAGCTTTTGCCCGAGCCGGTCACGTCCTTGAGCTGAAGAGGGGTATGACCGAGCCACTTTTCGGCAAGCGCATCCATGCCGTGACCATGGGGCGTACCGGCATCGAGCACGTAGGAGATCAGCATGGTGTCGTCGAACGGTGCGACATCGACGCCGTAGCGGCTCATGATGACAAGATCGTATTTTAGGTTCTGCGCGATCTTGAGAACCGATCTGTCTTCGAGCAGCGGTTTCAGCACCGCCAGCGCCTCGCGCAGCGGAATCTGGTTTTCGAGCGCGCCACCACCGAGCAGGTCGCCATTGCCGCTCATGTGGGCGAAGGGAATGTAGGCGGCGCGTCCGGGAGCCGTGGCGATAGCCATGCCGATCAGTTCGGCCTGCATCGGATCGGCGGATGTCGCCCTGACGTCGAAGGCGGCGATGCCAGCCTCCCGTGCCTCAGCCACCCAGGCTTTCAGGGTCGAGACATCGCGAATGCAATGATAGGCAGAAATATCGATCTTGCCGGTGGCCGCGCGCTCAAGCCTTAGTGCCGCGAGCAGGGAGGGGGTATCGCCTTGTTTTGACGTCTCCGCCGTCCCGCCGGCTTCGTCCGGTTCAGTGCCAGGCGCATTCCGGGCAGCCGGCGGCAAACCGGCGCCAACGTCCGGGCCATGGGCATGATCGGCGCGTTCGACGGTGACCGCGACGGCCTGGACGTCGCCGGCCTCGGTGCTGGTCGCTTCCGCGACACGGCGGGTCAGCGAGGTGAATTCCATGGTCTTGAGGAAACCGATCAGCTTCGGGCCGTCGGGCGCGTGCAGGACGAAATCCTCCAGACCCTCGGTCACCGGTACGTCGTTCATCAGCGTCACCAGCTGACGAGAAATGCGCGCCTTGTCGGCGTTGGCGATGATCGATTCCCGGCGCTTGTCCTGTTTGATCTCGCCGGCCCGGGCCAGCAGCGTGTCCAGGTCACCGAACTGTTCGAGCAGTTGCGCCGCCGTCTTCGGCCCGATGCCGGGCACACCAGGCACATTGTCGACCGAATCGCCGGTCAGCGCCTGCAGGTCGACCATCTTCTCCGGCGGCACGCCCCATTTCTCGATGACCTCCGGAATGCCTATCTGGCGGTCCTTCATCGGGTCGTACATGGCGACCGTATCGCCAACCAGCTGCATCAAATCCTTATCGGAGGAGATGATGGTGGTATCGCCTCCGGCTTCGCAGGCGAGCCTCGCATAGGTGGCGATCAGATCGTCAGCCTCGTAGCCTTCGATCTCGACGCAGGGCAGGTTGAACGCCCTGGTCGCCTGGCGGATCAGGCCGAATTGCGGGATCAAATCTTCCGGCGGTGCCGAGCGGTTGGCCTTGTATTCGGGGTAGAGGTCATTGCGGAAGGTTTTTGACGAATAGTCGAAAATGACGGCGAAATGCGTCGGCACGATGCCTACATCGGTATTGCGGGCGTCGAGCATCAGCTTCCACAGCATGTTGCAGAAGCCGGAAACGGCGCCGACCGGCAGGCCGTCGGATTTGCGGGTCAGCGGCGGCAGCGCGTGATAGGCACGGAAGATGTAGCCGGAGCCGTCGACAAGGAAGAGATGATCGCCTTTTTTCATGCCGGCAGGGATAGCGCGGCGCGGCGGCTTGGTCCATGCCAAAGGCAGCCTCGACTATCGGTTCCGGCAACACCCTGACAGATCGCCGTCGCCCTGCTCACGCCCATGTTACAAAACTGTAATTTTCGTGCCCTTGAATCGCCACGTTCAGAGACCCAAATACACGTCATCGGCAGTTTTCGCCGAGTCCGGAGCAAGGCCCGTCCCCCGCCTATCCCGGACACCTGCGGCAGCCTATCCCCCCTCTCCGGGCTGCCGCATCGTTTCGAGTAGAAGGCCGCCGTGGTTCCCCCTCCACCACGGCGGTCTTTTTTTGCCTCGCAGAGATGTTTGCAGCCCGTGGTCCAATGATCGCGGGCTTTTCGTTTTCCCGTCATGCCTTTACGGTTCCGGTTCTGAATCGAAAGGCTTCACATATGTCCGCAGTTTCCCCCGTCCTCGACCGTCTCGACAAGAATCTCGACCAGAGCCTCGAGCGCCTGTTCGGCTTGCTCAGGATCAAGTCCATCTCCACCGATCCAGCCTATGCCGCCGACTGCCGCAAGGCGGCGGAATGGCTGGTGGCCGAACTCGAGCTGATCGGCTTCGACGCCAGCGTTCGCGACACGGCCGGCCACCCGATGGTGGTTGCGCACCATGACGGCCCGGCCGGTTCGCCGCATGTGCTGTTTTACGGCCATTATGACGTTCAGCCGGTCGACCCGATCGAATTGTGGGAAAGCGATCCGTTCGCGCCTGCTGTCAAGGAGGTCGGGCCGGACCACAAGGTGATCGTCGGTCGGGGGTCGGCCGACGACAAGGGCCAGTTGATGACCTTCGTCGAGGCTTGCCGCGCCTGGAAACAGGTGCATGGCAATCTGCCTTGCCGCATCACCATCCTGTTCGAGGGCGAAGAGGAATCCGGTTCGCCTTCTCTGAAGCCGTTTCTCGAGGCCAATGCCGACGAACTCAAGGCCGATTTCGCGCTGGTCTGCGATACCGGCATGTGGGATCGCGACACGCCGTCGATCTGCGTCGGATTGCGCGGGCTGGTGGGTGAGGAGATCACGGTGAAGGCCGCCGACCGCGACCTGCATTCGGGCCTCTATGGTGGTGCCGCCGCCAACCCGATCCGCATCCTGGCCAGGGTGCTGGCCGATGTCCACGACAAGGACGGCCACATCACCATTCCCGGCTTCTATGATGGCGTCGAGGAAACGCCGTCGCAGATCCTGAAATCATGGGAGACGCTCGGCGAGACTGCCGAGACGTTCCTGGGACCGGTCGGCCTGTCGATCCCGTCGGGCGAAAAGGGCCGCTCCGTGCTGGAATTGACCTGGGCGCGGCCGACGGCCGAGTTCAACGGCATCATCGGCGGCTATACCGGTAAGGGCTTCAAGACGGTGATCGCGGCCGAAGCCTCGGCGAAGGTCTCGTTTCGCCTCGTCCACAAGCAGGACCCGAAAAAAATCCGGGCCGCGTTCCAGAAGTTCGTCAAGGAGCGCATTCCGGCCGACTGTTCCGTCGAATTCCATCCGCATGGCGGCTCGCCGGCAATCCAGCTTTCCTACGACTCGCCCTTCCTGGCCAAGGCCAAGAATGCGCTGTCCGACGAATGGCCGAAGCCGGCGGTTACGACGGGCAGCGGCGGCTCCATTCCGGTTGTCGGCGATTTCCAGACCTATCTCGGCATGGAATCGCTGCTGGTCGGGTTCGGCCTCGACGACGACCGCATCCACTCGCCCAACGAGAAATACGAGCTCAGCTCCTTCCACAAGGGCCAGCGCTCCTGGGCGCGGATTCTCGATGCCTTGACGCGCTGAGCAGCGGAACCCCTGTTTTCCTGTTGATTTTTCAGCCGATCGCGGCGAGGACGGGCCACAAGATAAAGCGCTGCAGCATCCCCTGCGGGTCAGGGGGCACTGTAGGGCTCGACCGGAGAAGACAATGGCCGATATCCGTTTCCATAAAAACGACCTGCCCGACCTCTCGCACTACAATGTCGGGGCAGTGGCCATCGACACCGAAACGCTCGGGCTCAATCCGCATCGCGACCGGCTGTGCGTGGTGCAGATTTCGCCCGGCGACGGCAGCGCCGACGTCATCCAGATCGCGCCCGGCCAGAAGAAGGCGCCGAACCTCGTCAGCCTGCTGAGGAACCGTGGCGTAACCAAGCTGTTCCACTACGGCCGCTTCGATCTTGCCGTTCTCTACAATGCGTTCGGCGTCATGCCGGAGCCGGTGTTCTGCACCAAGATCGCCTCGCGGCTGACCCGCACCTATACCGACCGCCACGGGCTCAAGGACATCTGCTTCGAGCTTCTCGGCGTCGGGCTGTCCAAGGCGCAGCAATCGTCGGACTGGGCGGCCGAGACGCTGTCGCCCGAACAGCTCGAATATGCGGCTTCCGACGTGCTCTATCTGCACCGGTTGCGCGATGTACTGGCCGGACGGCTGGCGCGCGATGGGCGGACCAAGGAGGCCGATGCCTGCTTCCGCTTCCTGCCGACGCGTGCCAAGCTTGACCTGATGGGCTGGGACGAAGAGGATATCTTCGCCCATAGCTGAGGGCCGTTGGCGCGCTCCGCGGGCCGGTGACCGTTTGGAACCCGATACAGGCCGTCGCGTTCTGTCGGCTCAGTTTGTCGGTGCAATTGGGGATAATGACATGGCGGACAGAAAGCCGATTGCGACCGCGCCGACAGACGGCTCCAAGGTCTCCGTGACCTGGAAGGACAGCGACGGCGTCATCAACGAATCCATCGCGCAATATCGCGACGACGGCTGGTGGGTCTATATCGACAGTCACACGCAAAAGAAGGTCGAGCCGACCAGCTGGCGCCCTGCCGCAAGCGACGACGACGATCAATAAGCGCGCCGCTGGTGAGGCCGGCTGCTTTCGAATAGCCTGAAGCCGTTGATATCGAGGCCGATTCGGGGCTTTCCGGTCCGCGGTCGCCCTCTTGCTCGGAGGAAATCGCTATGGGTGTCGAAAGCCTGCTCGTCTTCATCATCATCGGTGCCATCGCCGGCTGGCTCGCCGGTCTCATCGTTTCCGGATTCGGCTTCGGCCTGATCGGCAACATCATCGTGGGCATCGTCGGTGCGTTCATCGCCGGCTGGCTGTTTCCGCGGATCGGCTTTTCCATCGGCGGCGGCACTCTCGCCGCGATCATCCATGCCACGATCGGCGCCATCATCCTGCTGGTGCTGGTCAAGGTTCTGAAACGAGCCTGAGGCTCGACAACGCAAAGAGCGCGCAATGAAACAGAATACGCTCAATCTCGTCATCGGCGCGCTCGTCGTCGTGGTCATCGCGCTTGGTATCTATGTCTATCGCGAGCAGACCAAACCCAAGGGCGTCGAGCTCAAGATCGACGACAAGGGCATTTCGATCCAGCAGAACTAAGCCATGCGGGGGCGCGACATGGTTGCTTCTGACGCCCCGGAAGACGTCGATCAGCCCCCGATCACCGTGGCGGAATGGGAGAGGCTGAACAGACCGCCAAGGCGCGAGGCGCTGCTGCGCTATCGTTGGCGGGTGTTTCGCTTTCTGAGGACATCCGCACCGGTCAGCGAATTGCAGGGGCAAGAGCAGGTATTCCGCGATGCGGTCGTCGCCACCGTGGCCTTCAACCGGCCCGAAATGATCGAATGGCAGATCCACCTGGTACGCCGATACCTGGCCGAGCACGAAAGCTACATCGTTTTCGACAACAGCAACAAGGGCGAGGCAAGGGAAGCAATCCGCGATCTCTGCCGTCGCCAGCATGTCCCCTATGTCGCATTGCCGAAGAACAGGCTGGTCGTCAGCAGATCGCACGGTCAAGCGCTCAACTGGATCGTGCGGAATTTCTTGCCCAGGTTCGGGCCGAAGCTGTTCGGCTTCATCGATCATGACATCTTTCCGACTGAACCGTTTTCGATCCGCGCCCGGATGGAGGGCAAAAGCCTCTACGGCAGCGTGCGGCGCGACACGCCGACGCCAGGCGGCTGGTTCCTGTGGCCCGGCTTCTGTTTTTTCGACGGAAGCCTGTTGCGGCGACGGCTGGATTTCGCCCCGAGCTACAAGTTTCATATGGATTCCGGCGGCGGCAACTGGCCTGTGCTCTACAGGTCGATCGATCCGGCGCTGGTTCGATTCGCTGAAAACAAATCGCTTCGCTTCGGCGCCGGACATGATCAATCCGAGGATTTTTTCATGATGGTCGATGGCTGGCTGCACGTCACGAACGCCTCGAACTGGAGGCGACAGCCGGTTGACAGGGGCGAACACATTGTCGCGCTGTTGCGGCAAGCCGGCGGTCCCGACCAGCCGGATGTGAAGTTCGAGCCCATCTGAACGAGACAGCGAACAGCGTGGTGTCAGTAACCTGCAAAGAGCAGACGCTGGCCTTTTTGGCTGCCCAACCCCAAGGCCGGCATTCGAACACGACTTAACCCGCCCTTAAATCGCCGCATCTACTCTTCAACCCGAACGCCATAGGCATCGGGGACATCAAGCACAGCGCATGGCGAACCGCAGAGACAGTCGCATCGAACCCAGTTTCGAGGGGCCGCCGCAGGCGCGGTCCTCGGCGGGTCTTTCGGTGAACGAGGAGGATCGCGTCGTGCCGAGCAATCGCAAAGCCTCCGCAAAACGCAAGCCGGCCAAAGGGAAATCGTCGCGGGTCAAGCGCGGCAGAAGCCGGCGCGGCCTGTTCGGCGTGCTCGGCCGGCTATTCTACTGGTGCTTCGTGCTCGCCATCTGGGGCGGCATCGCCGTGGCCGGCATCGTCATCTACTACGGCGCCAAGATGCCGGCGGCGACGACCTGGTCGATTCCCGACCGCGCCCCCAACATCAAGATCGTCTCGGCAGATGGCCAATTGCTCGCCAATCGCGGCATGAGCGGCGGCGAGGCGGTCGGCCTGCACGAAATGTCGCCCTATATCCCGGAAGCCGTCATCGCCATCGAAGATCGGCGCTTCTACTCGCATTTCGGCATCGACCCGATCGGGCTTTCCCGCGCGATGGTCACCAATGTGCTTGGCGGGCATTTCTCGCAGGGTGGCTCGACGCTGACCCAGCAATTGGCCAAGAACCTGTTCCTGACACCCGACCGCACGCTGGAGCGCAAGGTGCAGGAAGTGCTGCTGGCGCTATGGCTGGAGCACAAGCACACCAAGGACCAGATCCTCGAAATGTACCTGAACCGGGTCTATTTCGGCTCTGGCGCCTATGGCGTCGAAGCCGCCTCGCGCCGCTATTTCGGCAAGAGCGCGCGCGACGTCACCCTGTCGGAAGCCGCATTGCTTGCCGGCCTGCTGAAGGCGCCGTCGCGGCTGTCCCCGGCACGCGATCCCAAGGCCGCCGAGGAACGCTCGCAGCTGGTGCTTGCCGCCATGCGCGACGAGGGCAAGATCAGCGCCAAGGAACTGACCTCGGCGATGAGCGCGCCGGCAACGCGTGCGCCTTCCTATTGGACCGGCTCGGAGAATTACGTCGCCGATACCATCATGGAGGAACTGCCCGACCTGATCGGCGACGTACGCGGCGATATCGTCATCGACAGCACCGTCGACCTGAACCTGCAGAAGCTCGCCGAGCAATCGATCCGCAGGCTGATCGACGACAGCGGCAAGAAACTCAACGTCAGCCAGGGCGCCCTGGTGTCGATCGACGATTCCGGTGCGGTGCGCGCCATGGTCGGCGGCTACGACTATTCGACCAGCCAGTTCGACCGTGCTTCGGAGGCACGTCGCCAGCCGGGCTCGGCATTCAAGCCGTTCGTCTATATGGCCGCTCTTGAAGCCGGCCGCACGCCCGACAGCATCCGCAACGATGCGCCGATCAAGATCGGCAACTGGACGCCCGACAATTACGGCGGCAAGTATTTCGGCAAGGTGACGCTGGCCACTGCGCTGGCCAAGTCTCTGAATTCGGTGGCAGCGCAGCTGACCATGGAGGTCGGGCCGAACGCGGTTGTCGAGGCGGCGCACCGCATGGGCATCCAGTCCGACCTGACAGCCAACACCTCGATCGCGCTCGGCACTTCGGAAGTGACGCCGCTGGAGTTGACATCGGCCTATGTCCCCTTTGCCAATGGCGGCTACAAGCCCGACATCCATTTCATCCGGCGCGTGACGACCACCGAGGGCAAAGTGCTTTACGACAGCGGCGGCGGCAGCGCGCCGCGCGTCGTCAAGCCTGAGATCGTCGGCATGATGAACTCGATGATGACGGGCACGGTTGAGATCGGCACTGCCCGGAAAGCGGCTTTCGCCTGGCCATCGGCCGGCAAGACCGGCACCAGTCAGAATTCGCGCGACGCCTGGTTCGTCGGCTACACCGCCAACCTCACCACCGGTGTGTGGTTCGGCAATGATGATGGCAGCCCGATGAAGAAGGTCACCGGCGGCGCACTGCCGGCGCAGGCCTGGCACGAGTTCATGGTTGCGGCCCACGAGGGTGTGCCGGTGCGGCCGCTGCCCGGCACCTGGAAATCGACGCCGGCCGACACAATCGTCCCCGACGAGATACCCTCGGCGAACAACACGGCGCCGGTTCCGTCCACGTCGGTCAGCCAGCAGGCACCGGCGCGGCCAGCAGCGCCGGTTGCCCAAGCACCAGCGCCGGTCCGCGCGGCCCGTCCCGCCCAAACCGTCGATGCCGATGGCCTTTCCATGCCGGAGGATGACGGCGCCACCGCATCGATCAAGCACCCGGTGCCGCCAGGCGACGTCGGCGGTCCGCGCAAGAAGCGGCAGACCTCGATCCTCGACCTCCTTGGCGGCTGAGTAGACCCGCTAATTCGCCTTTGGTTTGGCGCTGCCCAGCTTCTTGCTGTCAAAGGTCAGTTTGTCGCTGTGAATCTTGCCGTCGCTGATGGTGAGGTGCTTGGCGCAGGAAAGCGCGCCGGACGACTCTGTCATCAAGTCATACATAAGCAGCGCCTGGTGGTCGTCTCCGAAGGCCGCGATCATGCGCACACCGGTCACATCCTGTGAAAGTTTGGTCAGGCCCTCGAGGTAGGGGGCCTTGCCAGTCGACTGTTGCATCGGCCCATCAAAAACGACGTCGTCGGCGACATAGGATGCTGCCTTTTCGAGGTCGTGTCCTGTCCACGCTTTGGTGAAGGCAGTGGCGATGTCGAGGGGTGCTGTCTGTGTCATGGCTTTGTCCTGATAGATTGATTCAGAACCCCGCGCCCTTTCCGCATTCAAGGACCAACGGCGAGCCGGCTTCCCGGTTCCTCCTTTGAGGTGAATGGTGACATTTCGGCCTCTCGCCACCTCGGCGGCGTTCGGCTACATCTGCCGGCTGGAGACCTGAAATGACTGAACTCGACACCCGAAAGACCATCGTGCTGACCGGCGCCAGCCGCGGCATCGGCCACGCCACCGTCAAGCGTTTTTCGCGCGAGGGCTGGCGCGTCATCACCTGCTCCAGGCAGGCTTTCGCCGAGGACTGCCCGTGGCCGGCCGGGCCGGAAGACCACATCAAGGTCGATCTCGCCGATCAGGAGGATGTCGGCATCGCCGTCTCCGAAATTCGCCACCGGCTGGAAGCGCATGGCGGCCAGTTGCATGCGCTGGTCAACAATGCCGGCATTTCGCCGAAGCTCAAGGACGGCAACAGCCGCATGAATTCGATCGACACGCCGATGCATGTCTGGCGCGACGTGTTCCAGGTCAATTTCTTCGCGCCGATCATGCTGGCGCGCGGGCTGTTCAAGGAACTGGCGGCGGCCAAGGGCTCGATCGTCAACGTAACCTCGATCGCCGGAACCCGCGTGCATCCTTTCGCCGGCACGGCCTACGCGACATCGAAGGCGGCACTCGGCTCGCTGACGCGCGAGATGGCGCATGATTTCGGTCCGCACGGCATCCGGGTCAACGCGATTGCGCCGGGCGAAATCGATACCGCGATCCTGTCGCCGGGCACGGACAAGATCGTCGAGACCATTCCTCTCAGGCGCCTTGGCACCACGGCCGAAGTCGCCGACATCATCTTTTTCCTGTGCTCGCAGCAGGCGTCGTATGTGACTGGCTCGGAAATCCACATCAATGGCGGCCAGCACGTGTGACAAAACAGGATGCTCATCCTGTTATGGTGAGAACAGCCTTGCCGCTGAAGCTGCGCTGTCGCAGTGCGTCCAGCGCTTGAGCGACGTCTGTCCACGGCGCCGTCAAGGCCACGCGCGTTTCGAGCCGGCCGGCTGCGACCAGAGCGAGCAGTGAGGCGATGTCCTCGCCGATGCCTGGACCAGACGTGTAGTACGCAAAAGTCTGAAGCCTTGCCCCTTCATGATCCGGAACGAACTGGCGGAATCCGACGGGCGTCAGCTCGCCGCTGCTCGAACCGAACATGACGATGGTCCCGCCAGGTGCGATACGTTCGATCGCGCGTGCGAGGCTTTGGCCGCCGACCGACTCGGTGATCAGCGAGAACGGCCCCTCGGCCAGATCGATCGCTTCGACAACCTGCCGGGCTCCGAGGCCGCGGAGATCGTCGGCATGCCGGGCCGCGGCGATTGCCGTCACCGAGGCGCCTTGCTCGCGGGCGATCTGGATCTGAAAACGGCCGACCGCTCCGCTTGCACCCGTGATCAAGACCTGCTGGCCGGCGAGGTCGCCGCCATGGCGTAGAGTCCTTAGTGCCGTCGTACCGGCGACAGGAAGCGTGGCTGCGGAAACGAAACTGACGTCATCCGGCAGGACGGCGAGACGGTCGATTGGGACTGCGATGCGTTCGGCCCAACCGGCCTCGTCGACCAAAGCAACAACCCGGGCGCCGACGGCTGGCCCGGAACCATCGGCCGCTCTTCGTTCGACAATCCCCGCGATGTCCTGGCCGGGTATCCAGCCCTCGGGGCGTATGGCAAGCAGGCGCAGTTCGCCCCGGTTCAACGAAGTTGCGTGGACAGAGACAAGCGCTTCGTTCGAAGCCGGTTGAGGCTCGGCGATGTCGGTGAGCCTCAACCCGGTCGCGCTTTCGGGAGAGATGACCAGGGCGAGCATGGCGTACCTTGTTGCTGGCTTGTCGGTGCCAGCTTGCTGTGGAAAGCACGGCAAGCTGAGTACGAGCCGGAGCTTATCGACTTTCGCTGTTAAAGAATTTAGCTATCATGGCGTTTAATCGCTAATAACAGTCAACCATGAGACAACCCCTCAGCTACCCCTGGCTCGATCTCGATGTGGATGACCCTGCCGCGCCGGCGATTGCCGTGCGCGTCGACATCCCCGACACCAGAGCGGAAGTCCCCGCCCATCGGCACCGCAAAGGCCAACTCGTCTTCGCACTCGGCGGCGGCGTCACATGCCGCGTTCCAAGCGGTCTATGGATGGTGCCGCCGCATTGCGGGGTGTGGATCCCCGGCGGCATGGAGCACAGCAATGTCGCAACCGCCAACGCCCGGATTTTCTTCGTCTACATAGAGCCGGGAGCCGCCGATCTGCCGGAGCGGTGCTGCACGCTTTCAATCTCGCCCCTGCTGCGCGAATTGATCATCGAGCTTTCCGATCGGGTGGAGGATGACGGGGCGAGGGGCGAACTCTTGACCAAGATGCTGCTCACCGAATTGCCACGCATGCCTGTCCAGCAATTGCACCTGCCGATCTCGTCCGAGCCACGCTTGAACAGGATCGCCGAAGCGTTGGCGCAAGACCCTGCCGACCGCAGCACACTGGCGGAATGGGCCAACCGCATCGCGCTCAGCGAGAGCAGCCTCGCCCGCCTTGTGGCAAAGGAGACGGGGCTGAGTTTCGGGCGCTGGCGCCAGCAATTGCACTTGATCGTTGCAATTCGGGAACTGGCTTCCGGCAAGAGTGTCCAGCAGGTCTCGGGCGATCTCGGCTATGGTTCCGTTACGGCCTTCATCACCATGTTCAAGAAGGCGCTTGGGAAGCCGCCCGCCAAATACCTCAGCAGTATCGCGCAAAATGGCGGCTCTGCATTCGTGGCGTGATGCTCGCTTGAAAGGGTGGTCGAGCCGATCACGTTGCCAGCGTGCGAGAGTGCAGCTTGGGCTTTGGGACTCAGGCCACCGACGGCTCGGCGGTTTCGCGCCTCAACCCCGGTTTGGAACCGAGAACTTCTTCCACAATCCCGCGCGCAATCTCGCGCTCGCCCATGATCACCGTATCGGCGCCCAAACCCTTGAGATGTTCGACCTCGGCATCGGAATGGGCACGGGCGATGACGTTGATAGCGGGATTGGCGGCGCGCGCGCGGAGCACGATCTGGCCGGCTTCGAAGGCATTGGGGATCGCAAGGATCAGCCGGCTGGCGCCCTCGGGATTGGCGGCGGCGAACACTTCGGCATTGGCCGCATTGCCGGCGACGGTCTCGACGCTGTCCGCTTTCAGCTTCGCCAGCGTCTTGTCGGCGTCCTCGATGACCAGGAAGGGCATTGCCGCGCCTTTCAGCGCCGAGCCGACCAGGCCACCGACACGGCCGTAGCCGATCAGGATGGCATGGCCGGTGAGTGTCGTCTTTGGCGGCGGCCCGTCCTCCTTTTTCGCCGCTGCCGCGACAGAGGCCACCTGGCCCGGCTCCGTCGCTGGACCAACCGGTTTTGCCTCGACCGGTGGTGCCGTCCTGGCGGCGCGCCGTTCCAGCCATGGCTTCATCCAGTCGATGGCCAGGAACATCAGCGGGTTGAGGACGATCGACAGGATCGCACCGGCCAGAATGAGGTCGCGGCCCTGTTCCGGCAGCAGCTTCAGCCCGACGCCGAGTTCAGCCAGGATGAAGGAGAACTCGCCGATCTGGGCGAGGCTTGCCGAGATTATCAGCGCCGTGGCGATGGGATAGCCGAAGGCAACAACGATGGCGAACGCGGCCAGTGATTTGCCGATGATGATGATGGCGAGCGTCGCCAGGATCGGCCAACCATTGCTGATCAGGCTGAACGGGTCGAACAGCATGCCGACCGAGACGAAGAACAGCACGGAGAAGGCATCGCGCAGCGGCAGCGATTCTTCCGCCGCGCGGTGGCTGAGTTCGGATTCGCTCATGATCATGCCGGCGAAGAAGGCGCCCAGCGCCAGCGAGACACCGAACAGTTTGGCCGCACCGAAGGCGACGCCGAGCGCGATGGCCAGAACCGCCAGCCGGAACAGTTCGCGCGAGCCGGTATGGGCGACATAGTGCAGGATCCAGGGAATGACCCGGCGGCCGACCACCAGCATGACGATGACGAAAGCGGTGACCTTGGCCAGTGTGATGCCGACGACGCCCCAGATGCCGTAGCTGGCCGGCAGCGACAGCAGGCCGCTGGCATGGGCGTCGGCCTGCTCCTGGCCGCCGAGCACGCCAGCGAGCGCCGGCAGCAGCACCAGCGCCAGCACCATGGCCAGATCCTCGACGATCAGCCAGCCGACGGCGATGCGGCCGCGCTCGGTCTCGATCATCCGCCGTTCCTGCAGGGCACGCAGCAGCACCACGGTCGAGGCGACCGACAACGCCAGGCCGAACACCAGCCCCGCGCCCATCGACCAGCCGAGCATCCAGGCAAGACCAGCGCCAAGCGCGGTGGCAAAGCCGATCTGGACGATGGCGCCCGGCACGGCGATGGCACGCACCGACAGCAGATCCTTGAGCGAGAAGTGCAGCCCGACGCCGAACATCAGCAAGATGACGCCGATTTCGGCCAGTTCGTTGGCAAGCCCGGCATCGGCGACGAAGCCGGGCGTGTTCGGCCCGACCAGCACGCCGGCTATGAGATAACCGACCAGGGGCGGAATGCGGAAGCGGTTGGCGAGAGCCCCGAAGACGAAAGCCAGCCCCAGACCGGCGACGATGGTGGCGATAAGGGGCGTGTCATGCGGCATTGTCTATGGAGCGCCTTTCAAGTCAGCGATGTTGGATGAGCGCCGCCCAAGGCCGCCGCCTGTTTGCAATATGGTGGATGGTATGTCGGCGATGCAACCCGCAAAGCCGTGAAATCGACGGCGCTGGCGCAAATATTTGACCGGCAGCTGAGAAGCTGCCGGCCGGATCGGAATTTGTGCGGAGCTATTCGTCTCGATTCGTCAGGGCCGATCGACAATGATCAGGCTGCCCGCAGCAAGGCCTCGATTTCCGGTATGGCATGGTTGGTCAATGTCTTGGGAATTTCGGCGGTCACCTTGTCCCCGACCTCCTTGTGCAGCTTTTTGCGTATTGTCCCAAGCACCACCGGCGGCGCGACGAGCACGATCTCGCTGAACTCGCCGTCATGCGCGAGCTTGTAGAGCCGGGCGGCGATTTCATCGGCAAAACGCTCCTTGCCGATGCGGTGCCAGTCCGTATCCTCGACTGCGCTGCGGTGTACGGAGGGACCATCACTGTATCGGCCGGGGCTGTCACTGCCTTGCTCGCGGGTGGGCGGGTTGTCCTGCTGCATTTCCTGCACCACCTCGAGATTCGGATATTTGTTGTCACCGGCGTTCCTGAGGAAAAGCGCCTTCTCGCCATCGGCCACGATCACCCAGATACCGTGCTTGAGTATGATTGTGTTCATGATGACAGGGCTCCTTTTTAGCCGCGTGGCGACCTTTAGTTGGCATTCCGCAGCCGGATTTCGATCCGACATGACGGGCCTTTTGAGAACGCACCTCGAGCCGGTAATGTTCCAGTCGGCAGCCACGTCGGCGTTGGACATTCTGGCTATCCCGAGGTCGCGACTTTAATCTACTAACTTGGTAGAATTTAGAAAAAACAGTTTTGCGGCTTTTCTCGCCGGGCGCTAAAAGAGCCACAAATCAAGGCCTGCGACAGCAGCTTGAATCCGCTCTATCTGTAAATGAGAAATATTTTTCTCTTAGCCGGGATGCTTTCAGAAAAGCAATTGCATCCCGATAAGGGATGCGCGAGTGCGTTCCTTCTGGTTTCTCGCGCTCGCGCGTAGAACTGCAAGCTCATTGAGGATTCCGCTCGCGTCCATGTCGCACACTGCTCCCAAGCTCAACGCGTTCCCTGTGTTCATGCGGGTTGAGGGCGAAGCTGTGGCCATCGTCGGGGGCGGCGAAGAGGCGCTGGCCAAGGCGCGGCTGATCGGACAGTCGAGCGCGGTCCTGCGGATCATCGCGGAACATGCCGAGCCCGACCTGCTCGCCTTCGTCGCCCAGGCCGGCGCGACGCATTTTGCCGCGACTTACGAGGCGTCGCAGCTCGAAGGCGCGGTCATGGTGTTTGCCGCCAGCGGCGACGAGGAACTCGACCGCCGGGTGGCCGCGGATGCGCGCCGCCTAGGCATTCCGGTCAATGCCGTCGATCGGCCTGAGCTTTGCGATTTCTTCACCCCGGCGCTGGTCAACCGCGCGCCGGTGGCCATCGCCATCGGCACCGAGGGTGCAGGCCCGGTGCTTGCCCAGATGTTGCGCGGCCGCATCGACCGCATGCTGTCGCCGTCGCTCGGGCCGCTGGCAATTCTTGCAGCTTCGTTTCGCGGGGCTGCCGAGAAGCTGCTGCCGAGAGGCAATGCCCGCCGCCGCTTCTGGCATGATTTCTTCGCTGGCGCTCCTGCGCGCGCGGCTGAAGCCGGCCAGCTTTCGCAGGCGCATGACGCCGCCGTCGATCTTCTGCTGTCGAACACGCCCGCTTGCGGTCACATCGCGCTGGTTGGCGCCGGTCCGGGCGCCGAGGATCTATTGACCTTGCGAGCCCATCGTCTGCTGATGGAAGCCGATGTCATCGTCCATGACGCCCTTGTGCCCGAGGCGGTCGTTGCCATGGGTCGCCGCGATGCCGAGCGCCTGCCGGTCGGAAAGCGCAAGGGCTGCCACACCAAGAGCCAGGCTGAGATCAATGCGCTGCTGGTCGAGCTTGGCCGTGAAGGCAAGCGTGTCGTGCGGCTGAAGTCTGGCGATCCGCTGGTGTTCGGCCGGGCCGGCGAAGAGATGGCGGCACTTCGCGACGCCGGCATCGCCTATGAGGTGGTCCCGGGCGTCACCGCGGCCTTTGCCGCCGCCGCCGATTTCGAACTGCCGCTGACCTTGCGCGGTGTCTCCTCGTCGATGGTGTTCACCACCGGCCACGACCTCAAGGGCAATTCGCTGCCCGACTGGGCCAAGCTCGCGATTTCCGGCGCTACCGTCGCCGTCTATATGGGCCGCTCGGTGGCGGCCGAGGTTGCCGGACGGCTGATCGAGGCCGGCCTGTCGCCGGACACTGCGGTGGCCGTGGTCGAGAATGCCAGCCTCGCCAACCGGCGGCGCTTCCACGGCACGCTTGCCGACCTGCCGTCGCTGGAAGCGCGCGCCGATCTTTCCGGTCCGGTCATGACCATCATCGGCGATGCGGTCGCCGGCGCCAACTTTGAACGGTCCGAGCCGCTGGCGGCACACAGGCATGAAGGCGCGTCCAGTTCGGTCGCCGAAGGAGTTCAGCAATGAAGATACTGACCGCCAACCGCCTCACCGACGGCATCGCCGTCTGGTACGCCGATGGCGGCTGGGCCGAGACGGTGGATCATGCCGACCTCGCCCATGACAAGGCAGCCGATGACAGGCTCGAGGCGATCGGCGCCAAGGCCTATGCCGCCAACGAAGTGGTCGACGTCAATTTGATCGACGCTGAAGTCGTCAACGGCGTCGTCCAACCGGTGCGGCTGCGCGAGAAGATCCGCGCCGCCGGCCCGACCATCCGCAACGATCTCGGCAAGCAGGCTGCGCGGGCAGCATAACCAAGACACCAGGCATGGGCGGACGCGCCCTGAAAGACCAAGCATGTACCGTTACGATGAGTTCGACCACGATTTTGTCCAGGCCCGCGTCGCCGAGTTCAGCGACCAGGTGCAGCGCCGTCTTGCCGGCGAGATCACCGAGGACCAGTTCCGGCCATTGAGGCTGATGAACGGCGTCTATCTGCAGCTGCATGCCTACATGCTGCGCATCGCGGTACCCTATGGCACGCTGAACGGCAAGCAGCTGCGCATGCTCGGCCACATCGCCCGCAAATACGACAAGGGCTACGGCCATTTCACCACGCGCCAGAACATCCAGTTCAACTGGCCGGCGCTGTCGGACATTCCGGCGATCCTGGCCGATCTCGCAAGCGTGGAGATGCACGCCATCCAGACCAGCGGCAATTGCATTCGCAACGTCACCGCCGACCACTTCGCCGGCGCTGCCGCCGACGAGGTCGCCGATCCGCGTCCCTACGCGGAAATCCTGCGCCAGTGGTCGTCGGTGCATCCGGAATTCTCGTTCCTGCCGCGCAAGTTCAAGATCGCGGTGACGGGGGCCGAGCGCGACCGCGCCGCCATCCAGACCCACGACATCGGCCTGCACCTGAGGAAGAACGCCGCCGGCGAACTCGGTTTCGCCGTCTATATCGGCGGCGGCCAGGGCCGCACGCCAATGGTTGCCCGCAAGATTCGCGACTTCCTGCCGGAAGCCGACCTTTTGTCCTACTGCACGGCGATCCTGCGCGTTTACAACCTCTATGGCCGCCGCGACAACAAGTACAAGGCGCGCATCAAGATCCTCGTCCATGAGACCGGCGTCGAGGAGATCACCCGCCAAATCGAGGCCGAGTGGCAAGAGTTGAAAGACGCCCAGCTGAAGCTGCCGGAAGCCGATATCCGCGCCATCGAGGCCTATTTCGCGCCACCGGCACTCGCTGAGCGGCTGGAAGGCGACCAGGCGGTCAAGCTGGCGCGGCTCGATTCCAAGGGGTTCTCGGAGTGGCTCGACCAGAATGTCGTGACGCACCGCCATCCCGATTATGCGGCGGTGACGATCTCGCTGAAGGGCATCGGCGAGGTGCCCGGCGACGCCTCGGACAGCCAGATGGACGCAATTGCCGACATCGCCGAGACATATGGCTTTGACGAGCTGCGTGTCAGCCATGAGCAGAACCTGATCCTGCCGCATGTGGCCCGCGCCGACCTCAAGGCGGTCTATGATGCGCTGGTCGGCATCGGCCTGGCCACGGCCAATTCCAACCTGATATCGGACATCATCGCTTGCCCGGGCCTCGACTACTGCGCGCTGGCCACGGCGCGCTCGATCCCAATCGCGCAGGAAATCTCGCGCCGCTTCGCCTCGCTTGAGCGGCAGCGCGAGATCGGCGAACTGAAGCTGAAGATCTCCGGCTGCATCAACGCCTGCGGTCATCACCATGTCGGCCACATCGGCATCCTCGGCGTCGAGAAGAAGGGCTCCGAACTCTATCAGGTGACGCTGGGCGGCTCGGCCGACGAGAACACCTCGGTCGGCGAGATCATCGGCCGCGGCTTCTCTTCGGAAGAGATCACCGACGCCATCGAACAGATCGTCGAGACCTATCTCGGCCTTCGGCTCGACCCACAAGAGAAATTCATCGACGCCTACCGCCGAGTCGGTCCCGCGCCGTTCAAGGAGGCGCTCTATGCTGGCGAAGCCAAGGCCGCTTGACCGTATTGGAGACGTCGATGACGGCATCGCCGCCAAAGCGGCAGGGCTCGATGCGCTCTATGGTCATCTGAAGCCGCTCGAGATCATCGAACGCTCGGCCCGCGAACTGTTCCTCGACGAGATCGCGGCGGTGTCGTCGTTCGGCGCGGATTCGGCCGTGCTGCTGCACATGATCGCCAAGATCGACCGGACGCTGCCGGTCATCTTCCTCGACACCGGCAAGCATTTCGAGGAGACGCTCGGCTATCGCGATGCGCTCGCCGCCGATTTCGGGCTGACCAACATAAGGGTGATCAAACCCGAGGAAGCAGCACTCGAACGGATCGATCCGACGGGCAATCTGCACCAAAGCGATACCGATGCCTGCTGCGACGTGCGCAAGGTGGAGCCGCTGGCGCGCGGTGTCGCGCCATTTCGTGCCTGGCTCACTGGCCGCAAGCGTTTTCAGGCCGCGACGCGGGCAGCGCTGCCGGTGTTCGAGGCGGTCGGTCCGCGCATCCGCATCAATCCGCTGGCACATTGGACGACATCGGACCAGGCCGACTATATGCGCGCGCATGCGCTGCGCGAAAATCCGCTGGTCGCTTATGGCTATCTGTCGATCGGCTGCTTCCCGTGCACGCAGCCGGTGCAGCCGGGCGAGGACGCGCGCAGCGGCCGCTGGGCCGGTCATGCCAAGACCGAGTGCGGCATTCACCTGTCGGGGCTGGAGAAGTCGCTGACCGACGCATCCCTTTAGGATATGCTGATATTCAGGTGGGGCTGGTCTGCAAACGGCGGCTTCCTGCGCTTCCGGTGCTCACGTACTTCAAGTACGCTCCGCTCCGGTTCTCGGAAGCCGCCATTTTCGGCGCAGCCTGACCTGAATCTCAACACGTCCTTGGTTCGTTTGACTGTTTAGGAACTTTTTGATGACTGGACCGACGACATCGGAGACCCGGCTCTGGACCGCCGCGGGTTTTCAGGAGGATGAGTGGACGCATGCCGAAAGCGCCGATGCGCTGTCCGGCAACGGCCGCTTCATCCTGCCGTTGCAAGTCTTCCTCGATCTCGATCCGGAGGTGCGCCGCTCGGCCAAGGAACGGCTCGGCGTCCTGCTGCAGCCGGGTGATCCACTCGAGAAGATCGCCGACCTGCTCGACCAGCTGTCGCTGGTGGCGCTGGCCTTTCCGGCCTTCAGCGACGGCCGCTCCTTCTCCAAGGGAGAACTGCTGCGCGGCCGCTACCATTTCGAAGGTGCCGTTCGCGCCACGGGCCAGGTACTGGTCGACCAACTGCCGCATATGCTGCGCCTGGGCTTCGACGAGTTCGAGATATCGAACCCCGTGCTGTTGAAGCGCCTGGAGGAGGGCCGCACCGGCGGATTGGGGCTCTACTACCAGCCAGCCGCCGTGCCGGAACCAAAAGGCCCGAAATACTCCTGGCGGCGCGTTCGCAGCAGCTGACGTTGCGGTAATTCCGCGCGTCTTTACAACGCCCTGTTCAAGCCTTCTCTTGAGCTTCCGGATGGAAAATCCGGAATGATCGGGGAGGGGTCTTCATGCGTTACGACTATGTCATAGCCGGCGGTGGGTCCGCCGGCTGTGCGCTTGCCGCACGGCTTTCGGAAGATCCCTCGAAAACGGTCTGCCTGATCGAAGCTGGCGGTGAGGGCAGGGATATGCTGATCCGCGCTCCGGCTGGCATTATCGGTATGCTTTCCGGCCGGCCCAGGATCAACAACTGGGCCTTCGAAACCGTGCCGCAGCAAGGTCTTGGCGGCCGCAAGGGCTACCAGCCGCGCGGCAAGGCGCTGGGCGGCTCCAGCGCCATCAATGCGATGCTCTATGTCAGAGGCCATCGCAGCGACTATGACGAATGGGCCGATCTGGGCTGTGAGGGCTGGTCGTGGGATGAGGTGCTGCCCTATTTCCGGCGCGCCGAAGGCAATGAGCGCGGCACTGATGCCCTGCATGGCGGGGACGGCCCGCTGAAAGTGTCGAACCAGCGCTCGCCGAGGCCAATCGCCAAGGCCTTCATAGAGGCTTGTGCCGAAAACCAGATTCGCGCCTCGGACGATTTCAACGGACCGGAACAAGAGGGCGCAGGCTATTTCCAGGTGACCCAGTTCGCCGGTGGCGCCCGCAATGGCGAGCGCTGTTCGGCTGCCGCCGCCTATCTCCATCCGGTGATGCAGCGGGCCAATCTGACCGTGATCACGCGGGCGCACGCCACAGGCATCGTCCTTGACGGCAAGCGGGCCACCGGTATCCGCTACCGGACACGCAAAGGCGAGGCAGTGGCGCAGGCGTCGTGCGAGGTGATCCTGTGTGGCGGTGCCTTCGGTTCGCCGCAGCTTCTGTTGCTGTCGGGTATCGGCCCGGCGGCCGAACTTGCCGTGCATGGCGTTCCCGTCGTCCACGAACTGCCGGGCGTCGGCAAGAACCTGCAGGACCACCTCGATTTCATCGTCGGCTGGAGATCGAAGGACACCGATATGCTTGGCATGAGCCCGCGCGGCGCGTTGGGTTTCCTACGGCATATCGCGCAGTGGCGGCGGGATGGGACCGGGCTGATCGCCTCGCCGGCGGCCGAGAGCGGCGCTTTCGTCAAATCCGACCCGGCGCTTGAGCGCCCTGACCTGCAGCTGCAATTCGTCATCGGGCTGGTCGAAAACCATGCGCGCACGCTGCACTACGGCTTCGGCTTCTCCTGTCATGTCTGCATATTGCGGCCGCACTCGCGTGGCGAGGTTGGGCTGGCCAGCGCCGATCCACTTGCCGCGCCGCGCATCGATCCGCGCTTTCTCGGCGACCAGCGCGATGCGGAGCTGCTGTTGAAAGGCGTGAGGATCACCCGGCAGGTGCTGGCTTCACCGGCGCTGACGCGCTACCGGCACAAGGAAATGCACATCGCCGGCGAGCCAAGCGATGCCGATCTGATGACCCATATCCGTACCCGCGCCGACACGGTCTATCACCCGGTCGGCTCCTGTCGGATGGGCGTCGACGAGATGGCGGTGGTCGATCCGCAACTCAAGGTGCGCGGGCTTGAAGCCTTGCGTGTCGTGGACGCCTCGGTGATGCCGACACTGATTGGTGGCAACACCAATGCGCCAACCATCATGATCGCCGAAAAGGCCGCCGACATGATCAGGGCTGCCTGATAGGAGCTCCAGGCGCGGTGCCTATAGACTGGCGGTCGTTTTGTTTTTCTTGGTTTGACGCAATTGCCCCAGGGAAACGCTACGCGCTTTCCCTGGAAACCGTTCACCACCTCTGCTGGAATTGCTTAAGCCGCCGCCCGTGCCTCGCGGAACGACACCAGCTTGCGGCGGTTCTCGTCCCACAACGCCAGTTTAACGCAGCGCAGGCTTTCCAGCAGCGTGACACGGCCGATGTCGCGCAGTTCGGGATAATCCCGCAGCACTTCCTGCAACCGGTAGCACGGCACCTTGGCGGAGAGGTGATGGACGTGATGGACACCGATGTTGCCGGTGAACCAGTTCAGCACCGGCGGGAGGTCGTAATAGGACGATCCGTGCAAGGCAGCGTGCTGGAATTCCCAGTCGACATCCTTCGCCCATTCCGTTTCCTCGAACTGGTGCTGGACATAGAACAGCCAGATGCCGGCCGAACCGGCGAGGATGACGATCGGCAGGTGGACCACCAGGAACGCGCCGGGACCGACGAACCAAATGAGGATGGCTGCTGCGACCGCGATGCCAAGATTGGTGGTCATCGACGACACCCAAGGGGTCAGGCCGCCGCGCATCATGCCGACGGGCAGCCTTTGCTCGAAGATGAACAGCCAGATCGGACCGAGCCCGAACATCACCAGCGGGTGGCGATAGAGACGATAGGCAAGGCGGCCTCGCCACGACATCTGCCGGTATTCTGCAACGGTCAGCGTCCGGATGTCGCCCATGCCGCGTTCGTCAAGATTGCCGGCGCTGGCGTGGTGCGTCGCGTGGGCGCGCCGCCAGCAATCGTAGGGTGTCAGCGTCAGGATGCCGAGCGCGCGGCCGATCCAGTCGTCCGCGTAGCGATTGGCGAAGAAGGAGCCGTGGCCGCAATCGTGCTGGATCATGAAGATGCGCACCAGAAACCCGGCCGCGGGAAGGATGAGGATCAGTCCCCACCAATGGCCATAGGCATAGGCCGCCGAGGACAGGCCCCAGAGTATGGCGAATGGAATGAGGGTGATGGCGAGTTCGACGGTGCTGCGCCGCCTGTCAGGCTTCTTGTAGCGGGCGAGAATCTTCAGCCAGGCGCGCTTGCTGTTGGCGACCGTCTCAGGGGAAATCATGTTCATCAGGAAGCATAGGCGGGGTGCCTCGCCGCCGCAAGGCGACATCACGCAAAATTACTGTGCGTAATTGTCGCGTGGCCTGGCGGTCGAGCCAGCCAACCGCCGGTTCGACCTGCTGATGATTCTGAGCGTCGGTTTTCCGCTGGGGTCGATCGCTATTCGCGATCGAGGATGGGACAGCCGCGCTCGGTGCCAAAAGTCACGCGCACGCGGTCGCCACCCTGTCTGCCGCGGACTGTGATCTCCCGGCGGCCGACGGACTCTATCCTTGCGCGGCGGATGCCCATTCGGTCTGCCTTGTCGAGGGCCCGGTCCTCCGTGCAGCCTCGTTGACGGCGGTCACGCCGGTCGTCGCGACGGGGGCCTTCGCAATCGTCATAGGCGGGGTCGCAATCTTCCATGAGCTTCAGCCGCGGGCCATGTTTGCCCAATTGCAGCTGCAGATTGTCTGCTTGTGCCGGAAAAGCCGCCAAGGTGATGGCGCCGAGGCCGACAAGCGCCATCAACGATGAGGTGATCGAAACCTTGCGCACTACGTCCTCCATTTTGAACCACAACACATCTATCCTTAGATGGTTCGGCTCTCCCCGGCTATTGCCGATAGGAGGTTTGCTGCCAAGATCGATTGTTGCGTTAACGCCGGCGCCAGCCGATGTCACCGCGCTCCGCCCCATCGAGGCGGTCGAGCAGTTCTCGGAGCCGGTCGGGAATGTCGGCCTCGGTGCGGAAGGCCGGCAAGGTGCGTAGAAAGCGGGTCACCGCCTCGGCACCCAACTGGCGCCTGACCTCGATGGCCAGCCCTTCTGCCTTTTCGCCCGTGTTGCGGGTCATCGTCTCAAAATCCTGTGTCGGCTTCGAAACTCCTCCAGCAAGGGAATGGTTCCCCCATCCTGCCTGTGGGGCAAGCAAAGCCGGCAGTTAAGGTGAAATTTGAATTAAAATCGAAACGTCTTGCCCGTCATTGTCCGGCCTTGGCCGGTGGCTTCCATAATCGCTTACCCCTTGATTTTTGGCTGCCAAACATCGATATCGGGCACAAAATCCACATCATTCGAGATTGACGGGAAACGGCGATGAGCGACCAGGCAAAAGACGAACGCGCGCCCGATGAAGTCGAGGCGACCGAGCCCACAGCCGAGCGCACGGAAGGCAGCACCGACGGCGACTATGAAGCCCTTGTCCGGTTGCTGAAGGAAAATGAAGAGCTGAAGGACCGCGCGCTGCGCGTGGCGGCCGAGATGGAAAACCTGCGTCGCCGCACGGCGCGCGATGTTCACGATGCGCGCACCTACGCAGTCGCGAATTTCGCCCGCGACATGCTTTCGGTGTCGGACAATCTGCGCCGCGCGCTGGATGCGATTCCCGCCGAGGCCAAGGCATCGGGTGACGCCGGCTTCAAGGCGCTGATCGAAGGCGTCGACCTCACCGAGCGCGCCATGCTGTCGGCGCTGGAACGGCATGGGGTCAAGAAGCTCGCGCCGGAAGGCGAGAAGTTCGATCCCAATTTCCACCAGGCGATGTTCGAAGTGCCCAATCCGGACGTCCCGGCCAACACCGTGGTCCAGGTCGTGCAGCCGGGCTATTCGATCGGCGACCGCGTGCTGCGCCCGGCTATGGTCGGCGTCGCCAAAGGCGGTCCGAAGTTTGCCGCCGCTGAAGCGGCGGTCGAGCCGGGGCCGGTAAACGAGCAGGCTGAGAAAGATGCATAGTTAGGGGAGTAGGGGAGTAGGGCAGTAGGGCAGTAGGGAAAAGGGCAATCGCACCTTCCGTGCGGCTTCGTGCTAAACATACTGCCCTACTGCCCTACTCCCCTACTCCCCTGGCCTGCAATGAACCCCATCGCGCTTCTCGACTATGCCGGTGTCGCCGTCTTCGCGGCGACGGGGGCGCTTGCGGCTTCGCGTAAGCAGCTCGACATTATCGGCTTCCTGTTCCTGGCCAGCGTCACCGGGATAGGCGGCGGCACGCTTCGCGACGTCATCCTCAACCTGCCGGTTTTCTGGGTCGCCAACTCCGGCTATGTGCTGATCTGCGCCGCGGTTGCGGTGCTGGTCTTCTTCAGCGCGCATCGTGTCGAATCGCGCTGGAAATGGCTGCTCTGGCTCGACGCCATCGGGCTCGCCGCTTTTTCGGTGATGGGCGCGGCCAAGGGGCTTGCGATTACCGGCTCGCCGGTCGTCTCAGTCATCACCGGCGTGCTCACCGCCACTTTCGGCGGCATTCTGCGCGATCTCCTTGCCGGCGAGCCATCGGTGCTGCTCAGGCCCGAAATCTACGTCACGGCGGCCCTTGCAGGTGCCGGCCTTTACACACTTGGCGATCTTGCCGGATTGCCGCCGCTCGCCTCGGACCTTGCCGGTTTTGCGGCGGCGTTCGTCGTGCGCGGTGGTGCGCTCAAATTCGGCTGGTCGTTTCCGTCCTACAAGAGCCGGCCCGGCAGGCGGCCGGAAGATATTTTGTGAAAAGGAAGCGAATAGCGAATAGGGGTTGAACGAGATAGCTCCCGCTACTTTCTATTCGCCAGGCTCACGCAGCGAAGCGCTGGGCTTCGCCGCCATAATAGTTGACGTAGCGGGCGCCGATTTCCTTGACCGGCATCACAACGAACACATCGACCGTCGAGAATTCGCGATCGATGACGCAGCCATCGCCGATGCGGGCGCCGACGCGCAGATAGCCCTTGACCAGAGGCGGCATCGCGGCGATCGCCGCCTTGGCATTGACCGCCTCGATCGGCATCAGGTCCATCGAGCAGTAGCGCCCGGAGACCGCGCGCACGTCCCAGGCCGAATTTGTGCGGCAGTGGTGGGCGAGGTAGGTGAGCGCCTCGGCATGCGCCGCCGGCACGGTGCCGTGAAAAGAAGCGCAACCGGTCATCACACCGATTTCGTAATGGTTGATGTAGGCCCAGATGCCTTGCCACAACGCCTCGATGGTGCGTTTCGAGCGGTATTCCGGCAAGACGCAGGAGCGGCCGAGTTCCAGGAAACGCTGGCCGGGGTGACGGGCAATGAGCTTGGTCAGCTCGAATTCACCTTCGGAATAGAAACCGCCGGCGGTGGCCGCGATTTCTTGCCGCAGCAGCCGATATGTGCCGACGATACGGCGATGTTCGGGACCGGAAAGCGTAGTGTCCAAAACCAGCAGATGGTCGCAGAGTGGATCGAACCGGTCGGCGTCACGGCGATCATGAGCCTGGAACAGGTCCTTCCTGGCGCCAAGTTCGTCGTAGAACACCCGGTAGCGCACTTCCTGCGCGGCCGCGATCTCGGCCTCGTTGCGAGCGAGCCGCACTTCAAGATTGCCTATACGGCCCAGCGCCGCGCCCTTTATGACGGAATCGACGTTACGTCCGGCAAGCAAGGCGCTGCTGGCGTTCGGCCGAGTGTCACATTCCGGCATAACTGTATGCACGAGTGATTCTCCTTCGAGCCATCCCTCTTGGCACGGGGATACGGTGTAGGTGCAACAGGATTGTGACAGTACCGTGATACGACGTCGTGGGCAATACTTCGTCGGCTGGCGAATACGATCAACCGGCTACGTTTAAGTGATCGCCCGGTGCGGAACGGGCGGTGGAAAGCTCAGGCCGCGACGACCTGGCCCTCGACGGCATTGACCAGCGCCTCGGGGTCGAGCGGCTTGGTGACAAAGCCGCTGGCGCCATGGGCCAACACCGCATGGCGGGTCTTTTCCTGGCTGTCGGCCGACAGCACCATGATCGGCACCGGCCGCACGGCACTTTCTTCCTCATGGCGGCGGATGGCGGCAATCGCGTCCAGCCCGTCCATGACCGGCATGTGCAGATCCATCAAGACCACGTCGAAGCGGTCCTTGTGCGCGGCGCCGGTGACAGCCTCGACGGCCGCCTTGCCGTTGCCGACCACCCTGACGCGATGCCCGGCCTTCAGCAGCGTGGCGCGGGCCAGCATGGCATTGATGTCATTGTCCTCGGCGATCAGCACCGACAGGCCGCGCTGGCGGTTGCCGACGGCGCGCAGTGTCGGCGCGCCGCGCTTTTCCGGCTGCGGCGGGCCGAGGCTCGGAGCATGGCTGCTCAACAGTACACGCAAAAGTGTTCCGCCGCGCACCGGCCTGGCCAGGAAGGTTGCGTAGCCGCTGGCGCGGAACTCGCCAAGCATGCCGCGATCTGTCGGCGCGATCAGCGTGATCGCCTCACAGTCGGAGAAACCGCTCTGGCGCAGGCGCTTGAGCAGCCTTCCGTCGCCTTCCTCCATCGCTGCATCGACCAGGATCGCGTCGCAGCCGGCGGCGAAAGGCGCGGCCTGTGCGGCGGTGGTGGCGATGTCGACCGCGCCACCGTTGGCACGGATGGTGCGGGCGATGGCGTCGGCCTCGACGGCGTTCTTCGACAGGATCACCACGCGTCTGCCCGAGAGAGCATTCTGGCGGCCCTGCGGCGCTTCGGTGGCCGCTGTCGCAGGGACTTCGAAGACGAACTCGGATCCCTGGCCGAGCCGGCTGGATACCGAGATCGTGCCACCCATGGCGGCCACCAGGCGCCTGGAGATGGCAAGGCCGAGGCCGGCCCCGCCATGTGTGCGTGTCGACGTGCCGTCGGCCTGCTCGAACTCCTCGAAAATGCGCTCCAGGTCGGCATCATGCAGGCCCGGACCGGTATCGGCGATGGTAAAGCATATGCGGTCGCTGGTTTCGGTGCGTGCGCGTGCAATGCTCACCAGCACGCCGCCGCTGTCGGTGAACTTGATGGCGTTGCCGATGAGGTTGAGAAGCACCTGCCTGACCTTGCCTGGATCGGCGGTGATCAATTGCGGCACG
The DNA here is from genome assembly GCF_029269325.1 of Mesorhizobium sp. XAP4. Taxonomy (NCBI): domain Bacteria; kingdom Pseudomonadati; phylum Pseudomonadota; class Alphaproteobacteria; order Hyphomicrobiales; family Phyllobacteriaceae; genus Mesorhizobium; species Mesorhizobium sp. XAP4. The sequence goes on along the minus strand of NZ_JARIXW010000006.1, from coordinate 302,868 downwards.
TCGGGTTCGACATGACAACCCAGCCCGATATCCTTGGCGAAGGCGCGCGCCGCCAGCAATTCGATGATGTTGTCGGCGATCTCGCGCACCGACATCGGCTGCGGCTCCGGGTCGAAACGCCCGGCTTCGATCTTGGAATAGTCGAGAAGATCCTCGATCAGGGCAAGCAATGCGCTGGCTGAGGTCGAGACGGCGCCGACATAGGTCTGCTGCTCCGGCGACAGGCTGGTGTCGGCGAGCAACCTGGCCATGCCCATGATGCCGTTCATCGGGGTGCGGATTTCATGGCTGACGGTGGCGAGGAAACGCGATTTGGCCTGGCTGGCATATTCGGCCCGTTCGCGTGCGGTGATCAGCGAGGACTCGGCGCGTTTGCGGGCGGTGATGTCGCGGGCGATGGCGCGGTGCGAAACCGCGCCACTGTCCTTGTCGCGCACCGACAGTTCGATCCAGGAGAACCAGCGCTGCCCGCTCGGCGTGCTGATAGAGACATCGGTGGAACTCAGGCACTCATGGTCGGAAAAGGCGGCATCGGGAACCATGCCGACCTCGATGCCGAGTTCCGCCAGGGTCTTGCCGGCAAGATCGCGCTGGTCGATCTCGACGAGATCGGCGAAGACCTTGTTGGCATAGACGATGTAGCCGTCGCGGTCGCGATGGATGACGAGATCGCCAAGCGCGTCGATCAGGCCACGAAAGCGCTCATCGCTCTCCTGCATCTCCCACATGCGGTCGGCCAGCGTCTCGATCTCGGCGCGGCTGCGGGCCGTGGTTTCGTCAAGAAGGGCGGCGGTGCGATGTTCGCTGCGCCTGGCGCGCAGATGCATGGCAAGGCCGGCTAGGCCGGTTGCGAGCAATGCAACGCTGATGAACATCGGTGCCCCGGTCAGGTGCGCCAGCCCGGCCATCACCACGATGGCGACGAATGTCAGAAAGGACAGGCCTTCGCGCCTGGAGAATTCCGGCTCGGGCACCAGCGACGGCGCGGCGACGAAGCGCCGCGTCGACGCCGGCGGGAGCACCGCATCGACATCGTCGCCAGTGTCCGCCTGTTGGCTGCCGGATTGCGCGATCATGCGAAATTCTTGCCAGACAGAGCTTATGGAAAATTGCGGCGGATCGTTCCAATTTTAGCGGATGAGCGTTTTTTGCCGAGGCGCGGCGGGTTTGCCACCAGATCTGGCGATTGCATCCGCCCTTCCGGCAGTTGGGCGGAGTCACATATCCACGACGACGCGGCCGCGGATCTTGCCCTCGACGATATCGCGCGCGGCATCGACGATGCCGTCGAACCCGATGGTGCTGGACAGGCTGGCGAGCTTCTGCAGATCGAGGTCGGTGCCGATGCGGCGCCATGCCTCGAGGCGGACTGCTTTCGGCGCCATCACTGAATCGATGCCGAGCAATGAGACACCGCGCAGGATGAAGGGCGCGACGCTGGCCGGCAGGTCCATGCCGCCGGCCAGCCCGCAGGCGGCGACCGCGCCGCCATAGGAGGTCATCGAGAGCACATTGGCCAGCGTGTGGCTGCCGACAGCGTCAATACCGCCGGCCCAGCGCTCCTTGGCCAGCGGCTTGGCCGGCTGGGCAAGCTCCTCGCGCGAGATCACCTCGGCGGCGCCAAGGTCCATCAGAAAGGGGCTTTCGGCATTGCGGCCGGTGGAAGCAATGACATGGTAGCCGAGGCTGGACAGGATGGAGACCGCGACCGAGCCGACGCCGCCGGCTGCCCCCGTCACCACCACCGGGCCGCGATCGGGCAGGATGCCGTGCCGCTCCAGGGCCATGACACAGAGCATGGCGGTATATCCTGCGGTGCCGACGGCCATCGCGTCATGCGGGCTGATGCCTTGCGGCAGCGGCACCAGCCAGTCGCCCTTGACGCGGGCACGGCCTGCATAGGCACCGAAATGGGTTTCGCCGACGCCCCAGCCATTCAGCACGACCTTGTCTCCGGCGCGCCAGTCGGGATGCGAGGACGAAATGACGGTGCCGGCGAAATCGATGCCCGGCACCAGCGGCCAGCGGCGGATCACCGGCGCCTTGCCTGTGATCGCCAAGCCATCCTTGTAGTTCACCGTCGTTGCCTCGACCGCGACGGTGACATCGCCTTCCATCAGGTCGGCCTCGGTGAGATCGGTCACGGCGACCGACTGCTTTTTCTCGGCGTCACGCGAAACGAGGATGGCTTTGAAGGTTTCGGACATGTCTTTCTCCGCGATCTTGACGACATGAACTGTGCGGCGATGGCCGCACGGGGTCAATCCTTGGAAGGACTGGCTTTGGGTTCGCGCCGCCAGCCGACCAGCTCGTCGAAGACGACCAACGCCGCGCCAACCGAAATGAAGGCGTCGGCAAGGTTGAAGACAGCGAAGGACCAGACCGGCGTGTGGAACAGGATATAGTCGATGACGTGGCCGTAGACGGCGCGGTCGATCAGATTGCCGAGCGCGCCGCCGACGATCAGCGCAAAGCCGGTGCGGGCAAGGATCTGGGACGGCGCGATCCGTGTCGCCAGGAACAGCACGAAAGCAACGACGGCGAGCGAAATGACGATCAGCCCGGTGTCGCCGAAGGACGAGAACATCGAGAAGGCGATGCCGGTATTGTAGGTGCGAAACAGCGCCAGGAAGGGCAGCAGATCAACCTTCTCCTGAAAAGGCAGATCGGCCTCGACCAGGTATTTTATCCACTGGTCGAGCGCGATGGCCGCGACGACGAGCAATGCGTAGGGAGACCATGATCTCACGGGCAGGCAACCTTCATTGCTGGTCCAGGATTGGCTCGAGCTTCAGCGCGCCGCGCCGGATCTCGAACAGCATGATGCCGGTGGCAACGGCCAGATTGAGCGAATCGGCACGGCCCGCTTGCGGAATCCTGAGCAGCCTGTCGCAACTCGCAGCTAGGCTTTCGGGCAGTCCCTGCTGCTCGTTGCCCATCATCAGCAGCACGGGCCCGCGGGAAAAATCGACCGAGCGGTAGTCGACGGCGCCTTTCAGGTGGGTTCCGGCGACGAGGCCTGAAAACCCGCCTCGCCAGGCGAGGAAAGCCTCGGTTGTCGCCTTCGCCACCGGCACGGCAAAGATCGAACCCATGGTGGCACGCACCGTCTCCACGGAGAATGGATCAGTGGTATCGCCGACCAGGATGACGCCTTTGGCGCCGACGGCATCGACGGTGCGGATGACGGTGCCGAGATTGCCGGGGTCGCGCACCCGGTCGAGCGCCACCCAGACGTCGCCATTGTCAGCGCGGACATCCTTCAAGGCGAGGAATTTTTGCGAAAAGACGCCGACCACCATTTGCGGGTTGTCGCGACGGGTGATGGCGACCAGCACCTTCTCCGACACTTCGAGCACCATGCCGCCTGCGGCAACCGTGCGTGCGGCCACCTTCTCCACCGCAGCGTTGCCGCGCCCGGCCTTGGCGAAAACCAATGTCCTGATCTGCCAGCCGAGATCGAGCGCATCGATGACCAGCTTCAATCCCTCGGCCATGAAGGCGTTCTGCTGGTCGCGGAATTTCTTCTGAGCGAGCGCCTTGATGTCCTTGACCAGCGGATTGGCGAGGCTGGTGACCTCCTTCACCTGGCCAGGTGCGCCTGCATGCCGCTCGTTCATTCAGCCACCCAACGCGAAAACAATGAGGTCGATAGCGCCCGGCCGGCGGACTTTTCGCGGATGATCAACTCACCCGATTCAACCTTGCCGCCCATGCCGGCAAAGGTATCGCGCATCAGGGCGTGGATGGCGAAGAAGGAGGCGCGGATCGAGTAGGCGGTCAGCACCACGGCGAGCGGCTTCGGCGTCAGGATCGCCCGGCAGAGGTCGGTCAAATCGGGCAGGTCCTCGAACAATTGCCAGACCTCGCCCTTGGGGCCACGGCCATAGGCCGGCGGGTCGAACAGAATGATATCGTAGCGGCTGCCGCGGCGCTCCTCGCGCTCGGCGAATTTCACCGCGTCGTCGACGATCCAGCGGATCGGCTTGCTGCCGAGGCCGGCCATCTCCTGGTTTTCGCGGGCCCAGCCGATCGCCTTCTTCGAGGCATCGACATGGGTGACCTCGGCACCGGCGCGAGCCGCCACCAAGGAAGCGAGACCGGTATAGCCGAACAGGTTCAGAACTTTGACCGGCCGCTTCGCCGCCGCGATCAGCCCGGCCATGTGGTCCCAGTGGGAGGCCTGCTCCGGAAAGACGCCGACATGACGAAACGAGGTGAAACGGCCGAGATAGTCGATGCCGTCATGCTTCATCGGCCAGGTCTCGCCGAGCGGCAGCTTCGGGAAACGCCAGCGGCCGATCCCCTCCTCGTCGGTGTCTCCGGTGAAGACGGCGTCGGCGCGCTCCCATTCCTTTGCCGGCAAGGCCTTTTGCCAGATCGCCTGGCCCTCTGGCCGCACGATCCGGTAGGGGCCATATTGTTCGAGCTTCTGGCCGGTGCCGCTGTCGAGCAGCGCATAATCGGCATTGGGCGCCACTTCCAGGATCACGGGAAGATGTTCAGTGGGCAGAGCGCCTTCGCGGCGGGCCAGGATGCGCGGCGCCGAGTTCGGTTCGGAACGATTTTCCGTCTTCGCCTCATGGCGCTCGCGCGGTGGCGCTTCCGGTCTGGCAGGAGCCTGGCCGGGACGCGGGCGTGACACGTCCGCCGCACTCTTGGCGGATGGATGTGGACGGTTGTCGCGGCGTTTGTCGCGAAAAGACTTCAAGCGGGGGCAACTCCGAACGGCGTGGCCGCTTTTGACATAGGGCAACCGGCTTCGCAACCAAGTCCGACAGGTCGGCCTCTCCGGTTTATGTCTGCCGGCGATGGACCAATGTCAAAGAAACAGGCAAATCTGCTCGATGTCCCGCTCCGAACGCCTGCTCGACCTCATACAGTGCTTGCGCCGGCATCGCCGGCCGGTGAGCGGGCACATGCTTGCCGACGAGACGGGCGTTTCGATCCGCACGCTCTACCGCGACATCGCCACGCTGCAGGGCCAGGGCGCGCCGATCGAAGGTGAGGCGGGGTTGGGTTATGTGCTCAAGCCCGGCTTCATGCTGCCGCCGCTGATGTTCAGCGACGAGGAGATCGAAGCCATTGTGCTCGGCTCGCGCTGGGTCGCCAGGCAGCCGGACCAGCGTCTCTCGGCCGCCGCCGCCAACGCGTTGGCCAAGATCGCAGCCGTGCTGCCCGACGATCTGCGCGAGGATCTTGACGCGAGCACACTGCTGGTCGGGCCTCCTGCCGCGGCCACCGAGGGCATCGATCTTGGTCTGGTGCGGCAGGCCATCCGCAACGAGCGCAAGCTCGGCTTTCTCTACCGCGATGCCGGCGGGGCCGTGTCCCAGCGCGTCGTCTGGCCATTTGCGCTGGGCTTCTTCGACAAGGTGCGGGTGGTGGTGGCGTGGTGCGAGATGCGGCAGGATTTCCGGCATTTTCGCGCCGATCGCATCGCCGAACTCCAAGCAATGGACACGCGCTATCCGCGTCGTCGCCAGGCGCTGCTCAAGGAATGGCGAACGACGCTCGACAAGCCGCGTGGTTCGCGATGACTGCTGCCATATTCTGACAGTAGCCTATCGTATGTTCGTCAAGTCGAAACACCGAACCTTGGAGAGCAGATATGGCCACCCCGAATTTCGTCATCCTCTATGTCGACCAGCCGCAGCAGAGCGGTGCCTTCTACAGCGCGCTGCTCGGTCGTGAGCCGGTCGAAAGTTCGCCGACCTTCGTGCTGTTCGTGCTCGATGCCGGCTTCAAGCTCGGCCTGTGGTCGCGCCACACGGTGGAGCCGGCAGCCGCCACGTCAGGCGGTGGCGCCGAAATCGTGTTTGCGCTGGATACGCCCGATGCGGTCGATGCCGCCCATGCCGACTGGTCCGGGCGCGGGCTGAAGATCCTGCAGACGCCGACCGACATGGATTTCGGCCGTACTTTTGTCGCGCTCGATCCCGATAATCATCGCCTGCGCGTCTACTGGCTGTCCGACGGGGAACAGGCCAATGGGGAACAGAAATGAGCGCGTATTGGATCGCGGTGGCGTCGGCCGAACATGTCCGGCGTGGTCGCACAGCCGGCTTCATGCAGGTCAACCACGGCAAGGCGGCACCGCTGCGTTGCGTCAAGCCGGGTGACGGCGTCGTCTACTATTCGCCGACCACTGTTTTGGGCGAGAAAGACGGCCTGCAGGCTTTCACGGCGATAGGCATCGTGCGGGAAGGCGAGCCCTATCAGGGGGATATGGGCGCCGGCTTCACGCCGTTCCGCCGCGATGTGGCGTGGGCCAAGGCCGAGGAAGCGCCGATCAAGCCGCTGCTCGACAGGCTGGACTTCACCGTGGCCAAGTCGAACTGGGGTTATCAGCTTCGCTTTGGCCTTTTTGAAATCGGGGATCACGATTTTCGTGTGATCGCCGAGGCGATGGGCGCCGAAATGGGTGCAACGGTAAACTAGGCCGTGAGCGCCTTGTAGACGGCAATGCCGGCGGCAAGATCCTCGAGCGCCGCTCCGACCGACTTGAACAGCGTGATCTCACCGGCGCTCTCGCGGCCCTTCTTCCGGCCGCGCGCCAATTCGTGCAGATCGGCGACGATGGCTTCCGGTTTCAGCACGCCTGAGGTCAGCGGTTGGACGATGTCGCCGGCTTCCTTGGTGGCGCCGGCGCGGGTGTCGACATAGACGCGGGCAAGCCTGATCGCATCGTCATCGCTCTCGCGCATCGTCGGCGTAAAGCCGCCGACCAGGTCGACATGGGTTCCCGGCCGCAACAATGCGCCCTTGATCAACGGCGTGGTCGTGATCGTCGCCGAGGAGACGATGTCGGCCTGCCCAAGCTCCGTATCGAGATCGCTTGCCGCACTGGCCGCGAAGCCCTGGGCGCACAGATCGGCCGCGACTTTCTCGGCATTGGCCGGGGTGCGGTTCCAGATGCGGATGGTCTTGATGGGCCGCACGGCCGAGTGCGCCTTGGCGAGGAAGGGCGACAGCGCGCCGGCGCCGACCACAAGCAGCCGCGAGGCATCGTCGCGGGCGAGATAGGAGGCCGCAAGCGCCGAAGCACAGGCGGTGCGCCATTGTGTCAGCCGCTGGCCGTCGATCAGGGCCTCGGGTTCGCCGGTGGCGCCGTTGAGCAGAAGATAGAGCCCCATCACCGCGGGCTTGCCGATGGCATTGTTGTCGGGCGACACGGTGACGATCTTGACGCCGACGTGACCGCCGGCCGACGTGCCGGCCGCGTTGAGATCGGTCCAGGCCGGCATCAAAAGCAGTGTGGAGGCGGCACCATCGGGCCGCTCGATCGTATGATGATGCCTGACAGGCTGCACCGCGCCGTCGCGAAACGCCATGCGCAGCGTCTCGACCAGCCGGGGAAAGGTCAGCGCATGGTCGACCTCTGCGGCCGAAATGGTCAGCATGAAAAACTCCGTGAGGACAAAACCGCCGATTGGCGGCTCAAGCGGTCGGCTTCGGCAATGCTGCCTCTTGGGCGGACCCCGGTGCCTGGCTTTGTGATACCGCCGGCGCACGGCTGACCGCCTGGCGCAGGTTTTCGGCTTCGACGCCGCGCTGGCGCGCCAGCTTGCGATAGCGACCCTGTTTGACCCACGTAGCCAGACTGCCGACGATCATGCCGATGGCGAGCGCCAGGAACAGGAAGATGAACAGCGGCAAAGTCAGGGTCAGCTTCGGATTGCCGGGATTGAACGGGTCCAGCGTGAAGGCGACCAGTTCGCGGTTGGCGACAGCGAGTGCGATCAGGATGATCGCCAGGGGCACGAAGATCGCGATAAGGATGAAGCGATTGAACATGATGTTTTCCGTCGGAAGCTGGCCTGTCCGAAAGGCGTCAGGCGCTGGCGTCGCGCCTACTTGCCGCCGTTCAGCCTTTCACGCAGTTCCTTGCCGGTCTTGAAGAACGGCACCCATTTCTCCTCGACCTCGACGGATTCGCCGGTGCGCGGATTGCGTCCGGTGCGGGCGGGACGATTTTTCACCGAAAAAGCGCCGAAGCCACGCAACTCGACCCGGTTGCCTTCGGCAAGGGCGTCGGTGATTTCATCAAAGATCGCGCCGACGATGTTTTCGACGTCGCGCAGGAAAAGATGCGGATTGCGCGTGGCAATAATCTGCACAAGTTCGGACTTGATCATGAGACGGGTCCCCGTGAAAGCAGTGCGGTCAAAATTATGAGGATGATTTTATTTGCTTTTTTCACTTGCCCCAAACGGCTTCTCAAGGGTGCCAGACGGAAACGAGACCGTCAAGAAACAAGCGGTCGGCTCCGATTTCATGGATGACGTCGCTGCTGTAGGCGGGCAGGCCGAGCGCACTGCCGATCGTTTGCGCCATCGCTTTCGAGAACAGGAAGCCGCTGCGCCGTTCGGTATCCTTCCACTCGACGACCTTGAGCTTGGCATCGACGCCCTTGGTCGCCAGCCAGTCGATCGCCACGGTCTCGCCGCCGACGGCGTCGATCAGCCCGTTGGCAACGCCCTGGCGACCGGTGAATATCGAGCCGTCGGCAAGCACCAGCGCTTGTTCGCGGCTCATCTTGCGGCGTTCGGCGACGATGTCGACGAACCAGTTGTAACTGTCGAGGATGAGCTTGCGAACCATGGCGCGCTCGTCGTCATTGGTCGGCTTGAAGGGAGAGGGCGCGGCTTTCAGCGGCGAGGATTTCACCTCCTCCAGCTTGACGCCGAGTTTGTCCATCAGGCCGCTGACGTCGGGATACTGGATCAGCACGCCGATCGAGCCGACGATCGAGGTCTTGCGGGCAACGATGTGATCGGCGGCACTGGCGATCATATAGCCCGCCGATGCGGCGAGCGTGCCGACTTCCGCCACCACCGGCTTGTCGGCGGCCAGCTTGCGCACTTCTTCATAGATCGATTCACCGCCAACGGTGGTGCCGCCAGGCGAATCGATCGACAGGATCACGCCTTTCACCTTCGATGAAAGACGGATGGTTTCCAGCCGCTTGATCAGTTCCTCGTCCTCGGTGATCGTGCCTTCGATCTTGACCTTGGCAATATGGTCGACCGTCGAGCCGCCGAAATCGTCGCCATAGAACCAGGTTGAAAGCGCAATCACCCCAAGGGCTATGATGCCTATGGCGACGACGCGCCAGAATGTCAGCTTGCGCCGCAAACGGCGGCGGTCGATCAGGTCGTCGGCTCTCAGTGCCATGGTCAGCCTTTCAGTCGGCGGGAGGAGACGCTTTTAGACCATGATCCTCCCATCTGGAAGCAGTTCTCTTTTGCGCATGGCGAGACAAGTCGGCGCCTGGACGTGAGGTGGCTATCCGCGTCGGCAGTCGACGGGGCCGGGTCGGGCCCTCTCCAGGCGTCGGTCTGCTCACATATTCGTGCAATCGCCACCAGGTCGGGCGACGAGACCGATGGCTGATAAATTTTACGCCGCGTGTCTGTTTCTGCTATGGAGAACACGCAGTTGTGCGGACTTCGTTTTCGTCTGTACAAAGGCGGCTGTCACATTTTTGCAGTTTTCGTGGGCTTGTGCTTGCTTGAAAGCGCCGGCGTCCCACCTATAGGCGGTGCCCGAGGGCGGGCAGGGTTAGAAGAAAGCAGTGAATGTTAGCGCGACCGATTGAACCGACCGACGCCGAGGCGGTGTTGGCTCCCCCGGCGGACGGCCGGACGCGCGGCGATGCTTTCGACCGTGCACAGCGTCATTCGCGCCGCGTGCGCGTTCTCAAATTTGCCGTGCCGGTGGCCGCAGCACTGATAGCGGTCGCTTTCCCGGTCTACTCCTATCTCGCCGCACCCGTCTCGGTGAAGATTCAGGCGGAAGGCACTGCCTTTTCCAACGGCAAGCTGGTGATGGCCAATCCCAAGCTCAACGGTTTCACCAAGCAGAAGCAGCCTTATTCGATGACGGCGCTGCGTGCCATTCAGGATGTCAGCACGCAAGGTATCATCGAGCTGGAAGGCATCGACGCCAAGGTGCCGATCGCGTCCGACAATGTGGCGGCGGTCAAGGCCTCGCACGGCACCTACGATCGCGACGGCAATACGATGAACCTGACCAGCGACGTCACGATCACCACGACCGACGGCATGCAGGCCAAGTTCAAATCGGTCTTCCTCGACATGGGCAAAGGCACTATGAAGACAGGAGATCCCGTCGATGTCAGCCGTGGCGGGTCGCGGATCACGGCGGATACGATGTCGGTTCAGGACAATGGCAAGATTCTGGTTTTCGAGAACAAAGTGCGCGTCAACATCGATTCCGCCGCCCTGAAGGCGGCACAGGGAAACAGCGGAGAAACCAATGCGGCTCAGTAGTTCGACGCGGCTCGCGGCTGCAACTTCAGCGTTGCTGCTGCTCGGACTCGTGCCGTCATGGGCGCAGACGACCAGTCAATCAGGCCTCAAACTGTCCGGCGACAAGCCGATCCAGATCGAGAGCGACAAGCTGGAAGTCCGCCAGGCCGACAGTGTCGCCATCTTCACGGGCAATGTCAGCGTCGTCCAGGGGCCGACATTGATGAAGGCCGGCAAGATGACGGTCTACTACGTCAAGGACCCCAACGCCGCTGCCAAGGGCACGGAGGCCGCGGGTGCGGCGATGACGGGCTCGGCCAACATCGACCACCTGGAGATCTCCGACAAGGTTTACATCAAATCGGATGCGCAGATCGCGACCGGCGATCAAGGCAGCTTCGATATGAAGAGCCAGGTGCTGGTGCTTTCGGGCAAAAAGGTCGTTCTGTCGCAAAACGACAACGTTCTGGTGGGCTGCAAACTTACCGTGCAGATGAAAAGCGGGCTGGCTCAGGTGGATCCATGCGCTGGGCAACGCGTCCAGATGTCGATCACACCGCCGCCGAAATCGGGAGCGACGAACCCCTGATGGCCAGCCTGTCGTCGCTGACGGCGCGTCTTCCGGGACGGGCCGCCGGCAAGCTTTCGGCGCCGGCCACGGTGACCGTCGATGCGGGAAAGTTCAAGGGAACCCTGATCGCCAAGGGGCTGACCAAGAGCTACAAGGGCCGCAAGGTCGTCAGCGGCGTCACCATCGGCGTGCGCGCCGGAGAGGCCGTTGGACTGCTCGGCCCCAACGGCGCCGGCAAGACGACCTGTTTCTATATGGTTACCGGCCTGGTGCCGGTGGATGAAGGCACGATCGAGATCGACGGCTTCGATGTCACGTCGATGCCGATGTACCGTCGCGCACGCCTCGGCATCGGCTATCTGCCGCAGGAAGCATCGATCTTCCGCGGCCTCAATGTCGAGCAGAATATCCGCGCCGTGCTGGAAGTGGTCGAAAAGGACCGCAAGGTGCGCGAGCGCAATCTCGACGAACTGCTCGAGGAATTCCACATCAGCCATCTGCGCAAGGCGCCATCAATGTCGCTTTCGGGCGGCGAGCGGCGACGCTTGGAAATCGCGCGAGCGCTGGCGACGCGTCCGGCCTACATGCTGCTCGACGAGCCTTTCGCCGGCATCGATCCGATCGCCGTCGCGGATATCCAGCAATTGGTGCGCCACCTGACGGCGCGCGGCATCGGCGTCCTCATCACCGATCACAATGTGCGCGAAACGCTCGGCCTCATCGACCGCGCCTACATCATCCATGCCGGCCAGGTGCTGACCCATGGAAGGGCCGACGAAGTGGTGGCAAACCCGGATGTGCGGCGACTTTACCTCGGCGAGGGTTTCACCCTCTGAGCGTGAAATTTGTTTCCTGACACGATTTTTGCGGTTCGCGCGGCGCTTTTTGTCGATTTTGCTCCGAGATAACGCTCCGGTAAGCGAGTTTTGCTACCAATTGCCTTGACAAGCAAAAGCCGGGCCAGTTTCTATGGCCGGCTGCAAAATTCCTTTCCGGAAGTCCGGATGCGTAGACGAGGCGTTTGAAACCGAACCATGGCGTTGGCGGCCAAACTACAGCTACGACAATCGCAGTCGCTGGTGATGACGCCGCAACTGATGCAGTCGATTCGGCTGCTGCAGTTCACCCATGTCGAGCTCGAGCATTTCATCGACGAGGAAATCGAGCGCAATCCACTGCTGGAGCGCGCCGAGCCGCAGGACGATGCCGCCAGCGACCAGGCGCAGAAGATCGAGGCAGAGCCGCAAGCCACCTCCGAAGGCGACTGGTTCGAAAACGAGACGCAGTGGAGCGCGGAGGCGATCTCGGACAAGCTCGACACGTCGCTGGAAAACCTGTTTCCCGACGACCCGGGCACCAGCGAGCGGCTCGGTCCCGACCTGACGGCGCAATGGAAATCGGCTTCCGGCAATGGCGCGGGTTCCTCATCCGAGTGGTTTGACGCCGGCGATATGGCGACTGCTGCGATCACGCTGCGCGACCATGTCGGTGAACAGGTAGCGCTAACCTTCGCCGATCCGGCTGCACGTCTGATCGCCGCCGACCTCGCCGACGGCCTCGACGAGAGCGGCTACCTGCGTGCCGATCTGGCAGAGATCGCCGCTCGTCTCGGTGCGGATGCCGCCGCCGTGGCGAAGGTGCTGGCGGTGTGTCAGACCTTCGAGCCGGCCGGCCTGTTTGCCCGCGACCTGGCCGAATGCCTGTCGCTGCAGCTTGCCGTGCGGAGCCGGCTCGATCCGGCGATGAAGGCGCTGGTCGCCAATCTCGAACTCCTGGCACGGCGCGATTTTCACGCATTGAAACGGATCTGCGGTGTCGACGAGGAGGATCTGCTCGACATGCTGGCCGAAATCCGGGCGCTCGATCCCCGGCCGGGCATGGCGTTTTCGGGCGGCGCCAGCGACGCGATCGTCGCCGATGTCGAGGTGCGCGCGGCCAATGACGGCAGCTGGACGGTCGAACTCAATGCCGAAACGCTGCCGCGGGTGTTGGTCGACCATATCTATTTCGCCCAGGTCTCTCCGCAGGCCAAGAACCAGGCGGAAAAGGATTTTCTGGCCGAATGCCTGCAGAACGCCAACTGGCTGACGCGCAGCCTCGACCAGCGGGCAAAGACCATCCTCAAGGTCGCTTCGGAAATCGTTCGCCAGCAGGACGCCTTCCTCGTCCATGGCGTGCGGCAGCTGAAGCCGCTCAATCTGCGCACTGTGGCCGACGCCATCGGCATGCACGAATCGACCGTCAGCCGGGTCACAGCCAATAAATACATGCTGACGCCGCGCGGCGTGTTCGAGCTTCGCTACTTCTTTACCGCCTCGATCGCCGCATCGGGCGGCGGCGATGCGCACTCCTCGGAAGCCGTGCGTGACCGCATCAAGCAGTTGATCGACGAGGAGAAGCCCGTCGACGTGCTTTCCGACGATGCAATCGTCGACATGTTGCGCGAAAGTGGCGTCGACATTGCAAGGCGTACGGTCGCCAAGTACCGGGAAGGCATGAATATCCCCTCCTCGGTGCAGCGCCGGCGCGAGAAACGTGCGATGGCCAGCGCCGGGCGCTGAGGCGGGTCGATTTTCCACAAGCCAGCACTTCATTGACAAGCCGCGGTGAACTGGCTAGAAGCCCGCCCGCATGAGACGGGCTAGATGCCCGCATGCGGATGGTCCGTCACGACGTTGGCCTCGGGACGGTCAAAGGGCGGCTTGTGATCAACCGGAAAGTCTGGATTTAAAATCGGCGCAAGTGACGCCGCAAAGCTTGTGCGCACGGATCACGAGTATAAACTCGGGCCAGTTTGAAGCCTGAGCAAGGAAGGTCAGTTTTCAGATGAATCTGCGCATATCGGGAAAACACATGGACATCGGCGATGCGTTTCGGACACGCATCAACGATCGTGTCGGCGAAGCGATCGGCAAATATTTCGATCGCGGCTTTGCCGGACATGTCACGGTCATCAAATCGGGTTCGCGCTATTCGGCGGATTGCATGATCCGGCTGGATTCCGGCGCTTCGCTGCAGGCCACCGGCGATGCCCAGGATCCGACGCTTGCCTTCGAGGCGGCGGCGGACCGTCTGGAAACCCGCCTGAGGCGCTACAAGCGCCGGCTGAAATCGCACAATTCGGGCGCCGCCAACGGCCAACCGACCGACATAGCCTACACGGTGATGGCGCCGCTTGCCGATGACGACGAGGACATTCCGGAGAATTTCGCGCCGGCCATCGTCGCCGAATCAACCATGACGCTGAAGACCATGTCGGTGGCGTCGGCGGTCATCGAGCTCGACACCAAGGACAGCCCGGTCTTCGTCTTCCGCAACGCGGGAACCGACCATCTCAACATCGTCTATCGCCGACCCGATGGAAATATCGGTTGGATCGACCCGTCGACGACCAAGGTCGCACAAGCGTGACGACAACGGTCGCACGGTGACGACAAGGGTCGCACGGTGACGACGAGGTCGCACTGGGATAAGAGCCGGCCGCACGAGGGGTGAGGACTGGTGACGGCAGGCGAACAAGGGATTTTCAAGCATGGATCTGAGCGATCTTATCAACGTTCCGGCGATATTGCCGGCGTTGAAGGCGAACTCCAAGAAGCAGCTGCTGCAGTTGCTGTCCGAACGGGCGGCGGCGATTTCCGGCATTCCGGAGCGGGAGGTGTTCGACACCATCCTGCAGCGTGAGCGGCTGGGTTCGACCGGCGTCGGCAACGGCATCGCCATCCCGCACGGCAAGCTGGCCGGCGTGAAGCGCATCGCAGGTGTTTTCGCCCGGCTGGAGACGCCTGTCGATTTCGAATCGCTGGACGATCAGCCCGTCGATCTGGTGTTTCTGCTGCTGGCGCCGGAAGGGGCGGGTGCCGATCACCTCAAGGCACTGTCGCGCATCGCGCGAGTGCTGCGTGACGCCGACACGGTGGCCAAGATCAGGGGTACGCGCGACGCCGCGGCTATCCACGCGCTTTTATCGGACACCCAGGCCTCGCACGCGGCCTGATTTTCTGGTGAGACGAACTTCAAGGGCCGCCACGGGCGGCCCTATGCGTTTGAGCCTGCTGGTCGCGCCTAACAGGGCGGCGCGCTGGGTCTTAGTGGATGGCGACCGTGGTCAGGTCGTTTTCCATGGCACCGGCCAGTGCGCGGTCACGCGCGTCGGAAAGCAGGATCGGCTGGCCATTGGCGGCAAACAGCGCCCACAGTTCCATGCCGGGAGCGATTTCGCCGAGATTGGGGAAACGGCCGAGCAATTCGTCGCTCGAAACCTTTCTGAGATAAGCGACCGAGCCCTCGCCGAGATGAGCGAATTCGCCATTGGTCATGGTGATAGTTTCAGTTCTGGTCATTTCAAAGCCTCCTTGGCGCGAGGACGCCGCTCAAGGCCATCCCGCATGAGAGCCATCGGTAAAGATCAGTCTTTCACCGATATGTTTATTTTCCGTACCAGCCGTTCGGACTCCGGCCGATCGAGGTCGATCGCCAAAAGGCCGTTCTTCAACTCCGCTGCGATCACCCGCATGCCGTCGGCCAGCACGAAACAGCGCTGGAACTGGCGCGCGGCGATGCCGCGATGAAGAAATTCGCGCTCGGTGTCGTCGGTTTGACGGCCGCGCACGACCAACTGGTTTTCCTCCGTGGTGACATCGAGATCGCTTTCGGCGAAACCGGCGACCGCCAATGTGATGCGCAACCTTTCGGTTTTGCCGTCGGCGCCGCTGAGGCGTTCGATGTTGTAGGGAGGGTAGCTGTCACCGGACTTCGCCAGGCGTTCCAGGGTCTTTTCCATGGCGTCGAAACCAAGCAGAAGCGGGCTGGAAAAGGGCGTCATTCGGCTCATGTTACACTGTCCTCTCAAGAGCGACATAAAGTGGAAAAACCCAGATGGCATTTTTCCCGATGGCCTTGATATGGTCCGCCCCGCGACCAAGTTCAAGCCGTCAACAGACCCGCCCAAAAAGACCAGGCCGTGGACTCACAGGAATGACAGACATGGCGCTTGAAACGGCGAGCAGATGCAAGGAAAAGCGCGCGGGTCGGGATTGTCTTCCCCGGTCGAGCGGTTCGGCCTGGCAGCTCGCGGCCGCTTCGGCGTCATTTGGATGTTCCGATCGGATCGATGCAAGTCCACGACCTCGCCAAACAAGGAATTGAAATGCCCCAGTCACGCAAGATCATCATCGACACGGATCCCGGCCAGGATGATGCCGTCGCCATATTGCTGGCGCTCGGCAGCTCCGAACTGGAGATCGTCGGCATATCAGCCGTTGCCGGCAACGTGCCGCTGAAGCTTACCGAAAAGAATGCCCGCAAGATCTGCGAGCTGGCCGGCCGCCCGGACATCAAGGTCTATGCCGGTGCCATCCGGCCCCTGACGCGCGAACTGGTCACCGCCGAGGAAGTGCATGGCAAGACCGGCCTCAACGGTCCGCAATTGCCCGAACCGACGATGAAGCTGCAGGACCAGTACGCGGTCGATTTCATCGTCGAGACGCTGATGAGCGAAGAAAGCGGCACGATCACGCTTTGCGCGCTCGGCCCGCTCACCAACATTGCGCTGGCGCTGATCCGCGAGCCGCGCATTGCACCGCGCATCAAGGAAATCGTGCTGATGGGCGGCGGCTTCTTCGAAGGCGGCAATGTCACCCCGACCGCCGAATTCAACATCTATGTCGACCCGCAGGCCGCAGATGTCGTGCTCAAATCCGGCATTCCGATCGTCATGATGCCGCTCGACGTCACCCACAAGGCGCTGACCACCGCCAAGCGCACGCAGGCCTTCCGCGCGCTGGGCACCAGGGTCGGCACCGCCACCGCGGAGATGCTGGAGTTCTTCGAGCGCTTCGATGAAGAGAAATACGGCACCGACGGTGGCCCGCTGCACGATCCTTGCGTCATCGCCTATCTGTTGAAGCCGGACCTGTTCAAGGGCCGCAACTGCAACGTCAGCGTGGAAACCGCCTCGGAACTGACCATGGGCATGACCGTGATCGACTGGTGGGGCGTCACCAAACGGCCGAAGAACGCCATGGTGATGCGCGACATCGACCATGATGCGTTTTTCGCCTTGCTGGTGGAGAGGCTGGGGCGGCTTAACTGACCGTCAGAACAGAACTGAACTTGTGAGCACGCGTCTTCACTCATTGAGAAACCGATAGGTGTCTCCGCCGCGCTTATGATGTTGCCGCTCGATGGGGATGACCGAACCGACAAGGTGCGGCATCCCCACTTCATCATCGATGGATGTCACCGCGTTGTTGCCATCAAGGCGGACATCGTATGTGTAATACAGCCCGCGCCCGACAGCCATCTTCGGATTGATGGGCATTAACCTCACATACTCGATAGTGCCTATCACACGCTGAGTTGCCACAACCGGATTGTCCTGGTTCATCGCAATCGGGATCAGCGCCGCCAGGGGCAGTGCGCAGAAGAATACGACACCAATGACTGCGTCTCGGTATTCTGCCTGAAACAGAAGCAGGCGGTTTCTGAGAGAAGATACTGTTGCCATGATTCAATTCACGAATCGGTAGAAGACGAAGCCATTGTCGCGCGTGACGCGTTCGATGTTTGTGCGCGAGCCGATCAGATGCGGGTGATCGTCATCGATAAGGACAGACGAACCGTTCTCGATAGAAACCAGATATATGCCGCGGCCATGGTCCAACCGGACACTTTCGACGTTTGCCTCGACTGTGTCGACCGATCGGATCGGGCTGGCGTCGTTGATCCATTTGTTTGCCGCCAACATGATCATAACCGCAAACGCACCAATAAAGAGGATCACGCCAGGCGCGTTCCTCTTCAAACCATCCCAAGTCCAAAAGACAGACATGAATCCCTCAAGCCAGATTCATGTGGTGGTGGGACAGCACACTTTCAATCTGTTGCCATCCCAGGGTGCTGCAACTCCTTGCGGCGCCGGCTCGGCCGCCTTTACTTCGACCGCGAAAACGCCAGCCACAGGCCGCCGCCGACCATGAAGCTGCCGCTGATCCTCGACAAAAGCTTGATGCGGCCGGCCGACAGTATGCGCCCGGCGCGGCCGGCGGCCAGCGCGTAAGTCGAATCCGAGAAGGCGGCGAAGATCATGGCGGTCAGACCCATGACGGCGATCTGCAGCGAGTAGTTGCCTTGCGGCGAAATGAACTGCGGAAAGAAGGCGCCGAAGAAAATCAGCGTCTTGGGGTTGCTCAGCGCCACCAGCAGGCCCTGCAGGAAGAAGCCGCCGCGCGGCTTTCTCGCTGTTCCATCGGCATTCAACGTGCCCTTGGAACGGAACATCTGCACACCCATCCAGATCAGATAGGCGGCACCGATCAGCCGTACCCATTCGAACCAGTGGCCCATGCCTGCGATCAGCGTGTTGAGGCCGATGCCGACGATGGCGATCATCACGGCAAGCCCGGCCTGCGTGCCGGCGACGTTGGCGAGGCCGGCGCGCGAGCCATGGCGGATGCTGTTGGCAATGATCAGCGTGACCGTCGGACCGGGCACCAGGATAATGACGATGCAAGCGAGGACATAGGCGGCGTAGAGTTCGAGCGACATGCTTTTTCCCCAGGAATACCGCCGAGGCGGCGCGGCTGAGGATAATCAATGCATGGCGGCGATAGCGATGCAAGCCGGTGCGCGAAGCGCCGCGGCACGCCAACGCGTGCGATTCAGGCGCCGACCGGCCAGGGCAGTGTTGCCTCATAGGCGGCCGCCGCCTTGAGCACGGCAAGGTCGCCGCGTGGCCGGCCGATCAGCTGCATGCCCATCGGCCGCCCTCTATCGTCGAAGCCGACCGGCACATTGGCCGCCGGGCAGCCGCCCAAGGTCGCGAAGGCGGAAACCTGCATCCAGCGGTGATAGCTGTCCATTGTGCGTCCGGCGACCTCACGCGGCCAATGCGTATCGATGTCGAAGGGGAAGACCTGCGCTGTCGGCAGCGCAATCAGATCATAGCGGTCGAAGATCGACAGAAGCGTGCGATACCAGGACGTGCGGATGACCGAAGCGGCGCGGATCTGCGGCGCCGTCAGCCGCGTTGCGTTCTCCACTTCCCAGATGGCTTCCGGCTTGAGCAGGCAGCGCTTTGCGGGATCGTCATAGTGGGTTTTGAGCGCGCAGCCGCTGCTGGCCTGGCGCAGCGTCACGAAGGCCTGCCACAGCGCTTCGAAATCGAAATCCGGCAGCAGGGGCTCGGTCGCGAAGGACGCCTCCGCAAAGCGGCCAAGTGCCGCCTCGCACAGGCCGAGAATGCCTGTTTCAACCGGCAGATGACCGCCGAGGTCACCGAGCCAGGCGATGCGGCCACCAGTTGCGGGTATTCCAAGCCCTTCGAGGAACGAGCCGGGTTTCTCGTAGGACAATGGCGCGTGCGGGTGGTAACCGGCCTGCACATCGAGCAGCAGTGCCATGTCACCGACGTTGCGGCCCATCGGCCCGTCGACGCCCATCTGCGCATGGAAGACTTCGAAATCGGGTCCGCCAGGAACAAGTCCTTGCGACGGGCGGAAGCCAAAAACATTGTTCCAGGCGGCCGGGTTGCGCAGCGAGCCGCCAAAGTCGCTGCCATCGGCGACGGGCACCATGTCGAGCGCCAGGGCAACGGCCGCGCCGCCGCTCGAGCCTCCGGCGGTCAGGGCCGGATCGAAGGCGTTCAGCGTCGGCCCGAACACGGCGTTGTAGGTGTTGGAACCAAGCCCGAATTCGGGGACGTTGGTCTTGCCGATGATAATGGCGCCGGCATTGCGGATGCGCTCGACGAAGAAATCGTCCTCCTGCGGCACGAAATCGGCGAAGATCGGCGAGCCGAAAGAGGTCCTGAGGCCCGTGGTCGAGGCGAGGTCCTTGATGGCCATCGGCAGGCCGAAGAGCGGGTTGGTTTTGGCTCGCGTCGGGCTGGCATCGGCCGCATCGGCTTCGCGCAGGATATCGGCGCGATCGCGCAAGGAGACGATGGCGTTCACCAGCGGATTGACCGCCTCGATGCGGTCGAGGAATGCCGCCACCACCTCGCGCACGGAAAGCTCTCTCTCCCGGATCGCGCCGGCGAGTTCGACTGCGGACAGGCGGCAGATGTCGCCTGCCGGCGGCACGGCATGTTTTGTTTGAGGACGCAGCATTCTAACGGGTTTCCTGCAGCGCCTGATCGACGTCTTTGGCGAGCGGGATCGCCGGTTGGGCGCCAGGCTTCAGGCAGGCCAGCGAGCCGGCCGCGCCGGCGCGCGCCAGCGCCTGTTCGAGCGTGAGGCCCGACGACAGGCTGGCGGCGAAATAGCCGCAGAACGTATCGCCGGCGCCGACCGTGTCGACGGGGATGATCTTGCGCGCAGCAACGGCCAGGAACTCGGTCGGTGTCGCCGCCATCACGCCATCGCCGCCGAGCGTGACGACGACGGTGCGGCCGGTCTTTCCGGCAAAGTCGCGCATGCGCGCCGCCCGATCGCGGCCTTGCAGCGACAGCGCTTCGCCATACAGGTCGAACTCGGTTTCGTTGGCGACGACATAGTCGGCCTTGTCGAGAAAGCCGGCTGTCTGCGCCTGGAAAGGTGCTGTGTTGAGCACCGTGATGGCGCCGGCCGCCCTTGCCTGGTCGAGGGCGGCATCGACGGTGGCCAGCGGAATCTCATTTTGCAGCAGCACGACGTCGCCTTTTTTCAGAAAGGCCTTGGAGAGATCGCCGGGCACCACGGAAGCGTTGGCGCCCGGCACCACGGCGATGATGTTCTCGCCGTCGTCGGCGACCATGATCAGTGCCGTGCCGGTCGAGGCGTGAGTCTCGGCAACGCCGGACAGGTCGACCTTGCCGTCGCGCAGCAATGCCAGTGCTTCGGCGGCGAAGCTGTCCCTGCCGACGGCGCCGACCATGCGCACCGAGGCGCCGGCGCGTGCGGCGGCCAGGGCCTGGTTGGCGCCCTTGCCACCAGGCGCGGTGGTGAAGGCCGAGCCGCCCACCGTCTCGCCGGGGCTCGGCAAGCGGTCGACCTTGGCGATAAGGTCGAGGTTGATCGAGCCGATGACGATAATCAAGCAGGGCCTCCTGGCAACGCAAATTCAAAATGCCGGAGCGTCTTCGTGCGTCCGGGCGAACGCAGATCGTTCCGATTGCGTGGAAGCTAACCTGTAAGGCCGCAGCTTGCCAGACCACGCGCATGGTCCAGCCCGATTTGAGTTGTCGCGGCCTTATTCGCAGCGCACGGTGACCGTGCCCTGATAGTTGCCGGCGGGAAAGATACCGCTCGACTTGGTGGCGGTGAGGTCGACCTGCATCGCGTGGGTGCCGTTGGCAACCCTCTGCGGCACACTTCCGTTGACATCGGCCCCCGAGCCATCGAGGCGGAAGACCGAAGCGAACGTCACGTTGGTGCCACCGCCGCTCGGCGCGGACGAGAATGCGGCAGGCGCCGGCGCCGAAACCGAATAGCAGTCAAGCAGGTTGAGTATTGAGCATAACAGGGAGCTTGCCACCACGGTGGCGCTGGCGCTCGATCCGCCTGCCTGTTTGGAGCCCAGTATGCTGATGGCGGGATTGGCCTTCATCGTTCCGGACGCCCCGACCATGATGGTGCAGGTGCCGATGATCGCCGCCTGCATCGGAAGGCAGGAACCGGCAAGTGCCGCCATCGCAAACAGCGCGCGGCTACTGCTTCTTCTTTTTCTTGCCATCGCCATTTCCGGTTCTGATGCTCCAGCCTTCGTTGGCCCACCCCGGTGATGCGGTCGCGGGAGCGGTGGCGGCAATACTCGCCGTCTGGCCGTCGGTGCCGAGGCCCATTTTGAGGAGCTTCAGCTCCAGCTGAAGGCGCTCGACCTCAAGCTCGTAGAGACGGCTGCAATCGACGCGCTTGGGCGTACGCCCGATGGGGATCACCACGCGGCCGTAAGTGGCGACATCATTGTCGGACTGGCTGTTGCCTCTGATGACGCCGAGATCGACATAGGCGCCGGAGCCGGAGACGGCGGAACGGCAAGTGGTGCCATCCGCGGCATGGACCTCGTCCTGGCCCTGGGGCAAGGTGACGCCGGGCAGGTTGAAGCCGCTTTCGTTCTGGTTGAGGTTGTAGACGTCCTCGGCCCCGGCCGGCGAGGCACCCGCCCAAACAGCCGCGAGCGCCAGTGTCAGGACTTGCGGCGCCCAAAAAACTTTCCGCATATCTGTGCCCTTATCTGCGTCTGTTGATTGGGAAAGGGGATGCTTTCGGTACAGATACGCACCTTACGCTCGGCAGCGCCGTCGAAAGGCACAACCACAAGGACAGAACGGGAGGCCTGGGAGGCCAGTTGGAAGACATTTGGAGAGACCCTGGCATCTACCGGCTGGAAATCCTGATCGTAGACGTGAATTTCGACCCGGATCTTGCGGTCGTAGGGATTGGCGGGGAAGACGCGAACCGCAAAGACGTCGGTGAAGCTTTTGATATCGCCACGCATCGGCGACATCGACTGAGCCTTGGCGGCAACGGGCGCCAATCCGACGGCCAACGCCGTCGCCAGGATTCGAGCATGTTTCACGACCCCTCCTTCGCCCGCGTCATTCGCAGCGCAGCGTTACCGTTGCCTGATAATTGCCGTTGGCGAAGCGATTGCTGCCGCCCTTGGTTCCGGCAAGGTGAACCGAGACGAGATCTGCGCCGGGGGTGGTGATGCTGGTTGTCGAGCCGGTCTCGACGATGGAATGCGCGCCGGCGGCGGAGTAGGTGGGTGTCCAGGTCGTCGACGTGCTGTCGGCGGATGGCACCGTCATGGTGGTGACCGGGTCGACGCTCAGCGACACACCTCCGGTCGTCGTCAGCGTCACGGTTCCAGCCGAGCCGCCGCTGTTGTGGGAGCTCAGGGACTGGAGATCGGGACTGGCCGTCATCGTACCGTTGGTGGCAACGACCAGCGTGCAGGTGGGCGCGATCGTGCCGTTGAAGATGACATTCTGCGTCGTGGCCAACGCGGCCTCGTCGACGCTGGCAACCAGCAGAGCTGCGCCGCAGGCGGCGCGAAACAATGTCATCGAGACCTCCTATCAAGCCGGATCGTCCGGATTAATATGAGAGCATCATCACTTTATCGTGGTTAATTTAGAGTTACCTAAAATAACGCCTCAAAATAACAACTACAGGAACCGGAGGTTGCCCTCGGTTGCAAAAGCGGAAACCACAGCGTAAATAGCGCTTATACTTGATAGCGCCGATATAACCATGTTTTTCTTCGCAATATCGAGAAAAATCGATATTACGATACCTGCCCGGCTTCCCAACCCAGAATGGCGCGCTTGCGGGTCAGGCCCCAATGATAACCGGTGAGGTCGCCTGATTTGCCGATGGCGCGGTGACAAGGCACCACGAAAGAGAGCGGATTGGCGCCGTTGGCCGCACCGACCGCACGGCTGGCGGACGGAGCGCCGATGCTGGCCGCAATCGAGGAATAGGTGCGAGCCTTGCCCATCGGGATCTTGAGCAGCGCCTCCCAGACGCGAACCTGGAAGTCGGTGCCGATCATGACGACATGCAGCGGCTGGTCGGGGCGCCACAGCGTCGGGTCGAAGATACGGGCGGCATAGGGGCCGGTGGCAGTCATGTCCTCGACGTAGATGGCGTTCGGCCAGCGGCTGGCCATGTCGGCGAAGGCGGCGCGTTCCTCGCCGGGGTCGCTGAAGGCGAGGCCGGCGAGCCCGCGCTCGGTGGCCATGATCAGGGCGGTGCCGAACGGCGAGGAATGGAAGCCGTAGCGGATGGTGAGCCCGGCGCCGCGTGTCTTGTAGTCGCCCGGCGACATCGCCTCGTGCGTGACGAACAGGTCATGCAGCCGGCCGGGGCCGGACATGCCCAGTTCGAATGAGGTCTCGAGCAGCGGCATGCCGGAATCGAGCAGCCTGCGCGCATGGTCCAGTGTCACCGCCTGAAGGAAGGCCTTGGGCGACAGGCCGGCCCAGCGGGTGAAGAGTTTTTGCAGGCCGGTCGGCGTCTCGCCGACCTCCTCGGCCAGCTCTTCGAGGGAAGGCTGATCACGATAGTCGAGACTGATCTTCTCGATGGCACGTCGCACGATCTCATAATCGCTGCCCTCAGGCGTGATGTCCTTTTTGAGGACTGCGGTGTGTGTGCTCATGGAACTGTCTCCTTGAGCCGGAATATCGCCCCTCGGGGCGTCGATCGCCACCCGAAACTTGCCTTCTTGCGGCGCATACCCAGATAGGCACCGGATTCGAGCCCAGGAATCGCTCGCGGCTGCCTCAGCGTGTCTTGGCGGTCGCCAGCGCGCGCGAAAAGGCGGTGGCAATAGTTGATGCGAAAGGCGATGTAGACGGCGGCCACGTCGAGGCCGAAGAAGCCGAACACCGGCCAGGCGCCGCGCGACAGGAAAAACGCGCCTGTCACCAGCCAGCCGAACAGCAGCGCGCCCATCAGGACGAAGAAGCCTGTCCGGCCCAGAGACCGGTGCGGGGTCAGTAGCGCCTGAAAGAATGGCTCGTCGGCCTGAAACGAGGCGTTTGTGTCGCTCATGAGAGGATATTATAGGAGGGAAATGGCAAGCCCCAAGTCCAAAGATTCTTCCCTGTCCAAAAAAGAGCTGTTGCCCGCACGACGCGATGGTTCGAACGCAAAGCCGCGCCCGCGGCCGGTGCGACGCGCGTCACGCTACAGCCCGGCCGAAGTTAACGAGATATTCCGGCGCTTTTCCGTCCAGCGGCCCGAGCCGAAAGGCGAACTCGAACATGTCAACGCCTTCACGCTGCTGGTCGCGGTGGTGCTGTCGGCGCAAGCGACGGATGCCGGCGTCAACAAGGCCACGCGGGCGCTGTTCAGGGCCGCCGATACGCCGCACAAGATGCTGGCGCTGGGGGAAGCAAGGGTCGGCGAATATATCCGCACCATCGGGCTGTGGCGCAACAAGGCGAAGAATGTGATTGCGCTGTCGCAGGCGCTGATCCGCGACCATGGCGGCGAGGTACCCGATAATCGCGATGAATTGGTCAAGCTGCCCGGGGTGGGGCGCAAGACCGCCAATGTCGTGCTCAACATGGCCTTCGGCCAGCACACGATGGCGGTCGACACGCACATTCTGCGCATCGGCAACCGGCTCGGGCTGGCGCCCGGCAAGACGCCGGAACAGGTCGAGCAGGGATTGTTGAAGATCATTCCGGACGAATATATGCGCCATGCACATCACTGGCTGATCCTGCATGGCCGCTACGTCTGCAAGGCGCGCAAGCCGGATTGCCCGGCCTGCGTCATCGCCGACATCTGCAAGGCCGAGGTCAAGACGACCGATGTGCCGGCACCGCTGGTGCCGATCGCACCGCTCGACCCGGTCGAAGAGGTTCAGGACCGAGGCGGAACGGCGGCGTAGTTCAACTCTCCTCCACAAACACCTCTTCGCGCTTTTTCTTGACCGCCGGCAGGAAGACGACGGCGAGCACGGCGAGCGCTATGAGCAGCAGGCCGGCGCTGATCGGTCTGGTCACGAAGGTGCTCGGGTCGCCGCGCGAGAGAATCATGGCGCGGCGCAGGTTTTCCTCGAGCAGCGGGCCGAGCACGAAGCCGAGCAGCAGCGGTGCCGGTTCGCAGCGCAGCTTGGTCAGGAGGTAGCCGAGGAAGCCGAAGAAGGCGACGGCGTAGAGATCGTAGACGTTGCTGTTGACGCTGTAGACGCCGATCGAGCAGAACGCCATGATGATCGGGAAAAGCACGTAATAGGGGATTGTCAGCAGCTTCACCCAAAGCCCGATCAGCGGCAGGTTGAGGATGATCAGCATCACATTGCCGATCCACATCGAGGCGATGATGCCCCAGAACAGCGCCGGCTGTTCGGTCGCGACATTGGGGCCGGGCACGATGCCCTGGATGATCATGGCGCCGATCATCAGCGCCATGACAGGGTTGGCCGGAATGCCGAGCGTCAGCATCGGGATGAAGGAAGTCTGCGCACCGGCATTGTTTGCCGATTCCGGTCCGGCGACGCCTTCGATGGCGCCCTTGCCGAACTCCTTCGGGTTTTTCGAGACGCGTTTTTCGACCGTGTAGGAGGCAAAGGCTGCCAGGATCGCGCCGCCTCCCGGCAGGATGCCGAGCGCCGAACCGATGATCGTTCCGCGCACGATGGGCGCTGCCATGCGCCGAAAGTCCTCGCGGGTCGGCATAAGGCCGGTGACCTTGCGGATCATCACGGAGCGCTCATCCTCGTTTTCGAGGTTGCGCAGGATCTCGGCGATGCCAAAGACGCCGACCGCCACCGCAACGAAATTCAACCCGTCGGCATATTCCCGGATTCCAAGCGTGAAGCGCGGCGTGCCGGTGTAAATGTCGGTGCCGACAATGCCGAGCAGCAGGCCGAGCACGACCATGGCCAGCGCCTTGACGATCGAGCCGTGGGCGAGCGCGACGGACGAAACCAAGCCGACGATCATCAGCGAAAAATACTCGGCCGCGCCGAATTTCAGCGCGATCGCCGTCAGCGGCGGGGCAAAGATGGCGACGAGGAACGTCGACACGGTGCCGGCAAAGAACGAGCCGATGGCCGCGATCGCGAGGGCCGCCCCGGCGCGGCCGTTCCTGGCCATCTGGTAGCCGTCGATCGCGGTGACGGCGGACGAGGATTCGCCGGGCATGTTGATGAGAATGGCGGTGGTCGAGCCGCCATATTGCGCACCGTAATAGATGCCGGCGAGCATGATGAGGGAGGAAACCGGGTCGCCGATCTGGAAGGTGATGGGCAAAAGCATGGCGATGGTCGCGGTGGCGCCGATGCCGGGCAGGACGCCGATCAGCGTGCCGAGAAGGACGCCGATCAGGCAGAAACCGAGGTTGGTCAGCGACGTCGCCGTCGAAAAGCCGAGCGCAAGGTTGTCGAGCAGATCCATGCTCATCGCCTTACGATACCAACCACGGGGCCAGCCACGGGCCGAAGCGGCGGAACGGCAGGCCGAGCGCGTAGCTGAAGACAAGGAATGCAAACAATGTCAGGCCGGCCGACAGCACGAGCGCGGTCAACGGCTTCATGCGGCGGCTGGCAAACGACGCGATCAGCGCCGTCAGGAAGATCGACGGGATGAATTCGAGGCCGCGCACCGTCAGGCCGAAGAAGATCGGAGCAGGCAGGATGAGCAGCATGCCGCGCCACGCAATATGCCCGATCGCTTCGCCCTCGACGCGTACAGCCTGGACGAGAATGACGGCGCCAAGCAGGATCAGCACGATCGCCAGGACCAGCGGAAAATAGCCTGGCCCCATGCGCAACGCGGTGCCGATTTCGAGGCCGAGCGATTGCAGCGCGAACCATGCGCCGAAGCCGATGAACAGGGCGGCGCACAGGCCGTTGGCCCTGTCGATCGCGAAAGGTTTCATGATGGTTCTCCCAAGCCGCGGTGCGTAGCGGATGCCGAGCGAACAGGGGCGCCGGTGGCGCCCCTGTTCAAACCTCAGTCGGCATACTGGCCGGCGGCTTCGATGATCGGCTTCCAGCGCGCGATCTCACTTTCCAGCTTGGCCTTCAGTGCGGCGGGCGTCGCATCGGCCTCGGGCGATGGCTTGGTGCCGAGTTCGGCGAAGCGGGCCGCGACGTTCTGGTCCTTCAGCGCGACCTGAAGCGATTTCGACAGGCGTTCGGTGATCCCGGCCGGAGTGCCCTTGGGTGCATAGAGACCGTGTCAGATGCCGACCTGCACTTCGGGAAGGCCGCCTTCCACCGTCGTTGGCACGTCTTTCAGCACATCGAGGCGCTCCGGCGAGGTGACGGCATAGGCCTTGATGGTGCCGCCCTGGATCTGCTTGGTGGTGTTGGTCGTCTGGTCGCACATGATGTCGACCTGACCGCCGAGGAGATCGGTCATGGCCGGGCCGGTGCCCTTGTAGGGCACGGTGACCAGCGGCGTCTTGATGGCGCTCATGAACAGCATGCCGCACAGATGCGAGGCCGCACCGATGCCGGCATTGGCGACGGTTATGGAATCCTTGTTGGCCTTGGCGTACTCCACCAATCCCTTGAGATCGGCCGGCTCCAGGTCCTTGCGGCCGACGATGGTCATCGGCACCTCGGTGACGAGGCCGACATATTCGAAGGCGTTCAGCGTGTCGTAGGCGAGCTTTCTGTACAGCGTCGCACTTGTCGCCATGCCGATATGATGGAGCAGCAGCGTATAGCCGTCAGGCTCGGCGTTGGCGACGCGGCCGGCACCCAGCGTGCCGCCGGCGCCGCCGACATTCTCGACGATGACCTGCTGGCCGAGATCCTTCGACATCGCTTCGGCGACGAGGCGCGTGACCGTGTCGGTCGGCCCGCCGGCCGCAAACGGCACCACAACGGTGATGGTGCGTTCAGGATAGGTCTGCGCGCTGGCCGCGAACCCATAAAGCGTGACGGCCGCGGCAGCAGCCAGAGTGGCGACAAATCTTCTCATCGTGATCTCCTCCCGGGATATGAATCTCCAACGCCGCGCGGAACTCCTCTCAACACCGGCTGCGCATGAAGCAACAACTAGGGCAAGCTAGCAAATAGCAACTGGGCGGCAAACTGCCGATATCCGCAAACATCCGCACTCGATGGGTGGATAATGTCGGAGGGTGATCGCCACCCTAGTAGCCGTAGCCGCGCGCCATCGCCGCGGCGAAGACCGGGATGAGCAGGAAGATGAAAGCTTCGGCGCGGATATAGGTCTTCACGGACGCAAGTTCGGTCACCGGCACCTGGAACGAGGCATTGCCGCTCGCCTGCCTGTTCCAGGATATGAAGCGGACGGTCGGGATGATCGACAGCAGGCCGACAGCGCCGAACGCCGCTATCTTGGCCCAGAACACCCAGTTGTAGACGTAGAATTCCCAGCCCTTGAGGCCATAGAAGACACGGCCGATGCCGACGACGATGATCAGCGCGGCGATGACGCCGTAATGGCGGTCGATGCCGGCGAGCCTCTTGAGCGTCGCAGCACCCAGATCGCCGCGGATCAGGACGAATTCGGCGCCGATGATCCCCGCCAGCGAAAACACCAGCAGATGATGGAAGATCGCAAGCACAAGATCGGTGGTATCCATGCTCTTTTCCCTGGGTTTGACGCCACCAATGCGCGCCTGAAAAAAGGTCGCGCTGGCGGGTGTTGAATCAGCCTGCGGTGAAAAATAACATCGTCGCGCAAAATTCCCATGGCGGCGCCTGGATGATGGGCCGTGTTGCCCTGGCCCCTTGCGCAGCACCGGCGAT
Source organism: Mesorhizobium sp. XAP4 (assembly GCF_029269325.1). NCBI lineage: Bacteria > Pseudomonadati > Pseudomonadota > Alphaproteobacteria > Hyphomicrobiales > Phyllobacteriaceae > Mesorhizobium > Mesorhizobium sp. XAP4. Next base: position 273,852 of record NZ_JARIXW010000006.1, on the reverse strand, counting down.
TTGCTAAGCGCTGGCGATCCGTGCGAGGCAGATCCCATGAACAATCCGCAAGCAACCAGTGCTCCTGTCATCGAAACGAAGCGAACCATCCTGCGGGCACACCGGCTGGATGATTTCGACACCTATGCCGCGATGTGGACCGATCCCGTCGTCACCCGCTTCATCGGCGGCAAGCCGCGCACGCGCGAAGAAAGCTGGATGCGCTTCCTGCGTCACGCCGGCCTGTGGTCGTTGCTTGGCTATGGCTTCTGGGCGATCGAGGAGAAGGCGACCGGGCGCTTCATCGGCGAGGCCGGGTTTCACGATCTGAAGCGCGACATGGAACCATCGATCGAAGGCATTCCCGAGGCCGGGTGGGCGCTGGTTCCGGCCGTGCACGGCGCGGGCTTCGCCACCGAGGTGGTTGGCCGCGTCCTGGCATGGGGCGAAGTGATTTTCGGGCGCGAGAAGACCGTCTGTATCATCGATCCGGAAAATGGCGCTTCGCTGAGGGTGGCTGCCAAGTGCGGTTACCGGGAAGTGGTAAAGACCACCTATCACGACGCTCCGACCATCCTGCTGGCGCGGTGACCTGAGCGGCGCGGCTGACCGCTGCGGGCGCCGGCATGATGGCACCTGTCGCCAGCAACGATGACGAGGCGGGCCGCGCCAAGAACCGCCGTGTGGTTCTGGTCAAGTTGAACTGGGCGAGCCTTCCAATCAGGCCGCATTCTACGGCAGGGCGTCCGCTGCCAGGCTTGCCTGCTCGAGCATGGAGGCGTCCTCGCCGAAGGCGCGGGTGGCGCGGGCCGCTGCCTCGAGCAGCGGACGCTTCATGCGCTGCAGAAAGGCCGCGTCGACGCGCGTGCTTGGTCCAGCCAGGGTCAAGGCGCCGAGCAGGACGCCCCCTGGCCCGAATACCGGCGCCGACACGCCCCCCGTCTCGGGGTCGCGGTCGCCGACGGCGAGACAGTTGCAGGTCTTGCGGATGGTCTCGTAGGGTTCGCCCTGCTGGCCCGAAAACGCTGCGAGCACGCGGCCGCCCGAGCCGAGCAGCAAAGGCAATACGTCGCCTTCGCGTATCGTGTAGCGGATCGGGTGCTTGGATTCGACGCGGTAAAGACAGGTGCGGACATCGCCCGAGCGAACGTAGAAGGCAACGCTTTCCCAGCTTCGCTCGGAAAGATCGCGCATGATCGGCAGCAGGATGTCGACCGCCACGACCGAACGCTGGTAGAGCGCACCGAGCCGAAACGTCGCGGGTCCGACGCGGTAGCGCCCATTGTCGAGGCGCTCGAGCAATCGTCCGCGCAAAAGGGAATTCGCAAGCCGCAGGATGGTGCTCTTGTAGAGGCCGGTGCGCGCCGCGATTTCGGCCAGGCTGAGCGACCGGTCCTCCGTGCTGAAGGCATCGAGGATGGCAATCGCCCGATCGAGTGCTGCAACACCTTCGGCGCGGTCGATTTCCGCATCTGCCGATTTGCTTGGCGAGTCCATGGCGGTTCCAGTTTGAAGAAAGCCGAGCGACGCGACTGTGTCGCGCCGCCAAATCGTTCTGTCCAGCAGAATATCGTTTCCGTTGACAGAACTCCGTAACATCTGCTTGAAATCGATGACGGGTCTGGATGCAGGCGCGTTTTGGCGGGCACCGGAGGAGGTGTCGTGATTTGGAGGAATCCCATGCTGGACAGACGCAGATTTTTGATGAGCACCGCAGCCGTGGGTGCCGGGCTGATGACGTCGCATCTTTCTCCCGCTTTCGCCGAAGGCGCGCCCCAGATACAGCTCTTCGTGCCTGCCGCACCGGGTGGTGGCTGGGACCAGACGGCGCGCACGATCGACCAGGTGCTGCGCAGTGAAAAGCTCATCTCGGGTTCGCAGATCACCAATGTCGGCGGCGCCGGCGGGACTGTCGGGCTGCCGCAATTCATCAGCCAGTGGAACGGCAAAGGCAATTCCCTGATGGTTGCCGGCATGGTCATGGTTGGCGCCATCATTGCCAACAAGGCCGCCAACAATCTGACGCAGGTCACCCCGATCGCCCGCCTTACCGGCGAGTTCGAGGCCTTGGTCGTGCCGGCGGAGTCGCCGTTCAAGACGGCCGCTGATTTCGTCGCCGCGCTCAAGGCCGATCCGACAAAGGTTCCTGTCGCCGGCGGCTCCGCAGGCGGTTCCGATCACATCCTGTTCGGCCTGATTGCCAAGACTGTCGGCGTGCCGGCGACAAACCTGTCCTACGTGCCGTTCGCCGGCGGCGGTGAGGCGTTGTCGGCGCTGCTCGGCAACCAGGTCGCGGCCGGCATCTCCGGCTTTGGCGAGTTCTCCGAGCAGGTCAAGGCGGGCGCGCTGCGGCTGCTCGCCATCTCGGCAGACAAGCGCCAGGACGGCATCGATGCGCCGACGCTGAAGGAGGCCGGCATCGATGTCGAACTGTTCAACTGGCGCGGCGTCTTCGCACCGCCGGGCATTTCCGACGCCGACAAGGCAGCGATGATCACCCTCATCGAGACCATGGCCAAGAGTGACGCGTGGGCGACCGAATGCAAGAACCGCAACTGGACGCCGATCCTGCTCACCGGCGACGACTATGCGAAGTTCGTCACCGAGGATTCAGCCCGCATCGAGGCGATCCTGAAGGATCTCGGGCTCGCCTGATCCATCGTCATAGGGGCGGCGCAGGTCGCCCCTTCTCGCATGAAATGCAAGCCGGCATGACCCTGCGGTGGGGAGCAAGCATGCGGCGCCGGGCATTTTCGCCAACCATACTTGGCCAGCTCTCCTGGGGAGGACAATCATGAGCACCAGCGACCAGCAGCCGGCGCCGTCGCGGCTTGCCGTGCCGGAATTGTTGATAGGCATCGGGCTCCTGGCCTGCGCCGGCGCCGTTGCCTGGCAGACGCTGGCGATCCCGGTGTCGCCGCTCTACTCCAAGGTCGGCCCGACCGTCTTTCCCTACCTTACCATGGTTGGCCTGGTGGTACTTTCGCTGTTGCTCATCCTTGCCGCGCTTCGCGGCGGCTGGCAGCCGGAGGAGGAAAAGGAGACGCCGACCGACTGGAAGGCAATGGGCTTCGTCGTTATCGGCCTGATCGCCAATCTGCTGCTCATCCAACCGCTCGGCTTCACGGCGGCATCCGTCATCATGTTCGTGCTCGTCTGCTACGGCTTCGGCAGCAAGCGTACGCTGCGGGACGTCGTGCTCGGCCTTATCCTGGCGCTGGCCGCCTATTTCGGCTTCGCCAGGGCGCTCGGCGTCAACATCGGTGCCGGTTTCATCGAGAACCAGCTGAACACGGTCATCGATGCGTTCATCACCATGTTGAGGGGCTGACGCCATGGAAACGCTCGGACATCTGGCACATGGCTTCTCGGTCGCCTTCACCCCGGTCAACCTTCTGTGGTGCCTGCTCGGCACCACGCTTGGTACCGCCATCGGTGTGCTGCCCGGTCTTGGGCCGGCGCTGACCATCGCGCTGCTTTTGCCGATCACCTATCAGGTGGCGCCGGAGGCATCCTTCATCCTGTTTGCCGGCATCTATTACGGCGCCATGTACGGCGGCTCGACGACGTCGATCCTGCTCAACACGCCCGGCGAAAGCGCCACCATCGTCACCGCGCTGGAAGGCAACAGGATGGCGCGTTCCGGCCGCGGCGGTGCAGCCCTCGCCACTTCGGCGATCGGCTCATTCGTAGCCGGCACGATCGGCACGATGGGCGTCGCTTTCCTGGCGCCGGTGGTGGTCAAATTCGCGCTGGCCTTCGGTCCGGCCGAATATTTCTCGCTGATGGTGCTGGCCTTCATCACCGTCTCGGCGGTGCTCGGCTCGTCTTCCGTTCGCGGCCTGACCAGCCTGTTCGCAGGCTTCGTCATCGGCATGATCGGCGTCGACCTGCAGACCGGCCAGCCGCGCTTCACCTTCGGCATGACCGAACTGCTCGACGGCGTCGACGTCATCATCGCCGCCGTTGGCCTGTTTGCCGTCGGCGAGACGCTGTACATGGCCTCGCGCCGCTATGCCGGCAAGGACGAGATCGTGCCGCTGAAGGGCTCGCTCTACATGACGGCGGCCGAGTGGGGGCGTTCGTGGAAACCCTGGCTGCGCGGCGCCGCGATCGGCTTCCCGATCGGCGCCATGCCGGCCGGCGGCGCCGAAATCCCGACTTTCCTGTCCTATGCCATCGAAAAGAAGCTGTCGAAGCACAAGCAGGAGTTCGGCACGGTCGGCGCCATCGAAGGCGTTGCCGGCCCCGAGGCCGCCAACAATGCGTCCGCAGCCGGCGTGCTGGTGCCGATGCTGACGCTTGGCCTGCCGACCTCGGCGACGGCGGCGATCATGCTGTCGGCGTTCCAGAGCTACGGCATCAATCCCGGACCACTGCTTTTGACGACCCAGGGCGACCTCGTCTGGGGGCTGATCGCCAGCCTGTTCATCGCCAACGTCATCCTGGTCATCCTCAACCTGCCGCTGATCGGGCTGTGGGTGCGGCTGCTGAAAATCCCGGCGCCGCAGCTCTATGCCGGCATCCTGGTGTTCGCCACGGTCGGCACCTATGGCATTTCGCAATCGCCCATCGACCTCGTCATCCTCTATCTGCTGGGGGCCGCCGGTTTCCTGATGCGGCGGTTCGATTTTCCGACCGCGCCTGTCATCATCGGCATGATCCTTGGGCCGCTCGCCGAAACCCAGTTCCGCCGGGCGATGACCATCTCGAATGGCGACTGGTCCGTGTTCTACACCCACAAACTGTCGCTGACACTGCTGACGCTCGCCTTCATCGGTCTCGCCGGCCCGCATATCTGGGCCTTCATCGAGCATCGTCGTCGGCGCGGACCGGAGCATGTGCCCGGCGATGCCTGATCGATCCCTGATGCCATGACAGAACTGCTTTCCGGTATTCGCGTCCTCGACCTGACCAATGTCCTGGCCGGCCCCTATTGCGCCTACCAGCTGGCGCTGCTGGGCGCCGACGTGATCAAGGTCGAGGCGCCGCAAGGCGGCGACCTCGCCCGCCAGCTCGGCGGCTCGGCAAAGCTGAACAGCGCCGGCATGGGCGCCTCGTTCCTGGCTCAGAACGCCGGCAAACGGTCGGTTGTGCTCGACCTCAAGAAGCAAGCCGATCGCGAGCGCTTTTTCGATCTGGTGGCCAGCGCCGACGCACTGGTGGAGAATTTCCGCCCCGGCGTGATGGATCGGCTGGGGCTTGGCTACGAGGCACTGAAGACGGTTCGTCCGGGCCTCGTCTATTGCGCGATATCGGGTTTCGGCCAGACCGGGCCAATGCGCGATAATCCCGCCTATGACCAGATCATCCAGGGCCTGTCTGGGATCATGAGCATCACCGGCACACCGGAAGCGGCGCCGCTGCGGGTCGGCTATCCCGTCGCCGATACGCTTGGCGGACTGGTCGGCGCGTTCGCCATCGCCTCGGCGCTGGTGCGGCAGAAGACGAGCGGCGAGGGTGCCTTTCTCGACGTTTCGATGCTCGAATGCACACTTTCCGCACTTGGTTGGCCGGTTTCCAACTATCTGACCGCAGGTATCGACCCCATGCCGATGGGCAACGAGAACATGACGGCGGCACCCTCCGGTGCGTTTCGCACCGGCGACGGGCTCATCAACATCGCCGCCAACAAGCAGGAGCAGTTCGTGGCGCTGTGCCGGCTGATCGGCCGGCCGGAATTGGCTTCCGATGTCCGCTATGCAGAGCGCGAGACGCGCAAGCGCAACCGTGCGGCGCTTAAAGTCGAGATCGAGGACGCCCTGGCGGGCGCCTCGGCGGCGGCCTGGGAAGAGACGCTCAATCGCGCCGGCGTGCCTGCCGGCAGGGTGCTGACGATCCCGCAAGTGCTGGCCGAGCCCCAAGTCCTCGAGCGCCAGGTGACCGCGCATTTCGACGATGTGGCTGGCATGGACAAGCCGCTGACCGTTTTGCGCGGCGGCTTCATGGTCGATGGCGAGGCGCCCTTGCCGACAAAGCCGCCGCCGGCGCTCGGCGAACATATGAGCGAGGTGTTCGCCGACCTGCCGCCCCGCACCAGGACAAAGGCACGCGCATGAGCGGCACGGAGAAGAAGACGGGCCGTGAGCGCGGCGAGGAATGGTGGCAGACCGACATCATCGAGATGCGGCCAGGTGTCATCCGGCTGCGCGGCTACGAGATCCAGGATCTGATCGGCCGCGTCAGCTTTCCGGCTGTCATCTGGCTGATGCTGCGCGGCGAACTGCCCAGCGAGGACCAGGCAGAATTGCTCGGCATTGCCTTGGCTGCCGCCGTCGACCATGGACCGCAGGCGCCATCGATTGCCATCGCGCGCATGGCTGCAACCTGCGGCGTCGGTATCAACAGCGCCATGGCCTCGGCCATCAACGTTCTCGGCGACGTGCATGGAGGCGCCGGCGAGCAGGCGCTTTCCTTCTATGGTGACATTGCCGTGGCGATCGATGCCGGGATGACGCTGAATGAGGCGGTCTCGGCGCGGCTCGACCGGTTCTTCGCCGAGGAGAAGGGCTATGTGCCGGGGCTCGGACATCGCTTCCATCCCGTCGACCCGCGCGCGCCGCGCTTGCTGGAACTGACCCGCGAATTTGCCGCACGCGGTGCCGTCAATGGGCGTTTCGCCGATATCGCCGAAGCGGTCGAGGCGGACGTCGAACGCCGCAAGGGGAAAAAAATACCGCTTAACATCGATGGCGCCACCGCCGTCATCTATGGCGAACTCGGTTTTCCGCCGCCGCTGACGCGAGGGCTTTTCGTGCTGTCGCGCTCGGTCGGCATCCTGGCGCATGCCTGGGAGCAGTCGCAGCATGGCGAGCGAAACAAGGGGCCGCTGCCGCGCGAGTGGCTGTGGGCCTATACCGGCACGCCGGTGCGGCCGTTTCCCGAAAGCGATGACCCCGGCGAGTGAGGCTCTACGCCTGGTCCACCTGCACAGGGATCTTCAGCGTCTTCACCAACGTTGAAAGATCCGGCTCGTCGATGAGCATGGCCGCATCGGCTGGCGCCAGCCAGGCCCGCTGGCGTCGTTTGGCTTCCTGCCAGTCGGCCAGTTCCTCGCTCACCTCGAGCAGGTAGACGATGACGTCGACGCGGACAAAGCGATTGGCCAGCCGCTTCCAGTAGGAATAGGTGCCCGCCGGCTGCTTCAGCGTCTTGCCGAGCACGCCGGCTTCCTCCTGCGCCTCGATGGTGGCCGCCTTGCGTCCGCTCTTGCCCTTCATCGGCCAGCCCTTGGGGACGATGAAGCGCCTGGTGGTACGCGACGTGACCAGCATCACCTCGATGTCGCCACGCGCGGTCAGCCGGAAGGGAATAGCCGCCACCTGGCGGATTCTCTCGCCCTTCTTTGCCTTGCGTACGGCCTTTTTCTTGGTGGCTGCCATTCGTCAATCCAGTCGATGCAATGCCGCATAGCGCGACAAGGCGTCGTTGCAAAACCAAAACTTTCGCATGTGCCAACGACACTCGAAATACATAAGTCGGCTAAATAAACGAAAAAGGCCTTGATGTCAGCGGCAATTGCTCACGGCGGTGGTGCCGATTATCTGGGTCTGGCAGCTTGGCTTGAGCTGCTGCACGACCGGTGGCGGTTGCTGAAAGATCTGGCGGTCCTGGGCGCGATTCTGCTGCTGTTGCTGTTGATATTGCTGCCGCTGTATCCTGTTTTGCAGGATTTGCAGGTCGTTCTGCCGGATCAGCGCATTGTTGCCGGTAGCGGGATTGAGCGCTTGCGCGGAAGCCGGCAGGCAAACGCCCGCCAGCACTGCCGTGGCCAGCATTGCCACTGTGAAGATCGTTGATGGCCGAAGTGCCGACATCCGTTCATTCCCGCGCAAAAACTCTGTCCTTTGATATAGGGCGTTTGCGCGTCGATGCCATGGCCAGCGGGTCGAGTATCACGAAATCGGGCGGTCCAATCGCTTTGTTCTGCGATTTCGACCGCGAAACGGCAGATAGTCATCATATGATGACTATGAAACGTCGGTGGCTTTGGTCAGTGTTCCCCACGTAAATTTTTGGTTTCATCCGGCATAAGTTAATGTATTCTAATTGAGTCAGAGCTCCGCAAGTGGGAATACGGATGCCCTGTTTTAATGCATTGAACCTTATTGCACAGTGCCGGCATCCTTATTGCAATTGCATGAGCAGAGCATAGCGGTGGCGTCGGACTCAAGCAGGCATTGAGGCGCGCCCCCGTAAAATGGGGGGTAAGTGCATGGCTTTGTTCACAGAGCGCGTTGCCGTATTGTCGTGCGCATCGGCCGACGACGGTTCAGCCAAGGCATGTTCTGAGGAAGTTCTTCGTGATGCCGCGGCGACTCAGAAGGGTTTGCCCGGCCGGCCGAATCAATGTCTCGCCACTCTGCCCAAACGGATAGCTCGATTGCTTTGCGCTACGGCACTGGTGGGGCTGGTCTTTCCTTACGCTCAATCTCCGGTCCATGCGCAGCAATTGTCCATCAATACGGATGGTGCACCGGGCGACAATGGTGATGACGGAATCGGTACTGCTGACGCCGGAGATGGCAATTCGCCGGTGGCGCCGGCTACGGGAACGAATAGTGTCGGCCGCACGACCTCCGGGGAGGCCGCTTTCGTTGGCAGCGCCCGGGGTGGGCGCGGCGGCGATGGCGGCTCGGCTGTCCATGCAACAGCCGTCCCGCCTTTTGTGGAGATCAAGGGTGGTAAAGGCGGCGATGGCGCCAAGGGCGGAACCGTCGATATAACGAACAACGCATCTGGCGCCCTCGAAACATCGGGGGACAATGCTCCCGGCATATTGGGCGACGCCGGCGGTGGGGATGGTGGTAACGGCGCATGGGCATTCGCCATCGCGGTAGGCGGTAAGGGTGGCGTCGGCGGGCGGGGTGGCGATGGCGGCACGGCGACCGTGACCACTACGATCGAAAGCAATATCATCACGCACGGGGTCAATTCGAACGGCATCACCGTCAATTCCAGCGGAGGGCGCGGCGGCAATGGCGGCTTGGGCGCTGCGATCGGTGCCGGCAAGGGTGGCAATGGCGGCAATGGCGGTTTCGGCGGTGACGCGAAAGGCGATAATGCCGGCTCCATTTCCACGGACGGGGCTTTCTCGAAGGGTATGCTTGTGCGGTCGGCGGGCGGCGTTGCCGGTGATGGTGCAAGTGGTTTCGGTATCGTGGGTAACGGCGGCAATGGGGGCGTGCCGACAATCGGCGGCAATGCCGAGGGGATAAATTCCGGGACCATCACAACTCGGGGAGATTTTGCCAGCGGCATGGTCGTGCAGTCGGTGGGCGGTGGCGGCGGCGACGGCGGTGGCGGTCTAGGTCTGTTCGGCGGTGGCGGCGCGGGTACGGATGGCAATGACGGCCGGGCAGCCACGGGGACCAACACCGGCAACATCACCACCAGTGGCCTGGGCGCCATCGGCATGCTGGTCGAGTCGGTGGGCGGCGGCGGCGGCGATGGCGGCGGCGCTATAGGTCTCGTGTCGATCGGTGGCAAGGCAAGCGGTGGCGGCCAGGGCGATACGGCGACCGGCAATATTGGCGGCGTCATCAAGACCGGCGTCGATGGAAACGGCGGCGACGGCGCGCATGGCATTCTGATCCAGTCGGTCGGCGGTGGCGGCGGCAATGGCGGCTACGCCATCGGCGTAGCGCCTGCAATTTCGGTCGCCATCGGCGGTGGCGGCGGCACTGGCGGCAAGGGTGGCGTGGTCAACGTCAATCAGGCCGGCAACGGTGTGACCGTCGAGACGAACGGCCGTTCCGCTAGCGGCATCATCGCACAGTCGGTCGGCGGCGGCGGCGGCAATGGCGGCGGCGCCATTGCCATTGGCGGCCTGGTGGGTGTGTCGGTAGGCGGATCAGGCGATGCGGCGGGTGACGGCGACAAGGTGAATTACAACGTTGCGAACGCCAAGGTCACCACGCTCGGGGACGATTCCATCGGCGTGCTTATGCAGTCGGTGGGCGGCGGCGGCGGCAATGGCGGGTTTGCACTTTCCGGCTCGACCGTCGCAGCAGTGGGCGTCGGCGGCAGTGGCGGCAAGGCGGGTAAAGGCGGCGTGGTCGACGCGACCGTCGGCGGCACCGTCAACACCTCGGGGGATCGGTCGACCGGCATCGTTGCCCAATCGATCGGCGGCGGCGGCGGCAATGGCGGCTTTTCCGGCGCTGCCAGCTTCGGCGCCAGTGTGGGTGTCGGCGGCAGTGGCGCAGGCGGCGGCGATGCCGATGCCGTCACGCTGCGCACGGCTGATGGCGCGATGCAATCGATCACCACGGACGGCGCGGATTCGGCCGGCCTGATCGTGCAGTCGGTCGGCGGCGGCGGCGGCAATGGCGGCTTTTCCGGCACACTGTCGGCGATTGCCGGCTTCGGCATGGGGGGAAGAGGCGGCGCGGCCGGCAAGGGCGTGGCGACGGAAGCCACCTATAATGGTTCGGTCGAGACTTTCCGCGAAAGGTCGGCCGGTATCATCGTGCAGTCGATCGGTGGCGGTGGCGGAAATGGCGGCGGCCAGTTCGGCCTGAGCGTCAACGCAAGCGTGGGCATCGGTGGTTCGGGCGCGGGGGGCGGCGAAGCCGGGACGGCAAAGTTCTTCTCGACGACAACACTTGACGTCACGACCCATCAGTCGGACTCGGCCGGCGTCATCGTGCAGTCGGTCGGCGGTGGCGGTGGCAATGGCGGCTTCTCGTTGAACGGCGCGGGTCTTGTGGCTGCTGTCAGCATCGGCGGCAAGGCCGGCACTGCCAGCGATGCCAAGGCAGTGACGGTCGGCATCAATTCAGGGCTGATTCACACGCTTGGCGACCGCTCCACGGGTATCATCGCCCAGTCGATCGGCGGCGGCGGCGGCAATGGCGGCGGCACGGCTTCCGCCGGCCTCGGCGCCAACGTCACAATCGGTGGCAAGGGAGGTGGCGGCGGCACGGGCTGGACCGTCGATGTCACCAATGGCGCGGCGGTACACACCGAAGGTGTCCAGTCTCATGGCATCCTGGCGCAGTCGATCGGCGGCGGTGGCGGCTCAGGCGGATTTGCCGTCTCGGTTGGCGGGCCGTCCTTCTCGCTTGGCGGCGATGGCGCGTCGGGCGGCGGGAGCAAGAAGGTCTATGTCGAAAACACAGGCCTGATCAGCACGGACAAGGATATGTCGATCGGCATCTTCGCGCAGTCGGTCGGCGGCTCGGGCGGCGACGGCGGGTTTGCGATGGCGGCCGGCGCCTTTGCCGCGGTCGGCATCGGTGGCAAAGGCGGGGCCGGCGGCGCGGCCGGCGAGGTAGAGGTCAAGAACACCACCAACATCACGACGGTGGGCTCCCTCTCACACGGCATTCTCGCCCAGTCGGTCGGCGGCGGTGGCGGCAATGGCGGATCTGTCGGAACGTTTGCCGTCGGTCTGTTCGGCGCCGCTTCCGTGGCGATCGGCGGCGGTGGCGGCGATGGCAATCTCAGCAACCAGGTCACGGCCACCCACAAAGGTGACATTCATGTCGGCGGCATGGGCTCGAAGGCCATCCTTGCGCAATCGGTCGGTGGCAGTGGCGGCAACGGCGGTTCGGCTTATTCAGGCGCGGTCAGCGCTGGTCTCTACGTGTCCGCCTCGGTCGGGGTTGCCGTGGGTGGCGAGGGCGGCAACGGAGGCAACGGTGGAAAGGTAACGGTTCGGGCTGATGGCAACCTGATTGCCGACACCGACGCAGCCGGTTCCGGCGGCATCGTTGCCCAGTCCATCGGCGGCGGCGGCGGCAATGGCGGCCGCGCTGCCACGATTTCGGGTGCAGCCAGCACGGGGGTCAGCGTTTCACTCGGTGTCACTGTTGGCGGCTGGGGTGGCGACGGTGGCAAGAGCGACCTCGTCATGGTCGACAGCGGCATGAATGGCGGCGGCAGCATCGTTACCAAAGGCGCCAACGCGATCGGCATCCTCGCGCAATCGGTGGCCGGCAGCGGCGGCAATGGCGGCGATTCCTGGGGAGCTGCAGGCGGCTTCGGGGTCAACGCCAGCATCAATGCGACGGTCACCATCGGTGGCGGCGGAGGCAAGGGCAACATCAGCGGCGATGTCGCCGTTCACAACGCCATGACGATCAAGACGGGTGGGGACATGAGCACCGCGATCGTTGCCCAGTCGATCGGCGGCGGCGGCGGCAATGGCGGAGCAACCAATGGCGCGACGGCCGATCTCGGTACAGAAAACGGCGTCAACGTCGCCGTCAACGTTGGTGTTGGCGGGGCGGGTGGCACAGGCAACAAGTCCGGTGCCGTGGATGTTACGAATTCCGCCAATTTGACCACCGACGGCGACTATTCGTCCGGCATTGTTGCCCAATCGATCGGCGGCGGTGGCGGCATGGGCGGTGCGACAAACACGCAGGCCTTCCACGTCGGCGGCACCGCCGGCACGAGCGTTACCGCAAATGTCAGCATCGGCGGCAATGGCGGCGAAGGCAACGATGCCGCCTGTGCCGCGGACGCAGGTGGCAATGCCACTTGTTTCGATGGCAAGGTCGGTGTCGCAGTCGATAATTCGGGCGAGATCCGCACAAGCGGGTTCAACTCGGTCGGCATCCTCGCCATGTCCATCGGCGGCGGTGGCGGCGGCGGCGGCTCGGCTTCGACCAAAGAGGATATCGTCGGCCCAGGCGATGCTGGCGAGACTTCGGTCGGTATCGGCGCGGCGATCGCCCTCGGTGCCGGCGGCGCCGGCAATGGCGGCACGGTTTCGGTGACCAACCGCAATCTGATCGTCACGGACGGCGCCGATTCCTATGGCATCAGCGCCAATTCGATCGGTGGCGGCGGCGGTGTCGGCGGCTCGTCCAGCTCTGGCGTGCTTGGCACTTACGCAATCGGCGGCTCGCTTGGCGGTGCGGGTGGCAAGGGCGGCAATGGCAACCAGGTCGATGTCGTCAATATGGCCGGCGCAACGATATGGACCAAGCAGGAGCGCTCGATAGGCATCTTCGCGCAGTCGGTCGGTGGCGGCGGCGGCGCAGGTGGTGCCGGCGAAAGCAAGGGCAAGAGCGATGGCGGTGAGGTCGCGGTAAACCTGTCGCTTGGCGGCTCGGGTGAGGTCGGCGGCAACGGCGGCAAGGTCAATGTCGAAAACAGCGGCATAATCCAGACCGACAAGGCCAATTCCCACGGCATCCTGGCGCAGTCGATCGGCGGCTCCGGTGGCGTCGGCGGCGCGTCCGGCACGTCATCCACCGACTCGAAGATCGCCATCACGCTGAGCCTCGGCGGCGCCGGCGGCGCTGGCGGTACCAGCGACAAGGTTCACGTCCAGAACTTCCAGAGCGGTTCGATCCTGACGCAGGACGACAACTCGCACGGCATCTTCGCACAGTCGGTGGGCGGCGGCGGTGGTGCGGGTGGCGCTGGCTCGACGGAGACCGGTAAGGCCGAGACGGCCGTTACCATGTATATTGGCGGCCAAGGCGGCAGTGGCAGCATCGGTGGTGAGGTCGAGGTCAACAACTTCGGCAAGATTGAAACACTGGGCTATATCTCGCACGGCATTTTTGCGCAGTCGATCGGCGGTGGCGGTGGTGCCTCGGGTGCCGCGACCGGCGCATCGGAAGCAGACATGACAATCGGTGGCGGTGCCAGCATACCCAACGGGATTCCGATCCCGGTGGTCGGCGACCCCAACGACCCCGACAACGAGGCCGGTGGTGGCAAGGTCACCGTCACCAACGATGGCGAGATCATCACACACAAGGATGGGTCATACGGCATCTTCGCCCAGTCCATCGGCGGCGGTGGCGGATATGGTGGTACGGTTTCGTCCGACTTCGCCGGGTCCGATTCCTTTGCTCTCAGCCTGGGCGGCAAGGGCGGCAACGGCGGCGATGGCGGAGATGTGAGGGTTGAGGTTTCCGGATCGATCGAAACCTTCGGCGCCCGCGCGCATGGCGTCGTGGCGCAGTCGGTGGGCGGCGGCGGCGGTGTCGGCGGCGACGCAAAAGGTAAAACCTCGAACGCGCTCGGCATCGGCGGCCTTGGCGGCAATGGCGGCGATGGCGGCGACGTGACCGTGATCCGCACCGGCACCATCACCACGCATGGTGTCGATGCGGTCGCCATCATCGCTCAGTCGGTCGGCGGCGGCGGCGGCATCGGCGGTGCCGGCTTTGGGCGCTTCGGCGCCACGGCGGATGGCGGCAGCGGCATCGACAACAACACCATCGGCTTCAACACATTTGCGGGTGCCAAGGGCAATGGCGGCACGGTGACCATCCAGCAGGACGGCGAGATCGTCACCTATGGCGAGCGGGCGCACGGCATCGTGGCCCAGGCGGTGGGCGGCGGCGGCGGCCTGGCCGGCACGCTCTCCACCGGCGCTGCCGGTTCCGGCGGTGGCATCGGCGATGCCGCGGCGGCGACGGCGACGGCCATGAGCCAGGTCTGGGTCAAGGGTGCGAGCTCGTATGCCATGTTCGGACAGAGCGCGACCGGCATCGGCGACGCGCACGCGGTTACGCTGACCGCGGGCGACAGCCTGTTCGCGCAGGGTGCTGGTTCCGTGGCCGCCTACGGCGAAAGCACAGCCAACGGCGCGAAAGGCAACATCACCATCAATCTCAACGGTCATTACACGATTGGCGGCGCCGGAACCGGCGTTGCCGCCATGCTCGTCGGCGGCGCCAACAACGCGCTGACCAACCACAGCCTGCTCTACGCAATGGGAGCGACGCCGACATTCGAGATCCAGGCAGCGGATATCCAGGCATTCCAGACCTTCCTGTTGGCGCCCGGTCCCGTCGTGCCGACCAATGCGATCCTGGAATCGCTGCTCGATGATTTCAGTCCGCTGGCCATTACCGGCACGTCGGGTGATGACCATGTCGACAATTCGCCGCTGGGCGACGCGCTGGGACGCGTCGTCGGCAACATCGATCTCGGCGGCGGCAACAACAGCTTCCACAATTTTGCCGATGCCTCGATGGTCGGACTGAAAACCATCGATCTCGGCGGCGGGCTGTTCACCAATGACGGGCTCTATACCAACCAGGGCATCGGCGTGGTGGCGAAGGTGGATGTCGGCGGCGGCTTCAAACAAAACCTCTCCGGCGATTTCGTCACCGATGTGGATCTCAACAACCAGATCACGGATGCCCTGGCACTAACGGCGGCCGGTGACTTCAACGGCGAAGCGCCGCTGAATTTCCTGTCGATCGATAAGCTGTTCACGGAATATGTGGTCGCCAATGGCTCGGGGATGACCGACTCCGGCATAGCAGCGAAGACCTTGCATCCGGCAGTGGGCTTCAACTTCCAGTTCCGGGTGGATGGCGGCACCGATCTCGTTCTTTACGCCGACAACCCGACATTCCTGGAACTGGCGCAGGATCCGGGGTCCGGCACCACCGATCCCGGCGTGTTCCAGATGGCGCAGTACCTTGACGATGTCGAGGCAGCATCGACCCCGGACAACCCGATGGCCAGGCTGATCAACATGCTGCGCTTCCTGCCCAATGAAGAGGAACTGGGTGCAGCATTGACCCGGCTCACACCGCATTATGCCGTGCATACGTTCGACATGATCAACCGCGAAGCCGACATGATGCTGGAAGCGGCGCGTGAGTGTACTGGCGTGCCTGCCTACAAGAATCCCGACGGCCGCTGCGTCTGGGCAACGATCAGCCCGCAGGCCGAGTACGGCCGCGACGCGGGTGCTGGCACTACAAGCCGCGACGACGTCCTGAAGACGATGTCGCTTGGCGGCATTGGCGAGATTGGCCAGAACTGGTCGCTTGGCGCCACCATCGGCCGCACAGAGTTCGATTCCAAGATCGGCTTTGATGGAGACCTGCTGTCGGAGACCACCGGTGAGGCCTGGCAGGCCTATGCGCTGGCCAAATATACCAACAAGAATTACTTCGTGGACTTTGCACTCGGTGGCGGCACGGGCTCGTTCAAGGGCGAACGCGACACCCATATCGACCCGGCATTCTACATTCCGGGCGAAACGTTGGCGGGTGATTATCTCGACGAGGTAATGCTGCCTGGCATCGGCAGCAGCGTCACCTACACACAGAAGACCGCGATGTTCGGCGGCTCGGCGCGGTTGGGTTTCACCCGGGAGATGGGCGCGTTCTATCTGCAGCCGACAGTGCAGTTCGACGCGCGCTGGCTGCGTGTCTCAGGCACGGAGGAGGGTTCGGTCGCCGCCTTCAACTTCGATGGCTCGGCCAACACCTACTATTCTGCAACCCCTGCAATCGAGATCGGCACCGACATCGCGCTCAGCGACATTGCCAGCCTTCGCGTCTACGGCAAGGCCGGGGCGGAGTTTTCCAACAAGGAGTGGGAAATCGAAGGTCGCTTCGCGGCGGCGGAGAATCTGCCTGGCAACCCCGCATTGCACTTGACGGAGGCCGTCGATTCGCCGCTCTATCGGGTCGGCGCCGGCCTTGAACTGAATGGCGTCAATGGCGTCGGCATGTCCGTCAGATATAATGGCGCCTTCGGCGAAACGGTTAAACAGAACGCGATCAGCGCGTCTCTCAAGGTCAGCTTCTAGCTGGCCCGAGGCGGAGCCGGGCGGGAGGGGTCTTGATGAGGAAGTTCGCGTATTTCGTGGCGATGCTGGGTGTTGCCTGCACCGTCGGTGTGCCGGCCGTGGCGGCGCAAACCAAGAGCGACAAGGCGGTCGCGGCACCGGCTGCCGCCGATGCGCCGCAGTTGCCCGGTGGCGCGTCGGCACTGTCCGAAACCCACGGCGACTGGACGGTCAATTGCCAGATATCAGGCGCGACCAAAACCTGCAGCCTGTCGCATCAGCAATTCAACAAGCAAAACAATCAGCGCCTGCTGGCGATCGAGCTGTCGAGCAAGACCGGCGAGGATGCCACGGGAACGCTTGCGCTGCCGTTCGGCCTGGCGCTGGCCAAGGGGGTGAGCCTGACCATCGACGATCAGAAGCTGGACGGCAGCCTGGCGTTCAACACCTGCCAGGTCGTCGGCTGTCTGGTGCCGGTGGTGTTCGATGCGACTGTCACGCCGCTGCTGAAATCAGGCACCACGCTGAAGATCGACGCTTTCGCGGCAGACACCGGACAAGCGGTGAGCTTTTCCATTCCGCTCAACGGCTTCGCCGGCGCACTTGCCCGAACCGCGGAGCTTTTGACCAATTGATGTGAGCCGCAGGACTTAAAGCGCGCGCCGCCTGAACGCAGTCTCGCGGCAGGGCGGTGCGTCACTGCAGCAGAACATTTTTCAGTCAAACGACGATTGTTTTAAGCCGTTCGGCGATCAGGGCGGCAAGCCGAGCCGCCACTTCGTCCTTGCTCATCTCCGGCCATTCCTCGACACCGGCCTTTGACACGATCCGCACCCGGTTGCGATCGCCGCCCATCACGCCCGAAGAGCCGACGCCGCTTCCCTGCGACACGTCGTTGGCAACGATGAGATCGGCGCCTTTCTTCTTGAGCTTGGCCTCGGCGTTGCGCAGGAGATCCTGTGTCTCGGCGGCGAAGCCGATAACCAGGCCGGGTCGCTGGCTGTGATGGCCGACGCCGGCGAGAATGTCGGGATTCTCGACCATGCGCAGCACCGGCGGCCCTTCGCCCGCGACCTTCTTGATCTTCTCACCGGCCGAGTTCTCGGTGCGCCAGTCGGCCACGGCGGCGACGAACACCGCCGCATCTGCGGGCAAGAGCCGTTCCACCGCGTCGCGCATCTCCTGCGCCCGCTCGACGTGAATGGTCTTCACTCCGGGGGGATCGGCGATGCCGACAGGGCCGGAGACGAGGCGCACATCGGCGCCGAGCCTGGCCAGTGCTGCCGCGATCGCATGGCCCTGCTTGCCGGACGAGCGGTTGGCGATGTAGCGCACCGGGTCGATCGGCTCATGGGTCGGGCCGGAGGTGACGATGATCTTGCGCCCCGACAGCGGCCTGGGGCCGACATCGAGCAGCGCCTCGACCGCGGCAACGATCTCCAGCGGCTCGGCCATGCGGCCTTCGCCCGCCTCATTGCTTTCGGCCATCTCGCCCCTGGCCGGACCGACGAAGGTGACGCCGTCCTTCTGCAGCGTCGCGCGGTTGCGGCGGGTGGCCGGATGCGCCCACATTCTGGGGTTCATGGCCGGCGCCATCAGCACCGGCTTGTCGGTGGCGACAAGCACGGTGGAGGCCAGATCGTTGGCGTGGCCGTTTGCGAGCTTCGCCATCAGGTCGGCGGTGGCGGGCGCCACCACCAGCAGATCGGCCTCGCGCGACAGCCTGACATGGCCGACATCGTGTTCGTCATTGCGGTCGAACAGCTCGGTGAAGACATGGTCGGCGGAGAGCGCGCCGACCGACAGCGTGGTGACGAATTCCTGCGCGGCCGATGTCATGACCACCCGAACCGCAGCCCCGCGCTCGCGCAGCCGGCGGATCAGATCCAGCGCTTTGTAGGCGGCGATGCCGCCGCCGATGATGAGCAGGATGCGCTTGCCGGAGAGGCTCATGCACCCTCCCAAGGATTGACTATGCTGATACCGCAATCGGAAAAGTCAGCAACATTTCTAGTCACCACCGCAAAGCCCCGCGAGCGAGCAACCGAGGCGATCTGTGCGTCAAATTCGCGTATAGGACGTCCCAGAAATCGTCTGTTCGAAACAATCTCCGCGTAGGCTTCGGCTTCGCGGTCACCGAACGCGAGCACTGGGGTCTTGAGCCATTTGGTGAAAAAGGCCCCGATGACACTACCCAGTGCAGCCTTACGCGTTCCGTCCGGCATGTTCGCAAGCCCAACGAGCAGCTCTGCCTTGGTCATCGCCGTGACATATGAGCGGGTTGCGAGCGAGCTATCCATCCAGGTAGCCACCCCTGCATCCGGCCGTGGTTTGAAGGTTTCCGAGATAACATTCGTATCCAGCACGAACATGGTTAGTCAAATTTCAGTGGCTCGCGCGTAGGGCCGCGCTCCGGCAACTCGACATCGAAACCGCCATGGGGCTCAACCAGCCTACGAATCGCGGCATAGAGTGACTCTCCCCGAGGGTCTTGGTCCACACCGTCCGAAAGAACACTCTTGGCAAGAACGCTACGCGCTTCCTCTTCCATGGAGACTCCCCTCACGGCAGCTCGCTCACGCAGTTTCTGCTTCACGTTGGTGTCGAGATTGCGGATGGTAAGTGTGCTCATGTTTTTGCTCCTTACCTCAACGTAATCCATGAAAGCGATGCTTTCAATGATAGCAATGCCGGCACTGCTGTCACCGAGAACTCAGATCATCTTCCAGGCGATATAGACCAGCGTCACGGCAATCACCCAGAGTGCCCAGCGGCCGGAACGGCTGTAGCGCGCCTCGGCCTTGCCGATGGCGTGGGCGGTGGTCTCGTCGAAGCGCAGGCCGTGCTCGGCCATCAGGTCGATCTCGCGCGACAGCCGGTCAGTGCGCGCCGCAAGCTCGGGCACCTGGCGGGCCAGCGTCAGCAGCGCCTTGGCGCCATCGCGCGCATCCATCATCATGCCACGCGGCCCAAGATTGCCTGATATCCAGTCGCCGACCACCGGCTCGGCAGTCTTCCACATGTTGAAGGCCGGGTCGAGCGTGCGCGCCACGCCCTCGACCACCACCATGGTCTTCTGCAGCAGGATCAGTTCGGGCCGCGTCGCCATGTCGAAGAGCTCGGTAACCTCGAACAGCAGCGTCAGAAGCTTGGCCATCGAGATGGTCTCGGCCGGCTGGCCATGGATCGGCTCGCCGATCGCCCGGATCGCCTGCGCGAAGGCCGCGACATTGTGCTGGCGCGGCACATAGCCGGCCTCGAAATGGACCTCAGCGACGCGCAAATAGTCCCGCGTGATGAAGCCGTAGAGGATTTCGGCGAGGAAGCGGCGCTCCTTCTTGCCGAGCCGGCCGGCAATGCCGAGATCGACGGCAACGATGGTGCCGTTCGCCTCGACGAACAAATTGCCCGGATGCATGTCGGCGTGGAAAAATCCGTCGCGCAGCGTGTGGCGCAGGAACGACTGGATCAGGTTGGTGGCGATGGTTTTCAGATCGTGGCCCGCCGCGACCAGTCCGGCAATGTCGTTCATCTTGACGCCGTCGACCCATTCCATGGTCAACACGTCGCGGCCGGTACGCTCCCAGTCGACGGACGGCACGCGAAAGCCGGGGTCGTACCTGGTGCTTTCGCCGAGCTCCGAGAGGGCCGCCGCCTCGAGGCGAAGATCCATCTCGATCTTGGTGGTCTGTGCCAGCGTCTGCGTGACCTCGACCGGCCGCAGCCGGCGGGACGAGGGGATGTATTTCTCCTGCAGGCGAGCGGCAAGGAAATAGCTTTCGAGATCCTGGAAGAAGCGGCGGCGCACGCCGGGCCGGATCACCTTGACCGCCACCTTGGTGGCAACGCCGTCATGCATGGCATCGGCGGCATGGACCTGGGCGATGGAGGCGGCGGCGACCGGATCGCCGAATTGCGCGTAGAGATCGCCGACTTTGCGCCCGAGCGAGGCTTCGATGGCCGCTATGGCTTCGGCCTTCGGAAAGGTGTGCATCTTGTCCTGCAACATGGCGAGATCGAGCGCCATGTCGTTGCCGACGACGTCGGGCCGCGTCGCCAGGAACTGGCCGAGCTTTACATAGGAGGGACCGAGCCGGACGACCGCCTTGGCCAGCCGGTCGCTGCGCTCATAGGCCAGCGCGCGGCGGCGCGTGAACAGCCGTGCCATCCGCCAGCCGAACTTCGGCAGGCCGGACAGTTCCTCACCCGGCAGAGCGGCGACGACACCCTCGCGGACCAGCACCCAGCCGGCCCTTACGAGCCGGAATCCTGCACTGACATTGCTCATGGCAGCGCCAACCCTGCCGGCTCTTTGAACCGGCATAGCACGCGTCGATTGTGAGAAATGCGGTCCGGCCTCAAAGCTTCCAGCCCGAATGAAGTGCTGCAATACCGCCGGAATAGTTGCGGAAGGAAACGCGGTCGAAGCCGGCGCGGGAAATCATCGTCGTGAAATTCTGCTGGTTGGGAAACCTGGCGATCGATTCGACCAGATAGGAATAGGGCTCGCCGTCGCCGGTGACCATCTTGCCGATCTTTGGAATGGCGTTGAACGACCAGGCTTCATAAGCCTTGTCGAGCAGCGGCATCTCGACCTCGGAAAATTCCAGGCACAGGAAGCGCCCACCGGGCTTCAGCACGCGAAACGCTTCGCCCAAGGCCACCTCGATGCGCGGTACGTTGCGGATGCCGAAAGCGATGGTATAGGCATCGAATGTGGCATCAGGGAAGGGCAGTTCCTCGGCATTGGCCTCGACGAAATCGGTGTTGCCGGACAGGCCCTTCTTTTCGGCCCGGTCGCGGCCGACAGCCAGCATCGAGCCATTGATGTCGAGCACAGTGGCATGGGCATTGCCGTGGCTGGCATCGACGATGCGAAAGGCAATGTCGCCGGTGCCTCCGGCAACGTCGAGCACCTTCCAGCCCGCCCGTTTAGGCGGATTGAGCCAGGTGACCATGGCGTCCTTCCACAGACGGTGCAGGCCGGCCGACATCAGATCGTTCATCAGGTCGTAGCGGTTGGCGACCTTGTGGAAAACATCGTTGACCAGGGACTGCTTGTCGCCAGCCCCTACACGCTTGAAACCATAGGAGGTTTCCATGCCGCCCGCGGCCGTGGTTCTCTCAACTGACATTTTTTTGATCCGTCATAAAACCGGCGGGACCATAGCCGATCGATGGTGCGGGCGCTATTGTTTAAGGCGCGGTGTTCAGCCGCGCTTCCAGGTGGCGGGTTTTCGAGACCTGGACGGACCGACGGGATGATTGAATGCCTTTGAAAGCGGAACTGCACTGCCACATCGAAGGGGCAGCGGCGCCCGAACTCGTCATCCGCCAGGCGCAGAAATACGGCAAGGACACCTCGCCCTATATCCAGAACGGTTCCTTCGTCTGGCACGATTTCACCTCCTTCCTGGCGGCTTATGATTTTTCCGCCGATCTGTTCCGGACCGAGGAGGACTATGCGCGGCTGGCCGACCACTATCTGACCAGCCTTGCCCGCGATGGCGCCATCTATTCCGAGGTGTTCACCTCGCCGGACCACGCTAAAAAAGCCGGCCTGTCGCCCAAGGCCTATACCGACGCGCTCGGCGAAGGCATGGCCCGCGCCAAGGCCAAGACCGGCATCGAGGGCCGCATGATCGTCACCGGCGTGCGCCATGTCGGCGTCGAGTCGATCGAGCAGGCGGCGCGCTTCGCGGCGCGCTGCGGGCATCCGCTGGTCACCGGTTTCGGCGTTGCCGGCGATGAGCGGATCGGTGATATGGAGGACTATGTCAGGGCTTTCGAGATCGCTCGCGAAGCCGGGCTCGGCATCACCATCCATGCCGGCGAACTGACGGGCTGGGAGACCGTCCAGGCGGCGCTGGATCACATCCGTCCGTCCCGCATCGGCCATGGCGTGCGCGCCATCGAGAACCTGGACCTCGTCCGGCGCATCGCCGACGAGGGCATCGTGCTGGAATGCTGCCCCGGTTCCAACATCGCGCTCAAGGTGTTCGACAGTTTCGCCGATCATCCGTTTCCGGCCCTGCAGGCGGCAGGCTGCAAGGTGACGCTCAATTCCGACGATCCGCCCTATTTCTGGACCTCGCTCAAGCGTGAATACGATATCGCTGCCGAGCATTTCTCGATGAACGACAAGGCGCTGACCGCCGTCACCAGAACGGCCATCGAGGCCGCTTTCGTCGATAGAAAGACAAAGACGGCACTTCTTGCCCGGTTGAACAGCGCGGCACGCTGATTTCCGCCGACAAAGCTGTGGTCGGTGCGGGCCAAGCGGTTCCTTGGCCGGCGCATTGCCGCTAGGATTCGCCCAGGCAGCTTGAAGCGCGGCGCGTCCGAAAGGGCGATGCGCGCATTTTCGGGCGCAGGCATCAGGAGAACACCATGCAGGGCGTCACCGTCGTCGACCACCCGCTTGTCCAGCACAAGCTGACCATCATGCGCAAGAAGGAAACCTCGACGGCGGGCTTCCGCCGGCTGCTGCGCGAAATCTCGCTGCTGCTCGGCTACGAGGTCACCCGCAATCTCGAACTGACGACGACGACCATCGAAACGCCGATGGAAACGATGGAAGCGCCGACGCTCGAGGGCAAGAAACTGGTCTTCGCCTCGGTGCTGCGCGCCGGCAACGGCTTGCTGGAAGGCCTGCTCGACCTGGTACCGGCGGCGCGCGTCGCCCATGTCGGTCTCTACCGCGATCACGAAACGCTGGAGGCGGTCGAATATTTCTTCAAGGCGCCGAGCGACCTCGCCGACCGGCTGGTGATCGTCGTCGATCCGATGCTGGCCACCGCCAATTCGGCGATCGCGGCGATCGACAAGCTGAAAGAGCGCGGCGCCACCAACATCCGTTTCCTTTGCCTGCTGGCGGCGCCCGAAGGCATCGAGCGCTTCATCAAGGCGCATCCGGACGTTCCCGTCTTCACCGCTTCGATCGACCGCCAGCTCAACGAGAAGGGCTACATCATGCCCGGCCTCGGCGACGCCGGCGACCGCATGTACGGGACCAAGTAATATCAGACCAAGTCGCCTGGTACGATTTACCAAATATTTACGCAAAGGCGCGGTTTTGGCGCGCGTTAAAGCGGCAAACACCATCCGGGCTTAACGATCGGCTGTCACTACAGCGCCGCGCGTCCGTTTCGGACGCGCAAAGGACGCTGTAGCACTTTGATTTTGTGCATGAGCCTTTCCGAAAATCGTTCCCGATTTTCGGGGTCATGCGGCGAGGCCGATCCATGCTGCGCAAACTTCTGATCCTCGCCGTTTTCGCCGGTACATCGGCATCGATACCGATTGTGTATCAGTCGAATCCGCAACTCGTCGAAAACCTGCTGAGGTCGGCGGTGCCGGGCAAACAAGCGGTCGAAGCCCAGCCGAACGTCAACCTGGCATCGGTGCCCAACAAGCCCGCGGCACCGCTGCCGATGGGCCGCAAGGTCCTCGTCGCGGCAGACGAACGCGGGCATTTCTCGTCACCCTTCAAGCTCAACGGACGTCAGGTCGACGGCATGATCGACACCGGCGCCACATTGGTCGCCATCAACATTTCGACGGCACGCAGGATCGGCCTGTCGCTGAACGCTTCCGACTTCAACCGCGAGGTCAACACCGCCAACGGCACCATCAAGGCGGCCGTGGCCATGATCGACCGCCTGCAGATCGGCAGCATCACCGTCAATGACGTCCAGACCATCGTGCTCGACGACAGGGCGCTGCGCACCAATCTGATCGGCATGAGCTTCCTCAACCGGCTCGACAAATACCAGGTCGAGAACGGCACGCTGCTGCTCGTCCGGTAAGGCTATTCGTTTTCCAATTTCCCAAGGGAAAGCGCTATGCGCTTTTTCCCAGGGAGAACCGTTTCACACTTTTCCTGGAATTGCTCTAGCCGCGCGGCAGAATCCGCCGGATGACCGACTTGTCGGCGGGCGGCTTCGAGGCGCCGACCATATAGGCCGAAAGCACGGTTGCCGCGGCGGCCTCGGCATCGGCCGATGAGCGGGCATGGATCAGCGCCAGCGGCTCGCCGATCCCAACCTCCGCACCGACCGGCAATAGTCTGGTGATGCCGACCGCAGGGTCGATCTGGTCGTCCGGCCGCGTGCGTCCACCTCCCAGGCCGACCACGGCGAGCCCGATATCGCGGGTGGCGATGCCGGTGACGAAGCCATTTGCGGTCGCCTTGACGGCAAGTTCGATCGCCGCCGCAGGCAGATATTTTTCCGGTTTCTCGATGAAATCGGCGGGGCCGCCAAGCGCGGCCACCATGCGTGCGAAAGTGGCGGCGGCGCGGCCGCTGGCGAGCGTCTCGGTGGCGCGCCGCATGCCATCCTGATTGGACGACACCAGCCCGGCCGACTGCAGCATTTCGGCGGCCAGCGCCAGCGTCACATCTTCGAGCCGACGGTCACGATACCGGCCGGTGAGGAAATCGACGGCGTTGCGCACCTCGACTGCGTTGCCGGCGGCCGACGCCAGCGGCTCGTTCATGCCGGTGATCAACGCCGAGGCCTTCAGTCCGGCGCCGTTGGCGATCTCAACCAGGCTGTTGGCGAGTGCGGTGGCGTCGCGCGATTTTTCCATGAAGGCGCCGTTGCCGACCTTGACGTCGAGCACCAGCGATTGCAGCCCGGCCGCCAGCTTCTTCGACAGGATCGAAGCGGTGATCAGCGGCACCGATTCGACCGTGCCGGAGACGTCGCGGATCGCATAGAGTCGTCGATCGGCGGGTGCGAGGTCGGCGGTCTGGCCGATGATGGCACAGCCTGTTTCGAGCACCGCCTTGCGAAACAGCGCGACATCGGGCTGGCTGATGTAGCCCGGGATGGCATCCATCTTGTCCAGCGTACCGCCGGTGTGGCCAAGGCCACGGCCCGAGATCATCGGCACATAGGCGCCGCAGGCGGCGACGATCGGCGCCAGCATCAGCGAGACATTGTCACCGACGCCGCCGGTCGAATGCTTGTCGGTGACCGGACCTGGCAGGTCCGACCAGTCGAGCACATCGCCGGAATCGCGCATCGCCAGCGTCAGCGCCACGGCCTCGTCGCGGTTCATGCCGTTGAAGAACACCGCCATGGCGAAGGCGCCGGCCTGGCCGTCGGTAACGGCGCCTGACGTCACGCCCGCGACGAAGCCGGCGATCTCCTCCTCCGACAGCCTGAGGCCATCGCGCTTGCGGCGGATGATTTCCTGGGGAAGCATCAGATCTCCAGCAGTCCGTCGCGGAACACGCGCTGCAGGACCGTCGCCAGCCGCGCGCCGCCGACCGGCGCCATGTCCTTGGTCTCCTGGTGCGAAAGCTCGGCCCCGGTCATGCCGGCCGCCAGATTGGTGATGACCGAACAGGCGGCGACGCGCAGTCCGAGGAAGCGGGCGAGAATGACCTCCGGTACGGTCGACATGCCGACCGCATTGGCGCCCATGATGCGCGCCATGCGGATTTCGGCCGGCGTTTCGAAGCATGGGCCGGAGAACCACATATAGACGCCCTTGTGCAGGGTGGTGCCGGTCGCTTTTGCCGCCCGCTCGATGGCCTGGCGGATGCCGGCATCATAGGCTTCGGTCAGGCCGACGAAACGCCGGTCGCTTGGTTCGCCGATCAGCGGGTTGGTGCCCGAGAAATTGATGTGGTCCGATATCAGCATCACCGAGCCCGGCGGCATGTCCGGATCGACCGAGCCGGCGGCATTGGTGAGGATCAGTTTCGTGATGCCGATGCCGGCAAGCACTTCCAGCACCGGCCGCATCGCCGCGGCGTTGCCGTGCTCATAGTAATGGGCACGGCCCGACAGCAGCAGCACCGGCACGCCGGCAAACAGCCCTGCCACCACTTCGCCGGCGTGCCCGGTGACACCGCTTCTGGGAAAGCCGGGCAGGTCGGCATAGGAGATGCGGATCGGGTCCTCGATCTGGTCGACCAGACCGCCGAGGCCCGAGCCGAGCACCAGTGCCGTGGCCGGCGCCAGGCCGTCCAGCCTTTCGACGAGATGATCCAGGGCTTTTTCCGTCATCGTTGCCAGCTGTTCATTTGAGCCTGTTGCTCATTTCAAAATATCGCCGCGGAAGCCGTAAGGCAGCATGTCGCCCATGGTCACGGTTTCGGCCACACCCGCATTGTCGCAGAGATAGAGCTTTGTTTCCGGCCGGCAGAATTCGGCAAGCCGCTGGCGGCAGCCGCCGCAAGGCGAGCATTTGGCCATGCGTTCGGCAAGCACGGCGATTTCCACGATCTTGCCGCCGCCGCCCATGATGTAGTGGCCGAGCGCCGTGGTCTCGGCGCACCAGCCTTCCGGATAGGAGGCGACTTCGATGTTGGCGCCGGTAAAGACGCGACCGTCCTCGGTGCGCAAGGCAGCGCCGACCGGAAACTTAGAATAGGGCGCGTAGGCCTTGGCCATGGCGGCCTTGGCGGCCTCGAACAGATCATGCGACATTCAGCGTTCTCTCCGATGATCGTGTTCAAAACCCCGCGCAAAGCCGACCCGTCGCTCAACGTTCCTTGACATAAGGCACGCCGCCGGCGCGTGGCGGAATGGCCTTGCCGATGAAGCCGGCGAGCAGGATGACGGTGAGGATGTAGGGCAACGCCTGCATGAACTGCGCCGGCACCTTGCCGATGACGGGCAGCGGGGATCCTTGCAGGCGGATCGACGCAGCGTCCAGGAAGCCAAACAGCAGGCAGGCGAACATGGCGTTGACCGGCTTCCACTTGGCGAAGATCAAGGCTGCCAGCGCGATATAGCCCTTGCCGGCAGTCATGTCCTTCACGAAGCCGCCATTTTGCACCATCGACAGGTAGGCGCCGGCAATGCCGGTGAGGATGCCGGTGCAGATCAGCGCCCGGTAGCGCAGCCAGGCGACCGAGATGCCGGCGGTGTCGACGGCGGCCGGGTTCTCGCCGACGGCGCGAAGGCGCAGGCCGAAGCGGGTGCGAAACAGCACCCACCAGGTGAACGGCACCATCAGGAAGGCAAGATAGACCAGGATCGAGTGGCCCGACAGGAGTTCGGCATAGACCGGTCCGATGATCGGCACGTCGCGGATGGCCTCGGCGCCCGGCAAGGTGATGGCCTCGAAGCGCTCGCCCGGTTGCAGCGCCGGCGTGCGCCCGCCCTGCTGGAACCAGGCCTGGCCGAGGATGATGGTCGAGCCGGCGGCGATGAAATTGATCGCCACGCCGGAGACGATCTGGTTGCCGCGATGAGTGATCGAGGCAAAGCCGTGGATCATGGCGAAGGCGACCGAGATCACGACCGCCATGCCGAGGCCGAGAAAGGCCGAATGGAACACGGAAGCTGCGGCCGCTCCGGCGAAGGCGCCGACAAGCATCTTGCCTTCGAGGCCGATGTCGAAGATGCCGGCGCGTTCCGAATAGAGCCCGGCGAGGCAAGCAAGCAGCAGCGGCACCGAGAGGCGGATGGTGGAGTCCAGTGTCTGGATGATCGCGTTGAACACATCCATCTCAGGCACCTTTCCCCTTGACCGCTTCCATGCCGACCGATCGCGGACTGAACGAGGCAAACAGCGCCTGGATGTAGGGCCGGAACATGTGCTCGAGGGCACCGGCAAACAGGATCACCAGGCCTTGAATGATGACGATCATGTCGCGGCTGATTGCCGGCATCTCGAAGGCGAGTTCGGCGCCGCCCTGGTAGAGCATGCCGAACAGGACCGCCGCCAATACGATGCCGACAGGGTGCAGGCGGCCCATCAGCGCCACGGCGATGCCGACGAAGCCGGCGCCGGAAACGAAGTCGATGGCGACATTGTGCTGATCGCCCATCACCGGATTGAGCGCCATCATGCCGGCCAGTGCGCCCGAGATCATCATGGCGGTGATGATGATGCGGGTTTCGGAAATGCCGGCATAGCGTGCCGCCTTCGGGCTGTGACCGTAGGTGCGCATCTCGTAGCCGAGCTTGGTGCGCCAGATCAGCAGCCAGACCAGGAAGGCCATGACCAGCGCCAGCAGGAAGGTGACGTTGAGCGGCGCCGAACGGATCTTGGCGCCGAACAGCTCGATGATCCAGTTGAGTTTGGGCAGTTCCGCGCCGGCGAGGAAGTTGCGCGTCTGCGGCGCTTGCGAGGCGGCTGGCTTCAACGGGCCGACCAGCAGGTAAACCATGATCGAGGCGGCGATGAAGTTGAACATGATGGTGGTGATGACGATGTGCGAGCCGCGCTTGGCCTGCAGATAGGCCGGGATAAGCGCCCACAATGCGCCCACCGCCGCCGCAGCAATGATCGCCAGCGGGAAGGTCAGCCACCACGGCAGTGTACTGTCGAAGCTCAGGCAGACGATGGCGATGCCAAGGCCGGCGATGTAGGCCTGCCCCTCGGTGCCGATGTTGAACAGGCCGCAATGCGCGGCAACCGCCACCGAAAGCCCGGTGAAGATGAAGGTGGTGGCATAAAACAGGGTGAAGGCGATGCCAGTGCCTTTGCCGAAGGCGCCTTCGACCAGGATGACGGCGGCGCGCAACGGATTCTCGCCGACCAGAAGCACGACGAAGCCGGCGACGACGAAGGCGACGAACAGATTGATCAGCGGGATCAGGCCATAGTCGGCCCAGGCCGGTAGTTTGGCGTAAGGCGTGCTCAAAGTGCTGCCTCCTGGTGCTCGATGCCGGCCATCAGCAGGCCGAGCTCGCCTTCGGTCGCTTCGGAGCCGCGCTCGCCGACGATGCGGCCGGCAAACATCACCAGGATACGGTCGGACAGCGAACGGATCTCGTCCAGCTCGACCGACACCACCAGCACCGCCTTGCCCTGATCGCGCATGGCGATCAGGCGCTTGTGGATGAACTCGATGGCGCCGACATCGACGCCGCGTGTCGGCTGGCCGACGATCAGCACGCCCGGGTCCTGTTCCATCTCCCGTGCCAGCACGATCTTCTGCTGGTTGCCGCCGGAGAAATTGGCGGTCTTCAGCCGGCAGTCGGCCGGGCGGATGTCGTATTTGGCGATCTTGTCCCTGGCATCGTTGCGGATGGCATCGATGTTGAGGAACGGCCCCTTCAAATAGCGGGGATCATCGTGATAGCCGAGGATCGAATTCTCGTTCTCCTCGAAGGCCAGCACCAGCCCGACGTGATGGCGGTCCTCCGGCACATGCGCCAGGCCACGGTCGCGCAACTCTCCGGGGTCGGCGGCACCGGTCAGGTCGATCGGCTTGCCATCCAGCATGACCGAGCCGGAAACGGCACGCCTGATGCCGGAAATCGCCTCGAGCAGTTCGGATTGTCCGTTGCCGGCGACACCGGCGATGCCGACGATCTCGCCGGCCCTGATATCGAAGGAGATGTCGTCGACCATGGTGACGCCGCGCGTATCCCTGACCGTCAGGTTCTTGACTGCGAGCTTGACGGCGCCGGCCTCTGCCTCGCCCTTCTCGACCCGCAAGAGCACGCGCCGGCCGACCATCAGCTCGGCCAGTTCCTCGACAGTCGTCTTCCTGGTCTCGCGCGTCGCCACCATCGTGCCCTGGCGCATGACCGACACCGTGTCGGTGATGGCCATGATCTCGCGCAATTTGTGGGTGATCAGCACCACCGTCTTGCCCTGGTCCTTCAACTGCCGAAGGATGCGGAACAGATGGTCGGCCTCGGCCGGCGTCAAAACGCCCGTCGGTTCGTCGAGGATCAGGATCTCGGCGCCGCGATAGAGCGCCTTCAGGATCTCGACACGCTGCTGCAGGCCGACCGGCAGTTCCTCGATGATTGCATCGGGATCGACTTCCAGCCCGTATTCACGCTCCAGCCGCTCCAGTTCGGAGCGCGCCTTGGCGATGCTCTTCTTCAAGAGCGCATCGCTTTCGGCGCCGAGGATGACGTTCTCCAGCACCGTGAAATTGTCGACCAGCATGAAGTGCTGATGCACCATGCCGATGCCGAGCGCGATGGCGTCATTGGGGGTCTTGATCGAAGCCGGCTGGCCGCCAACGCGGATCTCGCCGCTGTCGGCCTGGTAGAAGCCGTAGAGGATCGACATCAGCGTCGACTTGCCAGCGCCGTTCTCGCCGACAATGCCGTGGATCGTGCCGCGACCGATCTCAAGATTGATGTCCCGGTTGGCGCGCACCGCACCAAAACTCTTGTTGATGCCGATCAACTCGATTGCGGCTTGCGCCATGCAGCCTGTCCCACTCTTATTTTTTTATCGCTTGGTCAAAACGCCTAGCATGACGCTCCGCCCGTGCCAATTGGCGGAGCAGGTTCACTCTCGACAAATCCCGGTGCGCTTGTCAATTTGCAACGTGGCCGGGGCCTTCACATTCGCTAGTATGACGAAGCCGAAATTCGCATTGCGGCGCAAGACATCGCGGCGCAAGACATCGCGGTGAAGACTGGGGAATTCACATGACCATACCCGCCGACCGGCTGACGACGCTGGAAATCCGCGCCGCCGAGCAGGAGAAGACCATCGAGGAACTGTCCGGCCAGATCGCCGAGCAGTGGAAAGTGATCGAGCGCATGCAGCGCAAGCTCGACGCGCTGACGGATCGTTTCCTGGCGCTGGAGGAGCAGACGGGAGATGAAGTGCCTGTAACCAAGCCGCCGCACTGGTGAGGAAAAAGGGAAGGGCGCACGCCATGGCCAGTGAAAGCGATCGCATTGCACGGGCCAGCGACTATGTGCGTGGCCTGATGAACGATGCGGAGCGCGAACGGGCCGAACGTGATCTGGAGATCGACCCGGCCTTCCGCGACGAGGTCGTGCGACTTGCCGAGCGCATGCACGTCTTCGACCGTGCCGAACCGGGGGATGGCGAAGAGCGCTGGAAGCAGATCACGCAGCGCATTGGCGAGCTGCCGCAGATGCGTAGTTCTGGCCTGAGCGACGCCAGGCCGCCAACCGTGATCCGAAGCCTGTCGCAGCGGCCATACGGCGTCGGCGTCCACGCGCTGGGCGGCCGGCGTGGATTTGTGGTTGCCGCCGGACTGATGGTGGCGTTCGCGCTCGGTTGTCTCGTCGCGAAGCTGCTATAGGCGAGGCCGGCGAGACATCAGAGCCATCGTCTCGCCGTCCGAACTGCATATCTCAACGATGTTCCAGCCGAGGGCCGCGTAGAAACCACGCGCATCCCATGTGTAGAGATAGAGCATC
The DNA here is from genome assembly GCF_029269325.1 of Mesorhizobium sp. XAP4. NCBI lineage: Bacteria > Pseudomonadati > Pseudomonadota > Alphaproteobacteria > Hyphomicrobiales > Phyllobacteriaceae > Mesorhizobium > Mesorhizobium sp. XAP4. The sequence continues at coordinate 242,250 of NZ_JARIXW010000006.1, read as the reverse complement.
TCGACGCCCCGTGACGCCGCATGGGCTTCCGTTGCCTTGACCAGCGCGGTGGCGATGCCTTGGCGTCGATACCTTGCATCGACAACCAACCCGGCCAGCCATGGCGTCAGATCATGCGCGGGCTCCAGTTCGTGGCGGACCAGCAGGCATGTCCCGACCGGGGTGTCGCCGATCCGGGCCACGAATGCCGCCTCGAAACCGTCACCGGCGATCAAGTCGCGAAGCCCTGCCGCATCTTCCCCGAGAGTCCTTCCGGTTCCCTCGAAAAAGGCAGACAGGCGCAGTTGCGCGACCGCTGCTACGTCGTGCTCGCCCATGGGTCCGATCGTCGGCTGCATCTGTATCTCGAAACGGTGTCCGGCACGGAGCGAAGGTTTCGCTCGATCCGGTAAAGGCAAAACCGCCGGGCTGGCGCCCGGCGGTTTGCAGATCATGGCTGTATGTTCGTGCCGCTCAATAGGGGCAGGCGTTGTCAGTCGTATAGTCGTGTACTTCGACCTTGCCGGCAATGATGTCGGCCTTGGCCTTTTCGACGGCCGCCTTCATCTCGTCCGTCACCAGCGCCTTGTTGTTGTCGTCCATGGCGTAGTCGACGCCGCCTTCCTTGAGGCCGAGATTCTCGACGCCGCCCTTGAAGGTGCCGTTCTTGCCGTCCATGAAGGCGGTGTAGACGGCGACGTCGACGCGCTTCAGCATCGAGGTCAGCACCTTGCCGGGCTGCAGGCCGTTCTGGTTGGAATCGACGCCGATGCCGAGCTTGCCGGCATCTGCCGCCGCCTGCAGCACGCCGACGCCGGTGCCGCCTGCCGCGGCATAGACCACGTCGGAGCCCTGGTCGATCTGCGTCTTGGCGATCTCGCCGCCCTTGGCCGGATCGTTCCAGGCAGCCGGCGTGTCACCCGTCATGTTCTGGATGACATCGGTCGCGCCGGCCGATTTGGCACCGCCGACATAGCCGCATTCGAACTTGCGGATCAGCGGGATGTCCATGCCGCCGACGAAGGAGACCTTCTTCGACTTCGAGGCCATCGCCGCCATGATGCCGACGAGATAGGAGCCTTCGTTTTCCTTGAATACCAGCGAGCGGACATTGGGCATGTCGACGGCGTCGTCGATGATGGCGAAGTTGAGATCGGGATATTCGGCCGCGACCTTCTTCAGCGCATCCTCCCAGGCGAAGCCGGCCATGACGATCGGGTTGTGGCCGTCCTCGGCGAAGCGGCGCAGCGCCTGCTCACGCTGCGAGGCATTGGAGACCTCGAATTCGACGTAGGCCGTGCCGGTTTCCGTCTTGAATTTCTCGGCGCCGTGATAGGCAGCCTCGTTGAAGGATTTATCGAATTTGCCGCCGAGATCATAGAGGATGGCCGGCTGGACATCCGCGGCGAAAGCCGGAAGAACCATTGCGGTTGCGGCCAGGAGGCCGAGAACGATACGTTTCATGTGATCCACACCCTGTCGGTTATTTTTTCCGTTACGCACCGCATGCCGGCCCGGTTCTCCGGCAGGCATGCGACGTCAGCCAGGAGTGTATTCCCTCCCGCTCGGCGGCAATCTGGCATGGCCCGAAACAAAATTCACGCGGAATTTTGACCTTTTGGAAAAGCTTGGTGCGGGCAAGCCGCACCGCAGCTTGTCCTTGCGCCAAGTGTCAGGCGGAGGCGGCGGCAGGGATGGCGCAAGCGACACCGGTGCCTTTGAGGTTGCATGTGCCGTAAGGGTTCTTCGCCAGATATTGCTGGTGATCGGCTTCGGCGAAGTAGAATTCGGCCGCCGGGGCGATCTCGGTGGTGATCCTGCCGTGGCCGGCACCGCGCAGCGAGGTCTCATACGCATCGCGCGAGGCGCTCGCCGCCAACAGTTGCGCCTCGTCGCTCGTGTAGATCGCTGAACGATAGGCGGTGCCGGCATCATTGCCCTGGCGCATGCCCTGCGTGGGATCGTGGCTTTCCCAGAACAGCTTCAGAAGCCCAGCATAGGAGACGATCCCGGGGTCATGGACCACCAGCACCGCTTCGGCATGACCGGTTAGCCCGGTGCAGGTCTCCTGATAGGTCGGATTGGGCGTGAAGCCGCCGGCATAGCCGGCCGCGGTGACCCAGACGCCTTCGATCTGCCAGAACAGCCGCTCCGCAGCCCAGAAGCAGCCGAGCCCGAACATGGCCGTCTCCAGCCCCTCGGGATAAGGACCCTTGAGCGGTCTTTTCAAGACCTTGTGCCTGGATGCGGTCGGGATCGCCCTGGCGCGGCCCGGCAGGGCCTCGGAGGGCTTCGGCAGATTGAGCTTCTTGTTCAGCATGTCGCTGAGAAAGAACATGCGCGGGTTTCCCTCTCTTCGCGGAAAGCGGATCAGTTTGCGACGAACTGTCCGGCGCGACGTTGCCGCCTGTAGCCTATCGCATAGAGCAGGAAAGCCAGCACCGCGAACACGGCGAAGCCCGGCTGGTTCAGCACCCAGGCGATGGCGCCATCCCACAGCAGCGGGCTGGTCTTGGTTCGGATGAAGGTCTCGAAGGCGGCCCGCGTGTCGGGCGAGACCGCCAGCCAACTGCTGTTGAGCGGGGTCAGCACCAGCACGGAGGCCGCCACTGTGCGTGTCGCGTCGAGCACCGCCATGATGACGGAAATCGACAGCGCGATCATTGCGGCAAGACGAAAGACGAAGCGAAACATCAGAACCCTCCTCCGGGCTGGTCCTCTCCCGAGGGGCTTTTCAGAGATAGAATGCGCATGGCTGGATCGCAATCGCCATACGCGAATTTGCAGACTCCAAACTCAGGTCAACGGAGGGCCGGACGACAGTCGGTCGGGTCGCTTTTCATTGACATGTGAGGGCAGCTATGCTGATAGTTTCGGTATGGCGTTGACTTGCGCCGATGACCCGCCGCACAGGCGGGTTTTTGCGTTTGGTGGTCGCAAGCCGACTTGCCGGCGAAGTCTCCAAAGACCGTGTGAACCCGGATTTGTTGCCCGCGCGAATTATGCGGCCGGCTTCCTTTTGTGCCGGTGGATACGCCAGACAGCAAAAACGCCGCCGCCGATGGCGCCGATCACCAGACCGGCCAGGCCGGTGAACACGGCGAAATAGCCGCAGGCGCCCTCGAAACAGCTCATCTCGGTGGCATCGGCGATCAGCGAGCCGATGGCGAATCCGCCCACGGCGCCGATGACCGCGCCCAGGACGATGCCGAGCAGCGCGGTGATGACCGAGACGAAGGCCGATGGGCTCGCGGTTTTCGGATTGACATAAACGGCATCGGCTTCGGATCCATGGCGCAGCAGATAGATGCAGAGCGCGCCGATGGCGATTTCGGCGCCGGTGATGACAAGCGCCTGGCCCGAGAAGACGAATCCCGGCACCGTAGGGGCATAGGCATGGATGACCAGCAGCCCGACGATTATGGCAATCTGCCAGATCGTGAACTGGCGCGGGAAGCGGGCCGAGCGGCCGAAGGCGAGGCCGAGCAGGTAAAGCCCCCATAGGATGGTGACGATGTCGACGACGAGCCCGCCATAGATAAGGTAAAGCACGCTGTCTGGCAGGCCGGTGGCGCCGACCGCGGGCCAGACGGAGATCAGGCCGTAGACTGACCACGCCATGACGAAGACAAGCCAGCCCACCGGCACGAAGGACAGCCCGCTGTCCGGCCGCCTGACTGGCGTCTGTCCATTGCTCGATGTCATGTCCGCACAATGCCCCCGCAAAGCCTCGGCACCCGACAGGCAACTCCGGGGGAAGTCAAGGGCGGCCGTCCCTGCGGTCCTGCCTGTGCACACCATTGCAGCGGCGGCGCCCGCAAAAACGGGCATGCCGGCGGCCTCGTGAAAGACTGTGTGGCCGGCAAAGCGAATAGACTGCCGTTATGGCTTGGCATTCGCCGTCGGATCGACTAGATGAGCCCCGCGCCTGTTGCTTCGACGGCTCAGGTGCAGGGGAAGGCGTTTGCTGGTTGGCGACGCCGATGGCGGAAGTTCCGTCTTGCCCCAAGGGAGGTGCATCTCCCCAACCCGCGCGGCAAAACCGGCCGACGCGACATGCATGGACGGAGAGGTGGCCGAGTGGTTGAAGGCGCACGCCTGGAAAGTGTGTTTACGGGAGACCGTAACGCGGGTTCGAATCCCGCTCTCTCCGCCATCCTGCTTCGCTCTACGAGCTTCGCAGGACAAGCCCGAGCCTTTGCGCGAAGCAGGGCGGTAAACATCCCGCCGCGCTCTGCCCTTGAAACCTGTCAATCACAGGAGATGGCATGCCGAACGATGTAATCGTGCGCGACAGCAATGGCGCTCAATTGAATGACGGCGATTCCGTCACGCTGATCAAGGACCTCAAAGTCAAAGGCACTTCGGAAACGATCAAGCGCGGCACGTTGGTGAAGGCTATCCGCCTGAACGGCAATCCCGGCGAGATCGAATGCAACACCAAGCAAGTGAAAGGCCTGGTGCTCAAGACCGAGTTCGTGAAGAAGGCGTGAGCCTCAGGGCGGCAAGCGATCTCGATGGCTCCTTCGGGATTTTGGAGAGCCTGCCGTCGCCAAGTGGAAGCGGAGCCGTTGAGCGTCCGGCACACGATCGTTGCGCTGCGAAATTGATAATTTCGCCGACCAGGCACAATCAAAAACCGCCAAGACCCAAGTCTGGAACCTCCGGCCTCATTGCGCGTTTCAGGGCGTCCCGTTCGCGGACCCGCCGGATATCTCTCCAAGCGCGCAAAAAAACCAGGAGCCCGCTTCATGCACGACAAGCTGTTTCATTCCCCGGTCGCACTCTCGGTCGGCCTTGGCTTCAAACGCGAGATTGCGTCGCTGGCCGAAATGCACGACTTCCTCACCAATTGGACGACCTCCCGCCGCGGCCCGCTCTACCGCAACGCGGTGGAAGCATGTGAACTCGCCATCCCAGGCTATGTGACCATCGAGCAGGCCCGCCACGCGCTCGTCCAGTTTGCGCAAGCTTCTTGTATCCTGTGGCCGGACCTCGAGCCGGTGGCGGGCGTGCACGCCGTTGCGCGTGGCTATGGCGGCTACGCCGCCTGAAGATCGATACCCTCCGTGGCGGCTAAAGCCACACCACCATAGAAGGCCCGGCTGGCCCCAGCCGGGCTTTCCCGTTTCCGGCAGTTCGCAAGGAAATCGCAATCCTGTGGCTGGCCGCGTGTCTTGCGCGACAATCCCTGCGTGTCGGGAAGAGCCCGCGCTAAAATCTTTATGAAATTCCTATTTCTTTCCACTGCGCCCCGTCTCGAACCTTTATGGCGATCGGGTCCATATTCCCTTCAGAAAACACAACCGGTTTCGTCGCCAAAGATGCGACGGGACACTTTCGATATTGCGAACTCTCCTGTCAAGTTCGCAAAGTACAAAAGAACAAAAGGAATAAAAACAATGGATATGGCCGTTATCGGGATCGGAATTTTGTTCTTCACCCTTTGTTTCGCCTACATCAAAGTTTGCGACGCGCTCTAGAGCGAGGCTGAGAAAATGATCGTCGACTATATTCTCGGTGGCGGCGTTACGCTGTTCCTGCTCGCCTATCTGACCTACGCGCTCGTTCGTCCAGAACGCTTCTGAAGGCACGGAAAGCCACAGCCATGACACTGAACGGTTGGATACAGATCCTGGTCTATTGCGGGATCGTGATATTGCTGGTGAAGCCGCTCGGCGGCTACATGCACCGCGTCTTCAACGGCGACCGGACGCTGCTCTCGCCCGTCTTTGGCCCGCTCGAGCGCGGGCTGTACCGTGTTTGCGGAACCAGCGAACGCGAGGAACAGCACTGGACCACCTATGCGGTCGCCCTGCTGCTCTTCAACCTTGCCGGCTTCTTGGTGCTCTACGCCCTGCAGCGCCTGCAGGGCAGCCTGCCCTATAACCCGGCCGGCATGACAGCGGTCGAGCCTGGGCTCGCCTTCAACACCGCCGCCAGCTTCATGACCAACACCAACTGGCAGAACTATGGTGGCGAGAGCACGATGTCCTATCTCGTGCAGATGGCCGGGCTGACGGTGCAGAACTTCGTTTCGGCGGCCACGGGCATTGCCATCGCCATCGCGCTGATCCGCGGCTTTGCCCGGGCTTCGGGCAAGTCGATCGGCAATTTCTGGGTCGATATGACCCGCTCCACACTCTATTTGCTGCTGCCGTTCTGCGTCGTCCTGACGCTGGCCTATGTCTGGCTCGGCATGCCGCAGACGCTCGGCGCCTATGTCAACGCCACGACGCTCGAAGGCGCGCAGCAGACCATCGCCGTCGGCCCGGTCGCTTCGCAGGTGGCCATCAAGATGCTCGGCACCAATGGCGGCGGCTTCTTCAACGCCAATGCCGCGCACCCGTTCGAGAACCCCGACGCGATCTCCAACCTGATCCAGATGGTGTCGATCTTCGCCATCGGCGCCGCCTTGACCAATGTCTTCGGCCGCATGATCGGCAACCAGCGCCAGGGCTGGGCGATCCTCTCGGCCATGGGCGTCATGTTCATCGCCGGTGTCGCCATCTGCTACTGGGCGGAAGCCGCCGGCAACCCGCTGGTGCATGCGCTGGGCATCGACGGCGGCAACATGGAGGGCAAGGAGACACGTTTCGGCATCGCCTTGTCGGCGCTGTTTGCCGTCATCACCACGGCCGCTTCCTGCGGCGCCGTCAACGCCATGCACGGCTCGTTCACGGCGCTCGGCGGCATGATCCCGATCATCAACATGCAGCTTGGCGAAGTCATCGTCGGCGGTGTCGGCGCGGGCCTCTACGGCATCCTGATGTACATCGTCGTCGCCGTCTTCGTCGCCGGCCTGATGGTCGGTCGCACGCCCGAATATCTCGGCAAGAAGATCGAGGCCAAGGAGGTCAAGATGGCGATGCTGGCCATACTGTGCCTGCCGCTGGCGATGCTGATCTTCACGGCCATCGCCGTCGTGCTGCCGACCGGCGTGGCGTCGATGGGCAATGCCGGCCCGCATGGCTTCTCCGAGGTCCTCTATGCCTACACGTCGGCGGCGGCCAACAACGGTTCGGCCTTTGGCGGCCTCAGCGGCAACACGCCCTGGTACAACATCACCATCGGCATCGGCATGCTGATGGGCCGCTTCCTGGTCATCATCCCGGCGCTGGCCATTGCCGGCTCGCTGGTGGCGAAGAAAACGGTTCCGGCCTCCGCCGGCACCTTCCCGACCGACGGCCCGCTGTTCGTCGGGCTGCTGATCGGCGTCATCCTGATCGTCGGTGGCCTCACCTTCTTCCCCGCGCTCGCCGTCGGGCCGATCATCGAGCACCTGGCGATGGCTCACGGGCAGACCTTCTGAGGCCGCCATGTCGTGGTTCAATGCCATGCGCCGCAAGGTCGCCCACAGGGACGATCACGGAAAGGAGGAGGGACCTCCTCCTTTCCCGACCCTGTCGACGTTTCTCGGCCTTGCGGCAGTCATGCTCGTCCTCTGGCTGCTGGCCTACGGGCCGCCCCATCTCTTTTCGGCATCCGATCATCCGGTGCCGTCCAACAACACCGAAGCCGGAGCTTCAAAATGAGCAACTCGAAATCAGCCAGCATCATGGATGCCGGCATCCTGCTTCCCGCCATCGGCGGCGCCTTCCGCAAGCTCGACCCGCGCACGCTGGCCAGGAACCCGGTGATGTTCGTCGTTGCCGTCGTCTCGGCGCTCACCACGGTGCTGTTCGTCAAGGACCTGGTCTCCGGCGGCGGCAATCTCGGCTTCACGCTGCAGATCATCATCTGGCTTTGGTTCACCGTGCTGTTCGCCAACTTCGCCGAAGCGGTCGCAGAAGGCCGCGGCAAGGCGCAGGCGGATTCGCTGCGCAAGGCACGCACCGAGACCAAGGCCAAGCTTTTGACCGGTGAAGACCGCACCAAATACAAACTTGTGCCCGGCACCAGCCTCAAGGTCGGCGATGCCGTGCTGGTCGAGGCCGGCGACATCATCCCGTCCGACGGCGAAGTGATCGAAGGCGTCGCTTCGGTCAACGAGGCCGCGATCACGGGCGAATCCGCGCCGGTGATCCGCGAATCCGGCGGCGATCGTTCGGCGGTCACCGGCGGCACGCAGGTGCTGTCCGACTGGGTTCGCGTGCGCATCACGGCGGCTTCCGGCCACACCTTCCTCGACCGCATGATCTCGCTGGTCGAAGGTGCGGAGCGCCAGAAGACGCCGAACGAGATCGCCCTCAACATCCTGCTCGTCGGCATGACGCTGATCTTCGTGCTGGCCACCGCGACGATCCCGAGTTTTGCTTCCTATTCGGGCGGCTACATTTCGGTGACCGTTCTGGTGGCGCTGTTCGTCACCTTGATCCCGACCACGATCGGGGCGCTGCTTTCGGCCATCGGCATCGCCGGCATGGACCGTCTGGTGCGATTCAACGTGCTGGCCATGTCGGGTCGCGCCGTGGAAGCCGCAGGCGACGTCGACACGCTGCTGCTCGACAAGACCGGCACGATCACGCTCGGCAACCGCCAGGCGACGCAGTTCCGCCCGGTCAAGGGCGTCACCGAACAGGAACTGGCCGACGCGGCCCAGCTTGCCTCGCTCGCCGACGAAACGCCGGAAGGCCGCTCCATCGTCGTGCTGGCCAAGGAGAAATACGCCATCCGCGCCCGCGACATGGCAACGCTGCACGCCACCTTCGTGCCCTTCACAGCACAGACCCGTATGAGCGGCGTCGACATCGATGGTTCGTCGGTGCGCAAGGGCGCCGTGGATTCCGTGCTTGCCCATGTCAACCAATCGACGGTCGCAGCCCATGCCACGCGGCCCGGCAGCGATACCGTCAGGGATCTCCAGGCCATCGCGGACGAGATCGCCAAGTCCGGCGGCACGCCGCTGGCGGTCGAACGCGACGGCCGCCTGCTCGGCGTCATCCACCTCAAGGACATCGTCAAGGGCGGTATCAGGGAGCGCTTCACCGAACTGCGCCGCATGGGAATCCGCACGGTGATGATCACCGGCGACAACCCGATGACGGCGGCGGCCATCGCTGCGGAAGCCGGCGTCGACGACTTCCTCGCCCAGGCCACACCGGAGGACAAGCTGAAGCTGATCCGCGACGAACAGGCCAAGGGCAAGCTGGTTGCCATGTGCGGCGACGGCACCAACGATGCGCCGGCCCTCGCGCAAGCCGATGTCGGTGTCGCCATGAACACCGGCACGGTCGCCGCCCGCGAGGCCGGCAACATGATCGATCTCGACAGCGATCCGACCAAGCTCATCGAGATCGTCGAGATCGGCAAGGCGCTCTTGATGACGCGGGGCTCGCTGACGACCTTCTCGATCGCCAACGACGTCGCCAAGTATTTCGCCATCATCCCGGCGATGTTCGCCGTCTTCTACGTCGCACCGGGACAGACGACCGGTCCGCTGCAGGCACTCAACGTCATGCATCTGGCGACGCCACAGAGTGCCATCCTGTCGGCCATCATCTTCAACGCGCTGATCATCATCGCGCTGATCCCGCTGTCGCTGAAGGGCGTCAAATATCGGGCCATCGGCGCCGGCGCGCTGCTCAGCCGCAATCTTCTCGTCTACGGCCTCGGCGGCCTCATCGTGCCTTTCGTCGGCATCAAGGCGATCGACATGATCGTCACCGCGCTTGGCCTCGCTTAACTCTTTGTTTTAACGCAATTCCCTAGGGAAAACCGCTTCACACTTTTCCTGGAATTGCTTTGAGGAACATCTCCATGCTCACCCAGATAAGACCCGCGATCATCATGATCGTCTTCTTCACGGTCCTGACCGGCCTGATCTATCCCCTGGGCATGACCGGCATCGCCCAGGCGCTGTTTCCGCGGCAGGCCAATGGCAGCCTGGTCGAGAGGAACGGCAAGATCATCGGCTCCGAATTGATCGGCCAGGGGTTTGCCAGCGACAAGTATTTCCACGGCCGCCCCTCGGCTGCCGGCGACGGCTACAATGCAGCCGCCTCGAGCGGCAGCAATCTCGGTCCGACCAATCCCAAGCTGATCGATCGTATCAAGGGCGACGCCGAGAAGTTGAAAGCGGAAAAGCCGAACCAGCCTGTGCCGATGGACCTGGTGACGACGTCCGGCAGTGGCCTCGATCCCGACATCAGCCCGGAAGCCGCCTACTTCCAGGTCGCCCGGGTGGCCAAGGCCAGGGGCATCGAGGAAGCCAGGGTCAAGGCGCTTGTCGATGCCCAAGTCGAGGGCAGGGAACTCGGCTTCATGGGCGAGCCTGTGGTCAATGTGCTTGGCCTCAACCTTGCGCTGGACGTAGCGAAAGAGTGAATGGCGGCGGCCGGGGATCGACAGTACCCCCGGCGCCATCCATGATCGATCCCGATGCCTGACGACAGAAGCAGCGACACCAGACCCTCGCCCGACGCACTGCTTGACCATGCCGAGCGGGAGGGTCGCGGCCGCCTAAGAATTTTCCTCGGCGCGGCACCCGGCGTCGGCAAAACCTATGAGATGCTGATGTCGGGCCGCGCCAGGCTGGCCGACGGCGTCGATGTGGTGATCGGCGTCGTCGAGACGCATGGCCGCAAGGAGACGCTGGCCCTGGTCGAGGGCTATGAGGTCATTCCCCGCCGCAAGGTCGACTACAAAGGGCGCATCCTCGACGAGATGGATATCGATGCCATCCTCGCCCGGCGCCCGGCGCTGGTTCTTGTCGACGAACTCGCCCACACCAATGCGCCCGGCAGCCGCCATCCCAAGCGCTATCTCGACGTCCAGGAGATCCTGACGCACGGCATCGACGTCTATACGACGCTCAACATCCAGCATGTCGAAAGCCTGAACGACGTCGTCGCCCAGATCACCAAGGTCAGGGTTCGCGAGACGGTTCCCGATTCCATCATCGACCAGGCCGACGATGTCGAGATCATCGATCTCACCCCCGACGACCTGATCAAGCGGCTCGAGGAAGGCAAGGTCTATTTCCCCAACACCGCGCAGCGCGCAATCGAGAACTATTTCTCGCCGGGCAACCTGACGGCGCTCAGGGAACTGGCGCTGCGCCGCACCGCGCAGCGTGTCGACGACCAGTTGCTCATCCATATGCAGGCGCACGCCATTCCCGGACCGTGGGCGGCAGGCGAAAGGGTCCTCGTCTGCCTCGACGCGCAACCTGGAGGAGCGGCCCGCGTGCGCTATGCACGCAGGCTGGCCGACCGGCTGCGTGCGCCGTGGACGGCGCTGCACGTCGACAGCACGCGCTCGGCCAGCATGCCCGAGGATGACAAGGACCGGCTGGCGACGAACCTGCGCCTTGCCCAGCAGCTTGGCGCCGAGGTGACGACCATTCCGGGTCAGAATGTGGCGCAGGACATCGTGCGTTATGCGACGGCGAACAATTTTACCCATATCGTCGTCGGCAGGCCGACCCGGTCGCGCTGGCGCGAATTGATCGAAGGCTCGCTCACCTACGATCTCATCCGCAATGCCGGCGATATCAGCGTCCATGTCATTTCGGGAAGCGAACGCGGCACCGAGGCGGCGTCGCGGAGCGTCAAGGCGGCCGACGAGCAGTGGCAGTTCGAAATCTGGCCCTATCTCAAGGCGACGGCCTTTGTCATCGGCTCGCTCGCCTTCGCCGTCCTTCTCGATCAGTTTCTCGACGTTCGCAATCTGGCGATCATTCTGCTCATCGGGGTGCTGGCATCGGCGGTGACCGGCGGCCTGTGGCCGGCTCTGTATGCTTGTTTCGTCAGCGCCCTTGCTTTCAATTATTTCTTCCTGGAGCCGCGCTATACGCTGACGATCAGGGATCCGGAGAGCATCGTCGCGCTTGGCGTCTTTCTCGTCGTTGCGGTCATTGCCAGCAATCTGACGGCGCGCGTGCAGCGCCAGGCGGTCGCCGCCCGCTCGCGGGCGCGGGCGACCGAGGACATCTACCTCTTTTCGAAGAAGCTCGCCGGCGCCGGGACGCTGGACGACGTCCTCTGGGCCACCGCCTTCCAGATCGCCTCGATGCTGAAGCTGCGCGTGGTGCTGCTTTTGCCGGAAGACGGGACGATCACCGTCAAGGCCGGCTATCCGCCTGATGACACGCTGGCCGAAGCCGACATCGCCGCCGCCCGCTGGGCCTGGGAGCACAATCGTGCCGCGGGTCGCGGCGCCGACACGCTTCCGGGCGCCAAGCGCCTCTATCTGCCCTTGCGGACAGGACGCACGCCCATCGGCGTCGTCGGCCTCGACAACGACAAGCAGGGACCGTTGCTGACGCCCGAGCAGCAGCGGCTTCTCGACGCACTGGCCGACCAGGCGGCAGTCGCCATCGAGCGTATCCAACTGGTCGCCGACGTCGACCGGGCCAAGCTCGCCGCCGAGGCGGACAGGCTGCGCTCGGCGCTGCTCACCTCCATTTCCCATGATCTGAAGACGCCGCTCGCCGCCATCATGGGCGCCGCCGGCACGCTGCGGGATTTTTCAGCAGCACTTCCCGAACCGGATCGGGCCGAACTGCTGTCGACGGTGCTCGACGAATCCGAGCGGTTGAACCGCTTCATCGCCAATCTGCTCGACATGACCAAGATCGAGTCCGGCGCGATGGAGCCGAACTACGCCTTTCACTATGTCGGCGACATCGTCGGCTCTGCCCTGCAAAGGGCCAGGAAAATCATCGGCGAGCACAAGATCGAGACGGACATCCCCAGGGATTTGCCGATGTTGAAGGTCGACCCGGTGCTGTTCGAGCAAGCGTTGTTCAATCTTCTCGACAATGCGGCGAAATATGCCCCGGCCGGCTCGACGATCCGCGTCCAGGGCTGGACCGACAATGGCTCCGTCCTGCTGCAGATCATGGATGAAGGGCCGGGCATTCCTCCCGGCGATCTGGAACGGATTTTCGACACCTTCTACCGGGTGCGCAAGCGCGACCAGATCCGCGCCGGCACCGGGCTCGGCCTGTCGATCTGCCGCGGCTTCATCGAGGCGATGGGTGGCACGATCACGGCGGCAAACCGCACCGACGGTTCGGGCGCGGTCTTCACCATCAAAATGCCCAAGCCGGCAAATCCGCCCAACTTCGACGCTTCGAATACCGACGATGTGGGTGACCTGGCATGACAAACTCGAACGTCAGGATACTGGTCGTCGATGACGAGCCGCCGATCCGCAAGCTGCTGCGCGTCGGCCTCGGCAGCCAGGGCTACGCGATCAGCGAGGCGCCGAATGCCAGGGCGGCCATCGAGCTGATGGAGGCGGAGAAGCCGGACCTCGTCTTGCTCGACCTTGGCCTGCCCGGCATGAGCGGCCATGAGTTGCTGCGCAAATGGCGCGACGACGGCCTCGACATTCCGGTGGTCATCCTGTCCAGCCGGACCGACGAGGCCGGTATCGTCCAGGCCCTGGAGCTCGGCGCGGACGACTATGTCACCAAACCCTTCGGCATGAACGAACTGGTCGCACGCATCCGCGTGGCGCTCCGCCACAAGTTCCAGCAACAGGGAGAGAAGCCGATTTTCCAGACCGGCGATCTCAGCGTCGATCTGGTCAAGCGCATCGTCAAGGTCGAGGGCAAGGAGGTAAAGCTGTCGCCGAAGGAATACGACATCCTGCGCATGCTGGTGCAGCACGCCGGCAAGGTGCTGACCCACCATTTCCTGTTGAAGCAGGTCTGGGGCGACTCGACCGACGTGCAGTATCTCAGGGTCTATGTGCGGCAGCTCAGGCAGAAGATCGAGAAGAGCCCCGACCAGCCGCGCTACATCACCACCGAGACCGGCGTCGGCTACCGCCTGCGCGAGGTCGAATGAGCGGGTTGGGCGCTTCTAGCCAGTAGCTTCCAGCTGCTGGCCAAGCGGCCTGGAAACCCGCAAGGCCGCCAGGCAGCCGACAATGCCGAGCGGGACGAAGGCAAGAAACAGCCAGGACGCGACATTCGCCGCCGCGTCGTGGTTCAAACCTTGCGAAAAGCCGCTGGCATTGGCGATGATGCCGGCAAGGGCTGCACCCACGGCGTAGCCGATGCGCTGCATGGTCGGCACCGCCGCCGAGGCGATGGTCTGCTCGCCCTCCGGGGCGGAGGCGACGATGACGCGTGTCAGGAACGGCCAGGCGATGCCGTAGCCGCCGCCTTGCAACAGGGCGCAGATCAGGATGAGCGGGATGGAGCCCAGGGGTATCGTGTAGGCAAAGCCGGCGATGCCGGCCGCGATCATCACCGCGCCGCCAATGATGATCAGCCGCTCGCGCCGCGGCGGCGCGTTGGCGACCAGGATCGACAGGATCGACCAGGCGATCGATTCGGCGGCGATGATGTAGCCGGTGGTCAGCAGCGGAATGTCGTGAAGGCTGGTCAGCAGCAGCGGCCCGTAGACGCCGAAGGAACAGGTGGCCACCGAAAAGGCGGCAACCATGGTCATGCCGGCGCCGACCGGCGTGTGCCATGAGAACAGCCGCGCCGGGAACAGCCGCGAAAGCGGCTTCAGCGCGTCGATGGTGAAGAACAGCAGCAGGCCGATGAGGCCGAAGGCCATCAGCAGCGAAGAGCGCAGCAAGGCGATGTCGACGCCGGCCGAGGCGATCAGCACCACGGCAACGGTAAGGCAGGCAAGGGCCGCGAACGGGAAGGGCGGCGCCCCGCCTGCGCTCGCCTTCGGCCTCGTCGCCTCCGGCGTGTCGAGCACGATGAAACTTGCCAGCGCCATGGCTGCGCCGCCGAGGGTGAAGATGCCGAAGGCCCAGCGCCATGACAAAAGCTCGGTCATGATCGCGCCGAGCAATGGTCCGCTGAAGGCGGCGACGCCCCAGATCGCCGACATGATGCCGAAAAGCTGCGGCCAGATGGCGCGCGAGAACAGTCGTTCGACCGAGACGAAGGCCAGCGACACCAGCGCACCGCCGCCAAGTCCTTCGATCAGGCGGCCGGCGAGGAACAGTTGCATGGAAGGCGAGGTGGCGCAGATCAGGGCGCCTGCTGCGTAGAGCAGGGCTGCGACCACCATGTTGGTGCGCAAGGGGACATAACTCACCAGCCGTCCGGCGGCCGCGCCGGCAACGATGGCACCGAGTTCGTAGATCGCCAGCGACCAGCCGACGAGCTGCACGCCCGCCAGTTCGCCGACCATGGCCGGCATCACCGTTGCCACCATCGTCTCGTTGGTGGCGTGCAACAGGATGCCGAGGCTGATGAAGCAGAAGCGCGCCAGGTCGCCGCTTGCCCATAATCCGCGCCAGTCGACCTTGTTTGTGCTGATCCCGGTCATTTCCACCCCTGTCTTGCATATCTCGACGCCAGCGCAGGACGCCAGAAGCCAGTACGGCTTTCCGGCAGGACCATGCGGTTCGACAGCGCCGGATCGGGCGCCGCATCGAGGCGTTGTTGCGTTCGGGGCAGGCTTGTAAAACCTCAACCGGGGTTGAGCTCAAGCGGTTTTTTGAGGACCGTTCGCGCGGCAGCCTTTCCGATTGGCGGGTTCGTTGCGCGATCAGTTCTCGGTGCTGCGCAGCTGGAACTGGCTGACGCCGATCGCGAGGTTCATGCCGGTCTGCGTCTGCAAGCTGAGCGGCTGCAAGGTGAAGGCCTGAGCGGAGCCGCCGACCAGGAGATTGGCGCCGGCGCCGACGGCGGCCGTCACCTCGGCGCTGGCGCCGATGTAGTCGCCGGCCAGCGCACCCGGCGCGTAGATGTTCTTCAGCGGCGTCAGCACGATCCACTGCATGACCGTCTGCTTCGTCGTGCCGATGTCGAGGCCGTATTTGTTGACGGCGCCGAAATAGGCTTCCGGCGCGAAGCTCTTGTCGGCGGGGTTGAAGGTGCAGCTCAGATCCTTGCTCGAGCCGAAGATGAAGCCGGTGCCGCCGCCAATGGCACAGTCAAGCGTGCCGAGTTCTACGCCACCGTCCTGCGCCTGCGCTGCTCCGACAAACACGGTAGCGAATATGGCAGCAGCAATGGCTGTCTTCAGCATGATGGTCCCTCAAAAATCAACGGCGCGGAACCATCCTATCTGGTTCCGCGCCGCGGGGTGAGGGGTCATGGAGCGCACGGCTCCATGCGATCACTTGAATGAATGGATCAGCTGGAGCGAGGTCACGGCCACGGCAAGGTTGACGCCGGTCTGCGCCTGGACGCTGAGCGGCTCCAGCATGAAGGCGCTGTCCAGGCCGCCAACCAGCAGATTGGCGCCGCCGCCGGTCACCACGCTCGCCTCGGCGTTGACGCCGTAATAGCTGCCGGCGAGATCGCCTCCGTCACGGTCCCGGGTCGCAGCCAGCACGGCCCAAACGAGCTGGCCCTGATGCGTCTGGCCGACATCGAGGCCGATCTTGGAGATGACGCCTGTGTAAACCTCGGACGGCCCGTGATGATGAGGCCGGAAGACACAGGAGACGCCCTTGTTGGAAGCGACGATATAAGCGGTGCCGCCGTCGATGGTGCAATCGAGCGTGCCGAGTTGCAGCTTGCCGGCGCTGGCTGGAGTCACCGCGAACATCGTCGTGGCGAGGGCAGCGGCGCAGGCGAGTTTCTTGATCATGGGAGGGTCCTTTCGCAAATTGCTTTTCGATAACGGCTTGGGAGGCCAGACCGTTCCGCTGAAAACTTGGCGCGATCAAGGCAGGGGCCGAAAGCCTCCTGCCGGGGTTAATGCGCGGTTGCGAAGTGCGTCTTTTCGGACACGCCAAGGATCCCGCGGCATTTGGATGTCACGCGGATTTGTATGGGAAGCGTTTGCCGAAACCGAGATCAGCTGACGCGGGCGAGGCCATCCTTGGCCGGCTGGTAGGTCGGGTCGAGGCGAACGGCTTCCTTATAGGATTTCGCGGCTTTCGCCTTGTCACCGCGCCGCTCGTAGATCAGCGCCTGGTTGGCCCAGGCCTCGGCGTTCTTGCCGTCGAGCTTGATCGCCATGTTGAAATCGGAGAAGGCGTTGTCCTCGTCATTGGTCGCCAGATAGGAGAGGCCGCGGCCGTTGTAGGGCTCGGCGGCGTCCGGCGCCAGCGAGATGGCGGTCGAGAAATCCTCGATGGCGAATTTGTGCTGGCCCTGGCTCTGATAGATCAGGCCTCGATTGTGGTAGGCGCGCGCGTCGGTCGTATCGAGCTGGATCGCCTTCTGAAAGTCGTTGAAGGCGTCCTGGGTGCGACCCGCCTTGCGGTAGAGATTGCCGCGGCCGATATAGGCGGCGTCATAGTTCGAGTTGATCTGGATCGAACGGTTGTAGTCCGCGAGCGCGGCTTCCTGGTTGCCGAGGAAGCGCTGGATGAGCGCACGATTCGAATAGGCCTGGAAGAAATTCGGATTGAGCTGGATGGCTTGATTGAAATCCTTGAGCGCCGCCTGGTACTGACCGCCACGGCCATAGGCCGAGCCGCGCACATTGTAGCCTTCGGGATCCTGGGGATTGCGCTGGATGACCGCCGACAGCGAGGAAATGTTCTCGCTCGAGCCTTGCGCCTTGTCGATGTTGTTGAATTCACCGGTCGGGCCCGCCGTTTGGCAGCCGGCAAGCGCCAGTCCGGAGAGCAGGGCCGCTGTCAGGGCGAAACCACGCAATGCGGTCCCGCGCTCCACGCTCGTTGCGTTCATGTCTGCCCTGTCCTCACTTCAAGCCGCGTCGTTCAGATCCGGCTCCCCCTCCGGACCGGTCACATCAAAACAAAAAGGTGGCGGCGATTCCACATCGCGCCACCTCTGATATCCTTCGAAAAGGACGAAAAATTGGCGTTAGAACCGCGGCGGACGCGGAGCGCCAGCTGCACCACCAGCGGCGCCGGCAGCAACAGGGCGCGGCGTCATCGGCAGCAGGCCTTCGCGCTGGGCGCGCTTGCGGGCCAGCTTGCGGGCGCGGCGAACGGCTTCAGCCTTTTCGCGGGCGCGCTTCTCGGACGGCTTCTCGTAGTGACCGCGCATCTTCATTTCGCGGAAAATGCCCTCGCGCTGCATCTTCTTCTTGAGAGCGCGAAGCGCCTGATCAACGTTATTGTCGCGGACGAGTACCTGCACGGGCAATCCTGTCTTTCGGGTTTGATATCAACAGGCAAGCGATCATAGCCGCTAGCCTCCGCGGCGGTTTACACCACGAATTGTGGCGGCTGATAGCAGAATCATGCCGCGCTGTCCACAGCGGAAATGAATTTGCGGTGCCAGCCGCAGTCTGTTTGCCTTGAGATAAGGAGCCGACTAGGCCGTCGCGAGGTGCAGCCGCTCGAAATCCTCGAAGAACTCGCCGTAGTCGCAGGTGATCTCCTCGCCCACGGCGATGTCGCGGGTCGCGGTGGCCCCGCCATATTGCGAAAAATCCGTATTCGGATTGCTGGAATGGTTCATGAAGCGGCCATTGTCGACTTCATAGACCATGAAACCTGGCCGGTCGGGGCTGGGATAGGCATAGCGGTCGAGCAGTTCCCTGAGATGCGGGGGGGCCGCTTCGTATTTGTCCATGGGGACCAGTCGGTCGAAATCCGGATCGAGCCGCCAGATCGAAGCCCCTTTCCTGATCGGCTCCGCAGCGAACACGCCGACGCCTTCGATCGCACTCGCAGTCACATAGGTTCTGATCAGCAACATGGTTCCAGACCCCGCTTTTGGACAGAAACGGCATCGCCAAATCGCGGCGAAAAATCAAGACCGGCCGTCTGCCTGGCGGCTATGAACATGCATTCCGGACGCGAAAAGTCTTCACGTCCGGTTGATCGACACGCCGCCATCGGCAAACAGAGCGGCTCCGGTGGTAAAGCTCGAGGCATCGGAGGCGAGATAGAGCGCCGAGCGAGCGATCTCCTCCGGCATAGCGACACGCTTCAAAGCATGCAGGCCTTCGACGAAGGCCCGTGATTCCGGGGTCTTGAAGGTTGCCGCCGGCGTGTCTGTGCCGCCGGGCAGCAGCGCGTTGACCCGCACGCCTTTCGGGCCGTATTCGGCGGCCAGCACCTGTGTCAGTCCGATCAGGCCGGCCTTGCTTGCGGCATAACTGGTCATGCCTGGCATGCCGACTGTGTGGCCGACGAAGGTGGAGGTGAAGATCAGCGAACCACCGCCACGCTCGACCATTGCCGGCACCTGGTATTTGGCGCCGAGAAACGCGCTGGTGAGATTGGTGTCGAGCGTCTCGCGCCAGCCTTCCAGCGGCAATTCGGCTATCGGTCTCATCAGGCCGACAGCGCCGGCATTGTTGAAGGCGATGTCGAGCCCGCCGAATTTTTCGACCGCCAGATCGACAAGGGCCTTTGCGTAGGCTTCGTCGCGGACATCGCCGGCAAGCGCGATGGCGATGCCATCGGCATCCGCGATTTCGGCGACAAGCGCGTCGAGCTCGGCCTGGCGGCGAGCGGCGACGATGACCTTGGCGCCTTCCTCGGCAAAGAGTTTTGCCGTGGCGCGGCCGATGCCGGAACTGGCGCCGGTGACGATGGCGACCTTGTTGGCGAGTGCGAACATTTTTGCATCCTTTTCTTCGCGCCGGCTTGACCGGCAGTTGGGATGCTTGGTCGCAGATCGAGGCAAAGCGAGCCACCCGATACTCGCCAAGATGCTGGAAAGCGCCGACGCGCCGGATGCGTCTTTTTCACCACGGCGCAAAACGGCAAGCGCCGTCGCAAACAGCGCAAGGGTGGAAGCGCTGTTTCGCTAGTGATACACCTCGCGCGCCGGGACCGAATGAACGCCGGCCGCCATTCGCGAAGCCTTTTTGGGGCGAGGTTGGGACGTTGAAGAAATATTCGGTATTCGCCATCGCCCGTGAAGCCATGCGCGGCCACAAGGGCTGGGAAGAACAGTGGTCCTCGCCTGAGCCCAGGAAAGAATACGACGTCATCATCGTCGGCGCCGGCGGCCATGGCCTGGCCACCGCCTATTACCTCGCCACGGTTCACGGCATCACCAATGTCGCGGTGCTGGAAAAGGGCTGGCTCGGCGGCGGCAACACAGGCCGCAACACCACCATCATCCGCTCCAACTATCTCTATGACGAGAGCGCCGGCATTTACGATCATGCGCTGAAGCTGTGGGATGGGCTGAGCCAGGAGCTCAACTATAACGTCATGTATTCGGCGCGCGGCGTCATGATGCTCGCGCACAATGTGCACGACGTGCAGGTGCTGAAGCGCCACGTGCACGCCAACCGGCTGAACGGTATCGACAATGAGTGGCTGACGCCGGAGCAGGCGAAGGAATTCTGCCCGCCGCTCAACACCTCCAAAGACGCGCGCTATCCGGTGGTCGGTGCGGCGCTGCAGCGGCGCGGCGGCACGGCGCGCCACGATGCGGTTGCCTGGGGCTATGCGCGCGGCGCCTCGGCGCGCGGCGTGCACATCATCCAGAATTGCGAGGTCACCGGGGTCAAGCGGGCGCCCAATGGCGCGGTCATGGGCGTCGACACGACACGCGGCTTCATTGGCGCCAAGAAGGTCGGCGTCGTTGCCGCCGGCCATTCCTCCGTCATCATGAATATGGCCGGCGTGCGCATGCCGCTGGAAAGCTATCCGCTGCAGGCGCTGGTGTCGGAACCGGTCAAGCCGGTGGTGCCCTGCGTGGTCATGTCGAACACGGTGCACGCCTATATCTCGCAGTCCGACAAGGGCGAGCTGGTGATCGGCGCCGGCACCGACCAGTATGTCTCCTATTCGCAGACCGGCGGCCTGCACATATTGCAGCACACGCTGGACGCCATCTGCGAGATGTTCCCGATCTTCACGCGCATGAAGATGCTGCGCTCGTGGGGCGGCATCGTCGACGTCACGCCCGACCGCTCGCCGATCCTGGCCAAGACGCCGGTGCCCGGCCTCTATGTCAATTGCGGCTGGGGCACCGGCGGCTTCAAGGCGACGCCGGGCTCGGGCCATGTCTTTGCCCACACCATCGCCAAAGACGATCCGCATCCGATCAATGCGCCCTTCACCATCGAGCGCTTCCGCACCGGCCGGCTCATCGACGAGGCGGCGGCGGCGGCGGTGGCGCACTGATGATGGCTGGGATGGCTGTCGCGATGCCGCTGATTCTGGCGGGGGAACACGTGCTGGCGGGGGAACGGGGCATGTTCCATTTTCCGTCGGCTGACGAAGTGCGCACGCAACCGATCAGCCGCACCGGCAACGAGACCGTCTGGCCGTTTTCGGTCGACGACGGCACGCTGGCCTGCGTCTGGAGCGGCGGCCAGCGGGTGGTGATGTTCTTCGAGAGACGTCCCGAAGGGCTTGACGAAGACGAGACATTCCAGCCGCGTCAAGTCATCGTCACCACCGATCCGATGCAACTCACTCTCGGCAACATGGCGTCGCGCGATCTGTTTCGTCCCGCTGCAAGCGTGGAGGAACGCATCCGGCTCGTCGCGCCGTTCGCGACCCTGGGACAGAAGCTTTGCGATCAACCGGCGGGCGCCCGCGTCGGCCACGGCGAATTGTAGGAACGAACAAATGCTTCTCATCCGCTGCCCCTATTGCGAGGAAGAGCGTCCGGAACTCGAGTTCCGCAACGCCGGCGAGGCGCATATCGCGCGCTCGGCCAATATGGCCGGCGAGAGCGACGACGATTTCGAAAAGTTCTTTTTCATCCGCTCCAACCCCAAGGGCATCATCTATGAGCGGTGGCGGCACATGCATGGCTGCGCGCGTTTCTTCAATGCCGTGCGCGACACCGTCACCGACAGGTTCGTCATGACCTACAAGGCCGGCGAACCCAAACCCTCCAAGCTGCCGGGAGTTGGCAAATGAGCGGCGCGTCGTACCGCATTTCCGGCGCCGGCCGCTTCAGCCAAGCCAAGACCGCGCGTTTCAGCTTCGATGGCCAGTCCTATGCCGGCATCGAGGGCGACACGCTGGCCTCGGCGCTGCTCGCCAATGGCGTCCATCTGGTCGGCCGTTCGTTCAAGTACCACCGTCCGCGCGGCATCCTGTCGGCGGGCGCCGAGGAGCCGAACGCGCTGGTCGAAATCAGGCGCGACGCGGCACGCAAGACGCCGAACGTGCGCGCGACCGTGCAGGAACTTTATGACGGGCTCGACGCGCAGTCGCAGAACCGCTGGCCGTCGCTGTCCTTCGACGTCGGTGCGGTCAACGACATCGCGTCGCCGATGTTTTCGGCCGGCTTCTACTACAAGACCTTCATGTGGCCGAAGGCGGCATGGAAGAGCCTGTACGAGCCAAAGATCCGCGCCGCGGCCGGTCTTGGCGTTTCCCCGGACCAGCCCGATCCCGACCATTATTCGTCACGCTATGCGCATTGCGACGTGCTGGTGCTGGGCGGCGGTGCGGCGGGCATCGCTGCGGCATTGGCAGCGGCGGAGACCGGCGTGCGCGTCATCCTCGCCGACGAGCAGGCCGAGTTCGGCGGCAGCCTGCGTTTCGAGAGCGGCGCGAAAATCGACGGCCAGGACGGTTTCGCCTGGGCGCAAGCTGCGGTGGCGAAGCTCGCCGCGATGGACAATGTCCGCGTGCTCCCGCGCACGACGGCGTTCGGTTATTACGCGCAGAATTTCGTCGGCCTGGTCGAGCGTGTTAGCGATCATCTGAAGGCTCCTGGCCACGATCTGGCGCGCGAGCGGCTGTGGCAGGTCAGGGCCAAGCGCGTGGTGCTGGCCTCGGGCGCCATCGAGCGCCATATGGTGTTTGCCGACAACGACCGCCCGGGCATCATGCTGGCGGGTGCCGCGCGCACCTATCTCAACCACTATGGCGTCGCGGTCGGCAGGAATGTCGGCGTCTACACCGCCAATGATTCCGCCTATGCAGCGGCGATCGACCTGAAGAAGGCCGGCGTCAACGTGGCGGCGATCGTCGATTTGCGCGACAATCCGACCGGACCGGTGATCGACGAGGCGAGGGCGCTCGGCATCGAGGTCAATTTCGGCCGCGCGGTGATCCGCGCCGGCGGCAAGCTGCGCGTTTCCTCGATGACGGTGCAGCCGAAGAATGGCGGCGGCGAACGCACCATTCCAGTCGACGCGATCCTGATGTCGGCCGGCTGGACGCCGTCGGTGCATCTGTTCTCGCAGTCGCGCGGCAAGGTCGCCTTCAACGACGAGACCAAGCGCTTCGTGCCGGGCACCTATGCGCAGGATTGTGTCTCTGTCGGCGCCTGCAATGGTACCGACGGCCTATCGGCGACGGTCGACGAGGCCTATGCCGCGGGCGCCAAAGCGGCCAGGGATGCGGGCGCGAAAACCGCCAAGGGTACGAAGCCGAAGGTCGACACCTCCGAGAGCTGGTCGCGCGGCATGCTGGGTGCGGCTCCTGGCGCCGGGCCGGACACCACGGTGAAGGCGTTTGTCGACTTCCAGAACGACGTCACCGCCAAGGATATCCGCCAGGCGGTGCACGAAGGCATGCGCTCGATCGAGCACGTCAAGCGCTTCACCACCAACGGCATGGCCACCGATCAGGGCAAGACCTCCAACATGCACGGCCTGGCGATTGCCGCCGAGATGCTGGGAAAGCCGATCCCGGAGGTCGGCCTGACCACGTTCCGGGCGCCCTATACGCCGGTGACCTTCGGCACGATCGTCAGCCATGCGCGCGGGCCGCTGTTCGATCCGACGCGTAAAACGGCGATCCATCCCTGGGCCGAGGCGCAAGGCGCGGTGTTCGAGGACGTCGGCCAGTGGAAGCGCGCCTGGTATTTCCCCAAGGCGGGCGAGGACATGCACGCCGCGGTCGACCGCGAATGCGTCGCCGTGCGCAAGACGGCCGGCCTGTTCGATGCCTCGACGCTCGGCAAGATCGAAGTGGTCGGGCCGGATGCGGCCAAGTTCATGGAACTGCTCTACACCAACCCATGGGAGAAGCTGGAACCCGGCCGCTGCCGCTACGGCATCATGCTGCGCGAGGATGGCTTCATCTATGATGACGGCGTCGTCGGCAGGCTGGCGCCCGACCGCTTCCATGTGACGACGACGACCGGCGGTGCGCCGCGCGTCATGAACCATATGGAGGACTATCTCCAGACCGAGTTCCCGCATCTCAATGTCTGGCTGACCTCGATCACCGAGCAGTGGGCGGTCATCGCCGTGCAGGGACCCAAGTCGCGCGACATCATCGCGCCGCTGGTCGAAGGCATCGACATGTCGGACGAGGCGCTGCCGCACATGTCGGTGCGCGAAGGCAAGATCTGCGGCGTGCCGACGCGGCTGTTCCGCATGTCGTTCACCGGCGAGCGCGGCTTCGAGGTCAATGTGCCGGCCGACTATGGCCAGGCGGTCTGGGAAGCGCTGTGGGCCGAAGGCCAGAAGCACGGTGCGGCTGCTTATGGCACCGAGGCGATGCACGTGCTGCGCGCCGAAAAGGGCTACATCATCGTCGGCCAGGACACCGATGGCACGGTAACGCCGAACGACGCCGGCCTCGACTGGGCGGTCGGCAAGAAGAAGACCGATTTCGTCGGCATCCGCGGCCTGACTCGGCCGGACCTTGTCGCCAAGGGCCGCAAGCAGCTGGTGGGCCTCAAGACCAAAGATCCCAAGGTGGTGCTCGAAGAAGGCGCGCAGATCGTCGAGGATCCGAAGCAGGCGATCCCGATGAAGATGATCGGCCATGTCACTTCGAGCTACTGGTCGGAAAATTGCGGCCGCTCGATCGCGCTGGCGCTGGTCGCCGGCGGCCGCGACCGGATGGGCGACACGCTCTACGTGCCGATGCCGAACGGGGTGATCGAAGTGGAGGTTACCGGCATGGTGTTCTTCGACGAGACGGGAGGGCGCCTCAATGGCTAAGGCCGCTTCAAGGAAGACGACGCCAGCTGCATCGTCTTCGGTAGAACGCCGTCCGGCGCTGGCCGGTCGCAGCACCACTGCCGCCGCCGTCAAGGTCGAGGTGCTGCCGCCGGCCGAGCGCATTTCGCTGCGTGCGCCGGAGGCTTCGGCCGCAGCGCTTTCGAAGGCGCTCGGCGTGACCTTGCCGAAAAAGCCGAAGACATCCGCCTCGAAGGGTGGGCGCATCGCTCTGTGGCTCGGCCCCGACGAATGGCTTGTCATCGATGAGGCCGGCAACGATCCGCTCGCCGATTGCGCCAAAATATCCGCGCCGCATTCGGCGGTTGGCGTCTCGCATCGCAACATCGCGATATCAGTGACGGGCACTGGGGCAGCGGCGACGATCAATGCGGGCTGCCCGCAAGACCTGTCGCTCGACGCGTTCCCGGTTGGAGCGGCGTCGCGCACCATCCTGGGCAAGACCGAGATCGTGCTGTTGCGCACAGCCGCCGATGCCTTCCGGGTCGAATGCTGGCGTTCCTTCTCGGACTATGTCTTTACTTTCCTGTCCGAGGGATCGCGCGACGCGGCGGTCTGAACTCGGAACGTTTTGCAGGGCACGCTCGTTCTGCATCCGCACGCCGAGGGAGAAATGCCGATGCCGTCGAATTCCGCGCCGAAGTCGCCGGTCAAAAAGACATCGGCCGTCCGCTCGCTCGAACATGAGCGACATGAAGCCCCGAGCGCCGAAGAGGAACTCGAGGAAGGCCTTGAAGACACGTTCCCGGCCAGCGATCCGGTATCCATTACCGGAACCGCCATCCCCGGCGCACCGGCGAAACCGGGCAAGGCCAAGACCGTGCCGGGGCGCAAGAAGCGCAAGACCTAGTATTCCATCGGGCCAGATCGCATCGGACCTTCTCAATCTCCTTGGGCGTGCTATTTAAAGCGCTTTGGGAGATGAAAATGCCGACAAAAGCGATCGTTTGGGGCGAGAATGTCCACGAGCAGACCAATGAAGCCGTGCGCGAACTCTATCCCTTGGGGATGCACGGCACCATCGCCGCCGCGCTCAACCAGGACAAGGGCATCGAGGCGACCACCGCCACCTTGCAGGAGCCCGAGCACGGCCTGAGCGAAAAGCGCCTGGCGGCCACCGACGTGCTTTTGTGGTGGGGCCACGCGGCGCATGGCGAGGTCAAGGACGAGATCGTCGAGCGGGTGCAGAAGCGAGTGTGGGAAGGGATGGGCCTGATCGTGCTCCATTCCGGTCACTACTCGAAGATATTCAAGCGGCTGATGGGCACGCCATGTTCGCTGAAATGGCGCGAGGCGGGCGAGCGCGAGCGCGTCTGGGCGATCAACCGCGGCCACCCGATCGCGCAAGGCATTGGCGAGTGCCTGGAGATCGGCGAGACCGAAATGTATGGCGAGCCGTTCGCGGTGCCGGAGCCGCTGGAGACGGTGTTCGTCTCCTGGTACGAGGGCGGCGAGGTGTTCCGGTCCGGGCTGACGTACCAGCGCGGCGCGGGACGGATCTTCTACTTCTCGCCCGGCCACGAGACCTATCCGATCTATCACAATGAGGGCGTGCAGCAGGTGCTGCGCAACGCCGTCCATTGGGCGCACAATCCGGCCCCGGCCTGGTCCGGCATCACCAATGCGCCGAACGTGCCGACGGATGCGGCCAAGGAGAAGATCGTGCAGAAGGGGCTGCGCCTGCATGCCGATGGCGACAAGGGCCTGAGCTGATCGGGGCGGCCTGAGCTGATCGGGGCCTGAGTTGCCCAAGGCGTGAGTTGATTTTGGGGGCTTGGGGCTAATGCATCGAATTCTTCTGCTCGGCACCGGCGGTATCGCCGGGCATCATGTCGAGGAGTTTGCCGGGATTCCCGGCTGCAGCATCGTCGCCTGTGTCGACCAGGTGCCCGGTCGCGCTGCGGCGTTCGCCGCGGCCAGCGAGATCGGCGATTCTTTCGAGAGCCTGGAGGCGGCGATCGCCTGGGGCCAGTTCGATGCCGCCATCAACGCGACGCCGGATGGTGCGCATAGGGCGACGACGCTGGCGCTGCTCGGCGTGGGAAAACATGTGTTTTGCGAAAAGCCGCTGGCGCCGAATCATGCCGACGCACTTGCTATGACCGAAGCGGCCGAGGCTGCCGGGGTGATCAACATGGTCAACCTTACCTATCGCAACTCACCGGCGATCCACGAGGCGCGGCGCATGGTTCAGGCCGGCGCGATCGGCGCGTTGCGCCATGTCGAGGCGAGCTACCGGCAAAGCTGGCTGGTCAGCAAATCATGGGGTGACTGGCGGGTCGAGGACAAATGGCTGTGGCGCTTGTCCAGCCGGCACGGTTCGACCGGCGTGCTGGGCGATGTCGGCATCCATATCCTGGATTTCGCCACCTATGGCGCCGGCCAGGATATCGTCAGCCTGCATGCCGATCTGGTGACGTTTCCGAAGGCCGAGGGCGAGCGCATCGGCGACTATGTGCTGGACGCCAATGACAGCGTGGCAATGACGGCGCGGCTCGAGTGCGGCGCGCTCGCCACGATCGTGGCGAGCCGCTACATGACCGGTCACGCCAACGATTTGTCGCTGGCCCTGCACGGCACCCAGGGCGCCATCAAGGTCGAGACCGACGGCAAGGCATCGAGCCTGTCGGCCTGCCTCGGCGGGGATGTCGATCTTCAGCGCTGGCGGACTTTGGATCTGCCCAGTGTCAAGCGCAATGCGCGACGCTTTGCCGATGCGCTGGATGCAGGCCGGAATGGCGATCCGTCGTTCCGGCGCGCCGCCGACATGCAGAAGCTGATCGACGCAGCCTTTGAGAGTTCAGCAGCGAAGCTGCCGATTTCGGTCGCTTGAAGCTGGCCGGCTTGTGCCGGCCAGACGCGATCTTTGCCGATATCAGAATGCGCTCGGCACAATCCACGGATTGATGCTGATGCCGAGCCGCGGGCCCTTGCCTTCAGCGGTGTTTTCCGTGGCACCCTTCTTCTCGACCGAACCGGTCGAAGCGCAATCGAGCTTCAGGTTGGTCTTGGTGTCAACGCAGGCCGCCACCGGCGCATGCTTGACCGGATGGGTGGTGTTGGCGGCGAAAGCCGAGCCCGAAAGTGCCAGCACGGCGGCGAGGGTGAGGAGTGTCTTTTTCATTGTCAGTCTCCGGTCTCCGGGTCGAATTCAATTCGTACCGACGGGTGAATTTTTCTCGTACATGTACGATAGACTGTACATATACGCCGTCGATTGGGAATTCAAGAGAAAACCGTACGCGTACGATAAATTTTTCGTTAACCAAGAAATCCCCCTTGGGTCTGGCTGGGGCGGAGAGAAAATATGGAAATGAAAGGGAACGGCGTTCAGCAGTTGACCGGTGTCTCGGTCAACGGCGGGACGTTTTGCGTGCTGAGCGTGGCGAGCGTGAAATCGCACATCCGCTTCACGAAGGCCTGCGGGTCGCCGAAGGGGTAGAATGGAAAGGTGATGAGCAGCGAGATCGTGCCGTGGCCGACCGCCCACAGCATGGTGGCGATGGCGCGCGGATCGCCCTGCAATTTTCCGGCGGCAACGCAGGCCTCGACCCGGCTGATCAGCGCCTTCATCGCCGGGTTGCTCTCTTCCATGTCGTCGTAGCTCCTGCCTTCCGGCAGCTTGGTCTTTTCGGTCATGAATACGGTGCGGTATTCGTTGGGATTGCCGAGCCCGAAGGCGGCATATTCCGTCATCACCGCCTGCAAGGCTGCGATCGGATCGTCGGACGGATGCTCCTCGATGCGGCGAGCAAGCGTCTCGAATGCGTCCTCGGCCAGAGCGAACAGGATGTCCTGCTTGTCGGCGAAGTAGGAATAGACGGACATCGGGGCGTAGCCGACCCGCTTGGCCAGCTTGCGGATGGTCAGGCCCTCATAGCCCTCTTCCTGGACAAGCTTATGCGCGGCCTCGAGCAATTCGGAGCGCAGTTCTGCTTTTTGTTTCTCGCGGCGTGTCTGGACGCTCTGCGGCAAGATCTGGTGCCTTCGGTTGGGTTGGTGACTGGCTAAATTATATACGCTG
Organism: Mesorhizobium sp. XAP4; assembly: GCF_029269325.1. NCBI lineage: Bacteria > Pseudomonadati > Pseudomonadota > Alphaproteobacteria > Hyphomicrobiales > Phyllobacteriaceae > Mesorhizobium > Mesorhizobium sp. XAP4. The sequence goes on along the minus strand of NZ_JARIXW010000006.1, from coordinate 213,600 downwards.
TACGGAAACGGACAAGGGCAGGGGAAGTTCCCAAACGGTATGCTTCGGATCGTGCCGACGCTTGTCGTAATTTGGCAGCCCCGTGATCAGCACCGTTCCTCTGTCGAAACGGCCCATCACGCCTCCCTGTCGATCAGTTCTGCGGCAAGACACGAAAGCAGTTTCACCGCCTCGCCATAGGTTTTCGCCTTCTCGGGATTGGAGGCGTTGCCGTCCAGGGCCCGCTTGAAGACGCCCTGGCAGATGGCGGCCAGCCGGAAGAAGGAAAAGGCGAGGAAGAACGTCCAGTTGCCGATACCGGTGAGCCCGCGCCGCCGGCAGTAGGCGGCGACGTAGTCCTCTTCGGAAGGCAGGCCGAGTGCGGAACGATCGATACCGCCCAGGCCGCGAAAGCCGGAAGCGTGCGGCAGCCGCCATTGCATGCATTGATAGGCGATATCGGCGAAGGGGTGGCCTGATGTCGAAAGTTCCCAGTCGAGCACTGCCAGAACCGTTGGCCGGTCCGGCGCGAAGATCAGATTGTCCAGCCGGTAGTCGCCATGGACCAGTGAGATCCGGCCGTCATCTACGGGCATATGCGTTTCCAACCAGGCAATCAGCCGGTCCATGTCGGCGACGGTGCCGGTTTCCGAGGCACGGTACTGGCTCGTCCAGCGCGCCAGTTGGCGCTCGAAATAATTGCCCGGCCGGCCGAAATCGCCGAGCCCCACAGTCTCGACATCGACCTCGTGCAGGGCGGCGAGGGTGTCGTTCATGGCATCGTAGATGGCGGCGCGTTCATCATTGTCGCCAGCCTCCGGCAGGGCCGGATCCCAGAAAATGCGGCCGTCGAGGAAATCCATCACGTAGAACATGCGGCCGATGGGCGAGCCTTCCGCCGACAGGTGCAGCATGGCAGGCACAGGCACGGCGGTGCCGGCAAGCGCGCTCATCACCCTGAATTCGCGGTCGACCTGGTGCGCCGATTTCAGCAATTGCCCCGGCGGCTTGGCGCGCAGCACGTAACGGCCGCTTGCCGCCGTCAAAAGGTAGGTCGGGTTCGATTGGCCGGATTTGAACTTCTCGACTGCAGCAAGCCCGGAAAAGCCCGGTATGTTCGCCTCGAGGTAAGGCGCAAGCGCTGCCTGGTCGACAACGGGATCACTCATGCCGTCTCGGGCTGGCGTTCGATCAAGGTCAGCGTCAGCCAGCGCGCGGTCAGTGCCGGCTTCTTCGAACCCTCGATCTCGATCGTCACGTCATGCGCGGTCTGCACCCAGCCCGACGGCCTGACCTTGACGTCGGCCAGCACGAAACGGGTGCGGATGCGCGCGCCGGTTTTCACCGGCGCCAGGAAGCGCAGCGAATCGAAGCCGTGGTTGACGCCCATCTTGCCGTTTTCCAGCGGCGGCATGGTCTCGAAGGTCATCGCCGATAACAGCGACAGCGACAGGAAGCCGTGCGCGATGGTGCCGCCGAACGGCGTTTCACGCATCGCCCGCTCCGGATCGCAGTGGATGAACTGATGGTCGTCCGTGGCGTCGGCGAACTGGTCGATCATGCGTTGCGTGACCACCCGCCACGGCGACACGCCGACCTCCTTGCCGACACTGGCCAGAAGCACATCGAGACTGATCGGTTCCACGCTCATGTCCTCCAGTTCACCCCCGGCTTCTGTGGCCGGAAAATGTCATTCCTTGAACAAGGTCAGCCCATGCTGCACCGACTGTCCGCCATCGATCGGCAGGATGGCGCCAGTGACATAGCTGCCTGCACGGCTGCACAAATAGAGCGTTGCGCCGGCAATGTCATCCGGTGCGCCGATACGGCCGATCGGAACATGGCTGCCGACGTGCCTGGCCTGTTCCTCTGTCGCGGTGGCAAATGCCGTCATCCGGCTCTGGAAGGGGCCGGGGGCAAAGGCGTTGACGGTGATGCGGCGGGCGGCGAACTCGAGCGCCAGTGTGCGCGTCAGATGATGAACCGCAGCCTTCGAGGCGGTGTAGGAATAGGCGTCGTCGGCCAGCGGCTGCGTGCCCATCACCGAACCGAGGTTGATCACCCTGGCCGGATCGGCGTCGCTGGCGGCGGCGTCGAGCAGCGGCAGCAATTCACGGGTCAGGTGGAAAACCGCGGTGACGTTGACGCCAAACACCTTGGCCCATGCCGAATAGGGGAAGCTTTCCAGCGGCGCGCCCCAGGAGACGCCGGCGTTGTGTTCAGCCGTTCGGTGCGCGATTTGACCCCGGCGACGAGTGCGGCGACGCCGGCTTCGCTGGAAACGTCGCCGACGAAGCCGTCGGCCCGGCCCGGTGCACCAAGCTGGTTCAACTCTTCGGCGACCTTGATACAATCCTCGCCCTTGCGCGACGCGATCATCACGCTGGCGCCGGCCTTGACCAGCGCGGTCGCCGCCATGCGGCCGATGCCGGTCGCGGCACCCGTCACCAGCGCGGTCTTGCCGGCCACCGAAAACAGTTCGTCCAGATAGCTCATCACAATTCTCCGCGCTCGGCATGCGGGCAAACAGTTCGTTGACAAGGCTATCCGAAGTACGGTCATCCTTGCCACTGACAAAATGCCTGGCGTGTATGAAGGGTTAGCGACCGATGACGGAGATGAATCTCGGCATGACCGAGCGGCTGAAGCCAATCCACGCGCGCGTCGCGGCCATGGTGCGCGACGAGATCATGCCGCTCGACCATGAATTCCTCAGCGAAGTGGGCAAGGCAGGCAGCCGCTGGGTCTACAGTGCGCGTCAGAGCGAGATCCTCGAAGGGCTGAAGAAGACCGCAAGAGAGCGCGGCCTGTGGAATTTCTGGCTGACCGGCTCGGAACGCGGCTATGGCCTTTCCACTGTCGAGTACGCCTATCTGGCCGAAGAGATGGGCAAGGCGCATCTCGGCGCCGAGACCTTCAACTGCTCGGCGCCCGACACCGGCAACATGGAGGTGCTGGAGCGATACGGCTCGGCCGACCACAAGAAAGCATGGCTGGAACCGCTGCTCGACGGCAAGATCCGCTCGGCCTATCTGATGACCGAGCCGGATGTCGCTTCATCCGATGCCACCAACATTGCCATGCGTTGTGAACGCCACGGCGGCGACTATGTGCTCAATGGCGAGAAATGGTGGGCTTCGGGCGCCGGCGATCCGCGCTGCGCCATCTACATCGTCATGGTCAGGACCGGGGGCGATGACGAGCCGCAGCACCGCCGCCATTCGATGATCCTGGTGCCATCAGACACCAAAGGCGTGACCAAGGTGCGGGCCATGCAGGTCTATGGCGATGACGACGCGCCGCATGGCCACATGCATCTTCGCTTCGACAATGTGCGCGTACCGGCGTCGAACCTGATCCTCGGCGAGGGCAGGGGGTTCGAGATCGCGCAAGGGCGGCTCGGTCCCGGCCGCATCCACCACTGCATGCGCGCCATCGGACAGGCCGAGATGGCGCTCGAGATGCTGTGCCAGCGTTCCGTGCGCCGCGAGGCCTTCGGCCAGAAGCTGGCAAAGCTCGGCGCCAATTTCGACATCATCGCCGAATGCCGCATGGAGATCGAGATGGCGCGGCTGCTCTGCCTCAAGGCGGCGTGGATGATCGACCAGGGCGATGCGCGGGCTGCTGCTCCCTGGATCAGCCAGATCAAGGTGATCGCACCGCGCGTCGCGCTCAAGGTCACCGACGAGGCGGTGCAGATGTTCGGCGCGCAAGGCATCAGCCAGGACACACCGCTGGCGCGGTCGTGGACGCATCTGCGGACCTTGCGCCTTGCCGACGGGCCGGACGCCGTGCATCGCCGTCAGGTGGCGCGGACGGAGTTGAGGAAATACACGCAGGAGAAGGTCTGAGCGCCGGCATCGTCATGCGGGCGCGACCCGAGGCTCGAGCGAGGAGTGTTCCGATGACCGTCCCATCCGAAATGAAGGCGCTGCTGCTTGTCGGCGATGGCTACACCAGGACGCCGAGCGGCAGTGTGCTGGAGGCGATGGAGCCCTATCTCGAGCCGGGCAGCATCGCGGTGCCGACACCCGGGCCGACACAGGTGCTGATCAAGGTCAGCCTCGCCTCGATCAATCCGTCCGATGTCGCCTTCGTCAAGGGCCAATACGGCCAGCCGCGTGCCAAGGGCCAGCCGGCCGGCTTCGAGGGTGTCGGCATTGTCGTCGCCAGCGGGGACGAGCCCTATCCCAAAAGCCTGATCGGCAAGCGCGTGGCTTTTGCCACCGGCGTCACCAACTGGGGCTCGTGGGCCGACTATGCCGTCGCCGAGGCGGCTGCCTGCATCCCGCTGCTCGACACCGTTCGCGACGAGGACGGTGCGGCGATGATCGTCAACCCGCTCACGGCGCTCGCCATGTTCGACATCGTCAAGGAGGAAGGCGAGAAGGCCTTCGTCATGACCGCCGGCGCCAGCCAGCTCTGCAAGCTGATCATCGGCCTGGCCAGCGAAGAGGGTTTCCGGCCGATCGTCACCGTGCGCCGCGACGACCAGATCGCGGCTCTGAAAGCGCTTGGCGCGGCGCACGTGCTCAATGAAAGGGCGCCGGATTTCAAGGCGGCGCTGCGCGAGGTGATGAAGGCCGAACAGCCGCGCATCTTCCTTGACGCGGTAACCGGGCCGCTTGCCTCCGCCATCTTCGACGTCATGCCGAAGCGGTCGCGCTGGATCATCTATGGGCGGCTCGATCCCGAAGCCACCGTTATCCGCGAGCCCGGCCAACTGATCTTCCAGCACAAGCATATCGAAGGGTTTTGGCTGAGTGAGTGGATGCGCCAGTTCCGCGACCGTCGCGGCCCGGCGATCCTGGAAGCGCAGAAGCGTTTTTCCGATGGGCGCTGGTCGACCGACGTGACGGCGGTGGTGCCGCTTGCCGAAGCAATGGCGCGGCTGCCAGCCGAACTGGCCAAGCCCAACGGCAAGGTGTTCATCCGGCCTTGAAGGAAAATGGCTGGCGGGCGAAGTCCAGTTACTGCAAAAAAGGGGCTGCTTGTGAGAAAATGGTGGTTTGTCCCGATTGTCCTCATGTCGATGGCCAGTACCATTGGTGCACAGGCTGCCGAAAAGTTCCCGCCGTTTTGGCGCAAGGCGATGACGAACGATCCCAGTACGAATTACTTTCTCAAGAAATATTCGGCCCCGCTGGATGATCCTGCCGGGACCGCGGTCAGGAATATCATGCTGGCGCGGGTCGTCGGCGCCGAATGTCAGGCCTCCAGACTCAACAAGGCCAAGATCAAAGCCTATCGCGACAGGATGATCGGGCCGCTCACGCCTGAGCAACTCAAAACAGCTGCATTTGAAGGTGGCAGTGCGTTGCGCAGTTTCAACTACCAGGATCTCGCTCACCTCTGTGCCGGCATCGGCTATCAGTTCGGGCCGAAAGGCGTGCTGATTCCGGGGGCTGTTCTTGCTGGTAAGGGCGAGCCGAAATATCCCTTTGATCCGCGCAACCCCTATTTTCGTTTGCCCGAATTCACTGACGATTAGTCAGGTCGCCAGCCTCGGACGGCAGCCATGAAGGTGGGAACGCATATTCGAGGCGAAGGAGGTGCGGCCCTGACGTTCGTCAGCCCCCTATGCCACGCCGCTTCGTCCGTGATATGCCGCCGCCATCGAATGCCGGGACAGGCTGGACTGATCCAGTTCCGGGATTGTGTGGAGCGCCTTGATGACGATTTCCAAGCCGGTTTTCGACCGTTTGGGGTTTGGCCTGTGGATCGGAGCGTTCCTGGTCGTTCTTGCCCTGGTCCTGTGGTCGCCGCACACGCGGACGGTATGGCAGGCCTATATCGACGGCAGCGAGGCGCTTCAGGCCGGTCTGCCGCTCTACGACACCCAGTCCGAGATGGGGTATCTCTACGCGCCGGCCTTTGCCGCGCTCTACACTCCAATAGTCAAGCTCGGTCCGCATCTGGGCGGCTTGGTTTGGCATTCCATTGGCTTTGCGGTGCTGACCTACGCCGCGATGCGGCAGGTGCGCAAGCTCGGCGGCGGCGAACTGACATGGCTGCTTTCTTTCGGTCTTTTCCTCGCTTTGCCGATGGCGGTGGGGGCGATCCGCAACGGCCAGGCGACGATCCTTTTGACCGGCGCTTGCTGGCTTCTCACCCTGTCGGCGCTGGAAGGGCGGCGGGCGGAGACGTTCTTCTGGGCTTCGCTTGCCATCATCGCCAAGCCGACCGCGATCATAATGCTGTTGTTGGTAGGAGCCCTTCGGCTCCGGCTGATACCGGTGCTGGTGCTGGCGCTGCTGTTCGTGCTGGCACTGCCTTACGCTTTTGCTCCCGCCGGCTATCTCAACGATCAGCATCGTGTCTTCATCCAGATGCTGACCTCCATGGCCGTCGACAACACCAGCCATTTCGTGCCCACCGATTTCACGGCACCGTTCACCACGATAGGACTGCCGATACCGGAAATCGGCGCAACGATCGTGCGCATCGTCATGGCCCTGTTTACGCTTTCTGCCGTCATCTGGTTCGACCGCAGGCTCGAACAGGGAAAGGCGGCGCTGGCGATCTTCCTGACAGCCACTTTCTACATGTGCGTCTTCAACCCGCGCGTCGAGCCAAACACCTTTGCCATGATCGCGGTACCAGCCGGTCTTGCCATCGCCCTGTTGTGGCGTGAAGAACGGGGCGGCGTCCTTGCCTCGGTGCTGTCGACGACGCTGTTCGTGACCGGGTTGAGCGGCGTCGAGCGCCATGTGCACGATTTCCTCTTCCCCTGGTTCCGGCCGGTCGCCGTCACTTTCATCGCCGGTTCGCTGATCTGGTGGTTCTGGGCCAAGGCACGGGAAAAGGTGGTGAATGCGGGAGTCGCCAATGGTTGAGTTGCGGCCGAGCCTCGATATCGTCGCACCGTTCTTCAACGAGGCGGCATCGGCATCGGCCTTCGCGCGCCTGCTGGGCGAGCTCGAAGTGGCCGTGGCACAACGCTTCGGCATGGGCGTGCACAAGATCCTGGTCGATGACGGCAGTCGTGACGATGGTGCCGTGCGGTTTTCGCAAGCGCTGACGGGGTCGTGGGAGATCGTGCGCCTCAGCCGCAATTTCGGCAAGGAAGTCGCGGTGCTCGCCGGCCTCGACCAGTCGCGCGGCGACATGGTGCTGATCATGGACGCCGACCTCCAGCATTCCCTGGACATCAGCCTGAAGCTGATCGCCGAGCTGGTGGACCATCCGGACATCGACGTCGTCTATGCGCAGAACGACCGCCGCGAGGCGAGCTGGCGGCGCAGCCAGCTCGCACGGCTTTTCTACAGCCTGATCAACTCGAGCCAGCGTTTCGATATTCCCGAAAATGCCGGCGACTTTCGCGTCATGCGCGGCGCCGTGGCGCGCGCGCTGACCAGCCTGCGCGACAAGCGGCGCTTCAACAAGGGCCTGTTTGCCTGGGCCGGCTTTCGCCAGAAGGCGTTGCCCTATTCGCCGGAAGGCCGCGCCAGCGGCACGTCGAAATGGAGCCGGCTCAACCTGATCGCCTTCTCGCTCGAAGGTTTTACTTCCTTTTCCGTCATTCCCTTGCGTCTCATCAGCCTCAGCGGGCTGCTCGCGGCGTTGGCCGGTGCGCTCTATGGCGCCAAGGTGCTCTTCGAGGTGATCTTCTACGGCATTGCCGTTCCGGGCTACCCCAGCCTGCTGGTTGCCGTCGTCCTGCTCGGCGGCCTCAACCTGACCTTGCTTGGCCTGATCGGTGAATACGTCTGGGTCACGCTCAGCGAGAGCAAGGATCGCCCGGTCTATCTCGTGCGCGACGTCGTGCGCAGCGTGGCCCCCGCCGATCGGCCGGAGCCGGGCACTTCGAACAGATGACGCGGCGCATCCGCCTGATCGCCGACGATTACGGCCTGGCGCCCGGCGTTTCCGCCGCGATTCTCGACCTGCTCGATCGCGGCCGCCTGACCGGCACCAGCTGCATGACCGGGTTTCCGGAATGGGAAGCGGAGGCAGCGCGCATAAAACCGCTGTGCGGCCGGGCCGCGGTCGGGCTGCATCTCACCTTGACCGACCAGTTGGCCATTACCGGCCGGTCGAGCCTGGCGCCGGAAGGCCGGCTGCCACCGCTCCGCGCACTGGCCTTGCCTGTTTTGCGCGGCCGCATCGGCGAGCGCCATGTTCATGCCGAGCTTGACGCCCAGTACAGCCGCTTCGTCGAGGCGCTTGGCCGCCGCCCCGATTTCGTCGACGGGCATCAGCATGTGCATTTCCTTCCCGTCGTGCGCACATGGCTGCGCGCGCGGTTTCCAGAAGGCGCCGACAGGCCGGCCCTACGCGGCGGCCCGGCGCTGGCCGCAGGGTCGAAGGTCGCCGCGATTGCCGCGCTCGCTGCCGGGTTCAACCGTTCGATGCAGCGCGCCGGCTTCATCGTTTTCCAGCCGCTCGCCGGCATCTATGACTGGCGGCAGCCCGAAAAGTTCACTGCGGTTCTGCAGGCCGCCGTCGAAGGGTTGCCGGAACAAGGGCTGTTCATGTGCCATCCCGGCCATGTCGACGAGACGCTGCGCGCGCGCGACACGATGCAAGGTGTGCGCGAGGTCGAATTCGCGGCCCTGGCATCGGACGCGTTCGGAGCCAGCCTGGCCCGCGCCAATGTCGCAATCATGGATGGCAGGGGATGAACGACGCCGAGCGGCCCCCGCGTTCGACCGGCAACAAGATCGTCCGCTTTGCCATTGTCGGACTGGCCAACACAGCCATCGACCTTGCCAGCTTCTTCCTGCTGCTCAAGCTCGGTGCTTCGCCGCTGCCGGCCAACGTTGCTGCCTGGTTCATCGCCGTCACCTTTTCCTTCGCGGCGAACGGCTTCTGGTCGTTCGAGCGCAATCGAGCCATCCGGCTGCGTGACGCATTCCTTCGCTTCGCCTCGCTTGGAGGGCTAATTTCGCTCGGCGTCTCCAGCCTCTCCATCGCGCTGTTTGCCGGCATCGCCGGAGTGTGGCCGGCAAAGATCGCCGGTGTCGTGGTGGCGGCGGTGCTGAATTTCCTCGCCGCGCGCTGGTCGATCGAAGGCCGGTTCTTGAGATAGGCGGAACTATTTTTCTTACGAAATTCCGGACGGAAAACCGCTACACACTTTTCCCTGGATTTCTTTACTCCGCCGGTTCCACATTGGTGTAGGCGGCTTCCTCCAACTCGCGCTTCAGTCGCGCTTCCTCATGGGTCTTCGGCGTGACGAAGCGGCCAAGCAAGAGATAGGCGACCGGCGTCAGGAACAGTGTCGAGACGGTGGCCAGCCCCAGGCCGCCGACGATGACCCAGCCGAGCGCGACGCGCGCCTCGGCCCCGGCGCCGCTCGCCAGCACCAGCGGCAAGCCGCCGAGCACGGTGCAGATCATCGTCATCATCACCGGCCGCACGCGGATGATCGAGGCCTGCTCGATCGCTTCGCGCACGCCAAGCCCGCGATCGCGCAGCTGGTTGGCGAATTCGACGATCAGGATGCCGTTCTTGGCCATGACGCCAACCAAAAGCACCAGGCCGATCTGGCTGTAGGCATTGAGACTGGTGCCCGAGAGCAGAAGCGCGAAAATCGCGCAGGCCAGTCCGAGCGGCACCGTCGCCATGATGATGACGGCACTGACGAAACTTTCGAACTGGGCGGCCAGCACCAGGAGGATGATGACCAGCGCGAAGCCGAAAATGGTGATCATGGCGCTGTTGGTTTCGCCCAGCGTCGCCGCCTCGGCCAGCGGCAAGATGCGGCTGCCTGGCGGCAGCAGCGGCGTGGCGATCTCCTCGGCGCGGGTCAAGGCGTCGCCAAGCGCGAAGTCGCCACTGAGGTTGGAGGTGATGGCCACCGAGGGCTGCTGCTGTTCGCGCGACAGTGATGGCGGTACGGCACGTTCGGTCAGCGTGGCGATGGTCGACATCGGCACGAAACGTCCGTCTGCCGTCTTCAGGAAGATGTTTTCCAGATCGGTCGGATCGTTGATCGGATTGGTGGTCGAGACCAGCTTCACGCCGTAGCTGCGGTCGGCGATGTAGACGTCGACGACATCGTTGCCGTCGAGCATGGCCTGCAAGGTGTTGGCCAGTCCCGATATGTCGATGCCGAGGTCGGAGGCGCGCTCGCGGTCGATGGCCACGGCGAGCTGCGGTTGCGTCGGGTCGATCGACAGGCGCGGTGTCTGGAAGCGCGCGTCCTTCTGCATCTCGGCGATGATCTTCACGGCTGCGTCGCCGAGCGCCTTGCGGTCGTTGCCGACCAGCGCGAACTGCAGGCCGTTGCCGGCGCCACGGATGCCGAGGCTGTTGGGCTGTACCGGGAAGATGCGCACGCTCGGCACCTGCCTGGTCAACTGGCTGATCTCGGCCATGATCTCCTGCTGGCTGCGGCTGCGCTCGTTCCACGGCGCCAACGTCATCACCATGAAGCCGGAATTGTAGGAGCCGTTCTGGCCGGCATTCTCGAAGGTCGAGCGGATCTCGCCGGAATCGCGCATCGGCTGGATCAGTCTCTCGATCTTCTGCATCTGCTGCGTCGTATAGTCGAGGCTGACGCCTTGCGGGGCGCTGATGCGCAGAAGCACGGCGGCGCGGTCCTCGGTCGGCGTCAGCTCCTGGCGGATGGTGCCGAACAGCGTGAAGGCGGTGCCGGCAAACAGCACCGCGACCAGAAGCACGATCCATGGCGCGTCGAGGCAGGCGTGTAGGCCGCGCTTGTAGGCCGTACTGAGCGCGCCGCCGATGCGGGCGCCGATGCCATGGCCCCCTTCGTGGTGGAGCGATGCGCTGGTCAGCATGCGCGAGGCGAGCATCGGGCACAGCGTCAGCGCCACAACGCAGGACAATAGCACCGACATGGCAAGCACGAAGCCGAATTCGCGGAACAGGCCGCCGGTCTGGCCGGGCAGGAACGAAATCGGCACGAAGACGGCGACCAGCGTCAAGGTGGTGGCAATGACGGCGAAAAACACTTCCTGCGCGCCAAGCACGGCGGCGGCGCGGGGCCCCATGCCTTCATTGCGTCGTCGCACGATGTTTTCGAGCACGACGATGGCGTCGTCGACGACCAGTCCCGTCGCCAGCACCAGAGCGAGCAGGGTCAGGATGTTGACCGAGAAGCCGGCCAGATAGATGGCAGCGATGGTGCCGATCATGGCGACGGGCATCGACAGGCCGGGGATCAGCGTCGCGCGCCAGTCGAGGAGAAACACATAGATGACGATCAGCACCATAGTCACGGACAGGCCGAGTGCGATCTCGACCTCGTGCACCGCGCCCTTGACGAAGACGGCGTCGTCGCTGGTGATCTTGATCGACATGCCCTTGGGCAGGTTTTCCTGCAGCTTGGCGACGGCGGCCTGGACACCGGTCGAGATGTCCAGCGTGTTCGATTCCGCCTGGCGGATGATGCCGATGCCGATGCCGGTCTTGCCATCCGAGCGCAGCGTGGTCTGGCCGACGTCGGGACCGAGCGTGACGGTGGCGACGTCGCGGATGCGCGTCGTGCCGCCGACAATGATGTTTTCGAACTCTTCCGGCGTGGTCACGTCGGCAGTCGTGCGGACGATCAGGTCCTGGTTGGTCGTGGTGATCGAACCGGCAGGGGAATCGAAAGCGACCGAGGCAAGGGCGGCCCTGAGATCGGCAACCGTGAAGCCGAGGCTGGCCAGCTTGTTCTGGTCGACATCGATGCGAAAGATCTTGTCGCGGTCGCCATAGACCTGGACGTCTGCAACGCCGGGCACGGCGGCAAGCTCGTCCTCGATCTGGTCCTGGACCACCACGGTCATGTCCTGGATCGACATGTTGTCCGAGGTCACCGCCAGTCGCATCACCGCGTCGGAATTGGCGTCGGCCTTGACGATGCGCGGCGGATCGGCGGTGTCGGGCATCTGATTGGCGACGCGGCCGACAGCATCACGCACGTCCGAGGCGGCGACATTCAGATCGACGCCGTCGTTGAACTCGATGGTGACGCGGCTCGAGCCGAACGAGGAAGACGACGAGATCGACTTGACGCCTGAGACGCGGGCGACGGCGCCCTCGATCGTGTCGGTCAGTTCGCGGTCGACGGTCTCGGCCGCCGCGCCCTCGAAGGTGGTGGAAACAGTGACGACCGCGCGGTCGACATCAGGCAGTTCGCGGATCTCGACGCCGTAGAAAGCGGCCAGGCCGGCGACCGCGATCAGCGTGTTGAGCACGAAGGCCATGACCGGCCTGCGGATGAACAGGGCGGTGAAGCCGGTCTCGCTGGCGGTGTTGATGGTTCCGGTCATGAGCCTGCGGCGGCGTCCGCGGCGCGCTGCTCTTCGCCGGCAAGGCGAACCGCGCCGCCCTCGCTGACGCTCTGGGTGCCTTCTGTGACCACCATGTCGCCATTGTCGATCTCGGCGTCGATCAGCACGGTCTCGGTGTTGCGCTGGATGATGCGCACCGGGACCCGCCTGGCCTTGCCATCCTCGATCTGCCAGACATAGGCGCCGTCCGACCCCCACAGGATCGCCAGCGGGCTGACGGCCGGATAGGTTTGCCCCGGAAATTTCATGGTGATGCCGAACGACATGCCGGCGCGCAGCGAATCGGCCGGGTTGGCGATCTTGGCCTTGACCAGCAGGGTGCGGCTCTTTTCATCGATGTGGTTGTCGATGGCCGAAACGGTGCCGCTATAGGCGTTGCTGGGATTGGCGATCGGCGTCGCCGTCAATTGCGCACCGACCTTGACGGCGGCGGCGAAGCGCTCGGGTACCAGGAAATCGACCAGGATCGAGGACCGGTCGTCGAGCGTGGCGATGGCCGACTGGTTGGTGACGTAATTGCCGGCCGAGATCGGCAGGATGCCGACGGTGCCGGCGATCGGCGCCAGGATCGACCGGCGCTGCAGTGCAAGTTCCGCGTCCTGAAGCGCCAGCTTGGCGCCCGCCAGCACCACCTCGGCGTCAGCCACGGCTACCGGGGTCGCGGCATTGGAGGCACGCAGCGACTTGACGCGGTCGAGCTTGGACTGAGCGTCCTGCAAGGCGAGCTTGGCACGGTCCTGAGAGATCACTTCGGTCTCGGAATCGAGGGTGGCGAGGATCTGCCCCTTTTCGACATGGCTGCCGGATTCGACCAGCAGTTCGGCGAGGCGGCCGGAGCTGTAAGGATTGACGGTCACCGAGGCGTTGGCACGGCCGGTGCCGATCGCCTGCAGGCGGTCGTTGATAACAGCCGAAGTGGCCGCCAAGGCGACCACGTTCACCCGCTGGTTGCCGTTGCGGCCGTTTGCCTGCCTCGCGTTGGCGGCACCGGTTTCAGCCGGGGGCGTTGCCGCGTAAGCCCAGTCGATGCCCCAACGTGCCAGCACGTCCGGTGCGCCGGGATAAAAGCGCAGCCAGGCGGCTGCCGCCATCACCAGCACCACGAGTGCAAAAAGTATCTGTTTCCAGGCGGCCATCAGCACTCCGGTTGGTAAAACAATCCTTCCGTCTACCGGTTTCCCGAAATGAAGCAGACGCAGCGAGGCTATTGTAAGGCAAAGAAGCTGTCTCGATATCGCGTCTTTATGACAATTCTCCGGGGGCTGCGCACATTAAATATATGTAACGTTTGAGAAAATATGCGTAACGCTTCGGATCATCGCATATGCACTAACGCAGACTTTCCATCTCGCGAATGCGTTTGGCGCCTTTTGCTTCCAGTTGCCTGGTGACGGCGCCGATCAGCGTTTCGGCGACGACGAAAAGGGCCGCCGATGAATCCCATGCCGACGGCACCGCGGTTCGTCCGGCGATGACATGGCGAGCAAGGCGGGCGATCGGCGACAGCCACTGGTCGGTGAACAGCACGATCTGCACGCCACGCTGATGCGCCTTCTCGGCGAAGCGGAGGAGGCTGTCCTGGTAGCGCCTGATGTCGAAGATGACCAGCACGTCGCGCTTTCCCATGTCGATCAGCCGGTCACGCCACATGCTTTCCTGCCCGGCGAGGTGAAAGACATCCGGCTGGATGATGGCGAGGTGGGCGGCCATGTAGCGCGCCAGCGGATCGGTGAAGCGGCCGCCGATCAGGAAGGTCTTGCCGCGCCGGTCCGCTAGCCGGGCGGCGATGTCGGCAAGCTGCTTGTCGGACAGGTGCCTGAATGTCTCGCGCATATTGTCGAGCGTCGCTTCCAGCATCGGCGACACGGTCCCGCCGCCGGGCGAGGGCGGATTGAGCGTCCTTGTCGCCGGCGATTGCAGTTGCGCCGCCAGTTCGTCCTGCAGGCTCGACTGGAACTCCGGATAGTTCTGAAAGCCCAACCGGGCGACGAAACGCAGGATTGTCGGCGAGGAAACGCCGGCTGCGGCCGAGAATTCAGCGACCGTTTTCAAGCCGATCATCGGGTAGAAGGCAATCAGTGTCTGGGCCGCGCGCCGTTCGCTGGCCGGCATCGTGCCGATGCGGTCGGCGATCAGTTCGGCAATGTTGGAAATCATCTTTTCCCCACCCCTGGCTCGGTCGATGGTCTTTTCCGAAATCGCATTTGACAAAGCCGGACAAACTGTATGAAATCATCCACAGGGACGCAATGAGGCAAAATACGTAACATACGATACAGCGCTCCCCGGGGACGGCAGAGTATGGAGAAAGCACGGCCCGCCAGCCTTGCATCGTCTGATACCGTAAGGGTGACGAACCCCGGCGGATCAAGCCCTTTCGTGCTGACCTGCGATCACGCCTCGAACTTCCTGCCCGCCGAATTCGGCACGCTCGGCCTTGCTGTCGAGGACCTGTCGCGCCACATCGCCTGGGATCCCGGCGCGCTGCCGGTTGCCCGCCGCATGGCGCAGGCGCTCGACGCGACGCTGGTCGAAACCCGCATTTCGCGCCTTGTCATCGACTGCAACCGGCCGCTTGACGCGCCCGACCTGGTGCCGCCGGTCAGTGAGACAACGGCCATACCGGGCAATGCCGGCCTGTCGGAAAGTGAGCGTGCCGCGCGTGTCGCGCTTTCGTGGCGCCCTTTCCACGATACGATTGCGGATATCATCAGCCACAGGCTGTCACACGGTCAGGAAACGCGGCTGGTTTCGGTCCATTCCTTCACGCCGGTATACAAGGGCCGCAACCGGCCCTGGCATATCGGCATCATCCATGACGAGGATCGCCGGCTGGCGGCGCCGCTGATATCGGCGCTGAAGCGGCTTTCCGGTGTCACCGTCGGGGTCAACGAGCCGTATTCACCTGATGACCGAGTCTATTTCACGCTGGAACGGCATGCGCGCTCGCGCGGACTGCCCTGCGCGATGATCGAAATCCGCAATGACGAAATCGCCGGCGAGACCGGGCAGCGGAAATGGGCGGATCTGCTCACGGGCATTTTTTCGGATCTGGAGCCAGAGGAGGCCGGACACACCAGATCGCATTCAGTCGGAAAGTCAGTTCAATCGGCTAGCTAGGGCGGGATCTCATCCCGACCCGAAAACCAACAGGGGACACTAAAATGGCAGCACCGGGTTATACTGAAGTTGACAAGGCGGAGGACGTAAAGCACCTCCACAGCATGGGCTATGCCCAGGAATTGGAGCGGCGCCTCAGTCGCTTTTCGAACTTCGCCGTTTCCTTCTCCATCATCTGCATCCTGTCGGGCGGCATCAATTCGCTGGCCCAGGCCACCTCCGGCGCCGGCGGCATCGGCATCGGCATCGGCTGGCTGGTCGGCTGCTTCGTTTCGCTGACCTTTGCGGTCGCCATGTCGCAGATCAGCTCGGCCTATCCGACGGCCGGCGGCCTCTATCACTGGGGTTCGATCCTCGGCAACCGCGGCACCGGCTGGGTCACCGCATGGCTCAATCTGCTCGGCCTGATCACCGTGCTCGGCGCCATCAATGTCGGCACCTGGACGTTTTTCATCGGCGCTTTCGGCCCGACGCTCGGAATCGAAGGCACGCTGACAAACCAGATGATCTTTCTGATCATCATCACCGGCGCGCAGGCGCTGATCAACCATCTCGGCATCAAGCTGACGGCGAAGCTGACCGATTTCTCGGGCTATCTCATCTTCTTCGGCTCGATCCTGATCGCCATCGTCTGCCTGGCTTCCGCTGAGACCTGGGATTTCAGCCGTCTCTTCACCTTCAAGAACTATTCCGGGGACGCAGGCGCCGGCGTGTGGCCATCCGTCTCGAATGCCTGGGTGTTCGCGCTCGGACTGTTGCTGCCGATCTACACGATCACCGGTTATGACGCTTCCGCGCACACCTCGGAGGAAACCATCAAGGCGGCTTCTTCCGTGCCGCGCGCCATGGTCATGTCGGTGATCTGGTCGGCCGTTTTCGGCTATCTGTTCCTGGCCGCCTTCGTGCTGATGATCCCGAACATGGACGATGCCGCCAAGCAGGGCTGGAACGTGTTCTTCTGGGCCTTCGACCAGCGTGTAAGCCCCGGCATCAAGGAGTTCGTCTACCTCGTCGTGTTCGTCGCACAGCTGCTGTGCGGCCTTGCCACGGTGACGTCTGCCTCGCGCATGATCTTCGCCTTCTCGCGTGACGGCGGCCTGCCGGGTTCGGCGGCACTCGCCAAGGTCAGCCCGACCTACCGCACGCCGGTGGCGGCGATCTGGACGGCTTCGATCCTGTCGGTGCTGTTCGTCTGGGGTTCGACGCTGGTTTCGGTCGCAGGCACTTCGGCCTACACCATCGTGGTTTCCTGCACCGTCATCTTCCTGTTCCTCTCCTTCACCGTGCCGATCGTGCTCGGCATGCTCGCCTGGGGCACGCCGAAGTGGGACAAGATGGGTCCCTGGAACATGGGGCGCGGCGTGTTCATGCTGTTCGCCTTCCTGTCGATCGTCTCAATGATCCTGATCTTCATCATCGGCATCCAGCCGCCGAACGATTGGGCGCTCTACATCACCGTCGGCTTCTTCATCCTGACGGCAGTCGTCTGGTTCGGCTTCGAGAAGCGCCGCTTCCAGGGGCCGCCGCTCGGCGACATCATTGCGGCGCGTCAGGCGGCCATCAAGGCGGCCGAACAGGCAGTCGGCGAAACCGGCCACTGACCTCGACCATCATGGCCATGGCCGGCATCGTGCCGGCCATGGTTTCGTTCAACTCATTCAAAGCCCAAGCGCTGGAGTGCCAAAGGAATGGCCGGAAATTTCTCGTTCGATCAGTTGAAGAAAGCGGTCTCCAGCGGTGAGATCGACACCGTGCTGGCCTGCATCGTCGACATGCAGGGACGGCTGGCGGGAAAACGCTTCCTGGCGCAGTACTTCGTCGATTCCGCGCATGACGAAACGCATGGATGCAATTATCTGCTGGCCGCAGACATCGATATGGAGCCGGTGCCGGGCTACAAGGCGGCGAGCTGGTCGAAGGGCTATGGCGATTTCGTCATGAAGCCGGATCTCGCCACGCTGCGGCGCATTCCCTGGCTGGAAAAGACCGCGCTCGTGATCTGCGACGTGCTCGACCACCACACGCATGACGACCTGCCGCATTCGCCGCGCGCCATCTTGAAGAAGCAGGTCAAGCGGCTGAGCGAGCGCGGCTATATCGGCTATTTCGCATCCGAGCTCGAATTCTATCTGTTCAACGAGACCTACGATTCGGCCCGCAAGAAGCACTGGCAAAGTCTCGACACCGCATCGCCCTATATCGGCGACTACCAGATCGGCATCACCACCAAGGAAGAAGGCGTCATGCGCCGGCTTCGCAACGAAATGGAAGCGGCCGGCATTCCGATCGAGAATTCCAAGGGCGAGTGGGGTCCTGGCCAGGAAGAGATCAATGTGCGCTATGCCGAGGCGCTCGACATGGCCGACCGCCACGTCATCCTGAAGAACGGCGCCAAGGAAATCGCCGAGTCCGAGGGCAAGGCGATTTCGTTCATGTCCAAGTATAATTACGGGCTCGCCGGCAATTCCAGCCACATCCACAATTCGCTGTGGAGCGCCGACGGCAAGACACCGCTGTTCTTCGACAAAAAGGCCGACTGGACGCTGTCGACACTCGGCCAGCAATGGGCCGCCGGCCAGCTCAAATACGCCAAGGAATTCACCTGGTTCCTGGCGCCCTATATCAACTCCTACAAGCGCTTCCAGGCCGGCACCTTCGCGCCGACCAAGATCATGTGGAGCGAAGACAACCGCACCGCAGGCTTCCGCCTGTGCGGCGAGGGCACCAAGGGCATCCGCATGGAATGCCGCATCGGTGGCGCCGACCTCAACCCGTATCTTGCTTTCGCAGCCCTGATCGCCGCCGGCCTTGCCGGCATCGACGAAAAGCTGGAATTGCAGAAGCCGTTCGTCGGCGATGCCTATCAGGCATCTCGCCTGCCGGAGATTCCGAAGACGCTGCGCGATGCCACCGACACGCTGGCGAAGTCGAAGATGCTCAAGCAGGCGCTCGGCGAGGATGTGCTCGAACACTATGTCCACACCGCAAAGTGGGAGCAGTTCGAATACGACCGCCGGATTACGGATTGGGAACTGCACAGAGGTTTCGAGCGGTATTAGGTATCGGCGGTTCGTCGGCGCCACCCCTTCACTCTTAGCCTTTCCCCGTGGGGGAGGCTGCCGGCAGGCAGATGAGGGGCAGCGCCAAGCCATACGATTTTGTTGTAGAATACGAGGACTTACAAAATGACCGAGACGGTCAAACTCATTACCCCCGTCGATGGCTCGATCTATGCCGAGCGGCCGATTGCTACAGACCAGGCGATCAACGCCGCAGTGGAACGCGCCAAGGCGGCGCAAGAGAAGTGGGCTGAGACACCTATCGTCGAGCGCGGCAAGTACATGTTGGCTATGCTGGAAGCGCTGGTCGCGATGACCGACGAGATCGTGCCGGAGATCGCCTGGCAGATGGGGCGCCCCGTGCGCTATGGCGGCGAATTCGGCGGCGTCAGGGAACGCACCAACTACATGGTCGAGATCGCCGAGCAGGCGCTCAAATCGGTGCCGGCCTCCAACCCCAAGGACGGTTTCCGCCGCTATGTGAAGAAAGACCCGCTCGGCGTCGTCATGGTGATCGCGCCGTGGAATTATCCCTATCTGACCGCCGTCAACACCATCGTGCCGGCGCTGATGGCCGGCAACACCGTGATCCTGAAGCATGCGGCGCAGACGCTGCTGGTCGGCGAGCGCTTTCAGCAGGCTTTCGACAAGATCGGCCTGCCCAAGGGCGTGTTCCAGAATGTCGTGCTGAACCACGCCCAGACCGAAAGGCTGCTCGGCTCGGGCAAGATCGACCACGTCAATTTCACCGGTTCGGTCGGCGGCGGCCGCGCCATCGAAAAAGCGGCGGCGGGCACCTTCATGACGCTCGGCCTCGAGCTTGGCGGCAAGGATCCGGCCTATGTGCTGCCCGACGCCAAGATGGATCATGCGGTCGCCAATCTGGTCGACGGCGCCTTCTACAATTCCGGCCAGTGCTGCTGCGGCATCGAACGCGTTTATGTGCACGAGAAGGTCTATGACGAATTCGTCGAAGGCTTCATCGCCGAGACCAAGAACTATGTCGTCGGCAATCCGCTCGACCAGGCGACGACGATGGGACCGATGGCGCAAGCGCGCTTTGCTGACCTGATCCGTGAACAGAAGGCGGAAGCGCTGCGCAAGGGTGCCAAGGCGCACATCAACATGAAGGTGGCTAACGACAAGGCTGGTTCGCCTTATCTGGCACCTGAGGTGCTGACAGAAGTCGATCATCAGATGAGCGTCATGCGCGAGGAAAGCTTTGGCCCGATCGTCGGCATCATGAAGGTGCGCAACGACGAAGAGGCGATCGCGCTGATGAACGACAGTCCCTACGGGCTGACCGCTTCGATCTGGACGCGTGATACCGAGCATGCCGTGGCGATCGGCAACCGCGTCGAGACCGGCACGGTGTTCATGAACCGCTGCGACTACCTCGACCCCGCCTTGGTCTGGACCGGCGTCAAGGACACCGGCAAGGGTGCGGGCTTGTCGGCCATCGGCTACGACAATCTGACCCGGCCGAAATCATTCCATCTGCGCGAAGCCATCTGATTTATTGAAAGACAAAAATGTCCAAGCTGATCTCCAAATGGAACTACCCCACCACCGTCCGCTTCGGCGCCGGCCGCATCAAGGAATTGCCTGAGGTGCTGGCGGCCACCGGCATCAAGCGGCCGTTGTTCGTCACCGACCCTGGACTGGCGAAACTGCCGGTCGTTGCCTCGACGCTGAAGATACTCGACGACGCCAAGGTTCCCTACGGCGTCTTCTCCGAGGTCAGGCCTAACCCGGTCGAGTCCAATCTGACGGCCGGCATCGCCGTGTTCAAGAAGGGCAAGCATGACGGCGTCATCGCCTTCGGCGGCGGTTCGGCGCTCGATCTCGGCAAGCTGATCGCCTTCCAGGCCGGGCAGGTCAGGCCGGTATGGGATTTCGAGGATGTCGACGACTGGTGGACGCGCGCCAATTCGGACGCCATCGCGCCGATCATCGCCGTGCCCACCACCGCCGGGACCGGATCGGAAGTTGGCCGCGCCGGCGTTATCACCAATGAGGCGACGCACACCAAGAAGGTCATCTTCCATCCGAAACTTTTGCCAGCAATCGTCATTGCCGATCCGGAGCTGTCGGTCGGCATGCCCGGCTTCATCACCGCCGGCACCGGCATGGATGCGCTCGCCCACTGTCTCGAGGCCTATTGCGCGCCGGGCTATCATCCGATGGCCGACGGCATCGCCGTCGAAGGTGTGAGGCTGGTCTTCGAGAACCTGCCGAAGGCCTATGCCAACGGCAGGGATCTCGTCGCGCGCGCCCACATGATGAGCGCCGCCGCCATGGGCGCCACTGCCTTCCAGAAGGGGCTCGGCGCCATCCATTCGCTGTCGCATCCGGTCGGTGCGCTCTATGACACCCATCACGGCATGACCAATGCGGTGTTCATGCCCTATGTGCTCGCCTTCAACCGTGACTCCATCGAGGAGCGTATCGGCCGGCTCGCCGCCTATTGCGGCATCAAGGGCGGCTTCGACGGGTTCGCCAAGGCGATTATCAAGCTGCGCAAGGAATTGAAGGTGCCGCATGCGCTGCCGGGCCTTATCAAGGGGCTCGACATGGACAAGAAACGCAAGGCGCTGATCGCCGACATGGCGGTGGTCGATCCGACCGCCGGCGGTAACCCGGTCAAGCTGACCAAGAAGGCGGCGCTGACCTTGCTCGAAAACGCCATTGCCGGCACGGTCTGAGGCGTTTTCCGCGCCGCAAAGTGATCTGAAAAGGGGCTATGAAAACAAGGGGGAGGATGACGGGCAAGGCACAAACTAGTTAGCCGGAAAAAGAATCGCGGAGCGATTGCTACATCAGGTTAAAAAGAGTTTACTTTTTCGCACTGCGAGCAGCCGCTTTCACAAAGCTTTCATCTGGCTGTCACATGAAAACGATACCGCATCGCAGGCGTCCAACGGCGTCAGTTCAACGGAGAGAACACATGTTCAAGTTCACGGGGAAAGTGCTTTCCCTTTCGGCCGCGGCGCTTTTCGCGTCGACGGTGATTTCGTCCGCGGATTCGCTGGACGATCTCGTCAAGGCTGCCAAGGCGGAAGGCCAGCTCACCACCATCGCGCTGCCGCATGACTGGTGCGGCTATGGCGATGTCATCGCAGGTTTCAAGGCGAAGTATCCGGAAATCACCGTCAACGAACTCAACCCCGACGCCGGCTCCGGCGACGAGGTCGAGGCGATCAAGGCCAACAAGGACAACAAGGGCCCGCAGGCGCCCGACGTCATCGACGTCGGCCTGTCCTTCGGCCCGACCGCCAAGGCCGATGGCCTGATCCAGCCTTACAAGGTGTCGACCTGGGACTCGATCCCCGACAGCGCCAAGGATGCCGACGGCTTCTGGTACGGCGACTATTACGGCGTTCTGTCGTTCATGGTGAACAAGGACCTGATCAAGGAATCGCCCACCGACTGGGCCGACCTCTTGAAGCCGGAATTCGCCAACGCGGTCGCTCTTGCCGGCGATCCGCGCGTTTCAAACCAGGCCATCCAGGCTGTCTACGCCGCCGGCCTTTCCGGTGGCGCCGCAGCCGGTGAAGCTGCCGGCACTGCTGGCCTAGACTTCTTCAAGAAGCTGAACGCCGCCGGCAATTTCGTTCCGGTCGTGGGCAAGCCGGCAACGCTTGCCCAGGGTCAGACCCCGATCCTGATCAACTGGGACTACAACGCGCTCGCCGGCCGCGACACGCTGAAGGGCAACCCGCCCGTCGACGTCATCGTGCCGAAGACCGGCGTCGTCGCCGGCGTCTACGTGCAGGCGATCAGCGCCTACGCGCCGCATCCGAATGCAGCCAAGCTGTGGATGGAATACCTCTACTCCGACGAAGGCCAGATCGGCTGGCTGAAGGGCTATTGCCACCCGATCCGCTTCAACGATCTCGCCAAGAACGGCAAGATCCCGGCGGACGTGCTGGCCAAGCTGCCGCCGGCGGAATCCTATGCCTCGGCCGCGTTCCCGTCGCTCGACGAGCAGGCTAAGGCCAAGGAAGCTATCAGCAAGAACTGGGACGCCACTGTCGGCGCCAACGTCAAGTAAGACTTGAAATCCACCGGGCGGCCGCGAGGCCGCCCGGTCCTTCCTCGAAGACGGTAGCCGGCGCATGACCGATCTCTCGCTTTCAAATCAGGCATTCGCCACCAAGCCGGTGCCGCCGAAGGAGGCGACCGCCTTCCGCTTGCCAACGCAATGGATCGGCGTGGCGCCGTTCTTCATCTTTGCCCTAATGTTCTTGATCCTGCCCACGCTCTATCTCGTCGTGGGAGCCTTCCGGAACGGTGAAGGCGGGTTCACGCTCGACAATATTCTGCAGCTGGTCAGCGATCCGTCGATCAGCAATTCCTACTGGTCTTCGATCAAGATCAGTTTCTGGTCGGCCATCATCGGGGCGTTTGCCGGGCTCGCCATCGCGATCGCGATTGTGCGCGGCGGACTGCCAAGCTGGACGCGCTCCGCGACCCTGACGTTTTCGGGCGTCGCCTCGAATTTTGCCGGCTTGCCGCTCGCCTTCGCGTTCCTGGCTACGCTCGGCCGCGTCGGTATCGTCACGACGCTTCTGCGTGACGTGCTCAACATCAACATTTACGCGATGGGCTTCAATTTTCTCACCACAACGGGCCTGATCGCGGTCTATCTGTTCTTTCAGATTCCCCTGATGGTGGTCATCATCGTGCCAGCCATCGACGGCTTGAAGAAGGAGTGGGGCGAGGCTGCGGCCACGCTCGGTGCCACGCAGGCGCAGTACTGGCGCATGGTTGTCGTCCCTGTGATATGGCCGAGTTTTCTCGGTACGGTCATCCTGTTGTTTGCGAACGCCTTCGGCGCCATCGCCACCGCTTATGCGTTTGCCGGTCCGACGCTTAATATCGTTCCGATCAAGCTCTACTCGCAGATGAATGGCGACGTGCTGCACAACCCGCAACTCGCTTATGCCATAGCCTTTGGCATGATCGTCATCACCGGTCTTGCGAATGTCTTCTACATCTGGTTTCGGACTCGGTCCGAAAGGTGGCTCAAATGAAGTCGGGTAAGTTCTGGGCCTGGGTCGTCTTTGTTGTCGGGGCTGCCTATTTCTTTATTCCGTTGATGGCGACGGTCGAGTTCTCGCTGCGCATGCGGCGCGGCGTCCACTCCTTCGACGCCTATCAAGTCGTGCTGGGAGACGCGCGCTTCCAGTCAACTTTCCTTTTTTCAGTCATCGCTGCCCTCTGCACCATTATCCTGGGGGTGCTGATCGTGGTGCCGGCGGCATACTGGATCCGGCTGCGTCTGCCTCAGCTCAGGCCAATCGTCGAATTCATCACCCTTTTGCCGCTGGTCATTCCGGCAATCGTCATCGTCTTCGGCTATATCAGGATGTACGGCTCGAACTCGCCGCTGCCATTCTTGGCAAGCAATTGGGGTGCGAACGCGTTGCTTGTCATTGGCTATACGACGCTGTCTCTGCCTTACATGTATCGGGCCGTTGACACCGGTCTGCGCACCATCGATGTGCGTACGCTGACCGAAGCCGCGCAAATTCTGGGTGCGGGCTGGGGCACCATCATCACCCGCGTCATCCTGCCCAATGTGCTGATCGCGGTGCTGTCCGGCGCATTCCTGACTTTCGCCATCGTCATTGGCGAGTTTACAATGGCCAGCCTGCTCAGCCGTCCGGCTTTCGGCCCGTATCTGCAGAACATCGGCGCCAACCGTGCATACGAGCCCGCAGCCCTTGCAGTGATCGCCTTCGCCATCACCTGGGGCTGCATGTCGCTGATCCAGATCCTGTCCCGCTTCGCGCCGAAATCGGCGAACCGCCCAAATTGATCGAGAGAACCACGCCATGGCCGACCCATTCCTCTCCATCCAGCACGTTCGAAAATCTTTCGGCGCCACCACGGTGGTGGAGGATTTCAATCTCGACGTAGAGCGCGGCGAATTCGTCTCCTTCCTCGGGCCATCCGGCTGCGGCAAGACGACGGTGTTGCGCATGGTTGCCGGTTTCGAGGAGCCGAGCGCGGGCACGATCGTCGTCAGCGGCAAGGACATTACGAGACTGAAGCCCAACCAGCGCAATGTCGGCATGGTGTTCCAGGCCTATGCGCTGTTCCCGAACCTGACCGTGGCGCAGAATATCGGCTTCGGCTTGAAGGTCGCCGGCATGCCGAGGGCGGACATCGATGCCCGCGTCGCCGAGATGCTCGGCATCATCAAGCTGCCGCAGATGGCGGATCGCTATCCCTACCAGCTCTCGGGCGGCCAGCAGCAGCGCATCGCGCTAGCCCGCGCCATCGCGCCGAAGCCAAAGCTGCTGCTGCTCGACGAGCCGCTGTCGGCGCTCGACGCCAAGGTGCGCGTGTCGCTGCGCGAGGAAATCCGGTCGATCCAGAAGAAGCTCGGCATCACCACCATCTTCGTCACGCACGACCAGGAAGAGGCGCTGTCGATCTCGGACCGCATCGCCGTCATGTATGGCGGCAAGGCCGAGCAGGTCGGCACGCCATTCGAGATCTACAACCGGCCGGCAACCAAGTTCGTCGCCAATTTCGTCGGCACGCTGAATGTGCTGGAAGGCACCGTCACCGATGCCGCCGCGGGCACGGTGCGGGTCAATTCCGAACAGGTCTCGCTCAAGGGCAAGCTCAACGGTTCCAAGTCGGGCGACACGCTGTCCCTGGCGCTGCGTCCGGAAGCTATTTCGCTGGGCCGCCAGCCTGGCCGTGACTCCAGCCTATCCGGAGAAATCTCCGAAGTGCATTTCCTCGGATCGGTCATCCGGGTTCGTGTCGGCATCGGCGGCAACACGGTCTCGCTCGACACGTTCAACAGCCCGGCAACGCCGCCCCCCGCAGTTGGTGAGAAGGCCGAGATCTCGTTTTCTTCGAGCGATATGCTCGTGCTGCACTAGGCTGCTGCGCTTGTTTGGAATGAATGGCTGTATCCCGGTTAGCGAAGGGGGAAGGATGCTTCCGCCCGCGTGGCATGGGCTGCAGTGCAGGGAAGTCCGCGTTTAAGCGAGCCCCATATCAGATGATTTCAATGTCGGTGTGGACGGCGATTTGTCAGGAAGCAATTCGAGGTATTTTCTGCCGGCTCGAGCTTGCCGGGCAATCAACAATTTCCAGCCGCTTTGCCGCTGCCAGAATCTCGCTTCCCGGCTATAAGAGGCCATGGTTCTTTTCGAACTGACACTCGTTCTGCTGTTGATCGCCGTTGCGCTGACGGCGCTGTCCCGGCGCGTGCAGGTTCCTTATCCCTCTTTGCTGGCGCTGGCAGGGGTGGCCATCGCCTTCGTGCCTGGCGTGCCG
Organism: Mesorhizobium sp. XAP4; assembly: GCF_029269325.1. NCBI lineage: Bacteria > Pseudomonadati > Pseudomonadota > Alphaproteobacteria > Hyphomicrobiales > Phyllobacteriaceae > Mesorhizobium > Mesorhizobium sp. XAP4. Next base: position 187,889 of record NZ_JARIXW010000006.1, on the reverse strand, counting down.
ACCATCGAGATCGACCCGGAACTGGCGCTTGCCCTGTTCATCGCGCCGGTGCTGCTCGACGCCGCCTATGACACGTCACTGCGCGATCTCAACCGCTACAAGGTGCCGCTTGTACTGCTGGCGCTTGGTGCCGTCCTTTTCACGACAGCGACGGTGGCGCTGGCCGGCTGGGCGATGGCAGGTCTGCCGATTGCCGCGGCCATAGCGCTTGGCGCCATCGTGGCGCCGCCCGATGCGGTTGCGGCATCGGCCGTGCTTGGCCAGTTCAAGGTGCCGCATCGCATCACTGCCATTCTGCAAGGCGAGAGCCTGCTTAACGACGCCACCGCGCTGCTGATTTACCGAATGGCGATTTCTGCGGCAGCAGGCTCCATTCTGCTGAGCAGCGCCGTTCCGATGATCCTGCTGTCCACGCTCGGCAGTCTTGCGGCCGGCTACCTGCTTGGCCGGTTGTCTCTGATGACGCTGGGCCGGATCGAGGACCCGGCGAGCGGCACTGTGGTGCAATTTGCCGGCACGTTCGGGGTCTGGATCCTGGCCGACAGGATCGGACTGTCGGCCATCATCACCATAGTCGTCTATGCCATGACGATCGCCCGCACCGCGCCGCGCCGCATGCCGGCCAGAAACCGCATCAGCTCTTATTCCGTCTGGGAAACGGCGGTCTTCGTGCTCAATGTTCTGGCTTTCGTGCTGATGGGCCTGCAGGCGCGTACGATCGTCGGCCGGCTTGCCGGGCAGGGGCAGACCGATGCGTTCGTCCTGGCCGGGACAGTGCTCGCCATCGTCATCGTCTCACGCTTCGTCTGGGTTCTGGGGTGCGGCGCGATCATCAGGTGGTTTGACCGTTTCGGCGTGGCTGATCGTCAGCGTGACGCTCCGTCGTTTCGTGGCGGCGTGCTGATCGGCTGGTGCGGGATGCGCGGTTTGGTGACGCTTGCGGCGGCATTCGCCCTGCCGGCTGAATTCCCGGCCCGCGACCCGATCGTGCTCGCTGCCTTCACGGTCGTCCTCGGCACGCTGGTGCTGCAAGGCATGAGCCTGAAGCCGCTGCTGCGCCTTTTGAACCTCAACCCTGACGAAACGGTCGACCGCGAGGTTGCGCAGGCGCGCGTTGTGGTCATGCAGGCGGCGCTCGACATATTGAGCGGCAAGACATCGGACGCGGCGGCCGCGGTGCGCGAGCAATATGCCGCTCAACGCAAGATCGCCAAAAACCCCGACGATGCCCAGGCGGCGACCGAATATGACCGCTTGCGTCTTTATGCGATCAAGAGCCAGCGCGACGCGCTGGAGGAATTGCGCCGCAATGGGACGATTGGCGACGAAGCCTATCATCGCCTTGAGGAAGAGATCGACTGGACCGAACTGGCCGCGTCGCCACCCGGCCGGTTCCAGCCGCTGAATACTTGAGGCATCGCACGCCGTTTTCCGGCGCACGGAAGATACCGAAGTGCTTCGGGATCGGTGCATGATCCCGGTCAGGGGCAAGGCTGGTCCAAGCCAGGTCCATTCTCCTGCACATTGCAACCGCGGCATCGAACCGCTACTGCCAACACGAAATTGAGCCGGATAAGCAATGAAGCTGGTCAGCTACAACATCCAGTACGGGTTCGGCAGCGACGGGCGCTACGATCTTTCGCGCGCCGCGCGCATCGTTGCCGGCGCCGACGTCATTGCACTGCAGGAAGTCGAGCGTCACTGGCAACGCAGCAATTTCGACGATCAGCCGGAACTGCTTTCCAGCCTGCTGCCCGACTATCATTGGGTCTATGGCCCGGCCTTCGACATGGACGCCAGCGAGCGGCATGACGGCCGCCTGGTCAACCGGCGCCGCCAGTTCGGCACCATGGTGCTGTCGAAACTGCCGATCGTCTGGTCGCGGCTGCATGCGCTGCCGATGCGCCGCACGCTGCGGCCGCTCAACACCCGCAATGCAGCACTTGAATGCATGATCCGCACGCCGGCAGGGCCGGTGCGGGTGTTGTCGCTGCATCTCGCCCATATCGCGGCCGAGGAGCGGCTGGAGCAGATCGACTATCTCCTGGCCGAGCATCGCCGGGCACCGTCCGACGGCGGGCCGTGGAGCGGCGTCGACGACGAGCCCACGCGCAACTGGACCAGCGGCGAAGCGGAGCCGGAAAACCCGCTGGCGGCGATCTGGATGGGCGATTTCAACATGGAGCCGGGCAGCGCCGAATATCGCCGCATCGTCGGCAGCACGCCCTACCATCGGGGTGCCGCCTATCTCAGCGGTTTCGTCGATGCCGCCGCTGTTGCCGAGGAGCCGGTTTCGGACTTCCACACCCATGTGAAGACCATCGACGGCAGATTGGCAAAGCGCCGGCTCGACCATTGCTTCGTCGGCGGCATGTTCGCCGGGCGGGTGCGTTCGATCGGTGCCGATATCGGCGAGGTTGCGTCGGATCATTTTCCGTTGCGGGTCGACATCGACCTGGAAACGCCCGGCATTGCCACATGACGCTTTTCGTTTTTTTCGCAGTGCTTGCCGCCGCTGCCATGCACGCGATCTGGAATGCGCTGGTCAAGGTCCATCTCGACCGCTTCCTGTCGATCACGCTGATGACGCTCGGCATGGGCGCGGCGGCACTCGTGGTGCTGCCCTTCGTCGAAGTGCCGAAGGCGGAAGTGTGGCCTTACATCATCGCCTCCGTCATTTTCCACATGGGCTACCGCACCTTCCTGATCGGCGCCTACAAGGCCGGCGATTTCGCCCAGACCTATCCGCTGGCGCGGGGCACCGCACCTCTGCTCTCGGCCTTTGGCGGCATGTTCGTCGTTGCCGAGATTCCCGGCCCGTTCGCCATGCTCGGCATCTTCCTGTTGTCGGCCGGCACGCTGGTGATGTCGTTTCGTGGCGGCGCACATCTGGAAAAACTCAATCTGCGCGCGGTTGGCTTCGCACTGGGCACTTCCATCTTCATTGCCAGTTACACGCTGTCCGACGGCAGCGGCGCACGGCTGGCGGCAACCGCGCAGAGCTATGCAGCCTGGCTGTTCATCTGCGATGCTTTTGGCGCCTTGGTGCTGTGCCTCATCTTCCGCGGGCCGAAGGCGCTGCCGGTGTTGGCGCGCGACTGGAAGGCAGGACTGTTCACGGGCGTGCTCAGCGGCGCCGCCTACTGGATCGTCATGTGGGCGATGACCAAGGCGCCGATCGCCTCCGTGGCCTCGCTGCGCGAAACCTCGATCCTGTTTGCCATGATGATCTCGGTCTTCGCTCTCGGCGAAAAAATGACCGGCTGGCGCGGTGCCGCCGCGCTCAGCATCGTCGCCGGTGTCGTTGCGCTCAGGCTCGGCTGATTTCGACCCTAATTGAGTACGGTCATCAACTGGCCACGTCGTTCCGGACTGAAACGTATGACGACGATGATGCAGATGGCGACCACGCCTGCGAACAGCGCCAGGGCATAGCCATAGCTGCCTCCGGCGCTTTCCGCGATTCCTGCCTGATAGGGGCCGCCATAGGACGCGGCGAGATTGCCCGCCTGATAGATAAAGCCGGGCAAGGTCGCCCGCACCGCCCCGGGCGAAAGCTCGTTGAGGTGCACGGGGATGACGCCCCAGGCGCCCTGGACCGCGACCTGCATGACGAAGGCGCCGATGGCGAGCATGAACGGCGTGGTCGAGTAGGCCCATAGCGGGATCGACGGCAAGGCGATCAGGCAGGCCAGCGTGATGGCGTTGACGCGGCCGATCTTTTCGGACAGCGCGCCGAATGCCAGGCCGCCGACGATGGCGCCGATATTGGCGACGATGGTGATCCAGCTCACCGTATGCGGATCGAAGCCGTGCTGCTTCTTCAGGAAGGTCGGGTAGAGGTCCTGCGTGCCATGACTGAAGAAATTGAAGAACATCATCAGCACGACGGCATAGAGCGCGACACCCCAGTGTTTCTGCAGGGTTTCCCACATGCCCGGTCGAGCCGTCTTCTGCGCTTCGACGAAGGCCGGCGATTCCGGCACATGCGAGCGGATGAAGAGCACAATCAGCGCCGGCACGAAGCTGAGCAGGAACATGGCGCGCCAGCCGATCGTGTAGCCGCCGATCGTCTGCTGATAGAGCAGGCCATAGACCACCGCCGCCAGCAGATAGCCGGCCGGATAGCCGCATTGCAGGATGCCGGAGACCATGCCGCGTGCGCTCGGCGGAATGGATTCCATGGCCAGCGAACTGCCAAGCCCCCATTCGCCGCCCATGGCGATGCCGAACAGCGCACGCAGGGCGAGGAAGATGCCGAGATTGGGCGAGAAGGCGGCCAGCGCGCCGATCACCGAATAGCTCACGATGTTGAGCATGAGGATCGGCTTGCGCCCGTATTTGTCGGCAAGCATGCCGAAGAAGAACGCGCCGATGAAGCGTGTGGCCAAGGTCAGGAACAGCGCCTTGGAGACCGCGGGCACGTCGGCGTGGAATTCGGTCGCGATATCGGTGAGCAGGAATGTCAGAAGGAAGAAATCGAAAGCATCGAGCGTCCAGCCCAGGAACGAGGCGAGGACGGTCTTCTTCTGCTGCGAATTAAGGGGCAAATCTTCCTCCTCCACTATCATCGATGTGAGGAATTATCAGCCAGTTCAGGGAAGACCGGTGGTCACTTTTTCGCGCGGCTCATTTGATCGAACGCCCGCTGAGGTGCAATGAGGAGCGACCGGTGCCATCTGTCGATGAACTCGATCGTGGCTTGATGGTGAGTCTAGATTTCGAGATCAAACACCATCAGCCCGTCCGTGCCGCCTTCCAGGGCAGCGACCAGGCGTGCGCCGGCGCGCTGGTGCGCTTCATGCGCAAGATAGGCATCGCGCGCGGCAGCATCGCGGAAGTCGATGGTGAAGCCATGGGTGAAGCCGCGTGCGAACGGCTCCGGGCTGACATTGGCGCTGAATTTTACGGCGTCCATGCCGTCGATAACCTGTCGCAGCGCTTCGAGATCGGCATGGATCGCCGTGCGTTCGGCGGCGTCGACATCATTGCGAAATCTAGCGAAAACACAGTGCCTGATCATGTCTTGCTCCTCAGCGGCTAAGCAGCCCGGTTTCCGGAAAACACCGCCGGCGGCAGCGGCTCGCGGCCGAGGACCAGATCGGCTCCTTTTTCACCGACCATTATTGTCGGCGCATTGGTGTTGGATGAAGGCACGCGCGGCATCACCGAGGCATCGCAAACGCGCAGGCCCTCGATGCCGCGCAACCGCAGATCCGGTGTCACCACGGCCATGTCGTCATGGCCCATGCGGCAGGTGCCAACCGGGTGATGGTCGGTTTTGGAGGTGCGGCAGGCATAGTCGAACAGCTCGTCGTCGCTGGCGAGCGACGGCCCGGGCAGCACTTCGCGCAGCACGTAAGGGGCAAGCGCCTTCTGCCGCATGATCTGGCGCGCCAGTCGCAGCCCCTTGATCGACATGGCGCGGTCATAGGGATCGGACCAGTAGTTCGGATCGATCAGCGGGTGGTCGGCCGGGTCGGCACTCTTCAGCCGCACCGTGCCGCGTGAGCGCGGCCGCAGGAAGGCCGAGTTCAGGGTGACACCTGGATTGTTCAGCTTCTCGACGCCGGCCTCGATGCCGGATCCCAAGCCGAGATGGAACTGAATGTCGGGCGAGGCGGCGGTCGGGTCGGCGTACCAGAAGCCGCCGGTCTCGAACAGGCTGGAGGCCACCGGGCCTTTCTTCAGCAGCAGATATTGCAGACCGGCCCAGGCCGTGCGGTGCAGCTTGGCGTAGTTGTCATAGGTGTGATCGCCGGTGCATTCGGCGATGACGAACAAATCGAGATGGTCCTGCATGTTGGAGCCGACGCCGGGCAGGTCATGCACCGGCGTCACGCCGACCGACTTCAGATGGTCCGCGGGGCCGATCCCCGACTGCATCAGGAGCTTCGGCGAGCCGATGGCGCCGGACGAGACGATCACCTCGCGTTCGGCGCGCAGGATTTTCTTCTCGCCGCCCGGCCTGTCGACCACCTCGACGCCGATAGCGCGACCGTTCTCGACGACGATGCGCGTCACCAGCACATCGGTTCGGACGGTCAGATTCTTGCGGGCGCGGATCGGCTTCAAATAGGCGACTGAAGCGGACGAGCGCCGGGCATCCTTCTGGGTCAACTGGTAGTAGCCGACGCCTTCCTGGGCAGCGCCGTTGAAGTCCGGGTTGAAGGGGATGCCCATCTCCTGGCCGGCACGGAAATAGGCCTCGCAGATAGGCAGCGGCGAAATCGGGTTGGACACGCCGAGCGGGCCCTGGTCGCCATGAAAGTCGTTGGCGTAGCGCTGGTTGTTTTCGGCGCGCTTGAAATAGGGCAGCACGTCGCGATAGCCCCAGCCGGCGAGGCCTTCTTCCTTCTCCCAGGCGTCGTAGTCGCGGGCATTGCCGCGCGTGTAGATCTGCGCGTTGATGGACGAGCCGCCGCCGACGACCTTGGCCTGCGTGTACCAGAAGACGCGGTCCTTCATGTGCTTTTGCGGCACGGTCGACCAACCCCAGGAAGCAATGCCTTTGGTCATCTTGGCGAAGCCCGCCGGCATGTGGATGTAGGGGTGCCAGTCCTTGCCGCCGGCTTCCAGCAGCAGGACCGAATTGCTGGGATCTTCGCTCAGCCGGTTGGCCATAACGCAGCCGGCAGGACCGGCGCCCACGATGATATAGTCAGTCATTTCCTGATCCATTCATAGCCGTGGCACCGAGAGCGCGCCGTCGACATTGATGATCGAGCCGGTCGAAAAGCCGAGCTTGCCGCCGGCGAGCGTCGCCACCACCGCGCCGATGTCCGATGCTTCGCCCCAGCGTTTGGCCGGAACCAGGCCGCCGTCGATAAGGGCGTTATATTTGGCGGTCACGCCTGAGGTCATGTCGGTGCGGATGATGCCGGGCCGGACTTCGAAGACGGCGATGTTTTCAGGCGCAAGCCGCAACGCCAGGTTCTTCACCCACATCGAAAGCCCGGCCTTCGAGATGCAGTAGTCCGGCCGTTCCGGCGATGCCATTTCAGCACTGACCGAGGTGATGGTGATGATCGATCTCTGATCGCCTGGCGCAGCCAGCATCGCCTTGGCGACAGCCTGGCTGAGGAAGACGGTGCCGCGCAGGTTGATGCCCAGCGTGCGGTCGAAATTCTCCGGCTTGAGGTCCAAGAGGTCACCGCGCACCACGGCGCCGACGCCGGCATTGTTGACCAGGCAGTCGATGCGGCCGAAGGCGCGCATCGCGGCATCGACAAGTGCTGTATGGGTGTCGAGGTCCGCGATGTCGCACCTGACATAGGCGAATTTTGCGCCACGCTTGGCGATGTCGGGGGCAAGTCCGTCAGCGGCTGTTTCGGCAAGGTCGGCGACCAGAATATCGAAGCCGGCATCCGCCAGTGCCTGGGCGCAGGCGAGGCCGATGCCGCGCGCGCCGCCGGTGACGATGGCGGCGGGGCGGGTCATGCGGCGAGGTCCGTCTTGCGGATGTGGTCAGCAACGCGCAGCGCTTGGGCTGCAATCGACAGCGCTGGGTTGACCGCCGCCGAGTTCGGCAGGAAACCGGCGTCGACGACGAACAGGTTCCGGTGGTCGAAGGAGCGGCAGTAGGGGTCGAGCGCCGCCGTCGCCGGATCGTCGCCCATCTTGATCGTGCCGCATTGATGCGACGGCGTGCGCTTGTCGAAGGGGCGCGACAGCACGATGGGATAGCCGCAGGCGCGGAAGTTCTCGCGCATTACCTTGTTCAGCCCGTCGAGCGACTGCATGTTGGAGCGCCGCCACTGCATGACGATGTCCTTGCCGTCGACCATGATGCGGCTTTCCGGGTCGGGCAGGTCTTCGCACATAAGGTACCAGTCGACGGCGTGGCCGGCCATGAAGTCGAGCGCGAATCCCGGCGTGTACTTGACATTGGCCCGCAGCATGTTGCCGTCGATCTTGCCGAGCAGTTGGACGTTCCCCAGCGGCTTACCGCCCTTGCCGTCGGACAGATAGTAGTCGTTGAGCATCAGCGTCTTCTGGTAGACGGCATCGTTGCGGCGGCGCGGATCGATCGCCAGCATGGCGCTGGAATTGTGGTTCATGAAATTGCGCCCGACCTGATCGGAGCGGTTGGCAAGGCCCTTGCCATCAGGAGACGGTGATCGCAGCAGGATGACGGCGGAATTGACCGCGCCAGCGGAGAGGATGACCAGTTTCGGCGCGACCTTTTTCAGCTCACCATTCTGCCGATAGTGGATGGCAGCAATGGTTTTGCCGTCGGTCGATGCCTCCAGGTACTCGACATAACAGCCGGTCTCGAGCCGGATGTTGGTGTCCTTCAGGGCCGCCGTCAGCGGTCCTGTCTGCGCGTCGACCTTGCCCTGGCCGGTGTTGGGAAACGCATCCCAGCCGGTCTTGCCCTCTTTCAGCCAGGTGTCGATGTCGACGCCGAGCGGCAGCGAGGCCGGATGCAGGCCGAGGTTTTTCAGCTCGGCGCGGGCGCGGGCGATCGGCGCCTCGTCGGGCACCGGCTTGTAGGCGTAGGGGATCGAATGGAACGGCTCGGTCGGATCCTCGCCCAGTGCACCGCGCACGCGAAACAGCTGTTCGGCTTTCGAATACCAGGACTCGAATTCCTCATAGGAGAACGGCCATGCCGGCGAGACCCCGCCAAAGTGCTCCATGGCGGCGAAATCTTCCTTGCGGTAGCGGATCAGCACCGCGCCATAGAACTTCGAATTGCCGCCGACATAATAATAATTGCCGGGGTTGAAGGCGGCGCCGCCGGCCTCACGCCACATCTCCTTCGGCCTATAATGGCCGTCGACGAAGATCGAGCGCGTGTCGCGCGCGTGCGGCGTCGCCGGCAACGGCTCGCCGCGCTCGAGCATCAAGATCGAGGCGCCGCTGCCGGCAAGGCCGGAAGCGATCGTGGCGCCGCCGATGCCGGAGCCGATGATGACGATGTCCGGATTTCTCATGGCCTAAATCGCGTCCCGACGCGCTTTAGTTTTTTGTTTTGATGCATGTCGTTGCCCCAAAACCGGATCCACTTTTGGGCGACATACATCAGCGAATACGGGTCTCGGTCGCCGGATCGAAGAACACCGCCTTTGTCAGGTTGAAGGCGAGCGGCGTGTTGGTGCCCGGCTGAATGTTGGCGTCGGCGCGCAGCCGCGCCACCACGCCCTTGCCGCCGAGATTGGTGACGGCGAAGGTGTCCGAACCTGCCGGCTCGACGACCTCGATGTGACAGTCCGCGGTTGCGATGTGCGAGGCGTTGCGCTCGGCACCTTCCGGATCGGTCAGGGCTTCGGGACGGACACCGAAGATGATCGGCTTGCCCTGGAATGCCGACAGGCCCGCCGGCGCATTGGCCATCGGCAGGTTGATCGGCTCGCGCGCCTCGCGCTGCAGCACGACGGACAACGCATTGCCTGACGTACCGATCGTCGCCGGGATCAGGTTCATCGCCGGCGAGCCCATGAAGTCGGCGACGAAGAGATTGCTCGGGTTGTTGTAGATTTCGGCCGGCGTGCCGAACTGCTGCACCTCGCCGTCGCGCATCACGGCGATCTTGGTCGCCAGCGTCATCGCCTCGATCTGGTCGTGGGTGACGTAGACGATGGTGGTGCCGGTGGTGGCATGCAGGCGCTTGATCTCGATGCGCATGTCGACGCGCAGCTTGGCGTCGAGGTTGGACAAAGGCTCGTCGAAAAGGAACAGTTTGGGGTCGCGCACCAGCGCCCGGCCCATGGCGACGCGCTGGCGCTGGCCGCCCGAAAGCTGGCTCGGCTTGCGCTGCAAGAGGTGGCCGATCTGCAGCACCTTGGCCACCTTGTCGATCGCCTTCTGGCGCTCCGCCGCCGGCACGCCGCGCATCTCCATGCCGAAGGAGATGTTTCCGGCCACCGTCATGTTCGGGTAGAGCGCATAGCTCTGGAACACCATGGCGATGTCGCGCTTGGAGGGGTGCAGATCGTTGATGGCGCGGCCGTCGACCCGGATTTCGCCCGAGGTGATCGTCTCCAGGCCGGCGATGGTGTTGAGCAAAGTGGACTTGCCGCAGCCGGAAGGGCCGACCAGCACCAGGAAACCGCCTTTCTCGAGCTCGACATCGATCCCTTTCAGGATCTCGACCTGGCCGAAGCGCTTTCTCAGACCATCAATTTCCAGAAAAGCCATCAGATCATCCTTTGACGGCGCCAGCCATGAGACCGCGCACGAAGTAGCGGCCGGCGAGCACATAGACGAGAAGGGTGGGCAGTGCCGCGATCATCGCGGCGGCCATGTTGACGTTGTATTCGACGACGCCGGTCGACGTGTTGACGACGTTGTTGAGCGCCACCGTCATCGGCATCGCGTCGCCGGTGCCGGCGTAAGCCGAGGCGAACAGGAAGTCGTTCCAGATGTTGGTGAACTGGTAGATCACGGTAACGACGAAGATCGGCATCGAGTTCGGCAGCATGATGCGGCGGAAGATCTGGAAGAAGGATGCGCCGTCGACCTGTGCCGCCTTGACCAGTTCGGTCGGAAACGCTTCGTAGTAGTTGCGGAAGAACAGCGTGGTGAAGCCGATGCCGTAGACGACGTGGACGAAGACCAGGTTGACCGTCGGGTTGCCGAGACCGAAGCTCGTTCCGACCGAGTTCTGCAGTGTGACGCCGAAGCGGCCGAGGCTGCCGAGGATGGTCGCCATCGGCAGCAGCACCGACTGGAACGGAATGAAGCAGGCGAACAGCATCAGCCCGAACACCAGCGTCGCGCCGCGAAAACGCCATTTGGTCAGAACGTAGCCGTTCAGCGCGCCCAGCATGGTCGAAATCAGAACGGCCGGAACCACCATCTTGATGGAGTTCCAGAAATAGCCCTTGATGCCGGCGCAGGTGAGGCCGACGCAGGTCTCGCCCCACGCCTTCAGCCACGGGTCGAAGGTCGGCGCCTTGGGCAGCGCCAGCATGTTGCCGTTCTGGATCTCGTCCATGGTCTTGAACGAAGTCACCAGCATGACGAACAGCGGCATCAGGTAAAACAGCGCAAACAGCGCCAGCAGCCCGTAGATGACGATGCGGTTGAGGGTCTTGACGTTGACGCCGCCGGAGGCCTGGCGGGCGGGAGTGGTGACGGCGCTCATCGCGGCTTCTCCCGCAGTTCCGAATAGAGATAGGGCACGATGATGGCGACGATGGTCATCAGCATGATCACCGCACTGGCCGAGCCGACGGCCATTTCGTTGCGCTTGAACGTGTACTCATACATGAAGTTGGACGGCAGCCACGCCGAGCCGCCGGGCCCGCCGCTGGTCAGTGCGACCACGAGATCGTAGGACTTGATGGCGAGGTGCGCGAGCACGATGAAGGCCGACAGGAAGATCGGCCGCAGCAGCGGGATGACGATGCGGCGATAGAGCTGGAAGGTGGTGGCGCCGTCGATCTGCGCGGCCTTCATGATCTCGCCGTCGATGCCGCGCAGGCCGGCCAGGAACATCGCCATGATGAAGCCGGAGGCCTGCCAGACGCCGGCAATGACCACCGTGTAGATGACGAAATCCTTGTTCTTGATCCAGTCGAAATGGAAGCTCGTCCAGCCCCACTGATGCAAGGTCTGCTCGAGACCTAGGCCGGGATCCAGGAACCATTTCCAGGCGACGCCGGTGACGATGAAGGACAGCGCCATCGGGTAGAGATAGATCGGCCTCAACACGCCTTCGCCGCGGATCTTCTGGTCGAGCAGGATGGCCAGGAACAGGCCGAGCGCCAGGCAGATTGCGATGTAGAGGAAACCGAAAATACCCATATTGGTGATCGACGTGTACCAGCTCGACGGCGGGTCGGTGTCGAAGGTCCAGCCCCACAGCCGCTGATAGGCGCGCGAGCCGGTTAGGACATAGGACGGGAAGGTCTTGGAATTGGTGAAGGACAGATAAATCGTCCACAGGATGAAGCCGTAGACGAAGACGATGGTGATGGCGAAGCTCGGCGCCAGCACGATCTTCGGCAATGCGTCCTGCAGGCGCGAGCGCACCGAGGCGCGTGGCCGCGCATGCTCCGGCGTCAGCTTGATCTGGCTTGTCGCTACCGTGCTCATGGGGCTCCTCCCGTCGACTCGCGGCCAACCAGCTTCGCGGATCTATGTTCGCGGATCTGGGCCTTCCCCGCCGGAGCGGGGAAGGCGTTTTTGGCGCGTGGCGCTTACTTGGCGTCGTCGATCGCCTTGACCAGCTCGGTCACGGCTTCGTCCGAGGTCTTGATCTGACCATGGACGAATTTGGAGACGACATCCTTATAGGCATTGGCGACCGCCGGAGGCGCGCCATAGCCCTGGGCCAGCGAGCCGAACAGCGTGCCGCCTTCATTGGCTGCCTTCAGGTCGGCGATGCCCTTCTTGCCGCAAGCGTCGAAGTCGGTGTCCGGAACGTCGGTACGGGCCGGAACCGAACCCTTGACGACGTTGAAGGCCGACTGGAAGCTCTTCGACAGGGTGGCGGTGGCCAGTGCGACCTGGGCGGCCTTGCGGTCGTCGGGAACATTGAACATGCCGAACATGTCGGAGTTGTAGATCACCGAGCCGTCGGTGCCCGGGAAGCGATAGCACAGGAAGTCGGTGCCCGGGGTCTTGTTGGCGGCGTGGAACTCGCCCTTCGCCCAGTCGCCCATGACCTGCACCAGGGCATCGCCCTTGATGACCATGGCGGTGGCAAGGTTCCAGTCGCGGCCCGAGAAGTTGGGGTCGACATAGGTGACGAGCTTGGCCAGATTGTCGAACGACTTCTTCATCGTGTCGGACTTCAGGGACTCGTCATCGAGGTCGTTGAAGGCCTTCTTGTAGAACTCGGGTCCGCCGGTCGACAGCACGACGGAGTCGAACATGGTGGCTTCCTGCCAGTTCTGGCCGCCGAGAGCGAGCGGGATCACGCCTGCCGCCTTGGCCTTGTCGAGCAGGGCAACGAAGTCGTCGAAGGTCTTCGGCTCGGTGCCGCCGATCTTGTCCAGGACGGCCTTGTTGATCCACAGCCAGTTGACCGAGTGAACGTTGACCGGCGCCGCGACCCACTTGCCGTCATAGACCGAAAACTTCTGCAGGGCTGCCGGAACGGACTTGTCCCAGCCTTCCTTCTTCGCCGTTTCGGTCAGGTCGCCCATGACGCCGGCGGCTGCATAGTCGAGCACGGTGTAGCCGAGCATCTGCGAGGCGGTCGGATAATTGCCGGCCGCGACCATCGCCTTCAGCGCGGTCATGGCGGCATCGCCGCCGCCGCCGGCCACCGGCACGTCCTTCCAGGCATAGCCTTCCTTGGCCAGATCACCCTTGAGAACGTTGAGAGCAGCCGCTTCGCCGCCCGAGGTCCACCAATGCAGCATCTGGACTTCCTTGACGTCCTCGGCGTGGGCCGCGAAAGCCAGGCCCGACGCGAGAGCCGTTCCGATAAGCAGTTTGCGCAACATGTACTTCCTCCCTTGTTGCATTACACGACCGGCGGATGCCGCCGGGTTCTTCTCAACTCAGCCGACCCACCACCCGGTGCGCTGGCCGCGATGAAACTGGATTGTCTTTTCCTCGGTATAGTCCTCGACGGCGCGTTTGCCGAGTTCGCGTCCGAGACCGGACTGCTTATAGCCTCCGAAAGGCAGCTCGGGATAACCTTCCATGAACGTGTTCACCCAAACGGTTCCCGAACGCACGCCGCGCGCGACCGACATGCAAGTGTCGATGCTGGCGCTCCACACGCCCGCCGACAAACCATAGGGCGTGTTGTTGGCGATGTGCAACGCCTTTTCAATCGATTCAAAAGTCAGCACCGAGAGCACCGGGCCGAACACTTCCTCGCGCGCTATGGCCATGTCCTCGGTGACGCCGCGGATGATGGTGGGATCGAGGTATTGGCCGATATTGGAGGCCAATTGCTTGCCTCCGCTGTAGATGCTGCTGCCCTCGGTCGCGGCTGCCGCAACGTAACCGGCCACCTTGGCCAAATGGTCGGACGAGATCATCGCGCCGACCTTGGTTTGGTCATCGAGCGGATCGCCGACCGTGACCCTGGCGGTAAGCGCCTTGACGGCGCTGAGAAAATCGTCGGCGATCGCCTCGTGCACGATCAGCCGGCTGCCGGCATTGCAGCACTCGCCGGCATTGAAGAAGCCGCCGAACACCGCCGCATCGGCGGCCGCTTCGAGGTCGGCGTCCTGGAAGACGATCTGGCCGTTCTTGCCGCCGAGCTCCATCGAGACTTTCTTCAGCGACTGCGCGGCGGATGCCATCGTCATCTTGCCGACGTGGGTGGAGCCGGTGAACGAGACCATTTCGACCAGCGGATGGCTGACCATCGGCGCACCGACATCGGCGCCAAGTCCGGCCAGGATATTGACGGCGCCGGCGGGCAGGCCGGCCTGCATCAGGATGTCGCCGAGCACGAAGGTCGAGGCCGAGGTCATTTCGCTCGGCTTGACCACCGCCGTGCAGCCGGCGGCGAGCGCGAAGGGCAGTTTCTGGCTGACGATCAGGAACGGGAAATTCCACGGGGTGATGATCGAGACGACGCCGATCGGTTCGCGCAGGACGACACCCAGCATGGCGTCGCCGAGATTGGCGTAGGTTTCACCATGCAGGGTGCGGGCAAGCGAGGCGGCATAGCGCCAGATGTCGATGGCGCCGCCGATCTCGCCGCGTGCCTGGGCGATCGGTTTGCCCGATTCCAGTGCGTCGAGCCGGGCGATGTCTTCCAGCCGGCCCTCAATCAGATCAGCTGCCTTGAGCAGGATCCCGGCACGTTCGGCCGCCTTCATGCGCGGCCATGGACCCGTTTCGAAAGCCCTGTGGGCGGCAAGCACAGCGGCTTCCACTTCGGCCTCACCGGCCTGCGCATAGTGCGAGACGGTGAAGCCGTGGCCGGGGCTGTTTCGAGCAATCGTACGGCCGTCGCGGGCATCGACATGCTTGCCGTCGATCAGCAGCTTGTAGCCTTTCGGGGCTTCGGCCGCCTCGGCCGGCATGGCGATCTTCAGGGGTGCGTTCATATGTTTGCTCTAGGATCTCGAAAAGGCCGGCTTCTGCTTGGCCTTGAAGGCATCGACGCCGGCCTTCAGATCGCCGGTCAGGGCGATGAAGCCGCTGGCCAGCGCTTCGGTGGCGGCGGCACTTTCCTCGCCTTCGGCGACCGCGATCATCAGCTTGGCGGCTTCCGTCGCCAGCGGGCCGCGCTCGGCGATCTTTTCCGCCCACGCCTTTGCTTCTTCGTGTGCGTTGCCAGTTGCGACCACCCGGTCGACGATGCCCAGGGCGAGTGCCTCGGGGGCGAGAAGGATCTCGCCGCCCAGCGCCATGCGGCGCACCGTCTGCGCGCCGAAGCGGCGCACGGCGCGCTGCGTACCGGACCAGCCGGGCACGACGCCAATCGAGGTTTCCGGGAAGCCTAATTTCACTTGTGTTTCCGCCACGCGCAAGTCGCAAGCCGCAGCCAGTTCCAGGCCGCCGCCCAGCGCATGGCCGGACAGGACGGCGATTGTCGGCTGCCGCAGCCGCGCCAAGCGGTCGAAGACGCGGTGGCCGTAGCGCACCCACTGCACCTGGAAATGGGCGGCACTCATCTGCGCCCAGGCTTCGACATCGCCACCGGCGCAAAAGCCCTTGCCTTCGCCGCGCAGCAGCACGACGCGGACGCCCTCGGCCATCTCGGCCTCGTCGAGCGCCGTCTCTAGCGCCCGCAGCATCGGAATGTCCAGTGCGTTGAATTTCTCCGGCCGGCGCAGCGTGATGGTACCGATGGCGCCATCCTGCTCGAAGGTGACGAGAGGCTCAGCCACGCGCGCCTCCGAGCGAGGCGCCGCCATTCAGCGACAGGCCTATCGGTTGCTCCTGATAGAGGGCTGCCGGTGTCGTCTTGAGGTCCCTGGCAACGGCCAACGGAATTTCCGACTGGGCCAGCACATCCCGCTGCAGATCGATGCCGGGTGCGAGTTCTGTGACGACCAAGCCCTCCGGCGTCAGCTTCATCACGCAGCGTTCGGTGACATAGGTGATGTCCTGTCCCTGCGCCACCGCGCGCTTGCCCGAAAACGAGATGTGCTCGACTTCGTTGACCACCTTCTTGACCTTGCCCTCGTGGTCGATGCGGATGCCGCCATCGGCCAGAGACAGCTTGGCGCCGGCATTGAAGAAGCCGGAGAAGACGATCTTCTTCGCCCGTGCGGTGATGTCGACAAAGCCGCCGGCGCCGGCGGTGACATGCGGCCGCGCCGAAAGCTTCGAAACATTCACAGAGCCGTGTCGATCGATCTGCAGGAAGGACAGCAGCGAGGCGTCGAAGCCGCCGGCCTGGAAATAGATGAACTGGTGCGGCGAGGGCATGAAGGCGTCGGCGTTCGATGAGCAGCCGAATTTGAAGTCGAGCAGCGGCACACCGCCGACCGCGCCCTGTTCGATCACCCAGGTAATTTTGCCGTGCTGGCCTTCCTCGAGAAGGATGCGCGGCACATTGGCGGAAATGCCGAACCCGATATTGACGGCCATGCCGTCGCGCAACTCCATGGCGACGCGGCGCGCGATCACCTTCTGCACGTTCATCTCCGGCGTGCGGAAGCTCGACAGCGGCCGGAAGATTTCTCCCGAGATCGCCGGGTCGTAAGGTGTCAGCGTCGTCTGCAACTGGTCGGGCGCGACGACGATATGGTCGACCAGGACGCCCGGCACGCGCACGTCATGCGGTTTCAGCGTGCCGTTCTCGACGACGCGCTTGACCTGCGCGATGACGATGCCGCCATTGTTGCGGGCGGCGAGCGCCTGTTCCAGTCCGCCGAGATAGGCGCCCTCATGCTCGTAGGTGAGGTTGCCGCGCTCGTCGGCCGACGTGGCGCGGATGATCGACACCTGCGGCACGATAGAGCGGAAATAGAGCCATTCCTCGCCGTCGAACTGCTGCACCGAAACGATCGGCTCGCTGGCGGCGGCGTTCATGGCGCAGCCCTGGTGGCGCGGGTCGGCGAAGGTGTCGAGACCGACTTTGGTCAGCACGCCCGGCCGCTTGGCCGCGGCTTCGCGGTGCATATCGAACAGGATGCCGGACGGCACGTTGTAGGCGGCGACCGAATTGTCGCCGATCATCTTCCAGATCTGCGGCGGTTCGGAAGAGGAGGGGCCGGACGGGTAGGAGCCGCACAAAGTACGCTTCAGCAGTCCCGGCTTGGCCAGATGGTCGATGCCTTTGATGCCATACATGTCGCCGGCTGCGATCGGGTGCAGCGTGGTGATGTTCTTAGGATGGCCTACTGCGTCGAAGCGTTCGCCGATCGCGGCGAGCACCGCATCGGGGCAGCCGAGGCCGCTCGACGAGGACACCGACACGACCATGCCGTCCTTGACTAGGCCGGCTGCCTGCGCTGCGGAGACCACCTTGCTCAATTCATACTCCCGAGTTCAGGGTCGATTGCGACCGCCTTGCCTGATTTCGCGGTTTGCAATGCTGCTTCGATTGGCGCCGATGACCAGATGCTGTCCTCGCCTTGCGCGCGGATGGCGTTGATCATGAACTGCCTGACGATCGTGCTGGCGCCGATCAAGCTCCATTTGACGCTCATGCAGCGCCTCCCGAACCGGCCGCCCTGTTTCGAATGCGGCGATCCGGGCCGCAGCTTTCCCTGACCACCAGATTGACCGCGCCGATATGGTCTTCGGCCCGTGTGGTGCGCGACTGGATCATTTTCAGCATGACATGGGCGGCACGTTCGCCAAGACCCGCCGAGTCCACCGCGACGCTGGTCAGAGCCGGCATGTAATGCTCGGCCTCGGCCACATCGTCGAAGCCGACGATGGCGAAATCAACTCCGGGCTCAAGCGCGCGCTTGCGCAGCGCCAGCATGGCGCCAAAGGCGACGGCGTCGTTGAAGCAGAGTGCCGCAGTCGGCGGTTCAGCCATTGCGAGAGCGGTTTCGAGGCATGCGATACCACCTCTGCGGCTGGTCTCTCCCTCGACGACCAGAGTGTCGCGGTCGGAGATGCCCTGCGTCTCGCAGGCTTCGCGAAATCCGCCAAGCCGCTCGTGATAGACGACGAGATCGGACGAGCCGCCGAAGAAGACCAGCCGGCGATGTCCCTTGCCGATCAGATGAGCGGTGGCGAGATAGGCGCCGCGATGATTGTCGGGCGCGATGACCGGAATGCGGCTCTCGGGAAGCCGGCGCATGGCGAAGACCACCGGCAGACCTGCCGTCTCGATCCGCCTGAAGGCGCCCGGCGTCGTGCCGCGAGCCGGCGACACGATGAGGCCGGCGACGCCTTGCTCCATCAGCGACTTCAGCACTTCTTCCTGGCGCACCGGATTTTCCGCCGTGTTGGCGATGAACGGCACGATGCCGGCCGACTGGAAGACCCGCTCCATGCCGACCGCCAGCTCTGCGAAGAAAGGATTGGTGAGATCGTTGATGACCATGCCGATGACGTTGGAGTGCGCCTTGCGCAGATTGGCGGCGCCGCGGTTGTAGACGTAACCGACATCCTCGATCGCCTTGCGCACCTTGCTCGCTGTTTCGGGCCGGATCAGTCCGCTGCCCTGGAGCACGAGCGATACCGTCGATTTGGACACGCCCGCTTCGCGGGCGATGTCGAATATCGTCGCCTTGGCCCGGCTGGCCATCCAGATGCATCCTCCCGACTGCAGGCCCAAAACTATTGGAACGTTCTAATCTCTGCTCCGCTCGTGAGTCAATCGGGATTTTTCCCGCGCCTCGAACATCGATTGTGTGTACTCAAATGGCATGCTCCATAAGGCTTTCTTGTTGCAATGCAGCATTTCATCCTGCAGGGAGTTCGAATTTTAAAGGCCCTTGATTTATTGGAACGTTCCATTTAGTACGTTGCGAAGGGAGCGATGGATGGACATTTCCTTGCCTGGTGAGGGTGTCGGCAGCACCCGGTACACGCTGGTCGGCGAGCCCGTGCAGCCTGACATCGGCGCGCGATTTTCGCGTATCGCCTATGCCGCCGCGCACGTCGTTGCCGATCCGCTCGCCATGACCGATCCGTGGTCCAGACCGGTGGTCGACTGGGAGAGGACGATGGCGTTCCGTCACCATCTGTGGCGGCTGGGCTTCCGCATCGCCGAAGCGATGGACACGTCGCAGCGCGGCATGGGTTTCGACTGGGCAAACGCGCAGGAATTGATCCGCCGCTCGATCGCCGAGGCGCGCACGGTCGATGGCGCCGATCTCGCCTCGGGCGCCGGCACCGACCATCTGGCGCCCGCCGCCGCCAAAACAATCGATGACGTCATCAAGGCCTATGAAGAGCAGTTCGCTTTTATCGAAGGGCTCGGCGGCAAGGCGATCATGATGGCCAGCCGGGCGTTGGCGGCAGTTGCCAAAGGGCCGGACGACTATGTCAGCGTCTACGACCGCATCCTGTCACAGTCCTCCGGCAAGGTCATCCTGCACTGGCTGGGCGACATGTTCGATCCGGCGCTCAGGGGCTATTGGGGCAGCGAGAATTTCGAGGTCGCTCTCGATACAGTCGTTGCCATCATCGAATGCCACGTCGGCAAGGTGGAGGGGATAAAAATCTCACTGCTCGATGCCGGCAAGGAGGTCGCGCTGAGAAACCGTCTGCCGGACGGCGTCGTCATGTTCACCGGCGACGATTTCAATTATCCCGAACTGATCGCCGGCGACGAGAAAAGGCACTCGCACGCATTGCTGGGTATTTTCGACGCGATCGCGCCGGTCGCCAACGCGGCGCTGGCGAAACTGGCGGAAGGCGACCGCGCCGGCTTTGACGCGTTGATGGCGCCGACCGTGCCGCTGTCGCGAAAGATCTTCGAGGCGCCGACCGAGTATTACAAGGCCGGCATCGTCCTCATGGCCTGGCTGAACGGCCATCAGGATCATTTTGCGATGGTCGGCGGTATGCAGTCGGCGCGCGGCATCCGTCACTATGCCGACGTGTTCCGCCTTGCCGACCAGGCCGGATTGCTGGCCGATCCGGAACTGGCGGTGACCAGGATGAAGAGCCTTTGCACCGTCGCGGGCGTTTGAAGCGCGCAAAGTGGTTCTCATCATCGACGTAACAGGCCAGGAATGCCGGGCGTCGCTAACGTCTCCGCCACAGCCAAAAAGGCGCGATTGCCTCGTCTGGATGAAAAATGGGCTTGGTCGCCCTTCCCAGATCGGCAGGTGGCATTCCTGCGGGATCATGGTGCGTCAGGTCGAGAAGCAGCGGCCCAAGCCGATCCGGATCGACAGTTTCGGCCGACATGGTGTGTGGCTTGTTCTCGTGCGCAACAAGCCAGTGCAGCGCCTGGACCAGTCCCAGTCCCTCGGCTGTCTTGTGTTGCCAGAGATTGTCACCGACCGAAGACAGGACACGGGCCAGCGACGTCCAGCCTTGCAAGGTAAACATGGCGTAGTGCCTGGGGCGCGTGCGGGACAGTTCCCTGGGCAAGGAGCCATCGGCTGCGATCTGGGTTGCTAGTCTCTCCCGAGCATAGAGGCTGATCTTGGCCAGGGTGGCGCTGTCGCCAAGAAACGTGGCGATCGATGCCCGCTGCAAATCGTAATATGTTCCTTGGTTGCTGCTGCTGCAGAAGGCCGTCGCGGCTGCCGGCGCGGTGTCCAGCCATTCGCAGTAGGAACCGAGCCAGGCTCTGAACGCCTCGCGATCCTCGTCGCCCAGTACTCCTGTTCGCTCGAGCAGGCGTACGGCATCCAGGAAGAAATAGAAATCCTTCAGCTCGATGATGCCGTGGCCGGACCCTTCATTGTTGTCGTGGCCCGACCGCACCTGCGCATAGCGCAAATGCGGGTTCATTCTTGTCCTGGGATCGATAAACCATGCGCGAATGAGCCTGGCGGCGTGGACGGCATAATGATGCCCATCAAGCACGGTTGCGGCGAGCGCAAGCACGGTTGTGTCGTCGAAGACGCGCTGCAAGCGTGTGCGATCGTAGGTTTCGCTTCCTGCTGCATACAATGCCGTGCCGGGCACGCGTTCGCCATCGCGCCGGATATAGGGCAGGCCGTCGGGTCTGTCGGGGTCGGGCCACCAGTAAGGCGCGGGGTGAAAATAGTCCTGGGGATCCCCGCTGGGGGCTAGGCCAGTCTTGTCGAGCACGCTGAACGGACCGCGGGCGAGTGCCTGTCCGGCCGCGGTTTCGAGATGGTGCAGGATGGGCCCGTCCTTCACCGCGTGGGCCAGGGCGTCTTCGTCATAAAAGGCCAGGCGGGAGGCATCAAGCCGAGCGGCGACTGCCTTGGCGTCACATTGATCGACCATATCGACGATCGCCTGATCGCGGCTGACCAGACGCGCGACGAAGCCGGCCTTGCCGATCTCCAGATGCGAACGCCCTGAATCCAGGCGCGCCACCCAGCCCGCTTTCTGGAGCAGCCCGGCATCCGCTGCCCGGACCGGGCGTGGAAAATCCCAGGCATCGTCGCGGTAGCGGTCCCAGGGGCCGGGAACTGCCAACCGCCACAGCATCTCGATTTTTGGCCGCCTTCCGTAACCATAGTTTTCGTCGAACAGTTGCGTGGTATCGGCTCGAAATATGATCTGCGGCTCTTCCTCGGCCGGCGGCTGGAAGCTCTGGTCCAGCAGAAGCGCATTGTCGACAATGCGCGCCATGGGCACCACAGCGTAGGGAAGGTGCGGGTTTTTCTCGATCGCGGACCGTATCCGCTGGAACGCAGAGTCTGTCAGGTAGCAGTTCCCGTCCCAGGGCATCAGCCATTTTGCCCTGTCGCGGGCAATCGCGAGCGCGGCGTTGCGAGCCCCATTGTTGTTCATCACATAGAGGTTCTTGCTGCGGCGGATGTGCGTTTCGTAACGCGCGGACTGTCCGCTCGCCCGGCCCTTCTCTGAGAATCGGAGGTCGCCGGCAACAAGCTGGTCGACGTCCCAGGATATCTTCCGGTACTGATCGAGTTCGAAGGGGATTGTATGAAAATTCTGGCGGCGGCTTTCGAGCAGGCCGATGATCCGGGCTTCCTCGTCGGTGTCGACTATTCGATTGACGATCCAGAATTTTTCGCAGGCGTCGAAGACCGGTTCGTTGTCCAGAATGAACAGCACGTTGTCGAATGACTGGCCCTTGCGGTGTCGGGGTTCCAGATCATTGCCGATGATCCGGACGAGCATGAAGCTGTCGGCGATCTGCGAGATCGGCGACGCCGTGTAAGTCTCGCGGGCGGCCTCGATCCGCTTGCGGAGTCCGCGCCGGTATTCAGCGTTCTGCTTTGCGGAAATGAGCGCGTTGCCCAATGTCGACCACGGCGACCGCAATTGCGTGCGCACACGGTTCAGTTCGCGATATATCTTCGGCCAGGACGACGGTTTTGTCCTACCGGACTGCGAACTCATGACGGCACGCAGGGAGACCGGATCCCGATCACCGCCTCGGGGATGCGCGCGGTTTCGCCAATCATTCCGACTTCGATTCCGGACCATTTTTGAGCGTGAGGCGACCAAGCCCTGAATTGTCCGACACGATCAATCATGGAAAACGTCTCTCGCATGTAACGTTGCGAATGTCCTGTTATGTTCTGCTGCATAAGTGACGGCAGGTTGCCAGGCAACGCCGACAGGACAATGCGATAAATCAAATCCGAAAACCACATAGCATGGCAAATGCCCCGGCATCGGCGATTCGCCTTCACGCAAAGGCAAGCTCGCAAAAGATGCGCCGGTGATCGCAATTTTCTTGGAACCAATCCTCCCGGCGCGCGACCAAGCGATGTGTCCAAACATGGTCAGCTTGTGGCGGCCGCATTCGACCGCCATTGCATCGAATGCATGAGTTATCTGCCACTCCCCGCATATCACCTCACGGCCCTAGCCTCGTCCGTCCTGCATTGTTGAACCCGACAACCCTTTGCTTACTATATGGTTTTCCAGGCCTTGCCGGCTGCTCCTATGCGTGCTTACTTGTGGTTGTTTTCATGAGGGGGATACAATCATGCGTTTTCTACTTGCTGCGGTCGCCATGCTGTCGTTCGCCGCCACCGCGGCTCTGGCCGATCCAGCTTCGGACTTCAAAAGAGCCGATCAGGCATTGAACCAGACCTTCAAGCAAATCCAGAAGCGGCTTACGGATGATTCCGACGGCAAGGCACGGTTCGTGAAAGCGCAGAGAGCGTGGATTGCGTTCCGCAACGCCGAATGCACGTTTCAATCCAGCGGTGACGATGGTGGCTCCGCGGCGCCGATGGTTGCCGCTACTTGTCAGGCTGACCTGACCAAGGCCCGCACCAGGCAGTTGAAGGCCTACCTGAACTGCCAGGAGGGTGACCTCTCTTGCCCGGTGCCATCAGAATAATCTGGAGTGACAAAATGCCGAATTTCAAGATGAGATATGTGCTGATCGCGCTTGTGCCGTTGGCGGTTGCCGGTTGCGTCAGCGCTGAGGATCAGCGCGCAATGGATCAGCAACAGTGCGCGTCTTACGGCTACAGGCCAGGAACCAACAGGTTTGCCGACTGCATGATGCAACAGACCTCACAACGTTCAGAAGATGAGCAGCGCTCATTGGATCGCATGGCCGCGCAAGAACAGAGAGACAAGGATCGCAAGGAAGCGCGTCGAAAGGACGACAGCTACATCGATCCAAGGCCGAGTTACGACAAGGACGGCAATCCGAATTTCGACACTCAAGGCAATTACCAAGGGTGTCACGGCGCGGGATGTTTGGTCGACAATCCAGATAATAACGATGACGATGACCAGTAGGCTGGCTCCGCGAGGCTCTCCTTCCTGCCCCCTATAGTCCGGACCTCAACCCAATCGAGAAACCCTTCGCCAACTTCAAGCACTACATGCGGCGTTGCGCCAGGTGCAGGCTAGAAGTCAATCCAAATGCGAACCGCTCTACCTCTGGCGAACAGCCGGGAAATGCCGATCCTGCACACGCGATCCGCGATTCCATCAGCTTGAAGGATGGTTCCGGAACTTTTTGCCGCAATGGCAGGTTCGAGCGACATGACGAAACTATCTGACCCTGCCCCGCCGTTCCCAGCAAGCTGCACGGCGGCCAGGACATCCCGGAAGAGAGCATTACTGCGGGCAGAAGGTTGACCAGCGCGATTTACTCCAGGTGTTCTGGAGGAAGAGCCGGGGCATTGAGCGCTGAACCGAGCCAGCTGCAACGATCATCGAATTTCCCCGAAGAAAGTACCTGCCTCTAGAAGCGCTTTCGGATCAGGGGCCGTTTCAGGGCAAAGCGGGCGATATTGTCGAGCGTTCTTGGCACCGCCATCTCCCCGATGCCCTCAATGGCGCCCTTGGCCGCTGCATCCTCACGAAAGCGCACTATCCATTCTTCCGTGAGGCTGTCCCGTTGAACAGTGAATCTCGAATTGGCGGTGTCTTCCGGGACCTGGACGCCCATATAATCCGCCACAGCTTCCAGATAGGGCCGTGGGTCTTGCTGCAAATCTTCGTAGACGAATTGACGACAATCCAGCCCCGCAAGTTGTAGGTAGGACCTCCAGAACGCATAGCTTCGATCAACCTGGAAATATGCTTGGCTGATGTCGGCGAAGCTATAAGGAACAGCGCGCGGATTGACTTTCCCTTCGTGCCGGCTCGTCCACACTCCAGACATCCTAGCTCGGTAGAACGAAATAGCTTGCTGAATTCGGTCGCGACGTTCCAACAAAATGAATTCCAAGCCGTGTTTTCTTCGAATCTCGAATAGAAAATCCTTTCCGAATTTCTCCTTACACCAGGCCAGATGGCGCGGAAACAACTTGATCGCAAACCGCCCGTTGTCGGTCGACGCTTTCTCGATGGCCGCTTTTTCAAGATCATCATAGGTGCGGGGATCGAAACGTAGATAGGCCGGATCAAGCCATTCCTCCGACCGTCCCATCAGGCCAGTTGCGTTCGTCAGGCTTCCCAGCCAGTTCGAACCGCTTCTTCCCTCTGTAAGAATCGCAACGCCCCGCATAAAATCCTCACTTCACCTTGTCCCGCAACGCATGCCGCAAGGCCCGCTTACCTTCAATCCAAATCAGCGCTGCGTTCCCGCCCCATGTCCAGGAACACCGTGTTCAGCTTATTGCCGCCGTGATCTTCGTTGCCATCTTGTCGGCATCACCAGGGTTTTGGCTGGATTCCAGACCAGATGACCACGCAATTCATCTAGGCCGCCGCATCGGCCGCCATCGTCATCGTGGGCGTGTTCGCCGTCGCCGACACGTCGCCACGCGATTGCTGCGCCTGCCCAGGAGTGTCCTCTGTCGAACAACCGTGAGGGTTGTTTTCGCCGCCATCACTATTTTTGTGAACCAATTCACCCGAGGCGCGACCAAGTGATGTGTCCAAACATGGTTCATCAAGGAGAACGTCTTATGTTTACTGTCTCGAGAAACGTCTTTTTGGCCGCCATCGCCGTTTCGGTGCTGGCCGGCTGCAAGACAACCGCTCCCAGGGAATGCGACAAGCTGAAGCCTGGCGTCACCTATAACGGCAAATGCTGCGGCATCGGCGAGCCTTGCCGCGAAGGCAAGGGCGGCGGCGACAGGCCGGGAAATACGCCTGATCCAGCGCCGCAATGATCTGATTGCGTGTCGCCCGTTCCGGTCAGCGCTGGGACGGGCGCGTTGCGCTCGAAAGCTCGCCAACGTCCAGCCTCCCCTTGAGGCACCGAAATCGTCCACCTCTGTGTGACGCGCGCCCTGGACGGCCCTGTGCCACGCTGTGCCCAGCTTATCCCAAGTGAGGCGTTCTTCCGCCACCACCTCGACGCTGCTCATCCCGCGCGTCATGCCCACGCGCCTTGTCTGGCGAGCCGGCCAGCATGTCGATCCAGGTCTGATTTGTCTGGTTGGATGGTGGGCGTGACAGGGATTGAACCTGTGACCCCTGCAATGTCAATGCAGTGCTCTCCCGCTGAGCTACACGCCCATCCGAAGCCGCGCATACACCATTTTTGATCCAGCGCGTCAATAGCAGGAAAAAGGAAAGAAGGCGTCGTCTCGCCGCAGTGGCGAAGAGGTGCGGCGCCTCGCCTAGAAAACGGCTCAGGCCGCCTGCAGCATCTTCTCCACCTCGTTGACGAGGTCGCGCAGATGGAATGGCTTCGACAGCACCTTGGCGTCTTTCGGCGCCTTGGAATCCGGGTTCAACGCAACGGCGGCGAAACCGGTGATGAACATGACTTTCAGATCGGGATCGATCTCGGTGGCGCGGCGCGCCAGCTCGATGCCGTCCATCTCCGGCATGACGATGTCGGTCAGCAGCAGCGAGAACGGCTCTTCGCGCAGCCGCTCATAGGCGCTGGCGCCATTGTCGAAATCGCTGACCTGGTAACCGGCGCGCTCCAGCGCCTTGACGAGGAACCGACGCATATCGTCGTCGTCTTCCGCCAGAAGAATGCGTGCCATGATATCCTGTCCGAATCACCCGCCCGAGATTGCCGTTGGGCAAGCCCGTTAACCATCCTGTATATGAGGAGGTGAGGGTAAACATCAAGTGAACGCGGACGGCGATGATCCATATTTGCCGGGGGTGTGCCGCCGCAGAAATGCTGGACACGCGGCCTGCAAGGTGGCACTTTCACATCATGATGCACTGGTGTTTTCGGGTTCGTTCAAATTGAAGACGGCAGCCGAGGATTTTTCGGTCTTTCCACCCTTCGAAATCCGGTCGGGCGCCGAGCAGCGCGTCCCCTTCCTCTTCAACTCGCCGCATAGCGGCCGCTACTATCCCGAACGGTTCCTGGCCATGGCAAGGCTGGACCGCAACGCCATCCGCCGGTCGGAAGACTGTTACGTCGATGAGCTGTTCGGCGGTGCCGTGGCGCTCGGCGCGCCGCTGCTGGCGGCGAATTTTCCGAGGGCCTATCTCGACGTCAATCGCGAGCCGTGGGAGCTCGATCCTCGCATGTTCGCCGAGCCAGTGCCGTCCTTCTGCAACATCCGCTCGGCGCGGGTGGCGGGTGGGCTTGGCACGGTGCCGAAGCTGGTCGGCGAGGGGCTCGACATCTATTCCGGCCGCCTGCCGCTGTCGGAAGCCGTTGCCCGGATCGAAACCGTGTACAAGCCCTATCACGAGACGCTGAAGCGGCTTTTGACCCGGACCCATGCGCGGTTCGGTTTTGCCGTGCTGATCGACTGTCATTCGATGCCGGCGAGCATCCGTGTCGGCGACAGCGGGCTGCGGCCCGACTTCATCATCGGCGACCGTTTCGGCATCTCGGCAACCGCCGCCCTGACCGAGACCGCGATCGGCCTGCTCAGCGCCATGGGCTATTCGGTTGCCCACAACAAACCCTATGCCGGCGGTTTCATCACCGAACACTACGGCCGCCCGGCGCGCCATCTGCATGCGCTGCAGATCGAGGTCAATCGCGGGCTCTACATGAACGAACGGACATTCGAGAAGGCCGCCGGCTTCGATGCGCTGGCCGAAGATCTGACGCGGTTCTCAGCCGACCTGATGTCGATGCCCGACCATCATTTCATCGACCTGCCGCTGGCCGCGGAGTGAAATCGCGGCGTAAAAAAAGACCGCATCGTTTGCACGATACGGTCGAAGTCTAGGGAGGAAACGCCCAAGGAGGGCATGGACAGGAAACCCTGTCCGAGGTCAAGGGTATTGTGCGTTGCACAAATGTCAAGCGACCTTCAGGCTTTTTTAATTCACTCTGATGTGGAAATTGCGTTTCGACGACGCTTATGTGACATCCGGGCAACAGATGCCGTCGCGGAGAAGTCGTCGAACACACTTGTTTTGGTACGAAATTGGCGGCAGAGCACGGCTCGGACATGCTGCAGTGCGGGAGAATCAGTTGGACATCAGTGTCGATTTCATGCGCCGCATCGCGCAGGTGGCGGCGGCGGAAACCTTGCCGCGCTTTCGTGCCCAAGGCGCGGTCGCCAACAAGGAACAGGGCAGTTTCGATCCGGTCACCGAGGCCGATCGCGAGGCCGAGCGCGCTATCCGGGCGTTGATCTCTGCCGAGTATCCCGACCATGGCATTCTTGGCGAGGAGCATGGCAGCGAGAACATTTCGAGCCGGCATGTCTGGGTGATCGACCCGATCGACGGCACGCGCGCCTTTATTTCCGGCCTGCCGGTGTGGGGCACGCTGGTCGGGCTGACGGTCGACGGTGACGCCGTTGCCGGCATGATGGCGCAACCCTTCACCGGCGAGCTGTTCTACGCCAACGCCTCAGGTTCGCACTATGAGGGGCCGGGCGGGCCGCGAAAACTGACGACCCGCAAGACGACGAAGTTGGACCAGGCGACGCTGTTCACCACCACGCCGGCGCTATTCAAAGGCGAAGCGCGCAACCGTTACGATGCATTCGAAAGACAGATCCAACTCGCCCGCTATGGCGCCGATTGCTATGCCTTCGCCATGATCGCTTCGGGAAGCGTCGATATCGTCGCCGATCCCGGTCTGAAGCCATACGACATCGTGGCGCTGATCCCGATCATCGAGAAGGCAGGCGGTGTGGTCACCACATTCGATGGCGGGCCGGCGGAGAAGGGCGGCGATGTCCTGGCGGCTGCAACGCCGGAACTCCACGCAGCTGCCATGGCTGCCTTGCGCGGCTGACCAGCGACCGGCGGCCGTCAGGCCGTGGGGTCGTCGCTGCCGGGAATGAAAGCGTCGAAGGCGGCGAGCAACTGCTCGCGGTACAGATCTGCTTCCTGCAGGATTTCGTGGCGGGAGCCGTCTATCATCAGCAATGAACCGAGCCGCAGACGCCTGGCGTAGGCTTCGACAGCCCTGGTCGAGACGACCTGGTCGGCGCCGGCGGCGATGATCAGCAGCGGGACTTGGATCCGGGCCATGAAGTCGGGGTCGCTGACGGCTTCCGAAGCTTTCGCGGCTGCCCGCAGCCAACGGATCGTCGGCCCGCCAAGCGCCAGTTGCGGGTATTCTTCATAGATCCGTGTGTTGCGCCGATAGCGTTCCGGGTCCGATGTCAGCTTGTTGGTCTCGAAAGGGGCCGTTACCCTCGGCCGCGGACCCCAGGCGGCATAGAGCCGGCCGAGGCCGAGAGCGCAGAACAGGGAACAGACG
Organism: Mesorhizobium sp. XAP4; assembly: GCF_029269325.1. Lineage (NCBI taxonomy): Bacteria > Pseudomonadati > Pseudomonadota > Alphaproteobacteria > Hyphomicrobiales > Phyllobacteriaceae > Mesorhizobium > Mesorhizobium sp. XAP4. The sequence goes on along the minus strand of NZ_JARIXW010000006.1, from coordinate 158,917 downwards.
CGGCGAACCGTCGAGATCGAGACCGGCAGGTCGGGCAGCGTCAGGAAAGGCGCGATCAGCACCATGCGCCGGACGCGGTTCACCATCGACGGCGCGGCCAGCAGGGTGATCAATGCGCCTGCCGAATGGGCCAGGATGTAGTAGGGTCCGCGGCAATCGGGCAGCACGATCTCCTCGAAGAACTGTTCGAGGTCGGCGGTGTAGTCGCGGAAGCTGCTGACGTAGCCGCGCTGGCGATCGCGGATCAGCCGGTCTGAATCGCCCTGGCCGCGCCAGTCGAGCGTGGCGACGCCAAAGCCACGATCGGCAAGGTTGCGGATGGTTTCGAAATATTTCTCGATGCACTCGTTGCGGCCGGTGAGCAGGACCACGGTGCCCTTCATCGGGCGAGCGACCGCGCCGAACAGGCCGTAGCGGATATTCTTGCGGTCACGCGTGGTGAAGAAGCCGCCGGTGGCGTTTTCCGGCCGCGGATTGCCCTCGATTTCGTGAAAAAGGGAGTTTTCGGTGAAAAGATCCGTCATTCGGCGCTTCGTGCTCGGCGTCTCGCATGCCCGCCTGCGCTGGCCGGCTCCGCTAAGGTGATAGACGCCCATGCGCCAAAAGCCAAGGAATTCCCGGTGACTGACTGGGCTGCAACAGGGAAGGCCGGAAGCCGCTTGAAAGCGTGCTTCCGGCCTCTGTCGATCCGGGAGGAAGGGACGTTACACCCGGTCGGCCTCGTTGCGGTGCCTGTTGTGCAATCGGCGCCGCCAGTCCTTGATCCTGGAATGGACTTTAGCGCCGGCTGCCTGAACGCGCGCCGAAGTGCCGGTTCATCTGCCGTTCATCAAGGGTCCGGCCGCCGTGGCTTTTGCCGCCAGGTGAAATCTTGAAATGCTTTCCAGCGCTCCCCAAATGTCTCGTGCGGTCGCCAATGTAGGGGCCGCTGGCCCACCCGAAACGCCGCTCAAGGGTTTCGCACCGGCCATACGCAAACCATGTTGCTCAACAGGAGAACACCTCATGCGTCACGTTGATTTTTCCCCGCTTTATCGCTCGACCGTCGGCTTCGATCGTCTGTTCACGATGCTCGATTCGCTTGCGCAGCCGGATGGCGCGCAGACCTACCCGCCCTACAACATCGAGCGCACCGGTGAGGATTCCTACCGGATCTCGATGGCGGTTGCCGGCTTCTCTGACGAGGAAATCTCGATCGAAGCCCATCGCAACGTGCTGACCGTGAAGGGTGAGCGCAAGGACGAGGGCACCGGCGAAGGCTCTGAACTGCTCTATCGCGGCATTGCCTCGAGAGCCTTCGAACGCCGCTTCCAGCTTGCCGACCACGTCGAAGTTGTCGGTGCTTCGCTGAAGAACGGCCTGCTGTTCGTCGACCTCAAGCGCAACATCCCCGAGGAGCTGAAGCCGCGCAAGATCGCGATTACGGCATCTTCGGCCAAGGCCAAGCAGATCGAGGCCAAGACCGCTGCCTAAAGTACAAGTCTCCTCCCGAGACGGAAGCGGCGCCGAAAGGCGCCGCTTTTTTGTTATCGGGGATTTCGGTATCAGGCGATCAGCTGGCCAAAACGGTCGACCTCATCGGCCGTCGTCGCGAAGCTGGTGACGAAGCGATACAGCAACTCGTCCTCGCTGATGTGGCCGTCAAAGCCGTGCGGCTTGTGCCAATCATAGAACGCCGCACCCGCTGCCTGCAGCTTTTCAGCTTCGGCTTTCTTGATCACTGCGAAAACCTCGTTTGCCTGCGGCAGCCATGCCAGCTTGGCCGTGGCCGAATCCTCGATCGCAGCGGCAAGGCGTGCGGCCATGGCGTTGGCGTGGCGGGCGGTGTCCAGCCACAATCCGTCTTTGAAATAGGCCTCGAACTGCGCCGCGACGAAGCGCGATTTCGAAAACAGCTGGGCGGCGCGCTTGCGCAGGAACGCCAATTCCCTGGCACGATCAAGATCGAACAGCACGATCGCTTCGGCGCACCAGCAGCCATTCTTGGTGCCGCCGAAGGACAGGATGTCGACGCCGCGTTTCCAGGTCATTTCGGCTGGCGACGTGTCGAGCGCGACCAGCGCATTGGCAAAGCGGGCGCCGTCCATGTGCAAGGGCACCGAATATCGTTTGGCGATCGCCGCGATCGTCTCGATCTCATCCAGGCCGTAGATAGTGCCGACCTCGGTCGACTGGGTGATCGAAACGGCCATCGGCCGTCCCCAATGGACGATTTCCGGTGCGAAACGGCCGATGGTCCTTTCCAGATTGTGCGGATCGATCTTGCCCAGCGCGCCATCGATCTCATGCAGGCGTGAGCCGCCGGAAAAATACACCGGCGCGCCGCATTCGTCCTCGATGACATGCGATTCGCGATGAGCAAAGGAAATGCCGCCCGGCTTGTTGTAAGCGGTCAGCGCCAGCGAGTTGGCGGCCGTGCCGGTGGCGACGAAGAACACCGCGACCTCGCGTTCGAAAATCTCGCTGAAGCGCTGGTAGACTGCCTGGTCGAGCGCTCCGTCGCCGTAGGCGGTCGAAAAGCCGCCGGCATTGGCCGACAGGCCGGCGGCAATGTTGGGGTGGGCGCCTGCCCAATTGTCGGAAGCGAAGAACATGCATCTGCCTATGTCTTGGGAGAACGGGGGGTTGGGGAAATCAGACTGAAGTTGACCGGTTTCGCGTGCTGATCGCAAGGGCCAGGCGCCGGAAAAACAGTAAAGCCAGCCAACGGGCAAAGCCCAGGCCGACGACTGAAGCTTACGTTTTTCCTCAGCTTCACGACATTTTCTGTCGCGAATGCCCCAAGTTTTTTGCAAATCGGTCTTGTGTGCGTCCGGGATTTCTGCCATAAAAATTTAGGACAGTAGTGCTGTCTTATTTTGTCGCACAAAACGAGCTGGATTGGCGTATCATTTGGGCCTCTCCGGCTGTTGCCGCGAGCGACAGGTGGACAGCCAGACTCTGGCCTGTACGATTACCAGATGCGATCCATGCGGAAAGCCGCCTGGTTCGACAGGATTTCGCAAGACGTGCCACAAGGATCAGGGTGAGCCAAGCGCTTGCCGAGGCAAACCAGCGCCTGAATGGCTGGGAAGGAGGACAGGAGATGACGGACATGACGCACTCTGCGACGAACGGCCAGGCCGCGCAGACGAAAGCGGCAACCGTCAAAACCACCTTGCGATCCAATATTGGCCGAAGCGCCAACGGATTTTCCGCCCAGGGCCTCTACGATCCACGCAACGAGCATGACGCCTGCGGCGTCGGTTTCATCGTCAACATGAAGGGCGTGAAGTCGCATCAGATCGTCGAGGACGGGCTTGCTGTGCTCGAAAACCTGACGCATCGCGGCGCCGTCGGCGCCGATCCGCTGGTCGGCGATGGCGCCGGCGTGCTGGTGCAGCTTCCCGACCAGTTCTTCCGTGACGAGATGGCAGCCCAGGGCATCGAGCTGCCGCCGGCGGGCCAGTACGGCGTCGGACACTGGTTCATGCCGCAGGACGCGGCCCTTCGCGCCCATATCGAGGACATCATTGCCGAATCGGCGCAATCCGAGGGACTTCCGCTCATCGGTTTCCGTGACGTGCCCGTCGACAATTCGTCGCTGTCGAAGGCGCCCGACATCGTGGCATCCGAGCCGTTCCATCGGCAGATCTTCATCGGCCGCACGCCAGACATTACCGATGACGAGGAATACGAGGCCAGGCTCTATCTGCTGCGCAAGGTCATCTCGGGCCGCATCTATGCCGAGAACGACAACAAGGACATCGGCGCCTATTGCGTGTCGCTGTCGGCGCGCACCATCGTCTACAAGGGCATGTTCCTGGCTTATCAGGTCGGGGCCTACTACAAGGACCTCAAGGACCCGCGCTTCGAAACCGCGCTGATCCTCGTCCACCAGCGCTTCTCGACCAACACGTTCCCGTCATGGAAGCTGGCGCATCCCTACCGCATGGTCGCCCACAATGGCGAGATCAACACCGTGCGCGGCAACAACAACTGGATGGCTGCGCGCCAGGCGTCGGTCGATTCCGAACTGTTCGGCAACAACATCTCGAAGCTGTGGCCGATTTCCTATGACGGCCAATCCGACACCGCCTGCTTCGACAATGCGCTCGAGTTCCTGTTCCAGGGCGGGTACAGGCTCAGCCATGCCATGATGATGCTGATTCCGGAAGCCTGGGCCGGCAACAAGCTCATGGATGCCGATCGCAAGGCCTTCTACGAATACCATGCGGCATTGATGGAGCCGTGGGACGGACCGGCGGCGGTGGTCTTCACCGATGGCCGCCAGATCGGCGCCACGCTCGACCGCAATGGCTTGCGCCCGGCACGCTACATCGTCACCGACGATGACCGCGTCATCATGGCCTCGGAAGCCGGCGTGCTGCCTGTGCCGGAGGAGAAGATCGTCAAGAAGTGGCGGCTGCAGCCTGGCCGCATGCTGCTGATCGACCTGGAGAAGGGGCGCATCGTCTCCGACGAGGAGCTCAAGTCGGAGATCGCGACCAAGCATCCCTACAAGACCTGGCTCGCCAACACGCAGCTGATCCTCGAAGATCTGAAGCCGGTCGAACCGCGCGCGTTGCGCAAGGATGTCAGCCTGCTCGATCGTCAGCAGGCATTCGGCTACAGCCAGGAGGACACCAAGCTGTTGATGTCGCCTATGGCGACGACAGGCCAGGAAGCGGTGGGCTCGATGGGCACCGACACGCCGATCTCGGCGATGTCGGACAAGTCGAAGCTGCTCTACACCTATTTCAAGCAGAACTTCGCCCAGGTCACCAACCCGCCGATCGACCCGATCCGCGAGGAGCTGGTGATGAGCCTGGTGTCCTTCATCGGGCCGCGGCCCAACATCTTCGACCTTGTCGGCAATTCGCGCCGCAAGCGGCTCGAAGTGCGCCAGCCGATCCTGACCAATGGCGATCTCGAGAAGATCCGCTCCATCGGCCACACCGAGGACCGTTTCGACACCAAGACGATCGACATCACCTATGGCTCCGCCGAAGGCGCCGCGGGCATGCAGGGCGCCATCGATCGGTTGTGCGAGCGGGCGGAGGCGGCGGTTGCCGGCGGCTACAACATCATCATCCTGTCCGACCGCCAGGTCGGGCCCGACCGCATCGCCATCCCGGCGCTGCTGGCGACGGCGGCGGTCCATCATCACCTGATCCGCAAGGGGCTGCGCACCTCGGTCGGCCTCGTCGTCGAATCCGGCGAGCCGCGCGAAGTGCATCATTTCTGCTGCCTCGCCGGCTATGGCGCCGAGGCGATCAATCCCTACCTCGCCTTCGACACGCTGCTCGACATGCACAAGCGCGGCGAACTGCCGAAGGAAGTGGACGCCTACGAAGTCGTCTCGCGCTACATCAAGTCGATCGGCAAGGGCATCCTCAAGGTGATGTCCAAGATGGGCATCTCGACCTACCAGTCCTATTGCGGCGCGCAGATTTTCGACGCCATCGGCCTGAAGACCGATTTCGTGCAGCAATACTTCACCGGCACCGCGACGCTGATCGAAGGCGTCGGCCTGGACGAGATCGCGGCCGAGACGCTCAGCCGCCACAATGACGGTTTCGGCAACGACCCCGTGCTGCGCAACAGCCTCGAGGTCGGCGGCGAATACATGTTCCGCATGCGCGGCGAGGCGCATATCTGGTCGCCCGATGCTGTCGCCACCTTGCAGCACGCCGTGCGCCAGGGATCGTGGGAAACCTTCAAGGACTATTCCGCCCAGATCGACAGCGAGACGGCCCGCGCCCAGACCATTCGCGGCCTGTTCAAGCTCAAGCTGGCCGGGGAAACCGGCCGCAAGAAGGTGGCGCTCGACGACGTCATGCCGGCGGCCGACATCGTCAAGCGGTTCTCGACCGGGGCGATGTCGTTCGGCTCGATCTCGCGCGAAGCGCACACGACGCTGGCGCGCGCGATGAACCAGATCGGCGGCAAGTCGAACACCGGCGAGGGCGGCGAAGAGGCCGACCGCTATCTGCCGCTGCCGGGCGGCGGCAAGAACCCGGAACGCTCGGCGATCAAGCAGATCGCCTCGGGACGTTTCGGCGTCACGGCCGAATACCTCGTCAACTCCGACATGATGCAGATCAAGGTGGCGCAGGGTGCCAAGCCCGGCGAGGGCGGTCAGCTGCCCGGCCACAAGGTCGACGCCACCATCGCCAAGGTCCGGCATTCGACGCCGGGCGTCGGCCTGATCTCGCCGCCGCCGCATCACGACATCTATTCGATCGAGGATCTGGCACAGCTGATCTACGACCTGAAGAACGTCAATCCGGCAGCCGACGTGTCGGTCAAGCTGGTGTCGGAAGTCGGCGTCGGCACGGTTGCGGCGGGCGTCGCCAAGGCACGCGCCGACCACATCACCATCTCTGGCTATGACGGCGGCACCGGTGCCTCGCCGCTGACGTCGCTCAAGCATGCCGGCAGCCCGTGGGAAATGGGCCTTGCCGAGACACACCAGACGCTGGTGCTGAACGGCTTGCGGTCGCGCGTTGCGCTGCAGGTCGATGGTGGCTTGCGCACAGGGCGCGACGTCATCATCGGCGCGCTGCTCGGCGCCGACGAGTTCGGCTTCTCGACCGCACCGCTGATCGCGGCCGGCTGCATCATGATGCGCAAATGCCATCTCAACACCTGTCCGGTCGGCGTCGCGACGCAGGATCCGGTGCTGCGCAAGCGCTTCAAGGGCACGCCCGAGCATGTCATCAACTTCTTCTTCTACGTCGCGGAAGAGGTGAGGGAGCTGCTCGCCGAGATGGGCTACACCCATCTCGACCAGATCATCGGCGACACCGATCTTCTGGAAAAGCGCGACCTGATCGTGCACTGGAAGGCGCGCGGGCTCGATTTCTCGAAGATGTTCTTCAAGCCGGATGCGCCGCATGAAGCGGTGCACTGGACCGAGCGGCAGAAGCACCCGATCGACGACGTGCTCGACCGCAAGCTGATCGAACTGGCCAAGCCGGCGCTCGAGAGCAAGCTGCCGGTCAAGATCGAGGTCGATATCCGCAATGTCGACCGCTCCGCGGGCGCCATGCTGTCGGGCGAAGTGGCCAAGCGCTTCAAGCACAAGGGCCTGCGCGAGGATACGATCCAGGTGAAGCTGACCGGCACTGCCGGCCAGTCCTTTGGCGCCTTCCTGGCGCGCGGCATCTCATTCGAGCTTGTCGGCGCCGGCAACGACTATGTCGGCAAGGGCCTGTCGGGCGGCCGCATCGTCATTCGGCCGCCGGAAGAGGCCAAGATCGTCGCGGCTGAATCCATCATCGTCGGCAACACGGTGCTCTATGGCGCAACCGAGGGCGAAGCCTATTTCGCCGGCGTCGCCGGCGAGCGTTTCGCCGTGCGCAATTCGGGCGTCGCCGCCGTCGTCGAAGGCGTGGGCGATCATGGCTGCGAGTACATGACTGGCGGCATCGTCGTCGTCATCGGCAAGACCGGCCGCAACTTCGCCGCCGGCATGTCTGGCGGCGTCGCCTACGTGCTCGACGAGGCGGGCGATTTCGCCGAGCGCTGCAACATGGCGATGGTCGAGCTGGAGCCGGTTCCGGAAGAAGACGATCTGATGGAAAGGCTGCTGCACCATGGCGGCGACCTCGACCACAAGGGCCGCGTCGACGTCTCCGGCGACATGACCAGCCATGACGAGGAGCGGCTCTACCAGCTGATCTCGAACCATGTGCATTACACCGGGTCGGTACGTGGTCGCGAGATTCTCGACGACTGGGCGACGTTCCGGCCGAAGTTCCGCAAGATCATGCCGGTCGAATACCGCCGCGCCCTGATCGAGATGGAACGCATGCGCATGGGCGTTGCGGCGGAATAGGCTTTGCAATGGCCGGGGAGCCCAGGCTTCCCGGCCCATCTTCATCGACAGTTTGACCTCCGGCGCAAGGTTGCCATGGCTGCCTCAAGGGGTTAACGGGTGCGGCGAAAACCGCACCATCTGGACAGCAGGAACTGGACTATGGGCAAGGTAACAGGCTTTCTCGAAATCGACCGGCAGGTGCACAAGTACCAGCCGGCCTCCGACCGCATCCGGCATTTCCGCGAGTTCACGCTGCCGATGTCTGACAAGGAGGTCGAGAAACAGGCCGCGCGCTGCATGGATTGCGGCATTCCGTTCTGCCACGGGCCGACCGGCTGCCCGATCCACAACCAGATTCCAGACTGGAACGACCTCGTCTACAATGGCGACTGGGACAACGCGATCCGCAACCTGCATTCGACCAACAATTTCCCGGAGTTCACCGGCCGCATCTGCCCGGCGCCTTGCGAGGAAGCCTGCACGCTGAACCTCGAGGACATTCCCGTCGCCATCAAGACGGTCGAGCAGGCGATCGCCGACAAGGCCTATGAAACCGGCCATATCAGGCCCTATCCGCCGGAGAAGAAGACCGGCAAGCGGGTCGCCGTCATCGGCTCCGGCCCGGCCGGCATGGCGGCTGCCCAGCAGCTTGGCCGCGCCGGTCACGACGTCCATGTCTACGAGCGCGAAAGCCGGCCCGGCGGGCTGATGCGCTACGGTATTCCCGACTTCAAGATCGAGAAGCACTATATCGACCGGCGCATCGAGCAGATGCAGGGCGAGGGCGTGACCTTCCATTGCGGCGTCAATGTCGGGGTCGACAAGCCGGTCGCCGAACTGCTCGCCGAACATGATGCCGTGCTCTATTGCGGCGGTTCCGAAACGCCGCGCGCGGCCGGTATTCCCGGCGACGATCTCGGCGGCGTGCATGACGCGATGCCCTATCTGGTGCAGCAGAACAGGCGGGTCGGCGGCGAACCGATCCAGTCGGTGGCGTGGCCGTCGCATCCCATCATCGCCGGCGGCCAGCATGTCGTCGTCGTCGGCGGCGGCGATACCGCGTCCGACTGCGTCGGCACGGCCTTCCGCCAGGGCGCGGTGCGCGTCACACAGCTCGACATCCGCCCACAGCCGCCGGAGAAGGAAGACAAGCTTTCGGTCTGGCCCTACTGGGCGACGAAGATGCGCACCTCGTCCTCGCAGGCCGAAGGCGCCGAGCGCGAATTCCAGGTGGCGACGCTCGAATTCATCGGCGAGGAAGGCCAGCTGACCGGCGTCAAGTGCTGCGAGGTCGACGACAAGCGCAAGCCGATCGCCGGTACCGAATTCGTCATTCGTGCCGATCTCGCTTTCATCGCCATCGGCTTTGCCGGGCCGGCCGCGGCCGGTGTGGCGAAGGAATTGGAGGGTGAGATGAAGATCTCCACCGACAGCCGCCGCTCGCGCAATGTCGAGGCCAATGACCGCGACTACAAGACCAGCGTCGACAGGCTCTATGCGGCCGGCGACGTGCGTCGTGGCCAGTCGCTGGTCGTCTGGGCGATCCGCGAAGGCCGCCAGGCGGCGCGTTCGATCGACGAGGCGTTGATGGGGTCGAGCGTTCTCCCGCGCTGAGCCCGGCCTCGGAGCCGCGCTGCGACACTAACGATTGATCGCGGTCGTGGTGTCGGTCGCGGCTGCGGCCTTCGGCGGCCAGGAGAAATCGTCGGCGCGGCCGGGCGATGCAATCGGTGCCTTGCCCTCGACCACAAGCTTTTCACCGGGCAGGTCCGGATTGGCCTTTGCCGGCGGTGCCGCGCCAAGCAGCTCCGAGCCGCCGTCGAGTGCCGGATCGCTGAGCAGCATCGGCGCGGTGCGGTCGATGACGATGGGGGGCGCGGCCGGCGCCGGCGTCTCGACAGGGGCGCCCGCCGGAGCGGACGGTGTAATCATGCTTCCCGGCGCGGTCAGGCCGAGGATCTTCAGCAGCGGTTTTTCGGTGTAGAAGGCGAGCTTGCGCTTGCCCGCCTTCGAGATATTGATGCCGTCATCGGCGCGCAGCCGCACCGGCTGGCCGTTGATGTCGGGGCCGCTGGTGACGAAGGCGCCGTTCTCGTCGACAAAGCCGTCCCAGATATCGACGAATTCGCCGCCATGGCTTTCTGCGGCCTGATGGTAGATGTCGTTGAAGGCAAGCATATCCGAGGTCATCTTCGGCACCCGGAACGCCGGCATGCCGACCCAAAGGAAGGGGACCTTGGCCGCGGCGATGGCTTTGCCCAGCGCGTCGGTTCTGCGTTCATATTCCTTGGTCCAGTTCTCGGAGCGTGGCTGTTCGCGCACGTCGCCCACCTTCATCGACTGGCGGTCGTTGGAGCCCAGCATGACGATCACGGCGGCGGGTTTTTCGGTCTCGATCAGCGATTTGATCTGTTCGGGCCAGTTGTAGAAATCATCGCGCACGAAGCCGGACGAGCCATTGCTGCGAACGACGATCCTGACGCCGGCATTCTCTGCGAAAGCGGTGTCGAGGCCTTCGGCGAGGCCGGCCGCCATGAAGTCGCCGACCACCAGGACGGTGCGGGCGTCCGGCGCCTTGTCGACCACCGGGATTTCCGGTTCCGCGGGCGGGCGCGGGGCGCGGGGTTTTTTCGCCTTGGGCCTGGGCCTCGGCTTCTGGATATCCAGGGGCGGCTCAATGCGCTCGCTGCGGCGCGGAAACAAAAGGTCGCGCAACGACCAGCCGCGGTTTTGCTGCTCCTGCGCCATGGCCGGCGCATGAAAGGCGCCAGCCACGCCGACGGCAAGCACGACCACGGCCAGGACGAGCACCGGCATGCGACGAACAAGCCCTGCGATGCGCGCAGCCGAAGCCAATCGTTTCCTCCGTCCCTTGGCGCAGTCCTGCCGAAAAACCGCATCGGTTTCTCGGCAAATGCCGCGCCAACCAGATTGCTACAGTGTCCTTTGCGCGCCTGGAAGGCCGCGCGGCACCGCAGGCGGCTCTATTTCTGCCGGAGCCACTTCAGCACTTCCATGCTCGGATAGCCGTCCTGGGTCAAGCCGGCCTTGGCCTGGAAGGCCATGATGGCAGTCTTCGAGCCGTCGCCGATCTTGCCGTCGAACTTGCCGTCGTAAAGGCCATGCTGGGAAAGCCGCTTCTGCAGCTCCTGTCTTTCCTCGAAAGTAAGCTTGGTGAAAGGCCGCTTCCAGTCCTGCACCAGACCGCTCGAGCCGGCGATTTCGTCGGCAAGAAGGCCGACGGCCAGCGCATATTTGTCGGCGTTGTTGTAGGCCTTGATGACCGTGAAATTCTTGATCATCAGGAAGGCCGGCCCGCTGCGGCCGTCCGGCACCTTCAGCGTCGCCTTGTCGGAGCCGTTCTTGAACGGCTTGCCGTTGGCCCTGGCGACGCCGAGCGCCTGCCACTGCGACAGCGTCTTGGAACCGCCGGGAAGTTTTCCGGCTGGCAAGGCGACCTCATAGCCCCAGGTCTTGCCGGCCTGCCAGCCATTCTTCTTCAACAAATTGGCTGATGTCGCCAGCGCATCGGGGATCGAATTCCAGATGTCTCGCTTGCCATTGCCGTCCATGTCCACGGCATAATGCAGATAGCTGGTCGGGATGAACTGGGTGTGGCCCATGGCGCCGGCCCAGGATCCGCTCAGATGGCTTTCGTCGATGTCGCCGGTCTGCAGGATCTTCAGCGCGGCGATCAGCTGTGTGCGGGCGAATTTCGCCCGCTTCGGATCGGCGTAGGCCAAGGTCGCCAGCGAGCGCACGACGTTGCGCATGATGTCGTCGCGCTTGAGGATCTCGCCATAATTCGATTCCATCGACCAGATGGCCAGCAGGATGTAACGGTCGACGCCGAACCTGGCCTCGATCCGATCCAGCCACGGCTTCCATTTCCTGGCCATCTGCTGGCCGACGGCGACGGACTGATCATGGACGCGGTTGTCGAAATAGTCCCAGGCAGGGGCCGTGAATTCAGGCTGCGTGCGCGCCTTTTCCAGCACCACGGGATCGATATCCCTGATGTTCCTGAAGGCCTGGTCGTAGAGGGCGCCGGAAACGCCGCTCTGCACGGCGGTGGCGCGGAAGCCGGCGACCCATTGCCGGAAACCGGCATCGGCGAAAGCGGGGCCAGGCATCAGCAGAGCGAGCGATAGGCTGGCTGCCGCCATGACGCTGGTAAAAATTTTTGCGGCATTGCGAACGGACATCTTTTCCTCCTTCTCTGTCTCAGGAAAGACCATTCATCGCCGAACCAGGTTAGGAATTAGTTTACCATAGGTGCCACCGGGAACGAAAAGACGCTTCGAAGCTTTACCGGTGGACGTTCCCCTCAGTTTCCCAGTAATCCCCAATTCCGGCGTGAAAATGTCTTGAAACGGGGATTGCGGAGCTGGCCCTCAAACGGATAATTGAAAGCATGAAGAGAGTTCGCAAGGCAGTCTTCCCGGTCGCCGGTCTCGGCACACGGTTTCTTCCGGCCACCAAGGCTGTCCCCAAGGAAATGCTGACCGTCGTCGACCGGCCGGTGATCCAGTATGTGGTGGATGAGGCGCGCGAGGCCGGCATCGAGCATTTCATCTTCGTCACCGGTCGCAACAAGGCCGTCATCGAGGACCATTTCGACATCCAGTTCGAACTCTATGACACGCTGGCCCAGCGCGGCAAGGACGACCAGCTCGCCCGCCTGCAGCGGCTGCAGCCGGCGCCGGGGCAGACCAGTTTCACACGCCAGCAGGTGCCGATGGGACTTGGCCACGCCGTCTGGTGCGCCCGCGAGCTCGTCGGCGACGAGCCCTTCGCGCTTTTGTTGCCCGACATGATCATGCAGTCGGAGAAGAGCTGCACGAAGGCAATGGTCGAGCTCTACGAGGAGACGGGCAACAACATCATCGCGGTGCAGGAATGCGATCCCGCCGAAACCCACAAATACGGCATCGTCGGCCGCGGCGAGGACACGCATCACGGCTTCCGTATCACCGAGATGGTGGAAAAGCCGAAGGCCGGCACCGCGCCGTCCAACCTCTACATCAACGGCCGCTACATCCTGCAGCCGGAGATCTTCAAGATCCTAGAAGGTCAGGAAAAAGGCGCCGGCAACGAGATCCAGCTCACCGACGCCATGCTGAAGCTGGAAAAGCAGCAGCCTTTCTACGGCTACCACTATCGAGGCCGCACGTTCGACTGCGGATCGCCGGAGGGTTTTGTCGAGGCCAATGTCGCCTTCGCGCTGTGGCGCAGCGACATGAACGAGAACATGGCGGGCGTCATCCGCACGCTTCTCGACGAGCTGAAGCCGTCAGAGCGCCGTGGCGCTGCGTTTTAAAACATCCTAGCGAGCGGCCGGATGTCGTTGGTGCGGCCGTTCAGCGCTGCACCTTGACGCCGAGGAAGATGCTGTTGGCGGTGTAGTCCCGGCCCGGCAGGTTGCTGGTCAGTTTCTCGCTCCTCACTCTTGTGGTCAGGCCGGCGTAGCGGTTCAGCCACCAGGTCAGGCCGGCCTCGGCGCTCAACACCCTGTCATGGCCGTCGATGCCGATGTAATCACGCCAGTCGAGACCCAGAGCCGCGTTGGCGGTGAGGTTGGCGCGAATCTGGCGTTCGCCTGTCAGGCGACCGGAATAGAGGATGTCGCCGCTCTCGCCCGATGTGGTCGTGGGCTCGACGGTGGTCCGCCCGGTCAGGCCGATTATGGTGCCGCGCTCGGGTGACCATTTGAGGTCGGCGTTGACGGTGGCACCCGAGATCGCATCAAGGTTTTTGTCGTCGATCGCTTCCCTGAGCCAGCCGGCCGAGAATTCGCCCGACAGCTTCTCACCCATGTCGAGTGCAAGGCCGGCGCGGGCGCCGAGTCGCGTCGACGAGCGCTCGAAGCCTTCATTGTCGATGCGTTGATCATAGGTCCGGCGGCCGACCTCGATTTCGGTGAAGGGGGTCAGGGCAGGGGAGATCTCGTAGCCGGTGCGCAACGTCGCCGTGTAGAGCGTCGAGTCCTGATCCTTCTGCGATAGCGAGGTGCCGTCCGAGAGCTTGGCGTCGCCGTAGAAGTCGTGCGAGACCGCGCCGGTCAACGTGTACTGCATCTTGCCGAGATGCTTTTCGACGGCCAGGCTGCCATCGATGGTCTGCCGCAGCGGCTGCTTGCTGACGCCGGCAATGGCATCAGGCGATGATGCCGATTCCGGCACGGCCTCGTAGCCGAGCTTGGCGATGGCGCGCAGTTCATTGTCGAGATCGACATTGAGCTGGCCTTCGATGCGGCCTTGCTCGTCGTGAACCGGGTAACCCGAGACGGTCTCACGAAAAAGGCCATAGCCGTCGATCGTAGCGGAGTTCTCGCGCCAGTCGGAGGCGGCGGAAAAGCGCAGCGCGGTCTCGGACAGCAGCGCCGACTTGCCTGCACTGCTCGAATCGCCGTTCGAGGTGGCGGTCAGGCCCTGTTCGATCGTCGGCCGGATGACGAAGGAGCCCCATTTGACGCCGGTGGCGGCAAACGGATCATCCTCCAGCTTCTTCTTCTGGCCTTCGATGGCGTCCGTACGCTCCGCTCCTGGGTCGAGCTTCTGCCTGTCGGCGCTGTCGATGGTGAGTGCGCGGCGGTTGGCCGTGTCCGCATCGGTCTCTGCAGCATCGGTGGCGTCCGGCGTGGAGGCGGTCGTGGAAGCGGTGATGTCGGAGGTGTCGGCCGTCGATTTCTTCTTCTTTTTCGACTTGTCGGCAGCCCTGTCCTTGGCCTGGTCAGCCGCATTCTGCCTGGCGCTCGATGAGCGGCGGCGAGGCTTGGGCGGCGCCGCCGTGTCGGCGGACGTGTCGTCAGTGGCTGCCGGCGGGTCAAAGAGGCTGCCGGTCGCGGTGGCGTCGCCAGTGTCGGCGTCGTCAGGCACGGCACCGGCGCTGGCCGGCCGATAGGTGCGGGCCGGCGCATTGTCCTGCGCGGCGTTGGCCGGCTGTTGACCCTGCGCTGCCAAGGCCAGCTGTCTCGCCTTGCGCTGCTGGTCGGACAGGATCGCCGATTCCGAAACTTCGCCGCGCAGTTCGGTTTCCTGGGCATGGAGCGCCGTTGGGCGCAGCAAGGCAAACATGCTGGTTGCCAGCAGCAAGGCGCAGACCGCCTTGCCCCCACGTCGCGTCGAATTTTCTGGCTGGACCCCGGACATCGCCACCACTGCTTGCGCGGCGCACGCGCGCCATACTTACCGAACCGTAAATGGGGATGGTTAACGGAGGGTTGAGGCAGCGGCCCGTCAGCTGCCTGAAGCGCTGATTTCCAAAGGGATTCATACTGCGTGCGTTTTCTCGCCTGCCGTCGTCTAAACCACCGCACACGTTCGGGCGATATGCCTGGGCCATTTCCGTTGGACAGCGCGCCGGCAAAGCGCTAATCGCATCAGCCATGCATGCGGGATCCCTGGATAAGAAGCCTTTGGACAGGCAAGCCTCGATCGCTTCGGCGCTGAGGACGGTGGCGACAGAACAGGCTGGTGTCGCAGCCCTCGCCGAGGCGCTGGAGAATGGGCTGGCCGCGCCTTTCGCCCAGGCGGTCGAGATGATCTCGGGGATTGAAGGCCGGCTCATCGTCACCGGCGTCGGCAAAAGCGGCCATATCGGTTCGAAGATCGCCGCGACGCTGGCCTCGACCGGCACGCCGGCTTTCTTTGTCCATCCCGCCGAAGCCAACCACGGCGATCTCGGCATGATCGCCAGGGACGACGCCATCATCGCCATGTCGTGGTCGGGCGAAAGCAAGGAACTGATGGGCATCGTCGCCTATTCCAGGCGCTTTTCCATTCCGCTGATCGCCATCACCGCCGGAGAGACATCGGCGCTGGCGCGGGCGGCGGACGTGGTGCTGCTTTTGCCGCGCGCTCCGGAGGCCTGTCCGCATGGCCTGGCGCCAACGACATCGACGCTGCTGCAACTGGTGATGGGCGACGCGCTGGCGATCGCGCTGCTCGAAGCACGCGGCTTCACGCCGGACCATTTCCGCACCTTTCACCCGGGCGGCCAGCTCGGCGCCAACCTGACGCAGATCCGCGAGATCATGCATGTCGGCGACAGGCTGCCGCTGGTGGTTGCGGGCACCGGCATGCAGGACGCGATCCTGGAACTGTCGCGCAAAGGGTTTGGCTGCGTCGCGATCACCGATGTCGACGGTGCGCTGGTCGGCATCATCACCGATGGGGACATCCGCCGTCACATCGGCAGCAATCTGCTGGCGATGACGGTGGATCAGGTGATGACAAGAGGTCCGAAGACCGCGACGCCGGACACGCTGGTGGCAACGGCGCTGCAGACGATCAACAATTCAGCCATCACCAGCCTGATGGTGGTGGAGGGCCGGAAACCAGTCGGCCTCATCCACCTGCACGATCTGCTGCGTATCGGCGCGGCCTGAACGTTCAGACCGCTTCGACGGTCAGTTCCAGATCCGTATCGGCCGCACCCGTCACGCGCACTTGCGTGCCGGCCGGCAGGTCAGGGCCGGAGACACGCCACAGTGTGTCGCCCAGCTTGATGCGGCCGCGCCCGTCACGGATCGGTTCGGCAAGTGTCGCCATCCTGCCGACCATTTGCGCGCCGCGCCGGTTGAGCAGCGGCTGATCGGTCGGGTCGTTGCGGCTGCCGACCAGCTTCTTGCCGACATAGGCCGAGACCAGCGACAGCGCCAGGAAGGCGAGGACCTGGACCTGCCATGTCCAGAAGCCGGTGTCCCAGATCAGCAGCGACACAGCGCCGATGATCAGCGCGGCGATGCCGATCCACAGCATGAAGATACCCGGCGCGATGATTTCCATCACCAGCAGGACGAAACCGAGAACCATCCAGTTCCACGGGCCGAGTTCGGAAACGATGCGGTCGATCATTGGTTTCGACCTCAGTTGTCGGTTGGGCGAACGACCGGCGGGCGCGCGGCCTGCCTCTGCGAGCCGGTCGTGCCTTCGCTGCGGAAGACTTCCTTGGCGATCTCGCCAATGCCGCCGAGCGAACCGATCAGCGACGATGCCTCGAAGGGCATCAGCACGATCTTGCTGTTGGTCGCGGTGCCGATCTTGCCCAACGCTTCGGTGTATTTCTGGGCGACGAAGTAGTTCAGCGCCTGCACATCGCCTTTGGAGATCGCTTCCGACACCACCTGGGTGGCGCGGGCCTCCGCCTCGGCCGAACGTTCGCGCGCCTCGGCATCGCGGAAGGCGGCTTCCTTGCGGCCTTCGGCCTCGAGGATCTGCGACTGCTTGAGGCCTTCGGCGGCAAGGATCTGGGCGCGCTTGTTGCGTTCCGCGGTCATCTGCCGGCCCATCGATTCGATGAGGTTAGCCGGCGGGTTGATGTCCTTGATCTCGACGCGGGTGATCTTGATGCCCCACGGGTGGGCCGCTTCATCGACGACGCGCAGCAGGCGCTCGTTGATGGCGTCGCGGTTCGACAGGAGTTCATCGAGATCCATCGAACCCATGACGGTACGGATGTTGGTCATCGTCAAATTGAGGATGGCGTTCTGCAGGCCGGAAACCTGGTAGGCGGCCTGAGCGGCGTTGAGGATCTGGAAAAAGGCGATGCCGTCGACACCGACGATGGCGTTGTCGCGGGTGATGATTTCCTGGCTTGGAACGTCGAGCACCTGCTCCATCATGTTCATCTTGGCGCCGATGCGGTCGATGAACGGGTAAATGAAATTGAGACCCGGGCTCAGTGTCTTGGTGTAACGGCCAAAGCGCTCCACCGTATAGTTGTAGCCTTGCGGGATTGTCCTGATGCCTTTGATCAGCAGCACCAATACCAGAAGGGCAAGTGCACCAACCGCAATATCGAAACCACTGAAATCCATTTGGCTCTCCCTCAGACGAAGGCCGCACAAGCCATTCTCGCGCGGCCGACTTCACCAAAGACTTAAGTGTGTTTCAGATGCGTTACAATCAGGTGATGACGGATTGTTTGCGGGTGCGATCAGCGGTTGAAGGCAAACAAACTTGCATCCGTGTCCTCCAGCCCGTTGATCGAAGCCGGGACAATCTCGGAAGCGATCTGCGAGAAGGTGATGCCGTTGCCGCCGTAGCCCATCACTGCATGGATGCGCGGGTGGCGGGGAATGGCGCCGATATAGGGCAGGCCGGTGGTTGTGGTGCCGAACGAACCGGTCCAGGCAAAATCGGGCCTGGTGTCGAGATGCGGAAATACCAGGCCGAGCTTCTCGGCGATGCGTGTGCTCTTGTCGGCGATCAGCTCGTCGCGCCGCGCTTCGTCGACAAAATCCTCGTCCTCGCCCCCGCAAATGACCCGGCCGTCGATCGTCGTGCGCATATACAGATATGGCTCCGACGCTTCCCAGATGAACGCTGCGTCCGGCCAGAGCTTTCGCGGTTGCGGGCATGTTGCGATCGCCCATGTCGAGATGATCCGGTGGGCCGCGGCCGGCACGATCTCCACAAGTTCGTAGCCGGTGGCCAGAACAACATGTCGCGCGGTTATGGTCGGGCCATCCCTGGTCGCGACGACAACAGCTTCGGCGCTATCCTCAATCACTGTCGCTTCGACGGGGGCGTAGAAGCGAGCCTTGCGCTGAAGGGATTTCAGCAGCAGCCCAGCCGTCAGCTTACGCGGGTCGAGCGCGATGTTGCCGTGGCTGAGAATGGCGCCTTCGCGGTCGATGCCGAATGTCTCCGCCAGCGGCGCCGGCGTCAGATAGGTCGCGGCGATGCCGGCTAGCCGCCGTGCCTTGGCCTCGTCGCGCAGTTCCGACGGACCAAGTATCGTGCCAGACAGATAGAGCGACGGCGCCCGGCTCAGGCCACAGTTGATGCCGAGTTCGGCGATGCGTCCGGCGAGATTGGAGACGGCGAGCCGCGAGCGCCGCCAGGCCTGCTGCGCCGAGGCTCTGCCGATCATCTTCGAAAGCGTGGAGAGAGGCTGGTCTATTTCGAATGCCACCAGTGCGGTGGTTGCGGCCGTCGAGCCCTTCAGCGGACCGCGCCGGTCGATACAGATCACCCGATGGCCATCGGCCGTCAGCGCCTCGGCCATCATGGCGCCGCTGATGCCCATGCCGACGACCAGCACATCTGCCTTGACGTCCCGGATCAAGCCGTCCGTCGGCACCGCAGGCGCGCGATAGGCTGACCAGACGGGCTGGCCAGTTCTGAGGTCGAGTTTGCGGGACATCGCATTCTCCGGCGGCGCGCCTTAACGCCCCGGAGCTTGTGTTGTTCCGGAGTTAGAGCGGCGAGCCGCTCTAACTCCGGTTGACGAAATTCCCAAGGGAAAGCGCTATTCGCTTTTCCCGGGAAAACCGTTTCACACTTTTCCTGGAATTTCTCCTAGACCCAGCCAGACAGTTCGCGCCGCACCATCGCCTCGATCACCGCCATCCCCTCCGCGCTGTCGTTGAGGCAAGGGATATGGGCGAAATTCTTGCCGCCGGCATGGTGGAAGGTTTCGGCCGCCTCGCGGCCGATCTCATCCAGCGTCTCGATGCAGTCGACGGAAAAGCCGGGATTGACGACGGCGATCGACTTGACGCCGTCCTGTGCGAGTTTCTCCACCGTCTTGTCGGTATAGGGTTGCAGCCATTCCTGCGCGCCGAAGCGCGACTGGAAGGTGATGATCAGTTTCCTGTCATCCCAGCCGAGCCGTTCGCGCAACAGCCGCGTCGTCTTCTGGCAGTGGCAATGATAGGGATCGCCCTTCTCGAAATAGGGTTTTGGAATGCCGTGATAGGAGGTGATGACCACCTCCGGCTCGAAATCCAGCGTCGCCAGATGCCGTTCGATCGAACGCGCCAGCGCCTCGATATAGACCGGCTCGTCATAGTAGGGCGGCACGCTGCGGACGGCCGGCGCGCGGCGCATCTTCATCAGCGCGCGAAACAGCTGGTCGTTGGCTGTTGCCGTGGTCGTCGCCGAATATTGCGGATAGAGCGGAAACGAAAGAATGCGGTCGCAGCCCTGGTCGGCCAGACGCTGGGCAATGCTGGCGGTCGAAGGATTGCCATAGCGCATCGCCCAGTCGACGACGACATCAGGCAGGTCGCGCAGCGCTTCGGCCAGCTTTTCGGCCTGGGCACGGGTGTAGGTGCGCAGCGGCGACTCGTTCTTTTCCCGGTTCCAGATCCGGGCGTAATTGGCGCCCGACTTCTTGGGGCGCGTGGTGAGCACAAGTCCATAGAGGATCGGATACCAGATCGCCCTGTTGAGCTCGATGACGCGCGGATCGGACAGGAATTCACGCAGATACCGCCACATCGGCTTGAAATCGGTGCCATCGGGCGTGCCCAGATTGACCAGCATGACGCCGATCTTGCCCGCCTTGACCGGCGGATGCCCAGCGGGCAACGGGCCGAGCGCTTTTGCAACCTTGGGATCGGCGGGGGTGGGAAGCGTCATAAGGGTTCTCCGGGAGACGCGAACCTAACCATCTTGCGCGCGCATTCAATGCAGCGTCTGGCCGCACCTTACAGCGGATTGTCCGAATGGATTCAGACGACCCGCTTTAAGTCTCTGTTTTATGCATGTCGTTCTCCCAAAACCGAGGTCACTTTTGGGCGACATGCATTAGCCCGAAAACAGGACGCCCGTCCGGTTTTCGGACGGGCGGTGTCATTCAGGCATATAAGCGAGCTATTTCGGCGGGATGGTCAGCGTTGCGCCGACAGGAAGCCGGCGGGGTTCGTAGCCCTTGTTGGCGCCCGATATGACCTTCCACATGGCGCCGTCGCCATAGGCCTTCTTGGCCAGATCCCAATAGGTGTCGCCGGCAACGATGACATGGCTGGCTTCCGCTGGCGCGGCCTCAGCAGGTTTTGCCGGCTCGGCCGGTGCCAGCGCGGCTGGTGGCGCTGGCGGGGGAGGTGCTCCTTCCGTCGATATGGCCGGTGGTGTGTTGGCGATATCGCCCGAGTTGGCCGGCAATTCAGGCATTGCCGGTGCCGCTTCGGCAGGCTTGGCGGCTTCAGCCGGTGCGGGCGCCGGGGTGGCCGGTGCCGCTTCGGCTGGCTTGGCCGGATCGGTTGCCGGGGCCGCAGGCGCCGCGGCGACGGTCGCGGCTATTTCGGTGATGCGGCCGTCGAGCTTCGGCGTGTAGGGCCGGTGGGCGCCGAGATAGTCGGCAACCACCTGTTCGAGGCCGGGGCCGTAGTCGTAGGCATTCCTGGCCTTGTCGGCAAAGACCTTGTAGCCGTCGCCGCCCTGGCGAACATAGTTGTTGGTGGCGACCAGATAGTCCTTCTCCGGCTTGATCGGCGTCCAGGCACCGCCTTCCATGACCTCCACCGATTTGACCCGGCCGGCATTGGGCGCAACGGATTTGTCGAAGGAATATTTCAGGCCGGCGACCTGGGGGAAGCGCCCGGCGCCGTCCTCGACCTGACTGAGACCGCCCTCGAGGCCGGCCACCAGATCCTTGCCCGAAATCTGGAAGGTCGCCAGCGTGTTCTGGAAGGGCAGCACGGTCAGCACCTCGCCCATGGTGACGGTGCCCTTGTCGATCGAGGCGCGCAGGCCGCCGCCATTGGAGATGACGATCTCGACGCCCTGTCCCTTGACGCGGTCGAGGATGGCGTCGGAGACGAGATTGCCCATCGCGCATTCGCGGGTGCGGCAGCTCTCGCGACTGCCGTCGATGACGTCGGTGGTTTCGGCCACTTCCTTGTTCTTCAACGCCTCGATCGGCGCCCCAAGCTCCTTGATGCGGGCGAGCACGGCCGGGTCGGGGGTGATCGACTTGTCGAGATAGATCGGGTCGCCGCTGGCCGATTTGACGACGCCATTGTCGTCGAACACCACCTTGAACTCGCCGAGATATTTCGAATAGGAGGCCGCCTGCACCACCGGCACCTTGTAGCCGTCCGGATTGTCGACCATCGTCGGGTAGGGGCCTTCCGCCTTCGGGTCGGTGTTCGACAGCAGGGAATGGCTGTGGCCGCCGACGACGACATCGACGCCCGGGATCTTGGCGATGACGTCGCGTTCGCGCTTGTAGCCGATATGGGTCACGGCGATGATCTTGTTGACGCCTTCGCCTTTGAGCTTCTCGACTTCGGCAGTGATCGACTTGACGTCGTCCTCGATGGCGACGTTGGGACCCGGCGAAGCGAGGTCCGGCGTGTCGTTGGTGATCGCGCCGATGATGCCGATCTTCTGGCTGCCGACCTCGACGACAACAGATGGCTTGACGCGGTCGCCGAGCTTGGATTGCGCGTTGGCCTTCACATTGGCGCCGAGCACGGGGAACTTGATCATGTCGAGGAACGGCGCCAAGGCGGCCTCGCCGTCGTCGAATTCATGGTTGCCGAGGGCCATGGCATCGAACTTCATGTCGTTGAGGAATTCGCCTTCGACCTTGCCCTTATAGGTTGTGTAGAACAGCGAGCCCTGGAAATTGTCGCCGGCGCTGAGCAGCAGCACGTTCTGGCCTTCCAGCTTCTTGCGTTCCTGGGCGATCGCGGTGATCAGCCGGCCCGCGCCGCCGATGCACTCGCCCTTGGTCTCCTCGTCCGCCGAGCAGGTCGATTCATATTTGTTGTTGCCTTCGATGCGGCTGTGCCAGTCGTTGATATGCAGGATGTTCAGCGTGTAGTCGGCAAAGGACGCGCCGGCCGACAGGCCGAGGGTTGAGGCTGACAGGGCTGCAATGGCGGCAAGCTTCTTCATCTTCGTCTCCCGGAAAGCTGATCAGAGGCCATTAGCGCTCTTGCTTGACTGGAACATAACAGCCGGCGCTTTGGCCATGTTCCCATCGCGTTCCGGATGACGCAAGCGGAATCCGGGACCCTTTGCCGGCACAAAAAAGGACGGCGGCCAACCGGCCGCCGTCCTTGGAAAACGAATGGTCGTGGGTTCAGACGCGCCTTGTCAGCACGAAATTCTGACCGCTGGAGCTCGTGCAGTTGAGCTGGCTTGTCGACACCATCAGGCAGTTGAAGCTGACCGCGGTCTGGCGGATCAGCGAGGTGCCGTTGATCTGCACCGATGTGGCGCCGGTCATCGTGTAGCTGCCGTCGGCAAGCTTCTGGCCGGTGTCGGTGGCTACCGTCGTGAAGGTGCCGCCGGTGAAGGTCGACAGGCCGGTGCCCTTGGCGTCGATCCACGAGCCCTCGACGCCTTTCGGCGCCGCTGCCATCGGCGGTTGATCGGGGCCGCTGGTCGCACAGGCGGCGAGCATCGCCGCAATGGCACCCGCCACGCTCATCGAAAGAATTTTGCGCGCAATGATCATGTGAAAATCCTCTCCTCTCGCATCGGCCCAAAAATCGGAAATCGATTTTCGACAAGCACGAGGCGTGCATCCAAGTTTCCAGAGCGACGTGCGTCCAGATGAATACGTATCGCTATGGTCCGCATCCCTTCAATCGCCCGATTTCCGGGCGATTGCAAGGCAGTGAGGCAGGTGGGCGGTGCTGCTATCGCACAAGGATGTTGCGGAACTGCCACGGGTCGTTCCGGTCGAGGTCTTCCGGGAACAGGCCGGGACGGTTATCGAGCGGCGTCCAGTCGGTGTAGTAGCCCTTGACCGGTCCGAGATACTGGGACTGCACTTCCAGGCACCGCCTGTAGTCCATCTCGTCGGCTTCGACGATGCCGGCCTCGGGATTCTCCAGCGCCCAGACCATACCCGAGAGCACCGCCGAGGTGACCTGCATGCCGGTGGCATTCTGGTAGGGGGCCAGCTTGCGC
The DNA here is from genome assembly GCF_029269325.1 of Mesorhizobium sp. XAP4. Taxonomy (NCBI): domain Bacteria; kingdom Pseudomonadati; phylum Pseudomonadota; class Alphaproteobacteria; order Hyphomicrobiales; family Phyllobacteriaceae; genus Mesorhizobium; species Mesorhizobium sp. XAP4. The sequence goes on along the minus strand of NZ_JARIXW010000006.1, from coordinate 135,454 downwards.
GCCTCGGCGAGCGACAGCTGCGAGCCGTACCAGTAGGCATTCTTGTCGTGGCCGTAGAGCAGCACGCCGAGTTCGTCGACGCCGTCGATCAACTCGTTCTCGTCGAGCACATGATGCACCGGCTGAGGCTTGCCGGCGGCGCCGAACATCTCGTCAAGCGACAGCATCGCGTCGTTGCAGGGATGATAGGCATAGTGGCAGGTCGGGCGGTAATGCACCTTGCCCTTCTTCGAACGCACGGTGAAGAAATCGGCGATAGAGATCGCCTCGTTATGCGTCACCAGCAGGCCGTATTGCGCGCCGGGCGTCGGGCACCACGAGCGCACGCGCGTGTTGGCGCCCGGCTGCTCCAGGTAGATGGCTGCCTTCGAGCCGTGCTTGTGCTTCTTGGCGTTCTTCGGCATCCATGTCTCGTGTGTGCCCCAGCCAAGTTCCGCGGGCTGCAGGCCCTCGGAGATGAAGCCTTCGACCGACCATGTGTTCCAGAACACATCCATCGGTTTCGGCTTCTTGGTGCGCTGGGTGTCGCGTTCGGCGATGTGGATGCCCTTGACGCCGGCCTTCTTCATCAGCTTGGCCCAGCCCTCGCGGTCGTCCTGCGCGGGCTCCGAGAACTCCAGGCCAAGATCGGTGGCGAGATTGACCAACGCCTGCTTGACGAACCACGAGACCATGCCTGGATTGGCGCCGCAGGTGGAGACCGCCGTGGCGCCGCCGGGCTTGTCGTGCTTTTCCTTGAGCAGCGACTCGCGCAGCGCGTAATTGGTGCGGCTGGCGTTATCGGCCTTGGCGTCGAAATAGAAGCCGAGCCACGGCTCGACGACGGTGTCGATGTAGAGCACGCCGAGCTTGCGGCAGAGCCGCATCAGGTCCACCGAGCCGGTATCGACCGACAGGTTGATGCAAAAGCCCTGGCCGCCGCCATTGGTCAGAAGCGGGGTCAGGAGCTTCTTGTAGTTCTTCTCGGTCACCGCTTCCTGGACGAAGGTGATGCCGCGCTCGTCGAGCAGCTTGCGGTCGGTGTCGCGCGGATCGATAACCGTCATGCGCGACTTGTCGAACTTGAAATGGCGTTCGATCAGCGGCAGCGTTCCCCGGCCGATCGAGCCGAAGCCGATCACCACGACAGGGCCGCTGATCTCACCGTAAACGGGCCAGTTTTCATTCGCCATTTTATCGAGCACTCCTTCAAAGCCCAGGAAACTGGGAAAACGCACACACAAAACCGGGCATCTTTGCCCGGCGGCCATGCGCTACATCACAGATCATTGTCACAAACCAGCGAAAAGCGCCAACCAGCGATCAGTCGTCATTGGCCATGTGGTTAAGGACCGTCATCAGCCGATCACGGTCCGATGTCAGGCCCTTGTAGTCGAGCTGGGCGAGATCGAGTGCTTCGAGCTGGGCGGCGAAAGACACCGCGAGCTTCGCCCGATCAGGGTGCCTGGCCAGCACGGCGAGCGGATCGAGATGGATGCGGATGGTGAACAGGATATCGCGTGAAACAGGCAGTTTGCGCAGGGTTTGCCGCTCGACGCGAATGAAGGCATGGGCGTCGATGTCGCCATCGGGAAAGCGCGACGGCCGGTTGGTGGCGCGGTCGATGCGCTGCAGGTCGGAGAGCGGATGGTAGAGCGCGTTGTCGGACTGGATCGACCAGTTGTAGCGTTCGACGGCCTGCCCCTGGAGGCCATCGAACATCCGGTTGATGAGTTCCGCCGGACGCGTGCCAGGGCCGAAACCCGGCACCGGCGCGTGGATGTCCTGCAGCGGCTTGCCGAACTTTTCCAGGAGCGACCAGGAGGAGGGAAAGCAGAGCGAGCCGGCGACCAGCCGCCAGCCGCTGTCACTGCTGCGCATCAGGATCAGGTCTTCCTGGACGAGCAGTGAGGCTTTGGCCAGCGGCGCATCGGCGAGGGAAGCAGGCAGACGGCTCGCCGCGCCCGCCACCTCGACGCCTGATCCGCCGAGCCGATGGGTTTCGGGGAACCTCTCCAGGAGATGCGCAGCGAGCAAGTCGAGCACTTCCTGCTGGGCGTCGCGCGTGCCGTCCTCCTCGACGAAAATGCGCTCTGGGATTTCGGCATAGAGCCGGTGCTTTTCGGCGAGATACGGCAGCAGATGGCCGTCGACCTCGATCCAGGCCGCCGGGTCGAGCGGCTTCAGCCCGATGCTGAACAGTTTCGACGAGCCGTCATAGGGCGTGTGGGTGGGCAGCGTATGTTTTGGGGGTGTGTGAGTGGGCACGGACGTCATGTCTCAGGTCAGTCTTGCGGGGATCAGTCCGCGCAGCGAATTGCCGACGAACAGGGACTTGGCGGATTTCAGATCGTCCAAGCTGTAGATCGCTTCGCGGGCGCGGCCTTCATCCAGAAGCTGCGCGCGCAATACGCCAGGCAGCAGGCCGCAATCGAGCCGGGGCGTCGCCAGCACGCCGTCGCCGAGATCGGCAAAGACATTGGTGATCGTGCCTTCACAGATCTCGCCACGCTCGTTGGCCATAAGCACCTCGTCGGCCTGCGTGATGAGGTGTCCGGCACGGGCACGCGTGTAAAGCTGTCGCCGGCTGGTCTTGTGGCGCAGCAGCGTGTCGTTCGAATCGAGCCTCGTCCGCGCCAGCCGCAGCATCCAGACCTTGTCGGCGGCGAGCGGTTCATAAGGCTGCGCCGAGGCCGTCACCTCGCCATCGTGCGACAGGACGAGGCGCGTGCGCATGGCAACGCCGGAACCGCCGACCGCGCTGCTCAGCGCCTCGCCGACCGTGCCTGGATCGCAGCGGAAGCCGAGTTCCGCCGCCGAGCCATAGAGGCGCGCAAGATGACGATCGAAGCGCAGGAAGCCCGGGCCGGGTTCCCAGCGCATGGTCTCGATCAACTGAAAGTCGGCGGTGTTCCCGTCGCGAAGCGCGCTTTCAGCAGACACTCCTGATACTCCTCCTGCGCCGTCGAATCGAAGACGACGCCGCCTCCGACATTGTAGACGGCCTCGCCGCCCGAAAAGAGCGAGATGGTGCGGATCGCCACGGAAAAGCGCATCGGGCCGCCGGGCGCGATCCAGCCTATGGCGCCGCAATAGGCATCGCGGGGCGTGCCTTCCAGGTCGCGCAGGATCTCCATGGCACGGATCTTAGGCGCGCCGGTGATCGAACCGCAAGGAAACAGCGCCGCAAAGATCTGGCGGATAGAGAGACCCGGCAGCAATTTGGCCCTGACGTCGCTCACCATCTGATGCACGGTCGGGTAAGTCTCGATGCGGAACAGCGCCGGCACGTCCAGCGTGCCCACCTCGCTGATCAGCGAGATATCGTTGCGCAGGAGATCGACGATCATCCGGTTTTCGGCCTGGTTTTTCTCGTCATTGCGCAGGAAGATCTTCTGCCGTTCGTCTTCGGCTTTGGTGGCGCCGCGCGGCGCCGTTCCCTTCATCGGATGCGTCTCGATCATGCCCTCGGCGTCGATCTCGAAGAACAGTTCAGGCGAGCGCGACAGCACGATGGGTTCACCGAGCGCGATCAGCGCGCCATATTTCACCGGCTGACGTTCAGTCAACGCATCGAACGCGGCCAGCGGCTCGCCTGACCATTGCGCGTGCACGGGAAAGGTCAGATTGCCCTGGTAGCAATCACCTTGCCGGATGTGCTGGTGCAGCCGCGAGAAGCGTTTTTCATAATCCTCGGGCGACCACGTCGCACGGGCGTCGAAGATCGGGCCATTGGTCGCCGCCGTATTGCGCGGCGGCACCGCCTCTTCGACCGGGGCATCGAAAACCCCAAGGCACACGAGTGGGGCGCGGCGTCCATTCGGCAGCAGGGGAACGAGCTTGGGTTCGAGCAAGTAGCCCGCATCATACGAGAAATAGCCGGCAAGCCATTTGCCTGCATCATGCGCGGCTTGTGCTGCTTCCAGAGCCGGCCCGAAATCGCCTGCGTCGTGCGCCACGATGATATCGGCCGGCCGGTCGAAAACGAGCTGGCGCGCGCTTTTGTCATTGCGAAAAATTGCGGCGGGCAGGGACATGGGCACCGAATGCTGCGGTCAATGAAGCCATCAACCGCTCTATATGGGGTGCCGCCCGCGCGCAATCGAGGGAACGGCACGCTGCCTCTTAAAGCCGACCTTTGGGCCAACTCAGGAACCAAGAGCAAACGGCGACGCCGATATGGCGCCGCCGCTTGCAATCTTCAGGTCGTGCCTGGCGATCAGCTGTTGCTGGAGGTTCCGGCTGTTGGAAACTGCTTGGCGAATTCCTTCTCGTTGCCGGCGGCGAGCAGCTTGGCCTGCTCGATCCAGCGTTCGCGCGCGATGCGGCCATCGAAATTCATGACGTCCTCGATCCGTTTGATATCGGCCGCTGTCCAGGACGCGATCTGGGCGAAGCTGGTGACGCCTTGTGCCTTGAGCAGTTTCTCATTGACCGGACCGATACCGATCAGCCGACGCAGATTGTCGGGCTTTCCGGATGCTGGCTTGGCTGTTGCAGGCTTGACTGTTGCAGGCTTGCTCGTTGCGGATTTGGCTGGAGCCGAGGTTTTGGTGGCGGCGGGTTTCGCCGCCGGCTTGGCAGGGACCGCTTTCGCAGCGGCCGGTTTGGCCGTCGCGGGCTTTGTGGTGGCGGATTTGGCCGTCGCGGGGGTCGACATCAGGGCCGCCGGCGCCTGGCTTGCCGGTTTTGCCGCGCTGCTTCCGGCGGCAGGTGCGGCCGACGCTTCGCGCAGCCGGCGCTCAAGGTCGGCGCGGGTCTTGCCGCATGCATCGAGTTCGCCGGTCAGGCGGTCGCTGTCGGTGCGCAGCCTGTCGCGTTCGCTGCGTGTACGGTCGAGATCGCCGCGCAAGCTGTCGAGTTCACCGCGCAGGCGCCCCCAAAGGAACCAGCCGACCAATACGCCTATCAGGAACGCCAGGACCACGTAGAAAAAAGTGCCCATTGTCTCTCTCCAGTCAGATCCGTCTGCCGTGGGTCATGATCTTCGGCGAAGGACTACTCTTGGTGGTTCCGCGGTAAGCAGAACAGCCGGCTTCGGTTCGAGCTGTCGGCGATCGGCTTTGTTGCCCATGCCAACGGCCGTTGTCGCGTTCGCCTGAGCGCCACGGCCGGCTGAGATTTCTCCTCGCCGATCCGCATGCGCTCCGGCTGAGCTTGGAGCGAAGGCTATCATAGAGCTTGTGGAAAGCTATCGGAAAACTTCGGTGGAGAGTACTTCAAGAACAGATATTTAGGGCGATAGTAGAGCTGTCCCAACATGCATTCCGGCTAAACTGTTAGAGCGACGCCTGGGGGCGCATTTCAAGTGTCGAGCGCTTCCAGCTCGTCGATCAGGCCACTGATGACGCCAAGTCCGATCTGCCAGAAGGCGGGATCGGTGGCGTCGAGCCCGAAGGGCGCCAGAAGCTCGGAATGATGTTTGGTGCCGCCGGCGCGCAGCATTTCGAAATACTTGTCCTGAAAGCCGCGCTCGGCGTTCTGGTAGACCGCGTAGAGCGAGTTCACCAGGCAGTCGCCGAAAGCATAGGCATAGACATAAAAGGGCGAATGGATGAAGTGCGGGATGTAGGTCCAGAACACCTCATAGCCTTCGCGCAGCTTGATGGCGGGACCCAGACTTTCGGCCTGCACTTCGAGCCAGAACTGACCCAGCCTGTCGGAGGTCAGTTCGCCGTTCTTGCGTTCGGCATGCACCTTGCGCTCGAATTCATAGAAGGCGATCTGGCGCACGACCGTGTTGATCATGTCCTCGACCTTCTGGGCGAGCATGGCCTTGCGCTCGCGCCGGTCGGTGGTCTGGTCGAGCAGCGAGCGGAAGGTCAGCATCTCGCCGAAGACCGATGCCGTCTCGGCCAGCGTCAGCGGCGTCGAGGCCATCAGCGCACCCTGGCCGCCGGCCAGCACCTGATGCACGCCATGGCCAAGCTCGTGCGCCAACGTCATCACATCGCGCGGCTTGCCCATGTAGTTGAGCAGGACATAGGGATGCGCCGACGGTACGGTCGGATGCGCGAAGGCGCCAGGCGACTTGCCGGGCCGCACCGGCGCGTCGATCCAGTTGCGGTCGAAGAAGGTTCGCGCGATCTCGGCCATGTCGGGCGAAAAGCGCTGATAGGCGGACAGCACGGTGTTCCTGGCCTCGTCCCAGCCGATGATCGCCTGGGGCGTATCCGGCAACGGCGCGTTGCGGTCCCAATGGTTCATCACCTCCATGCCCAGCCAGCGTGCCTTCATCGCGTAGTAGCGGTGCGAGAGGCGCGGATAGGCATCGCGAACGGCGGAAGCCAAGGCGTCCACCACACTGCGCTCGACGCGGTTGGCCAGATGGCGTGAATCGGCGATGTCCTCGAAGCCACGCCAGCGGTCGGATATCTCCTTGTCCTTGGCCAGCGTGTTGGTGATCAGCGTGAAGGTGCGCAAGTTCTTGCGGAAGGTCGTGGCCAGCGCCTCGGACGCCCGGCGGCGCACCTCGCCGTCGGCGTCCTGCAGACGATTCAGCGCCGGCTCCAACGTCAGTTCCTCGCCGTCGATGTGGAAGCGAAGGTCGGTCATCGTTTCGTCGAACAGGCGGTTCCAGGCGCCGCGTCCGGTGATCGACTTTTCGTGGAAGAGCTGCTCGACGCGGTCCTCGAGCTGGTAAGGCTTGTCCTTGCGCAGATCGAGCACCCATGGCCGATAGTGGCCGAAGGCGGGATCGCCGGCGAGCGCGCCTTCGATCGACGCATCGTCGATCAGGTTGAGTTCGAGCGCGAAGAACAGAAGGTGCGCGCTGGCGTCGGTCATCTTCTCCTGGATGTCGCCATAGAGCTTGGCGCGCTGGGGATCGGCGGTGTTTCCGGCATAAACCAGTCCCGCATAGGAGACGATGCGGCCGATCAGTTCCTCCAGCGCCTCGTAGGCGACAAGCGCCTCGCCCAGCCTGCCGGCGCCGCCGCGCTCGGCTTCGGCGGCCAGCGTACCCTTCCAGCGGCTCTCGAAACTGGTCGCATCGGTGGCGGCCTTGGCAATGTCGCGCTTCAGCTCCGGCGCGTCCATGCCGGCATAGAGGTCGGCAAGGTTCCATTCCGGCAAGTCGCCCAGCTCGGCCGCGCCTTGACCCGACGCCGGCGCCGCCAGCCGCCGTGCGGAAACCATGTGCCCAGAATCCCTATGCATTGCCGACACCTTCCGTGGCCAAGGTTCAAGGAGAAACGAGAAGCCGGTCAAATCCTAAGGAATTCATTCACCGGGTTTTTTGAAACCTTATTTAGAACCCTGTGCCAAGATGGTCCACAGGGCAGAATTCCTCGGGCGGGCAGTCACACCAGTCATGACAGGTTCCATACTCATAGTCGATGACGATCCGGTGCAACGCCGGCTGCTCGAAGCGGCGGTGACGCGGTTCGGCTACAGCGCAATCGTGGTCGACGGCGGCGCGGCCGCTCTCGACATCCTCGATGGACCCGGCGCCCGCGAGGTGTCGGTGGTCATCCTCGATCTGGTCATGCCCGGTCTCGACGGTATCGGCGTGCTGAAGGCGATGCGCGAGCGCGACATCAACGTGCCGGCGATCGTGCAAACCGCGCAGGGCGGAATCGAGACCGTGGTTTCGGCGATGCGTCATGGCGCCTTCGATTTCGTCGTCAAGCCGGCGTCTCCCGACAGGCTGCAGGCGTCGATCGGCAATGCGCTCAAGGTCGAGGCCGTCGAGGGCGAGGTCAAGCGCACATCGCGCCGGCGGGGCGGCCTCCTGACCTTCAAGGACATGATCACGCACAGCCCGGCCATGGACAGGGTGATCCGTCTTGGCCAGAAAGCGGCGGCATCCAACATTCCGATCCTGATCGAGGGCGAGTCCGGCGTCGGCAAGGAACTGGTGGCGCGCGCCATCCAGGGCAGTGGCGACCGCCGCACGAAGCCCTTCGTCACCGTCAATTGCGGCGCCATTCCAGACAATCTGGTCGAATCGATCCTGTTCGGTCACGAGAAGGGCTCGTTCACCGGGGCCACCGACAAGCACACCGGCAAGTTCGTCGAAGCGCATTCGGGCACGCTGTTTCTCGACGAGATCGGCGACCTGCCGCTCGACGTGCAGGTCAAGCTGTTGCGTGCGGTCCAGGACGGCGAGGTCGACCCGGTCGGTGGGCGCTCGACCGTCAGGGTCGACATCAGGCTGATTTCGGCGACGCACCGCAACCTCCTGCAGCAGGTCAAGGACGGCAAGTTCCGCGAGGATCTGTTCTACCGGCTGAACGTCTATCCGATCTTCGTGCCGCCGCTGCGCGACCGCCGCGACGACATCCCATATCTGGTCACCCATTTCATGGAGAAGGTCGCGCCGGCCGACCCGCACCGTCGCCTGCAAGGTATTTCGGCGGCAGCGCTCGCCGTGCTGCAGGCCTATGACTGGCCCGGAAACATCCGGCAGCTCGAAAACGCCGTCTTTCGCGCCTCGGTGCTTTGCGAAGGCGATATGTTAACCGCGGAGGACTTCCCGCAGATCCGGGCGCAAGTGGAAGGCACCGTCAACCTCGATATGGATGGCGACGCGCCGTCGCCGTCCTTGCCTTTGCAGGCGCGCGATGACGAAGCCTTGCCCGGCGAGGGCGGCCCGGCAATCGCGTTCGATCCGCCGGCAAGGCTGCAGCCTCGCTTCGGCACGTTGCGGGCGCTCGACGAGCGCGGCAATGTGCGGGCACTTGCCGATGTCGAACTCGAGATGATCAAGCTTGCCATCGATCACTACAACGGACAGATGAGCGAAGTCGCCCGCCGACTCGGCATCGGCCGCTCGACGCTCTATCGCAAGCTCAAGGAACACGGCATCGATCCGGAGACAGGCCGCGTCGATCGACTAGCCTCCTAAGGGCGATGCCGGGCTGAGCTTTGGCCCGGCTTCCGGCTTTGCCACAAGGCCGGCGCCAGCTTGCAATGCCACAACGGGCCTTGTATCGCCGTTTCAGCGGCATTGTGGCTGTCCCGTGGACAGCTCTGTTCACGCATTAAGGCTAGCGGTAACAGATCGTGTTCGGGGCGAAGGCGAAAATCCGATCTAAACCAGCGGTTTACCAAGAAACCTTGTGAACAATTTTTGACGGGATATCGCCACGGTGTTACCGCATTTCGGCTTCAATAAGCGATGATTAACCATTAGGATCGATATTCGGGTGTGCTAATGCCACATCCGTTTGGACAAATCCGGGGACAAACGGCAGCCTGCAAGGCCTTTTGATTTGAACAGAATCGAACGACACACAAACAGGCGGCACCATCATTTGAGCGTCTGGCCGAAGTGGCTGGCAGTGTTGGTTGTCGCTTTTGGTTTTGTTGCCGCGGCTGCGAGCGGAGCCAGCGCCGAAACACGGTCGCTGAAGCTGTATCATCTCCACACCCATGAGAAGGCCGAGATCGTCTACAAGCGCAACGGCCGCTACGTCCCCGAAGGTCTCCGCAAGATCAACATCATTTTGCGCGACTGGCGTCGCAACGAGCCGACCAAGATGGATCCGCGCCTGCTGGATCTCGTCTGGGAGGCGTATCGGGAAGCAGGTGCCACGGACTACATCCAGGTCGTCTGCGGCTATCGCTCGCCGTCGACGAACTCGATGCTGCGCAGCCGCAGCAGGGGCGTGGCCGAGAAGAGCCAGCACATGCTCGGCAAGGCGATGGATTTCTATATTCCCGGCGTGCCGCTGAAGAAGCTGCGCAACATCGGCCTCAAGATGCAGGGCGGTGGCGTCGGCTACTATCCGTCATCGGGTTCGCCGTTTGTCCACATGGATGTCGGCAATGTGCGCCATTGGCCCGGTATCAGCCGCCAGGAACTGGTCTCCCTGTTCCCCAATGGCAAGACGCTGCATGTGCCGAGCGACGGCAGGCCGCTGCCCGGTTTTGAGCAGGCGCTCGCCTCCTACAAGGCCCGCAAGGGATCGGGCTCGCCGGCCATCGAGATGGCCAGTGCCGGCGGCAGCAGCAAGAAATCAGGTGGATTCCTGTCGGCTTTCTTCGGTGGCGGCGGCGACGACGAGGCCGACGACAGCGCCGATGTCGAGACCGCTTCGGCCGCCCCCCCGCCCAAGGCGAGAAACCTGAAGCCGGCAGCGGCGGCCAAGACCAGCAACCTCCCGGGCATCGCCATCGTGGCGCCGGAGAATGCGCGGCGCGCCGAGATTCCGCAGGTGACCGAACAGCAGGCTCCGGAGCCTGAACAGGACACGCCGGAGACGATCATCGCGGCATTGCCGGCCCGAAGCATTCCGCTGCCGGATTTCGCACCGCGGCCGAAAGCCGATGTCGGCGCGCAGCAGCCTGAGAATGTTCCCTTCGCGATGGCGGAGGCGACAGCCACCACCGAGCAGGCCGTGGCGACCGCGCATGCGCCGGCGAGCGTTCCTTTCGGCATGGCCGATGCAACGGCTTCGGCTGATGCGACCCAGGTCGCGGTCAACAACATACCGTTGCCGACATGGCGTCCCGACAATTCGCTGCCGGCCGCTCTGGCTGCGCCGCCCAGCAAGGATGTGCTGATGGCGCTGGCCGAGACGGCCGACCAAGGCAAGACCGCGACCGATGCGTTCTCGGTGCTGCCGACGGCGCGGCCCGAGATGGCCAGGCCGGACGCGGTCAAGGCCGTGCTCGACGAGGCCAATGCCCAGGTCGGTGCGGCCGATTACCAGCTTGCTTCCTTGTCCGGGTCCGAGCCGCGTTCGGCGTTCAACGATCCGGGCACTAACACCGCATCGCCGCGCGATGCTGTCGTGGCCCGCCCAGTCGGTTCCGATCCGGCCGCCGCGATCGGCGCCGGCGTCAAGACGACGCGCAAGGAATCGAGAGCCACCGCCCGCGACCTGAAGCCAGGCCCCAAGGCCATGGTGGTTGCAGCCGCACCGCAGGCCGCCCGTTGGGCCTTGACCAGCGGCGAGCAGGTCGCCACCGTTTCAAGCGCGACGACGGCGCCGGGTTACGCCTACAGCATCGTGCACACGCCGCCGAGCGAGGTCTACACCGCTGGCTTCCAGCCGAGCAGCCAGGTGGCCGATGCCAATCGCTTCACCGGCAACGCCGTCAAGTTCATGTCGGTAGCCCGCTTCCAGACCAAATGACGGCAACCAATCGACAAAGCCGCGCCGGGCAACCAGCGCGGCTTTTTGCTGCGTGGCCGGATCCGGTCGCGCGGCCCGCCGGCTTCCGATCACACCGGCCTGACATTGCCGTGATCGTGGAACGCCTCGGGCCGTCAACGGTTTCTCCCTCGTTCGTTCAAACCCGGGGATACCCATGAAGAAGATTCTACTGGCATCGGTCATCGCGTTGGCAACCGCTTCGGCGGCCATCGCCCCTACGCAGGCCGAAACCATTGTCGTCAAGACCCACGATCACATGCACATGAAGAAGCACTGCCGGACCAAGGTTGTCACGACCTGGAAGCATCATCATAGGGTGGTCAGGGAAGTCAGGGTCTGCAACTGATCCAGCCAAGGCAGGCCTGGAAAAACATCCGGCGGAAACCCGGTCGACGCAAGTCGGCCGGGTTTTTCCATGCCGCCATGAAAGCCTTATTTTGTGAGCTTGCTCGCCGCGCGCGCCAAGGCTTCGATCTCGTCCCATTTGCCGGCCTTGACGAGGTCGTCGGGCGCCACCCAGGAGCCGCCGACGCAGACCACGTTGGGCAGGCTGAGATAGTCAGCTGCGTTCTTGGCCGAGATGCCGCCGGTCGGGCAGAATTTCACATCGGCGAGCGGCGAGGCGAAGGCCTTCAGCGAAGCGATGCCGCCCGACTGCTCGGCCGGGAAGAATTTCAGGAAGCGCAAGCCGGCTTCGCGCGCGGCCATGATCTCGCCGGGGGTGATCGCACCGGGCAGCAGCGGAACATCGCTGGCGGCGGCTGCCGACAGAAGCTCGCGGGTGATGCCGGGGCTGACGATGAAGCGCGAGCCCGCGGCGGCAGCCTCTTCGAACTGCCTGGCATCGAGAATGGTGCCGGCGCCGACGATGGCTTCCTCGACTTCACCAGCGACCCGCCGGATCGCTTCCAGCGCGTCGGCGGTCCTCAGCGTGATCTCGATCGCAGGCAGGCCGCCGCGCGCCAGAGCGCGGGCCAGCGGCACGGCATTGGCGACATCGGAGATCTTCAGCACCGGGATGACGGGCTGGCCGTTGAGGAGCGACAGAAGTTTTTCGGTCTTGCTGGGCATGTGTCTCTCCGTGGCGTGGGACAATTCAACCGATTAGCAGAAGGCCGTTTTCCTGTCCACGAAACCGGCCGTGTCGCGATGTCACGCGTCGCCCATACTCGCCAAGCCCAAGTTGACAAGGGTGGCTGCCGGCTCGATGGTGCCGACAGCTTTTGTCCGGGTGGCTTTTCAGGATAGGAATTTTTTCCTAATTATATACTTGACGTACCAGACCCAATTTGCGATAACCAATCCAAGGAGTTACCGCAATGTTCGATCTGACCAACGCCATTTACCACGACGCCGACAAGGCCCGCGAGCATTTGGAGGCTATCCATTGGCCCCATGGCCCGTTCTGCCCGCATTGCGGCAATGCAAACCCGGAGCGCATTACCAAGCTGGCGGGCAAGTCCACTCGCCCCGGCGTCTACAAGTGCAACGAATGCCGCCTGCCGTTCTCTGTCACGGTCGGCACGGTCTTTGAGCGTTCCAAGATCGGCCTGCACAAGTGGGTGCTGGCTTCGCATCTCTACGCATCATCCAAGAAAGGCATGTCCGCGCACCAGCTGCACCGCATGCTTGGCGTCACCTACAAGACCGCTTGGTTTATGGCGCACCGTATTCGCGAAGCCATGAAGGAAGACGTTAAGTCTGCCGGTCCTCTTGGTGGTGAAGGCAAGACCGTAGAAGCTGACGAAACCTACATCGGCAAGCGCGAGACACCCCGAATTTCAGCGCAGCGCAAAGGCCGCCCCTTCACCAAGAAGGGCAAGGGCGGCGGTCGCGAGAAGCGCATTGTCGTCGGTCTGGTGGAGCGTGGCGGCAAGGCTCGCATGTTCCATCTTAACGACGCCACTAGGGCCACTGTCCGCGATGTGCTTGTCCGCAACGTTGATCGCGCTTCGCACCTTAACACCGACGAAAGCAATCTCTACACGCGCACTGGCGAGGAGTTCGCTTCGCATCGCACCGTCAAGCATTCGGCAAACGAATATGCCCGTCGCGAAGGCGACTATGTGGTTCATTCAAACACGATTGAGAACGTGTTCTCTGTCTTCAAGCGCGGCATGGTTGGCGTCTATCAGCATTGCGGCGAAGCACACTTGCACCGCTACCTTGCCGAGTTCGATTTCCGCTACAATCGCCGCACGGCGTTGAAAGTCTCGGATGCAGAACGCGCAGAAGACTTGCTGCGCATGGCCCGCGACAAACGCCTGACCTATCGGCGGATTGGTGAAGCCGATCACGCCTAAGCAGAAGGCGCGAAGGCTTATCACTTTGAGGAAGCGCGGCCAGAAGAAGCCTTAACTGGCTTCTTCTTGTCAGTCTTGTTCTTGTCAGCCTTCCCAGTCTCATGGGGTTTGGGTGGCGTATTCAGTAGGCGGCGCAATACCTCGTCGCCTTTCCTCTCGATAGGCCCGTCCTCAGTGGACATGTCGGTACACCTTTTCTACGACCTCGAATCGACCGCCGCCCCAGTCCCCGATTTCTAAATCAGAGTTGACTGCGATTGACCTATTTCGTTGCGAAACTCTCGCGCCGCTCATGTCCTCAAAGATAAGGAACACGGTGTACCCATCAATGCCCTTTATCTGAAGTTCCTTCTGGAAAAGGACCGCCTGAAGGACCGACACATCGCTCACGCCAGCAAAAATAGCGATGTTTGCACCGCTTTTATGTTCCACCAGGACGTCCACGATGTATTGCGGCATGCGAGGAATGGGAGCTTGGCTGAGGAAGATTTGTGCCTCTCCATCGAAGCGGTCTTGCATGGCAGACGCAAGGTCTTCCTTGAACGTGCTGCGAACCCTATCTCGGTTGAGGAACAAGAGATCCTGTACTCTGAGAAGGAACGACAAAAACTCAGGTATGCGAGAAGCTACCTGATCCATCGTCGTCCATTCAGTAGCGAACTGGGAGTCATCGTCATCAAGGAAGGCGCGATGTTCGGAAAGCAGAGCTGCCAACAGTTCGCGCCTGTTCTCTGAGGTTAGGTCTAAGCCCATCCCCTGCAAGTCCGCCACGAGCAATCCGCTATCTTCAAGCCTAGCCTGTCCTTTTTCCTCGCGGATAAAGAACGTCAACGGCTCGCCCGAGAACCATGTCCAAGGCGTAAGGACCGAATACCCTACAGGGACTTTGCGAACCTTAAATCCTTCGCAAACGACCTCGCAGATTTCCTTGGCGAGGCTCATACCAGTTCTCCTTGCGCCTCGAAGCGGTAGCGTCTCGCGGCCACCGAGAGTGCACTCTCCTTCGTTACGTTAAACGCTACCGAACATTCCTTAATTCTAAATCGGGGCCACGGCTTAAACGTGTCATTGTCGCGCCAAACGCCGGCAAAGATTTCGTCAATAGGGCCATTGGAAAAATGGCAATGCCAGTTCCAATGGCTGGTATGAAGCTCGTGGTGGCACACCACCTTGAGATGCTTGGACTCCTCCAATGCCAATACTGCTCGATAGGTTTCCTTTTCAGGGCTGATCGCGACAAGAACCCGAAACTTGTTGCCTAACGCGTCGAATTTCACCACTCGCCACGAAAAACCTCGGCCAAGATGCAGGCTCCCAGTTGTAAGGGGCCACGCAGATGGTGTGATTTTTCCTTCTTGCCACGCTCCTACTGAGACGTTCGACTTTTTTGCTTTGATTACATCAACCAAACGCATCCGCACTCATCCCCCAGCTTTTTGGTGAGGACGATGTAACGGACCAATAACCGGCCTGTCACGCGCGAATCAGTATAGGAAATTAGTCCTTAGTACGTCAAGTATATAATTAGGAATTTTTTCTTGACTCCCTGATCTCAGCTATGGTACAAATTCACCATGGTGCAGATTTGCGCCAGTGACCCGCCGAACAGGATGCCTGCTTTGCCTTGAATCGGCTTGCTCGAGCGTCTAGTGGCTTCGGCGATGACATCACTTCCACTCCTTCGCGTCGCCGCGCTCTACCGGTTTGCCCGGCTCGACGCTTTCGAAGAACTGCGCGCGCCGCTCGCCGCATTCTGCTGCGGGCGCGGCATAAAGGGCACGCTGCTGCTGGCGCATGAAGGCATCAACGGCACCGTCGCCGGCAGCGAGACGGCAATTGCCGAACTGATCGCGTATCTCGAAGCCATCGAAGGGCTTGCCGGACTCGAGGTCAAGTACAGCGCGGCCGCGGACATGCCGTTCCATCGCATGAAGGTGCGGCTGAAGCGCGAGATCGTCACCATGGGTGTCGATGACATCGATCCTTCGAAAAGTGCCGGCACCTATGTTGCGCCGGCCGACTGGAACGCTCTGATTTCGCAGCCCGGCACTGTCATCATCGACACGCGCAACGCCTATGAGGTGTCGATCGGCACGTTCAAGGGTGCGATCGACCCGGCCACCGCAAGCTTTCGCGAGTTCCCGGCCTGGGTGGAAACGCACCGGGCGGAGCTCGAAGGCCGCAAGGTTGCGATGTTCTGCACCGGCGGCATACGCTGCGAAAAGGCGACCGCCTATGTCAAATCGCTCGGCTTCGAGGATGTCTTCCATCTCAAGGGCGGTATCCTCAAATACCTCGAAGAGGTTCCGGCCGAACAGAGCCTCTGGCAAGGCGAGTGCTTCGTCTTCGACGAGCGGGTTTCGGTGTCGCACGGTCTTGCCGAGGGTGACGCGGAACTGTGCCGCGCCTGCCGCCACCCGCTGACGCCGGGCGAGCTGACGTCGCCCAAATTCGCTGCCGGTATTTCGTGCCCGCATTGCTTCGATGCGCGTTCGGACGAGGACCGCCAGCGTTATGCCGAGCGCCAGCGCCAGGTCGAGCTTGCGCAGGCGCGGGGCAGGGGTCCGCATATCGGCTCCTGATCCAGGCATCGTGCTGCTGCAAAGCGGCTGCCTGTCATTGCAATGTCAAGTTTCGGGACCTACGTCTTCGACGTTCGAAACCCGCCCGTTGGCCGGGCAAATCCTGGAGGCACTGAATGTTCGATCCCAAGAAGCTTCTCGACGATCTGCTCGGCTCGCAAATCCCCGGCACCAGCGGCACCGTTCGCGACAAGGCGGGGCAGGCCGTGCAGATGGCCAAGGACAATCCGCTGGCCGCCGGTGCGCTGGCCGCGGTGCTGCTCGGAACCGGTACTGGCCGCAACGTGACGGGCGCCGCGGTGAAGCTTGGCGGATTGGCCGCAATCGGCGGCCTCGCCTACAAGGCCTACCAGAATTACAAGGCCGGCAACGCGCCCGCGGAAGCACCGGCGGCCAGGGAACCGGAATTGCTGCCGCCGCCCAAGGATACCCCCTTCCACCCGTCGCAGGCGCCGCAAGGCGAGGACGAATTCACACTGACCCTGGTGCGGGCGATGATCTCGGCGGCGAAGGCCGATGGCCATATCGACGATGAAGAGCGCCAGAAGATCGCCGGCAAGCTCAGCCTGGCCGGCATAGGCTCCGACGCCGAAAAGTTCCTGATGGCGGAGTTGGCAAGCCCGCTCGACCTCGACACGCTGGTGGCCGGCGCCAAGACCGATGCGCAGAAGCTCGAACTCTACACGGCGTCGCGCCTGACCATCGATCCCGACACACGCGCCGAGCGCGGTTATCTCGATCTGCTCGCCGGTCGGCTCGGCCTGCCGGACGCGCTGGTCGACCATGTCGAGGCGACAGTTTCGGCGGCCAAGGTGCCGGCCAAGGCCGGGACGTCACCCAATCCGCGCTGGTAGGCCAAAACGGCACAGGGGGGCTCTTTCCGGGTTAACCGCTCATTAACCCAGCAAGCGCATCATTCAACACAGTCGGATCGGTTTTTCCTCCTCCCAAGCCCGGTTCAGATCAGGGGCGGTCGCCAATGGCCGCCCTTTTTGTCGGTCCGGCCGGATGGACACGCTTGCCATCGCCGCCGTCATTTGCGATGCCTTCCTTTTCGAGCCAACCCCCCAAAATCAGTCGAGCAAGCGCAGCGCTGCCGGAGGACAATAGCCATGACCGAGCAAAGAACCGCCATCGTCACCGGGGCCGGCACGGGCATCGGCAAGAGCGTCGCCACGGCGCTGCTCAAGGCCGGCTGGAACACGGTGTTCTGCGGACGCCGCAAATCCGTGCTGGATGCAGCCGTGGCTGAGGCCGGGTCCACCGGCGCCAAGGCCCTGGCGGTTGCCTGCGATATCAGCAAGGCAGGCGAGGTCGACGATCTGTTCGAGACCGTGGCGGCGGCCTTCGGCCGTGTCGACCTGCTCTTCAACAATGCCGGCATGGGCTACAAATCGACGCCGATCGACGAGATACCGGTCGAAGTGTGGAACGATATCGTCGGCGTCAACCTCACCGGTTCGTTCCTGTGCGCCCGTGCCGCCTTTGGCGCCATGCGCAAGCAGAAGCCGATGGGTGGCCGCATCATCAACAACGGTTCGGTGTCGGCCTATGCGCCGCGCCCAGGCTCGGTGCCCTACACGGCGACCAAGCATGCCATCACCGGACTGACCAAGACGCTGGCGCTCGACGGTCGGCCCTATGACATCGCCTGCGGCCAGATCGACATCGGCAATGCGCTGACCGACATGGCGCAGCCGATGACGGTCGGTGTGCCGCAGGCCAATGGCTCGATCGCAGCCGAAGCGGTGATGGATGTTCAGCGCGTCGCCGACGCCGTCGTCCACATGGCCAGCCTGCCGCTCGACGCCAACGTGCTGTTCATGACCGTGATGGCAACCAAGATGCCGTTTGTCGGGCGTGGGTGAGCAGCCCGGTTCGCGTAAGCGAATTCATCGTGCCAGTGGCACGATGAAAGGCCGGCGAACGCTGGGACGCTGCGAAGCAGCGGGGACCCAGCCGGATGGTTTTATTTCCCGGCCAGCGGCACGCCGGGCTTGAACAGCAGAATGGGCCTGATCTCGTAAACGGCGGTGGGATTGACGCGGCGAAGGTCGCGGGCGATCGCGATGGCCTCGTCTCGCGTGGCGCAGTCGACGACATAGAGCCCGAGCAACTGTTCCTTGGTTTCGGCGAAAGGACCGTCGATGATCACACCGTCGCCCGGGCCGCGCAGGGTGATGGCATCCTGTGTTGCGCCCAGACGCGCGGACGGCCCCAGCGTGCCTTCCTCATGAAGCCGGGTGTTGATCTTCAGCAGGTCGGCCATAAGTGCTGCATCTTCCTGCGGCGTCAGCGCCTTGATCGCATCTTCCACGTGATAGGCAAGGATTGCGTAGAACATTTTATGTCACCTGCTTCGATCCTGATCCAGGGAGCGTAGCGGTTCCCGACACGCCCGCCCAGCCTTGGCCGTGCGTGTCCGGACAATCATGACACCATCATTGTCGCCAGCCGCAACCACCCGGAAAGAGGCCACCGGCCCGCTTTCAAACCTCACTTCGCCAGAAACGCTCCGATCCGCTCCAGCGCGCGCAGGATGTTCTCCTCGGAATTGGCATAGGAGAGCCTGATATAGCCTTCGCCGAGAATGCCGAAATCGGGGCCGCCGATCAGCGCCACGCCGGCCTCGTCGAGCAGTGCCGAGGCGAGCTTCTTGGCCTTCCAGCCGGTCTTCGAGACGTTGGGGAAGGCGTAGAACGCGCCCTTGGGCGTGATGCAGGATATGTTGGGCAGGGCGTTCAGTCCCTCGACGACGATCTTCCGGCGGCGGTCGAAGGCGCGCATCATCTCGTCGACGTCATCCTGCGGGCCGTCGATGGCGGCGATGCCGGCAAACTGGCTCGGCGCGTTGACGCAGGACCAGCAATTGACCGCCAGCTTGCGCACCTTGTCGTAGAGATGGGCGCCCTTGTCGCCATTCGGCCAGATCGACCAGCCCATGCGCCAGCCGGTCATCGCCCAGGTCTTCGACCAGCCGTTGAGCACGATCAGCCGGTCGCGGATTTCGGGAAAGCCGAGCAGCGAGCAATGCGTCTCGCCATCATAGGTCATGACGTCGTAGATTTCGTCGGAGAGGATGGCGACCTGCGGATGCGCCTCCAGCCCCTTGACCAGTTTCTCGATCTCGGCGCGAGGCGTGACGCCGCCGGTCGGATTGGCGGGCGAGTTGAGGATCAGCAGCCTGGTCTTCGAGGTGATCAGCGCCAGCGTCTCCTCGGCCGAGAAGGCAAAGCCGTTTTCTTCGCGCATCGGCACGGGAATGGGTGCCGCACCCGTGAACTCGATCATCGAGCGGTAGATGGGAAAGCCGGGGTCCGGGTAGAGGATCTCGGCGCCGGGCTCGCCGAACATCAGGATCGCGGCGAACATGGTCGGCTTGCCGCCGGGCAGGATCATCACCGTTTCGGGCGATATCTCGACACCGGTGGTGGTCAGCGTGCGGCGCACCACCGCCTCGCGCGTCGCCAGCAGGCCATTGGCCGGCGTGTAGCCGTGATGGCCGTCACGCAGCGCCTTGATCGCCGCCTCGACGATGTGCTGCGGCGTCTTGAAGTCGGGCTGGCCGATGCCGAGATTGACGATGTCGCGGCCTTGTTGGGCAAGTGCTGTGGCCCTCGCAAGCACGGCGAAGGCGTTTTCCTCGCCAAGGCGGTCGAAGGCCGAAATCGTGTGGAGCATTTTTCCCGTCCGTGTGGTTCTTGCTGTTGGGTCGCGTTTTTGTGAGCCTCAGCCCGCAAAAGTCAAACGGATTGGAGCATTCGGTGTCGGAAAATCTGAAGGGTTGGCAACCGCGTCCGCGGCCCGAACGCAAGACCATCGACGGTCGATACGTCCGGCTTGAACCGCTAAGCGCTGCAAAACACGGCGACGGCCTCTATGAAGCGTCCTCCGTGTCCGATATCGACGACCGCTTCGCCTGGTTGCCCGACTATCCGCCGGAGACCCGCGCCGCCTTCCAGCCATGGCTGGACAAGGTCGAGGCCAGCGAGGATCCGCTGTTCTTCACCGTCATCGACAAGGCCAGCGGCAAGGTCGCCGGACGCCAGACGCTGATGCGCATCGATCCGGCCTACGGCGTCATCGAGATCGGCAACATCTATTGGGGACCGCTCATCTCGCGCAAGCCGGGAGCAACCGAAGCGCAGTTCCTGTTCATGAAATACATCTTCGACGGGCTCGGCTATCGCCGCTACGAATGGAAGTGCAACAACCGCAACGAGCCATCGAAGCGGGCCGCCGAGCGGTTCGGCTTCAAGTTCGAAGGCATTTTCCGCCAGCATCTCATCGTCAAGGGTGAAAACCGCGACACTGCGTGGTATTCGATCATCGACAAGGAATGGCCGGCGCTGCGCAGTGCCTATGAGGCGTGGCTCGATCCGGCCAATTTCGATGGCGACGGCCGGCAGAAGCGACGGCTCGAGGATTTTCGCGCGGAATTCGGCGCTTAGGAGTTCACTATTGGCACATACCCACGATCACACCGGGCACGGTCACGGCCCTGGTCATGTGCATGGCTCGACCGACAAGAAACGCGTTCTGATCGCAGCCTGCCTGACCGGCGGCTTCATGGTCGCCGAGGCGCTTGGCGGCATCCTCACGGGCTCGCTGGCGCTGCTGGCCGATGCCGGCCACATGCTCGCCGATTCGATCGCGCTCGGCCTTGCCTGGTATGCGTTTCATCTTGGCGGCCGGCCGGCGACCGTTCGCCTCACCTATGGCTTCGGCCGGGTCAAGACGCTGGTGGCCTATACCAACGGCATCGCCATCTTCGTCATCGCGCTGTGGATCGTCTATGAGGCCTGGGGACGCCTGCAGGCGCCGGCGCCGGTGCTTGGCGGGCCGATGCTGGTGGTGGCGATCCTCGGCCTGCTGGTGAACCTCGGCTCGTTCTTCGTGCTGCATGGCGGCGACCGCGAGAGCCTGAACATGCGCGGCGCCATCCTGCATGTGCTTGGCGACCTGCTCGGCTCGGCGGCGGCCATCGCGGCGGCGCTGGTCATCCTGGCGACCGGCTGGACGCCGATCGACCCGATCCTGTCGGTCCTGGTTTCACTGCTGATCCTCTACACGGCATGGTCGCTGATGCGGGAGGCCGCCCATGTCCTGCTCGAGGGCGTGCCGCCAAGCCTCGACCGAGATCTGATCGCCAGCGATATCGAGGCGACCATCCAGGGCGTGCGCGAAGTGCACCACATGCATGTCTGGTCGCTCGACGGGACCAGCAACATGGCGACGCTGCATGCCTGTCTCGACGAGGGCGTCGATGCGCATCAGGCGGTGAGTGCCGTCAAGAAGCGGCTTGCCAGCGAGCACGGCATCAGCCATGCCACCGTGGAACCGGAATTCGGCCAGTGCGCCGACGATGGCGACGAGCACGACCACGGGCACGAGCATGAAGCGGCTGCATACCACGACCACCATCACTAGGACCGGATCGATCGATGTCGATCGT
Source organism: Mesorhizobium sp. XAP4 (assembly GCF_029269325.1). NCBI lineage: Bacteria > Pseudomonadati > Pseudomonadota > Alphaproteobacteria > Hyphomicrobiales > Phyllobacteriaceae > Mesorhizobium > Mesorhizobium sp. XAP4. The sequence goes on along the minus strand of NZ_JARIXW010000006.1, from coordinate 114,030 downwards.
CCTGCCTCAGGAGTTGCAAAACCTTGAAGACCAGCTTGACGAACGCCCATCCTCCGGACGCGGCATGATGGACCGCGACACCAGGAACGCGGTCATCGCCGCCGCGTGGATCATGCTGCTGTTCGGTATAGGCGCCTACTATCTGCCGACGGTAATGCTGGCACTCGGCAGCCTTTCCACCGTGCTGGCCGGCGCCTTTGGCATCGTCTTCGTGCTGGCGTTCTTCTCGGTGTTCTGGCTGCGCGCCCGCAACCAGCGCAAAAACCAGGGTAAATAGGCAAGGGATATCGACATGCGCATTCTGATCACTGGCGCCGCGGGTATGGTCGGCCGCAAGCTCATCGCCCGGCTGGCCAAGGACGGGACGCTGCGCGGGGGCAAGATCACCGCGCTCGATCTCCACGATATCGTGCCGCCACAGGCGCCGAGCCTGGATGGCGTCAGCGTCACGCTGCACACCGGCGATCTCGCCGAAGCGGGTGCCACCGAGCGCCTGGTCGCATCGCGCCCCGACGTCGTCTTTCATCTCGCCGGCATAGTATCGGGCGAGGCGGAGGCGAATTTCGAACTCGGCTACCGCGTCAATCTCGATGGCACGCGCGCCCTGTTCGATGCCATCCGGGTGGCGGGCTTTGCGCCGCGCGTCGTCTTCACCTCGTCGATCGCGGTGTTCGGCGCGCCGTTCCCGGACGTCATTCCCGATGACTTCCATCCGACGCCGCTGACCTCTTATGGTACCCAGAAGCAGATGAGCGAAGCGCTGCTGGCGGACTATTCCAGGCGCGGGTTCTTCGACGGTATCGGCATCCGGCTGCCGACAATCTGCGTGCGGCCGGGCAAGCCGAACAAGGCGGCGTCCGGCTTCTTCTCGGGCATCATCCGCGAGCCGTTGAGCGGCCATGAGGCGATCCTGCCGGTGCCGCGCTCGGTCGTGCACACGCATGCCAGCCCGCGCTCGGCGGTGAACTTCCTGATCCATGCGGCGGGGATCGACGGCAGCGCTGTCGGGCCACGCCGCAATCTGACGATGCCCGGCGTCGCCGTCACCGTCGGCGAGCAGATCGAGGCGCTGGAACGCATCGCCGGGCCGAAGGCGGTAAGCCTGATCCGCGAGGTTCCGGATGACACGATCTGGGCGATCGTCAAGGGCTGGCCGACGCGCTTCGAGGCAAAGCGGTCACGGGAGCTCGGCTTCAGCGCCGAAAAGAGTTTTGACGAGATCATCCGCGCTCACATCGAGGATGAGCTGGGCGGCAAGATCGCGGGTTAAACTCCGAGCCTCTTGGCGCCGGGCATCATCCGCCGCTCGCCAGGCTTGCCGACAGCAGCAGCAGTCCGAACAGGAACACGAAGGCGGCGCCGCCGATCTCGACGATCGAGTGGATGCCGTTGCCCATGCGGCCGTCGCCGGCGAAATAGACCGCCCAGTTCTTGGCGGTCACCGCCAGCGTCGCCAGTGCCGAAACGGTGATGGCGGTGCCCAGCGACATTGCCAGCACCGACAGCAGGCCGCCGAGCCAGAGGCCGTTGAGCAGGGCGAAGCTGAGCACGATCAGCGCGCCGGAGCAGGGGCGGATGCCGACCGCCGCCACCGCTGTCCAGGCCGTGCGCCAGTCGAAGCGGTCGCCTGACAGCAGCGCCGGATCGGGTGCGTGCGAATGGCCGCAGGTGTCGCAGACTTCGCCGGCCGCGTGATCGTGATGAGCATGATCGTGTTCGGCATGATCGTGATGATCGTGCGAAGGGCCGTGCACATGGTCATGCGCGTGTAGCGCGTGCGAATGGGCATGCGCCGAATGGCTGTGAGCTGCATGGGAATGGCCGGCATGCGAATGCGCGCCGTGCGAATGACCCCCGTGAGAATGACCGGCGTGAGAATGGCCGGCATGAGCCGCCGACAGGCTGTAGGCCGGGCCCTTGCCGAACAGACGCAGGACGGAAGGACCGAGTTTGCGCCACAGCAGCCAGGCGCCGAACAGGGTGACGAAGACAAAGCTCATGATCTCCATGAACCAGGCTGCGTCCGTCATCGAGACGGAGGTGCCGCGCAGGACGAAATAGGCGACCCCCATCACCGCGACCGCGGTCAGGCCCTGCAGCAGCGCCGAGACGAAGGACAAGAGGATGCCGCGCCGCAACGCCACTTCATTGGCCACCATGTAGGACGAGATCACCGCCTTGCCGTGACCGGGGCCGGCGGCATGGAAAATACCGTAGGCGAAGGACAGGCCGACGAGTATCCAGATCTTGCTGCCGTCCTGGCGCATCGCCTTCATCGCCGTTGCCAGCGCGCGGTAGAATTCCTGCTGCCTGAGATTGATCCACATCAGGATATGGGCGAACGGGCCGGTGGTGGGCGCCATGCCGTCATTGACGCCGATGCCGAGCGAACTCTGGGCATGAGCGGCGTCGGCGAAATGCATCATGGCGACTGTGAGGGCCAACAGGCCGAATGCCAAACGCAGGGACGGTTTCGTCACCGGCTTCATCCTTCTGGCTGACAGGTCAGTTCGAGCTTGGTGGCGAAGATCTTGCTCATATCGGTGCCGGTCGGATCGTTGAAGAAGGCATCGGTGAGGGTCTTCTGGTTTTCCTTGATGGCCTCGTCGGGGTCGGGACGGACCACCTTGCTGGTGCAGTTCGAGGGCAGGCCTTCGACCGTGATGTTGGAGTCCTCGGTGAAGTCGATCGCCGTGTAGAATGTCGGATCGTAGACGCCGATATCGATCTTGCCGTTGAGCTTGATCGGCACCTTCGGTTCGGACTCGAACAGGATGATCAGCTGGTCGTTGTCGAAATTGGCCATCAGATGCGGCGGCGGCGTCATCGCCACGTCCTTGCCGTCGACGGTGACGAGCTGGAAGTAATTGAACTCCGCCAACGAGGCATGAACGGTGTCGGCGACTTCCTTCAGCTCCTTGTCGTCGAGCTTCAGGTCGGAGTTCTTGTCGAATTCCATCATCACCGTCGAGGAAAACAGATCGTCGAAGCGCCAGAGATGACGCAGAGCCTTCACGCTTTGGTGATCCGGGGAGAGGATCACATCGAGGCGAGCCTCGGCGAAGACGTGTGGATGCACGTAAGCGGGTCCAGTGGCGGCAAAGCTAGCCGCCAAGGCCGAAGCCAGCATGATTGCGTGCCGTTTCAGGTGCATTCTCGGTCGCGATTCCCTAGGCCTCGGAAGAGTTGCCGAGAGTTACCAGAAAGGGGGCGAAATTGGGACCGCTGCTCGGCTGAAGTGGGTCAGGCAACTTCACGCGTCCTGAACCACTGCACCAGGAAGTCGACGAAAACGCGGACCTTGGCCGGCAGATAGCGGCGGTGCGGGTAGACGGCGAAGATGCCGCCGCCCGACAGGATACGGTCATCCATCACCGACACCAGCCGGCCGCTCGCGAGATCGGGCGCGGCAATGAAATCCGGCAGGACGGTGAATCCCAGCCCGGACACGGCAGCGGCTCTCGCCGTCATCGGGCTGTTGACCTCGATCGGACCCGACACCGAAACGCTGACCGGATCGCCATTGTCGCCCTTGAACGGCCAGTTGTTCAGTCCGCGGCCATTGGTGTCGACGATGCAAGGCATGCGGCTGAGATCCTGCGGCCGTGTCGGCGTGCCGTGCTTGGCGATCAGTTCGGGGGAGGCGCAGAGCTTTATCGAAAACGGCGCCAGCCGCCTGGCGATCAGCGACGAGTTCTCCAGCCGCGAGATGCGCACCGCAAGGTCGAAGCCTTCCTCGACCAGATCGACGAAGCGGTCGTCGAGCTGGATGTCGAGCACGATGTCTGGATGCTGCTTGGCGAAGTCGATCAGCGACTGGCCGATCGGCGCGTCGGCGAAGGTGCGGGGCGCCGACAGTTTGATCCGGCCGCGCACGTCGCCGGAGGATTCGCGCACCGCGTCGGCCAGGCTGTCGACCTCGCGCACGATCTCCGAGGCGCGCCGGTAATAGGTGTGGCCGGCCTCGGTCATCGAGAACTGGCGCGTGGTGCGGTTGAGCAGCAAAGCGCCGAGTTCGTCCTCCAGCTCGCGCACATATTTCGACAGCAAGGCCTTGGAGCGGCCGATCTTGCGCGCCGCCGCGGAAAAGCCCTCGGCCTCGACCACGTCGATGAAGGCACGCATGCGCGTCAGTGTGTCCATGGTCAGGCCTTTCGTGCCGCGTCGAGAAGTTTCCGGCCGAGCCGTATCAGGGCAATGTCGCTGCCGGAAGGGCCAAGCAGCGACAGGCCGAACGGGGCGCCGGCGACCGAGCCGACGGGCAGTGTGATCTGTGGAAAACCGGACAGGCCGGCCAGGCACAGAAGCTGGAGCGCCCGTTCGCGATAGGCCTGGAACTGCTCCGGCGTGCTGTCCACGTAAGGCGCCGGACCAGGCACCGTCGGCAGGACAAGGAAGCCGTCCTTGCCGAGCAGGGCGCTCAGTTCGCCGCGAAAGGTCAGACGCCGCACCTTCTCGGCCTGGGCTGTCTTGTCGTCGACGGCGCGGCCGAAGCCGAAACGCTCCTCGACGCCGGGGCCGAGGCCGCGCTCGCCGCTGGTGATCCATTCGCCATGCACCGCCCAGGCCTCCCTGGCCTGCAGCCGGCGAAAGCACCAGTAAAGTTCATCGGGAGATGAGGAGAAGCGGATTGCCGGCGTCGCCGGCGCGCCGAAAACCGCGCCCGCCAGCCCCTTCATTCCGGCATATTCGGCCAGCGCCGGGCGGGCGACCAGCCCGTCCAGCCAATCCAGCGCCAGCGGCCGGTCCAACACGTGCTGGTGCGGATCGCGGCCGAGCAGCAGCTTGCCGACGGTCTCGTAGGTCTCGATGTCGTCGGCGAACCAGCCGAACGTGTCGAGGCTCGGCGCCAGCTTCATCGTGCCGTCGAGCGAAATGCGGCCATGCGTGGTGCGCAGCCCGATCAGTCCGCAAAAGCTCGCCGGCGCGCGGATCGAGCCGCCGGTGTCGGAACCAGTGGCGATATCGGCCAGCCTGCCCGCCACCGCCGCCGCCGACCCCGATGAGGAGCCGCCGGTGACGCGGTCGGGTGCCGCCGGGTTCACCGGAAACGAGAAATGCGCATTCTGACCGAACAGCGCGAAGGCGAGCTCGTCGGTCTGCGTCTTGCCGACGAAGCGTGCGCCGGCATCGAGGATCATCTGCACGGCGGGTGCGGTGCGCGAGGCTGCGTGGCTTTCGGCGAATTTTTGCAAATTGCCGCAACCGGTGCGGTAGCCGGCGACGTCGTATATGTCCTTGACGGCCAGCCGCAGGCCGGCCAGCGGGCCGAGCTGGGCATGTGCCACGGGCATCTGGCGAAGATCGAGAAAGGCGTTGAGAGGGCCGTGCGTGCCTGTCATCGTTCGATATCCGGATACGGTTGCCGCAACATTGTTCGACGCCAGAAATTTTACAACCTGCGATACGATTTTTATTGATTGTGAAAGTCTTCGCCCTTATATCGCGCTTGCCCAAAGTCGCACGTGCCTGTGGGTGTCCGCCGATCCTCGAATGGTGAGGGAAATCGGTAAGGTAACTGGAGCCAACCCCTCCAGTCGGTCTAGCGGCCAACCGCCAGCCCGAGGACACCTTGAAGCAACGACGGTGCGGGCCTTTCTGGTGTTCTGCCGGTTGTCCAAAAACCGGGGTTACTGAAGAGGCACACCTTCATTGCCGGCAGTGCGGACGGGTCTCCCATCCAAGCCAAGGCAGACAAAGCGAACCGAGGCCGGGCAAGGCCAAGGTTCACCGCCGCGAGACGGCGCTTCATGGTTCCGGGGTCTCCACCGGCTGGTTCCATGGATTTCCGTCCCGCCTTTGTCCACCGCGAGTTCGCGAGGCCGACAGCCCGCGTCCCGCAGCCTTATTGCGCGCCGAAAGGCGCTGATGGAGAGACCCCGATGGCCACCCAGCGCATCCTTGACTTCCTCGCCACCCGACGTCCGACCGGCCCCTGCCTCGTCGTCGACCTCGATGTCGTGCGCGACAATTTCCGTGCCTTCGAGAAGGCGCTGCCCGATTCCAGGATCTACTATGCGGTGAAAGCAAACCCGGCGCCGGAAATCCTGCGCCTGCTTGCTGCGATGGGCTCGTCCTTCGACACCGCTTCCGTTGCCGAAGTCGAGATGGCGATGGACGCTGGTGCGCCGGCGGACCGCATCTCCTTCGGCAACACCATCAAGAAGGAGCGTGACATCGCACGCGCCTACCAGCTCGGCATCCGCCTGTTCGCCGTCGATTGCGTCGAAGAGGTCGAGAAGATCGCCCGCGTCGCGCCCGGTGCGCGCGTGTTCTGCCGCGTGCTGACCGATGGCGAGGGCGCCGAGTGGCCGCTGTCGCGCAAGTTCGGCTGCGTGCCGGCGATGGCCGTCGACGTGCTGCGCCATGCCAAGGGGCTCGGCCTCGACGCCTATGGCGTGTCGTTCCATGTCGGCTCGCAGCAGACCGACCTGACCGCCTGGGACCGTGCGTTGGCCGACGCCAAGGTGGTGTTCGCGACGCTGGCCGAGGAAGGCATCGTCTTGAAGATGGTCAATATGGGCGGTGGTTTCCCGACGCGCTATCTGCGTGACGTGCCGGCCGCCCAGGCCTATGGCCAGGCGATCTTCTCGGCGCTGCGCAAGCATTTCGGCAATGCGCTTCCCGAGACCATCATCGAGCCGGGCCGTGGCATGGTCGGCAATGCCGGCGTCATCAAGTCGGAAGTCGTGCTGATCTCGAAGAAGGCGGCCAACGACAATGTGCGCTGGGTGTTCCTCGACATCGGCAAGTTCGGCGGCCTGGCCGAGACGATGGACGAGGCGATCCGCTACCCGATCGTCACCGCGCATGACGGCACGGAGACCGCACCTTGCGTGCTCGCCGGCCCGACCTGCGATTCGGCCGACGTGATGTACGAGAAGACGCCCTATCCGCTGCCTTTGTCGCTGACCATCGGCGACGAGGTGCTGATCGAAGGCACCGGCGCCTACACGACCACCTACTCGGCGGTCGCCTTCAACGGCTTCGAGCCTCTCCGATCCTACGTGATCTGACGGCGCTTGCTCAGCGCATTTTCGAACGGCGAACCGGACACAACTTCGCCTGAAAATGCGCTGAGAGAGCCGATCAGATCATCCCAGGTGGGCGACTTTCGTCCACCCGGGCTCGCCTGTGGAACAGATCTCCGCTCGCCAGGGATTACGGAAATGGAAATGCCAGTTGAAATTGGGGGCCATGCACCGGCCTTTGTGATGGTTGCCGAAACCGCCGCCGATGTTTCGGCGCGCGAGGCGTTGCTCGATCGGGCCATGGGGCCGAAGCGCAGGAAAAAGTCGTCGGAGAAGCTGCGGCGTGGCCGGCGGCCCTCGGAAGGCCTGGCCTTCGTCGCCCGCGATGGCTCGGGCGGCGTCGCCGGCACCGTGCGGCTGTGGGACGTCAGGCTGGGCGAGGGCGGTGCGGCTGCGCTGCTGCTTGGCCCGCTTGCCGTCGATCCGTCGCTCAAGAACGCCGGCATCGGCTCGGCCCTGATGCGCCATGCCATCGCCGAGGCGGCACGTCTTGGCCATGCCGCGATCCTTCTGGTCGGCGATGCGCCCTATTACGCGCGCTTCGGCTTCTCGGCCGAGAAGACCGGTTCACTTGCCATGCCGGGACCCTATGAGCGGCACCGCCTGCTGGCGCTGGAACTGGTGGAAGGCGCGCTTGACGGCGTGCACGGCACGCTGAAGGCGGCCGGCCGCAAGCTGAAGGCGCAGGCGTTGACATCGGCGGCCTGAGATACGAAGCCGCCAGCATTTCATGCAAAAACGCCGCCCGAAAAGGCGGCGTTTTTTCGCGATTGGTGGGCGCCACCTTGGGCGCCTGCATGCCTTCAGCCGATCAGCTGGCTGAGCGCCATGGCAACGGTCATGTCACCTTCGACCTTTATCTTGCCGGTCATGAACGCCATTGTCGGGTTCAGGTCGCCAGCGATCAGCGAATCGAGATCGTCGAGCGAGAGCTTGATGGTGCAGTCGGTGGGTGCATCGGTGTTCGAGACGGTTGCGCCGTCGATGACGATGACGCCGCCGCTGCCGGTGTCGAATTTCACGGAACGATCGAACCCGCTGCTGGCCACGCGCGACTTGATCTTCTCGGCAATCTCCTGAACGCTCACGCTGTTCTCCTTGTCTGGTTGCATCTGTCTCGCAACGGCGCTTCGATCCAGCCGAAGCCCGTGCCGCGGTTTCGCGATCACGGTCGCTGCCGCATATAGCTTTGGGTTGACGTTTACGTCAACGCGAATTCAGGCGGTTGGTTCCTGCCGTTGCGGCAGGCGAGCCTGGAGGAGGCCGGGAATGCGAGCCCGGCAACTCAGTGTTCCTTGAACGCCTTGGTCATTTCGCTCGCCGTCTCGCTTTTCTTGCGGCGCAGCCAGTTGTCGCGGATTTCGTCCTTCGACAGGAAATTGACCTGGTCGATCAGAACCTCATGCACCAAAGGCGCCCCGACACGCATGTTGACGGTATCGCGGATCGCGGCGCGGAAGGCATCGAGATCGATCGTCGCCTTGTTGGTGAAGTCGATCTGCGGATTGGAATAGAGGTAGGAATAGACCTGGTCGGTGATCAGCGCTTCGGCCGGAATGGACAGTTTCTTGATCTGCTCGGGTTCGACCGTGTAGACAAGCTTGGTCAGGAAATAGCCGCCGATCTCGGAATCGCGGATCAGCGGCACCGAAATGATGTCGGTCTTGACGTAGTCGAGGCCGCCCAGCATCGGCTTCGGCGTTTCGCCGACACCGCGCTCGCCGGCCGCCTGGAAAGAATAGAACACGGCGCCCAGCGTTGCGGCGCAGATCCAGACGGCGATGGCGATGACCTTGATCATCGGGCCTTGTCAGTCCCTTGGTCAGTCCCTTGCAATGGCAACGCGGCACGGCGCCGTTGCCGAGGCAGGATCTCCGACGTGTCGCCTGTGTTCGCCATCACGCCTTTATCCAGCCGAACTCGCCGGCGGAATAGGTGCCGTCGGTCTCGGCGCGCTGGATGGCGTGCCGCAGCAGGCTGGCGACTTCGTTGACCGCGCTGAGATGCGCCAGGATCGCCGCTTCGTTCTTCGCCAGCTTCTGGCGCAGCCGGGTCAGGCCCTCGCGGTGCTGCTCGAGGAATTCGGCTTCGCTGCCGCCCTTCATGGCGCGGGTCAACTCGTAGAGGTAGCGGCTCTTGCGGGCGTTCGATGCCTTGAGATCATAGTTGGTGGCGTTCTGGATGCCTGCCGTCTCTTCCTCGACCACTTCCTCGATGCGGCCGATGATGGCGGCGAGATTGCCGGGCCGCGCGAACGGGATCGGCGCTTCCGACGTGGTCGTGCGTGCTGGCAGGTTGGGCGTGGATTCCGAAAAGTCGGCCATGGCGTTTCCCAGTTTAGATCTTGATATTTGTTTTTATGGTCGTCTCGTCACCGGTCATCGATCCCGCAGCCTTGCGCTGCAATTGATGGACCAGCGAGGTCGACAGGCTGTTTTGCTGGTCGACCTCGGTCTTTTCCGGCCCGCCCGAAACCGGACCGACGGGCACGACGCGCTTGCCTTCGAGATAGTGGTCGGCGAGCATCGATTTGGCGATGCCGATGCCGCCGCGTTCGGCCATTACGTCCGCCACCCGCTCGGCAAGCTGCGATTTCCACATGTCGCCGGCCAAGCCCTTGCCGTAGACGCCCTCGGTGTCCTTGGGCAGCATGTTCTGGATGAAGGTCTGCAGCACCATCGCCTCGAACTTCTTGAATTTCTTGGCCGGGTCGGTTGCGGCGGCGGCCTTGTCGGCGGTGGCGCGCGACAGGATCGAGCCGGCATCGACGGAAGCGGCTGTGTCGAGTGAAAACGTGCCCGCAGCGCCGCCGGCCCGCTTTGCCAGCGCGGCGCGGGCGGTCTCGATATCCGCCGGGTCGACGGCTCGGGCCACATCCATAACGATGTCGCTGGGTGGAGAAATCGCCAAGAAAGTCCGCCTTTTACCGGTTTTCCCTGACCAGACCATGCCTCAACAAGCTTGTGGCAGGCTTGCGGGAAGGAGAGGGAGCGGAGTGCGGGGATCGGATCGAAGCTGCCGGCCGAGGGTGGGATTTGCGCCTCAGCCTCACTCCTTGACCGCCCCCGTCATCGAGGAGACGTAGTGCTCGACAAAGAATGAATAGAGCACCACCACCGGCAGGGAGCCGATCAGCGCGCCTGCCATCAGGGCTCCCCATTCATAGACGTCCGAACGTACGAGTTCGGTAAGCACGCCGACCGGCACGGTTTTGTTTTCGGACGACTGGATAAAGGTCAAGGCGTAGATGAATTCGTTCCATGACAGGGTGAAGGCGAAGATGCCGGCGGAGATCAGGCCGGGCACCGACAGCGGCAGAACTATCTTGGTCAGGATTTGCCAGCGGCTCGCTCCGTCGATCAGCGCGCATTCTTCCAGTTCGAAGGGTATCGAGCGGAAGTAGCCCATCAAGAGCCACGTGCAGAATGGAATGAGGAACGTCGGATAGGTGAGGATCAGTGCGAACGGCGTATCGTAAAGGCCGAGGTTGAACACCATTACCGACAGTGGAATGAACAGAATCGAGGGCGGCACGAGATAGGCCAGGAAGATCGCCAAGCCGACCTGCCGCGCCCCGGAAAACCTCAAGCGCTCGATCGCATAGGCAGCGAACACCGCCGCCAGCAGCGACAGGAAAGTTGCGGCGGTCGAGATGATGATCGTGTTGAGAAGCCAACCCGGATAGGACGTCTCGAAGAGCAGATACCGAATATGCTCGAGCGTCGGATGGACGACCCAGAACGGGTTGAAATTGGCATAATCCGTCATCTCGAGATTGGGTTTCACCGCCGTGATCGTCATCCAGTAGAACGGGAACAGCAACACGATGACGAAGATCAGGAGCGGCAGATAAACGGTCACCACGCGCCGGGGCAGGCTCTGAAGATAGCCCATGCCGCCTTCATCCGTGTTCGGACGATCGTTCGTTTCGATCGCGGCCATGTCAGTCTCCACCGCCCTGCTGCCATTTACGACGTTGCAGCCCGAAATAGCTGAAAAGGATCGCCGCAAGCAGGAACGGGATCATCGCCACCGCGATCGCGGCTCCCTCGCCAAGCTGGCCGCCGGAAATGCCGCGCTGGAACGAGAGCGTCGCCATCAGATGGGTGGCATTCACCGGCCCGCCGCGAGTCAGCACATAGATCAGCTGGAAATCGGTGAAGGTGAACAGGACCGAAAAGGTCATGGTGATGGCGATGATCGGCGTCAGCAACGGCAGCGTCACATAGCGGAACAACTGCCAACGGCTGGCGCCGTCGAGCGTCGCGGCCTCGTAAAGCGATTGGGGAATCGTCTGCAGGCCGGCCAGCAGCGTGATGGCCACGAAAGGAATGCCGCGCCAGACATTGGCGGCGATCACCGAGGCGCGTGCGTTCTCCGGATCGCCAAGGAAATTGATGCGGTGGTCGATCAGTCCCATCTGCTGCAGCGCCCAGGAGAGGATGGAGAACTGCGAATCGTAGATCCACCAGAAGGCGATGGCCGAGAGCACCGTCGGCACCACCCACGGCAGCAGGACAATCGCGCGGAAGAACGATTTGAAGGGAAGGTTCTGGTTGAGGAGGAGCGCCAGCCAGAGGCCGAGCGCGAATTTCAGGATCGAAGCGCTGATCGTGTAGAGCAAGGTGTTGAAGACGGAGAGCCAGAAGACGGCGTCGCTCCACAGATATTCATAGTTTTCGATGCCGATGAAGATGCCGGGGCGGCCGATGCGGGCGTCGGTGAAGCCGAGCCAGACGCCGAGCCCCAGCGGATAGGTCAGGAAGACAAGCAGCAGTGCAGCCGCCGGAAGCATGAAGCCGAAGCCAAGTGCGTTCCGGCTTTCGCTCCAGCGCGATAGAATCCGTGAGAAGATCGAAGATCGCGGCTGGATAGCAGCTGACGGCACGGCCATGGGTCGGCTCCTGCTGAGGTCTCATTGATCGGCCGGATCGGCCGCGACGCAATCCGAAGCCAGCCGGGCAGCCGCGCTGCCCGGCTGAGCCGGCTCAAACGCGATAATAGCGATTTGCCCGCTTCTCGGCCTCTTCCATTGCCTCTTGCGGCGTCGCCTGGCCGGTCACCGCTTTGGCGAACATATCGACCAGCACGTAGTCGGCCATGGTTGCCGCCGAAGCATAGCCGAGCGGCCCGGCATAGCCGTTAGGCCGCAGAGTAGCCGAAGCCTTGGCGTAAGCGGCGTTGTTGGGATCGGCAGTCCATACCGGGTTGTTGTCGAATGCCTTCAGGGTCTGGCAGCAATATCCGGCCGAGGAGGTGATCCAGTCCTTCATTTGCGGTTCCTCGAACATGAACTGCAAATACGCCTTGGCCGCGTTGGGGTAGGGCGTGTAATTGAAGATGACAGCCGTGGTCACCTGGAACAATTCGACGGATTTGCCGACAGGACCGATGGGCAGGTTGGTGGTGCGTATGTCCTTGGCGATTTCAGCCAGCTTCGGATCATTGTCCTTATTGATTTTGGCGGTGTTGTAGGCCGAGATGCCGTTGGCGATGACAGCCAGTTCGCCGGCCAGGAAGGCGCGGTTGTTGTTGACGTCGAGCCAGCTTTCCGTGCCTGGAATGAAGGTCTTGTAGAGTTCCTGCGCGTATTCGATGGCCTTGAGGGTCTCGGGGCTGTTGATCGTTACCTTGCCGCTCTCGTCGACCATCTGGCCGCCATGGCTCCACAGCAGCCAATGAGCATAGTTGTTGCCGTCGCCGACGCCATGGCCATGCGTGAAGCCGGCCGGATGTCCCTTCGCCTGCAAGGCCTTGCAAAGTTCCAGGAAGCCTTTCGTGTCCTTGGGAAACTCCGAAAAGCCGGCCTCTTTCACCCAGCTTTCCCGATAGACGATGGCGTTTCCGATCGTGGCCAGTGGCAGGCCGATGAATTTGCCTTCCCGGGTTGCATATTGCTTTGGTCCATCATGCCAGCCGCCGTATTTCGAGCCGAGATACTCGCCGAGTTCGCTCACGTCGTGCAGCTTGTCGGGATATTGGTGCGGGTCATCGAACCAGACGAACATCAGGTCGGGGCCGGAGCCGACATTTGCCGCGACCGCCGCCTTGGGGCGAATGTCCTCCCAACTTTCCTTGTCGACGCGGACCGCGACACCGGTCGCTTCGGTGAAGCGCTTGGTGTTGGCCAGCCATTGGTCCTCGTCGCCCTGGACGAAGGGCGACCAGCGCAACAGCCTAAGCTTGGCGCCATCCTCGGGTTTGTATTTCGGTCCGTCCTGGGCAAGGGCCGGAGAGCTGATGAACCGACTTCCCAAGGCACCTGCCGCCGCGCCGGCGGTGGTGCGGATCACGTCACGTCTGGTGAACTTCATGCTCGTTTCCTCCTGCTTGTTGTCCTTGCCTGTGGTCCTACTGATCGGCACGTGTTTGGAACCTCTGTCCGGTTTCTCCGTGAAAGAGATGGATGAGGCCGGGCTCGGCCGTAAGCCGGATGGTTTCGCCCGGCGTGAAGGAATGTCGTTCCCGGAAATTGGCGACGATCTCTTCGCCACCGGCTGTCCGGCCGATGAGCTGCACTTCGGACCCGGTTGGTTCAACCACCGCGACGGTGACCGGAATGCCCTGGTCGTCGGACAGCCGCAAATGCTCGGGCCTTATTCCCAGCACCACAGGCTCGCCATTGGGGATGGAAAGTGCCGAGGCCAACGGGACTGAAATCCCCCCGGCGCCGCGGAACGAGGGTGAGCCGTCAATAGCGATCTCGCCCCTCAGCAAATTCATGGCCGGCGAGCCGATGAAGCTGGCGACAAAAAGATTGTTCGGCCGGTCATAGAGTTCCAGCGGCGGCCCTATCTGCTCGACGATGCCGTCATGCATGACCACGATCTTGTCAGCCATGGTCATGGCCTCGATCTGGTCGTGCGTGACGTAGACTGTCGTGGTCTTGAGGCGCTGGTGCAGTTCCTTGATCTCGGCGCGCATCTGCACCCTGAGTTTGGCGTCGAGATTGGACAGCGGTTCGTCGAAGAGAAAGACCGCCGGATCACGCACGATCGCGCGGCCCATGGCGACGCGCTGGCGCTGGCCGCCGGAAAGCTGCCGAGGATAGCGCGCCAGCAACGGCACCAGCCCAAGGATTTCGGCCGCGCGGCGCACGCCTGCATCGCTCTCCGGCTTGGAAACTCCTTTGAGCATCAGCGAGAACGCCATGTTCTCGGCAACGGTCATGTGTGGGTAGAGCGCATAGTTCTGGAAGACCATGGCGACGTCGCGCTCCTTGGGCGCAACGTTGTTGACGACCCGTTCGCCAATCGCGATCTGGCCGCGTGAAATCTTTTCCAGGCCGGCGATCATTCTGAGAAGGGTTGATTTTCCGCAGCCCGATGGCCCGACCAGAGTGACGAACTCGCCGTCCTCGATGTTCACGCTGACCCCGTGCAGGATCTCGACAGCGCCGAATGATTTGTAGACTTCGCCAATTGCGACAGACGCCATCGATCCTCCCAACAAATTCCCGCGACGTCGTCGAAGGAACAACGCTTCCGCCAGCGACAGCCCTGGCTCCTCCCAGGCTCACGCTAGGCCGAAACGGTAGCGCTACCAAACCGGGCTGTAAAGCGTTTAGGGGAAAGCCGAACCTTGGGAGGGTCCGCTTCGCGCCACACAATCCTCCCAGCTGCTCCTGCGTCCGCTTCTGCGCGATAAAGTCCGGCACCTGCGGTCGCAGCGTTCGCGTTCATCACAGTTGCGCACGTCCTTGTAGGCTCGCTCAACCGGCGGCGATAAGGCTGGCTTCCTGCCTGGCGCTCGCGAGGTTCGCTTCCTGGCGTACGACCGCCTGGGCGATGCGACAAGCGGATTGAATAGCCCCTTTTCCGTCAGGGGCAGTCATTCCGGAACGATCCTTCCCGCTTGATTAGAATTCCACGTTGAGTTTTGCATTGAAGCCGTTCTGCTGGACGCCGGAGCCGAACTGACCCTGGTAGGCGACGCTGAGGGTTGCGGCATCGGTCAGGTTGAGATCGAACCCCGCTTCGATGGCGGCACTGTCCGTGGCGATCGGCACGCCAGCGATCGTGAAGGCATCACCGGCAGAGAAGGCATGTGTGCTGGTCGGTATGACGTCGCCATAGGCATGGCGCCAGCCCAGCATGCCGCGCGCTGTGGCATTGATGGCGCCGAGCGTGAAGCCGGCGGAGGCTCTGAGACCAAGCGTGGTGAAGGTGGCGTCGGTGGTCTGGCTTGCACTGGTCAATGCCGCCGCACCGCCCTTTTCCGTGAAGCCGTCCGTATGCAGGTTGACATAAGCGAGGTTGGCAAAAGGCTCGAAGGCCGCGACTGGCGTATCGATGCGATAGCCGAGTTCCCCGAACGCCTGGAAGGTGCCAGCGTTGTAGTCGCCGCTCAGGCTGTCGGCAAAGCCGGGCATGGCCACCGAGCGCGATGTCTTCATGTCATGCCACGTATAGGCAAGCCCGGAGCGGAAGGCGAGAGCGCCCCGCTGCGTGCCACCATAAAGGCCGAGATGATAATTGTCGCTCGAGCCTGACGAGGATCGGCCGTCGGCATCGAAGCTCGTGTGGCTGTAGCCAGTCATGATGCCAAGCCGCACATCCTCCGCGACAAGGCCGTCGACGCCGGTAAGAAAGCCGCCGGTGGAGGTATCGAGGCCTGCGGCATTGCCGTCGCCGTCGAAGGTGCCCCATGACCCGAAAGCCGTGCCCCAGGCGGCAAAGCGATCGGTGGCGGCAGGCACCAGTACCGGACCGCCTTCGCCATAGGCCAGCACCGGCGTTGCCGGGATACCTACCCCCTCGAAGGCCGCACGCAGGCGGTCATTGATGGCATCGCGGACAAAATGGCTGTCCTCGATCAGCGCCGATTTGGCGGACGCATGGATCTCGCCAGATAACGCATCGAAGGCTTCGCGTGCGGTTTCATCGTCCGGCAGGCCGGCGATTGCATCGTAGATCGGGTTGCCCGGCCCGGCGCTTTCGGCGCCATTGGCGGTGGCACACTGGTTGCGGGTGCCGGCCACGTCGCAGAACGACACGTCATTGCGGGCAACGTCGAGATAGATATTACTGGCGTCATAGGCGAGTGCCAGATCGACAAACGGGGCGTTCTGGTCGAACGCATCATAGGTGCCGGTCACGCCCTGATCCGCGCTCAGGATCGTGTAGCGGGTTCCGGCACTGTAGCCGCCCGGCGCCTTGAGCGCGAAGACGGTGCCACCCTGGATGGTGGCTTTGCCCGTCACGTCGATCAGGTCGGAATTGCCGGCCGGATTGATCTCGACGTCGTAGGTCGAGCCTATCTCCTGCGTGTAATCGCCTGACACATTCAGCGTGCCGATCGAATTGCCCGGCGTAATCGTGCCGCCAGAAACGATCGTGGTCGTACCCACCGTTCCCGAACCGCCGAGCGTGCCGCCGGCTGCAACCGCAATGGCGCCAGCAATGCTTGCCCCGGAATGGCTGCCGTCGCCGACAACGAGCTTGCCGCCGCCGATGGTGGTCAGACCGGTATAGGTGCTGACGCCGTTCAGCGTCAGCGTGCCGGCGCCGGTTTTGACGAGGCTCCCTCCGATGCCAGTGCTGCCATCCTGGATGACGCCGCCGATGGTGTCGTTCTTATCCAATCCGCCAAGCGTCAGCGACTTCGAGCCGAGAAAGACGAGACCATCGCCCGAAAGCGAGCCAATCGCGATACCGTCCGACGTCATTTCGGAGATGTCGACCTTTCCCCCCGTATCGTTGATGATCGTGGCGCCATCCGCGGTGTTGGCGCCATGGAAGCCAACGAAGCCGCCCTTGTTGGTGATGGCGGCGCTGCCGGCAGACGCGGTGTCGTAGAAGTCGAGCGTTCCTTGGATTGTAACGCCAATCGTGGCATTGGCGGCGCTCGAATTGCCGTTGAAGGACGTCCTGCTACCATTGCCGGTGATCGAAGCCGCACCGGCCGATGTTTCGTCGTTGAAGTTGATGCGGCTTTGGGTAGTGACGATCGTCGCCGTTCCCGCCGACGCACTGCCATCGAAGCGCATCGTTGCGTTCATTTCCATGACGATGTCGAGGCTCTCGGCGCTTGCATCATTGATGAAGCGGAGGTCAGCGGCCTTGACATTCACCGGTCCGCTGCCCAGCGCGCCTGTCGTCGCCGCGGTGATGAATCCTGCCGAAACCGTCGTCCCACCGGCGTAGCTGTTGGCGCTCGAAAGCACCAGCCCGCCGGCCCCGGTCTTGGTGAGCGCGCCGGTCCCGGAGATGACGCCGTTCGCCGTCAGGTCGGCATCGGTCTGGAACGTGCCGCCGCCCGCGCCGAGATCGACATTGCGCGCGGTCGTGAAGGCCGCCGTGTTCCGCAGCGTGCCGCCATTGAATGTCAGGGCACCGCTTGCGGCGCCGAGATTGGCATCGGACGAAACGGAAATAGTCCCGCCCAGAAGCCGCGTGCCGCCCTGATAGCTGTTGCTGCCTTCCAGGACGAGCGTGCCGCCTTGCGTCTTGCTGACCCCGCCCGCGCCGGTCATCGTCGTCGCGATGGTGGCTGCCGTGCCGGCCAGCACGCGGATCTCGGCATTGCCATCGGCGCTGTCGGAACCATCTATCGCGAGCGTGCCGGAACCTTCCAGGCGGTAGCCGCTGTCGACGAATTGCAGGCCCTTGAAGCTTTGCGCTCCTTCGACGGCGATCGTGCCGCCGTCGAAGCCGCCCGGTTCGTTCTTGAATACCGCATGGTTTCCTGCCCAGGAGACGAGAGTATCGCCGCCCTGGTTCAGCCATTTTTCGTTCGTGGTGTTCCAGGTCCCGTCGCCGCCTTGCCAGTGCTGCAGCGTGTCGTCGCCGGCCGCTCCGATGAAGAGGTCGACATTGCCGCCGCCCGCCTGGATCTCATAGGCGGCCGGATCGGAAAGCGGCGGCTTCGTGCCGATCTCCAGGCCGTTGTCGGTGAGGCTGCCGCCATAGGTCATCAGCCGGTAATAGCCGAGGCCCGCCGTGCCATCGGCCACGTCGCCGCTCTGCGCAAGATTGAGCGTACCGTCGAGCGTCAGATTGCCACTCACCCCGATGCGGTCGCTTATCCCCGGAGAGCCGGTTGAACCGCCTGGATTGCCGAATTCGTAATCGAGAATCGACCCTGAAGAGAGGCCCAGATTTCCGGCAACCGTCAGCGTACCAACCGAATTGCCTGGCGCGATATGCCCGCCATCGGCAACCGTCGTCGTGCCCACCGTGCCCGAGCCACCGAGCGTGGCGCCGTCCTCGACATTGATCGTGCCACCGAGGAAGCCGGCACTGGCATGGTTCCCGACAAGAAGCGTGCCGCCTGCAACAATGGTGGTACCGGTGAAGCTGGAACTGTCTGCAGCCAAAACGGTCGTGCCGCTTTCATGGAGGATGGTCCCCAAGCCGGTCAGGGAAGGGCTGAAAATCAGATCGGACCCATCGGGATTTCCCAGATGATTGAACACAACCGTGCCTGTGCCAGCGCCAAAAGCTATCGATGCCGCATCAACCGTGCCGGCGGCCTTCGCCACTTCCCCACTTGCCGCACCGATGTTGAGCGTTCCGAATGATCCTGGCTGGGCCGCCAACCCAACGATAGCAGGACCCCCGGCAAGCGAAACCTGTCCGCCCTCTGACAGAGTCAGCGTGCCCTTGCCCAAGACGCCAACGGCAATGATGGAGTCGCCTGTCCAAACCGACCCGGGGCCCGTAATATTCACAATTCCGGTGGCTTGAGCATCCCAACCAACAATGGCGTTGTTGCCGCTGGAAACCTGCCCGCCATTTTCAATGCTGAGCGATCCATTGCCAAAGAGACCAACTGCGATGGCATCAACGAGTGTCCAACCCGAATCATTTCCGGAAATCACCGCGGAGCCAGTGCTGCCCGCGCCATACGCCACAACTCCCGAATCGTTGAAAACCTGACCGCCATTCTCGACGATCAAGCTCCCTTTCCCTTTGGAATCCCCATTGGAATCCCCGACCCTAAGGACGTCGGCAGTCCAGGTGGCCGACCCTGAAACTCTTGCGGTTGCCCCCTCGTCCGGATCAGTTCCGTCAGTAGCAATGATCCCGGTAAAAGAGGTGAGCTGAGTGTCGATGTCGAGCGTGCCCCCCATGACGCCCAGGTTGCCCGCGAGGTCGGAAGCGTCGCCTGACAGCGTCAGCGTACCGGCGCCGGTCTTGCCGAAATGGCCGGGGCCGGTAATGGTCCCGGCATAGGTACCGTCGCTCGCCTGGTCGAAGACGACGGCGCCGGTGTTCACGCCTGAGAAGGTGAGATTGCCGCCGAAGCTGTTGGTGTCGCCGACCAAGGTGCCTTGATCGATGGTCCAGTCCTGCGCACCCGTGCCGGTCAGGGTCACGGTATTCGTCCCGGCCTTGTTAAAGCTCGTGAAGCCGACGAACTCGTCACTCGCGCCTACCGTGGCCGTATTCACGAGCTTCGAGACATCGAAGGCCGGTGTGGAAGGCAGCGTGTCATAGTCCCCGAGCATCAATGAGCCGGTCGCGCCACTCTCCACCACGACATTGCCGGTGATAATCGAGCCGTTTCGCAGGGAAAGCGTGTTGGCGCCGCCCGTGAAGGTGATGGCGTTAGCCCGGCCAAAGAAAGAATCTCCCCCAGTAATCTCCCCAACGTTAAGCACCGCCAAATTGGCCCCAACGATGCCGGTACCACCGTTTCCATTGCTGGGCGTCAGGGGAATATAGCCGGGGGCGCCGCCACTGCCGGTTCCGCCAGCAGGGCCGTTAGAGCCGCCGGTATGGCCACCGTTGCCCTCGCCGCCAATGATCACTCCGCTGTTAAAAACCGTCCCACCATTTCTGAGGTCGATCGCTGCACCGGCGGATGCAGAAACCCCGGCGCGGCCACCGGTAATGCGACCGTCGTTGACGACGCTGCCAGAATCTCCCATCACAATGGCTGTTCCGCCAGTGGCTAAAGCCCCGCCCGTGCCACCGAGGACATCGCCATGGTTGGTCAAGTCGCCGCCGGCGTTCAAAACAATGCCCGCACCACCACCACCGCCGAAATTGGCGCCAGGATTGCCACCGTTTCCGCCAGCAACGGTGGCCGAGCTTTCAACAGTGATGGCGCCGTTGTTCAGAAGCACCATGCCGGCGCCCCCGCCCCCGCCGCCGCCGCCGCCGCCGCCGCCGCCGGCAAACGGGCCATTGCCATTGCCATCGCCGCCATCGCCGCCATGAACATCAGCCGTCACGGAAATTGCCGGGTTCACCTCTTCATTACGCACGCCATCGCCACCAGCGCCGCCGCCGCCATAGCCTCCGTCCAAAAAGCCGCCGCCATAGCCTCCATTGCCACCATTGAGGGGCGCGGAAATATCGCCAGCAATGATATTGCTGTAACCACCACCGCCGCCGCCACCACCACCGCCACCGGAGCCGCCGTTGTCACCATTTCCACCGTCTGGAATGGCCTGCGTGCCGGCCGCCCCACCGGTCCCTGCATCCGGACCGTTGCCCGCGACGCCGGCGTCACCTGCATCGCCACCATCGCCACCGTTGCTGTCTACGTCACCATCACCGCCCCTGCCTCCGGTCGCACCATAAAGAGCCTGTGCATGCGCCGGCGCCGTCAGGATGACTGGCAGCAGCAACGACCCCGCGAGCGCCGTGGAGCACAAAAGTACAAGCGGGCGTGTGAGCGAGCGACGATCGCGAATTGTCATGGAATTCCCCCCGTGTGCCGCAAGCAACGATTCCGCGGCCGGCCCGATCGCCGGACGTCCCGCGAAAATCATCGCTTGCCGCTGCGTCGGGTCGCGTGCGTCCGCCACGCACATCGCCCGACTGCTTCCTCACAATCCGCCCGGCGAAACCACCAAGACGATCGCGGCCGATGATAAAACGTCCTCTCCCGACAATTCCACCGATCAATTCTATTGAATTCTGACCAATTCTTGCACGGGCGGATCGCGCTTGCCTCCCCGCACAACTCCTGCGAGATTCAACATTTGGCGCATCGGGGGGTGCGGCAGGGGAACCCCGTGCGAATACTCGACCATGCTTGATCTGAAGACCGTTCTGGTTGTTACGTTTGCAACCGCAAGCCTGCAGGCCGTCACCTGGTTGTTTGTGTGGCTGGCGTGGCGCCGCCTCTATGAGTTGAAGTTTCTTGCGGCCGGCTTCGTCGCTATCGCGGCGGGGGTGCTGCTGATTCTCCTGCGTGGGGAGCAGCCGGCGGCCTGGGCTATCGTGCTCCACAACACGATCATCAAGTTGGGCCTGGTGTTGCTGGCCGAGGGTCTGGCGCGCTTTCTGGGACAGCCACGCTATACCTGGATCAGCATTTCACTGCTGATTTTCCAAATTGTCGCATGGAGTGCCGCCCTCGCGATGGATCCGGGCGACATTGCTATACGCATTCACGCATCGACCTTCTTTACGGTCGTGATGATGTCGGTGATGTGTCTTGGGCTGATGCGGGACCGGACGCAACCAACCCTCCTGCGCTGGATCACGATCGGTGTGCTTGCCGAGTATATCGCGGCTAGCGTTCTCCAGAGCATCATCGAATACCGGCTGCCGGTCGATTTTCAAGGCGCCTCGGTTCTGGCCGACCGCAACGCTTGGTATCTGCTGCAGGGCGCGCTGTTCCTGATCGCCTTTTTCGGCTGCCTGCTGTTCATGGTCAGTTCGCGGCTGTCCTCTGCGCTGCTGGAGAAAAATATCGCCCTGTCGCGGGAGGTACGGGAACGACGACGGTTGGAAAGCCGGTTGAACGCGAGCCTGGCGGCCGAACGTGTGCTTCGCGACGAGCAGGCGGACTTCATGCGCGTCGTCAGCCACGAGTTTCGCACCCCGCTCGCCATCATCCGCAACGCGGCCGACATGATCGGCCTTGTCGGCCACAAGTCGCCCGAAGCGACACGAGAACGGATTGCCGGCATTGGCGAGGCGCTCGATCGCCTGTTTTCCCTGATCGACCGCTTCATGGCCAATGATCGCGACAGCGGGTTTCAGCCGGAGATGATACGCGTCGGTTTGCTTATTGCCGATGTGCGGCTGCATTTCGGGATGACCGGGCGCGGCGAGCGCCTGATCTTTACGGCGGATGACGACGCCGTTTCGCTTGTCGCCGATCCCGAGATGCTGGCGACCGTCCTGATCAACCTCATCGACAATGCGCTCAAATATTCGTCGGAGGACCAGCCAGTGGATATCGATGTGCGCAGCGAAGGTCGAAGTGCGGTCATTCGGGTGCGTGACCGTGGCATCGGCATTCCACAGGCTGAGCTTCACAAGATCGGCAGGCGCTTTTTCCGGGCCTCCAATACGATGGCGGTAACCGGAACCGGTCTCGGCCTCTATTCTTCGCGCAAATTGCTGGCCTATCACGGCGGCAAGCTGCAGTTGCTCGCCAACGACGACCAGGGCATTACGTCCATCGTCAGCCTGCCTCTGGCAGGCGAGGCAACGGATCGACTTTCGCCCGAGGAACTGACCGCATGACGCATATTCTGATCGTCGAGGACGAGCCCCGGCTGCGCAAGGATCTGGCGGATTTCCTGGAACTGACGGGCTTCACGGCCGAAGGCGTCGCCACGGCAGGGGAATTGCGCCAGACGCTGGCCAACGGCAGTTCGCCCGCTGTCATCATCCTCGATGTCGGGCTGCCCGATGGGAACGGGTTCGATCTGGCAACCGAAATCCGCAAATCACATGCCTGCGGCATCATCATGCTGACGGCGCTCGGTGACAGCGACGACCGTATCCGTGGCTTTGAGAGCGGCGCCGACATCTACCTGGTCAAGCACAGCACGCTGCGCGAGATCGACGCCGCAATTCGCAGCCTGCTGCGACGGACGGGAGCCCCGCCCGACTCTGGCAACGGCAGCAGCGATCGGTGGGTGCTGGACGGCACGAACTGGATGCTGATCGCGCCCAATCACCGTTCGCTTAAACTGACGGCGGCCGAGTTCGCCTTCATGAACGTGCTCTGCAACCGTAGCGGCGAAATCTGCCAGCGCGAGGATCTGGTGGAGCTTGTCGCCCGTCCCAGGTCGAACTTCGACAACAGGCATCTCGACGCAGTCGTCAGCCGGCTACGCCGCAAACTGGAGGAGCACATCAGCTTGCCCGCGCCGATCAAGGTCGTCTATGGCGTTGGCTACATCTTCACCGCGGCCGCCGCCGTGCAATGAACGTCTGCTCAACGGCTGCTTCCAGACCGAAGCATCGACTGTTCATGGCGCGGCAGGACCTCGATGTGCAGCCTGCAATGTCCGCTCTCAGGAAGCCACCATGCCCGCCCCTAAGACCGAGATTGCCGCCATTCGCAACCTGGCCAATGACGCTCACCGTTGGCCCATAGCGGAACACCCTCAGCTTACTCCTCGCCCTGCTTCTGCGCGATGATGTCGAGCCGCTCGCGGTCGGAGCGTTCGCGCTCGTCGCGGTTGCGCACGTCCTTGTAGGCACGCTCAACCATGTTGGTGCGGGCGGTCGCGGCGGCGATGAGGCCGGCTTCTTGCTTCGCGCTTGCCAGGTTCGCCTCCTGGCGCACGACCGCTTGGGCGATGCGGCGGTGGTAGAGATCGGGGAACAGGGCGGAAAGCGAATCGGCCTGGTCGAAATGGCCGACCAGTTCCCTGGCTTCAGCCTCGGCGGCACTGGCCGCGGCAAGGAAGGTGGCGTGGCGGGTTTCGTGCAGCGCCTTCAGCTGTTCCTGCACCTTGACCAGTTTCTTGAGGCGGTCCTTGCGCGTGCTCATGGTCATCTCGCCAGCGTCAGGTCGACGAAGCCGTCGACGAACAGCGACAGCATGGTGCCGACGGCGAAATAGAAGATGATCATGCCGCCGGCGATGATGAAGGGCTGGGAGATGAAATAGATCGGGATCTGCGGGGTCAGCTTGTTGACGAAGCCGATCGTCAGATTGACGAGAATGGCATAGGCGACGAACGGGCTGCCGAGGCGGATGACCAGGAAGAAGGTGTCCGACACCGTGTCGGTGACATCGACGAGGGCTGCCTGCGGGTTGAAGAAGATGTTGACCGGCGCGACCGTGTAGGAGGAAACCAGCGCGCGTATTATCTCGTGGTCGAAATCGAACACGAACAGCATCAACAGCGCCGAGAACGAGATGATGGCGGCAAGGGCTGCCTGGGGTTCGGGCTCCTCGATCGCCGGTCCGCCGGTGCCGCCATAACCGACCAGCATGGCGATGGCCGAGCCCATGAAGCGCAGGGCTTCCATGTAGAGCCTGGTCATGGCGCCGATCAGGCCGCCGACCAGAAGTTCCGAGATGATCATCGGCACCAGGATCTGCGGGCGCGGGTCGACGAAAGGAAAGATCTTGTCCCACAGGAAGGCGAGCAGGCCGCCGGTGGCGGCGACCGCCACGAACAACCTGACCTGGACCGGGACGCGGGCGCTGGACAGGCCCGGCATCAGCATGAAACAGGCGCCGATGCGGCAGAAGGCGAGGAACGCCGCGATGACGACGCCTTGCGACAGCACGCTCACGATATGGTTCCGAGCACCCTGATCTCGACGCCCTTGGCGATTTCGACGTGGCTGAGCACCGGCAGCGTGGTGAACAGCCGCTCGATGATCATGCGCACATAGGGGCGGGCGTCGGGCGCGGTGACGAGGACGAAACGCTCGCCGGCTTCCAGATATTTCTTGATCGCCTTGGTCGCGTCCTGGCCGAACTCCTCGAGCTGGCGCGGGTCGATGTCGAACTCGCGCACCTCACCCTTGGCGTCGCGCTTGAGGCTCTGGTGGAAGGCGAGATCCCAGCGGTTGCCGAGGCGAAGCACCTTCAGCACGCCGCCCTCGGACAGGTCGCCGCAAATCTGCTGGGCCATGCGGATGCGGACATGTTCGACGATCTGCTCGGTGCGGCGCACATGCGGCGCGATCTCGGCGATCGCCTCGATGATCAGGTGCAGATTGCGGATCGAGACGCGCTCGGCGAGCAGCAGCTTCAGCACCGCCTGCAGGCCGGGATAGGAGATGTGCGTGGTGCAGATCTCGTCGGCGAGCTTGCGGTATTCCTGGTCCTGGCGTTCGAGCAGCGCCTTCATGTCCTTGTAGGACAGAAGCTGCGGCAGGTTGTTGCGGATGACCTCGGAGAGATGGGTGAGCAGCACCGACATGTTGTCGGCGAAGGTGTAGTTCTCGCGCTTCAGATCCTCGGCGAAGGCTTCGACCACCGAATAGGCGCGCATGCCGAAGGCCGGCTCGCGGATTTCCTCGCCCGGTATCTCGGGTATGTCGCGATTGCCGAGCAGCACCATGATCTCGCCGACGCGCATCTGGTATTCGGCCACCACGGTGCCGTGCACCTTGATCTGGTAGCTCTTCGGCGGGATGGCGAAATCGTCGGCGACACGCACTTCCGGCACGACGAAGCCGTACTGGGTGGCGAATTTCTTGCGCATCTTGCCCATGCGGAAAACCAGTTCCTGATGCGACGTCAGCAGCCTTGTCGACAGCTGCTTGCCGATCAAAAGCTCGATCTCGGCGGTGGCGAGCGAGGCCTTGACCGAGTTCTTCTCCTCCTCGACCTTGGTCGCCTTTTCCTGGTCCTTGATCGCCTCGGCTTCGGCGAGGACACGGTTGGCGCGCATCGGGATGACGTAGCCGAGGCCGGCCATGCCGGCGGCCAGCGCAAAGAACGGGAACAGCGGCAGGCCGGGCATCAGGCCGAGCAGCACCAGCAGCGATGCCGCGACATAGAGGGCGCGCGGGTGGGCGCCGAGCTGGCCGAACACCGCCTGGTTGGTCGAGCCGCGGGTGCCGCCCTTGGAGACGAGCAGGCCGGCGGCGAGCGACACGATCAGCGCCGGGATCTGGGTGACGAGGCCGTCGCCGACCGACAGCTTGATGAACACGTCGGCGGCTTCGCCCATGCCCATGCCGTGCCTGATGTAGCCGATGGCGATGCCGCCGACGATGTTGATGGCGGTGATGATGAGGCCGGCGATGGCGTCGCCGCGGACGAACTTCGAGGCACCGTCCATCGAGCCGAAGAAAGAAGATTCTTCTTCCAGTTCACGGCGGCGCAGCTGCGCGGTCTTGTCGTCGATCATGCCGGCCGAGAGGTCGGCGTCGATCGACATCTGCTTGCCGGGGATGGCGTCGAGGGTGAAGCGGGCGCCGACCTCGGCGATACGCGTGGCGCCCTTGGTGATGACGATGAAGTTCACCACGATCAGGATCATGAAAACGATGAGGCCGATGACGAAGTCGCTGGCCATCACCAGCTTGGAGAAGCCGGCGATGACATAGCCGGCCGCATGCGTGCCCTCATTGCCATGCGCCAGGATCATGCGCGTGGTGGCGATGTTGAGCGACAGCCGCAGCATGGTGGCGATGAGCAGCACGGTTGGAAAAGACGAAAAATCGAGCGGCCGCTGGATCCACAGCGCCACCATCAGGATCAGCACCGAAAGCGCGATCGAAAAGGCGAGGCCGACATCGATGAGAAAGGCCGGGATCGGCAGGAACAGCACGGCAAGTATGATGACGATGCCGATGGCGAAGAAGACGTCGCGGCCGTTCTTGGCGGCCGCGCCGGGCTGAATGCTTTCGCTGATCGCCATATCGTCCCCAAACCCCATAGACTGCCGAGCGCGCGACAGCCCTGTGAGGGTAGTCCGCCAAGCTTGCGCGAGGGTGGGAGACTGGCTAGTTCGAACGATCATGCGCAGGTCGCCGTGTCGGCCGGCCTCGTAAAGAAGGCAAACCTCATGCTTCTGATCATCGGTACCATCCGCTTGCCGCCAGACAAATTTGAGGAAGCCAAGCCCGCGATGGAGCGCATGGTTTCCGGCAGCCGCGCCGAGCCCGGCTGTCTCGAATATTCCTATGCGCAGGATGTTTTCGATGCCGGGCTCATCCGGGTCACGGAAGTCTGGAGCGACAGGGCAGCGCTCGACGCGCATTTCCGCTCGCCGCACATTGCGGACTGGCGTGCGAGCTGGCCGGCGCTTGGCATAGGCGAGCGCAACCTCGTGCTCTATGAAGCCGGCGAGCCCATGCCGACCTGAACGGTCCATCGGCCGATCGATATCGCGCTGTCGCCAACATGGTGTCTGTCGGCATTGTGGTTGCCATGCCGTGCCGCCGGGCGTATCAGGCTGGCTTTCCACTGCCTTTCGATATCGGCGAGCCGCCCCGGTGCTTTCCAGAAACCACAGCGAAGTCTATGCCCGCCGGCTGCGCGCGGTGCTGATCAGGTCGTTGCCCCTGCTCGAGGCACGCGGCATCGTGGTGGTCATCCTCGCCGGTGTCGTAGGCGTAATGGCTGGCATATTGGTCACGGCGATGAGCCAGATCGTGCAGGACCTGCACGGGCTGCTGTTCGGCGTTCAGCCAGGCGGCCGGCTTTCCGGCATGTTTTCGCTCGCCAATCCGATGCAGGCGCTGATACCGGCGATCGGCGGCATACTGCTGGGGCTGACGGTGGTCTGGCTCCGGATACGGAAATTCCGCACACCGATCGACCCGATCGAAGCCAATGCGCTCTATGGCGGGCGCATGTCGCTGACCGACACCTTCATCATCGCCGGCCAGACGATGATCTCCAGCGGTTTTGGCGCCTCGGTCGGGCTGGAAGCCGGCTATACGCAGGTTGGCTCCGGGCTGGCATCGCGGCTGGCGGGCATCTTCAGGCTGCGCCGCAACGATGTCCGCATCCTGGTCGGCTGTGGTGCGGCCGGCGCCATCGCCGCTGCCTTCGATGCACCGCTGACCGGCGCCTTCTACGGCTTCGAATTGGTCATCGGCATCTACTCGGTCGCCAATGTCGCGCCTGTCATGACCGCCGCGATCTCAGCCTCGCTGACCGCTGAAATGTTCGGCGGGGTGCCTTTCCCGCTCGAGCTTTCGGGTCTGCCGGCGCTCACCGCCAGCCAGTATGTGCCGTTCCTGCTGCTCGGGCTGCTCGGCGGTGCCGCCTCGATCGCCATCATGCATCTGGTGACGCTGATCGAGCGCGGTTTCGCCAGGCTGTCGATCGATGCGTCGCTGCGCCCCGTCATTGGCGGCGTCATCGTTGGCTTGTTGGGGCTGATCACGCCGCAAGTGCTGTCCAGCGGCCATGGCGCGCTGCATCGCGAATTCTCGATGAATTACGGGCTGGCCGTGGTGGCCAGCGTCTTCGTGCTCAAGCTGGCGGCGTCGGCGGTCTCGCTGGGGTCGGGTTTTCGCGGCGGACTGTTCTTTGCCTCGCTGTTCCTCGGCGCGCTGCTCGGCAAGGCGTTCGCGGATGTGATGCTTGTTATTTCTCCGGCAACCGGCATCGACCCTGCCGTCGCCGCCGTCGTCGGCATGACGTCGCTCGCCGTCGGTGTCGTCGGCGGTCCGCTGACGATGACCTTCCTGGCGCTGGAATCGACCCGCGACCTGACGCTGACCGGCGTCGTGCTGGCCGCCTCGATCATGTCGGCCATCCTGGTGCGCGAAACCTTCGGCTACTCGTTCTCGACATGGCGCTTCCATCTGCGCGGCGAGACCATCCGCAGCGCCCACGATGTCGGCTGGATGCGCAGCCTCACAGTCGGCTCGATGATGCGCAAGGACATCAAGACCATCTATGCCTCGACGACGCTGGCAGCCTTCCGCAAGGAGGTGCCGCTCGGCTCTGCCCAGCGCGTCATCGCCGTCGATGCGGGCGACCACTATGTCGGCGTGCTGATCGTGGCCGAACTGCACAGCGATCCGTCCGATGGCGAGGTGCCGGTGCGCGATCTCGCCAAATTCAAGGACGCGGTGCTGGTGCCGAGCATGAACGTGCAGGCCGCCGCGGAAACATTCCAGCGGGCGGGCGCCGAAGAACTCGCCGTGGTCGAGGATTTCACCGACCATATCGTGCTGGGCCTGTTGACCGAAGGCCATCTGATGCGACGCTATGCCGAGGAACTCGACAAGGCCCGCCGGGACCTGTCGGGCGAGGGCTAAGGGACAACCCGGAGTCAGTGCTCAATAGGTCCCTTGGCCATCACGAGGGCCGTGCCGGCGGTCGTCGGGCGCTCGATCACGCGGCGCACGCGGGGCGGCTCGTTGCCGCTGTGCAGTGCCCGCAGGCGCTCGCCGATGACGGCGTCGGCATGGGTGATGCGTCCATTGTGCCTGATATATTCGATCCAGGTCGGCGTGTGATAGTGCTCGATCCATATGGTGGGATTCTCGAGATCACGCGCCAGCGTCCAGTTGCGGGCGCCGTCACGGCGGCGGATGCGGCCGCGTTCGGCCATGATGGCGAGGAACTCCGGTTCGTCCTCATGCCGGATCACATATTCGATCATGATGGCGATGGGACCACTGCGCGGCTTCAGGTCAAGCGCCAAATGCGGTTCCTTGAAGCGATTGAGCGGGTCGAGGTTGAGCACCTGCTGTTGCGGCAGCGGGAGCAAAAGACCGATGGCGCCGCCGGCCAGCATGGCGATGCTGGCGGCGATCAGCGCGGTTTCGGCGCCATGCGCGTCGGCGACGACGCCCCAGATCCAGCTGCCGAGCGCGATGCCGCCGAAGGTCGCGGTCTGGTAGACCGACAGCACCCGGCCGACCACCCAGCGCGGCGTCGCCATCTGCACCGTGACGTTGAAATGCGAAAGCGCGATCACCCAGCAGGCACCGCCGACAAGCAGGCCGAGCGATGTCTGCCAGGCATGCTGGCTGACGGCGGCATTGAAGGCGCAGACGGCGAAGCCGGCGAACGCACAGCGCACCATCGTCTCGCTGGAGAGCAACTGCCGCAGCCTGACGCTGATCAAGGCGCCGCCGACCGCGCCGATGCCGAAGGCGCCGAGCATGATGCCATAGGTAAGCGCATCGCCCTTGACGACGTCGCGCGCCACCAGAGGCAGCAACGCAAGCACAGCGCCTGCACTGAAGCCGAACGCAGCACCCCTGACCAGCACCTTGCCGATATTGGGCGACATGGCGACATAGCGCAGGCCGGCGCCCATGGCGGCCCCCAGCGACTCGCGCGGCAAGGTCGATACCGGCACGTTCGGCTTCCAGCGCGCCAGCACGACGATCAGGCCGATATAGCTCACCGCGTTCGCCGCGAAGGCGGCTGCCGCACCGGCGGCGGCGACGATGATGCCGCCGATCGCCGGACCGACGCTGCGCGTCAGGTTAAAGCCCATCGAATTGAGGGCGACGGCCGCCGGCACCTTGTTGCGGGGAACCATATCGCCGACGGAGGCTTGCCATGACGGGCTGTTGAGCGCGGTGCCGCTGTCGATCAGGAAGGTGAAGGCAAGCAGCGTCCATGGCGTGATCAGGCCCGAATAGGTGAACAGGGTCAGAAGCACCGACACCACCAGCATGAAGGTCTGGGCGACCAGCATCACCTTGCGCCGGTCGAAACTGTCGGCGATGGCGCCGGCGACCAACGCAAACAGCATGATCGGCAAGGTGGTCGAAGCCTGGACAAGGGCCACCTGATAGGGCGAGGTGGCGATCGTGGTCATCATCCAGGCGGCGCCGACACCCTGGATCAGGCCACCGAAATTCGAGACGAGACTTGCGCCCCACACGGCGCGGAAAATGCCGTGCCGGAAGGGCGCCAGCGCCGAGACGCTCTCGCTGTCCGGCTTTTCGTCAATCATTTGGGATTCCTGCCATGTCGTGCCTGCCCGTCAGACAATCCGTTTGCGCAGACCGTTTGCCGAAAGTAGGGCATGGCGCCGCAAAGGGCAAAAAAGCTCATGGTCCAACAATGGGATAGAGGCGGTCCAGGCCTTGTCTGCCGTGCGTGCGGAGGCGCCAAGGGGATCGGCGGCGTCTGTCTTCGGACAATTACGAACGGCATGCCGCGGCACGCCTTCCCAAAACAGGTTAGAACCCGTTCTGGATGCGCTCGAAGATGACGTTGGTGAAGGCCGATATCTGGCTGCCGATGAAGGGGCCGGTCAGCGCCACCACCAGCATGATGGCGACGATCTTCGGCACGAAGGTCAAGGTGATTTCCTGCACCTGGGTCAGCGCCTGGATGAGGGCGATGCCGATGCCGACCACCATGGCGACCAGCACCACCGGAGCGGACGCGACGAGCACCGTCCATACCGCGTACTGGACGATGTCGAGAGCGTCGGCCTCATTCATGGGACTGGCTCTCTGTCGAAAGCGTCAGCTTGCCGCCTTGACCGAAACTCCCGGACCGACCGCGACTTCGGTGCCGTTCTGCAGCACGGCGATGAGACCGTTGCTGGCGAGGCGCACCGAAGCCACGGTGCCCGTCGTCAGGCCGTCGGCGGAGGTTATCGAGCGCCCGATCAGTGCGTCGGCCTGTGACAGCGCCGAGGACTGCATGATCTGATTGAGCTTGGTGTTGGTCTGCACCGATTGCTCGACCTGCGAGAAGGTGGCGAGCTGGGCGACATACTGCGTCGAATCCATCGGCTTGGTCGGATCCTGGTTCTTCATCTCGGCGATCAGAAGCTTCAGGAAGGACTGGTAGTCGACTGCTGTCTTCGAGGTGGACGCGGTGGCCTGATTGGCCCCGGTCGGAATCGTCGTCGTCATGTCCACGTTCATCAGTATCGTGCTCCCACAGCCAACGGGCGCTCGGCACCCGAAACATCGTCATTGCCACCCAGCGCGCGGCGTTCGAGCGGATAAAGTGCGCGGATCGCCTTCAGCGCTTCGTAGATATGGTCCTCGCCGACCATGCGGTCGATCTGTTTCAGCGCGCTGCAGATCTGGCCGTCCTCGAAGCTTGCCAGAAGCAGCGGCAGCGAACGACGGAACATCTCGCGTGCGGCGGCGGCGCCGGCCGGGTTCATCAGCATGACCTGCAGGATGAAATAAAGCTGCTTGAGCGGTGTCGAGGCATCTTCGGCCTGAATCACGTGGTTTTCGAGCAGGAACTGGACGTCGTTCATCAATTCGACGGTGACCTTGCGGTCGACCCGGATGACGGCGCCGTTGATGTAGATCTTTTCGTTCGGCTTCAGCGATATCTTCAGCGTGTTGGTCATTGAATGCCGTCCCTGATGATCTGGGACACCTCGATCAGCCCTTCGAAATTGTTGGTGCGGCCCTGACGGATGTCCTCCGCCTCGCGCAGCAGCCACAGGCCGATGGAAATGAGGTTGGCGCGCAGTTCCTTTGGCAGGGCGTTGTCGCTGGAGCCAAGATCCTCGACGAAGGCGGTCCAGACGCGGTTGGTGAAGTGAAGCGCCTCTATCGCCTCCATCGAACCGTGGCCGGCCACTGCTGCCGCCGCCAGCATGTCGATCGAGCGGGTCAGAAGCTCGCGCTCGCGGTCCTTCGCGTCGGCAACGGAGTTGCTCTGGATGTCGGCGTAAGAGAATTGGTACATCGTTGGGGCTCTACCGTTCCGTTAAGCGTTGTCAGGTCAGGTAATTCAACAGGCTGAGCTGCTGCAGGCGTGCGGTCAACGCGAAAGACGTTTCGATGTGCTGTGTCAGGTCCGCGACCCGTGTCGCGGCTTCGGCCGGATCGACGGCTTCCAGGTCGAGAATGTGCCGTTCGAAAAGGTCGACCTGCGTTTTCATCCGATCGTTGGCATCGGAAACCCGCTTCTGGACGATGCCGGTCTCGGATTGAAGCTGGCCAATGCCGCTCAGCGCTTCGCCAACCAATGTGGTGGAGCGGCTGACAACCGTATTCTTCGCCGCCTGGCTGATGTTGCTGGACATCAGGCTGCTGACCATGGCTGCCGCCATTGCGAGCTTCTGGATGCCGGCGCTGTTGGCGCTGGTCGACGTCGGTGTGGTTTCGTTGAGTGCGATGCGGCTGACGATCTGCTGGTCGGTGGCGTTCGACCAGTTGCCCTGCCAACCAGCGCCCGTGAACTGCGGGGCGACATCATTGGTGATGAAATCGTCCATCTGGGCAGCCGTGATGTCGGCCGCGAGCGGATCATCCTGGGTGAAGCCGAAATTGGCGACGAAAGCGGCGTCGAATGCCGCCTTGGCGGGGGAGCCGGCAGCTGTGAAGTCGTTGATTGGCTTGACGTCGGTGTTGGTGCCGGCGAACAGGTATTCGCCATTGACGCTGGTGTTGAGGATCGAGGTCAGCTGCTGGATGGTCGCCTTGCCGGAGGATTGGGTGAGGCTGTTGGACGAGTCGCTTGAGGAGGCGGTGGTCAGGGCGGACAGGAACGTCTGAGCGGCGGTCGAGAGTTGACCAAGCGAGGTCTGCGTCGAGGAGAGCCGGGCTCCGACCAGGCCGTTGGAATCGATGATGACGTTGAGCCGGTCAAGATCGCGCTGGAAAGTGACGGCCTGGGTGGTGCGCCCGCCGAGAGCCAGGCCGACGTCGGCGACCCTGCCCGTCGAGGATTCTTTCGTGGCTTTGACGAGTTCGGCCTGCATGCGCATCTGCTGGGAGCGCATGGCATTGGAGATTGCGGCCGAGGAGACTGAAGTCATGGAATTATCCCACCGCGTTGAGCAAGGCCGTCATCATGTCGTCGACGGTTTTCATCATCCGGGCCGATGCCTGGTAGGTGTGTTCGAGGTCGAGCAGCAGCGACATTTCCTGGTCGACATTGACCCCGGTCGCGTTGGACAGCGCCTCGGCGCTGCGCGACGCCAGTGCTTCCTTGGCGTCGGAGGCGGTCGAAGCCTGCTGGCGCACGCCCTCGAACCAGCCGATCGAACTGGCGGCGTAGTCGGACACGCTGGACGTTGCCGAAACCCCGGCGGCGGGGTCGAAAGTCATCGGCTGGTCGAGCCGGTCGCCATAGGCAACCAGAAGGGTGGAATAGGATGCGCCACCGCCCGTGTTGGCGACGTAGGCCGCACCGTTGGCACCGCCGTCGCGCAGCAGCATCGGGTTGCCGCCGGTGCCCGGGTCCATCGCTGCATTGACGCTGATGGACGCGGCAAGGCCGTTGACCAGCGTGCCGGCGGCCGGCACGGCCGGCGCACCAGACCAGGTGAACAGGCCGGCGGCGTTGGCCATCGAGGGTGCGGTCTCGGCAAAGGCTGTGATCAGGCCACGCGCGGTCTCGTCGAGCTGGCTCTGCATGGTCGAGGCGACGCCGTCGCGCAATTGCAGCAGGCCGGCAAGCGTGCCGCTGGCGCTGGTGTTGCCACCGGCTCCCGCCGAGATCGGCACATTGTCGATGTAGACGGCATTGCCGGCGGCACCCGCGGTATAGCCTGCCGACGCCGCGAAGGTGACCGTGCGCGGTATCGTCTCGAACAAGGTCGTGCCGTCGCCGGTGGTGATGACCATGTCATTGTCGCCTCGCGTGAAGGTCGACACCGGGACGTAGTTCGAAATCTTCTTCAAAAGCGCATCGCGCTGGTCGAGCGCATCGGAAACGTCGGTGCCGGAACGGGTTCCGGACATGACGGCCGTGTTGGCATCCTGGAATTGGCCGAGCAGCGAGTTCAGGTCGTCGACGGCGGTGGCAATCTGACCGTCGGTCTGGGTGCGGAAATCCTGGACTGCCTTGGAGCCCTCATTGAGCGAGCGCACGACCTGTTTGGCGGCGTCGATGACGGAGGCGCCGAGGTTCTGATTCGACGGCGAGGTGGCGTAGAGCTGCAGCGCCTGCTGCAGGTTGGCGATCGCAGTCGAGGGCGAGGACGCATTGTCGACGCCATTGACCGCAACACCCAACTGATCCATGCCGTTGTAGAGAGCGTTCTGGCCGCTCCAGGCCGATAGCGCGGCGAGATTCTGGCGAAACAGAAGCTCGTTGGCTGCGCGCTGGATATCGACCGAGCGCGCACCCGGCGCCGTGCTGGTGACGACGGCCTGGCGCCGCGAATAGTCCGGGTTGGAGGCGTCGGCGACATTGCGCGAGACAACGCTGGTCTGTCGCGCGGTGTTCATAAGCGCCGACTGGGCGATACTCAATGCGGTAGACAGTGACATGCGGGTCTTTCGCGGGCGACGCCCGTCTTATCTCTTCAGGTTGACAAGGACGTCCATCAGATCGGAACCGGTCTGGAAGACTTTCGAATTGGCGGTGTAGCTGCGCTGTGCCGCGATCATGTTGGTCAGTTCTTCGGCGATATCGACGTTGGAATTCTCGAGCGCGCCGGAGATGATGGAGCCGAGCTTGCCTTCATTGGCAAAGCCGACACGAACCGCGCCGGACTCGGTGCCCTGCGAATAGACGTTGCCAGGCAGCGCCTTGAGCTGGTCCGGGCTCTGTACGTCGGCCAGCGGGATCTTGTAGAGCGGCTTGGTCGAGCCGTCCTTGTACTGGGCGTAGATGGTGCCGTCCTTGCTGATCTGGACCTTGTCGATGGTGCTCGGTGCGTTGCCGTTGACCTGGGCGTCGGAAACCGTGAAGCCGGTGCCAAGCTGGGTCAGCGCCGACAGATCGAGATTGAGGGTGGCGCCGTTCGGCACAGTAAATGAAACGTTGGTGGGCGTGCCGGTGAGCTTGCCGGTGGTGGTGTCGAAGGTCAGGTTGGCCGAGCCCAGCAAGCCGCCGGCGGTGTAGGGGAACGATGTTCCAGCGGTGGCCTTCGACTGATCGAAGACCGCCACCTGCCAGGTGCCGGCGCCGGTGTTGGTGAAATAGACGTCGAGCAGCTTCTTGTTGCCGAGATTGTCGTAGGCGACCATGGAGGATTTCGACGTGTATTGCGCGGTCGCAGCGTTGGCGGCGGGCAGATTGGCGGTCGCGACCGGGGTCGCACCCGCCGGCAGGTTGCCGGCAAAGCTGCCCTCGGTGCTCGGCGTTGCGGTCATGCCCTGGTCGGAGATGACAACCGGGACCAATCCCTCGAAGCCGTTGACCGTCGCTGCCGGTACGCCGTTCTCGTAACTGTAGGCCATCAGCTGGAAGCCGGCCGAGTTGACAAGCCTGCCCTGACCGTCGGGAACGAAAGCGCCGGCTCGGGTCAGATAGGGGGTACCGCTCGGATCCTGAACGACAAAGAAGCCATCGCCGCTGACGGCAAGGTCGGAAACCGAGGTCGTGTACTGAAGCACGCCCGGATCGCTGACCGCCTGACGGATCGTCGTGGTGACGCCGCCGGAATTGTAGGCGCCGCCGGTCGACGGCATGACCAGCGTCGAAAATTCGGCGGAGGACCGCTTGTAACCCGTGGTATCTGAATTGGCGATGTTGTCGGCGACAGTCGACAGGCGGTTTGCCTGCGCGTTCATGCCGGAAACGCCGGTCCGCATCATTCCATAGAGGCTCATCGAAACGTCTCCGCTGTGTCCATGCTGCTGGCTGCGAGGCTACGCATGTTTTCTTGCGCGAGGCTGGCGCGGCGCTGCATCAGAAGACGAGCCGGTAGCCGAGGAAACGCTTGGAATCGATCGGGTCGGTGCCCAGCTTCTCGCGCAGCTTCTTGCGCAGTTTGCTGATGTGGCTCTCCACCACGTTCTCCTCGACCTCTTCGTCGAAGATGCCGTAGATGGCGTTGAAGACCTGGGTCTTGGTGACCCGGCGCCCGCGATTGCTCGCCAGATATTCGAGGATGCGGCGCTCGCGGCGCGGCAGGGGGAGGGGCTGACCGTCGATCTCGGGGTCGCGGCCGTCCATGAAGATGCGCATGGCGCCGATCTCGGTGTAGGCGACGTCTTCCTGGGCGCGGCGGCGGATCGCGGTGATGCGGGCCAGGATCTCACGGATATGGACGGGCTTGCGAATGACGTCATCGACGCCGCTCTCGAACAACCGCAGCGTGTTCTCCAGCGAATGCTGTTCGCTCAGCGCAATCACCGGGGCGCCGGTGCGGTCGCGGATCTGGCGCGGAGAGATGGAACCTTCGCGGCAATCGCCGATGAGGAAGGCCCTGACCGAGCGCAGATCGGTGTCGGCGGCCGAATTCACCCACTCACCGAATTCGCCGGATGCAAAGCCTGCACAGGCGATGCCCTCACGATCGAAAAGTGAATTGTATCCCTCTGTTACGAGCTCGCGCTCGTCAACGATCACAATCATCGGCCCCGCCTTCCGAATCAAATCATTTGCCCCGTGAAGAGAGGCCTATCCGCTGGCGAGAATCCTGAACAACCGTCATTTCTTATAGCTAGTTTCTTGGGAGTCTGGAATCGTATCGGTTGCATTAGCGTGCAGCCAGATACGCATTCGGCGCCAAGTCTTGGCCAGGCCAGAACAACAATTCGGGGTTGTGTGGCAGGTCTATTAGTAATGGGAAATGCGCTTATGGGTTGCAGAATCCGCGGGCGTTCGCGGTCCATTTTCCAAAGCCGGTGGCGACCATGTTGGCAATGACACGGCAGACATAGATCTTCTGCGCCGGGTCATTGTCGGGGCCGGCATGATAGCGGGCCACGGCCATCGACCAGGTCTCGTGACGGGCATGAAGGCTGGCCAGGAAGCGCGCCGCATAGTCGACGTTCTGACGTGGGTCGAGCATGTCCTCGACGCTGCGAAAATGCGATGCGTGGTAGTGGTGGTTGATCTGCATGCAGCCCAGATCGATCAGGGTCTTGCCCTCGCGCCGGGCATTGGCGAAGGCGGCAAGGGCCTCGGTCCGGCTCCTGGGAAAGACTGCTTTTCCCTCTATATTCAAAGCGTTGGGTTGAAGGCTGCCCTTGTTGCCGGTCTCCGTCAGGCCAACGGCATAAAGGATGCCGGGGGGAACGCCATAGCGGTCGGCGGCGCGCAGGATTTCCGGCTCGCAAGGGTTGGTCGTGGCTGCGGCAGCTGTTACCGCGCTAGATAAAGATATCGCCGCCAGCGCGCTCGCGAGAAGGCGAAGTGCCGCGGCCGTAGTCCTGCGCGTCATCGTTGCGGTTCCCTGAGGATTGCTGACCCGGTTGCTGGCCGCCGGCTCCACCATTGCCGCCGCCCGAATTCCCCGGTTGAAAGGGTGCTGGATCGCGGCCTGTTGCCGCCGCCAACGGAGCGGTTGCATCCGTCCGGGTTGCAGCGGGAACTGCTACCGAAGGTTGCAGTATCGTGACCTTGTCAACCTCGAAGCCGAGCCGTCGCAGCGACTTGACGATGGCCTCGCTGTCGGCGGACAGCCGACGATAGGCATCGTGTGTTTCAGGCTTCAGCTCAATCGAAAGTTGTTCCCCGGAGAGGCGAAGATTGGCCGTCACCATGCCGAGTTCGGCAGGGTGAAGTTCGATCTTCAACACATGTGTCGGAACGGCAACAGAGCTGGCCAGATGGGTGGTCGTGGGTGAGGCTGAAAGCGCCTTTTGCGGCCCGGCGTCGGCGGCTATGGCGTTGATCACATTGAGGGCCGCCTGGCTGATGGGACCCTGCGGCGGCGCGGGGAAGCTCCGTTCCGACACCACGTCGATGCGCGCGGCGGACAGGGACTGTTTTCCCGCTTCGGGACGCATCGAGGACCGCACATCCTCGATGCTCCTCATCGCATTCGTGGTGGGCTTCGACGGCACGCCGGGCACATCGGCAGCCGGCGCGTCCGACAGCTTCTGGGCCGCCGCTGTGACGTCGCGTTTTGGCGCGCTGGAGGCAGCGCTCGGCGACTGACCGTCAAGCGCCGTCAAAGGTCCGTCGACGGTCGACGCCTGCTCCGCCTTCGACACGGTTTCGAGTGCTTCGCGTCCGCCCGACGATTTTGAGCGGTAGGTCTTTGGCAGTGCAGCCTGTCCGCCGAGCGCCGGGTCCGACGGAATCTCGCCGGTGGCCGCATTGCCCCCCGCTGCCTTGGCCGCTGTCGAGAAATGCCGCAGGTCATGAAACGCGATCAGCAGCGGCAGGTCGTCCTGAAGCGGCGCGGTATCCGACGCCGTCTGTTCGGCGTCGGCCTTGTGCGCCTTTGCTTCCAAATCGTCCTTGCCGGTTTTCACGCTTGCGCCTTTGGCCGAGGTGGTCCTTCCGGGCTCGGCCGATGCCGGTTCGACCTTGGCGCCATGCCCGGCGAGGCCGGCAGCGAGCTTGCTCCAGCGCCGGTCGCGCGATCCCGCCTCTGTCGACGCCTGCCGTTCCGGGCGGGCATCGTCGCGCAGCATTTTGCCGAAGCCGGCGTCATCGTTTCTGCCGTTCGCGGCCGGCTGCTCCGACGTCGCGCGCGTGGAGGCAAATCCTGGCAAGGCCGAGCCGAGGCTGGTGGTCATTTGGGGGCGGCTCCAAGCATCTGGTCGATCAGGTCGAGCTGTCGACGTGTTCTGGTCATGGCGGCGTCGGTCGGATCGGCGGGCTCTGGACCGGCGGCGGGCGAAGGTGCCGACGCCGGCACGACGGTCGCAGGCTCGGCGGAGGTGGCTGCAACTGCCGCCGTGTCCGGCGCATTGGCGGCCGATCCGCCGGAGGCCGCGGTGGCGGCGGGTTGCTCCGAGATGGCGCCTTCGACCGGTGGCAAGCCACTGTCATCGGCGTTTTGCGGCGTGGCGATCTCGGGAGCCGGAGGTTGCTCGGCCGCGACAGGGGCAGGCTTTTCCGCCGGAAGGGCGGTGGGCGGCGCGACGACCTCGCCGGCAATGGCCTGAGCGGCGTCGAGCAAGGCGCGGTCGCCCTCCGACAGCCGGCTGCGATCGATCTTGCCGAGCTTGGCACGAATGTCCTCGATTGTGCCAGAGGTGACGGTGGAAAGGCTGGCATAGAGCAGGGCGCGTGGATCGTCCTGATTGGTGTTGCCGTCACGGCCCTGCTCGGCCCGCGCCGAAGCGAAGGCCGAAAGGTCGTTCAGGCCGTCTATCGCGGCACGGCGGGCGATGCGCAGATAGATCACCTTCTCGCGCTCGGGATCCATCATCGAGGTGATGTCGCCCAGCTTGTCCTGGCTGATCGACATGTGCAGCGCGATGACGCCGGAGACAAAGGAGTCCGCGAACTGGCTGGCATAGGGCGAATAGAGGTAGCGCTCGACATACTGGGTGGAAGCAAGGGCGAAACGTGCCGCGTCGCCTTGCGCGACTGCAAGGCCGACCGAACGGCGAAGTGCCGCCTCCTCGACCAGCGTGCCGGGGCTGAGCAATCTTGCCTCGTCGAGCAGACCGAGTGCGGTCGCCGGTTGATCGCCGGCAAGCAGCGAGCCTTTGACCAAAGCGAGGAAGGCGCCGAGATCCGGAGGCAGCGCCATGGGATCGATCGGCCTCAAGGCTTCGATAGCCTTGCCGGGCCGGCCGTTGAGGTACTCAATCACGCCTTTGGCGATGGCAAGGCTTTGCGGGTCCGCCGTAGCGCGCGACGTGGCTGCTTCGACGGTCACCGGGTTGCCGCCGCTCATGCCGTAGACAAGCAGGGCCCGAAAATTCTTGGGATCCTTGTAGTCCTCGGCATTCGCCGCGCGCAGGCGCGCATCCGTCATCTCGAGCAGCTTGGCCTGCATCGGCAGGGCGGCATGATCGCCGGCGGCTATGCGGTCCTGGATGAGTTGCAGCGAGCGCACCAGCTGATACGGCTGCAGGGCCCCCTGGGCGAAACCAGTGGACGGGTGTCCGCCGGCCAGCAGCAACAGGCCAATCAACCGGCGGGTGACGGCCGCTCGCTTCATCCGCCGGTCGCCATCAGGATCTCGATGCGGCGGTTCGCGGCCGCCAATGGATCGGCTGCTATTTTCGGCTGGCGGTCCGCGAAACCGGCGACCTCGGTGATGCGGCGTTCGTCGACGCCGCCGCGCACGAGCATGTAGTACGCGGAATGCGCGCGCGCCGTCGACAGCCGCCAATTGTCGTAGCTGTCGCTGCGGAACGGCCGGGCATCGGTGTGGCCGTTGATGCTGATGGTGCCCTTCTGGCTGTTGACGATGCGGCCGATCTTCTCCATCGCCAGCACCAGTTCGCGTCTCGGCAACGCCGAGCCGACCTCGAACATGCCGAAGTCGAGCTGATCGGTGATCGAGATGACGACGCCCTTGTCGGTGGCTTCGACCGAGACGCCGTCGTGCAGCTTGTCGCCAGGCTTGAAAGCATCGGCCAACTGCCGCTTGACGTCGGCCGCTGCCTTCACGGCAGCAGCGGTTGGCGCCTTCTCCCCGATGTCGGGCTGGACGGCCTTTTGCGCCTCAGGCTCAGCCTTCGCTACCGCGGCCTTGGTGCCGTCCGGTTTCGTCTCGCCGGCCAATGCCGTGGCAGGGTTCGCGGCCTGTTTACTGGTCGCGTCCTTTGCCAGTGGCTCGAGCGGTGCCGCGACAGGCGGCACGGCTTTGACTTTGAGCACCTGCGTTTCGGCGGTCTTGTCGCCGGGCTTGGCCGGATCGCCCTCGATCTTGGTGCGCTGGGCGCTGGCCTCGGCGCCGGGCGCGGCGACCTGCTGCGACCAGAAATCCGGCTCGAAAGGATCGCGGTAGGAGGCGCCACCGGAGGCGCCGGTAGCCGGGCCGGCAGCCTGCACGCCGCCATCGCCTTTCTGGCTGACATTCTGCATGACGCCGGTATCTGTGGCGATTTCCGAAAGCACCGCGTAGGGGTCGGCGAAGAGATGGTCGTCGGAGTGTTCCGCCTGCTGTGGCTCCTGCTTGTCCTGCTTGCGCTCCGACGCGCCCGCGCCGGCATTGCCGTTCTGTCCGGCTTTGCTGGTCGCCTCTTGCGGATCGTCGGCCGTCAGTCCCATGGCGCGCGGGCCGTCGCCGAGATCCTCCAGGCCCTTGCGGCTCGAATTGCGGTCGACCAGCTTGACCGGGTTGAAGTAGCTGGCCACGGCTGCCTTGGTCTGCTCGTTGGCGGCGTTGATCAGCCACATGACCAGGAAGAAGCACATCATGGCCGTCATGAAGTCGGCGAAGGCGATCTTCCAGACGCCGCCATGGTGGGCCTCGTCATGGTCGTCATGACTGCGCCGCACGATGATGATCTCGTGGCGGCCCTGATCGGCGTTGGCGACGCTCATGCCAGGACCTCCGAGAGGGTCGTCGACCATTCGGCCATGCGCGTTTCGAACACCGCCTCGTCGATAGCCACGGTCAGGTCGAAGCCTGGCGCCTCGACAAAATCGAGATTGGCGGCGCGGGGTCCGAGCGATGCCTTCAGTGTTTCGAACATCGAGAGCGGGCCGCGCACGACGATGCGCACAGCCTCGGCGTCGCCAACCGCTTCGCGGACGGCGTCTGCCAACGCATCGATCGAACGTTTCTGCAGATCGTCGCTGACGATGCCGCCGATGATGCGGGCGACCGTGCCGGCGACAAGTCCGGTCACGCGCGCCTCCATCGCATCGATGTGCAACGAGACCGCCTTGCCGACATCGTCGCCAAGGCTTTCGAGAAATATCCTTGCTTCCTCAGCACTGGCCTGGCGTTCGGCTTCGAGCGCGGCGTCATGCGCAGCCGCCAGGCGGCCCTCAAGCGCTGCCTCCGCCTGGGCAACCGCCTCGGCGATCAGCGTGCCGATATCGGCTTGCGGCGCCGGCGTCTCGGGCTTGTGTTCGGGATCGACTGCTGCCCGGGGCTGGCCGGCACGCTGCGCGCGCGTGCCGAAATCAGGCAGAAGGTCGAAGAGGGCTACGGAAGGCATGGTTTACACCGCCACTTCCTGGGAAGCCCATTTGCGCAGGATCTGCGCGGTGCGCTCCTCGTTGAGGTCGACCATCCTGGCAAGCCGGTCCTGCGGCGCCGGCCGGATCTTCTGGCGAAGATCGTCGAGCGGAGTGGGGCCTGGGCGTGTGCCTGGCAAGGCGCCAACCGCGGCATTGTCGGTGGCCGCCATTGCCTCCGGCGTCGGCAGCGAGCGCTGGACGTCGTCGAAGCTGGGACCTGCCAGGGCTGGAGCAGCCTTTGCCGTCAGCGCCGCGGCCATCGGCCTCAGGCCGAAGAAGGCCACCAGGAACACCA
This sequence comes from Mesorhizobium sp. XAP4, assembly GCF_029269325.1. NCBI lineage: Bacteria > Pseudomonadati > Pseudomonadota > Alphaproteobacteria > Hyphomicrobiales > Phyllobacteriaceae > Mesorhizobium > Mesorhizobium sp. XAP4. Next base: position 71,394 of record NZ_JARIXW010000006.1, on the reverse strand, counting down.
CGACGATGAAGGCACCTGCATTGATCATCGTGCCGGCATGCTGGCCGATCGAATCGAGCATTCCCGCCTGCGGGATCGCCTCGCCGTCCAGGCCATCGATGAACTCGACCGCCGAGACGTCGATGATGTCGCCGCGCTTTTCATCCAGGCCGGTGGCGGATGTGACCATCTTCTGGATCTCGGCGACGCGCTTGGCGATCTGCTCCGGTGTGGCGTCCTTGCCGAGGATGGTCGTCAGCCGCTGCTGGTTGACGACCACGGCAATCGACATCTTGGTGACGGTGTAGCCGTTGGAGACGGTGGCGATCTTCTTGGAATTGATCTCGTAGTTGGTGATCTCTTCCCTGCGGTCGTTCTGCGAGGAGGATTGCGGACCATCGGTGGCGGTTGCCTGGGTCTCGGGCAGGTTCTGCTCGACGCTGGCCGGAGTGGAAGCCTGCTTCTGGTTGTTGTTCTCGTTGGCGCGCACCGACTGCACCGAGCGCTCGACGCGGGAATTCGGATCGAAGATGGTCTCTTCCGTCTGGCGGGTGTCGGTGTTGACCTCGGCCTTGACGCTGGCGCGGAAATTGTCGGGGCCGAGATAGGCCGTCAGCGCACGGCGGATGTTGTCTCCGATCTGCGCCTCGACGGTCTGCTCGACGCCGAGCGTGCGGGCGGCGCTGGTGTTTGAAGGGTCGTCGCCCGCAGCCAGCAGATTGCCGCTGGAATCGAGCACCGTCACCTTGTCGGCCGACAGGCCGGGGACGGCGGCGGCGACGAGATGGCGGATCGACATGGCGCTCTTCTCGGCGTCGATGCCGGCGTAGCGGATGACCACGGAGGCCGAGGGCTGCTGCTCGTCGCGGCGGAAATTGGCGCGTTCGGACATGACGATGTGGACGCGCGCCGCCTTGATGCCCGATATCGACTGGATGGTGCGGGCGATCTCGCCTTCCAGCGCGCGTACGCGGGTGATCTGCTGCATGAACGAGGTGAGGCCGAGCGAGCCGACATTGTCGAACAGTTCGTAGCCGGCATTGGCGCTGGTCGGCAGGCCCTTTTCGGCGAGCAGCATGCGCGCCTGGGCGGTGGTGCCGGCCGGCACCAGAACCGAGGTTCCGTCGGCGCCGACATCGAAGCCGATACCGGCTTCGCCGAGCACCAGGCCGATCTGGTTCACGTCGGCGCGGTCGAGCCCGACATAGAGCGTGTCGTAGGCGGGGCGGTTGAGATAGACCGAGGCGATGCCGATGACGCCCATCACCAGAACGGCGATGCCCGCCAGCATGGCGAGGCGCTTCACGCCAAACCCGCGGAGATTCGAGATGATGCTCTGGATCTGTTCCGGCACGGTTCAACGACTCCCAGCATGATTGTCCGCCGGAACTCTAGTCTTCGAAGCTTGTGCGAAAATGAAATCGGGCCGCGCTTGCGGCGCGGCCCGTCAATCGGAGTGCGAAAAGGAGGCGCCGGTGGCGCCCGCGATTAGTTCTTGAACAGCGACAGGATCGACTGCGAGGAGCTGTTGGCGATCGACAGTGCCTGGATGCCGAGCTGCTGCTGCACCTGCAGGGCCTGGAGGCGGGTCGATTCCTTGTTCATGTCGGCGTCGACGAGCTGGCCGACGCCGCGGTCGATGGAGTCCATCAGGCTCTGTGTGAAGGTCTTCTGCAGGTCGATCGAGCTCTTGGCCGAACCGATGATGGTGGCGGAATCAGTCAACTGGGCCATGACCTTGTCCATCATGGTGACCATCTGGGTGATGATGCCGTCGGTCACCCCTGGGGCCGTGATGTCGAGGTTGTAGGCGGAAATATTGTCGACCTTGGTGACCGCTCCCGCCGCCGTCTGGCCGGCAGTGTTCGCGGCGATATCCGTTCCTCCGCCCGCGATCACGCCAGCATAGGCGTTGTCATACAGGGTCTGGGCGGCGCCCGTGGAATAGATGGAGGTCTGGCGATCGAGGACGCCCTGGTTCTTGACCTCGGCGGCAAGGCCGTAGTCGAAAAGCTTGGTGCCCTCGACATTGATGTTGATCGTTCCGATCGAGACAGCGCCGGATGAAGAGCGATTGAATGAGGACACGATCTGCGAGTCGGGCTGGACGCCATCATTGGCGGACGTGACCTGCTTGGAGGTCACCGCGAGGAAATTCGAGCCGGAGAAGGTGGCCGCATCGGCAAAGGACTTCATCTGCGTTTGAAGCGCCTTGATCTCGGTCTGGGTCTTCGCCTTGGCGGCATCCGTCTGGCCGACCATGGACAACACCTTGGTCTTGATCTGGCCGATCGTCGTCAGCACGTTGGTGATGCCGGTGTAGGCGGCATCGACTTTCGAGGCGCCGAGGCCGAGTGCATCCTGCACCGTCGACAGGGCCGAATTGTCCGAGCGCATGGTGGTGGCGATCGACCAATAGGCGGCGTTGTCCGAAGCCTGCGAGACCCGATAGCCGGTCGATATGCGGGCCTGTGTCTGTTCGAGCGACTTGTTGGTGGCGCTGAGGCTTTGAAGTGCGGTTAACGCCGAGGCGTTGGTCATGATGCTCGCCAAGAAAGTCGCTCCTTCTCAAAAGCCGACATGCTCAGACATGCCGGATGGGCCTGTTCAACGATTGGCATCGTGCCGGTCGGACCGATTCGCCAACTGTCGTAAGCTATTGGTTAACCATAACTAGCGCGGCATGGTTAACAGCCTGTTAAAAGCTGGCTTTTGAGAGTTAAGGATCGAGGATTGTGCGGGGCTGGAGCAAACGCAAATAGGGCCGCGCTTTTGGCGCGGCCCTAATTTCTAGTGCGAACCGTGGTTGGGCGGAGGCGATCAGCCGCGGAAGAGCGACAGGATCGACTGCGAGGAACCGTTGGCGATCGACAGCGCCTGCACGCCGAGCTGCTGCTGGACCTGCAGGGCCTGCAGACGGGTCGATTCCTTGTTCATGTCGGCATCGACGAGCTGGCCGACGCCGCGGTCGATGGAGTCCATCAGGTCCGAGGTGAAGGTCTTCTGCAGGTCGATACTGCTCTTGGCGGCGCCGAGCGTGGTGGCCGAGTTGGTCATATCGGCGAGCGCGGAGTCGATGACGGTCAGCATCTGCTTGATCTGCGAATCGCTGGCAGCGGTGCCACCCGAGAAGATGGAAAGCGAGGCGGCCGAATAGGTGTCGGTGGCCAGTGCAGCCGCCCCTAGAGCTGTCTGCGTGCCGGAGACCGCTGCGGCCACACTGCCGTCGCTGCCGAGGCGGTACGTGTCAAGGATGCCCTTCGCGAGGCCCGAGGTGGTACCAGCTTCATAGAGCTTGATGCTTTCCACCTTGACGTCGATGGTCGAGATCGAAGATGCGCCGGCCGCGTCACGGTTGAAGGCCGAAAGGATCTTCACATCGGCAGCCGTCGTGGCTGTTGAGCCGCTGTCTACGGACAGCATGTTGGTGCCGGAGAAGGTGGCGCCGTCGGCGTAGGACTTCATCTGCGCCTGAAGAGCGGTGATTTCGGTCTGGGTCTTTTCCTTCGAGGCGTCCGTCTGGCCGTAGGAAGCCAGCAGCTTTGCCTTGATCTGGTTGATGGTGGAGATCGCGCTGTTCATGCCGGTATAGGCGGTGTCGACTTTCGAGGCGCCGAGGCCGAGAGCGTCCGAAACGGTGGACATTGCCTGGTTGTCGGAGCGCATCGTGGTGGCGATCGACCAGTAAGCGGCGTTGTCTGAGGCCTGCGAGACGCGATAACCGGTCGAGATGCGGGCCTGGGTGTCCTGGAGGGATTTGCTGGTGGCGTTAAGGCTCTGCAGAGCCGTCAACGCGGCGGAGTTCGTCATGATGCTGGACATGGTACTCGTACCTTGGTTTTTACAGGTGTTTTTTTGACATACCGGGCCTCCCGGTATGACGGTGCGGCATCATGCCAATGATCTCTGAAATCGATCACCCGCCATCTGCGAGCGAATATGCGGGCAAGTCCCTACCAAAGGGCTAAACCGGACGGTTAATCGAAAATATATTGCTGGAATTTCGAGCCGGCGCGGCAGAGTCAGTTGAAGGAGCGCACCAGGCTGCCGACAAGCAGGTTCCAGCCGTCGATCAGGACGAAGAACAGGATCTTGAACGGCAGCGACACCACCGTGGGCGGCAGCATCATCATGCCCATCGCCATCGTGATGGTGGCGACGATCAGGTCGATGACCAGGAATGGCAGCACGATCAGGAAGCCGATTTCGAAGCCGCGCCGGATCTCCGAGATCATGAAGGCGGGCACCAGGATGCGCAGGTCGACGGTGTCGCGCGAAACGGTCTGGCCGCGCTCGCGGGCGAGATCGGCGAAGAGGTCGAAATCCTTGTCACGCACATTGTGCAGCATGAAGGTGCGGAACGGATCGGAAATCTTGTCGAAGGCTTCGGTCTGGGTGATGTGGTTGTCCATCAGCGGCTTGACGCCGGTGTTCCAGGCCTGATCGAAGGTCGGCGCCATGACATAGAAGGTCATGAACAGTGACAGCGAAATCAGGATGAGGTTTGCCGGTGTCGACTGCAGGCCGATGCCGGCGCGCAGGATCGAGAAGGCGATGACGAAGCGGGTGAAGCTGGTCACCATGATCAGCAGGCCCGGCGCGACCGACAGAACAGTCAGCAGGCCGAACATCTGGATGATGTAGCCGACGGTGGTGCCGTCAGCCTTGCCGATGCCGCCGAGATCGAGCTGCTGAGCCGCCGCGATGGAGGTGGCGGCGGCGATCATGGCGGTGGCGAGAAGGAACTTTCTCATTCGAGCAGCAATGTCCTGATGAGTACCTGTTTGGCGTGACCCTGGCTGCGGATCGCGGCGCGTTCTTCGAGGTCGGCCTTCAGGTGCTGGTAGCCGCTGGCTCCCTCGATCTGATGCATCTTCAACGTGCGCACCAGGGCCAGGAGATCTTGGTGGATGTCATCCGACATTGCCTGTGGCTGCGGCGCGTCATAGACGACGGACACCTCCATCCTGATCCAGGTGCCGGCAGGCGAGGCGATGTTGGTGGTGATCGGCGCCAGCACGACAAGCATCGGGCCCAGGCCTGGTTGCTCGGCTGCGGCGGGCTGCATGATCTTACCTTCGTTCTCAGGCGCGACCGGTACCGACGCCGGTGCGCCGACGCCCTTGAGATAACCGCCGGACATCCAACCCACGCCAATGGCGGCCGCCGTCACAAGCAGCAGCATGCCGGCCTGAATGACAGGGGAGGGACCCTTGTGCGGCTGAACCTGTTCAATATTTGCCACGGCGACCTGCCCCGATCCTAGAACGGAAGAACCTGGTCGAGGATCTGCTGGCCGTAGGCAGGCTGCTGGACCTCGGTGATGCGACCGCGTCCGCCGTAGGAGATGCGGGCCTCGGCGATGCGTTCGTAGGGGATGGTGTTTTCGGCGCCGATATCGGCCGGCCGCACGATGCCGGCGAGCGTCAGCACCCTGAGCTCGGCATTGACGCGCACTTCCTGCGATCCGGTGATCATCAGATTGCCGTTGGGCAGCACATCGGTGACGATCGCCGCGACATTGAGTTCAAGCGTTTCCGAGCGCTTGATCTCGCCGTCAGCCGTCGTGTCGGTGGTGGAGGTGAGCGCCCCGGCGCCCTTGCCGGCGGTGCTCCACTTGTCCCACTGCGCGCTGAGGTCATAACCGAGCTTGCGATTGGCGGTGCGGCTCCTGTCGTTCTGGTTCTTGAAGTTGGCGCGATCGTTGATCTTGATCTTGACCGTCAGGATGTCGCCCTGGGACAGCGCCCGCGGGTCGGTGAACAGCCGGCTCTGGCGGTCGTCCCACAACGAGAATTTCTTGACCGGCGCTGGCGGCGTTTGCGGATATCGATAGAGCGAGCCGGTGCTGCCGCCATCGATGCCGGAGCCGACCGGGGACAGGGCCGGCTCTCTGCCGACCTCCTTGAGGTTGGTTCCGCAACCGGACAGCATGGTAGTAACCGCGCACAGGACAAGCATCTTCCGGATCATGACGGATCTACCCTTCGGGCTGCGCTGGCCATAATGCCGGTGAGCGTCGCCGCCGCCTTCTGGTCCATTTCGTTGAGGATGACGCTCGCCTTGCGTGAATCGAGCTTCATCAATATAGCCGCAGCCAGGTCGGCGTTGACGATGGCCAGCCGCTCGGCGGCGGCGTCGGGTTTCATACCGGCGTAGATCTGGACGACGCCGTCCTCGGCCCGGGCCAGGAAAACCTCGCGCCGCTTCAGCCAGGTCTCGTATTCAGCTTTCTTTGCATCAAGAGCTTTCATGCGCTCGTCAATGCCAGCCTGGAGCTGCTTCAGTTCCTGCGCCTGCAGGACATAGCGGCGGTCGCGGGCGGCATCGGCGATGTTTGAGCAGAAGCGCTCGATCTCGCTTTGGTCCGGCGCCTTTTCCCGTGTCAATTGCTGCGGCGCCGCCGCCACCTGTGCTCCCGGCAGGACCTGGCGGACCGTCTCCTCGCCGCGCGCGGTGCCGCCGGCAAAGGGCAGAGCCGCGAGAAAAGCGGTCGCAAGCAGGATCGCGGCTTTGCGGCGTCTGTCGTGGCGTGGGAAGGAGCGCTTCATCGGCATCGCCTATTGCAGAACCAGGTCGGCCTGCAGGGCCCCGGCCGACTTGATGCCCTGCAGAATGGCGATGATGCCGTCCGGCTTGACGCCGAGGCGGTTGAGGCCGGAAACGAGGGTCTGGAGATCGGGCCCGTCAAGCACGGCAACGCGGGCGTCGGGCCGGCTGGCGTGGATGGCGGTGAACGGTTCGATCGCGGTCTCGCCCTTGGAGAAGGGCTCGGGCTGGACGACGCGCGGCGCTTCGGTGATGCGCACGGTGAGCGTGCCGTGGCTGATGGCGACCCGTGAGATCTTGACATCATTGCCGATGACGATGGTGCCGGTGCGCTCGTCGATCACGACACGGGCCGGCGTGTCGGATTCGACCACCAAATTCTCGATTTCGGCATAGAAGCGCGCCGCCGAGACACCCTTCGGCCTTCTGATCTGGACGGTGCGCGAATCGCGCTCGGCCGCCACCCGCATGCCGAAGCGCTGGCCGGTGTAGTCGTTGATGGCGTCCGCGATGCGGATAGCGGTCGAGAAATCAGGATTGCGCAGCTGCAGCGTCAGGATCGCCTGATCGTCGAATTCGGCTTGGACGGCACGCTCGACGATGGCGCCGTTGGGCACGCGGCCGGCGGTTGGCACGCCTTGCGTCAGCTGCTCGGCCTGTCCTTGCGCGGTAAAGCCGGACACGATGACCGAGCCCTGGCCGACGGCATAGATTTCGCCGTCCGCCGCCTTCAGCGGCGTCATGATCAGCGTGCCGCCGGAAAGCGAGGTCGCGTCGCCCATCGAGGAGACGTCGATGTCGATGCGGGCGCCCGACTGCACGTAGGGCGGCATGTTGGCGGTGACGATGACGGCGGCGACATTCTTGGCGCGCGCGCTGCCGCCTTCGGTGGCGATGCCGAGGTTTTCGAGCATCGCGCGGATCGACTGTTCGGTGAATGGCGAGTTGCGCAGGCTGTCGCCCGATCCGGCAAGGCCGATGACCAGGCCGTAGCCGACGAGTTGATTGTCGCGCGAACTCTGCAGCTGGGCGATGTCCTTGATACGCGAGGCGACCTGGCCCGGCGGCAGCGAACTCGGCCCGGTCGAAACCCGGAACATGCGGCTGGTGGTGGCCGGATCATATTCGGGATCGTTGTAGACGCCGCCATTCTTGGCGGCGAGCTCGCGCTTGGCCTTCGGCGTCAGGCCGTCGGCCAGCGCCGGCTGCAGGCCAAGCACGGCTGCCAGGATCAAGGTAAGCCCGCGCATCATGAAGCGCTGACCTGGATGGTTCCATCCGCCATCACCGTGCCGGACAGGATTTTGCCGCTGTCGATGTTGCGAACCTTGACGAGGTCGCCCGCGGCTCCTGGTTGCAGCGTCACGGCGGTCGCCGAGATCGTCAGGCCGCCGGCGATGAAGAAGATCTGCACGGAGGCACCCTGTTCGACCAGCCAGGCCTCGCGGATGGCGGCGGAGGGAATGTAGCGGCCGGGCAGCAAGGTGCGCTTGGCGACCTTGCCATCCAGTTCTTCGGCCCGTGTGGCGACCGCCTCCGGCTTGTGCTTGCCGACGATAAGGGTGACCTGTTTCAGGGCAGCCAGGTTGATGGTCTCGCCGGGATAGATAACCCGGCTCGGAATAAGCACCACCTCGCCGCCAGCTTGATTGCTGGCGATCCGGGTGGCCGACTGGTTGGCCGATTCCTGGGCAAAAGCCGGCATCGTGCCGGTCACCAGCGCAAGGACGAGCGCGGTGCGGCGGAATGCGGACAGGAGGCCGGGCGTCGACATCATGCGTTACCTGATGTTCTTGGAGACCACGGAGGCCATGTCGTCGGCGGCCTGAATGACCTTGGAGTTCATCTCATAAGCGCGCTGCGCCGAGATCAGTTCGGTGATTTCCTTGACCGGGTCGACGTTGGAGGCTTCGAGATAGCCCTGCTGGATGGTGGCAAAACCGGGATCGCCAGGCACGCCGACATTCGCGGGCCCCGAAGCCGTGGTTTCCTGGAACAGATTGTCGCCAAGCGGCGCCAGGCCGGCCTCGTTGGCGAAATTGGCGATCTGAAGCTGACCGAGGTTCTGCAGGTCGGTCTGGCCGTCGATGCGGGCGAAGACCTGGCCGGTCTTGTTGACGATGACCTCGACGGCATCAACGGGAACATTGATTGCCGGAATGACCGCAGCGCCGTCGACCGTCACCAACTGGCCGGTGGCGTTGGTGTTGAGAGCGCCGGCGCGGCTGTAGAGCGTGCCGCCGTCGGCACCCTCGATCTGGAACCAGCCCCTGCCGGTCAGCGCCAGGTCGAAACTGTTGCCGGTGCTGGTCAGTTCGCCCTGGGTGTGCACGTTGCGCACCGCCGTCGTCTTGACGCCGAGGCCGATCGAGACGCCCTCCGGCACCAGCGAGGCGTTGGAGCGGTTGGGCACGCCTTGCGTGCGGTCGACCTGATAGAGCAGGTCGGAGAATTCGGCACGGGCGCGCTTGTAGCCGGTGGTGTTGATGTTGGCGATGTTGTTGGCGATGACTTCCAGATTTGTCTGCTGGGCATTCATGCCGGTGGCGGCGATGGCGAGTGCTTTCATGGCGGAATTCCTCAGATGCCCATTCGACTGACTTCGAGATAGGCAGAGACCACCTTGTCGCGTATCGCGACGGCGGTCTGAAGCGCCTGCTGCGCGCTCATCACGGCGTCGACCACCTGGCGGGTGTCGGCATCGCCCTTGAGCGCCTGCATCGATACCTGCTCGGCATTCTGCATCGTGTCGACGGTCTTGGAGGCTGCCTGGCTCAGCGCCTCGGCAAAGGAGGTGCCGACATTGCCACCGGCCGACGGTGTCGCGCCGCCCTGGAGCAGGCTTGTGGCGGCGTCATCGCCGCCGATCGACGGCTTGAACTGAAGGGCTCCGATACCGCTGATCATTACTGGTTCCTCATCAGGTCGATGGTCATGGAAATCAGGTCGCGGGCCTGCTTGACCACCTGAAGGTTGGCCTCGTAGGAGCGATTGGCCTCGGTCATGTCGGCCATTTCGATCAGCACGTTGACGTTGGGCATCTTGACGTAGCCCTTCTCGTCGGCGGCCTCGTTGCCGGGCTGGAACTCGACTGGAAAGTCACTGGGATCTCGATCGATCGAGTTCACTGCAACCGTTGAACTGCCGGAGGCCCGGTCGAGCTCGGAGACGAAGCTGATGGTCTTGCGGCGATAAGGGTCGGAGCCGGGCGCGGTGCCCGTCGACTGGGCGTTGGCGAGGTTCTCGGAAACCACGCGCAGGCGTTCCGACTGGGCGCCGAGGCCGGATGCTGCGACTTTGAGGGCTGCGGTCAGTGCGTCCATGGTCAGCTCTTCACCGCCATCATCATCATCGAATGGAACGCCTTGACGATCGCCGTGTTGAGCTCGAAGGACCGGCGCACCTCGCCGGCCTTCAGCAACTGGTCTTCCAGCACGACCGAGTTCTTGGACGGCATGACAACGCCGTCATCTTCCTGCGGCTTGATGGTGAAGCCGGCATTGGTCGCTGCATTGCCGAGATGGCCGGCCTGGGTGGCCTGCAGCGATACGGCGGCGCGGTCGAGCACTTTTTCGAATGGCTCGACGTCGTTTGCCGTATAGCCTGGCGTGTTGGCATTGGCGATGTTGCCGGCCACGGCCGACTGGCGCACGGCCAGCCATTGCGCTTGCTTGGCGGCGAGGTCGAAAAGGGAAACGGGCTCCATGGGAATCTCCGAGCAGGTACCCAGAGACTAGGCCGCCAGTCTTGCGCGGGCCTTGCGGATGGCCGGAAGCCGGAGATCGTTTATCTGGACAGTTCGATCACCTGGTCGGCACTGGTGACCATGACCCATTTGCCGTTGCGCTGCTCGATGGAGGATACCTTGCTGGAATCCGGCAGTATCGAGCCGCGCTTGACGATCCAGAGGCCAGCGTCGTCCTGGATCATGGCGCGGCCGTTGGCGACATGAACCATGCGGAATTTCGCCGCGTCGGCCGGAAACGGTTGCTCGTCGGATGCGGCTGCGGGATCGGCATCATCCCGCACCGTCCCCGTGGCAAGAAGATCGAGATTGGCCGCGGGAACGTCCTTTGCCGTCAGCGGCGCGCTGCGTTCGGCGACCACGCCGCCGCCCGCTCGCCCGGAATTGGAGCCTGTGCCGCCGAACTTCATCGCCTGGACGCCAAACTGGTCCTGGTTGAAGAAGATATACCAGGGGAACAGGGCGCAGATCAGGCCGAGCGCGATGCCGAGCGCGGCAATGACGAAGTCGCTGCGTCGGTCGGACTTCTTCTCCAGTCGGGGAAACGGCGCCTTTGGCGGCTGCGGCCATTCGGTGCGCGGGAACAGGCCGTCGATCAGCGATTCCCGGCTGGCCTGCGTCATCTCGGCAGCCACCGCCTGGGGAGCCCGGGACAGAGCGGGTTCGACGGGCCTGGCCAGATCAGGATCGGCTTTGCCAGCCCGTGGCAGGATTGGCTTGACGGCTCTGGCCAGAACGGCCTCGGCTTTGGCCGCGATGGCACGGGCGGCCTTTGCCTTGGCAGTTCTCGCCGTGTCAGCCTCTGCCTGCTGCGCGGCATTGGCCTCGGCGATCATGTCGCGCAGGATGCGCTCGGTGTATTCGCGTTCAGTCTCCGGCATCGGCGTTCAGCTTGCTCTTGAGGTGGCGGGCGAGATCGGAGAACGGGTCGGCTGAGGGGCGATCCTTCGGCCCTTGCGTCAGCGCTTCATAGATCAGCGGCACCTGGCGCACGGCGATGTCGAGTTCGGCATCGACGCCGCCCTGATAGGCCCCGAGCAAGCGGATATCGCGTGTGTCCTCGAAGCGCGAGATCATCGACTTCAGCCTTGTCACCAGCGCGCGCTGTTCGACGCTCCAGGCCTTTCCGGCCAACCGCGATATGGACGACAGCGGGTTGACGGGGGGATAGCGACCCTGTTCGGCGATCGTGCGGTCGAGCACGACATGGCCGTCGAGGATGCCGCGCACGGAATCGGCGACCGGGTCGTTGTGATCGTCGCCGTCGACCAGTACGGAAATGATGGCGGTGATGGATCCCTTGCCTTCCGTACCCGGCCCGGCGCGTTCGAGCAGCTTGGGCAATTCGGTGAACACCGAGGCCGGATAACCGCGGGCGACCGGCGGCTCGCCGGTTCCCGTCGCCACCTCACGCAAGGCGTGAGCGAAGCGGGTGATCGAATCCAGCACCAGCAAAACGCGATGCCCCTGGTCGCGAAAATGCTCGGCGACGCGCATGGCGGTGTCCGGCGCACGCCGGCGCATCATGGCGCTTTCGTCGCTGGTGGCGACGACGGCGATGGTCTTGGCCATGCTGTCGCCGATCGTGTCCTCGAGGAATTCACGGACTTCCCGGCCGCGTTCGCCGATGAGCGCCACCACGACGGTATCGAATGCGTCGGCTCCGGCGAGCATGGCGAGCAGCGTCGACTTGCCGACGCCGGAGCCGGCAAAGATGCCGAGGCGCTGGCCGAAGCAGAGCGGCGTGAAGATATCGATGACCTTGACGCCGGTCATGAAGGCAGTGCCGACGCGTTGCCGCGCCATGGCGCCCGGCGTCGTCTGGGCGCCGCGCGATGTGTCGTCTCCCCGGGCGAGCGGCGGGCCGCCATCGATCGCCCTGGTGAGTGCGTCGATGGTGCGGCCGCGCCATGAGGCATGCGGTGCCACCACAAGCGGACCGCGGCGGAACACGGCATCACCGATGCCGGAATCGGCGCTGCGTTCGAAGGGTGCCACGACGGCCTCGTCGCGGCCGATCTTGACGATCTCGCCGCGGCGCGCACCGGCATGGCCGGGCTGCTCGACGATGTCACCCAGCCTGGCGAAGCCGGAAAGGCCGTGCACCTTGTAGTGCGTGGGCGTGACTTCGATGACGCGGCCGCCGCGCTTGAGCAGTGCCTCGGCGTCGGCGAAACGCCGCCAGACCCGTTCCAGGGCGGCAAGCCGGTCTTCCGGTGCCGGCTGGAGTTGTCTTTCGAGTGCCCGCAGGGATGGCTGGTCGAGCGACATGGACTATTTCGAGCCGAGCGTCTTGATCGCTTCGTCGGTGGACGAGTCGGTCTGGCGCATCAGGGCGGCCGTGTTCTCGAAGGCGCGCTGGACCATGATCAACCTGGTGATCTCCAGCACCGGATTGACATTGGACTCTTCGAGAAAACCTTGGGCAACGCCGATATCGGAGCGATCGGTGACAGGCTCCGGGGTGCGTGCCGGAACAATGCCGGAATTGCCATAGCGGACGAAGTTCGCGCCTGGATCGAAATTGTAGAGGCCGATCGATCCGACAAGCTGATCGTTCTGGCGCAACGAACCATCGGCCCCGGCCTTGGGCGGACCGTTGCGGGGGTCAAGCTGGATCGGCGAGCCGCCGGCATCGAGCACCGGGTGGCCTTCGATCGACATCAGTTCGCCGTTCTCGTTCATCGAAAAACGGCCGTCGCGGGTCATGACGGTGCCGACCGGCGTCTCTATGGCGAACCAGGCATCGCCCTGGATGGCGAAATCGAAGGGATTTCCGGTCTCGCTCAAAGCACCGTGGGCGCCGGAAAGGTAGGTTTTGCCCGGGGAGGCGAATGACACCGATTTCTGCCCGGTGCCAGAGACGACGTCCTCGAACTTCACGCCGGTGGCGCGAAAGCCGATCGTGGAGGCGTTGGCGACGTTGTCGGCGATGGTGTCGAGGCGCCGCTCGAGCGCGATCTGCGATGAAAGAGCGACGTACAGGCTGTCCCGCATGATGGTCTCAGAACCTCAGTTTCTGCATGGCCATCATCAGGTCGGTGGAGATGCCGACGGTGAGTGGCTGGGCAAACAGCACGCTGACCGAGGTGACGGCCGATGAAGTCGGGTTGTTGATCTCGTACATGCTGGTGAAGCGCGTCAGGAACTTGCCGAGTTTCTCGGGGTCGGAGAAATCCGAGATGTCGAGTTTCTGCTCGAACAGCTGCGCCTGCTTGTCGACATCGGCGGTGGCGAAGGAATCGGGCAGGCCGAGCACGGTGCGCACGACACTGGCAAGCGCAGTGTCGGCCAGCACGTCATACCAACTGGTGATGGTTGGGGCCTTGCGATCGAAATAAAGCGCCAGCCGCACGCCCTGGTTGGTCTGGCCGGCATCCTCTTCGAGGGTCTGGCGCATGTATTTGTCGACGGTCGGCTGCTGCGCCGGATTGATGGTGGTGGCCGCTTCGCCGTATTGTTCGAAGTTGAAGGCGGCGGCCAGTCCGGCATAGGCCTTGTTGGTCATCTTGTTGGCGACGCTGTCGGCGTCGCGAATGCCACCGGCAAGAACGTTGCGGATGAGGTCCTTGCTTTCCGTCGCCGGGTCCAGTCCGTAGGCCGAGAGCACGTAGTTGTACAATCGGCTGTTGGCCATCAGGTCGTCGATGGACTTCACGTTCGTGACGTTGGCAAGGTAGTACGCGGTCTCCGACTTGATGTAGTCCGCATTCGGCGCGATCAGGCCAAGCGCCGACTCCGTCGTATAGATTTTCGGCGTGTCTTTCTGCACTTCGTCGCGCGACGTTGTCTGATCGCCATATTGGGCAAAGTTGAAGGCCGTGACGAAGTTGGCGTACCGTTTATCCGTCAGCTTGTTTGCTGGGCTGTCGGGGTCGCTGACGCCGCCCTCGAGCATTGTGCGGATCTGCTGCGGCGTTTCGGTTGACGCATCAAGTCCGTAGGAAGCCATGGCGAAGGTGAGCAGGCGCTTGTCCGCCATGAGGTTGTCGATCGACGTCACCTTGGAAATGTTTGCCGCGTAATAATCGGCCTCGCCCTTGATATATTGCGCGCTTGGCTCGACCAATGTCAGTCCGGCTCCGGCCATGTATCCTTTCGGCACCGCCTGCTGGACATCGTCGCGCATGGTCGTCTGATCGCCATACTGGGCGAAGTCGAAGGCTGCGACGAATTTGGCGTAGCTCTTGTCGGGCAGTTTGTTGGCGGGACTGTCGGGGTCGCTGACGCCACCTTCGAGCATCGCCTTGACGGTTGCGGCAGGTTCGGTTGCGGCGTCGAGTCCGAAAGCGGCCATCGCATATGTCAGCAGGCGGCTGTCGCCCATCAGGTCGTCGACCGATTTAACCTTGGCGATGTTGGTGACGTAGTAGGCGGTTTCGCTCTGGTAGTAAGGGAGCCCCTTCTGCGAGGCGCCGATCTGGACTTGCAGCGCATAGTTGCTGGTCACCAGTTGCTGCGCCTTGTTGTAGACAGTCGTACTGGTGCCGTTGGCGGCGAAATTGAAGGCCCTGACGAATTCGGCGTAACGCTTGTCGGTCAGCTTGTTGGCGAAGCTGTTGGGATCGGAGACGCCTTCCTTGAGTGCCTTGACCATGAAGGCCTTGGCGTAAGCCATGTCCTCGAGCCCGTAGGCCTTCATGGCATATTTGAACAAACGGTCATTCTTGACGAAATCGTCGATCGATTTCACCTTGGTGATGTTGTCCAGATAATACTTGGTGTCGCGATCAACCACGGGCTGCTGCTCGATCCTGTCGATCGACTTTGAAATGTCCCTGGTGATGAGCTGGTAGCTGGTAAAGGTATTAAGCAAAAAGGTGCCTCCGGCCGAAGCTATGTCCGGACAATACCCCTACTTCCTTGCGCGAAACTGAATCGTCTCCGACGCCTTCGATTCAAGCCTCACACAAGGCACGGGGGCTATCCCTAGCTCCTGATGTGAAATGCGGAAGGACCTGTCGTGGGCATTCTGATTGGACTGGTGGTAACGCTCGGCTGCGTCCTTGGCGGCTTCATGGCCATGGGCGGCCATCTTCACGTGCTGATCCAGCCCTGGGAGGCGGTGATCATCTGTGGTGCGGCTTTTGGCACCTTCCTCGTCGCCAATCCGATGAAGACGGTCAAGGATACCGGCAAGGGCATTCTCGAAGCCTTCAAGCAGGCGGTGCCGAAGGAACAGGACTATCTCGAAACGCTCGGCGTGCTGCACTCGCTGATGCGCGAGCTGCGCTCGAAATCCCGCAGCGAGGTCGAGGCGCATATCGACAATCCGGAAGAGTCGGCGATTTTCCAGGCGTTCCCAACCGTGCTGCATAACCACGATCTGACGCATTTCATCTGCGACTACTGCCGGATCATCATCATCGGCAATGCCCGCTCGCACGAGATCGAGGCGCTGATGGACGAAGAAATCCAGACCATCAGGTCCGACAAGATGAAGGCCTATCACGCGATGGTGGCGGTGGGCGATGGCCTGCCGGCGCTCGGCATCGTCGCCGCCGTGCTCGGCGTGGTCAAGGCGATGGGCGCGCTCGACCAGTCGCCGGAAATTCTCGGCGGTTTGATTGGTGCCGCGCTTGTCGGAAC
Organism: Mesorhizobium sp. XAP4; assembly: GCF_029269325.1. Classification (NCBI taxonomy): domain Bacteria; kingdom Pseudomonadati; phylum Pseudomonadota; class Alphaproteobacteria; order Hyphomicrobiales; family Phyllobacteriaceae; genus Mesorhizobium; species Mesorhizobium sp. XAP4. The sequence continues at coordinate 55,532 of NZ_JARIXW010000006.1, read as the reverse complement.
GTTCCTCGGCATCTTCCTGTCCTATTCGGTGGTCGGACCGGTCGCCACCAAGATCAAGACAGTGCGCGAGAAGAAGAACCGCCTCTATATCATCGTCAAGCAGACGCTGTTGGCCTACATGAACGGCGCGCTGCCGCAGGTGGCGATCGAGTTCGGCCGCAAGACCATCTCGTCCTATGAACGGCCGACGATCGACGCGGTCGAGCAGAGCACGATGAATACCGGCACCGTCGAAAAGAAGGCCGCCTGAACGATGCGCGACAGATCGGTCCCGGCACTGTCATGACCAGCCTGGGCAGTCCAGCGGAAGCGCGCTCGCTGATCATCGAGCGTCTGGTCGGCGACAGCGGCGAGGCCGCGCAGGTCATCGACGCAGGCCGCGCCATGGCCGAACGCGCCGTGCCGCTGCTGCAGAAAAACCTGACCAGCGAGTTTGGCGTTCCGGTCGTCGTCGATCTCAAAGCGATCGAGGTCAGCCGCGTTCCCGAGGCGCGTTCGCGTGCCGGCGACACGTTTGCGATGACCGTGATCAGCTCGTCGGCGTCCTCCGATGCGATGACCCTGGTAATCGATGCTCCGGCGATCGCCATCATGGTCTGCACGCTGTTCGGCGGCGACCCGGATCTGCCGGCATCGCCGATCGAACGCGATCTGTCGCAAATCGAAATCGATGTTTCGACCATGCTGTTCCAGCAGGTCGCACAGGCCCTCAACGGATCGGGAAAGCGTTCGCTCGACCTGCGCCTGCCCGCGCCGCGGGCAATGTCGGGCACCGAGGCGAAGCGGTACGTGCTGCGCGATGGCGCGGCAATCCGCATCGTGCTTGGCATCTCGACGCCGGCCGACAGTGGCACCGTGACGGTGACGATGCCGCAGCGCGTCGTGCTGGCCAGCCGCGACGGAGCCGTGCCTGTCAGCGACGACGATCACGGCCCCAGCTGGCGCGCCCGCTTTTCGGAAGAGGTGATGCGCTCCACCGTGGCGCTCGAGGCCACGATGCCGCTGGCGCGGCTGACGCTCGGCGACCTCGCCGGTTTCGAAATCGGCGACGTCATCGAATTCGAGGAAACGGCCCAGTCCCAGGCGCGTCTCAGCGCACGGGGCAAGACGCTGTTCGTATGCGAGTTCGGCAAACTGGGACAGAATTACACCGTCCGGATCAGGCAACCTTACGATGCCGGGCAGGACTTTATCGACGGGCTGATGCCGGCTGCCGCCGGACGCGCCTGAGCATTTGGAGACGATCATGGCCAAAACCAAGGCGGAAGCCGACCTCGACCAGCCGGACGAGCAACTCGACCGTGCCATCGAAGAGTTGCGCGGGGTCCTGCATGAAGAGGAGCAACGCCCCGATGCGGCGTTCAGGGCGGCCTCATCGGCCAATTCGAGCGTGATCATGAACATCCCCGTCGATGTCCAGATCATCCTCGGCAGCACCGAGATGCCGGTCTCCGATCTGATGGCGCTGCAAAAAGGGTCGACCGTGGCGCTCAATCGCCGCATCGGCGAACCTGTCGACGTCGTGGTCAACGGCCGAAAGATCGCGCGCGGCGAGATCACCGTGCTGGAAAGCGATCCTTCGCGCTTCGGCATCAGGCTGACCGAAATCATCGCCGGCACGAAGGGCGCCTAGACATGGTTTGCGGGGCTTGCCGGTGGCAGCGGAGGCGAGTGGCATGACGACGCCGGTGACCTTGACCCGCGCGCAGAAGGCGGCCGCCATACTTGTGGCGATGGGCAAGCCGTCGGCCAGCCGCCTGCTGAAATTCTTCAAGCAGGAAGAACTGAAGGCCCTGATCGAGGGCGCCCGGCTGCTGCGGACGATTCCGCAAAGCGATCTTGAGCGCATCGTCGCCGAGTTCGAGGCCGAGTTCACCGAAGGGGCGGGATTGCTCGATTCCGCCGACAGGATGGACACCATCCTCAACGAATCGCTCTCGCCCGAAGAGATGAGCGCGATCATGGGCGACAGGAAATTCGAGGTCGCACCGGAAGGCCCGCCGCCGATCTGGCCCGAGCTCGAAAAGCTCGAGCCGGCGCGGCTTGGCGCCTTCCTGGCCGGTGAGCATCCGCAGACAGCGGCCATGGTGTTGTCGAAGCTGGTGCCGCAGGTGGCGGCGAGCGTGCTGCTGACACTGACCAAGCCGATGCGTGGAGAAATCATCAAGCGCATGGTGACGATGGCCAATGTTCCCGACGCTGCCGCCAGGATCGTCGAAAACCGGCTGCGCACCAGTGTGCTGGCGGAGACCTCGACCAAGGATACCTCGGCCGGACAGGCGCGTGTCGCCAGCGTCCTCAACGAACTCGACAAGCCGCTGCTCGAGGAGGTGATGCAGGATCTGGAAGCCGCCGGCACGCCTGATCTCGACGGCGTGCGAGCCCGGCTGTTTGCTTTCGACGATCTGCCGCTGCTCACCCAGAAAGCGCGGGTGCTGCTGTTCGACGGGCTATCGACGGAGCTGGTCACGCTGGCCTTGCGTGGCACGTCGGCCGCCCTTGCGGAATCGGTGCTCTCGGCCATCGGCGCCCGCTCGCGGCGCATGATCGAAGCCGAGCTCGGGCAGGGCTCGGACGGGATCCCCCTCGCCGACATCATGGCGGCCCGCAAGACGATCGTCACGACGACGATCCGGCTGTCGCGCGAAGGCGCCTTCGAACTCCCCTCGACCCAAGACGCCGCCTAGGACCGCGCCATGGCTGACGCGGTCGACAAGGATTCGAAAACCGAAGAGGCGACGGAAAAGAAGATCCGCGACACCATCGAACAGGGCAAGCTGCCCCATTCGCGGGAGACAGCGCTCTTTGCCTCGTTCGTTGCCATACTGGTGTTCACCGTCTTCTACGCCAAGGATGCGATCATCGATCTCGGCATGTTCCTGTCGATGTTCCTGGAGAAGCCGGAAGCCTGGCCGATGGACACCGAGACCGACGTCATCGCGCTTTACAAGATCGTCCTGCTCGAGGTCGGCCGCGCCGTCCTGAGCTTGATGGTGCTGCTGACCGTCGCCGGCGTCGGCGCCTCGGTGTTCCAGAACATGCCGCAATTCGTAGGCGAGCGGGTCCGGCCGCAACTCTCGCGCATTTCGATCGCCAAGGGTTGGAACAGGCTGTTCGGCATCCAGGGTTGGGTCGAGTTCCTGAAGTCACTCGGCAAGGTCGGGTTTGCCATCGTCGTGCTGAGCTTCACCCTGTCGGAAGACCACCGCAAGCTGCTCGCCGGGATGATCACCAATCCGGTCGCCTTCGGTCTCGTCATCCGCGGCATCGCCGTCGACATCCTGGTGGCGATCGTCTTCGTCATGGGGCTGATCGCGGCAGTCGACATCGTCTGGTCGCGCTTCCACTGGAAGCAGGATCTGCGCATGAGCAAGCAGGAGGTCAAGGACGAGTTCAAACAGTCCGAGGGCGACCCGATCGTCAAGTCGCGGCTGCGCTCCCTGGCGCGCGACCGGGCGCGCAAACGGATGATGACGGCGGTGCCGCGCGCGACGCTGATCATCGCCAACCCGACGCACTTCTCGATCGCGCTGAAATATGTGCGCGACGAGGACTCGGCGCCCATGGTGCTGGCCAAGGGCCAGGATCTGGTGGCGCTCAAGATCCGCGAGATCGCGCGGGAACACAACATCCCGGTCTTCGAGGACGTGGCGCTCGCCCGCTCCATGTACAAGCAAGTTTCGGTCGATAATGTGATCCCGTCACAATTCTACCAGGCCGTCGCCGAACTGGTGCGGATCGTCTACTCGAAAAAGGCTGAGCGCAGACAGATTTCATGAACCGGCAACCGCACGCAAAATCCCGCGAGATCATCGTCGCCAGCGCCATCGAGCAGGTGGTGGGCGAACTGAGGCTGATCGATGTCGCCGACTACATCGCCTTTATCCGGCTGGAGCATTTCGCATGCCTGTCGGACCTGGTCGATTCAGCGGTTGAGTTGTTCTTCATGCCGGGCACTCTGCGGCTCGGCCATGGTGGTGAGGCGCATGTCGACTGGAGCGGCAGTCCGCGCATCGTGCTCGATCTGGAACTGAGGCCGCCCGGCGTCACCGTCTATTTCCAGCTGACGCTGAGCGAGCTCGGCGCGTCGGTGGCGGTCAACTACGTATCGTTCGAGAAGCCGGGCGAAGACCCGGAGCGCAACACGGCGCTGCTCGAAGCGGTGATCGAAGAGGCGCGTATCCGCAAGGTCGAGCCGCTGGCCTATCGCTGATCGCTTTCGAATTTCTCTATTCGATCAAGCCCAGCCGCAGCGCCTTGGCAACGGCCTGGTTGCGATTGACGGCGTTGAGCTTCTGGGTCGATTGGGTCAGATACTGGTTGGCGGTGTGCACCGACAATTTCAGGAGTCGCGCGATCTCTTCGCTGGTGTTGCCGTTGGCGGTCAGCTTCAGGCATTCGAGTTCGCGCTTGGAGATTGCACGCATGCGGCCGGCATCGCCCGGACGGATGCGGGCGACGGCGGCGAACAGCGAAAAGCAGCGGGCGTGTATTTCGTAGAGCGCATCCTGCTGCAAGGTCATCTCCGAGCCCAGGAACACGACAAGACCGCATTGGCCGCGGTCGGCGTGCACGGGAAAAGCGATGCCGCTGGTTCCGGGCACCAGCGCCGCCATCCGCTCGGTCCAGGCGAAATCGCCAAACAGCTCCGCCGTGGCAGGGACGCCGTCATCCGTCCACCAGCGCGGTTCGGTCGAGATGCGGGTGTGGCGCACGATCTCCTCGCCGTTGGCGCCTGAGATGAACTTGGTCGCCACGGCAATGCCGGGATAATCGGAATCGAAGCATGGCACGAGCCGCGCCCGCTCGGGCGAGGGGCTTACGAAGAAGAGGCCGAAAGCCGAGGCATTCATGTCAACGGCGATCCAGCGGCAGCGGCGCACGGCATCGGGAATGGTGACCGCGTGATGGGTTTCGGAGCCAAGGGTGAAGGCCCCGAACGGGTTGCGCTGCTCGTTGAAAAGGGCTTCGGCCGTTTCCTTGATATCGGCGTGTTTCAAATGATGCCGCTCCTGATCGCCGTGGCGATGGCCATCGCGCGGTTGCTGGCCGCGAATTTCTGGATGGCGTGGGTGATGTAGCTGTTGACGGTGTTGGAGGAGACGCCAAGGATGACGGCGACCTCGTCGGTGGTCTTGCCTTCGGAAACCCAGAACAGGCATTCGCGCTCGCGATCCGACAACGGGTCCTGCATGGCGGCGGCGGCAATCAGTTGCGGGATGTGCGAGAGCGCGTAGCAGCATTTCAGCTGCGCGCGCATCAGCGCCGGCTGGTCGATGCTGCCGGCGGTCGCCGCAGAGAACAGGGCAAACAGGCGCTGGCGGCCGACATTGAGGCGCAGCGAATAGATTTCGGCATGGCCGAGCACGTCGAGAAGGCGGGCTTCCTCGCCGGTGACCAATCCGTCTGCTTCTGGTGCTTGAGATGCCACCAGCGGCTGTGGGCGGATGCCTGGCGCGACGGTGAGCGCGCCTTGCGCAAGCCCGGCGATCAATCGCTTGCCGATCAGCTCGATGGCATCGAAAATCCAGTTGGAGGAGACGATGCGCGCATCGTTGCGGTCCTGGTCGTGGACGATGGCGACCAACATGTAGCTGTCGGCGCCGATCTCGGCGGTCAGTTGCATGAAAAAGCTGGTGAGATCGCCGCGCGACGTCAGGCGCGAGCCCAATGTGTCGGATTGAAGACGTGCGGCGGGACTGCTCATTCTTGTTGCTTTTGGCCGGAATCGTTTCTGCTGTCCGGATACTGGAAGCCAGCCGCCGAACCCGAATACGCATTACTTTGACGAAGACACACGCGTGGCGCAGGGCTGCACCGAACCAAATCCCGAATCCATTCAGGGAACGCGAAGCCGTCCGCGTCTGGTGCCGGAAAAGCTCCGGAACAAAAGACTTTGGGTGGTCGCCGCGCCCCCCAGGACCGGCTGATTCGGGTCTAATCTACCCGCAGTTGAATCTGACATCAAACGCGATTTGACAAAATCGAATCCGGTGGACTCATGTGCGACTCACAAGTCGGTTTTCGCGCCCTGGACAGAAGACCGGGACGCGAAAGTCTTCGCCGGCCACCTCGGCGGCTGGTCGATTTCGCCAGGCTCGGGAGCATTGGACAGACGGGCGCGCCGGTTGCTGTGCCGAAGACTGGTGCCTTGGCCCGATAGTGGGAGCCGGGCGATGTTGCCGCCCGGTCCCGGTGGTCCTTTGCTTATGCCTGTCGTTGTCCCAAAATCGCCAGATGCTCCTGGACGACAGGCATTTACCGATCCTCGAACCCGGTCAGCACGCCGACCGCGTTGATGCCGATCTCCTCGACGGCATAGCCGCCTTCCATGACGAACAGCGTCGGCAGGCCGAGCCTGGCGATGCGGCGGCCGATCTTGGGATAATCAGACGTCTTCAGCTTGAACTGGCTGATCGGGTCCTTCTCGAACGTATCGACACCCAGCGAGACGATGACGACATCCGGTGCATAAGCGGCGAGCCTGCCGCAGGCATCCTCGAGCGAGGCGTTCCATGCATCCCAGTCGGTGCCGAAGGGCATCGGATAATTGATGTTGAAGCCTTCGCCGGCACCCGCGCCGCGTTCGTCGGCATGGCCGAGGAAGAACGGGTACTCGACCATCGGATCGCCATGCAGATTGAGCACCTGGACGTCGGCACGGTCGTAGAAGATCTCCTGCGTACCGTTGCCGTGATGGTAGTCGACATCGAGGATCGAGATGCGTTTGGCGCCGTGGTCGCGGAACCATTGCGCGGCGACAGCGGCGTTGTTGATGTAGCAATAGCCGCCCATGAAGCCAGCCCCGGCATGGTGGCCGGGTGGACGGCAGAGCGCGAAGGCGGAAGCCTCGCCATCCTTGAGCAGGCCGGCGGCGGTCAGCGCTACGTCGTAGGAAGACTTGATCGCGGCCCACGTGCCTTCGACGAAAGTGGCGCCGGCATCGAAGGAATAATAGCCGAGCAGCGCGTCGACGCGCTTTGGCGGCACGTCGCCGCGCAGGCCGCGCGTCGGCCAGGTGAAGGGCATCGCCGTGCCTGTGAGGCCTGCTTCCAGCCATTGCGGCCAGACCGTCGGGAGAAAGTCGATATAGTCTGATTTGTGGATGCGCTTGGCGGCGGCGAGGTCATGTTCGTGCGGCGCGATGATGGGACCCAGTTTCTCGCTTTCGACCCGCGCCTTGATGAATTCGGCCCTCGATGGCTTCTCGAAACCCGGCACGATGGCTGATGTGACCAGTTCCATTTGACCGGCATGGCCGGCGTGAAGGGGGGAGAAAACAGTCTTCATAAATTCCTCTCGAAGTGCGAAATCAGTCAAGATTCAAGATTGAGATAAGGGCTCACCAGAGCGAGCCACATTCTTTCCACATCGTCCTCGATGAGGTCGTATGTCTTGCGGTCTCTTTTCAGCCCGACAAGCCGGCAGGCGTGCCCGACGTCCATCATCAGCACGCCGAGCCGGCTGGCGACATTGTCTTCAAGCGCCGGGTTCACATGCTGCAGCCATGCGGCGTAGAGCGCGATGATCTGCTCGTCATATTCGTTCTGGATCGGCCTGAGGTCGGCGTTGCCTGAAATGGCCTCGATCACCGGCATCAGGCTGGCGTTTTCGAGGTAGAGTCTGGACGTGTCGATGAAGAGCTTGCGCACTTCCTGCCGAAACTCTTCACGGTTGGTGGGCGGGGCGACCTTGATACGCTTGGCGATCACCTCGGGAAAGGATGACAGCCAGCGCCGGGCGAGGTCCAGAAGAATGGCTTCCTTGTTGGGAAAGTATTGGTAGATCGAACCAACCGACAAGCCTGCGCGCTGCGCAATGGCGAGCGTCGTCGGCGTTTTGGTTCCTTGCTCCCGCGTCAAGACCAGCGCTGCGTCGAGAATCCGGTCGACCACCTTGCTGGAGCGTTGTTGCCGCGGCTGTTTGCGCGGTTCGAGCGCTATCCTGGTTTTGCGGTCGAGACTGCGCTTCACCGTCCGATGTCCTCGTTCCCCGCCCGGTCTCAACATGGTGGGAGATTGCTGTCCACGATACATTCCAGATTCGGTATGTTGACAAACGCGAATAATCAGTCGCATTCTTTATCCACGCTGCCTCTTGGGATGACAAGGGGAATTTCCAAGACAGCGCGCTGGCATTCTTTTTCGTCCCATGGCGCCGCTCCGGTGGAGTGGCAGGTCGTTGGCCAAGAGGTTGTCGGTCTCAGTCAGTCGTCAAAAGCGCGGAGTCGCGATGTCTGTCACAGGTGCAGGTCACAATGCGGATCTGATCGTCATCAATGGTCGTGTACTGACCATCGACGACGACAATCCCACCGCCGAGGCCGTCGCCGTCAAGGACGGCGCAATCATCGCCATCGGCAGCCGCGCCTCCATCGAAGAGTTCAAGGGACCGGCCACCAAGGTAATCGACGCCAAGGGCGGCTCCGTCCTGCCGGGTTTCATCGAAGCCCACATGCATCTGTTTTCGGGCGGGGCTGAACTTGCCCACCTTCAACTCACCGGTATCCATGGCTTCGAGGCGCTGCAGAAGGCGATCCGCGACTATGCGCCTACCCGGCCCGACGCGAAGATGCTGGTCGGCCAAGGCGTCGACTACACCGTGCTCGGCAGCGAGCGCGTGACGCGCCATCACCTCGACGCCATTTTGCCCGATCGTCCGTTCTGCATGGCGGCGCCCGACCACCACACCATGTGGGCCAACACCAAGGCGTTGGAAATGGCCGGCATCCTGCAGGGGCGCACGCTCGGCCCTGGCAATGAGATTGTCATGGGTGACGATGGACTGGCCGCCGGCGAATTGCGCGAAGGCGAGGCCTTTGGCCCGGTGCTCGACCTTGCCGGCGAAAGCCGGGTGCGGCTGGGGCTGTCGACCGGCGGCGAGCCGGACCCGATGCCGACGGCGGCCGAGCGGGACGCCGACCGCGACATCATGCGGCGCGGGCTCGCCTGGTGCGCCCGCCACGGCATCACCTCGATCCAGAACATGGACGGCAACCTCTACCAGCTTGAGCTGCTGGCCGAGATCGAAGCCGAGGAAGGCTTGCCCTGCCGCGTCAAGATCCCGTTCCACTACAAGAATTTCATGACGCTCGACATGCTCGACAAGGCATCTGGTATGGCCGAAAGCTACAACAGCGAATGGCTGTCGTCGGGCATGGTCAAGGTGTTCTACGACGGGGTGCTCGACTCCTGGACAGCTGTCATGGTCGAGCCATACGCCGACCGGCCCGACTGGGTGGGCGAGCCGCTGTTCACGCCGCAACAATTCATCGATCTGGCCGTCGCGGCCGACAGGCGCGGGCTGCAGATCGCCGTGCATTCGATCGGCGACGGCGCCGTGCGCGCGGTGCTCGACGGTTATGAGGCGGCGCAGAAGGCGAACGGCAAGCGCGACAGCCGTCACCGGGTCGAGCACATCGAGGTCACCACCGCCTCGGACGTGCCGCGTTTCGCCGAACTCGGCGTCATTGCCTCCATGCAACCGCCGCATCCGCCCGGCGCCATGGATTTTCCGCTGGAGCCGACGGTGTCGCGCATCGGGCCGGCACGCTGGCCGCTGAGCTATGCCTGGCGGACCTTGAAGGATGCCGGCGCGCATGTCGTCTTCGCATCCGATTGGCCGGTGTCGCCGATCGATCCGATCCTGGGCATTCAGGCGGCAGTGTTGCGCAAACCATGGGCAGAAAGCGACCCGGACCAGAGTTTCTCGCTGCATGAAGCGATCGCCGGTTACACGATCGAGGGCGCCTACGCCGAATTCGCCGAGCACCGCAAGGGCACGCTGAGATCGGGCTACATGGCCGATCTGGTGGTTTTGTCGATGGATATCGAGAACACCGCCCCGGCCGATCTGCACAAGGTGCGGCCGGTGACGACGATTTGCGGCGGCAAGATCACCTATCAGGCCTGACTATGGCATGGGGCTTGCAGGCCTCAATGACTGACTGAACTGTGACCCAATGCCGGGCTTGCCAACCCACCGGCCATGTGGTCACATCGAACAGGGGAAGAGCTCCGCCAGCAAGAGCGGGGTCAACAGTGAGGCGTAATCGTGCCGGACAAACCGGATCGGAATGCGATTGAAGTAGTAAACGTCAGCAAAATTTTCGGATCAGGTGAGGGGCAGGTGGCTGCCCTCGACACGGTCTCGGTATCTATCCGCGAGAACGAATTCTTCACGTTGCTGGGGCCATCCGGCTGCGGCAAGACGACGTTGCTCAGGCTGATCGCCGGCTTCGATTTTCCAACCGCCGGTGAAATCCTGCTCTACGGCCAGGACATCGCGCCGCTGCCACCCTTCAAACGGCCGGTCAACACCGTTTTCCAATCCTATGCGCTGTTCCCGCACATGACGGTCGCCGACAATATCGGCTTTGGCCTGGAAATGCTGGGTAAGCCGAGGGCCGAGATCAAGGCGCGCGTCGCCGAGATGCTGAAGCTGGTCAAGATGGAGGCACTCGCCGGTCGTCGCACCAGCCAGATCTCCGGCGGCCAGCAGCAGCGCGTGGCCTTGGCCCGCGCCTTGGCACCGCAGCCGAAGGTGCTTTTGCTCGACGAGCCACTGTCGGCGCTCGACTACAAGCTGCGCAAGGAGATGCAGATCGAGTTGAAGCGGCTGCAGCACGAGACCGGCATCACCTTCATCTTCGTCACCCACGACCAGGAAGAAGCGCTGACCATGTCCGACCGCATCGCGGTCATGTCATCGGGCAAGATCCTCCAGGTCGGTTCGCCCTGGGATATCTACGACAAGCCGGCCGAACGCTTCGTCGCCGACTTTATCGGTGAAACCAACTTCCTGACGGCCGCCATCAGCGAGATGGCCAACGGCAAGGCGCGCGCCACGCTCAAGTCCGGTGCGACCATCGAGGCGACCGTGGCCCAGGGTTTCCAGCCCAAGCCCAATGCCACGGTCGTGGTTCGGCCTGAACACGCCAAGCTGACCAAAGCCAAGGGCGAACTGTCGGGGAGGGTCGATAATATCGTCTATTTCGGCACCGACACCCACATCCATGTTCATCTCGACAGCGGCGAACTCTTCACCGTACGCCAGCAGAACACGCGCAGCGCGGGCTGCGGTTTCGAGAAGGGCGACGCGGTCGGCATCCTCATCGGCAGCGATGCCGCCCAGGTCCTGAAGGACTGACGATGGCGACCGCGGAAGAAGTCGCCAAGGCAGCGGAGCGGCGCGATGTCCGCGACCGCTGGCTTTTGTCAGCGCCAGCGCTGCTGGTCATTTTCCTCGCAGCGACCGGCCCCTTGCTGATCGTGCTCGTCTACTCGTTCCTGACGCCAGGCTCCTATGGCGACGTGAAGTGGCAGTTCTCGCCGGAAGCCTGGATAGCGGTGTTTCTGGAACGCGATATCTTCGACGACACGCTTTCGATCGCCGCCGCCCACGTCACCATCTTCCTGCGCTCGATCAAGCTCTCGGTGGTGACGACGATCGCCACCTTGGTGCTTGGTTTCCCGACCGCCTATTTCATGGCGACGCGCAGCGAAAAGACCCGCGATCTCTGGCTGTTCCTGATCACCATTCCGTTCTGGACCAACCTTTTGATCCGCACCTTCGCGGTGCTGCAGATCATCCGCAACGAAGGCATCATCAACACGATGCTGCTCAAGCTCGGCATCATCTCGGCGCCGATCCAGATCCTCTATACCGACACGGCGATCCTGATCGGCATGGCCTATGTCTACCTGCCGCTGATGGTGCTGCCGATCTACGCCAGCATGGAAAAGCTGGATTTCCGGCTGGTCGAGGCGGGCTACGACCTTTACGCCACGCGCTTCCAGGTGCTGCGGCGGATTATCTTTCCGATGGTCAAGCCGGGCGTCATCGCCGGCTCCATCCTGGTCTTCATTCCAGCGCTTGGCGCCTATGTGACGCCGAGCGTGCTTGGCGGCGGCAAGAACATGATGCTGTCCAACCTGATCGAATTGCAGTTCGGGCAGGGCCGCAACTGGCCACTCGGCTCGGCGCTGTCGATCGCCGTCATGATCATCGTCATGGTGGCGCTGCTTGCCTATGTGCGCAATGCCGGCAAATCGGGGGTGCGTCATGGCTAAGAACTTTTCCATCAAGCACCAGCCAGGATTCAGCGCGATCGCCGCGACCTGCTTTATCGTGCTGTATCTGCCGATCATCGTGCTGGTCATCTATGCCTTCAACGCGGCGAGCTCGACCTCCGAATGGGGCGGCTTTTCGCTGAAATGGTTCCAGTCGGCATGGCAGAACACGCAGGTCGTCGATGCCACGCTGCGTTCCTTCCAGATCGGCTCCATCGCGGCGGTGCTCTCCACGATGTTTGCCACCATGGCGGCGCTGGCCACCACCCGCACCGCGTCCTATCCCGGCCTCACCTTCAAGTATGCGGCGATCAACCAGCCGCTGATGGTGCCCGAGATCGTCACCGGGGTGGCGCTGCTGATCTTCTTCTCGCGCATCAAGATCTTCACCGGTTATTCCGGCATCGGCTATCTGGTCGCCGCGCACACGGCGTTCTGCATTCCCTTTGCCTATTTGCCGATCCGGGCGCGGCTTGAGAATATGGACCTGACGCTGGAGCGTGCCGCAGCCGACCTCTACGCGACGCCCTGGAAGACGTTCCGGCGCATCACGTTGCCGCTTCTGTGGCCCGGCATCCTGGCCGGGCTGATGCTGGCCTTCGTCATCTCGCTCGACGACGTCGTCATCACCGAGTTCGTCAAATCGGGCGGCCAGGACACGCTGCCCACCTACATGCTCGGCCAGATCCGCCGCGGCATCACACCCGAGATCAACGCGATATCGACCGCCTTCCTGCTGCTCTCGGTTGCCATCGTCACGTTGTTTTTCTTCGTCAGCAGGAAACGAGACTGAACCGAAAAATGGGAGTTAAAACCATGAACTGGAAGACAACAGCAACCGCCATGGGGTTGGCGTTGCTCGCCTCGACGGGCCTGGCCCGCGCCGACGGCGTGCTCAACATCTACAATTGGGGCAACTACACCAGCCCCGACGTGATCAAGAAGTTCGAAGCCAAATACAACGTCAAGGTGACCATCACCGATTACGATTCCAACGACACCGCGCTGGCCAAGGTTCGCCAGGGCGGCACCGGCTTCGACATCGCGGTGCCGTCGCAGACCTATGTGCCGATCTGGATCAAGGAAGGTCTCCTGCTCGAGACCGATCCGGGCAAGATGGAGAACTTCAAGAACGTCGCGCCGGAATGGGCCAATCCCGAGTTCGATCCGGGCCGCAAATATTCGGTGCCGTGGGCCTGGGGCACGATCGGCGTCGTCGTCAACACCGATGCCTACAAGGGTCCGGCCGACAGCTGGGGCATCGTCTTCAACACGCCAGACGAGCTAAAGGGCAAGGTCAACGTCGTTCCGGAGATGGGCGACGTCATCTTCGCGGCGATCAAATATGTCGGCGGCCAGCAGTGCACCGACGACAAGGCGGTGCTGAAGAAGGTGCGCGACCTTCTGGTGGCGGCCAAGCCGAACTGGATCGCGATGGAATACAACACCATCGAGAAGATGGGCGCCGGCGATTTCAAGGCGACCAGCGACTGGAACGGCTCGGCGCTGCGCCAGCGGCTGGCCAATCCGGCTATCCACTACAACTATCCGAAGGAAGGCTTCGGCCTGTGGAGCGACAACGTCGTCGTTCTGAAGGAAGCCAAGAACGTCGACAATGCCAAGCTGTTCCAGAACTTCATCATGGATCCGGAAAACGCGGCGGGCCTCTCGGCCTTCCACCGCTATGCCAACGCCATCACCGGCTCGGACAAATACATGCCGGCGGACATGAAGGATGCGCCGGAAGTCGTCATTCCGGCCGATGCCAAGCCGAAAGGCGAATTCCAGAAGATGTGCCCGCCGGAAACGCAGGAACTCTACACCAAGATCTGGACCGAACTGCAGAAGTAATCGCTGCATGAGAGACCCGGCGGCACATGCCGCCGGGTCTTTTCTTTTCCGGGAATGGCCTTTCATGGACTCCTATCGCAACAGCGATCCGCGGCCGCCGATCATGCAGGGCTCGCCGCCCGCCATGGTGCCGCCGAAGCTCGACTGGGACCGGCCGCCATGGAACCGCTGGGCGTTCCAGCACATCCGTGAAATTCTGCCGACCGCCGAAGTCTGGCGCGGCAACGGCCATCGCCGCCGTCTCGAACGCGCCGAGGTCGATCTTGACGGGCTGGCGGTCGAGGACAGCGAGGGCAAGCCGACGACACTCGCCGGGCTGCTCGACGAGACCTATACGGACGGTTTTCTGGTGCTCAAGGACGGCAAGATAGCCTATGAGCGCTATTTCAACGGCATGGGTGAGCGCACGCTGCACCTGTCGCAGTCGATGGCCAAGTCCGTCACCGGTTCGGTATTCGGCATACTGGTCGGGCGCCGCCTGATCGATCCGGCCAGGCCGGTCACGGATTATTTGCCGGAGCTCGGCGCCACCGGCTGGGCCGGCGCCAATGTGCAGCATGTGCTCGACATGACCAGCGGCGTGCGTTTCTCCGAGGAATATACCGACCGCTATTCCGACATCGGCCAGGTCGATGTCGCCACCGGCTGGAAGCCGGTGCCGCCGGGCAGCGATCCGGATTTTCGCTGGCCCTCGCACATGTTCGAGCTGATCCTGGGCTTGAAGGACACGATCCGCCCGCACGGGGCTCAATTCGAATACCGCTCGATCGAGACCGATGTGCTCGCCTTCATCATGGAGCGGGTGACAGGCAAACGGCTGCCGCAGCTGGTTTCGGAAGAGCTCTGGCAAAAGCTCGGCGCCGACGAAAGCGCCTGCTTCACCGTCGACAGCGCCGGCTATGCGGTGGCCGATGGCGGCTTCAATGCAACGTTGCGCGATTATGGCCGCTTCGGCCAATTGATCCTCGACAATGGTGGCGGCGTCGTGCCGGCCGGCTGGGTCGAGGACACGCGCAACGGCAGGCATGGGCCGGACTTCAGCCCCAGCCTGCCGGAGGGCAGCTATCGCAACCAGTTCTGGATCGAGGACCCGCGCTCGCGCGCACTGATGTGCCGCGGCGTGTTCGGTCAGATGATCCATATCGACTGGAACACCGGAATGGTCGTGGTGAAGCTTTCGACCTGGCCGGATTTCGCCAATGGTGCCTATTCCATAGCGACGCTGAAAGCCGTGCACGCTATCGCCACGGCACTTCGCTGAGCCTCCACAAAGAAGAAACGACCCGGAAGGAAACGCCATGACCGGCAAAACCGTGTTCGAGACCCGCTATGGCTTCCGGCGCAACCAGGTGGTGCTCGCCAATTGGCGCGAGAACCCGTTCAACCGGTGGTCGTTCCAGAATCTCGGCGAACTGGTGCCGACCGCCCGGGTGGCGGCGACGTCGGGCGTTGTCGAAATCCCCGTGCGCGATATGGGCGGCCTGCTCGGCGAGAAGGTCGCGATCGCCGGCACACCGGAGACGGTGGCTGATTTTCTCGCACGTTCGAGCACCGACGCACTGACGGTGATGAAAGGCGGCAGGATCGTCGGCGACTGGTTCGCGCCGCATATGGATTTCGGCGCCCGCCACATCATCTTTTCGATCAGCAAGTCGCTGACCGCCATCATTGCCGGCATACTAGAAGGCGAGGGGGTGTTCGACCCGGAAGCGCCGGTGACGGCCTACATCCCCGAAGCCGCCGGCTCGGCCTATGGCGATGCGAGCGTGCGGCATGTGCTCGATATGAGCGTCAGTCTCGATTTCGAGGAAGCCTATCTCGATCCGGAAAGTGCTTTCGCCCGCTATCGCCGTGCCACGCTGTGGAATCCGGGCGGCGGTACGGAGAGCCTGCGCGAATTCATCCTGACCCTGCAACGCCTTGCAGAGCCGCATGGCCAGACCTTCCGCTACCGCTCGCCGAATTCCGACCTGCTCGGCCTGCTGCTCGAGCGTGCGTCGGGCCAGCGGTTCACCGACCTGATGCGCGAGAAGCTGTGGCTGCCGCTCGGCGCTGTCAGCGAAGCCTCGATCGGCGTCGACATGGAAGGCACGGCGCGCACGGCCGGCGGCATTTCGGTGACGCCGCGCGACCTGGCGCGTGTCGGCGAGATGATGCGGCAAGGTGGCATGGCCAATGGCCGCCGCATCGTACCGGAAGCCTGGGTGCGCGACACGACCAGCACTGGCGGCAGTGCGGACGCCTGGCAGCGCGGCGCGATGCTGCCACTGTTTCCCAAGGGCCGTTACCGCAACAAATGGTACCAGACTGGACACGAGAACGGCGCCTATTGCGGCATCGGTATTCATGGCCAGTGGCTGTATGTCGATCCCAGGACCGAAGTGGTGATCGCCAAGATGTCGTCGCAGCCGGAGCCTGTCGACGATCCGCTCGATATCGAGATCGTCGCGTTCTTCGAGGCGCTCAGCCGGCTGATCTAGGCGCGCCGCGATCGCCACATTGGCGCACGCTTTCCTGTGGACCCGCCGGGCTGATCGAAGCGCGGCGGTTGGCGGGCCGGAGGTCTGCGCCTATGGTCGCCGCTCTTTGGATGAGAGCAGGAACGACATGGCATCCGACATCAAGCGCATTGCAGCCATCATCGCGGCCGAGATCAGCGCGCGGCCCGAACAGGCGGCCGCGGCGATCGAACTGCTCGATGAGGGCGCGACAGTGCCGTTCGTGGCGCGCTACCGCAAGGAAGTCACCGGCGGGCTCGACGACACGCAATTGCGCGATCTTGCCGAACGCCTTGCCTATCTGCGCGAGCTCGACGCGCGCCGCGACACCATCCTTGGCTCGATCCGCGAACAGGGCAAGCTGACCGAGGAGCTTGAAGGCAAGATCGTCGCCGCCACCACCAAGGCGGAACTTGAGGACATCTACCTGCCCTACAAGCCCAAACGCCGGACCAAGGCCGAGATCGCCAGGGAGCGCGGGCTGGGGCCGCTGGCCGAAGCCATCTTGGCGAACCGCTCATTGGTGCCTGCCGAACTGGCGCTGGCCTATGTCAGCGAAGAGGTGGCCGATACCAAGGCGGCGCTCGAGGGCGCGCGCGACATCCTGTCGGAACAATTCGCCGAGAATGCCGATCTGGTCGGCAAATTGCGCAGCTACATGAAGGAGCGCGCCTTCATGCGCGCCAGGATGGTCGACGGCAAGCAGGAGGCCGGCGCGAAATTCTCCGATTATTTCGACCATGTCGAGCGTTGGGCAAATGTGCCGAGCCATCGCGCGCTGGCGATGCTGCGCGGCCGCAACGAGGAAGTGCTGTCGCTCGACATCGAGGTCGATGCCGATGACACCTCACCGGTGAAGCCGGTCGAGCGGATGATCGCCGATGCCTATGCCATCGGCGGCAGCCTTGCGGGTGACAGATGGCTGATGGAGGTGGCGGGCTGGACCTGGCGTATAAAACTGTCGCTGCACCTGACGCTCGATTTGATGCGCGATCTGCGCGAGCGGGCGGAGGAGGAAGCGATCCACGTCTTTGCCCGCAACCTCAAGGATCTACTGCTGGCCGCTCCCGCCGGCTCGCGCGCCACGATGGGGCTCGACCCCGGCATCCGCACCGGCGTCAAGGTGGCGGTGGTCGACGGCACCGGCAAGGTGCTGACAACGACGACGGTCTATCCATTTCCGCCCAGAAACGATGTGCGTGGCACGCAGGCGGAACTCGCCAAGCTCATCCGCCAGCACAAGGTCGAGCTGATTTCGATCGGCAACGGCACCGGCAGCCGCGAGACGGAAAAGCTGGTGGCCGACATGCTGTCCGACATGCCGGCGGACGGCGGGCCGAAGCCACTGAAAGTGATCGTCAGCGAGGCCGGCGCCTCGGTCTATTCGGCATCGGCGACGGCGGCGGCGGAATTCCCCGGTCTCGATGTGTCGTTGCGCGGCGCTGTCTCGATCGCCCGGCGGCTGCAGGATCCGTTGGCCGAACTGGTCAAGATCGAACCCAAATCGATCGGCGTCGGCCAGTACCAGCACGATGTCGACCAGTACCGGCTCGGCCGCTCGCTGGAAGCGGTGGTCGAGGACGCGGTCAATGCCGTCGGCGTCGATCTCAACACTGCCTCGGCGCCGCTTTTGGCGCGCGTTTCAGGTCTGGGCGCATCGCTGGCCGACGCGATCGTTGCGCATCGCGATGCGACCGGGCCCTTCGCCAGCCGGAAGGATTTGCTCAAGGTGCCGCGGCTCGGACCTCGGGCCTTCGAACAATCCGCCGGCTTCCTGCGCATTGCCAATGGCAGCGAGCCGCTCGACGCCTCGTCGGTGCATCCGGAGGCCTATGGCGTGGCGAAGAAGATCGTCGCTGCCTGCGGGCGCGATGTGCGGTCGTTGATGGGCGATAGTGCCGCGCTCAAGGCACTCGACCCACGCGTCTTCGTCGACGAGCGTTTCGGCTTGCCGACGGTGCGCGATATCCTGGCGGAGCTGGAAAAGCCCGGCCGCGACCCGCGCCCAGGCTTCAAGACGGCGACCTTCGCCGACGGCATCGACGACATCAAGGATCTGAAGCCCGGCATGCTGCTGGAAGGCACGGTCACCAACGTGGCCGCCTTCGGCGCCTTCGTCGATATCGGCGTGCATCAGGACGGGCTGGTGCATGTCTCGCAGCTGGCCGATCGGTTCATCAAGGATGCGCATGAGGTGGTCAAGGCCGGCGACGTGGTGAAGGTGCGGGTCGTGGACGTCGACATCAAGCGCAAGCGCATCGCGCTTTCGATGCGCAAGGATAGCGGCGAGGGTGGTGCTCCGCGCAGCGGACCGCGCAACAATGGTGGCGGCAGGCCGGCACCACGTTCGCCGGCACCCCAGCAACGCCAGCCGGAGCGGCCGGCGCAACAGGGAGCGTTCGGTGCTGCTTTGGCGGATGCGCTGAAGCGAAAGTAGCTATTCTGCGACGAGCCCTATGAGTGTTCCAGCCCAACGAGACAGGGAGGCGTGGAGTTCGAGAGCCATTGAGTGGCTGTCCTCCCTCAAGAATAGTTGGGATGTCGCGGGCACCATGCAAGACGCGCTCGACACGCACCTCATCGCCGTCGGTGGTGTAGAAAATAACATAGCGATGAAATGCAAAGGAGCGCAGGCCGGGCCATAGGGTCGGGCGGGGGACGCCGCCATGCGGCACGTCTGCAATGCGGCTACAGCGTTCCCTGAGCGCGGCAATGAAGCGCCGACCCGCAGCCGGATTTTCAGCATGGATGTAGTCGCTGATCTCTTCGACGTCCTGCGCGGCGGCTGGCGCAAATATGACCGCCATAGTTCACGGCTTTCCGCCGCGGTATTTTGCTTCCAGCCGCTGAAATACCTCTTCGGCAGGGATACCTGGGCCGCTTTCCACGCCTTTGCGGATATCCGCGCGCAACGCAGCAAGCTTTGCCTTGCGCTGTTCTTCGCGCTCTTCCAGCAGGCGCAGGCTATCGCGCATAACCTCACTGGCGCTGGCATAGCGGCCGCTTTCCACCAACTCGCGAACCAATGTCTCATAGCGGGTGCCGATGCTGTAGCTTGCAGGCATGGTCTCTCCTTTCGCTTTATCCAATATTATCAATTTTTGATAAACCGGCCAAGTCAAATTTGACGTGCGACCTGACCCAGCAGCCAGTCGCGAAAACTGGCGACCGGCGGATGGCCGCGCTTGTCGTGCGGGACGACGAGATAGTAGGCACTGCGGCTTTGCATGGGCTGGCCTGGCGCCGGCACCAGCTGGCCGCGCTGCAATTCGCCTGCAATAAGGATCAACGGCAGCAGCGCCACGCCGAGCCCCGCCATGCAGGCCTGGGCGGCGGTGCCGAACTGTTCGAACTGCATGCCGGGCCCGGTCGGCGCGCTCAGGCCCTGATGCTCGAACCATTCTGTCCAGGCGCCAGGACGCGTCGCCATGTGCAGCAGCGGCAGGCGGCCGATATCGGCCGTTGAGGCGATGGCGCGGCCGGCGAGGAATTCGGGCGACACGACCGGCGCCACGGTTTCGCGCACCAACAGTGTCGAGTCGGCCTCCGGCCAGTCCGGCAGGCCGTAGTGGATGGCGGCATCCAGCCTCTCCCTGGCGAAATCGAAGCGGCCGACGCGGGTGACGAAGTTGATGGTGATATCGGGATTGTTTTCGACGAAATCGGGGATCATCGGCATCAGCCAGCGCGTGCCGAAGGTCGGCAAAATGGCAAGGTTCAGGATACCACTATGCCGATTGCTCATCAATCCAAGGGCTGCGTCACGCAATTGCCCAAGTGCTGAACGCACCGCCTCGGCGTAGATCTCGCCCGATGTCGACAGCCTGACATTGCGGCTGTCGCGTTCGAACAGCCGGCGGCCGAACTGATCTTCCAGAAGTTTGATCTGGCGGCTGACCGCGCCCTGGGTCAGATCGAGCTCCTGGGCGGCGGCGGTGAAACTGCCGAGCCGGGCCACAGCCTCGAAGGCGGCAAGGGCGCTGATGTTGGGCAAAAGGCGGCGCTGGACACTCATGATCCATTCCTAATGCTCATTGATCGGTGAATCAATTTCGTTTGATTTTTTCGAGGCACAGGCCGATAGAACGGGCCAACATTTTGCTTCATGCGTGTCATCGTTTTGAGCGACATGCATTGGTTTGGGAGAACGTCATGGCCGCCGACAAGAACGCATTCGTCTGGGAAGACCCGTTCCTGATCGAGGGCCAGCTTTCGGAAGACGAGCGCATGGTGCGCGACGGGGCGGCCGCCTTCGCCGCCGACAGACTGGCGCCGCGGATCGAGGACGCCTACCTCAACGAGACCTTCGACACCGCGATCTTCCGTGAAATGGGCGAGGCCGGCCTGCTCGGCATCAACATCCCTGAAGAATTCGGCGGGCTTGGCGCGAACTACGTCACCTATGGGCTGGTCGCACGCGAAGTAGAGCGCGTCGATTCCGGCTATCGGTCGATGATGTCAGTGCAGTCGTCGCTGGTGATGTATCCGATCTATGCCTATGGCTCGGACGAACAGCGCAAGAAGTACCTGCCCAAGCTCGCCAGCGGCGAGTGGATCGGCTGTTTCGGCCTGACCGAGCCGGATGCAGGCTCCGACCCGGGCGGTATGAAGACGCGCGCCGAGAAGACCGCCAACGGCTACAAGCTGTCCGGTTCGAAGATGTGGATTTCCAACGCGCCCGTCGCCGATGTGTTCGTCGTCTGGGCGAAGCTGAAGGGGGAGAACGGCAAGGACGAGATCCGTGGCTTCGTGCTGGAAAAGGGCATGAAAGGGCTTTCGGCGCCGAAGATCGGCGGCAAGCTGTCGCTGCGGGCGTCGATCACCGGCGAAGTGGTGATGGAAGGCGTCGAGGTCGGCGAGGACGCGCTGCTGCCCAACGCAAAGGGCCTTGGCGGACCGTTCGGATGCCTCAACCGGGCTCGCTTTGGCATTTCCTGGGGCTCGATGGGCGCCGCCGAGGATTGCTGGCACCGCGCCCGCCAATACGGTCTCGACCGCAAGCAGTTCGGCAAGCCGCTGGCCGGGACGCAGCTCTACCAGAAGAAGCTTGCCGACATGCAGACCGAAATTGCGTTGGGATTGCAGGCGTCCTTGCGCGTCGGGCGGCTGCTGGATGAAGGCAAGATGGCGCCGGAAATGATCTCGATCGTCAAGCGCAACAATTGCGGCAAGGCGCTGGACATCGCCCGCCAGGCCCGCGACATGCATGGCGGCAACGGCATCCAGATCGGCTACCACGTCATGCGCCACGCGCAGAACCTGGAGACGGTCAACACCTATGAAGGCACGCATGACGTGCATGCGCTGATCCTGGGAAGGGCGCAGACGGGGTTGCAGGCATTTTTCTGAGCCGGTAACCGTTGCTTAAATTAGGTGCACCGCAACATCTCTGCTTGGAGAATGGTCGCCAGATGTGTCAGGGTTCAGCGAAATCGTTTGAAACGCTGAATTCCGGGGCCCCATGGCAATTCTGGCAGCCGTCTACCACCTGACCCATTACAAATACGACCGGCCGGTGGTTCTCGGGCCCCAGATCATCCGGCTGCAGCCGGCGCCGCATTCCCGTACCAAGGTGCTGAGCCATTCGCTCAAGGTCGAGCCGGCGAACCACTTCGTCAATCTGCAGCAGGATCCTTACGGCAATTTCCTCGCCCGCTTCGTCTTTCCGGAGCCAGTGACGGAGTTGAAGATCGAGGTTGACCTCGTCGCCGACATGACGGTCTATAATCCGTTCGATTTCTTCGTCGAGCCGTCGGCCGAGGCGTTTCCGTTCGAGTATCCGGAAGAAATACGCGACGATCTCGCCATCTATCGCACTCCGGAGCCGGCGGGACCGCTGCTGTCGGCGCTGCTGAAGACCATGGATCGCAGCGCTGCCAACACCGTCAATTTCCTGGTCGATCTCAACGCGCGGCTGCAGCGCGAGATCGCCTATATCGTGCGCATGGAAACCGGTGTGTTCTCGCCGGAAGAGACCTTGGCCGCGAAAAAGGGATCGTGCCGGGATTCGAGCTGGCTGCTGGTGCAGATCCTGCGCAATCTCGGCATCGCGGCGCGCTTCGTTTCCGGCTATCTGGTCCAGTTGAAGCCCGATCTGGTGGCGCTGGACGGTCCAGCCGGAACCGCCGTCGACTTCACCGATCTGCATGCGTGGTGCGAGGTCTATCTTCCCGGCGCCGGCTGGATCGGCTTCGATCCGACCTCGGGCCTGCTCACCGGCGAGAGCCATGTGCCGCTGGCCGCCACGCCGCATTTCCGCAACGCGGCCCCGATTTCCGGCATGGCGAGCTTCGCCAATGTCGAATTCGGCTTCGAGATGCGGGTCGACCGCATCGCCGAACATCCGCGCATCACCAAGCCATTTTCGGACGAAAGCTGGCAGGCGCTCGGCGCTCTGGGCAACAAGGTCGATAAAGCACTTGCCGCCGGCGACGTGCGGCTGACGATGGGCGGCGAGCCGACTTTCGTGTCGATCGACGATTTCGAGTCGGCCGAATGGAACACCGCCGCCGTCGGTCCCACCAAGCGCGAAAAGGCGGACGAACTGATCCGTAAACTGCGCGAGCGCTTTGCGCCGGGCGGCTTTCTCCATTACGGCCAGGGCAAATGGTACCCGGGCGAAAGCCTGCCGCGCTGGACCTTTTCGCTCTACTGGCGTGCCGACGGCCAGCCGGTGTGGAGCGATCCGTCGCTGATCGCACGCGAAAAGAGCGAGGCCGATATCGGCCCGAAGCAGGCCGAAAGCCTGCTCACCGCGATTGCCGGCGAGCTCGGCATCGACAAAGCCATGGTCAGCGAAGCCTATGAGGATCCGGCCGAATGGCTGCTCAAGGAAGGCAAGCTGCCCGACAATGTCGATCCGTCCAACTCCAGGCTGGAGGATCCGGAAGAACGCAGCCGCATGGCGAAAGTGTTCGAGCGCGGGCTGACCAAACCGTCCGGCTATGTGCTCCCCGTCCAGCGCTGGAACAGCCAGGCATCGGATCCGCGCTGGCGTTCGGAAAAATGGAAGACGCGGCGTGGCCGGCTGTTCCTGGTGCCAGGCGATTCACCGGTCGGCTACCGGCTGCCGCTCGGCACGTTGCCCTATGTGCCGCCGGAGCAATTCCCTTATATCGTGCCGGTCGATCCGTCACTGCCACGCGGCCCGCTGCCCGCGCGTGAAGCCATACTGGCCGGACCGGCTCCAGCCGAACTGGAAGGCGCCGACGAGATGGCGCGCCGCCAGCAGGCGGCATCGTTCACCGCTGCGACCGGCCAGCAGGAGCGGGTCGAGCAGGAGATCACCGAGATCGGCGGCGCGGTGCGCACCGCACTTTCGGTCGAGCCGCGCGATGGCCGGCTTTGCGTGTTCATGCCGCCGGTCGAGGCGCTGGAAGACTATCTCGAACTGGTCGCGGCGGCCGAGAACGCGGCGAAGGCGATAGGCCTTCCCGTGCACATCGAAGGCTATGGCCCGCCGCACGATCCGCGCCTCAACGTCATCCGCGTCGCGCCTGACCCAGGCGTCATCGAGGTCAACATCCATCCTGCTTCCAACTGGCAGGATTGCGTGGCGACGACGACGGCGATCTACGAGGAGGCGCGGCAGACACGGCTTGGCGCAGACAAGTTCATGATCGATGGCCGCCACACCGGTACCGGCGGCGGCAACCATGTCGTGGTCGGCGGTGCGACACCCAATGACAGCCCGTTCCTGCGAAGGCCGGACCTGCTGAAGAGCCTGGTGCTGCAGTGGCAGCGCCATCCGTCGCTGTCCTACCTGTTCTCCGGCCTGTTCATCGGGCCGACCAGCCAGGCGCCACGCTTCGACGAAGCGCGTCACGATTCGCTCTACGAGCTTGAGATCGCTATGGCGCAGGTGCCGCATCCAGACCAGGGCAACGCACCCTTGCCATGGCTGGTCGACCGGCTGTTCCGCAATTTGTTGACCGACGTCACCGGGAATACGCATCGTTCGGAAATCTGCATCGACAAGCTGTTCTCGCCCGACGGACCGACCGGCCGGCTGGGGCTGGTCGAATTCCGCGGCTTCGAGATGCCGCCCAATGCGCGCATGAGCCTCGCGCAGCAACTTTTGGTCCGCGCTATCATTGCCCGTGCCTGGAAGAGCCCGCTCGACGGCCGTTTCGTGCGTTGGGGCACATCGCTGCATGACCGCTTCATGCTGCCGCATCATGTCTGGGCCGATTTCCTCGACGTGCTCGACGACCTCAAGCTCAATGGTTTTGAGTTCCGTCCCGAATGGTTCGACGCCCAGCTCGAATTCCGCTTTCCGTTCTGCGGCGAGGTTCAGCATGCCGGCATCAAGCTGGAACTGCGCCAGGCGCTGGAGCCGTGGCATGTGATGGGCGAGCAAGGCGCGATCGGCGGCACCGTGCGCTTCGTCGATTCCTCGGTCGAACGGCTGCAGGTCAAGACCGAAGGGCTGAACCCGGAGCGCCACGCAGTCGTCTGCAACGGCCGCATCGTGCCGATGAAGGTCACTGACAATCGCGAAGTGGCGGTGGCAGGCGTGCGCTTCAAGGCCTGGCAGCCGGCATCGGGCCTGCATCCGGCGCTGCCGGTCAACACGCCGCTGGTCTTCGACATCTATGACCGATGGTCGGGCCGTGCGGTCGGCGGCTGCGTCTACCATGTCGCCCATCCCGGCGGGCGCAATTACGACACCTTTCCGGTCAATGGCAACGAGGCGGAAGCTCGGCGGCTCGCCCGCTTCGAACCGCGTGGTCATACGCCATCCGCCTATGTGATCCGTGAAGAACAACCGGCGGAAGATTTCCCGATGACCCTTGACCTTCGGCGGCCGGCAAGACTCTGATCAGCGATGGCAAAGGGGAATCACAAGAGGGGACGCGGCAAGCCGCAGACCCACAGCCTGCTGGAGCACTACCAGCCCATAGACGGCGTCGTCGACGAGATGGTCGATGCATCGGGCAATCCTCGCCCGGCCTGGAAGCATTTTGTCGAGGCGCTCGAGGAACTCGGTGCTGAAAAGCTCGGCCAGCGCTTTGCCCGCGCCGACCAGTATCTGCGCGATGCCGGCGTTTATTACCGCGTCTATGACAAGGCCGGCGCCAATGAACGCGAATGGCCGCTGGCGCATGTCCCGGTTCTCATCGAAGAGAGCGAGTGGGCGGCGATCAGCGCCGGCCTCGTGCAGCGCGCCGAACTGTTCGAGGAAACCATCGCCGATATATACGGGCCGAACCGGCTGGTCGAAAAAGGCATCCTGCCGGCGGGATTGATCGCCGCCAGCCCCGAATATTTGCGGCCTGTCGTCGGCACCAAGCCGGCCGGCGGCCACTTCCTGCATTTCTGCGCCTTCGAGCTCGGCCGTGGACCTGACGGCCAGTGGTGGGTGCTTGGCGATCGCACGCAGGCGCCGTCCGGCGCCGGCTTCGCACTGGAAAACCGCGTCGCCACCACACGCGCGCTGTCCGACATCTATGGCGAGATGCATGTGCACCGCCTTGCCGGCTTTTTCCGCCGTTTTCGCGACGCGCTGATCGGCATGGCCAAGGAGACCGACGGCCGCGTCGCCATCCTCACGCCGGGGCCGCTCAACGAAACCTATTACGAACACGCCTACATCGCCCGCTACCTTGGCATCATGCTGCTCGAAGGCGAGGATTTGACCGTTTCAGGCGGCCGGCTCATGGTGCGCACGGTTTCCGGCCTGATGCCGATCAGCGTGTTGTGGCGGCGGCTCGATGCCGCCTTCGCCGACCCGCTCGAACTGCGCCCGGATTCGCAGATCGGCACGCCGGGCCTGGTCGAGGCGCTCCGCCAGGGCGCGGTTGCTACCGTCAATGCGCTTAGCTCCGGCCTGATGGAGACGCGTGCGCTGCTCGCCTTCCTGCCCAAGATTTCACGGGCCTTGCGGGGCGAGGAATTGCTGCTGCCAAGCGTCGCGACATGGTGGTGCGGGCAAGCAACCGAACGCGCGCATGTGCTGGCCAACATCGATCGCATGGTGATCGGCCCGGCGCTATCGACGAGACTTGCCTTCGAGGATGACGATTCAACGAAGCTCGGTTCGGCGCTGTCGGCCGGAGAGCGGGCGGAGCTGGTGGCGCGCATCGAACGCGATGGCGGCGATTTTGTCGGCCAGGAAGCGGTGACGCTTTCGACGACGCCCGTCTATGTCGGCGGGTGGCTGGAGCCGCGGCCAGCGAGCCTGCGCGTCTACCTGGCGCGAACGCCGGAGGGCTGGACGGTGATGCCGGGCGGTTTTGCCCGCATCGGCCTGTCGCTCGATCCGACGGCGATCGCCATGCAGCGTGGCGGCCAGGCAGCGGATGTCTGGGTTGTCAGCGACAAACCGGTGGAGCGCGAGACGCTGCTGCCGCAGGAAGGCGACAGTTTCAGCCGCACCAGGCCCGGCAGCCTGCCCAGTCGCGCGGCGGAGAACCTGACCTGGCTCGGCCGCTATATCGAGCGCTCGGAAGACACGGTGCGCATCCTGCGCGCCTATCATGTGCGGCTCGCCGAAACTTCCGACCCGGATATGCCGCTGCTCGCCGACATCAGGGATTATCTCGAACCTTTCGGCATCGATGTGGAGACGGCGATCCCGTCAGGGCTGATCGGCACGCTGGATAGCGCGGTCTACAGCGCCGGGCAGATCCGCGACCGCTTCTCGCCCGATGGCTGGCTGGCGCTGAAGGACCTGTCGAAAACCATCCATCAATTCGCAACGACGGTCGCGCCCGGCGACGACGCGACCCGGGCGATGACAGTCATCCTGCGTAAGCTCGCCGGCTTTTCCGGCCTGCTGCACGAGAACATGTACCGCTTCGCCGGTTGGCGCTTCCTCGAGATCGGCCGCCGGCTGGAGCGCGGCATCCAGATCTCCCGCACGCTGTCGCGGCTGACCAGCGCCAAGGCGCCGGACGGCGCGCTCGACATGATGCTGGAGATCGGCGACAGCGTGATGACCCATCGCCGCCAATATCCGGTGCAGGCTGGCCGGCGCACGGTGATCGACCTGCTGGCGCTCGATCCGCTTAACCCGCGCTCGATCCTGTTCCAACTCGAAAGGCTGAAAGCCGAAATCGGCCTGTTGCCGTCGCTCGGCGGCGAGGGGCAAATGTCGCCGGCGGCGAAGGAAATCCTGCAGCTCAACACCCAGATCGCCATCAAGGAGCCTTCGGATATGACGGCAAAGGCGCTGGACGAGCTCGCCCACGAAATCGGCGGCCTCTACAACAGCCTCGCCAAAGCCTATTTCGGATAATCATGCTCTACGATATCAGGCTTCATCTCCACTATGCTTACGCTTCCGCTGCCGGCGGCGGTCGTCATCAGGTGCGTGTGCTGCCGTCGACGATATCAGGCGTGCAGCGCGTCATCGCCGCATCACTGTCCTTTGCGCCGGCGCCCAACGAGCGTTCCGACTTTTCCGATTTCTTCGGCAACAACGTCACCTCGATCGCCTTTCGCGATGCGCATGATGCGCTCGATATCAGGATGAGCGCCCGCGTGTCGGTGTCTCGGCCCGAGCCCGGGCTCGACGTGTCGCCCGATCTCGCCCGGCTCAGGCAGGAACTCGCCGCGGTGCGGTCCCTGGCACCTGATGCACCGCACCATTTCCTGACGGCCAGCACCCATGCCGGCATCGACGATGCGATCACCGCCTACGCACGCAGCAGCATCGCCGGTTCCGCCGCCAGCACGGCCATGAACCTGTGCCATCGCATTCATCGTGATTTCACCTATGACGGCGAGGCGACGACGGTGCGGACCCGGGCCAGCGATGCCTTCAGGCTGAAGCGCGGTGTCTGCCAGGACTTTTCGCATATCATGATCGCCGGCCTGCGCGGGCTCGGCATTCCCGCTGGCTATGTCAGCGGCTTCCTGCGCACCATCCCGCCGAAGGGCAAGCCCCGGCTGGAAGGCGCCGATGCCATGCATGCCTGGGTCAAGGTCTGGTGCGGGCGCGACGCAGGCTGGCAGGAATTCGATCCGACCAACGGCATGCGGGCCAGCAACGACCATATCACCGTCGGCTACGGCCGCGACTATTCGGACGTGGCGCCGATCGTCGGCGTGCTCAAGACCACGGGGGGACAGGTCGGCGAGCAGGCTGTCGACGTCATTCCGGTTGTGCTCGAGAAAGCCTGAAGGCAGGCTCGACACCGTTTTCGGACGGCGCGTGGAACCAGCGGTCGGCCAGTGGCTTATCTACGGAATTCGCGTGGAGCCGACATGTTGCAGAAATCCGGAATGTCGCCCGGCCGACCGGCTGGCGAGGACGCTGTATCGCCAGATGGCGTGTTCAAAAACGGGGCACAAAGCTCGGCCGATCATGCGTCGCTTAGTTATGTCAGCGATGCCGAGCCTGGTATCCGGCGGCTGAAGACAGGCAAGGGGTTTTCCTACAAGGGACCGGACGGACGGACGGTTTCGGACGCCACCAAGGCCCGCATCGAGGCGATCGTCATTCCGCCGGCCTGGACGGATGTGTGGATTTCGCCCGACGCGGACGGCCATATCCAGGCAACCGGCAGGGACCAGCGGGGACGCAAGCAATATCGTTATCATCCGCAATGGGCCGAAGAGCGCGATGGTGCCAAATATTCGAGCCTTGTCGCTTTCGCCGAGAGCCTGCCGGACCTGCGGCACAGGGTCGACAGCGATCTGCGCCGTCGTGGCTTGCCGTTCGAGCGGGTCGTCGCCGCGGTCGTCTGGCTGCTCGACAACACGATGATCCGCGTCGGCAATGCCGCCTACGCCCGCGACAACAAGAGTTTCGGGCTGACCACGTTGCGCGACCGGCATGTCGATATTGTCGGTTCAAGCCTGCGCTTTGCCTTCAAGGGCAAGTCGGGCAAGGAGTGGAAGCTGAAGCTGGCCGACCGCCGCATCGCCAGGATTGTGCGTGGCGCGCAGGACCTGCCAGGCCAGAAGCTGTTCCAGTATCTCGATGAGGACGGCGACAGGCGGCCGGTCCGCTCCGAGGACGTCAACCGCTATATCCGTGAGGCGGTCGGTGACGCCTTCAGTTCGAAGCATTTCCGCACCTGGGGCGGCACCATTCACGCCGCGTCGCTGTTTGCGCAAACGGAACTGCCGCAAAGCCAGGCGCAGCGAAACAGGGCGATGAACAGCGTCATCGACAAGGTTGCCGAACGGCTGGGCAATACGCGTGCCGTCTGCCGCAAATGCTATATCCATCCGCGGGTCTTCGAAGCGTGGTCCGAGGGACGGTTGCTGGATGAAATGGCGCAGGCCAACAAGCGCAAACGGGCGATTGCCGGTCTCGATGACGAGGAAGCTCTCGTGCTGCGATGGCTGAAACTGGGAGAAAGCTGACCGACGCGGCCGACGGTGGCCAAATCCGTCACATCTGGATTTTTTTATCGACGTCATGTCGGGATCGGTCTTACTGTTTCGTCCTTTGACAGAGAAAAGGACCAGCCATGCTCTACGCAATCCTCTGCTATGCCTCCGAAGATGTCGTCTGCTCCTGGAGCAAGGCACAGGACGACGAGGTCATGGCCAATCTCCTCGACGTTCAGGACAAGTACGCCAAGGCTGGTCGGCTCGGCCCGGTGGCACGGCTTCTGCCGACCACGGCCGCGACGACGTTGAGGAAGGTCAAAGGCGAATCGGTCGTCATCGACGGGCCGTTCGCCGAGACCAAGGAACAGTTTCTCGGCTTCTACACGCTCGAATGCGCCGATCTCGACGAGGCGGTGGAGTTCGCCCGCGAGCTTTCCGAGGTCAACCCGAGCGGCGGCTCCTATGAAATCCGGCCGGTTTCGGTCTTCAACCCAACAACGGTTTCCGCATGACCGAAATGGCCTGGATCAGCTCCGCGATCAGCGCCGCCCGCCCGCAGGCGATGGGCGCGCTGCTGCGTTATTTCCGCGATCTCGATACGGCGGAGGAAGCTTTCCAGGACGCGTGCCTCAGGGCGTTGAAGAACTGGCCGCAGAACGGGCCGCCGCGCGACCCGGCGGCCTGGCTGATCTTCGTCGGCCGCAACAGCGGCATCGATGCGGTGCGCAAGCGCGCCAAGCAGGCGCCGATGCCGGATGAAGACCAGGTTTCCGATCTGGAAGACGCCGAGAGCGATATCGCCGAGCGGCTGGACGGGGCGCACTACCGCGACGACATATTGCGGCTGCTGTTCATCTGCTGCCATCCCGATCTGCCGGCAACACAGCAGATCGCGGTGGCGCTGCGCATCGTCTCCGGTCTCACCGTCAAGCAGATCGCGCGCGCCTTCCTGGTTGGCGAAAGCGCCATGGAGCAGCGCATCACTCGCGCCAAGGCGCGCATTGCGGACGCCGGCGTGCCGTTCGAGACGCCTGGCGCGGTCGAGCGCTCGGAACGGCTCGCCGCCGTCGCCGCCATGGTCTACCTGGTCTTCAATGAGGGCTATTCGACCAACAGCGGCGAGGCGCCGGCCCGCGCGCCGCTGTGCGAGGAGGCGATCCGGCTGGCACGGCTGTTGCTGCGGCTGTTCCAGACCGAGCCGGAGATCATGGGGCTGACGGCGCTGTTGCTTCTGCAGCATGCGCGCGCACCGGCCCGTTTCGACGAAAGCGGCGAGATCGTGCTGCTCGAAGACCAGGATCGCAGCCTGTGGAGCCGCAAGATGATCGATGAGGGGCTGGCACTGGTCGACAAGGCGCTGCGCCATCGCAAGCCCGGCCCTTACCAGGTGCAGGCGGCGATTGCCGCGCTGCATGCGCGGGCCGAAAAGGCCGAGGATACGGACTGGAACGAGATCGACCTGCTCTACCGCTTGCTGGAGCAGATGCAGCCGTCGCCGGTGGTCACGCTCAACCGGGCCGTCGCGGTCTCGAAGGTGCGTGGACCGGGGGAGGCGCTGGCCATGATCGAGCCGCTGGAAGAACGGCTTTCCGGCTATTTCCACTTTTTCGGGCTCAAGGGGGGCCTCTTGATGCAGCTCGACCGGGGCGACGAGGCGCGCGTCGCCTTCGACCGCGCCATAGCGCTTGCGAACACGGCGGCAGAAGCTGCCCATATCCGCATGCATATCGACCGGTTGATCAAGGACGGTGCGGTGCGCCCGCCGGCGAAAAAGGCAAACTGAGCGTCACCTCCCCATCTGGCTCAATCGTGTAGTTTGGGCTTGGACCATGCCGGGGTGGCGATTTTCCCCTGAAACGAGTAATGCCACGCCATGACTGCGCCTGAAGTGCCTTTCGGCACACGGGCGGCACGGCGAAGGCTTAACCCAGCGCCATATGATGGCGACGGGATCTGAAAGGGACAAGAATGACGATAGGCAAGGAAACGACCGAACTGCTGGCGAAACTGGGCGTGGCCAAGGAAGCGCTCGTCGGCGGCGACCTGATCGTGCGCAGCCCGGTGACGGGCGAGCAGATCGCGGCGCTGAAGACGATCTCGCCGGCTGACGCGGCCAAGGTGATCGATGCCGCGCACAAGGCCTTCCAGGCCTGGCGCATGGTGCCGGGCCCGCGGCGTGGCGAACTGGTGCGGCTGCTCGGCGAGGAACTGCGCGCGCACAAGGCCGAGCTTGGCCGGCTGGTTTCGATCGAGGTCGGCAAGATCCCGTCCGAGGGGCTCGGCGAAGTGCAGGAGATGATCGACATCTGCGATTTCGCCGTAGGCCTATCCCGGCAATTGTACGGCCTGACCATCGCCACCGAGCGCCCGGGCCATCGGATGATGGAAACCTGGCATCCGCTCGGCGTCGTCGGCGTCATTTCCGCCTTCAATTTCCCGGTCGCTGTGTGGTCCTGGAATGCCGCCCTGGCGCTGGTTTGCGGCGACGCGGTGGTGTGGAAGCCGTCGGAAAAGACGCCGCTGACCGCACTTGCCTGCGAGGCCATCTTCAAGCGTGCGGTCAAGCGCTTCGGCGCGGACGCACCTGATGGCCTGGCGCCGGTGCTGATCGGTGACCGCGCCGTCGGCGAGATCCTGGTCGACCACCCCAAGGTGCCGCTGGTTTCGGCGACCGGCTCGACCCGCATGGGCCGCGACGTCGGCCCGCGGCTGGCCAAGCGCTTTGCCCGCGCAGTGCTCGAACTCGGCGGCAACAATGCCGGCATCGTCTGCCCGAGCGCCGATCTCGACATGGCGCTGCGCGCGATTGCCTTTGGAGCGATGGGCACGGCCGGCCAGCGCTGCACGACGCTGCGGCGCCTGTTCGTGCATGACAGCGTCTACGACGCCCTGGTTCCGCGCCTCAAGAAGGCTTACGAGAGTGTGTCTGTCGGCAATCCGCTGGAGACCTCCTCGCTGGTCGGGCCACTGATCGACAAGGCGGCATACGAGGCCATGCAGAAGGCGCTGAAGGAAGCCGCCGCCCATGGCGGCAAGGTGACCGGCGGCGCACGGGTCGAGAACGGGCACCCGGATGCCTATTACGTGCACCCGGCGCTGGTCGAGATGCCCAAGCAGGTGGCCCCTGTCACGGAAGAGACCTTCGCGCCGATCCTCTATGTGATGAAATATTCGGATTTCGACGCCGTGCTCGACGAGCACAATGCCGTGGGCGCAGGCCTGTCGTCGTCGATCTTCACCCGCGACCTGCAGGAATCCGAGCGTTTCCTGGGTGTCGACGGATCGGATTGCGGCATTGCCAATGTCAACATCGGTACCTCGGGCGCTGAGATCGGCGGTGCCTTTGGCGGCGAAAAGGAAACCGGCGGCGGCCGCGAGAGCGGCTCCGACGCATGGAAGGCCTATATGCGGCGCGCCACCAACACGGTGAACTATTCCAAGGCGCTGCCGCTCGCCCAGGGCGTGTCGTTCGACATCGACTGAGAACTTCGGGATTTTGATCGCCCGCATTGAAAGGCATCCCCGCTACGGGGATGCCGCACCGATCAGCTTCCAGCCGGCGGAAAACAGGCATTGAAAGCGGTGTCGACGATGGCCAGTTTGGCCGCCTGGACTGTCATGTATTCCTGGTAGAATGTATTCGACACCCACATCACCGAATGGCCGCGCTGGCCGAGCCAGCCGATGCTGCCGAGATTCTCGGCAGCGCGCAGCTTGCGGGCCAGATGGGTCCTCGAGAGCTTGAGCCATTTGGCGAAATCTCCGATCGAAACCACGCTGGTCGGAATCTGGTCCAGGCCGGCGTGATCGGGGTCGATGCCCGACATCAGCCAGTCCATGACGATGCCGCCATTGTTGAGCCAGATGAACAGGGAAAAGGTCTGGTTGGGTTCGCGCACCGGCTTGGAGGCAAGCAGGCCGTCCGCCACCAGAGGCTGCAGCCCGGCAACCATCTCGGGGTGTTCGAGGAACCTGGCCAAGCGGTCAGCGCCGTCGAGGCGATCCAGCGTCCGCAGATGGGCAAGGACCCAGCCGGTAAAGGTCTGCACGGTTGCCGCCGTCGGCTGCAAAGGGTGCGTACGGCCGTCGCCACCCGACACATACTCGGCGATGTGGTAGTGCAGCATCTCCTTGATGAAAGCGTCCGCCGTGTTGCGGCTGGCGACCGCATGCTGGTGCACGAACTCGATGAACCGCGATACCGTCAGTTCCTTGCGGCGGTCGTGCGGATCGCGCCTGAAATGCATGGCGAGGCCGACATGACCCATCAGCCAACGCTGCTGCGTGGCGAAAATGGAAGCCAGGCGAGGGCTCTCCTCATAGATTCGGATCAGCGCCAGGGACTGTTCCTGAACGTAGCGATGCAACGCCGGATGGCCGGCAATATCTTCCAATTTCAGCGCCATCCTCCTGGTGTTCCGGTTCAACTCCAAAAGCCGAGTTGCGCTCCACATTTTTCAGCCTTCCACGGCTGTGTCCAGAGGCACCAAATGCGAAGAGCAAGCCCAACCCGAACACGGGTCGGGCAACGACCGGTCCATGGTGGGATCGGCTAGCCGATTGCCATGCCCTGGGAAGCGCGCCGGTGATCTGCGGCTTGACGAGGATGGTGGAGAGTGAGTTACCGGGCCAAGCGCAATCGCGACAAGATCAGCCAGGTAATCCAGCTGCGCGAACCGCGCCGCGCGTCAGTCGTCTGCAGTAGCGTTTCCAACTGGTCGATGGCGGCATCTCTCGCCACCATACGCGACCAAACCGACCGGCTTTGGCCGGCCGGTTGGTTCGATCAGGATCAGCCGCAGACGCGAACCTCTTCGATCACCCTGTGGTGGTGGCGCCAGTGCTTGACCAGTTCGATATGGCAGCGATGATGCCGGTGGTGGCGGCGATATTCGCCGTACCGGTATTCGCCATCGTCATACTGAACGTTCCTGTCGCCATCATACTGATTGTCGGAATAGTGATCGCGGTGATGACGGCGAATAACGATCCCACTGTCGGAATCGTCGTCCGGCAAATATCGATCGTCGTCGGACTGGATGGTCACGCTTGCCGCTCGCGTCGGCGCAGTGATCGCCGCTGTCGCGGCCAATGCCAACAGGGAAGCCAGAATCAACTTCTTCATCTCGTCCTCCTACACGTTCAAGACATGGTAACTCGCGGAAGAACTGGGCGTTCCGACTAATTTTACACTCTTTGCGACGCGGGAGACATCAAGGCGTTATCGTCCACCCGCTCCAGGCGCACGAAAGCCGTCAGCGGCAGGTGGTCGGAGGCAACGCGTGAAAGCGGCGTGTCATGCGCGTCGATGGCGGCAATCATGCCATGCCTGTTGGCCATGATCCGGTCGAGCGCCAGCAGCGGCAGGTTCGACGGGAAGGTGGGGACGGCCGGCGGCTGCGGGCCGAACGTCGCATGCAGCGTGTTGAGAGCGGAGCGGTTGCCAAGCCGCCATTCGTTGAGGTCGCCGAGCAGCAAGGTCGGTCTTTCGTCCGGGCTGTTCATCAGGTCGAGCACGACGCGCGCCTGCTGGGAGCGGGAGCGGCGCAGCAGGCCGAGATGGGCGGCGATGATGCGCAGCGTCCGGCTTCCATCGAGGTCGATCTCCGCCACCACCGCGCCGCGCGGCTCCAGCCCCGGAAGCTTGATCTGGTGCACGTCGCGAACGACGCCCTTCTTGAACAGCAAGACGTTGCCATGCCAGCCATGGCCTTTGCCGGTGGCCGAAATCGGCACCGGAACCAGGCCGGTTTCCCGTTCGAGCCGGGGCAGGTCGAGAAGCCCGTCACGGTCGCCGAAGCGGTTGTCGGCTTCCTGCAGCGCAATGACATCCGGATCGATTTCGCGGATGACGCGGATGATCCGCTCCGGGTCGAATTTCCTGTCGACGCCGATGCATTTGTGGACATTGTAGGAGGCGACCAGCGTGCCGGTGGTGGCTGTCGTCTTGAGTGCGGCGGCGTTGGCCTTCTGCATCCGGCGGTCACGAAGGGAGAGAAGCATGCTTGCCGGGAGGCTGCGTCCAATTCTGTGCATCTCTGTGCTGCTCGTCCTCGCTGGCTTCAATTCAGAAGCAGGATACAGTCAAATAGGCAATTTCGGCGTATGTTCCATGACAGACGAGTTCCTCAAGCGCACCTCCGCCTTAGAGATAGGGTGAACCGAGCCACAATACGCGGTCGAACAGCCGGATCAGAAATGGCCGGGCCCGCAAGGCTTCCAGCGTCACCGGCACGGCGGAGGCAATCGCCGACCCGATCCGCGCCTCGATCTCGCTGGCAAAGCCGGCATCGAGCACCTCCAAGTCGATCTCGAAATTGAGCCGCAGCGATCGGGCGTCAAGATTGGAAGATCCGACATAGGCCCACACGCCGTCGATCGACAGCAGCTTCGAATGGTCGAACGGTCCCTCGGTTCGCCAGACACGGCAATAGTGTTTGAGCACCTGATCGAACTGCGCCATCATCGCGCGGTCGACGAGGAAAAGATTGTTCACCGCCGGCACCACGATGTCGATCTCGACCCCGCGCCTGCCGGCGGTGATCAGCGCGCTGATCAGTTCCCGATCCGGCAGGAAATAGGGCGACATCACGCGTATCGACTTGCGGGCGACCGAGAATGCACCGATCAGCAGCTTGTGGTTGGTCTCGTTGCTGGCATCCGGGCCGGAAGCGACCGCCCGCACCATCATCGGTGCGCCAGGCGATGGCGACAGCGGGGCAATGCGCCAGGCGTCGCCCTTCAGCGCCTCGTTGGTGGCGAAGCGCCAGTCCTCGGCGGCGACCGAAAAGAGGTCGGCGACGATCGGACCGGCCACCCGGAAGTGTGTGTCCCTGGCGCTGTTGGAGCCGGCGAACTCGGCGGAGAAGCCTTTTCGGATGTTCATGCCACCGGTGAAGGCGGCGATGCCGTCGACCACCAGGATCTTCCGGTGGGTCCTCAGATTGGCGTAGGGCAGGCGCAGGCCCATGACGATGTTGCCGTTGAAGACATCGGCGGGGATGTTGGCCTCGCGCAAATGCCCCAGGATGCTCGGCACCGAGTAGCGGGCGCCGACGGCATCGATCAGCACGCGGACGGTGACGCCGCGCCGGACGGCGCCGGCCAGCGCCTCGACGAAGAGCAGGCCGACGGCGTCATTGTCGAAAATATAGGTCTCGAGCAGGACGCTGCGCTCGGCGCCATCGATCGCCGCGCACATGGCGGCATAGGCGTCGTCGCCGGTCTCCAGCACATCGATTGCATTTCCGGGGTTGAGCGCGCGCCGCGCCACCCTGTCGCCGAGTGTCCGCAAGCCCGTGAACCGTTGCCCGTACCGCTCGACGATCAGGGCCTCTTCGACGGCAACGTCGCGCTCATGCTTGGCGGACACCGCGCCGTCGGCAAACGGGCGCTGGGCGGTGATCGTGGCACGGCGGATGCGATTGATGCCGGCGACGGCGTAGATCAGCACGCCGAGGATCGGGGACAGCACCATCACGCCGACCCAGCCGGTGGCGGCGCGCACATCTTCCTTGGTCATGACGGCATGGACGATGCCGACCGTCGCCATCACCACGGAGATGATCGCCAGAATTTGCGGCCAGTGAGTCGCCAGGGTCGCCAACATGCCGAGACTATCCAGCGAGCGGTTGCAGAAGGCAATGCAGCCGGTCATGCCGCGCATTCGCCGGATGGTGGCATGCGGCCCTGGCCGAAGGTTTCGACCAGCCGCAGAGATTGATGGGTAGAAGCTTCCCGACGGACCCTGTTCAGAAGGACAAACCTGACCTAGCGGAAGCATAGAGCCTGGCATCATCCTGTTCTGCTCAGAGCCTCCGAAGCCTCTTATGCTTTGGTACCACCTCTATTGTATATCAGAAGGAATGAATTTATTGATATAAACACTTTGATTGATGGCGAGGGGGGCGCCGAATGATGAAATTCAACTTCGATGGACCTCCCGGCGATGACGCAGCTGCCGACACGTCGGCAGAATGCCAACGCCAATTGCTGCCTCTCGTCCGCGAGATCGTCCAGGCGGCCGTCGCTGCCGGATGGAGCGAGGAGGACGTTCTTCTGGGGTTTGTCGAACTTGCATGGGATTTGTATGAGAATCGTCGCGACGATCTGCAATGACCGGTAGCCAATCTGGTAGCTCTGCATTGCTGGCGGTGTCGCGGCTTTTGCGTCGGCAGCTTTTCGCGATAGGAATTTTTTCTTGACACGGTGATCTCAGCTAAGGTATATATTCGTGCATGGTGCTGATTTGCGCCAGTGACCCGCCGCCTAGGCGGGTTTTTCGATTGATGCTCCATCAGCAATGCGCTGAAAGAACCCGTTGACCCCAGGTCAACCCGTTGACCCGAAGTCGCGGCCCTGAAAGCCTGGGTTCCTCGTCCCGCAAGGGAGGATCTTTTATCCCGAACAAAATTTTTTGTTTGCGTACGGATGTTATTCACACTCCGCGCCATGTGGGTTACGTTGGCTCCGGGTCGGGCTAAGGGGGATTTCAGGCGGCGGACAAGCGGCTGAGGCCAGGCAATGAAAAATACGGACGATGCTCGGGAAAGCGGCGTTTCCCGGGGCGTCAATCGAGAACGGACAGCTCGATTTGTCCTGGACATAATTCCTGAAAGCGCCGGGCCCAGGAGGGCCACCGCGCGGGGGAGTGTCATATCCTCCGTCCGCGATCCCGTCTCGCAGACATTCATTGTTCGCCGTCCGGCCGGAACGATCCGATGAATGGCGATGCCGGTCAGCTTCGATCAATCACGAATTGTTTTTCGGGGGAACGGGAAGGAAGGCCTCCGGTTGAACCTCATCTGGGACGTGTCAGGAGGCCGAAAAATGCCGGGTGATGATGGTTTCCCCGGACCGGCTTCCGGAACCAATCCGCGACAGCCGACGCTCAACGCGAAAGGCGGACTTTCGGTCCGCAGCACACGCCGCGTGCAGGAATTCCTGGACAAGAACTTTACGCGCAAGCTGGCGCTTGCGGAAATGGCCGCGGTTTGCGAGCTTTCACCCTACCACTTCATGCGGGCTTTCTCGAGGACGTTCGGGGTGCCGCCGCACCAGTATGTCCTCGAGCTGCGGCTGGATTTGGCTGAAAGACTGCTTGCCGACAGCCGCATGGCGATCGCCGACATCGCGCACTCCTGCGGGTTTTCGAGCCAGAGCCATTTTACCACCGCCATGAAGAAATATCGGCAGGTAACACCGCTGCAGTTGCGGGTCGGCAAGGTTAAACGCCAAGGTTAGATGAGACGGCGCTTATGGAATTGCTTGTTTGCCTAATTTTGAAGCAGTCTCTAAGGTAACGAGCTGTTAACCTCTGCCGATATGCTCGGATCTTTTCTCACAAGACAGCAATTTC
Source organism: Mesorhizobium sp. XAP4 (assembly GCF_029269325.1). Classification (NCBI taxonomy): domain Bacteria; kingdom Pseudomonadati; phylum Pseudomonadota; class Alphaproteobacteria; order Hyphomicrobiales; family Phyllobacteriaceae; genus Mesorhizobium; species Mesorhizobium sp. XAP4. Next base: position 16,467 of record NZ_JARIXW010000006.1, on the reverse strand, counting down.
GTGAAATACCGCAGGCAGGAATCATGTCTTCCTGCGATGGAACGGAATTGTCAGACATTTCGTGCCGGCCAGCGGAGAGGGACCATGACCGACAATCAGATTTCGAACGGCTCGCTTCTTGTTCAGCGTCGCGCGGCGCATTTCGCCGGGCAGTGGATTGCGGGGGCCGGTCATGGCTCGCGCTCGGTTCGCCGTCGTTTGATGGCGGTGCTGCGCATGGCGCATTGCGTGCTGGGCATGGGACGCAAGCGCCTGGGGTTGGGAACGCTGGGCGTCGGCGCGGCGTCGGCGGCAGCCACGATGCTGGGTGCCTTCGCGATCGGCATGGCTGCGACGCCGGCTCTGGCACAATATCAGGCCGGCGGCGGAACCGCGAGCGCTCCCGAGGCCGTGGCGATCGGAAATCAATCAACCGCCAGCCTTAACTGGGCCGTGGCGCTCGGCTTCCAGTCCAATGCGGCGGCGCAATACAGCATCGCTATCGGGCGGACCGCATCAGCCACGGGCACCGGCGGCGCGGTGGCGATTGGCTCCGGTACGATTTCAAACAACATCAACACGGTAGCGATTGGCGTCGCCGCGGGTGCCACTGGGGCCGGGGCCAGCGCGCTGGGCACCAACGCCCAAGCTTCGGGAGGGAACTCCACCGCAGTCGGTGTCAGCTCCACGGCCAGCAACAACTATGCGTTCGCCGCTGGCTACGGATCCGTAGCCAGCGGGCTGCGCAGCACTGCGATTGGACAGTTCGCAGCGGCGTCCGGGCTGGATGCTGTTGCACAAGGCACCAGCACTGTTGCTAGCCAGCAGAACGCCGTCGCCGTCGGCTTCCAGTCGACCGCTACCGCGATAAACGCCGTCTATCTCGGCTCGCGCACGGCCGCCGGAACGGGAGCGTTGGCTCAGAGCGCCATCGCCATCGGCACGGATGTTACAGCGTCTCAGGTAGACGCCACTGCGATTGGACGCCAAAGCAAGGCAACGGGCACGAGCGCCACGGCGATGGGTAAGAACGCCAGCGCGTGGGGCAACCAGTCGATCGCGCTCGGCCTGGGCGCGGTTGCAGGCGTTCAGGCCAACACGGCCTTGCCCAACAGCATCGCCATCGGCACCAATTCGCTCTCTTCCGGCGCTTTCGCCACCGCAATGGGCGCTGCCTCGGTTGCGAGTGGCGACAGTTCGACAGCCGTGGGCTTCCAGGCCCAGGCCGCCGGCCTCAATGCCGCCGCCGTCGGTCCTCAGGCAAATGCATCGGCGTCAAACTCGGCAGCGTTCGGCAACGTCGCCACGGCTTCGGGCAATTTCGCATTGGCCCTGGGCAATTCGGCCACGTCGAGTGGCGTAGGCTCGGTCGCGGCGGGCTCGGGAGCCCAGGCCACGGATGTCTCGGCCACCGCGCTCGGCAACAACGCCACGGCGAGCGCCGCGAGCGCAAGCGCGCTGGGCTTGGGCGCCACGGCGAGCGGCATAAACAGCACCGCGGTCGGCAAGTCGGCCACTGCGAGCGCACAGGACGCCATCGCCATGGGCACCAGCGCCAAGGCCGATTCCGCCGAGGCGGTCGCCATGGGCACCAATGCGGTGGCGACCGGCGGCAAGGCCGTCTCCATCGGCTCCGGCAACACCGCTTACGGCGACGGCGCGGTGTCGATCGGCGATCCCAGTTATGCCAGCGGCACCGGCGCCTTCACCGGCGGCGCCAACAACATCGCCAACAGCGACGGCACGGCGACCGCCACCGCGGCCAACATGGCCAACGGCGCCGTCGCCATCGGCAACAGCAACAAGGCGATCGGCCAGGGCTCCGTGGCGCTCGGCAACGGCTCGACCGCAGGTGCCGCCGGCCTAGCCGGGAATGTCGCACTGGGCAATGGCGCGACGGCGGCGGCGAGCTCCGGCGACGTCGCGCTCGGCTCCGGCTCGGTGACCACCACGGCGGTCGGCACGGCCAGTGGGGTGATCAACGGCACGACCTACGCCTTCCAGGGCACCAATCCGACCTCGACGGTCAGCATCGGTGCACCCGGCGCCGAACGCACCATCACCAACGTCGCTGCTGGGCGGATCAGTTCAACATCGACCGACGCGATCAATGGCTCGCAGCTCGCCGCCACCAACCAGGCGGTGGACGCCATCGGCGCCGTCGTCAACAATCTCAACGTCGGCGGCGGCATCAAATATTTCCACGCCAACTCGACGGCGGCGGACTCCTCGGCCACTGGTACGGACTCGGTCGCCATCGGACCCGTCGCGACCGCGACGGGGACGAACGCCATCGCGGCCGGCGTCAATTCGAGCGCCTCCGACGCCAACGCCTCGGCCATCGGCAGTGGCGCCGTCGCGTCGGCGCTCGACGCAACGGCACTGGGGTACATCTCCAAGGCCTCGGGCCAATACAGCACCGCCATTGGCGCAAACGCCACCGCCACAGCCACGTCCAGCACGGCGATCGGCCAGAACTCGCTTGCGGCTGGCGTTCAGGCGACTGCTGTTGGTGTAGGCGCCAATGCCGTCGCCCAGAACGCGCTCGCGCTGGGCGCCGGCTCTGCTGCTGGCAATGCGGGCGACGTGGCGCTCGGCTCAGGCAGTGTCACCGACGTCGCCGTCGGCACGCCCAGCACCGTGATCAATGGCACCACCTACGCCTTCCAGGGCACCAACCCGACCTCGACGGTCAGCGTCGGCGCGGTCGGCGCCGAACGCACCATCACCAACGTCGCCGCCGGACGGATCAGTTCGACGTCGACCGATGCCATCAACGGTTCGCAGCTCGCCGCCACCAACCAGGCCGTCGACGCCATCGGCACCACGCTCAGCACCATCGGCGGTTCCGTCACCAATCTCGGCAACACGTTCAACAACATCGCCGGCGACACCTCGACGGCCTATACCGATGCCAACGGCATAGGCATCCGCTACGCCCGCACCAACGAGGCCGGGCTGGCGCAGACCGATTCCTTCGCCCAAGGCGTCGGGTCCACAGCGGTCGGTTACAATGCGACCGCGACCGGCATCAGCGCGCTGTCGCTCGGCCGCGACAGCAAGGCCAGCATCGACGGCAGCGTGGCGCTGGGCTCGGGTTCGATCTCCGATCGCGCGATCGCTCCGGCCACCGGCCAGATCGCGGCCGGTCCGTCCAACTTCATCCAGTACAACACGAGCGACAAGACGCTGCTCGGCGCGGTTTCGGTCGGCGATGTCAACTCCTACCGGCAGATCACCAACGTGGCCGACGGCACGCAGGACCAAGACGCAGTGACGGTGCGCCAGCTCGCCGGCGCCATCGCTGCCGTATCGGTTACCTCGACGAAATACTTCCACGCCAATTCGGCTGCGGGCGACTCGCTCGCGGTCGGCGCGGAATCGGTCGCGGTCGGCCCGACGACTGTCGTCAACGGCGACAATGGCATCGGCATCGGCAACGGCGCCATCGTCGACCTGACAGCGCCCGGCGGAACGGCCATCGGCCAGAACGCCCATGTGTTGCTGGCCGACGGCCTGGCGCTCGGCACCAATTCGCTGGCGTCCGGGGTCCAGTCGGTGGCGCTCGGCGCCGGCGCCCAGAGCACCTTCATCAACAGCGTGGCGCTCGGTGCGCAATCCATCACCACGGTCGGCGCGCAGGCCGGCTACACGGCCTTCGCGCTCGCCGGTCCGCAGACCTCGGTCGGCGAGGTGTCGATCGGCGCCGCCGGGGCCGAACGCAAGCTGACCAATGTCGCGGCGGGCTCGGCCGACACCGACGGCGTCAACGTCTCGCAGTTGCGCGGCGTGACGAAAAACGTCACCGACCTGTTCGGCGGCGTTACCACGATCAATCCCGACGGCTCGATCACCGGCCCGACCTACACTATCCAGGGCAACAACTACTCGACCGTCTATGACGGCCTGACGGCCGTCGACAATGCCCTGACCACCATCAGCAATGGCGGCGGCATCAAATACTTCCACGCCAATTCGACGCTGGCCGACAGCATCGCCGGCGGCACCAACGCGGTGGCGATCGGGCCGGAAAGCGTGGCGAGCGGCGCCGAGAGCGTGGCTGCGGGCCATGGCTCGACGGCTACCGGGGCGGGCGCCGTCGCGCTCGGCCAGGGTGCGCAGGCCAACAACGCCAACGATGTGGCGCTCGGCTCCGGCTCGGTGACGCAGACAGCCGTCGGCACCTCCAGCACCGTCATCAACGGCAAGACCTACACTTATGCCGGGACGACGCCGACCGGAACCGTCAGCGTCGGCGATGCCGGCGCCGAGCGGACGATCACCAATGTCGCCGCCGGCCGCGTCGATGCCGGCAGCACGGATGCGATCAACGGCTCGCAGCTCTACGCCACCAACACGGCCATCGAGGATCTGAAAGCCGGCGTCGGAAACCTTACCCAGAACGCGGTGACCTATGACACCCAAGGCGGCAACAAGACGAACACCATCACGTTGCAAGGTGGCGACGTCAACGCGCCGGTCGTCATCTCCAATGTCGGCCCCGGCGTCAAAGGGACCGATGCGGTCAACGTCGACCAGATGAACCAGGGCCTGACGGCGGGCAAGAGCTATACGGACAACCGCGTGGCCTACGCTATCGATACGTCCAACGCCTATACCGACAAGGTGGCGGTCACGACCTTGCAGCAGGCCAACGACTATACCGACCAGAAGCTCAGCCAGCTCAATTCGGACATTAGCGGCATCCGCGACGAGGCGCGGCAGGCGGCCGCAATAGGTCTTGCGGCCGCATCGCTTCGCTACGACGACCGGCCGGGAAAGCTGAGCGTCGCGGCGGGTGGCGGCTTGTGGCGGGACGCAGGCGCGTTCGCCTTCGGCGCCGGCTACACCAGCGAAGACGGCCGCATCCGGGGCAATCTGTCGGGCACGGCCGCGGGTGGGCATGTCGGTGTCGGCGCCGGCATCAGCTTCACCTTGAACTGAGGCAGGGATGAAAGGACTTGTTGCCCTGACCTGCCTGGCGCTTTGCGGCGGCCTCGTGCCGGCCGCCGGGCAGGTCGCGTCGACCTACAGGATCAAGCCTTCGGACGTGGTGCTCCCGCCCGAGGTGAAGCTCGGAGACTACCAGCGCACCATACGCCCATTCGACAACTGGACGCTGATCTGCGACGAGAACCTCAAAGCCCGCAAGAAGGTCTGCAACGTCTCGCAGATCATCGAGGACGCGTCCGGCAAGATGGCCTTCAGCTGGTCGCTTGCCGCCACCCAGGACGGCAAGCCGTACATGATCCTGCGCACCGCCCCGAACGCCAGGAGCGATGGCCTTGTGTCCGTGAAATTCGATGGACAGAAGCAGCCGATCGACGTGCAGCTGAACGGCTGCAACGAAATGGTCTGTGTCGGCATGTTGCCGGTCGGCCCCGTCATGCGCCGGCAGATATCGCAGAACGCGACGCCGGCGATCTCCTACTCGACGGTCGACGGGCAGACGATCACCGTTACCGCAACGCTCAAGGGGCTGTCAGACGCCCTTTCACCACTCAAATAACCGAGGCGCCACCATGAGCCAGCAGGACCAGTTCACGTCCGCCAAACGCACTCCGAGCGTCGAGGCGGATCGGCAGAGGCGGGCCGAGCCCCCAAGGCGGCGCTGGCCACGCCTGGCCGGATATTCATTGCTGGGATTGGTCGTGGCGGGGCTTGGCTTCGCCGCCGGGAATTACGCCGCGGTCGCCAATCTGGTCGGCGGCGCGACGGCCGCACCTGCAGCAACAGCGGCGGCCCCCGTGCTTCCGGACACGCCCTTCCTCGAGCATGTCAAGCAGGCCGGTGTGCAGGCCTGCTCGACCATCTATCCAGTGCTCGGACAGATCCTGACGACCGGCACGAAATACAGCGTCAAATCCCTGTGGAACGACCAGGCCGCCGACAAGCACGCCATCCAGGCCTTTGTCGGCATGGACTATGCGTCGGAACGCTATAGCGGACCGGCCGCCGGCATCGTCTTCGCATCGCCCACCGCCACGGGTTGCGAAGGGGCGATGGTGCGGGTGGCGCCATTCGCCAGCCCGTGCGCCGACATCCCATCCATCCTGCCGCAGGGCAGCAAGATCACCGACCATCTCGGGCAGGTCGAGGTCTACGAGCTCGGCGGCAATGCCGGTGAAGCGCTTCTCCTGCCGACGGGCAAAAGCTGTGTGGTGATCTCCCTTGCTTCGGCGGCGAAGTAGGACGCGAAGCGAGTGAGGTCAAGGAAAGGATGCCGACCATGAGATTGCAGGCTTTGGCAGTTTTGGGCTTGACCTTGTTGTGGAGCGGACAAGTCGTCTCAGCCGACCTTGTGGCCCCATCGGAACCGCAACAGGAGGAAAAAGGCATATGGGCGGCCATTGCCTATTCGCAGGCCGATAGCAAATACGGCTTCTTCTGGGGCGCCGACAAGCGGCAGGAAGCGAAGGACATCGCACAGAAATATTGCGAGAACGCAGGCGGAAAGGCCTGCAACGTCGTCACCGTCTTCCGCAACCATCGCCATTGGAATGATGACGACGAGACCGGCTTTCCCTACAAGCACTGCGGTGCGCTTGCCGTGGCAGACAAAGTGGAGAACCGTTTCACGCCCTGGGGCGTGAACTCGGCCGAGACCCGTCGGGAAGCGGAGGATCTCGCTTTGCAGGCCTGCGAGGCGACGGGAGAGAAATGCAAGATCCGCGAATGGGTCTGCACATGAAGCTTGGCCCGAAGGCCGTCTCCGCATGTGGAGCAATTCTATTCTCATTGATGTCGCCGGCGTCTGCCCAGCAACAGGTGGCGGCTGTCCCGGATGGACCCTCATCGCTGCGTGAGGTCTATCAGGACTGGAGCGTGACCTGTTCGGTACGGGAAAAGGCGAGAGTGTGCTCGCTTGCGCAAGACCAGGTCCAGCAGAACGGGCAGAGGCTTCTTGCCATGGAGATCGCGGCACGCCCGGACGGTTCGACGACGGCTACCCTGCTTCTGCCCTTCGGCATCCTCCTTGATCCGGGCGTGACGCTGCAGATCGACGATCAACCGCCGCTGTCCGCGCAGCGCTTCAGGACCTGCCTGCCGACGGGTTGCGTCTCCGTCTTTACGGTCGATCGGCCGACGCTTGGAAAGCTGAGGGAAGGCTCGGTGCTGAAGCTCAATGTCACGACGGACGCCGAGACCCCGCTGAGCTTCCCTGTGTCGCTTCGCGGCCTGACCGCGGCGCTCGACCGCATGGTGGCGTTGAGCGCAAATTAGGGTGCGCGCTGACCAGCTTTTGGCCGCAGTGAGCCACATGAAGCGTACGCCGGCCGCCGCGATGGAGTATTTTTGGACGCGGCATCCAAAGGGGCGTGCCTGAAAAAGGGCTCAACTTCAGGTTGGATCATCGACAGCCGCTATCCGAACCGGCCATGATTCTGGCCATACCGGCCCACTGGCCTGCCGTTTTTTGTGCTTTCCCACTGAATGCGGCGTCCGGATACAACCGCAGCGAGCCGACGTTATGTGCTATTTTTGCTACATCTCGCAGCCTTGTTGCCCAAAAAGGCTATTTAGCGATCTCTAAATCAATAATCGCTCACATATTTCGTGAATCTGTGAATAATCCACCGACGGGCAGGCCTTGGCTTGGTTAGCGCTCTGAAAAGGACGCTGGGGAAACGTTAGGGTGGGATTAATGAATACGACAAACATGTCGACCATAGGCAGGCGCCTTGGTCTTTTGATGGCGGCCACCATGCTGACCTGCGGCAGTGCTCACGCGCTCACGCTCAAGGAGGCGATGGCTGTCGCGGTGGAGTCCAATCCCGAGATTGGACAGGCGATCGAAAATCGCGAAGCCATCGAGTTCGAGTTGCGGCAGGCCAAGGGCCTTTATCTTCCCAGTGTCGATGTCGAGGCATCGGCTGGCGTTCGCCGGCTCGACAATCCGTCCCGGCGCTCTCTTTCCATCGAAGGCGATGCGCTCTATCCGGCTGAAACGGATCTTACCGTTTCGCAGACGCTTTATGACAGCGGCGGAAGGCGGGCCGAATTGAACCGTCAGGCATCGCGCGTCGATGGCGCTTCGTTCCGCGTGCTGGAACGGTCCGAATTCATCGGGCTGTCCGTTGTCCAGGACTATCTGGAATACATGCTGCAGGCTTCGATCGTTGCCGAAGCGAAGAAAAATCTGGGCTTCCACCAGGCAATTCTCGGCGACATCCGGCAAGGCATCTCGGGCGGCGCGCTGAACGAGGCCGACCGACAACAGGCCGAGGAACGGCTGTTCGCCGCCAAGGCGCGCATGCAGGAGGCGACCGAGGAACTGGAAGCGGCCAAGATCCGCTTCTTCAAAACCGTCGGAAAGCCACTGACCAGCCCTTCGAGGCCCGGCGATGTTTCGGCCGCACTCCCGCGCTCGCTCGACGACGCGATAGGGTTGGCGCGGGAAAGCAATCCGCGCGTACACATGGCCAACAGCGACATCGACGCGGCGGCCTCTCTCGTGGACGCTGCGCGGGCAAAATTTGGCCCCTCCATCATCGCTGAAGGTCGGGCCCGGGCAGGAACCGACATTGACGGCGACGATGGCGACACCACCGACCTGCAGGCGCGCGTGGTCCTGCGCTGGAACCTCTACCGCGGTGGCATCGACAAGGCCAACGAGCAGGAACAGATCCGCCGCACCAGTGAACAGCGTCTCGCGCTGCATCAGGTCCAGCGCGAAATCGAGGAAGCCGTTCGCACCTCATGGGATCGCCGTTTCCGGCAAGCCGATCTGGCAAAGACCCTGAGGCAACAAGCCGCTGCCAATGAGAAGCTGGTTGCTTCCTATCGCGAGCAGTTCAAGGTCGGACAGCGTTCGCTGCTCGACGTGCTCGATGCGCAGAATACACGGTTCAACACGGCAACGCTGGCGGATACCGCTTCCTACGCATCGCTGTTTGCCCAGTACCGGCTCCTGGCCGCGACCGGACAGTTGCTGAAAACGATGAATCTCGAGCCGGCAAAGCAAGCGACGGCCTATGCACGCACCGAGTTCGCAGCACCGGAAACCGCGGACACAGAAACCTATGCGCGGACGCCATCGGAGCAGAAGAACGACCTGCCATTCGATATTCTCGCTCCGGTGAGGAAGAAATAGGACAGCACAAGGTCCAGCGAGCGTCCTGACGGGCAGATCGTGAACCAGCAACCCAACATCCTCTCCCCGAAGGAGGCGTTCAAGGCCTGCTTCTCGGCCGTTGCCGGATATCTCGGCAGGCCGAGCGCGGAGACCGTGCTGTTTGCCGGCGTGCCGCTCTCGGATACGCGAATTGCGGCCGACGACATCAGGCACCTTGCCGAACGCATCGGCCTGGAAGTCACCGAGTTCAATCATCGCGATTTTCTCAGGGGGCGTATCGACCTGCCGGCCATCGTCTTTCGCGTCAGCCAATTGCCCGTCGCCCTGCTGGCTCTAGGCGAAGGCGATGCGTATATCACCGCGCCCCAGGAAGACGGCCGCACCACGATCGGCCGGTCGGAACTGGCCGCCAGCTACATCAGCGGCGGCGCTTCCTTTTCGATCACCTATGCCAATGCCGCCGAGACCATGTCGGTCGGCTCGGCGGCCAGGATCGAGCGAAGACATTGGCTTACGGGGACGATGGGCGCTTTCTGGCGCACCTACTCGAAAGTCGTCCTGGCGGCGGTGTTCATCAATCTGCTGGCCATAGCCTCGCCGATCTTCACCATGAACGTCTACGACAGGATCCTGCCGAACAAGGCGATATCGACACTGTGGGTCCTGGCTCTCGGCATCGGTGCGGTCATCCTGTTCGACCTGCTTTTGAAGACGGCAAGGGCTTCCCTCATCGACTATGCCGGGCGCAAGGCGGATCTGCGGATATCCTATCTGCTGTTCGAAAAAGTGCTGAACTCGTCGCTTTCGGCGCGCCCCGGCTCGACCGGCGAATACGCAAACAGGGTCACGCAATATGAGTTCGTCAGGGAGTTCTTCACCTCCAACACCATAAGCGTGTTCATCGACACGGCATTCGTCTTCGTCTTTCTCCTTGTGATCTATGCAATAGGCGGCTGGCTGGTGATCATACCGGCGCTGGCCTTCGTGATGTCCGTCATCGTCGGCCTGGTCACCCAGCGCCGCATCGGCAAGCGCGTCGCAGCCTCGATGAACGAAGCATCGCAGCGCCAGGCCCTGCTGGTCGAATCCATCTCGACGCTGGAGACCATCAAGTCGCTGCGCGCCGAGGCGTATCTGCTGCGGAAATGGGGCGAGCACTCCAAGAACGCTGCCAACACGTCCGAGAAAATCAAGCAGCTTTCGGCGGCGGCGGGCAACATCACCCAGTCCATACAGCAGCTGGTGACCGTCGCCCTGGTCGTGGCCGGCGCCTATGCCTTCTCGGAAGGGCATGTTTCGACAGGAGCAATCATAGGAACGGTGATGCTGGCGAGCAGGGCCGTGGCGCCGCTCGGCCAGATCGCCATAACGTTGTCCCGGTTCCGCCAGGCCATGCTCTCGCTGAGGATGGTGAATTCGATCATGGCTCAACCGGAAGACCGGCCCGACACGGTGGGCTTCGTCAACCGCCCCATCCGCAAGGGGGCGATGGTGTTCAGGAATGTCGGTTTTGTCTATCCAGGCTCGGAAAACGAAGTTTTGACCGGCCTGAATTTCTCGGTCAAGCCGGGTGAGCGGATCGGCATCATCGGCCGCATAGGATCGGGAAAGACGACGATGGGTCGGCTGGTCGGCCGGCTCTTCCTGCCGACTTCCGGTGAGTTGCTGCTGGATGGGATCGACATTCGCCAGTATCACCCGTCCGAGGTTCGCGCCGCTGTCGGCATCGTTGCGCAGGCCGGCGACCTGTTCTCGGGCACCATCAAGGAAAACCTCCTGATGGCATGCCCCGAGGCTACAGACGAACAGATCATCGAAGCGGCAAAGGCTGCCGGTGTCGACGATTTCGTTTCACGCCACCCGCGCGGCTACGACATGAATGTCGGCGAGCGCGGCACCAATCTTTCGGGCGGCCAGAGACAGACGGTGGCGATCGCGCGCCTGCTGCTGACCAAACCGAAAATCGTCTTTCTGGACGAGCCGTCGGGCTCGATGGATCTTGCTTCCGAACGCCAGTTGATCAAGCAGCTCAAAGTCGCCTTTGACCGCGACACCACGCTGATCGTCTCCACACATCGGTTCAGCATGCTTGAACTGGCCGACCGCCTGATCGTTATCGAACAGGGCAAAATCGTTGCCGACGGACCGAAGGACCAAGTCATACAGGCGTTGCAGAAAACAAGCGCCTGACAAAACAATTATTGCTGCATCCAATGCGTTGGGGCGTGGGAAATGCTTGCCAGGGAAGATCGACCGCCGCTGTTTGCGTCGGCGTCCATATTCATCATCGGAGCGCTCTTCGTCGTTTTTGTCGCCTGGGCGTCCTTTGCCGAAGTCGATGAGATCGCACGCGGCGACGGCAAGGTCATACCTGCTTCCAAGACCCAGATCATCCAGGCGAGCGAGGCCGGTGTGGTTCAGGAAATCGCCGTGACGATCGGCCAGGTCGTCAAGAAGAACGATCTCATCATCCGCCTGGACAACACGCTCAACACGTCCAGCCTTGGCGAGCAGCAGGCCAAGGCGCGCGCGCTCGAAGTTCGCATAGCGAGGCTGAAATACGAACAGGCCGGCAATCTCTCGGGCCCATTTCCGTGCCCGCAGGACATCCAGTCGGTCGCTCCGCAAATCTGCGACAATGAACAGAAGCTGCTCATCGCCCGGCGCGGGAACTTCGACAACAAGCTGTCCGTGCTCAAGTCACGCCTCGATCAGCGCGAGAAGGAACTTGCCGAGGCGGAGGCCAATTCCGATCGTCTTACCAAGAACCTGGCGGTCAGCGACCAGGAGGCAAAACTGGTCGATGCGATGGTCAGGAAAGGCCTGATGGCAAGGACCGAGCAGCTCCGGGTAGAGCGCGAGCAGACCGAACTCAACGGCCAGCTGAACCTTGCCGGCGAAACGATAAAGAAGATCAAATCGTCGATCACGGAAGCCCAGCTTCAGGTCGAAGAACTCGGCCTGCAATTGCAGCAGGAGGCGTTGGACGACCTTACCCAGGCGCTGGCGGACCTTTCGGTGGTGGATGAGACCATAAGGGGAGCCACCGACAAGGTCGCGCGCACCGATATCCGGTCTCCCGTGGACGGCATCGTCAACACGCTGGAGCTGAACACGGTCGGTGCCTTCGTCCAGCCTGGCGCCGTCGTGGCCGGCATCGTGCCAACCTCCGAAACGTTGCTGGTGGAGGCGCGGGTCTCGCCGCGGGATGTCGCCTTCATCCGGCCCGACCAGGAAGCCCTTATCAAGGTCACCGCCTATGATTTCTCGATCTTCGGCGGCATCGAGGGCAAGGTCTCCAACATCACAGCCGACAGCCTGGTCGATCAGAAAACGGGGGAGCCCTATTATCAGGTGCGCGTGGCGACGGACAAATCGACGCTTCAAAGAGACGGCAAGGCCTATTCGATCATCCCCGGAATGATCTGCTCGGTCGACATCAAGACCGGGCGCAAGACGATCCTGCACTACCTCCTGAAGCCGATCAACAAGGCGCGCGAGGAGGCGATGAGTGAGCGGTAGCGCCAGCCCTCATCATTCCGATCGCGAGCGGCTGCTTGCGCCAGTCGCCGCCGAGGATTTCGGGCTGGAGTTTCGGGTCGTGGCGCGCGGTGGCATACGGCGCGGCATTCGTCTGGAGCGGGCATTCTGGATGTCGCTGAAGCAGATGGCCGAAAGCAGGAAGTGCACGATCGGCATGCTCATCGACGAGATCGCCGAAAGCCAGGCCCAGACAGGCAATCTGACATCCGCGATCCGGGTGGCCTGCATGCGTGGGTTGGGGGACGAAAACCTGACCTTGCGAAGGCTTGCATCGATCAACACCATCAACGCCATACTGGTCGCGTGCCCGTCTCCGGCCTTTGCCCTGGCTTCTTCGAAGAAGATCCTGTCGTTCAACGCGCCGTTCCAGCAACTGGTCAAACGCCAATTGCCGATCGCCCCAAGCGATGACGCACGGCACGACCTCAAGCTGGCGCTGGACCTCAATGTGGCCGACATCTTCACGCGGCTCGACGCCAATGGCGAATCGCCGGTGGCCACCGGTTTTGTCATCGGCGCGGGTGACCGTCGATACCGGGGGCAATTGAATGCGGTGCGGGCTCCGGTGCTCGAGCCGGAACTGCTGATGGCGTTCGTCTTCGGCGGCTGAATGCCCGCCAGTCCTTGGCGAGAACCTATGGCTTAGACTGGCCGAAACCCTATGGCTGAAAACCTTCGCCGGGTGCGACGGTTGCGAAACCGCCCTTGATGTCGGCCATCTGGGCGCCGCCCGGTCTTGAACCGTGGATCCAGGCCCGGTCCGTGCTGAACGAATAGAGCGGGACGTAATCCGGGAGATCGCTGTCACGCATAACGGTGTTGCTGAGGCTGTCGAGAATGAAGGTGCCGCTGCCTGTGCTCACCGACAACACTGCGTGAAAGAAGCCTCTCTTGCGATCCTGGAGGACGACAAGCGCCATGCTTTGCGTCGGAATGCCGGCCCTCAGCAGGGCCGTCATCTTGAGGATGGCAAAATCCTCGCAATCGCCGGCTCGCCGCTCGAGAATCTCCGAAGGCTTCGCCCAATAGTCGAGCTTGCCGTAGACGACGCTGTCTTTCCTGTAGGCGATCAGGCGATTGACGCTGCTGTTGACGAAGGACAGCTTCTCGCTGAATCCCTTGTCTTGAGCGGCGGCGATCATGCCGGCAAAAGCCGTGCTCTTGTGCTCGCAGGGGCTGCCTGCCGAACAAGCGGTGATTGCCCGGTAGACAGGCGCCCAGCGCGCCGCGACGGGAAAATTGCGCATGGACAAGGCAACCGATCCGAATACCCCTGGAATAATCGACGCGGTCTGCACCGGATCTATCCCGGCGTCATCTCGCGCCGTTGACGAGCCGTCCCTGCGGCCGACATCCGGGCCATAGCTGCCGGTGACCATACCGATCCGGTAAGCGTCCGCAGGCTGCCAGGGCTGGGGCCTCGTCAGTGAAACACCGCCGAGACAGGGCGGCGTCTGGACCTTCTCCTGGGGCCTGCCGGGTGCGGCGATATCGCTGGCGAATGACGGCCCCGCCAGGCCGACAAGCCCGATTGCCAGCAGGAGCATCTGGAGCCCGGTTTTTCCCGGAACCGATTTTTGCTTTTTCATAACGGCCACCTTTGACTGTGGACGCTACCAATCTTGTCTCAAATTATTGGAAAGGAAGGTGGATAAATATCCAGCAACTGTCTTCATCTATTTTATTTAAAATTTTATTCAATTTTATACTTTGATTTACCAAAAAATCTCGGCCAGTCCTCCGTCAGGGAAGCCTCCGGAAGCCAGCATATATCAGGTTATATTGTCGCGGTTTACCACGTGTAAAAAATGCCGAGCAATGCATATCATAATATATGAAATAGATTAGGGGGCAGTTGCAAAGTAGAAATGGCCGCTGTCTCTATCCGGTAAATATCGGAGGGGTTTCAGCCATGACGAACAATATCGAGTTGGACAGCTTTTCGGGTTCCTTGAACGAGCATTCCGCGTCCAGTGAACACGGCGATCAGACATCGCCGGCGGAGATCCGGGTCGCACAGGCAAATTCGACGCAGCAGGCCGCACCGGCAGCGTCCGAACCGGTGCCGGTCGATGTCGGCGGCGGAGCGCCCGTCAAGCCGGAAGCCCCCGCGGAAGCGAAGACGCTGCCGGCAGCTGCGCCGCACGAATATGTAGCCGACGCCAGCCACGTGGTAAGGCTTCCTGCCAACGCTTCCATCGACAACATCAAGGTCGACGGCCAAAACCTTGTGCTCGAACAGGCCGACGGCTCGGTGATCGTGATCAAGGATGGCGCCCTGAACGTGCCGACCTTCATCATCGGCGACGTCGAGGTGCCGCGCGTTGCCTTGCTGGCGGCGCTGGAAGCCAGCCATGTCGATGTCGCCTTCGGCGCCGACGGTTCCATCTCGGCCGGCCCCGGCGGTTCGAATTCAAGCGCAGGCGGTGATTTCTCGGTTCCCCCCGGCGGCATCGGCGACGGGTTCGACCTGTCGGCATTGCTGCCGCCGACCGCCTTGCAGTTTGGTCGCTTGGAAGCGCGTGAACTGTTCCCGAGCCTTCGACCCGACTCCACGCCGTCGATTCGCGACCTGACGCCTGCGGTCGATGGCGGCGACACCACCGTGTACGAAAAGGGCCTGAGCTCGGCCCCCGACACCAGCGAGACCGGCACCGGCGCGTTCACCGTCACCTCGGCTGACGGCATCGGTAAGCTCACCATCGCCGGCCAGGAGATTTCGGGCGCCGCCCTTGCCGACAGCGCAGCAAATCCGGTCAGCATCACCACGCCGTTCGGCAACACGCTGACCATCAACGGCTACGACGCCAGCACCGGCCAGGTGAGCTATACCTACACGCTGGTCCATAGTGAGCCTCATCCCGGCGTGGGCGCCGATTCCATCTTCGAGAACTTGACGGTGACGGTCACCGACACCGACGGCGACGTCTCGCTTCCAGGCACGCTTTCGGTCCAGATCATCGACGACGTGCCGACGGCACATGCCGACAGCGATACGATCGCGAACGGCGAGTACGGCGCGGCGCATGCCGCGACCGGCAACGTGATCACTGGGACTGGCACGGTCGAGGGTACGGCCAATGCCGACGTGCAGGGCGCGGACGGGGCGCATGTGAGCAACATCGCCAGCAACAACGTGCCGGCCAACGGCTCGCCGGTTGCCAGCGACGGCAGCGACGCGACGGTCAACGGCCAGTACGGCACGCTGACGATCCACACGGACGGCTCCTACTCCTATGTGCGCAATGCCGGCACGGCCGGCGGTGTGGAGGACAAGTTCACCTATACGCTGACCGATGGCGACAACGACAGCACGACCGCCACGCTGACGATCAAGATCGGCGACTCCACGCCGACCGTCGCGATCCCGGTGGCGGGCGGCGCCGACACCACCGTCTACGAAGCGGGCCTGGCGGCACGCGGCAGCGAACCGGCGGGCTCGAATGAACCGGCGCCCTCGGAGACCACGTCGGGCACGATCGGCTTCACCTCGGCGGACGGCGTGTCGGAAGTGTCGCTCGGCGGCCATGTGCTGACCAACGTGCCCACCGCATACGCGGATGGGACGACGGGCACGCTGACGGCAAGCTATGTCTACAATGCATCGACCGGCGTCGGCACGATCAGCTATTCCTACACGCTGCTCGACAACACCTCGGGTGACAACACCAACGCCAGCTTCGCGGTGGTGGTCAAGGACGCCGACGGCGATCCGGCACCCGGCGGCAACCTGGTCATCAACATCATCGACGACGTGCCGACGGCACATGCCGACAGCGATACGATCGCGAACGGCGAGTACGGCGCGGCGCATGCCGCGACCGGCAACGTGATCACTGGGACTGGCACGGTCGAGGGTACGGCCAATG
>NZ_JARIXW010000005.1:0-525021 GCF_029269325.1 Mesorhizobium sp. XAP4 | reverse complement strand
TTGACGTTGTTGGCGGTGGTGACGACCTGACCCGCCACGGCGCCTTCGACATTGCCGCCGCGCTCGACGGCGAGGTCGACCAGCACCGAGCCCGGCTTCATCGAAGCGACCATGGCCGCCGAAACCAATTTCGGCGCCGGACGGCCGGGGATCAGCGCCGTGGTGATGACGATGTCCTGCTTGGCGATATGCTCGGCGGTCAGTGCCGCCTGTTTGGCCTGGTATTCCTTGGACATTTCCTTGGCGTAGCCGCCGGCGGTCTCCGCCGCCTTGAACTCCTCGTCCTCGACGGCGAGGAATTTTGCGCCGAGCGAGGCGACCTGTTCCTTGGCGGCGGGACGCACGTCGGTGGCGGTGACGACAGCACCCAGCCGCCTTGCCGTGGCGATCGCCTGCAGGCCAGCGACGCCGACGCCCATGATGAAGACCTTTGCCGCCGGCACGGTGCCGGCTGCGGTCATCATCATCGGCAATGCCCGGTCATATTCGGAAGCGCCGTCGATCACCGCCTGGTAGCCGGCGAGATTGGCCTGCGAGGACAGCACGTCCATCGACTGGGCGCGGGTGATGCGCGGCATGAACTCCATCGAAAACGCCGTGACGCCGGCCTTGGCCAGTGCCGCGACGGCGGCATCGTTGCCATAGGGATCCATGATGGCGATGACGATGGCGCCTGATTTGTAGGCCTTGAGTTCCGCATCACTCGGCCGGCGCACTTTCAGCACCACGTCGGCCTTGGCGACATCCGAAGCCTTGCCGATGGCGGCACCTGCCTTGGCAAACTCCTCGTCGGGGATGCGCGACCTTGTGCCGGCGTCGGTTTCGACAATCACGTCGAAGCCAAGCCCCGCCAGCCGTTTCACCGTATCGGGCGAGGCCGCGACGCGCGGTTCTTTCTCGTCGGTTTCCTTGGGGACGAAAAGGGTTTGCGCCACCGTCCTCTCCTTTCGGCAAGTGTCTGTCCCCTGCCGGCAGCCTACGCGATGCGTCAGCCGCCGTTGGAGCGAATCAGGTAGGGGAATTATCCAAACACCTATGTGCCGAGTGCAGATAGGGGGAAGAATGAATGGTGCCGGAAATGAAGGCGCCGCCGCCGGAAAAGCGGAATGCGCCTTCGTCCGCTGCGCTACGGCCGCGAGGCTTAGTTCGGTGTGTGGGCGGCAGGGTCCAGCAGGCCGGCGCTTTTCAGATCGGCCCACAGCGCCACTGGGACCGGCTGAGCTATGGCGGAGCCATTGGCCTCGACTTCGCTGCGCTTCACGCCCCCCAAGATGACGGTTACGACGGCGGGATGAAAGGTCGCGAAATGCAGCGCGGCGCGGTGCAGCGGCACCCCATGCGTGTCGCACACCTTCTGGATCTCGACAACCTTCGCCATCACTTCAGGCGACGCCTCGGCGTAATTGTATTTGGCGCCTTTGACCGGCCCCGTGGCAAGGATGCCGGAGTTGAAAACCCCGGCCAGGATGATCCCGATGTTCTTCTGGACGGCCAGCGGCAGGAACGATTGGATCGCAGGCTGTTCGAGAAGTGAATACCGCCCGGCGAGCAGCATTACATCGAAATCGCCTGCTTTGACGAAGCGCTCGCACGTGTCTACTTCGTTAAGCCCGCAGCCGATCGCCTTTACGGTGCCGTCCGCGCGCAACTTGTCGAGGGCCTTATAGGCGCCGTCCATCGCTTCGGCGAAGCGGGCATTGGCATCGTGCTTACCGTGGGTCCAGACATCGCAATCGTGGATAAGTAGGATGTCGATTTCCGACAAACCAGTCCGCAGCAGCGACTGTTCTACCGACCGCATGGCGCCGTCGTAGCTGTAATCGAAGCTCGCCTGATGCGGGAAGCCGATAGAGAACACGCGAGGGTCCTTTTGCGCGTTGCGCACGAACGGGTTCATAGTGCGCCCTACCTTGGTCGAGAAAATCACCTCATCCCTCGGCATGGTGCGCAGAGCCGTGCCGCAGCGCGATTCGGACAAGCCGTGGCCGTAAAACGGCGAAGAATCGAAGACGCGCATCCCGACATCATAGGCTGCCCGTACCGTATCGATCGCCGTGATTTCGTCGAGCTTCTCAAACAGGTCGCCGAGCGGCGCCGAGCCAAAGCCGAGACTGCTGAAATCGAGCTTCCGGCCCTTGTTGGTGGTAAATGTTTTCGTGTCCATGAACGCCTCAACCGGTTATCGAATAGAGTTCTTCACGCAAGTCCGCCGTCGACCTTGCGCAGTTCAAATACCTCGCTGCTTTCGACGAGGTCCCTAATGTTGCTGAGTAACTCCGCATTCTGCCGGGTGGCTCTGTGCTTTTCTATGAGCGCCCGGCTTTGCCACTCTTCGGTCCAAACAAATCGGCGCGGTTGGTTGAGGTCACGGTTAAGCTGATAGCTGATGCAGCCGTCTTCCTCGAGCGTTGCCGGAATGGCGTCCCGGAACAGTCTTTCGAGCGCTTCCTCGGCGCCGGGCTTGGCGAGGAAAATGGCTACCACTGGCATCGTCATGCTACTCTCCGTATTGCTCTTGAAGGAGGGGCTTAAGTCTTTGGCGTTCCACATTCGCGAGGGATTTCGGCTCTCTCCTGTGACTTTCAGCGTCTCATTCCTCGCGCACCATTTGGCTTCAAAAAGGCAATTTGATCCAAGCGCCTGTCCAAACAACTTAACGTGTCAGCCTCACCTGGAGACAATTAATCATCGGGTTTCGGCTTTGCGAAGAACAACAATCGAAATCTCGCATCGTCCCACGTTCGGCTGCAAACCTGTTAGTTGCTGCCGAACGTTTCCAAACGATCGCCCGTGCACGGCTCGCCGCCTCAGAGCGGACGCACGACCGACTGCTTGCGATAGTAGTCTTCAAGCGTGTCAGGGCCGAGCACGCCGCCTCCCGTGCCGCTAAGGTTGACGCCGCCATAGGTAACGCCATGTGGGAACAGGTTGTGGGCATTGATCCAGGAATTGCCCGCGACTAACCGTTCGGCCACACGCTTCGCCCTATCAATATCGGCTGTCCAAACGCTGTTGGCGAGGCCGTATGGGCTGCGATTGACGAGCGCGATCGCCTCCTCCTCGTCGCGGAACGTCATGACATAGGCGACGGGGCCAAAGACTTCGTCGCGTGCGATGATATTGTCCGGGGAGCCACCGAGCAGAGCCGGTTTGACATAGAACCCGCCGCCGTGATCGGGAATATCCGCGACACCACCCGGTAAATATGCTTCGGCGCCTTCGTTTTTTGAGCGCTCAACATATCCAAGTACGCGCTGCCGCTGCTTTTCGCTTACGACCGGGCCGATCTGTGTCGTGGCATCGCCACCGTAGCCTACTTTCATGCCGGCCATCGTAGATACGGCCTTTTCAATAAAGGCATCGGCGACCTTCTCGTGTACGAGCCATCTCGTGGCCGTACAGCAGACTTGTCCTGCGTTTAGGGTGACAGCCGATGCAAGAGCTTCGGCAGCGTCTTTGGTTGCAATGTCGTCGAACAGGACAGCCGCGCCCTTACCCCCGAGTTCCAGCTTGGCCGGCACAAGGTTGCGAGCGGCGGCCTCCGCTACAAGTTTGCCGACTTCGGGCGATCCGGTGAACGATATCCTATTGATGCCTGGATGCGCCGAAAGGGCCGAGCCAGCCGTTCTGCCGAGGCCGGTGACCACGTTGACGACTCCCGCGGGAACGCCTGCCTGCTCCGCCAGTCTCGCAAAATACAATGCTGACAGCGGGGTGTCCTCTGCAGGCTTAATGACAATGGTGTTGCCGGCTGCCAGAGCTGGAGAAACCCCCCACCCGATCAGCAAGAATGGGAAATTCCAAGGAAATATGAATGCGCACACACCGTAGGGGTGCCGAACGGACCATGCTTCGTTCCCGGAAACCGCCAAGGGCTCGCGCTGGCGCGTCGTGACGCTGAGGTCGGCGTAATAGCGCAACGTCTTTGCCGCGTGCGGAATATCGAATGCCTCTGCCTGCCCTCTGGGCTTGCCGACATCCTTGGATTCGATTTCAGCAAGTACGGCCGTGTTCTGGTCAATCAAGTCCGCCAGTCTGTGGAGGATTACGGCCCTGTCCTTCGGGGGCATGGTTGCCCACCCGCTCGTATTAAACGCCTGGCGGGCTGCACCCACCGCAGCATCGATATCGGCCGCGTCGCCAGCGGAAAGTGTTGCAATGACCGAGCCCGTACCGGGATCGAGCGTATCGAACGTCCGCCCACTCGAAGCGGCGACCTGCTCGCCTCCTATGTGCAACTTCAAGGGCTGAGAAACAAATTTGCCAAACGAAGAATATTTTGTGTCAATAGCGTTCATCGAAATCCTCCATGCCTATTTGCGTTGATCCAAGTCGATGGGTGCCTGGATGCACATCTCATCGAGCAAGTCGGACCCGGCTCAATCCAAATCTTGCCTGACCAGAAACAATCGCTTCGACTGACAGGTCGATTGAGCCGAGCAGGATGACGAGTGTCGCTCCCAGCTCGCGCGCGATGGAATAATCGCGGTCTGCAGCGGTAGAGCGGCAACTCGCTCGTCGCCTATATTCAACATCAAACGATCCTCCCAGATCTTCTTCAACTGCCGGCGAATGCCCGTCGGAACTGGCAGTGCGGGCAGAACGTAGCCGTGCCGGATTGAAAAGAGAAATCGATAGTATTAAGCCATTACCGTCGGAGAAACCTATCATGCCGCGCCCCTTGTGCGCACGCGCTCACGCCTAGAAGTGAGCCCTGGATGGGCTGATAATCTTGCCAACTTCGGCGGGAGCATGATGTCACAAGCCTAGTCAGCCGCAAATCACGCGGCGGCTAGAACTACGATGTGGACCGGCAGTGACAGAAGATGATCAACGCTGAATTGCGACGGACTGATCGCGAACCCTACGATCCACCTTTGTTCGACCCCTTGACCCGGAGGAGACAACGTTAGCCCCCCGCAGCGTCGTCGATACGCCGAGATTATATTCGGATACCCTTCAACAGCATGGCCGCAGCATATGACCTCGGTCTGGCTGACGCGATGGTACGGCACGTTCGAGCAACTGCTCCGCGGATGCAAGGCAGGTTTCGACCCCTCGCTGGGTGCTCTCACCGAGGTGGCTGTAGTCGCGTCTGCGTGTGATCACGTCCGTCACGGCTGCTTGCGCAATGGTTTGAAGTTTCCGGAGGGAGCCGGATAGTCGTCATCGGGCTGTGCCGCAATCGCAGAGATGCGCGCTTCCGCCGACGCGATCTCCGCTGAGCCGTCGAGCACTTGCAACGTCAGGTCGTAGCACCGCTCCTCACCATGTTCGAGCCAGATCATCTCGCCGCGTTCGCGTGCCTCGAGATCGCCGAGGATATGGTGGGTCGAGGGCTCGAGCCCCACCACATACTGGCCGGCCTGCAGGTTCTGCCATTGAAGGAGGCAGGGCAGCTGATCCTTGCGGGATTCCACCAGGAAGCCCAATCCAAGGCGGTCGTTGACGAGCGCAGCCGGTACGACGCCGCTGCGGTCCGCCACCGTGTCGTGCTCCCACACCTGCTCATTGAATCCTGACCGTGGAGCCGCGGCGGTGCGATAGCCAACACCTTGCCCGCGGTATTCCGGTCCGTCGTGTGAGGCCCAGACCACGTCGCCAATGGGGGCCAGGAAGCGGCTACCCTCCTCGAGCAACGGATGACCGACGTTCACATGATAGAGCAACATATGCGGCGTTCGGTAGAACCCGTGATTGACAACCCGGTCGCGGATGCGAATGGCGGTGCCGCCGACGTCCGCCTCAACCCTGCGATGCAGATGCAGATCCTCGCCGAACAGCGTCGACTGTTGCACGATCCCTTCTGCCCAAAGGACACAGTCGTCGCCGGTCCACGTCTCGCCATAACCGGTGAGGCGGGCCGGGATGAAGCCGATGCGCCCGTGCAATCCGTGGCGGACCGTCTGGCGCGCGCTGCTGTTATAGTTGTCGGCCGGCACCTCGGCCGGTTTCAAGGTGTGGTCGAGGCCACAAGTTGTGACGAGACCGGACATGGAGCGGATGAATCCGAGCCCGCCCTCCGATTCGTCGTCATGCAGCCCCGGATGACGGAAGCCGGCGGGCGAGTGCCAGCCGATTGCTCGACCCTTGTGTTCGCAATCCGCGATGTCCATGGCGCGGTCGACCATTAGCGTGAAACGAAGCCCCGCGCCCGTTCGGAACTCAAGCACCCGAACGCCGCGCTCGACTCCGTTGTCGAGCGTCATCAGCCGCACACCCGCGAACTGCGAAAGCATGCCGGCCCGCTCGGCAATGTCGCGGCGCTTCAAGGTCCGACCGTAGAGTTTAACCATCTGTGCGTTCCTGCGTCTTTGCGAACCGCTTATGCCCGCCTTTGCGATTGCCATTTTGCCGGAATCCGGCCAGCCAGCCGCGACAGCAGAATGCAGCGTCGCGATAGAGTGCTTATGCCCATGGGTACATGGCTGTTCAGGCGGAACCTAAACGCGCCAGTTCGAAAAGAAAAATTGATAGTGTTGGGCCATTACCGTAGGAAAAATCTACTATACATCATCCGTCCGGGATCAGGGCCAACAAGACAAATTCGTATAATAAAGAGAGTAGGAATCCTGGTACGTCGTAGCCTTTCAAAGGAACGATGATGAGACAGAAACGGAAGCGACGAAGCCTTCTGCTTACCGTGAGGTAGGACACAGCAGGTAGGAGCACACCCCTGCTGGAACTCGGCATCGTCGAGTGCTCAAGCCTGTCGCAAAACAAAGATCGCGTCTCTTATGGTGCGTGTTCGATGAGACCGATTCTCGCGGCAAGGTGTTCAAGGGCATAGGCCAGATCGGAACCCGTCAAGAATTCGCGCAGTTGTGTTAGCGCTGTCCATTCAGCATCAGAAAGCGCCTTACCGCAGAAAACGGCAGGGCGAGCCTACACGTGTGACGATAATTACTTCACCTTTGAATTTTTTATGATCTCTTATTGTGGCGGCTATAGATTTTCATCTAGCGTACTTTGCTTTCGCAATAATCACTGTCATTATCATAAGATCAAGTCAATTCAGAATATCTATTCACAGCTCCCGGGAAAGAGTTAGATGGACCGATTCCATGAACTATCCGCTTTCATCGCGGTCGTCGAGGCCGGAGGCTTTTCTGCCGCGGCGCGCAGAACGGGCGACACACAGTCCTCAATCAGCAAAGCGGTGGGCGCATTGGAACGCCGCTTGGGTGTACTGCTCTTCAACCGCAGCACTCGCAGCGTTACCTTGACCGACGACGGTCAGAGCTACTACCAACGCACTAGGCCACTGGTCGAGGAAATCGGCTCGGCCGACTTCGAAATGAGCAGTAAAACGCCGAATGTTGCAGGTCAGGTCAGGATCGCGGCGGCAGCGACCTTCGGTCGCCTCCATGTCCTACCACTGATTCCGGCCCTGCTGGCCATGTACCCGGAACTGAAAATCGATCTGGTACTGTCGGACTCGGTGCGCGACATGGTCGACGATCGGATTGATCTCACCATCCGTGTCGGCTCCGTCAGTGAACTCGATTCGGTCGTCCGTCATGTTTCCCGATCCAGCCTGGTGTGTGCCGGCTCGCGGCAGTATTTCGACCGACACGGCATCCCGGCTACACCGGACGACTTGGCGCACCATAATTGCTTGATTTATAAGGGGACCAACAACGTCGCCAAATGGCGGTTCGTAGGTGCGCAAGGCAAATTCAGCGTGCCGGTGTCCGGGAACCTGAGTTCTAATAGCATGGAGGCGATCCGTGCGAGCGTGCTGGCCGGCGTCGGGATCGGGCTGTTTACCCGCCTCTCACTTTCCAAAGAGCTGGGGCATCCCGATATCATTACCGTTCTCGACGAGTTCTTGCAGGAGACCGTCGACGTCAGCCTGATCTGGCCAAGCCGCCGCCTAGTCTCGTCCCGCGTTCGGCGGGTGACCGATTATTTCGTGACAGCACTGAGGGAGGCGCATGATTTGCATGCGCCTCCCTTTTCGGAGTTATCGCGACCCCTTGAAGATATGAGCTAGCCCTTGATCTCGACAGGCGGGGTCACATTGGTCGGCATCTTCATTCCCTGGTCGTGCAGATAAATGGCAAGGTCGAGCGACTGGTCGGCGACATTCCATTCCACAACCTTTCCGTCTTTAATGCGAAACAGAAAGCTCTCGATCGACGTGCCGCTTTTGCCGGTTGGTGCAATTCCACCGATTGGTCCGCGATCATGCGTCCAGTGCAGAGTAACGGTCATCAATCCACGATCACCGGATACAAAATGGTCGACCAAGTCAACACGCAGGCTAAAAGCGTCGGTGAACGCCTGCTGCCACTTCTTCAGGTTCTCCAAGCCGCCGATGTCACGGCCCGCGGGACTATTCGCCTTCACATCTGGATGAACGACTGCATCCCAGCGATCAAAATCATTCTGCACGAGTCCATGGTATATCTCCAACGCGATGTTGCTTTCGGGAGAGGACGCCGCGCGAGCTGCGCTTGGCGCTATTAGCTGCGTTGCCGCAGTTCCCAATAGACCTGTCGCCGCAATCGTACCACCTGCGAGCATGACACGACGGGTGAACATCGCATCCTTGTTGTCAATCTTGGTCATTTCTCCTCCATTTATAATTGTGGAATGGCCGACCGGCTCATCCCAAGCTTGATCATGGAGGTATCCTAATCGGGTGATAATCAGTGTATGGGGAATAGCGCTTATGCCGTTCAGGAATAGCATTGGCAGGAAGTTGCTTGATGCAGGGGGCGCCCCTGCATCAATCCATCGGACCTATGCCTCACTTGAACGTACATGAATGAAGCGCCCAATATTTTCCCCACGTCACCGGGTGCACGAACAGTCTCCTCGTCGGCCTCAGCGCTCTTTTCGCGCTCCGCTCGAAATATCCGTGCCGCCCCGTTAAGTAGCGCCTTCTTCCACTAATGGATCGTCGTCGGATGCACGCCCTATCGGTGGCCAGTTCCGACACGGTGCACTCGCCCTTCACGGCTTCCGGCGCGCCGAACGCGACAATGCGCTGCAAGAGGCCTCCTCGACCATGTCCACCTCGTGGTCTTCCGCTGTCACCTCTAGGCGCACCTGGGGTATTTCATCCCAAATTCGGCCGCCAACTGGCCCATCCCCGTCTGGGAGAACAATAGCGGTGCGCTGATGCGCAGCCGGCCACGCGGGCTCCCGCCGCCCGACGCGATTGCCGTGGCCTCGTCCAGTTCGGTGAGCAATTGCCCGAAACACGGGTGGCGAAGCATTCAAACTGCGGAATCATCGGGTCGAGGTTCGCTACGCGAAGCGGCCGAGCAAGATTGATCCGTGCGCCGACAAGCTGACGGCCTGAAGGCGAATCGCAGGGACATGCGCAATGCCTGCCCAGCCGCGTCCGGGCGTGGCTCTGATCAGTCCGATACCGATGAGCCGCGAAGGATTTTCAAGCGCCATCGGTAACTTCACTTCTCTGCTCGGTGGTTCTTAGGAAACAGTGTCAGGAGATCCGGCCTCCGCCATCGACGCTCACCGTCGATCCGGTGACGAAGGCATTGGTTGCAACGAAGACGATGGCCTGCGCCACATCCCCTGCCTGCCCCATGCGGCGAGCGGGCAGCGTCGTTGTCATTTTCTCGTAGAGTGCGTGGCGGGCATCGGCGGCCAACCTGTCGTGCAGCGGGGTATCAATGAGGCCAGGGGAAATCGTGTTCACCCGAACGGGCGCCCGCTCAAGTGCGAGCCCGCGGGCCAGCGCCTCGAGCGCTGCGTTAATCGCGCCCTGCAGCACCGAGGTGGCAGAGGGTCGCTGCGCCAGCACGCCGGACACGAAGGTGATCGAACCGCCATCATTGATCTTCGCGGCGCGCGCGATCCGATAAGCGCCCCAGAATTTACTCTCCATCGCCGCCATGGCATCGTCTAGCGCAAGACGCGCGACCGGGCCGGCGATGGTGCTCGCCGCGGCCACAATGACGTGGTCGAATGGTGGTCGGTCCGCGAACAGCGCCTCCACCTGATCGTTGTTGCGCACGTCGAGTTGGATCGCCTCGCCACGGATTGCCCGGGCGACCGCATCTACCGTCGCTTTCGTGCGACCCGCCACGACGACGTGCGCCCCTGCGGCGGAGAACGCTTCGGCAGTCGCCTTCCCAATGCCGCCAGCCGCCCCTACAACGACGACACGCTGGCCTGTCAAATCGATCGGCATCGTTCCATCTCCCTCAGAGCGTCGTGACCAAGCTGCCGTCGACACGCAGATTGGTGCCCGTGTTGAATCCGGCCGCCTCGGATGGGAGGAATACGACCGCCGCGGCTACATTCCCGGGCCGGCATGGGGGAGCGCCGACGCGAACTCGGCCTGTTACTATTCGTTACAACTTGCCAAAGGGCCTTCGCGGAGAACGGGTAGGTCAGGTCGAGAAACATTTCGACGAACCGCCGCCCGTAGCCTCAGGCAAGAGTTATATCGGGCCAACAAGAAACCCCACACGGCGCGGACCGCGGCTGCAGTTTCTCGATCTTTTCGGAATGGATAACGTCCGTTTCCAGCGTAGCGGTCATGGGTACGAGAATGCGTGCCCACTCCTTAAGGTGCGGGGTCTCGAAGTGCCTTCCCAGTGCCTCGCGCGTCTCCCATTGCTCAATAGAAGTGAAGGAGTTCGTGTTGGTGGTGCTCTCGGCCACATCGTAGGCGATGCAACCCGGCTCCTTCACCGTCTCGGCGATCACTTTCCGGGAATGCTCCAGAAAGGCGGCGCGGTGCTCGGTGTGCACCGTGAACTTGGCAAGCACGTAGATCATGCTTGTTGTTACCTTCGCGTTGTGCTGGCGCCGAGGTTCCAGCCCCGGCCGCGGTCGCCGAACGCCTCCCAGGCGGTTGGCGTAACGACGAGCGTGTCTTCAAGCTTGATAAAACCACGTCGCGCATGGGCAATAGTCGTCTCGATCGAGAGCACCATGCCGGCCTCAAGCGGCTCTCCAGAATGATGGTCGGGATAAGGAATGGGGCCTGTTCCAGTCAACCGGGGCACCTCGTGGGAGATGAGGCCCATGCCATGCGCCACAAACTCGAGAACCCCGGCGTGGGGAGATCGGCGAAGCAAGCCATCCACGGACTCGTAAATGCTTCCTCCCAGCGCCCCTGCCTTGACAGGTTGCCGAGCCGCCTGCTGTATCTCGTCTACCTGGGCGAGAAGATCCTCCAGTTCCGCGTCCGGCTCGCCCTGGATGCCCATCCGGCATAAGTCGCCTATATAGCCTCGGTAGCTGCCGCCCGAGTCCAACGACAGGATGTCGCCCTCCTCCCAAAGAAACCTATCAGCGGGAGCGCGATTTTGGCTCACACCTGCGGCAATCAGGCAGTAGTCAAAATGCAACCCGCGTCGGGTCTCCTCCTGACGTAACGCTTCGGCGATATCGCGCGTGGAACTGCCCGGGCCATGCGTGGCAAAGACGGTGAGCATCGAATCCACAACCTTCTCAGACGCCTCCCGCAAGTTGTCGAGCTCTTGCGGCGTCTTGACGGCGCGGAAACGCTCGAGCGGGAGAAGAGCGTCAACCACTGCTGCTTGCGGCAATGCTGCATGCAGAACTCCGACCGAGTCAGCACCGAGAAAGGCTGTCTCTATACCTATGCGGCCTCCAGCCATGCCGAGCCGCTTGATATGCTCGACCGCGGCCTGCATGGCGCCTGGACCGTACCAGCCGACGATGAGTTCGGGCGCCCAGAGCGCACCGTTGGCAACTTCGCTCCGCTCCGTCCCAATTCCGATGTAGCATGTTCGTTCAACATGCCCGCGCTGATAGACGAGAAGCGGCACATAACGGCCCACCCCGATAGCATCGGCCTGCTCGAAGAAAAAGAAGGAATAGCCGCCCAGCATGTAACGCAAATTATGCTTCGACGAGACAATGAGCACGTCGATACCAGCGCGTTCGAGTAGGTCGTCGAGTTTCTCGTAATCGAAGGGGGCACCAGTCACCACGGCTTGTCCGCGCTGGGACGGTATCGTCTCGCCTGCTATTGCCAATGCCATTCTCCCACCAATCGAAGCCGACCACGGCAAACACCGCGCTCCGGACGTGCTCGTTATGCACGTGCTTAGCAGGTACTTGTTCCACGGAAAAATTGATAATTTCTGGCGTCATAATAGGATAATCTGATCAAGCAAGGCGGCAGGGTCTCGCCATCACTCTGGTCAGCGGAACAGCCGGTGGTTGTCGGCGACCTCTCGGACAGTGTCGGCAATCTGCCGGATATTGGGCCCAAACTGATGCGGCTGGTGACATAACCACACCTTGGGACCCGGAACCGGCGGGATCGTCATGACCTGTGTCACCAGCCCCCGTGCCAACTCCTCTTCCATGACACGCACTGGCAAGAGCCCAACCGCCACCCCCCGCAGTATCGTCAGCTTCGAGACTGACACGCTGTTGCACATGCTCAGGTGCTGGGGTACCGCTCCAACCTGCGCGAACCAGCGCATCGCCATCGCGTAGATTCTGGCTGGCGGCGGGCTGATGATCAGGTGATGAGGGCAGAGCATCGTTGGGCTGACTGCGCCGAGCCCGAACCCTAGATCGAGCGATGCGCTGACGAACCAGCCGAATTGGTTCACGCCGATTGTCTCCCGCACGACGTCGTCCGACACCTCCGGTTCGGTCACCACCGCAAGATCCAGCTGCTGATCGTTGAGGAGCTGGCTGATCGTAGCTGTGTCGCCGACCCGCACCAAAGCCGTGAGGTTGGGGTAGAGTTCATTGAGGCGCTGGATCAGGTCTGTCAGGCAGATTAGGCAGAAGCTCTCGTGTGCGCCGAACCGCACAATGCCTTCTAGGGGCGTGTTGGTCTTGAAATGTCCGATCAATTGATCGGCAGCACCCAGGAGTTGGTCCGCAAACCCGAGAAGACGCGCGCCTTGTGCAGTCAGGCTGATCTTGGGACCACGCCGCACAAAAAGCTGCACGCCCAAGCTATCTTCGAGCTCGCGAATTCGTTCCGATACGCTCGGTTGCGTCCGGTTTAATTGGCGTGCGGCGGCGTGAAAACTACCGAGACGAGCGATGCGCTCGAAAGCTTTGATCTGGGCCAGAGTTATGGTCATTGCGCAGCCTTTGCGCTAACGCTCGTTGACGTTCATCGCGACGCAGGCCGAAGCGCCGCGAGGCCTATGAACGCAGCGAAGCCCTGATCGGTTTTGTCGAAGTGCGTTGCGATGCGGAGGTTCTGTTTCAGGCTGCAGAAGACATTTTCGATCAGATGGCGCCATCGATAGATGGCGAAGTTGCACGGAATCAATGCTTTGCGGTTTGCGTGTGGCGGGATCACGGCCGCAACGTCGCGCTGCTTCGGTTCGGCGCGCAATTCTTCGTCGCCGAACCCCTTGTTGCCAACAAACGTGTCACACGCCATCCCCTCAATGTTCGGCGGACGCCGATGCTGCAACTCTCGCCTGGTAGCAGAACAAACGGATGCGGGAATGTCAACGAGCCTTAAGGCAGGTGCCATGCGTGCACCAAGCTGATACCAAGGATGTCAGAAGAGCCAGTCAACGAGCAATTCGCCCCCGGATACCTCGATCACCGTGCCGGTTACATACGGGTTGGTCATGAGGAACAGCGCGGCATGGCCGACATCGGCTGGGGTGCCGACCCTTCGTGCAGGGAAGTTCGCGCGCACCTTGTCCTTTATAGCTTCTCGATCGGCGCCGGGGAGTGCGTCCCACATGTCGGTGTCGATAAAACCAGGTCGGATCGTGTTGACTCGGATGGGAGCGACATCCAGGGCCAGCGAACGCGAGAGCGCCTCAACCGCGGCAAAGCTGGCAGTGCCGGCTGCGAAACCAGCCTTTGAGCGTGCTCCGGTGCCACCGGTCATGAACGTCATCGAACCGCCTGGCAGCATGTGAGGCGTCGCGTAGCGTGCGCAGGCCCATGTACCAAGAAACTTGGTTTCCATAATCCCACGCACAGCGCGCATATCGTCGTCCATGAACGAGCCAAAGGAGCTGGGTTCCGGCCCAGACGCGACCACGAGGTGGTCGAGAGCGCCGATGGCGTCGAAAGCCGTTCGGACAGCCGCCTCATCGCGCATGTCGAGGGTGAATTGCTCGAAGCCAGCAAGCTCCGGATGTTCTGCAGGCGAGGTCTGGCGGCGGCTGGCGATGACGACAGTCGCGCCAGCGCTGCGGGCGGCCTGTGCAATCCCAAGGCCAATCCCAAACTTGCCGCCAACAACAACGACCTTCTTGCCACTCACGTCTAGTGACGGCTTCGCTTTATCTTCGAGTATCGATTTATTCGTGGTCATGACCATTTCGCAAACCTATGTTGGCTTTCCAATTGATATGCACCGTCAGGTGATCGAGCACGGAGTCTATTTGACTATCGGTATTTTGGTCCTGTCGATCGTCACCACGACCGCGACGACTAAGACAACACCAAACACAATCTGCTGCGCGAAGATTTCAATCCCAACGAACGTCATGCCTGTGCGCACGACCGAGATAATGAGGGCGCCGACCAGCGTGCGCCAAATGCTGCCGACCCCACCCGTGATCGCAGTGCCACCTACCACCACGGCTGCGATCGCGGGCAAGAGCAACTCGTTTGCGAGGGTCGGAGATCCGCTTGCGAGGCGGCTAGCCAAGATCACGCCGGCCAGCGCGGCACAGCCGGACGACAGAGCGAAGGCCTTGATTTTCTCGCGGTCGACACGCACGCCGGACGCATAGGCCGCGGCCTCGCCTGCTCCAATGGCGGCGCTGTATCGACCGAACCGGGTTCGGCTCTGCAACACGGCCACGACAGCCACCAGCGCGGCTCCGATGAATAAGCTGTTGGGCAGCCCGAGACTTCGTCCGGTGATCCACGTGAGATAGACGCGCTGGCTTTCAACGAGCGAGATCGAGCGCTCATTCGACAGCAAAAGCGCCATGCCGGCAAGGACGCCGCCAACCGCCATGGTGGCAATGAAGGACGGAACCTTGAGCTTCACATGAGCCACTCCCGCGCACGCGCCAGACAAGACACCGATCAGAACCGCCAGCGGAAAGGCGCCGTAGCCGAGCCGCGAAACGGTCAGCGCCATCACGACACTAGCCAGCGACGCCATGGCCTGGATCGACAGGTCGATGCCGCCGAGCATGATTACGAAGCTCACGCCAACCGCGAGCACCATTAGTACCACTGTATCGTCGGCAAGCTGCAGCAGAACGTCGGGCTGAAGGAAGCGCGGCTCGACGATACCGACGCCGGCCATCAGCACGAAAAGGGCAATCAGCGGCAGTGAGCTGCGAAGGCGGTCGGCCTGTTGGCGGGTGAAAATGGTCATTCGTTTCAAACCATGTGGCCAATGAGGTCGATCTGCTGGGGCTTGCGTCCCGCGGCGGCTTCGGCACGGTGTGTGATGACACCATCGCGCATCACGAGCACATGATGGCTGAGACCAATAGTCTCCTCCAGCGTGTCCGAAGTAAGGATCACGGCAATGCCCTCGGCCGTGACGGCGCGGACAAGTTCGTAGACGTCTTCCTTCGCGCCAACGTCGAGCCCCCGCGTGGGATGGTCGAGAATAAGGATGCGCGATTTGGCCTGCAGCCACTTGGCGAGCACGACCTTTTGTTGGTTGCCGCCCGACAAGCCCACGCAAAGTGTGTCGATGCCAGGGGTTTTGATGCCAAGGCGCTCAACCCAGCCGCTGGCGGCGTTGCGCTCGAGACGCGTGTTGATCAGACCGTTGCTCTTGAGGTTGTGAAGACTTGGCAGCGCGATATTGGCCCCGACCGATAGGAACATCACCAGCCCTTCGATCCGGCGCTCGCGCGGCAGATATCCGATCCCGCAGTGGACGGCATCCGCGGGCGTGCCAAATCGGACGGTCCGCCCATCGACCTTCAGCCGTCCGATGTGGTGCGGGGCGAGCCCAGCGAGCGTACGGGTCAACTCTTCGCGCCCCGAGCCGATGACACCCGCGATTCCGATGATCTCACCCGCATGCAAAGCGAAGCTTACATCGCGGTAGCCGTTCGCGAGGCCCAAGCCCTCCGCCTCCAGCACGACGTTGTCGCGCGGCGGCTTTTGCAGCGGCTCTCGGTAAAATTCGGACTGAAGTCCACGGCCGACCATAAGGCGATGCAGCGTTGCAACGTCGGCCTCTGCGGCGGGGAGCGTCGCGACCACGGCGCCATCCTTCATCACATAGACGCGGTCGCTGAGTTCGAGAACCTCGTCGAGCCGGTGTGACACGAACACGAATGATGCACGCGCCTTGAGGGCCCGGACACGCCGGAACAAGATCGCGATCTCAGCCTTGTCGAGAACCGACGTCGGTTCGTCGAGCAGGATGACGAGTTGTCCGGACGCAGTCTCCTCCAGCGTCAATGCTTTGGCGAGTTCCACCATCTGCCGGGTGGCAAAATCGAGATCGGCGGCGCGGGTGCGCGGGTCGATGTCAAGATCCACCTTTTCAAGCTGCCGCCGTGCCGCCGCATGGAGCGCACGCCAGTTCATCAGCCCGAACCGCAGGAACTGCTTCTCCTGACCGAGATAGATGTTCTCGCCGACCGACAGGTTCAGCAGCAGCGACTGCTCTTGGAACACCATGCCGATGCCTACGCTGTTGGCGTGGGCCGCGTCGGTGAGGAGGATCGGTTTCCCATCTTGCAGGATCTCGCCCGAATCCGGCTGGTAGACGCCGGCGAGGATGCGCATCAGCGTCGACTTGCCGGCGCCATTCTCGCCGACGAGGCCCACCACCTCATTTGGGCGGATATCGAGTGAAACGTTTTTCAAAGCGTGCACGCCTGGGAAGCGCTTGTCGACGTCTCGGAGAGTGAGAGAAGCTAACTCGCTCATTTAACAATCCTGGCACGCTTGCGGCTCGACGACAGCGCCACTGCAGCTATGATCAATATCCCCTGAACCGCCTGCTGTACGCTTGGTGGGATGCCCATAAGCACCATGCCGTTCGCCAGGACCACGACGATCAGTACGCCGACCAGCGTCTGGAGAACGCCTCCCTCCCCGCCCGATAGCGACGTCCCACCCACCACAACGGCTGCGATGGTCGTGAACAGCCGGTCATGGCCAATCTGAGCATTGCCGAAGCCAAGCTGGGCGACGGCCAGCACGCCGCCGAGCGCGTAAAAGACGCCGGCCAGCATGAAGGTCTGCAGTCGAACGCGCGCAACCGAAATACCCGACAAAGCCGCCAGATCCTCCCCGCCGCCGAGCGCGTATATGTGGCGCCCGAGGCGGGTATAGGACTGGATCACCCAGGCTATTCCCAGCGCCGCGACCGCGATCCAGACTCCCCACGGAAGCCCCAGCACGCGATTTATCGCGATGCCGCGAATGATCGGATCATTTACGCGGACTGCGAGACCGCCGAGCAATGCATTGGCAGTACCCACACCCACAAACCACATGCCCAGCGTTACCATGAAGGACGGGATGCGGAGCCAGACGTGGATCAGCCCGTTGACGAGGCCGACCAGGGCGCCAACTGCAAAAACCAGCGCGACGCCCCAAAGACCGAAGTCATTGCCGTTGGCACCATTAAGAACCGTGAAGCAGATCAGCACGGCGCTCAAAGTCAGCACCCCCTCGACCGACAGGTCGATTGAACCGAGCAGGATCACGAAGGTCGCTCCCAGCCCAAGCACGAGGGGAATCATTGCGGTCTGCAGCACGCGCACGATATTCCCGGCCGTGAAGAACACCGGGTCGATGGCGCCGATCACTCCGCAGAGCAGAACCAGAACGGCGACAGGGATCCAGCTGGCGAACCTACCAGCCCTCAGCTTACTCAAGCGTCGAGCCTGGCTGCCCGTGCTCAACTTGGCCGGCGTTGCTTCACTACTCATTGGGAACGGTAGCCTAGACGTCGTCTGCAGCGGTAGAGCGGCGAAGCTTTGATCAGTCTATTCATAGGTGATCTGCCCGCTGACACGACCCCAGAGATCGTTCCAGTCGAACTTCGGCTCGGCCAAGAAGTTGTTCTGGTAGAACTCGTCCGCGTTGGCGGCCGTCACGACGGGGCCGGTCCCATAGAACTCGCGATGCTCCTTAGGTTCCTTGGCCGGATCGAACTTGCCTGTCTTGGCCGCAAGACCAATCGCGAGGGCAATGCCGCCATGCCAATATGGTTCAAAGCTGACCGTGCCAACCATCTCACCCTTCTGGATCGCCTCGACCGCGAGCTGCGTGGCGTCCAAGCCGGTGACCGGCACCTTGCCGGCCCGCCCGTCGGCCCTCAGCGCCTCGACGGCCGCCAGCGCCATATCGTCGTTGGCAGCCCAGACGCCGCCGATCTGATCGCCGAACTTGGTCAGCCAGGCATTCATCTTATCAATCGCCTCGTTGGCCGACCAGTTTGCAATCTGATAATCTAGCAGTTGCACGCCGGGGTTGGCCGCGAGCGCCGCATCGAGGCCCTTCTTGCGCTCGATCCCCGCTGTGGCCGACTGGCTGCCGCCAATCGCCACGATGCCGCCCTTGCCGCCCATCGCCTTGATCAGCGCCTCGCCAGTGGCCTTACCGGACGCCACGCCGCTGAACGAAATATGGGCAACGTAGTTGGGGTTGTTGTCCCAGGGATGAAGGTCGTCGGGCTTGTTCCACATAGTGAGAACATAGGCGCCGGCCTTCTTGCAGACCTCCACGATCGCGCGAGCGTCAGGTGTATCGTTGGGATCGACGTCGATGACGCAGTTTCCGTCTGTCTTGCTCAGGATGGCCTTGATGTCGGCGAGAGCCTTCTCGCTATTCGATTCCGTCACGAGCGTGACGTATTCGGCGCCGACCGACTTGGCGAAAGCAGCAGCGCCCTTGTTCAACGTCGCGTGATAAGGATTGGACAGCGAGCGGAGCGAACTAACCAGCGTCGGCAGACTCGCGGCAGGACTGCGCCGGATATTGACCAGCGGCATCACCGCAGCAAGCCCAAGCGCGGCGCCCGCCTTGAGAAGGTCACGGCGCTTC
Source organism: Mesorhizobium sp. XAP4 (assembly GCF_029269325.1). Classification (NCBI taxonomy): domain Bacteria; kingdom Pseudomonadati; phylum Pseudomonadota; class Alphaproteobacteria; order Hyphomicrobiales; family Phyllobacteriaceae; genus Mesorhizobium; species Mesorhizobium sp. XAP4. The sequence goes on along the minus strand of NZ_JARIXW010000005.1, from coordinate 506,079 downwards.
AATGACGGCGCGCCACGGTCTCCCACGATGTCCTGAGCCAACGTATCGGAAGTCTGCTCGCTCGTAGCAGCAACTCGCTCGTCCTCTATATTCAACATCAAACGATCCTCCCAGATCTTCTTAAAACTGCCAGCGAATGCCCCCTCGGAACATGGCCGGTGTGGGCAGAACGTAGCCGTGCGGGCTTGAAAAGAGAAATCGATAGTATTGAGCCATTACCGTAGGAAAAACCTATCATGACGCATGGCCCTGGTCACGCGCTCACGTCTAGCAGTTGCTTCGGCCAAGTCGGTCGGAATATTGATGTCGCAAAGGCTAATCAGCCGCAACCCTTCGCTGGCCGGGCTGTTCGACCGTTTCCTCAAGGAGGTCTGGGACGTTCGGTACACCTGGGATCGCCCCTATGAGGTGGATGCCAGCAAATTCCTGCGCCGGTTCGACTTCGCACCAACGCAATTCGAGATCGAGATTCCGGCCACCGCCCGCGCTTTTGCGGCAGTTGCGCTAAGCAGCCAGTCACCGGCACTGGATGAGCTGATGACTGAAATGGCTCCGGCACAGGCCTCCAGTAAGGAGCTACGCTCGACTGCCACCGGAGGCCAAGCTCCCGGTCAGAAATTCTCCAATTGCGTCCAGCGCCTTGTCCGCCGCCGACAGGTGGCCGACGCCGGATAGAAAGCCGTGCGGCATGCCGTTCCAAATGTCGAGCGTGGCATCGACCTCTGCCGCCACGGCCCGCTCGACATAGCGCGTGGCGTCATCAAGGAGCATCTCGTCGTCGCCGACATGTACGCGCACCGGAGGGAGACCCACCAAGCTCCCGTATAATGGCGAAGCCAGAGGATCGGCTGGGTCGTGGCCAGCAAGGTACGAGCGGACCAGTTCTACAACCTGGACCCGCGTGAAGTATGGGTCGGCGATCGCACGGCTCTCCCAGGACGGACCCGAAAGCGTCAGGTCCGTCACCGGCGACAATACGACCGCTCCGGCTGGTCTGACGGTATGGGTGGAGGAGCGGTCCGTAAGGATTGAGAGCAGCGAAAGCGCGAGGTTGCCTCCCGCTGAGTCGCCGAGGATGACGATCCGCTGGGCGCCTGCTGCGACCAGGCCATCATAAGCGGCTTCAACGTCGTTCAATCCGGAGGGAAAGGGATGTTCGGGGGCCAGCCGATAATCGGGAATGAAGGCTTCCGTTTTGGCCCGAGCGGCTATGTGCCCTACCAGGTGGCGGAACGCCTCCGCAGTGCCCCAGTTGAACCAGCCACCATGGCAATGCAGGAGCGCCTGCCCGGCCGCGGCGTCGCTTGGGATGCACCACCAACCCGGGACGCCGCCCACGGCATCGGGTCGATAGGTGACGCCCTCGGGCGCTCCGACCTTGCTCATGATGGTGTCGAACGTGCCGCGAGCGCCGACGCCCTGCATTCGACCTTTATTTGGCGCGGCGAGGCCGCGTAGTGCCACCATGACGGCAGCGTCCTCAGTGGTTAGCGGGTGTGTTGTAATCCGCGGCCGGGGCCGAGCTGGGTTTTGGATGGTTGCCGATTTCATGACCGTCCTCTCTACTGGGTGGATCGTATCCAATTTCAATTAACGAAACGTAGCGTAATTATAAATCGACGTCAATTGTCTTTACGTGCCGTTCTGTTAATTTGGCTCGATGTCCAAAAACCCCGTTTCAACACCCCGCTCCGGTCGACCCCGAAGCGATGCCGCCGAAGCACACTCGGCAATCATGGATGCTGTCTACGAGCTGCTGCAGGAGACCTCGGCTCGCGACCTGACCATGGAAGCCATCGCCAAGCGCGCCGGGGTGGGCAAACCCACGCTCTACAAATGGTGGCCGAACAAGGCCGCACTGATCATGGCGATGTTCCAGGAGCGTGTTTCGGGTCAACTGGATGCGGTTGAAGCGGCGACCGCAGAGGAAGCCCTGCGTGGCAGGGTGCGTATCCTGATCGGCGAGTTCAACGGCCTGTTTGGCAAGTTCTTCGCCGACCTGATTGCAGAGGGTCAAAGCGATCCTGCGGTCTTGCAAGAACTCTATGACAAGCACATCGCCGTACGGCGCGCAGGGGCGGCCGCTGATGTCGAACGCGGCAAGGCCAGAGGCGAGTTTTCAACCGACACTGATCCGATCTTGCTGATCGATGCTCTCTTCGGCGCGATCTATCTTCGCCTGCTGCTGAAGTTTGCCCCACTTACCGAGGAGTACGGTAATGGACTTGTCGATCAGGTCTTGCGTGGAGTACGACAGGATAACGCCGCCGCAAAATCAGGGAAGCATATCCGAGGCTGACGCCGCCTGAAAAGGGGGCTCGATCCCGGTTTCCACATTGCGAAACTCGCTCCAACGGCGCGTCGTCGCGATCATCTTCGAAATACCGGTCCGGGAATCAGAGTTCCGTGCTCCCCGGCAGAGTCACTGCCAGGGCATCGATGACCAGACGCTCCAGTAGCGGCAAGTGCGAATTGGTAGCAGAACAGCAAGAAGACCTGCCATCGCCGCCAAAAAGATGGTGCCTACCGCAATGAGGCTGGGCAGGTGCCAGAGGATGTTCCACCAGTCCGGCATGACCAGTGAAGCCGTACTGAAGGTCTCGCCGCTAAACTGACACATGACGAACGACGCGCGGTTCCGCATCATGTCCGCGTCGATCCGCGATATCAGCGCCTCGACGACCGGTTTGTCTGCTGACATCTCGCGCAGATGCATCAGCGCTGCATGCATCGCTGACAGATAGGCATGGCTGCATTCATTGAAGGGGCTTGTCTCATTTCCAATGCTGCCGGGCATCAGCCCCCAAAAACAGGCGGCATACTGCAAGTTGGCGAAGTTCAACAGCCTGCGAAACGTTTCGTCCGTGCGGTTTTGACGGGCCGCCAGGTCGAGAATTTCGCCGCGATAGTCGGCGACCACGGCCATTTGGCCGTGAGTCAAAGCGGGAATTTCAAGACCTGAGCTGTCCAGGTCTGACTTCTGCCGATGCGCCTGCGCCGATCCCGCAATCATCGAGACAAGCAAAACGCAGACACACCATGCCGCGACACGCGTGGACATCAGGATGCGCCGCGGCATCACGTAATAACCTAGCGGACCGCTACGCTCGTCACCGGTCGACCGTCGCGACGGTCAACCAGCCTGCGCTCGGCGACCGCTCCGAACAACACGCCGATCGCAGCCCAAAGCACTGTCTGGATGCCGAGTGAAGCGACGCGGAAATCCCACAATACAACAGCGGAAAACTGCTCGGGCACCTCGTTGATGGGCGGCAGCGCATATTCAGCGATCGCCATCACGACGATATAGGCAGCTACCGCATGGCAGGATGAGAGCAACACGCTTGACGCTGGTTTGCAGCGGTATCACGCACCAGATGCGCAAGGGTGGATTTCCGCTCGACGCGCCGCTGGAAAAGCGCTCGATCGAATTGGCGCGGGCTCTTGGGCAGCATTTTTTAAGGGCAGATCGTGTGTTCGTGGCGCCATCGCTGCGCGCCAGGCAGACAGCCGAGTTGCTGGGGCTTAGTGCAACGGTGATCGACAGCCTGCGAGACCAGAACTACGGCTTTTGGGAAGGCAAGACGTTGGAGAATATCGAGGCGGAGCAGCCTGGAGCCCTTGCCGCATTTCGAGCGGATCCCGCTTACGTTCCTGGAGGCGGTGAGTCACTCACTCAAGTTGCCAGCCGAACCGCAGGATTCCTGGATTCGATGCGGTCGGCAGGCGGGCAACTGATAGTGATTACCCACCCGGCGGTGGTGCGGACAGCCATGATCCACATATTGGCGGCGCCGCTGACTTCATACTGGCGAATCGATACCCCGCCACTTTCCTTGATTAGTCTTTATTCAGATAGTACGCGCTGGGTACTTCGCACATCTGGTTGACGTCGCATTTTCGCTGGAACTCGACGACCTGGACTCGTCGCTTTATGTGTCATGTTTCGCGGCCAGCGCTCTGTTTCTGGCAAACTGCTACTCTATTTTAAATAGAGAAATGACCCAAACCGGCGCAACCATGGTTACCTGGTCGCTGGCGATGTCTGCGTTCAAAAGCGATAAATTTTATCTCTACGGCCGACATAGGGCGCAAAGCTGCAGTTCAAAAGGTAGCACGCTTGGAAGTTCGTGCTGATGCGCAATCTGGCGCATGTGCCAGAAGTCGACGCGTTCATGATGCCCAAAACCGGATCGAGTGCCCCATTTTGTCCAAAAGCAACCGCAATTCGGGCTGAGGCGCCACCCAGAAAGTTCGAAAAGCTTCCAGAAACCTCAGGGGAATTGGAGGCCGCATCAGACATTACGGCCCACGGATATTGCAGCGAACGTCCGCGATGAAGCGGCCAATATCGTCGGCAAAAGAGCGTCCAAATAGGACTGTCGGCGGCTCTGTCGTGCGAACGAAAAAAGAAGAGAAGCAGAACTTTCGTGTGCGGTTTTTGCACATGACCTTCCGCAACTATTTGATTTTGCTTACCTGTCTGTCCCATCCATCACTGGTGCGGTCGCTGCAACGGCGTCCAAAGCGGCTGAATCGCGTGATTTCGGAGAATTGTGACGGTGAAGCCAATCGAACGCCCGAAACCATGACGCCATTGCCGGATGAGTTTCAGCAGAAGGCAACGTTAAGAGATCGAAAAGATGGTGCGGGTGGCCGGGGTCGAACCGGCACTCCTTTCGGAACTGGATTTTGAATCCAGCGCGTCTACCAATTCCACCACACCCGCACATTTGCCGCCGATTCTGTCCGTCGCTCTCTGCACCTATACTGCACCTAGAGCGAATTTCCAGTTTCGAGGCCTCAAACTTCTGTTTCATTAACCCCTTGAAACCACGACTTTTTCACTTCGTTGTGATTTCTGTGGATATGGTAGACAAAACCCTTTTTGAGTCGAGCGCGTCTACCAATTCCGCCATAGGGGCTCAGGCCGGGCGGCCTGGATGGCGCGGGACTATACGGTTGGAGGCCTGTTCGTCAACTGGCCAATTCCTCGTCGCCCCGGATGCGACCAAACTGCGCCTTTCGATTTCGTGACGGGGCTGCCATTGTGCAGCGCGGAAAATCTTTCTAGACAGGCGGCGCATCAAAGCGCGGCACGTCTGCGGGGACGGATGGCGTGCGCTGGGTCTTTGTTCTGTGCATGCCGTTACACCCCAACCTGCCTGCAATTGAACGACACGCATTAGGAGTGCCGATGCTTCGCGGACTTTACGACTGGACCCTGTCGCTGGCGGCCCGCAAATCCGCCGAATGGTGGCTGGCCTTCATCGCCTTCGTCGAAAGCTCGGTGTTCCTGGTGCCGGCCGACGTGCTCTATCTGCCGATGGCGCTGTCGCGGCCGGATCGCGCCTACCGCTATGCGCTGATCGCCACCGTCGCCTCGGTGCTGGGCGGCATCGCCGGCTGGTTCATCGGCCACTATGCCTATGACGCGGTCGCCAGGCCGATCCTCGAATTCTACGGCAAGTACGACGAGTTCGAGCAACTGCGCGCGGGCGCCGGCGTCGGCTTCATCGTCCTGATGCTGATCACATCGGGTGCCGCCCACCTGCCGCCGATCAAGGTGGTGACGATCCTGTCCGGCGTCATCGGCGTCAATTTGCTGCTGTTCATCGTGCTGGCGATCGTGGCCCGCGGCGCCCGCTTCCTGCTGCTCGCCTGGCTGCTGCGCCGCTATGGCGAACCGATCCGCGAATTCATCGAAAAGCGCCTCGGTCTGATCGCCGGCGCCGGCGCGGTTGCCCTGATTTTGCTCTATATCCTGGTCAAATACGCGTTCTGAACATTACCATTGCGAGCCGGACGGACCGATTGAAATGACAGCGACCATGAATGCCGACACCGGACGCCAGCGCACGCTGACCGCCTTGTTCCTCGCCGTCGCCATGGCCGCCACCGTCGGCTCGGCGCTCGGCTTCCAGTATCTCGGCGGCTACATCCCCTGCCACCTCTGCCTCGAACAGCGCACGCCCTACTATATCGGCGTGCCGCTGATGGTGCTGGCGGTGATTGCGTCGATGCTGCACGCACCCAGCTGGCTGACGCGCGGCCTGCTGGCCGTCGGCGGCATCCTGATGCTCTACGGCCTCTATCTCGGCGTCTACCACTCCGGCGTCGAATGGCAGTGGTGGGCCGGCCCGACCGATTGCACGGCGGGCGCCGGGCCGGTCGACACCGGCGGCAAGGGCGTGCTCGACGCGCTCGACAAATTCGTGCCGCCATCCTGCGACAAGGCCGCCTTGCGCATCCTTGGCCTGTCGCTGGCCGGCTGGAACGCCATCGCCAGCCTGATCCTCGCCGCCGTCGCCTTCCGCGGCGCCCTCACCCGCGACTAAGCCAATTCGATTGAACGGCGCGACGCAGAGTTCGCGCAAAAATTCGCCGGGCTGAGTCGGATAGGCGCAGCTTTCGACATCCGAGCCAAGTCGACCCCCACTCCGTCTCGGCTTCGCCGAGCCACCTCTCCCCCGATCGACGGGGTAGAGGAAGGGCGCGAGCCTGTTGTAGCCAGGACTCCTCTAAGAGAGGCTCCCTTCCTCTCCCTCCGGGGGGGAGAGGTGGCGCTGCGAAGCAGCGACGGAGTGGGGGAAGCCGGTCCTTAAGCGCGAAGCCGCTGATAAGTGAGCGCGACTGAGCCCGCGATATCGGGGAGCGTCAGATTATCATGGTCTGAGGAACCCGTGAGCACCGGCCTATGCCGACCGTAGCCTCAACCGCCACGAACACCACGAGTGCTTCGGCCGGCGAAGGCCGGAAGCGCAGAAAATCGCTTCAGGCGGCCAGCCTCCCGAATTCTCGAACGATCTCAGGGTTCGAGTTCGACATCCCAGTACAGATAATCCATCCAGCTCTCATGCAGATGGTTGGGCGGAAACAGGCGGCCATTGTTGTGCAGATCGTGCACCGTCGGCTGGAAAGGCTTCTGCAGCGGCCACATCTTGGCGTGCGCCGGCATCATGCCGCCCTTCCTCAAATTGCACGGCGAGCAGGCGGCAACGACATTCTCCCACGTCGTCGCGCCGCCGCGATGGCGGGGGATGACGTGATCGAAGGTCAGGTCCTCCGGCGTGCCGCAATATTGGCACTGGAAGCGATCGCGCAGGAAGACGTTGAAGCGGGTGAAGGCCGGGTGCCTGGAGGGCTTCACATAGGCCTTAAGACTGACAACGCTCGGCAGCTTCATCGAGAAGGTCGGCGAGGAGACGGCGTGCTCGTATTCGGCGACGATGTTCACCCGGTCGAGGAACACCGCCTTGATAGCGTCCTGCCACGACCAGAGCGACAAGGGGTAATAGCTGAGCGGACGGTAATCCGCATTCAGCACCAGTGCTGGAAGCCCATCCGGAGATACGGCAACCGTCACGTGTTCACCTCCTTGGTTCTAGACCCGAACGGCACGGATACTGTAAGCCCGACATGACAGGGATGTGAAGCGGATTGTCGCGTCGCTAAAGCGCCAAAAATGCATGATTTTTATGATTTTTCGCGGATTCAGGCCGGCGGCGCGGCGTCCCGCCCTCTGGTTTCACGATAATAGGACCAGAAAAGCCGCGATGCGACACCTCGCCACGGGCTCCATGATTCGGCCAATGCGATCAGCGTTTTCTCCGGCGGACGCGGCTCGATGCCGAGCGCGTGGCCGACCGCGCTCTGCAGCGCGACATCACGCGCGGGGAAAATGTCGGGGTGCCCGGCGGCGAATAAAAGGTACACTTCCGCCGTCCACGGACCGATGCCGGACACCGCCGTCATCGTCGTGATCGCCTCCTGGGCATCGAGGGAACAGAGGTGATGCAGGTCGAGGCCGTCGACCACGGCCTGGGCAATTGCGATCAGGCCACGCTGCTTCGGCCGCGACAGGCCGGCCTCGCGAAACATGTCCTCGCCGGCGGCCAGGATGGCCTGCGGCGTCAGCGGATCGACGAGCTTGGTCAGCCGGCCGAAGATCGCATCGGCGCTGGCGCGGGACACTTGCTGCGAGACGACGATCGACGCCAGGCTTCGAAACCCCGGTTCGGACAGCCGCAGCGGCACCTCGCCGGCCATGCCGCGCACCTTTTCCAGGCGCGGGTCGATCACGCAAAGCGCATCGAGCCCCCGGGCAATGTCGTCCGATGTCGCGATACGCTGCATGCTTTCTTGTTCCTGAACCGGCAGCACGGTAGCAATTGGCAAAACCGCCGCACAACCCGATTGCCGCCGCAGAGATGACACTCCTGACATTCCGCTTCGCGCCCAGCCCCAATGGCGACCTGCATCTCGGCCACGCCTATTCGGCGCTGCTCAACCGGAAGCTGGCGGCACGGGCAGACGGCCGCCTGCTGCTGCGCATCGAGGATATCGACACGACGCGCTGCACGCCGCAATTCGAGGCCGGCGTGCTTGCCGACCTGAAATGGCTGGGGCTTGGCTGGGAAGAGCCGGTGCGCCGCCAATCCGAGCATTTCGCCGAATACCAGGCGGTGCTCGAGCGGCTGGTCCGGGAGGAACTCGTCTATCCCGCCTTCATGAGCCGTGGCGAGATCCGCGCCTTCATCACCGACAGTGAAAAGCGTGGGCGCGACTGGCCGCGCGATCCCGATGGCGTGCCGCTCTACCCCGCCGCTGACAAGGCGCTGCCAGTCAAGGAACGCCAGCGGCGGATCGCCGGGAATGCGCCCTTCGCCTGGCGGCTGGATGTCGATGCCGCCTTGGCGCGTGTCGGCAAGGACCTGTCTTGGACCGAATTCGCCGACGAGACGCTTTCCGCGACACGCTCGATCGAAGCCCGTCCGCAGGACTGGGGCGACGTGATCGTGGCGCGCCGCGATATCCCGACCAGCTACCACCTCGCCGTCGTCATGGACGATGCCCTGCAAGGTGTCAGCCACGTCGTGCGCGGACAAGATCTGTTTTCCGCCACCGGCGTGCAGCGCCTGCTGCAGCAACTCCTGGGACTGCCGCAACCGGCCTATTTCCATCATCGCCTCATCCTCGGGCCCGACGGGCGAAAACTGTCGAAGAGCCTGGGCGATACCGGCCTTGCCGCCTTGCGCCATGCCGGCGCATCGCCTGACGACATCAGGCGAATGGTCGGGCTTTGAGCCCGGTGAGACCAAGAAGCCACCCCAGATGGGCCGGCGTTGAATTCCGGTGATCTATGGATCAACCGTTTCGCTTTGCGCGCCGGGGTGAACGGGATTAGAGCATCGCCACGGCAATTCTCTCCAGTGCGGCGGACTCCGGAACATGCACAGCATCAAGCGGTTCATTCCCGCCACCTTCGTCGTTCTGTGGGCGACCGGCTTCATTGGCGCACGCTACGCCATGCCATGGGCGGAGCCGTTCACCTTCCTCGCCGCGCGGTTCGTCATCGCCGCCATCCTGCTGGCCGTCCTGATGCTTGTATTGGGTTCGAAAAAAGCCACCCGCGAGGAGGCGCTGCATGCCACCGGCGCGGGCATCCTGATGCATGGCGTCTATCTCGGCGCTGTGTTCTGGGCCATCCACAGGGGCATGCCGGCCGGCTTTTCGGCCCTCATCGTCGGCCTGCAGCCGCTGATCACGGCGGTGCTTGCCGGCAAGTTTCTCGGCGAGGCGATCCTGCCGCGCCATTGGCTTGGCCTTGGCATCGGCCTTATCGGCATCGTCATCGTGCTGTGGCCGAAGCTCGGCGCGCTCGGCGGCGGCGTGACCGCGGCGACATTGACAGCCTCGCTGGTTTCGGTGCTCGGCATGAGCGCCGGCACCATCTGGCAGAAGCGCTTTGCCTCCGGCGGCGACCTCGTCGCGGCGACCATGTGGCAATATGTCGGCGGTGGCTCGCTGATGCTCGTCGCCTCCCTCGCCTTCGAAACCCACACCGTCGTCATCAATGGCGAACTGATCTTCGCCATGGCCTGGCTGGTGCTGGTGCTGTCGCTCGGCGCCATCTTCCTCCTGATGGTGATGATCCGCGACGGCGAGATGTCGAAGGTGGCCTCGCTGTTCTACCTGGTGCCGGCGGTGACGGCGATCATCGCCTGGGCCCTGTTCGACGAGCAACTCAACGCACTTCAGATTTCCGGCATGGCGATCACGACATTCGGCGTTGGCCTGGCAACGGCGCGGCAGGCCAAGGGAAGAACTGTGGAATTGAGGAATTGAGGAATTGAGGAAGAAGCACAGACAGCGCCGGATATGGCCCGCTTTTTCTCCAATTCTTCAGTTCTTCAATTCCTCAATTCGACCTGTCATCCGACCCGCGCGCGCGCCTCCAGGTAGCGGCTGATCGCGGCATTGAGCTCGCCGCCGAGGATGAAGATCGCCGAGACCATGTAGAGGAAGACCACGGCGATCATGATCGAGGCCAGGCCGGCATAGGTCGTCACATAGGACGAGAAGTGGTCGAGATAGGTGGCGAAGATGGTCGAACCGATAAGCCATGCCGCCAGCGTGAAGACGATGCCCGGCACCAGCGAGACGAAGCGGCGCTTGCCCGCCGGCAGCCAGAAATGGACGGCAAACAATCCGCCGACAATGACCGCCGAAGCGATGACGTAACGCCATAGCGTAATGGTGCCCATATAGGGCTTGATCCAGTCGATATGGGCTTCCGCGAGCCGCGCCAGCAGCGGCGCGAACACCAGGAGCACGCTGATCGCCAGGAAACCGGCCGTGGCGATGAGAACGAAGACGATGCTCTGCACCCGGCGGTAGATGATGCCGCGCGTTTCCGAGACGCGGTAGGCGCGGTTGAGCGACGTGCGCAGCGCCTCGATGCCGTTCGAGGCAAAATAGGCCGCAAGCACCACACCATAGGTCAAAAGGTCGGTGCGCCTGACGGTCAGCACATTGAGCACTTCGCGCGCGATCGGCTTGGCGATCTGTTCGGGCCAGGTGTCGAAGACCAGATGCACGGCCGTGTCGGAGAACGCCTGCGCGCCGAGGAAGCTCGCCAGCGTCGTCGCGAAGATCAGGAACGGGAACAGCGCCATCAGCGAGGTGATCGCCAGATGGCTGGCCATCGCCCAGCCGTCATCGGTGTTGAAATGGCCAAGTGCGTCGTAGAGGACCCGCTTGAGGGCTACGATCTTCCGCAACAAGAACCGCGCCCTCCAATTGTCTCCACGCCGGGAATATGGGAAGGGATTGCGGCAAATGGCAACCCTTGGCGAAACCACGAACAGTCCGGCGCAGAAGTTGCGCTCGATTATCATCACCGGTGCGTCTTCGGGAATAGGCGCGTACTGCGCCCGCGCGTTGAAGGCGGAGGGCTGGCGGGTGTTCGCAACGGCGCGCAAGCCACAGGACCTCGCCGCGCTCGAAGCCGATGGCATCGAGGCCTTCTATCTCGATTATTGCGAGCCGGACTCCATCGCCGCGCTGGTGACGGCGGTGCTCGACCGCACCGGCGGCCGGCTCGACGCCCTGTTCAACAACGGCGCGTATGCGCAGCCGGGCGCCGTCGAGGATCTGCCCGTTGCCGCGCTCAAGCAGCAGTTCGAGGCGAATTTCTTCGGCTGGCATGATTTGACCCGCCGGCTGGTGCCGGTGATGCGCCGCCAGGGTCACGGCCGCATCGTCCACTGCTCCTCGATCCTTGGCCTCGTGCCGGTGCGCTTTCGCGGCGCCTATTCTGCGTCGAAGCACGCACTGGAGGCCTTGATGCTCTGCCAGCGCCAGGAACTGGCGGGCAGCGGCGTCCACGTTTCGCTGATCGAGCCGGGGCCGGTGAAGTCGAAGATCGCCAGCAATGGCCTCATTTGGTTTCTCAGCAACATCGACCACGAGAATTCCGTGCACCGCGTGGACTATGCGGCGCAACTCGAGCGACTGCGGGCCGGCGGCAGCCAATCGGCCTTGAAGCCAGGGCCGGAAGTGGTTCATGCGGCGCTGCGCCATGCACTTCTGTCGCGGCGCCCACGCCCGCACTATGTGGTAACAGTGCCCGCCAGGATCGGTGCGGTGCTCAGACGCATCCTGCCGGCATCGATGCTTTACCGCCTGATGGCCAAACGCGCCTGAACGCCAAACAACTGGAACGAAGCAATGGCAACCGTCTTCAACATTCTCGCCATTCTGGTCATGGTCGCCGTTGCGGTCGTGCTTGTTCGCGGCCTCATCAACATGATGCGCGGCGGCTCCGGCGTCACCTCGAACAAGCTGATGCAGGCACGAGTCATGCTGCAGGCCGTGGCGCTGGTGCTGATCCTGCTGGCGGTGTATTTCACCCGCAAGTGAGGATGCCGGCGGCCGGGGAGGCGAAATGGTCAAGCTCAACAAGATCTACACCCGCACCGGCGATGATGGCACCACGGGTCTCGGCACCGGCGAGAGGCGGCTGAAATCCGATCTGCGGGTAGAGGCCTACGGCACGGTCGACGAGGCCAATGCCTGCATCGGCATCGCCAGGGTCCACACGGCCGCGGCCCATCCCGCGATCGACGCCATGCTGTCCCGCATCCAGAACGATCTGTTCGATCTCGGCGCCGATCTCGCCGTACCCGACGACGGCAAGCCGCTCGGCTATGAGCCGCTTCGCATCGTCGCCGTGCAGACCGACCGGGTCGAAAAGGACATCGACCTTCTCAACAAGGAGCTTCAGCCGCTCAAATCCTTCGTGCTCAATGGCGGCACAGCGGCGGCGGCGGCACTTCACCTTGCCCGCACCGTGGCAAGGCGAGCCGAAAGGCTGATGGTCGCCCTGGCCCAGGACCCGAACGAGCACGTCAACCGCGACGGTCTGAAATACATCAACCGCGTCTCGGATTTCCTGTTTGTCGCCGCCCGGGCGGTCAATGACAACGGAAACGCCGACGTGCTATGGGTTCCCGGCAAGAACCGCTGATTGTCGAAAGCGGAAGAGGGCCTGGGGCATGTTCATCCCGCTTTACGACACCAACAGGCTGCGCCACATCCGCCTGCAATATGTGACCATCGGGCTGATCGTGGTCAACGCCCTGGTCTACCTCGCCACCGCGCTCGGCGGCGAGAGTTTCTCCAATGCCGCCGTGCTTGGTCTCGGCTTCATCCCGTCGGTCGTCCATGACACCGCCGAGCTCGATCCCCGTTTTATCGTCATCCCCGAAAGCCTGAGCTATCTCACCTATTCCTTCCTGCATGCCGACATCTTCCACCTCGGCGGCAACATGCTGTTCCTGTGGGTGTTCGGCGACAATGTCGAGGACGCGCTCGGTCACATCCGCTACCTCATCTTCTACCTGTTGTGCGCGATCGCCGGCGCCGCCTTCCAGGGCCTCGTCGCCTGGGACTCGCAGGTGCCGCTGATCGGTGCCTCGGGCGCCATCGCCGGCGTGGTCGTCGCCTATCTGATCCTTTATCCCAGGGTGAAGGTCTGGGTGTTGGCCTTCGCCCGCATCCCGCTGCGCATTCCGGCCTTCATCCCGCTCATCCTGTGGGTCCTCTTCCAGGTGGTGATGTTTGCCGCCGGCGGCGAGGATCAGATCTCCTGGGCCTGCCATATCGGCGGCATCATCGCCGGCGCCGTTCTGGTGCTTGTCTTGCGTAGCCGCGGCGTGCCGCTGTTTGCCGGCGCCGACGACGACGTCGCGCCCGCCGCTCCCGACCAGCCGCCGGTTGCCACGGAACCGCTGATCCCCGATCAACCCGCCGTGACACCGCGCTGGGGACGCGGAAACGCTTCCAGTTCGGACTGAACCGATTTGAGCCACTTGCAGCGTATTGACGTGCAGGGTTGCCGCAACTACGGAAACGTCTCCGCCGCAACCTAAGGCGGGCAAAGACCAGAATTTCCATCCGGCCAGAATTTCCACCTGGAATGTCGGCTTTCGACAACTCAGAACGGGCACAGGCTGTTATAGCGCGCCCAATTAGCGTGAAGAGGTGACAGGCAAATGAAGATCCTTGTGCCCGTGAAGCGGGTTGTGGATGCGAACGTCAAGGTTCGCGTGAAGGCTGATGGTTCGGCGGTGGAGCTCGCCAACGTCAAGATGGCGATGAACCCGTTCGACGAGATCGCGGTTGAAGAGGCGATCCGGCTGAAGGAAGCTGGCAAGGCGGAAGAAATCATCGTCGTCTCGATCGGCCCGCAGCAGGCGCAGGAAACCCTGCGCACGGCGCTCGCCATGGGCGCCGACCGCGCCATCCTGGTCAAGACCGACGAACAGACCGAGCCGCTCGGCGTCGCCAAGGTGCTGAAGGGCGTCGTCGACGCCGAGCGGCCCGGCCTCGTCATCCTCGGCAAGCAGGCGATCGACGACGATTCCAACCAGACCGGCCAGATGCTGGCGGCACTGTTGGGCTGGGCGCAGGGCACCTTCGCCTCCAAGATCGTGCTCGACGGCGACAAGGCCAAGGTGACGCGCGAAGTCGATGGCGGCCTGCAGACGGTGGAACTGAAGATGCCGGTGATCGTCACCGCCGACCTTCGCCTCAACCAGCCGCGCTATGCCTCGCTGCCCAACATCATGAAGGCCAAGAAGAAGCAGCTCGACGAGAAGAGCCCGGCCGACTACGGCGCCGACGTCAAGCCGCGGCTGAAGGTCATCAAGACCGAAGAGCCGAGCGGCCGCAAGGCAGGCGTCAAGGTCAAGAGCGTCGCTGAGCTGGTCGACAAGCTGAAGAACGAAGCCGGCGTGCTGTAAGGAAATCCGATGAGGCCGGCCTGCAAACGGCTGGCTTCTCCGCTTCCGGTGCTCACGTACAGAAGTACGCTCCGCTCCGGTTCTCGAAACCAACCGTTTTCGACTCGGCCTGACCGGATTTCAGGGAGCCGCGAAGACGAAAGTCAGGAATATCATCAATGGCTATTCTTCTGATTGCAGAACACGACAACGCAACCCTTTCCGACCAGACCGCCAAGGCGCTGTCGGCCGCGCTGCAGATCGGCTCGGACGTGCATGTGCTGGTTGCCGGCAAGGGCGCCAAGCCGGCAGCCGACGCTGCCGCCAAGCTGAAGGGCGTGAGCAAGGTGCTGTCGGCCGAGGCCGACGAGCTTGCCGAGCGCCTGGCCGAACCGACGGCAGCGCTCATTGTGTCGCTGGCGGGCGCCTACGACACCATCATCGCGCCGGCGACCTCGTCGGGCAAGAATGTCGCGCCGCGCGTGGCTGCGCTCCTCGATGTCGCGCAGGTGTCCGAGATCATCGAAGTCGTATCGCCCGACACCTTCAAGCGGCCGATCTATGCCGGCAACGCCATCCAGACGGTGCAGTCGAGCGACGCCAAGAAGGTGATCACCGTGCGCACCGCCTCCTTCCAGGCAGCCCCCGAGGGCGGCTCGGCAGCCGTCGAGACCGTCAAGGCCGCGGCCAATCCGGGCCTCTCCACCTTCATCGAGAACAAGCTTTCCGAGACCGACCGTCCGGAGCTGACCTCGGCCAAGATCATCATCTCGGGCGGGCGCGCGCTGGGCTCCTCGGAGAAATTCCAGGAGGTCATCCTGCCGGTTGCCGACAAGCTCGGCGCCGCGGTCGGCGCTTCCCGCGCCGCCGTCGATGCCGGCTATGCGCCGAACGACTGGCAGGTCGGCCAGACCGGCAAGGTGGTTGCCCCCGATCTCTACATCGCGGTCGGCATCTCCGGCGCCATCCAGCACCTTGCCGGCATGAAGGATTCCAAGGTCATCGTCGCCATCAACAAGGACGAGGAGGCGCCGATTTTCCAGGTTGCCGACTACGGCCTTGTCGGCGACCTGTTCGTCATCCTGCCGGAACTGCAAAAGGCGCTTTGACGCTTTCTGCCAAAGCGTATTAAATGGTGAGGGTGGGGTAGACGAAGTCGCCCCGCCCTTTTAGTTTGCACCGCACAAAAAGCAGGCCGCAAAGGCTGAAAGCAATCCAGCAAAGTGCGCAGCGGTTTTGCGTCCGGGATTGCGGTAAAATAAAAGGTGGAGCGCTTTCGCAGTTCAAGCGGAAGGGTTCAGGACGGGATCGGTGTAATGAGCAAGATCGAGACGATCGGCATCATCGGCGCGGGCCAGATGGGTGGCGGCATCGCCCATGTCTCCGCGCTTTCAGGCTACAAGGTATTGATCTACGATATCTCGCCCGACCGCATCGAGAAGGGCATCGCCACGATCAGCGGCAACATGGCCCGCCAGGTGGGGTCCGGCAAGCTCGACGAGAAGGTGCGCAACGATGCGATGGGCCGCATTTCGGCCGCGCCCGCGATGGCCGATCTTGCGGGTGCTGACCTGGTGATCGAGGCGGCGACCGAGGACGAGACGGTCAAGCGCAAGATCTACGCCCAGCTTTGTCCGCAGCTCAATCCCGAAGCCATCCTGGCGACCAACACCTCGTCGATCTCGATCACGCGGCTTGCCGCGCAGACCGACCGGCCCGAGCGGTTCATCGGCATACATTTTATGAACCCGGTGCCGCTGATGAAGCTGGTCGAACTGGTACGCGGCATCGCCACCGAGGACCAGACCTTCGAGGCAGCCAAGACCTATGTGAAGCAGCTCGACAAGACGATCACGGTCTCGGAGGATTTTCCTGCCTTCATCGTCAACCGCATCCTGCTGCCGATGATCAACGAGGCGATCTACACGCTCTATGAGGGTGTCGGCTCGGTCGACGCCATCGACACCGCGATGCGGCTCGGCGCCAACCATCCGATGGGGCCGCTGCAGCTGGCTGACTTCATCGGGCTCGATACCTGCCTGTCGATCATGCAGGTGCTGCATGACGGCCTGTCGGACTCCAAGTACCGCCCTTGCCCGCTCCTGGTGAAATATGTCGAGGCCGGCTGGCTCGGCCGCAAGACCGGGCGCGGCTTCTACGACTATCGCGGCGAGCATCCCGTCCCGACGCGCTGAGCGGATCGTCGGCGCAAATCAGGGACAAGCCTTTCGGTTCAACGGCGACGGGTCTATCAGGAGGCCACCGCCAGTGGCTCTGTCCGGCCATCCACGATCTGTGCGTCGGGCGCCACGGAGACACAGCCACGGCCCGCCGCCTTGGCGGCATAGCAAGCCGCATCGGCCCTGGCGATGATCTCGTCGACCTCGCCACAATTGGCATTGATCGCAGCCAACCCGATGCTGGCGCCGATCACGTGAGGACGGCCGTCCCAGGTGAAGTCTAGCCCGCCGATCGCATCGATGATGGAGCGCGCCGCGATCTTGGCGCCGGCTGCCGAACCCGATTTCAAAATGACCGCGAATTCGTCGCCGCCGAGGCGAGCGACGATGTCGTCTGGACCAAGCACGCCGCGAATAGCCACGGCAACCCGCTTCAGCAGCGCGTCTCCCGCCGCGTGGCCACCCGTGTCGTTGACCAGTTTGAAGTGGTCGAGGTCGATGAACATGAACTGATGTCCGGCGCCTCCGACCGACCTTGTCGTGTCGCCGACCGACCGTGTCGTGTCGCCGACCGACCTTGTCGTGTCGGCGGTGCCGTCCTTGCGCGCCTGGCCGACGAGGTCCTCCATGGCGCGGATGAAGCTGGAGCGGTTGGCAAGGCCGGTCAGCGCATCGTGTGCGGCGGCGTGGGCGAGCTGGCGCTGCAGCGCGCGCGCATCGGTAAAGTCCTGGAAGACGATGACCAGCCCGCAGAATTCGTTGCGGTCGTTGACGATCGGCGACACCACCTGGCGGATGCTGCAGCGCGTGTCGTCGCGCCGGATGAGGACGGCGCGGCTGTTCTGGTCGGCGGGCGCATGAACGCCAACCGCGGGCCGGGTCACGCCGATCCTGTGCCCCGTCTCCTCGTCGACCGCCCAGTAGACATGGCCAAGCATCTTGCCGAGAGCCTCGCCGCCGGCAATCCCGGTCAGCTTTTCGGCGACCGGGTTCATGAAGGTGATCCGGTTTGCGGCATCGGTGCAGATCACGGCATCGCCGATCGATTGCAGCGTCACCCTCAGCCGCTCCTTTTCATCGGCAAGCATTGCCGCCGACACGGTGAGGCGCTCTTCGGCCTCCTTGCGGCGGGTGATGTCGGTCAAGCTGCCGATGGCCCTGATCAGCCGTCCATCCTCATCACGTTCGATGGCCTTGCCGCGGTCGAGGATCCACACCCAGTGGCCATCCTTGTGGCGCATCCTGAACTCGGCCTCAAAGAACGGTGTCTTGCCCTCGAGATGAGCGCGATCCGCTTCGGCGACAGTCTCGCGATCATCAGGATGGATCATCGTCAGCCAGCGGTCGGTGTCGCCATCGAGCTCGCCATCCGCATAGCCCAGCATCTTGACCCAGGTCGAGGAATAGGTCGTGCCGCCCTTGCGCATGTCGAGGTCCCAGACGCCCTGGCCGGCGCCGGCGAGCGCGAAATTCCAACGCGTTTCCGCTTCGGCAATGCGCGCCTCGGCCTGCTTGCGAGCGTCGATGTTCTCGATTTGCGAGACGAGATAGAGCGGGCGGCCGCTGGTCTCATCGCGAATGACCGAACCGGCAAGATGGGCCCAGACGGGCGTTCCGTCCTTGCGGAGATAGCGCTTCTCGAAATGGAAGGAATTGACCGTGCCCGCCTTCAGATCGTCCATCGTCTCCCGCCCGATCTGCTGGTCGTCGGGATGCGTGATCTGGAAGAAAGTCAGCGTCTCGATCTCTTCGCTTGTGTAGCCAAGCATGGCCGCGAAGGCCGGATTGGTCTGGCGGATGCGCCCATCGAGACCGACAACGACGATACCGATCGCTGAATCCTCCATGGCGCGGCGGAAGCGCAGCTCGCTCTCGGCGATCTGTTGGCGATCCCTGCTGATCCTGCGGATGGACAGGGCGGCGAGGAACAGCGCGCCCGCCGCCACCGCCATCGCGATCTGCAGGCAGAGTTTCAAGGCTTCGGTGCCCAGGTCCAGGTGCGACAGCAGGATCGAGGCCGCCAGCACGCCCAGGCCGGCGACGAGCAACGCCAGCCCTGCACGCCCAAGAGATTCTCGGCTGGTCAATCCTCGCCACATCACGATACGTGCCACCCCCGTGCGCAAACGCATGTTCTCGCCTCAACCTTGGCGGATCGATTTTAAGGAAAGGTTGCGTCAGGCATTCCGGTGCCATCGCTAACCGGCAAACAATTGCCGGCATGATTAAGGATCGGTATGCGCGAGCGGGCGAGCGTGGCGCAACGCTACCAGCGCACGAAAAACCGTCCGCCGAGCGCGCCAAGCAATGCGAGCGCTGCAATCGCTATCGTGTACCAGGTGGCGACGAAAAGCGGCGAATCGTCGAAGCAGTGGGCGGCATAGAAGGTTGCCGCCAGCCCGCCGGCGAGCAGGCCTGCCACCGCACCGGCAAGCACCGGCCGTGTCGGCGCCCCGTAGCGCAGCATCCACAGGAAGATGGCAAGCGGACCGAGGCCGATCAGCGGGATGAATGCCATGCAGATCATCATGTTGGAGCCGACCATTTTGGTTCCCCACAGCGCCTCCGGCACCATGAAAAGCTCCAGAACCACCGCCACGGCTACCAGCACTGGCGCCGCAGCCATCCCAACCATCGCCCGGCCCGTTGATGCACCCGGCGTCGACAAGGCACGGATCAGGGCGAAGGCGCTGACGGCAAGCACGATGGTGAAAACAAATTTGGAAAGGAAGCGCATCGTGTGCGCGGCCGCCATGAAATCCGGGCGTGGGCCGATGGTCAGCAGAAAAACGACGGCCGCGATCACCGCTGCCGCACCGGCGGCCAGCCACCAGGCCGATTGCAGCGGCATCGCCTTGCTGGTTGCATCGGCGTCCAGCGCCTTGATGAGATCGTCCGTTCTCATGTCATTCCCGCCCGAACCGCCCCTGCCCGAATCGCTTGGCTATCGCGGCAAGTCCGCGATGCAGCGACACCCGCACCGCCGTCTCACTGATGCCGAACTTTGCCGCCGTCTCGCCGATGGACCGCCCTTCCACCGACACGGCCGAGACCACGGAGCGCTGAGCCGGCGACAGACCGTCCAATGCACGGTTGATGTCGCGCTCGCTGACGGTCTCGGTTTCCGGCTCGGCGAACGTCTCGGCGATATCGTCGACGTCGATCTCGATGCGCCGTCCGCGCCGCCTGAACGCATCGATCAGCTTGAAGCGGGCAATCGCATAGACCCACGGCAACACCGGCGCATCCTGACGCCAGGTATGCCGTTTCAGATGAATGGCCAGCAAGGTTTCCTGCACGACATCCTCGGGATCGACCCCGCCCTGCACGATCTTGCGCCTGGCAAAACCGCGAACCAGCGCGGCAATCCGGTGCAGAAAGTCGGCGTAAGCCCTTTCATCTCCCGCGATCGCGGCCCGCATCAGCCGGGAAAGTTCGGCCTCGTCCTTGCCGCTCACAAGAGTTCACTCCCCGATTTTCGCGTCTCGGCGCTGATTTGTTACGTGGCCGGCGAAATAATGTCCAAGCCAAACTGTCGGCAAATCACGAAAGTTTGCGGCATCGCCGAACCGTGAGCATCACGCGGAATTGTCCGTTCGGCACCGGCCTTTGCACGTCAGCGACCGATTGAAGCACATCAACAATGTTGACTATAGCTGTCAGGTATCGATAGGTGCAGCCGTGACAGACCTAGGACCCCCGAAATCGAGGACAATGCCATGAAATACGCTCTTTCCACCCTCGCCGGCGCCGCCGCGCTGGCAATCAGCCTCATCGCCGGTCCGGCAAAGGCGGAAGAGGATGGCATCATTGTCTACAACGCCCAGCACGAAAGCCTGACCAAGGCGTGGGCCGAAGGCTTCACCAAGGAAACAGGCATCAAGGTCACCGTGCGCAATGGCGGCGACAGCGATTTCTCCAACCAGATCCTCGCCGAGGGCGCTGCTTCGCCCGCAGACGTCTTCCTGACCGAAAACTCACCGGCCATGGCGCTGGTCGAAAGCGCCGGCCTGTTCGCGCCGGTCAACGCGGACACGCTTGCACAGGTTCCCCAGGACTATCAGCCGGCCAGCGGCAAATGGGTCGGCGTTGCCGCGCGCAGCACGGTCTTTGCCTATAACAAGACCAAGCTGACTGCCGACCAGTTGCCCAAGTCGATGCTGGACCTCGCCGATCCGAGCTGGAAAGGCCGTTGGGCCGCCTCCCCCTCGGGCGCTGATTTCCAGGCCATCGTCAGCGCCCTGCTCCAGCTCAAAGGTGAAGCCGCTACCGCCGACTGGCTGAAGGCGATGAAAACCAATTTCACCGCCTACAAGGGCAACAGCACGGTGATGAAGGCGGTCAATGCCGGCGAGATCGAAGGCGGCGTGATCTATCACTATTACTATTTCGGCGATCAGGCCAAGACCGGCGAAAACAGCAAGAATGTCGCGCTGCACTATTTCAAGAACCAGGATCCGGGCGCCTTCGTCTCGATCTCCGGCGGCGGTGTGCTGGCTTCGAGCAAGCATCCGAAGGAAGCCCAGGCGTTCCTGAAATGGCTGACAGGCAAAGGCGGTCAGGACGTGCTGAAAACCGGCGATTCCTTCGAGTACGCGGTCGGCAAGGGTGCGGACTCCAACCCGAAGCTGGTGCCGCTCGCCGATCTGCAGGCGCCGAAGGTCGATGCCACGACGCTGAACTCCAAGAAGGTCACCGATCTGATGACGGCAGCCGGCTTGCTTTAGTTGCCATTCGTCCTAAAAGGACACCCGACCACGCTCCCGCGGGAATTCGCCTTCCGCGGGAGTGATTTTGTTTTTCGAGATGGCATTCGTCGATGACGACACGCTGTGTTCCCGACCGCGATCGCGGTCCTTCAATTGCTGCCGCTGGACGGCAACGGCACGGCGTCTGACCTGATGCAGTCCGCGGTCGATCTCGCGCATTCGGGCCTGGCTTCGGGCACAGGCCGAAGGGCTCGGCGACGCGCACCGCTTTGGCTGGTCCTCGCCGCCATCTTCGTTGCGCTGCTGGCGCTGGTGCCGCTTGCCTTCATTATCTGGATCGCGGTGCAGACCGGCTGGGAAACAGTCTCGGCACTGGTCTTCCGGCCGCGTGTCGGCGAGCTTCTGGTCAACACTGTCCTGCTGGTCGCGCTCTCGGTGCCGATCACCATCGTGCTGTCGGTTTCGCTGGCCTGGTTGACCGAGCGCAGCGACCTGCCGGGCGCCCGGCTCTGGGCCTGGCTGTGCGTGGCGCCGCTCGCCATCCCGGCTTTTGTGCACAGCTATGCCTGGGTCACCATGGTGCCGGGACTGCACGGCCTGTGGGCCGGCGTGCTGGTTTCCGTGATCGCCTATTTCCCGTTCCTGTATCTGCCAGTGTCGGCGGCGTTGCGCCGTCTCGATCCCGCCCTGGAAGATGCCGCCGCCGCACTCGGCCTTGGGCCCCGGCGCGTGTTCTGGCGGGTCGTGCTGCCGCAATTGCGGCTCGCCATCTGCGGCGGCTCGCTGCTGGTCGGCCTGCATCTGCTGGCCGAGTACGGCCTCTATGTCTTCATCCGCTTCGACACCTTCACCACGGCGATCGTCGACCAGTTCCAGTCGACCTTCAATGGACCGGCCGCCAACATGCTGGCCGGCGTGCTGGTCAGCTGCTGCTTCGTGCTGCTCGGCCTCGAAGTGCTGGTGCGCGGCGAGGAGCGCTATGCCCGTGTCGGCTCCGGCGCGGCGCGCCATCAGCAACGCACAAGCCTCGGACGCGCCACCCTGCCTAGCCTGCTCTTGCTTGTCGTCATCACGCTTTTGGCGCTCGGCGTGCCGTTCGTCACCATTGGCGGCTGGCTTGCCGCCGGCGGCGCCGCTGTCTGGCGCTTGGACGAGATCGGCCTGGCGCTTGGCCAGACGCTGTTCCTGGCGCTCGCCGGCGCGTTGCTCGCCACCGTCGCCGCCATGCCGATGGCCTGGATCTCGATCCGCGCGCCGGGGCCATTGCAGCGTCTTCTGGAGGGCTGCAACTACATCGTCGGCTCGCTGCCCGGGGTCGTCATCGCACTGGCGCTGGTCACCATCACCGTACGCATCGCGCTGCCGCTCTACCAGACCTTGTTCACCATCCTGGTTGCCTATGCGCTGATGTTCCTGCCGCGCGCGCTGGTCAGCCTGCGGGCATCGATCGCGCAGGCGCCGGTCGAGCTCGAACGCGCCGCTTCCAGCCTCGGCCGGCCGCCGCTGCAGGCGCTGTGGTCGACGACGATCCGCCTGTCGGCGCCGGGTGCCGCGGCCGGCATGGCCCTGGTGGCGCTCGGCATCATGAACGAACTGACCGCCACCCAGATGCTGGCGCCCAACGGCACCCGCACGCTGGCGATGGCTTTCTGGTCCTACAGTGGCGAGATTGATTATGCCTCGGCGGCACCCTACGCCTTCATCATGGTGGCGATGTCGCTGCCCTTGACCTGGCTGCTCTATGTCCAGTCGAAACGGATGGCCGGACGATGAGCTTTCTCGAAATCAGCGGCCTGCACAAGCAATACGGCCCGGTGGCGGCCCTTGCCGGCGTCGACCTCAGCGTCGCCAGCGGCAGCCGCACGGCGATCGTCGGTCCTTCCGGTTGCGGCAAGACGACCCTGCTGCGGCTGATTGCCGGCTTCGAGGCTCCGGACCAGGGCCACATCACGCTCGACGGTGCCATATTGGCCAACGGCGGCGCTGCGGTGCCGGCATATCGCCGAGGCATCGGTGTGGTGGCGCAGGATGGTGCCCTGTTTCCGCATCTGACCATTGGCGACAATATCGGTTTCGGCATGGGCCGCGGCGAGGACAAGCGCGCTGAGCGCATCGTCGAACTCGCCTATATCGTCGGGCTCGACAAGGCGATCCTCAAACGCCGCCCGCACGAGCTTTCCGGCGGCCAGCAGCAGCGTGTGGCGCTGGCCCGGGCCATGGCGATGAAGCCCAGGCTGATGCTTCTCGACGAGCCGTTCTCGGCGCTCGATACCGGCCTGCGCGCCTCGATGCGCAAGGCGGTGGCCGAACTTCTGGAGGCCGCCGGCATCACCACCATCCTGGTGACGCACGACCAGGCCGAAGCGCTGTCCTTCGCCAGCCAGGTCGCGGTGATGCGCGACGGCAAGTTCTCGCAAATCGGCACGCCGCGCGAGCTCTATCTCAAGCCGAAGGACAGGATGATCGCCGAATTCCTCGGCGACGCCATCATCCTGCCGGCCAAGATATCAAATGGCTTCGCCAACTCGCCGCTCGGCCGCATCGCGGTCGACACCCATGACAGCCGCGATATCGCCCGCATCATGCTTCGCCCGGAGCAGATCGCGCTGAAGAGAACGTCGCGCGAGGGTATGTCCGGCACCTCGGACATGCTGTTCGGCGAGGTGACGGAATCCGAATTCGCCGGCTCGATGTGCACGGTCGCGGTGCGGCTCTTGAACAATGCCGATCCGCCCGATGCGGCAGCGATCGGCAACACGCCGCTGGTCCTGCGCAAACCGGGCATGGACGCGCCGGCGGTCGGCGAGATCGTCCGCCTGACTGTATCGGGAAAGGCGCATGTCTTCGCCTGAACGCCGCGTGGGTGCAGCGTAGGCATATCTTTCTGATTAGCCGACGCGCTTTCCGGCCTGATCGAACCAGTGCAGCTTTTCTGGCTTGGCAACCACGCGCAATTGGTTGCCAACCGTGGCGGTGGCGCGACCCGCGACCCGCACGACGATCCTGCTGCCACCTGCAGCACAGTGAAGGAAACTTTCGGCGCCTACCGGTTCGACTGCCTCGACCAGCGCCGGCAAGATGAGCGCGCCGGACGGTGCCTCGGACCCGAAGGTGACGTCGGCATCCTCGGGGCGGAAGCCGAGCGTGACGGCGTTCGCAGGCGCAAATTCAATCGTCTTGCCATCAGCCAGCGCCGGACCAGCCGGGCCTTGCGAAAGGGGCAGGAGATTCATCGGCGGCGCGCCAATGAAGGAAGCGACGAAGGTCGAGGCCGGCCTTTCGTAGACGTCGAGCGGCGCCCCCATTTGCTCGACCAGTCCGGCATTCATGACGACGAGGATGTCGGCCAACGTCATCGCCTCGAGCTGGTCATGTGTGACATAGACCGACGTGACGCCAAGCGAGCGCTGCAGGTTCTTTATCTCGACGCGCATCTGGCCACGCAATTTGGCATCGAGATTGGAAAGTGGCTCGTCGAAAAGGAAAACCCTCGGATTGCGCACAATGGCACGACCCATGGCGACACGCTGGCGCTGGCCGCCGGAAAGCTCGCGCGGGCGGCGGTCGAGCAGCGCCGAAAGTTCCAGTATTTTCGCCGTCGCGCGGACCCGGCTGTCGATCTCATCTTTCGGCGTGCCGCGGTTGCGCAGCCCATAGGCCATGTTGTCGTAGACTTTCATATGCGGATAGAGCGCGTAGTTCTGGAACACCATGGCGATGTCACGCTCGGTCGGACCGGTTGAGTTTACGATCTTGCCGTCGATCGCAACTGTTCCCGAGGAGATGGTTTCAAGCCCGGCGATCATTCTGAGCAGCGTGGACTTGCCGCAACCCGACGGGCCGACCAGCACGCAAAGCTCCTTGTCGGGAACCGCGATTGAAACGCCCTTCACGGCCTCGAAACCGCTGGGGTAGACCTTCTTCACATCCTTCAGATCGACGGTCGCCATCAGCTTCTCACTTTTCGGAATCGACCAGGCCGCGAACGAACCAGCGTTGCATCAGCACCACGACCAGGATCGGCGGCACGATGGCCAGCATCGCTGTAACCATGACCAGGTGCCATTGCGTATCGGCATCGGCGAAGGAGACCATCTTTCTGAGCGCGATGACGATCGTGTTCATGTTGCTGCTGTTGGTGACGAGCAACGGCCACAGATACTGTGTCCAGCCATAAATGAAGAGGATGACGAACAGCGCCGCGATATTTGTCCGCGACAGCGGCAACAGGATATCGAAGAAGAAGCGCCACGGCCCCGCACCGTCGACCCGCGCCGCCTCAACCAATTCGCCAGGAATCGTCATGAAGAACTGGCGGAACAGCAGCGTGGCGGTGGCCGAGGCGATCAGCGGGATGATCAGGCCCGCATAAGTGTCGATCATGCCGAGATCGACCATCACCTTGTAGGTTGGCAGGATGCGCACCTCGACGGGGAGCATCAGGGTGATGAAGATCAGCCAGAAGAAGGTCATGCGCAGCGGAAAGCGGAAGAACACGATCGCATAGGCAGACAGGATCGAGATGAATATCTTTCCCACCGCGATGCCGAGCGCCATGATCGTCGTGTTGAGCAGCAGCCTGCCGACGCTGACGCCGCCGATGCGGCCGACACCGCCGAACAATGCCTCGCTGTAATTGTTCCAGAACTGATCGCCGGGCAGGAGCGGCAATGGCGGCCTGAGGATCGTTTGCAGCGTCTGCGTCGAGGCAACGAACGTGTAGTAGATCGGGAAGGCGACGATCAATATGCCGAGGATCAGCATGGCGTGGGCGATGACGGTGCGGAGCGGTGACTGGCCGATCATCGCTCGCCCTCAGCCGTAATGGACTTTGCGTTCCACATAGCGGAACTGGATGGCGGTGAGCGAGATGACGATGACCATCAGGATAACCGACTGCGCCGCCGAGTCACCGAGGATCAGATTGACGAAGCCGTCATTGTAGACCTTGTAGACCAGCGTCTCAGTCGTCTTGCCCGGACCGCCCCCGGTGACGGCATGGACGATGCCGAACGTGTCGAACAGGGCATAGACGGTGTTGACGACCAGCAGGAAGAAGGTCGTCGGCGCAAGCAGCGGGAAGACGATGGTCCAGAATCGCTTGGTCTCGCCGGCGCCGTCCATGGCCGCGGCCTCGATCAAGGCTTTCGGCACCGCCTGCAGGCCGGCGACGAAGAACAGGAAATTGTAGCTGATCTGCTTCCAGGCAGCGGCGGACACCAGCAGGATCATGGCGTGGGTGCCATTGAGCAGTGGATCCCAGGCGATGCCGAAACTCCTCAGCATGTAGGCCAGCGACCCGATCGAAGGGTTGAAGAGGAACAGCCACAGCATACCGGCAATCGCCGGCGCCACCGCGTAGGGCCAGATCAAGAGCGTGCGGTAGAGACCTTTGCCGCGCACCACCTTCTCTGCCATGACCGCAAGCAGGAGCGCCACGCACATGGCGACGATAGCGGTCGCAAGGGAAAACACCACCGTGACCTTGATCGAGTTCAGGTAGGCCGGATCGGTAAGCACTTTCCTGAAATTGGCGAACCAGACGAACTTGGTCCTCAGCCCGAACGGATCCTGCCTGAGCATGGATTGGTAGAACGCCTGACCGGCCGGCCAGTAGAAAAAAACGAGCGTGATGGCCAGTTGCGGCGCCACAAGCAGGTAGGGAAGGACCTTGTTGGGGAACACGACGCGAGGGGTCACGGAGCCACTCCGAGGTGATGAGGCGGGCGGCACCATGCGGCACCCCTCTCCGCCAAGATGGCTTTGATGAGCGTTTCGGACTGGACATCATCGACCATTGGCGAAATCGCAAAGGACGGCAAAACTCCCCTCACGAGGGGAGATGCCCGGCGGGACAGGTGGGTGCGCCGTAGAGCAAGGACCTGCGCTCGCTCTAATTCCCCAGCGCTTCCTTGATCGCGGCATTGCCACGCGTAACCGCATTGTCGAGCGCCTGCTGCGCGGTCTGCTGGCCGGCGAGCATCTTCTCGAACTCCTCGTTCTGGATATCGCGCACCTGCGGCAGATTCGGCAGACGTACGCCCTTGGAATTGTCGGTCGGCGTCTTACCCGTCATCTGCAGGATCGGGGTCTCGCGGCCGACATTCTTGTCATAGAAACCGGACTTCTTGGTCGCTTCATAAGCCGCCAGCGTTACCGGCAGATAACCCGACTTCTGGTGCAGGTATTCTTGCACCTCGGTCTTCGACAGGTAGGCGAAGAAGGCCGCGACGCCCTTGTATTCCTCATCGGATTTGTCCGCGAAAACCCACAGGCTGGCGCCACCCGGCGTCGTGTTCTGCGGCGCACCCTTGGCGTCGCTGTCATACGGCAATTGGCCAATGCCGTAATTCATGCCGGACTTGACGATATCGCCAAGTCCGCCGGACGATTCGGTCATGATCCCGCATTCGCCCGCAAGGAAGATCTGCTTGGCTTCGGAGGTGCGGCCGCCATATTTGAAGGTGCCGTCCTTGGCGAGGTCCGCCAGCGCCTGGAAATGGTTGACGAAAATCGGCGCGTTGATCTTGAGCTCGACATCGCCGCCGGCCAGACCGTTCTGCTGGGTGGCCCATGACACGTCATTCCAGGCCGCGAAATTCTCCAGATGTATCCAGGTCAGCCAGGTCGAGGTGTAGCCGCAGGCGGCCGCGCCGCTCGCCTTGATCTTCTTGGCGTCTTCCCACACTTCATTCCAGGTCTTGGGTGGGCTATCGACGTCGAGACCAGCCTTCTTGAAGATATCCTTGTTGTAATAAAGGATCGGCGAGGAGGAGTTGTAGGGGAAGGAGAGCATGGTGCCGTCCGGCTTCGAATAATAGCCGACTATGCCTGGCAGATACTGGCTCTTGTCGAAGGTCATTCCAGCGCTGGTCAACACATCGGCTGCGGGCTTGATGGCACCTTCGGCCGCCATCATCACGCCGGTGCCGACGTCGAACACCTGGATGATGTCTGGCGCCTGGCCCGCGCGGTAGGCGGCAATGCCGGCATTCAGCGTCTCGGGATACGTGCCTTTGAACACCGGAACGAGCTCATAGTCGCTCTGGCTGGCATTGAAATCTTTGGAGATCTTGTCGACGACTTCGGCATTGGCGCCAGTCATGGCATGCCACCAACTGATCTGCGTGACGGCAAAAGCGGAGGTTGAGGAAAGCGTCATAAAGGTAGCGGCAACACCGGCCGCGAAGCCGAAGGACTTCATGTTTCATCTCCCGTTTGTCATTGGCGAAAGGGGGCACTCCCGCGAAGGCAATATGTGTCGCTCATGACAATCAGACAACGGTTTTGTTGCAGATCGACGAACTTCACCCTTTACCTGACGCAACGCTCGCCTCCGCTTGGAGGCATGGAGAGCGATACGGTTAGCCGGCTTAGCGCGACGACAAGCGCGCCAGGAAGCACCGTCGGGACTGTCAAGCTGGCTTTCGGCGCGTCAGCCCTGATTGCAGCCGCAGCAACCCGAAGAGACACGCCAAGGTTGCAGCCGACTTTATCGATCCCTCAACGGCAACGCGCTACTCAATCCTGCTGCCCTGTTTATTTCCAAAGATCAGGTGAAATAAATGCTGACGGTCTACAATTGTATCGTCAACGAACATGATCTGAGACTGGTCGCACTCGCCGCGTTGATCTGCGGAATTTCCTGCTTCTCTGCTGTCAACCTGCTTCAGCACATAAGCCGTTCCACAGATCGGAACCGGCTTGCCTGGCTGATGATCGCGGCCACTTCGACCGGCTTTGGCATCTGGGCAACGCACTTCATCGCCATGCTCGCATTCACACCGGGCATACCCAGTGCTTATGATCCGGCACTCTCCGTGCTTTCGCTCGCTGCTTCGGTCACTTTGACGGCAGCCGGCATGTGGATCGCCACCTTGCGGGATGAGTTCGACTATCATCTCGTCGGCGGCGCCGTGCTGGGCGGCGGTATCGCAGCCATGCACTACATCGGCATGGCGGCGTTCGAGGTTCAGGGCCGTATCGAGTGGAACCTGTTGCTTGTCGCCGTTTCCCTGCTGGCCGGCGTAACGCTCGCGGCGCTGGCGCTGCGTGTCGTGCAGCGCCGCCCCTCCTTGAAGGCGACATCCGGCGGCGCGGTGCTGCTGACGCTGGCGATCTGCACCCTGCATTTCATCGGGATGGGTGCCGTCTCGATCTTCCCCGATCCCTCGATCGTCATATCCGAATACACGATCGAGCCGACCTCGCAGGCTTTCGCGGCCGCCGCCGCCACACTGGTGATCCTGGTTCTGTCGGCATCGGCGCTGTGGATCGATTTGCGCTTCCGTCGCCAGAAGCTCGAGGTCGACCGCATGCACGGCCTGGCCAATGCCGCCGTGGAGGGGCTGATCGTCTGCGACGGCAACCGCATCATCAGTGCCAATGACAGCATTGCGGCACTGACGGGCAAAGCAACAGCGACCCTGAACGGAATGCAGCTTGGCGATCTCTTCGGATCCGATATGTCGGGCTTCGGCGAACAGCCGCAGGAGGCCGAATTGAGCGGTCGCGATGGCACGAGCATTCCTGTCGAGCTGATCGCCAGGAGCATCGACTACTGTGGCAAACCGCACAACGTGGTCGCGGTCCGCGACATTCGCGAGCGCAAGAAGGCGGAACAGGAGATCCTGCGGCTTGCCCATTTCGATCCATTGACCGGACTGGCCAATCGCCGCAGCTTTTCCGGCCGGCTGGAGACGGAAATCGCTGCGATGGTCCGGACCAGGAAAGGCGGCCAGCTTGCGCTTCTGCTGCTTGATCTCGACCGGTTCAAGGAGGTCAACGACCTGTATGGGCACGGCGCAGGCGACGCCATGCTGCAGAAGGTTGCGCAGTGCGCGACCGGTATCCTTCGTCCAGGGCAGATGGTGGCGCGGCTGGGCGGCGATGAGTTCGCCATCATCGCGCCGAACCTGGCCGACCCGTTGGAGGCGGGCCGTATCGCCAACGCGGTGCTGACCGCCATGCGCGAGGAAAACCGGCTCTCGGTCGGCGGCGGCCTTGTGTCGGCAAGCATCGGCATTGCGCTGTATCCGTCGGATGCCGAAAACCAGGCCAGCCTGATAAGCCACGCCGATACGGCACTCTACCGGGCCAAGACCGAAGGCAAGGACACTTACCGTTATTTCGAAGCATCGATGGGGGCCGAGGCCCGCGACAAGCGCGTCATGGAGCACGAACTGCGCCAGGCGGTCGCACGCCAGGAGTTCTATCTCGTCTACCAGCCGCAGAAAGAGATCAGCAGCGGAAAGATGGTCGGCTTCGAAGCGTTGGTCCGCTGGCGGCATCCGACTCGCGGCGACGTGTCGCCGGCCATATTCATCCCGGTGGCCGAAGACAGCGGCGCCATTGGCCAGATTGGCGAATGGGTGCTGACGGCTGCCTGCGAGGAAGCCGCCCGCTGGGAAAATCCGCTGACAGTGGCCGTCAACGTTTCGGCGGTGCAGCTCCACAACACGAATTTCAGCCGCAAGGTCCACGAAACATTGCTGAATTCCGGCCTGGCGCCCGGCAGGCTCGAGCTTGAGATCACCGAGACGGCGCTTGTCAAGGACATGCCGCGGGCGCTGGCCACCTTGCGGCAGGTCAAGGCGCTGGGCGTGCGCGTGGCCATGGACGATTTTGGAACCGGCTATTCCTCGCTCTCCAACCTCCGCGCCTTCCCCTTCGACAAGATCAAGATCGATGGCTCCTTCATCAAGTCGGTCGACAAGAATGGCCAGGTCGCGGCGATCGTGCGCGCCGTCCTGGGACTTGGACGTGGTCTCGGCCTGCCGGTTCTGGCGGAGGGGGTCGAGACGCTCGGCGAACTGAAATTCCTGGACGCCGAAGCCTGCGAGATCGGCCAGGGCTATTATATCGGCAGGCCAGCTCTCATCGAAGAATTCGGCGAGCTGACCGGTGTCGTCGCACCCGCTGTCGGCAGCAAACCCGCTACCTTGCGCGACAGAAGCGTTCTGGCCTTCGCACCGGCACCTGCGCTAGCCACACGCTAGACTAGAGGCTCTCGGGCTTGAGTGCCGTCTCGACCAGCCGCCTGGCGTCCGGCCCCGACCATTCGGCCGGGCCGTTCATATGGGCGATCAGGCAGCCCTCGCCGTCGACCAGCATGGTGACAGGAAGGCCTAGCGCCAGGCCGCGCTTCTTGAGGTCGTTGAACAGCGCCATCGTCGAATCCCGGTAATAGCCAAGCGTCGCGACGCCGGTATCGCTGAGGAACTTCTTCGGCTTCACATCGTCGCCGGCATCGACATTGACGGCGATCACTTGAAAGGCGTCGCTGCCCTTTTCCTTCTGCAGCGCATCGAGCGCCGGCATTTCGGCACGGCACGGCGCGCACCATGTCGCCCACAGATTGAGCAGCACCGTCTTGCCGGCATGATCGGCAATCGTCATCGGCTTGCCGTCCGGACCGTTGAAGGCAAGGCTCTTCAGGGATTGTGGCGGATCGGCCGGCAAAAGTGCCGCGACCTCACCGGTGGCCGAAGCCGCGACCTTCTTGGCGCGGTCGCTCTTGGCCGCGCAGGCCACGTCGTCCTTGCTCTCACCCACGGCAGCTTGTGCCGGTGCATTGTTGCCAGACCGGCTCTCGCTGACATATACCGCGACCGCGCCCGCCAGCGCGCCCGCCACCAAGGCGGCGAGGATCAGGCGCGGGGCCGGGAAGAATCTACTACCGTCTGCCATTTTCTCAAAACTGCTCCGAAGCACGGGTTATAGCCATGAGCGACAAGAAAACCAGCAACCAGATGTGGGGCGGACGTTTTGCCTCGGGTCCGGCCGCCATCATGGAAGCGATCAACGCGTCTATCTCCTTCGACCGCAAACTCTATGCGCAGGACATCAAAGGCTCGATCGCCCATAGCGAGATGCTGGCGCAAACGGGCATTATTTCGACGGCCGATCAAGAAAAAATCGCTGACGGGCTGAACACGATCCTGAGAGAGATCGAGGCCGGCAGCTTCGAGTTCTCGACGCAGCTCGAAGACATCCACATGAACATCGAGGCGCGGCTTGCCGATCTGATCGGCCCGGCCGCCGGCCGGCTGCACACCGCCCGCTCGCGCAACGACCAGGTGGCGGTCGATTTGCGGCTCTGGGTCAAGGAGGAGTGCTTTCGCGTCGCCGAGGCGTTGAAGGGGTTGATTGAGGCGTTGCTGGAGCGGGCCGAGGAGCATGCGGCGACCGTGATGCCGGGCTTCACCCATATGCAGGCGGCCCAGCCGGTGACCTTCGGCCATCACTGCATGGCCTATGTCGAGATGTTTTCGCGCGACCTGTCGCGTGTCCGCGATGCGATCGAACGCATGGACGAAAGCCCGCTCGGTGCCGCCGCACTTGCCGGCACCAGCTTCCCGATCGACCGCCACCGAACCGCCAAGGGGCTCGGCTTCCGCGAGCCGATGCGCAATTCGCTCGACAGCGTCTCGGATCGCGATTTCGCGCTCGAGTTCCTTGCCATGGCCGCGATCTGCGCCACGCATCTGTCGCGGCTGGCCGAAGAGATCATCATCTGGTCGACGCCGCAATTCGGCTTCGTCAGGCTGTCGGACTCGTTTTCCACCGGCTCGTCGATCATGCCGCAGAAGAAGAATCCCGATGCCGCCGAACTGGTGCGCGGCAAGACCGGCCGCGTCACCGGCCATCTGGTCGGCCTGCTGACGGTGATGAAGGGCATGCCTTTGACCTATGGCAAGGACATGCAGGAAGACAAGGAATCGGTGTTCGACGCCGCCGAGACGCTCGACCTGATGCTGGCGGCGATGACCGGCATGGTCTCGGACATGACGGTCAACGCAGCCGCGATGAAGAAGGCCGCCGGCTCCGGCCACGCGACAGCAACCGACCTTGCCGACTGGCTGGTGCGCACGCTCGGCCTGCCGTTCCGAGAGGCGCATCATGTCACCGGCCGGGCGGTAGCGCTGGCCGAAGACAAGAAGGTGGGGCTGGAGAAGCTTTCGCTGGAGGATCTGCAGTCGATCGATCCCGGCATCACGGCCGACATATTCTCAGTGCTGGCGGTGCAGAACTCGGTCAAGAGCCGCACCAGTTTCGGCGGCACCGCGCCGTCGGAAGTGAGGAAGCAGATCCGCGCCTGGAAAAAGCGACTGGCGAAAGCGTAATGCCGGATGTTGCGCCAGCAATATCCCGGACATGCGACCAGCAATATCCGGACGTTGCGCGAGATATTGCGACGAGCAATATCTCGGGGTGCAATGCGCCGAGAACTCGGCTAAAAGCGGCGGCTGACAAACGTTTCGGACGGATGGATCGATGACCGGAAGCAGGATTTTGGTGACGCTGACGCTGCTGGTGGCGATCGCGGCCGTCTCGGCCTGCGGCAGGAGGGGCGGTCTCGACACGCCCTATGAGGCGGCCGTG
Source organism: Mesorhizobium sp. XAP4 (assembly GCF_029269325.1). Lineage (NCBI taxonomy): Bacteria > Pseudomonadati > Pseudomonadota > Alphaproteobacteria > Hyphomicrobiales > Phyllobacteriaceae > Mesorhizobium > Mesorhizobium sp. XAP4. Next base: position 472,239 of record NZ_JARIXW010000005.1, on the reverse strand, counting down.
CAGGCGCGCAAGGATGCCTCGAAGGCCCATCAGCCCGTGCCGCCGGAGCCAGAAAAACCGGTCAAGGACAAGAAGTTCATCCTCGACCCGCTGATCTAGGCCGACGAGAGCGGGGCCTTCCAACCCGATCTCATCTTGCCGCAACTTCCGGAATCACTCCCGTGAACCATTTCGACTACCGCGACGGCGTGCTCCATGCCGAGGACGTGGCGATACCAGATATCGCCGCACAGGTCGGCACGCCATTCTACTGCTACTCGACGGCCACCCTGACCAGGCACTACCGGGTGTTTGCCCAGTCCTTTGCCGGGCTCGACACGCTGGTCTGCTACGCCATGAAGGCCAATTCCAACCAGGCCGTCCTGCGGACGCTGGCGAAGCTCGGCGCCGGCGCCGACGTGGTTTCGGAAGGTGAATTGCGCCGGGCGCTGGCCGCCGGCATTCCGGCCGGCAAGATCCTGTTTTCGGGCGTCGGCAAGACTGCGCGCGAAATGGACTTTGCCCTTGCCGCCGGCATTCTCTGCTTCAACGTCGAGTCCGAGCCTGAACTCGAGCTGTTGTCGGCGCGAGCCGTTGCCCTTGGCAAGGTGGCGCCGATCTCGCTGCGCATCAATCCCGATGTCGACGCCAGGACCCACAAGAAGATCTCCACCGGCAAGGCCGAGAACAAATTCGGCATCCCGTGGCAGCGGGCGCGGCAGGTCTATGCCCGCGCGGCAACGCTTCCCGGCATCAGGATCACCGGCATCGACACCCATATCGGCAGCCAGATCACGGAGCTGCAGCCCTTCGACGACGCCTTCGCCCTGCTTGTCGATCTGGTCGGCGCGCTGCGGGCGGACGGCCATGCCATCGAGCATATCGACCTCGGCGGCGGCCTCGGCATCCCCTATCGCGTCGACAACAACCCGCCGCCGCTGCCCGATGCCTATGCCCAGATCGTCAGGAAGCATGTCACCAAGCTCGGGCTGAAGGTGATGTTCGAGCCGGGCCGGCTGATCGTAGGCAATGCCGGTATCCTCGTCTCGGAAGTGATCTTCGTAAAGGAAGGCGACGCCAAGAACTTCCTCGTCGTCGACGCCGCCATGAACGATCTCATCCGGCCGACGCTCTACGATGCCTTCCACGATATCCGTCCGGTCGTGCAGCCGCCGGCGGACACGCCGCGCATGATGGTCGACGTCGTCGGCCCGGTCTGCGAGACCGGCGATTATATCGGCCTGGACCGCGATCTGCCCAGGCTGAAGGCCGGCGACATGATTGCCGTCTCCACCGCGGGCGCCTATGGCGCGGTGCAGGCCGGCACCTACAACACCCGTCTGCTGGTTCCGGAGGTGCTGGTCGACGGCGACCGGTTCCACGTCGTGCGCCCACGCCTGACCTATGACGACCTGATCGGGCTGGATTCCGTGCCCGACTGGCTTGCATAGAAGCGCCGGAAACACACCGACCCGTCACAGGGAGCAATCATGACGAACGGCATCACCGTCACACGCGAGCGCATTGCCGCGATGGAACCGCGCATCCGCCCCTATATCAGGCACACGCCGGTGCTGCGCGTCGACATGGCCGATTTCGATCGGCAGCCGCTGGCCGTCGACCTGAAGCTCGAATGCCTGCAGCATTCCGGCTCGTTCAAGGCGCGCGGCGCCTTCACCAACCTGCTGGAGCGTGCGGTCCCAAAGGCCGGTGTCGTCGCAGCATCGGGCGGCAACCATGGCGCGGCCGTCGCCTATGCCGCCATGCGGCTTGGCCACAAGGCGACCATCTTCGTTCCCGAAGTGAGCCCGGCGGCCAAGCTGGAACGGATCCGCTCCTATGGCGCCGAGCTGATCGTCGGCGGCGCCCGCTATGCCGAAGCGCTGGCCGCCAGCGAACGGTTCGCCGAGGAGACCGGCGCCTTGCAGATTCACGCCTTCAACCAGGAGGAAACGTTGGTCGGCCAGGGCACGCTTGGGCTCGAAATCGAGGCCGATTTGCCTCGGATCGACACGCTGCTGGTCGCTGTCGGCGGCGGCGGCCTGATCGGCGGCATCGCTGCCTGGTTCGCGGGCCGCATCCGCATCATCGCCGTCGAGCCGGAAGGAGCGCCGACGCTGCATCGCGCCTTCGAGGCCGGACACCCCGTCGATGCGCCGGCCGAGGGCATCGCCGCCGATTCGCTGGCGCCAAAGCGCGTCGGCGAAATGATGTTCCCGATCGCCGAGGCCTATGTCGAACGCTCGATCCTGGTCAGCGACGACGACATCGTCGCCGCGCAGAAGGCGCTGTGGAACCGAACCCGCATCATCTCCGAGCCGGGAGGTGCGGCCGCCTTTGCCGCGATCCTGTCGGGCCGCTATGCGCCGGCCCAGGGCGAACGGGTCGCCGTGCTGGTCTGCGGGGCGAATGCGGATCCCACTACCTTCTAAAGGGCCTGCTGCCTTCTAAAGGGTATGCAGGATGGAACTATAACGGTCCACTTCACGTTTTTTCGAACCGCCTCGCCTTTGCCGTGTTTGCTGGTATTCTTTGAGTCGTGAGGCGTCGGGCTATCTGCCCGCTCCACAGCATGATCCCGAAACATGGAATCCCTTTCGGAACAGATCATGCTCAAAGGGATAGGGCCGCATCCCGGTTTCGGGATGCCATAGGCTCAAGGAAGGGCCGATGACGCAACGACCCACCTTCAGCAGCGATCGCGGCCTCGCCGGGCGGCTGGCTTTGAGCAGGCTGGCCACGCGGGTCTCGATGGTGGTCGAGCGCGGCTGGCCGTTGCTGCTTCCCCTCGTCATCGTTGCCAGCCTGTTCCTCAGCATCTCCTGGCTCGGGCTATTCTCCCGGCTGCCGGATATGGCGCGCATCGGCCTGGTCGCTGCCTTTGCCATAGCAGCACTGGCCGCGCTTTATCCCCTGCGTTTCTTCCGCCTGCCGGGCGCCGGCGAAATCGACCGCCGCATCGAGGCAGCCAATCAACTGTTGCACAGCCCGGTGCTGGTGCAGACCGACCGGCCAAGCGGCCGGGAAAGCAGCTTCTCGCAGGCGCTATGGCGCGAACACCAGAAGCGCATGGCCGGAAAGCTCGACAACCTCGGCGCCGACCTGCCGCGCACGCGCGTGCCGGAGCGCGACCCTTGGGCCCTGCGCGCGGTAGCGGCCCTTTTGCTCGTTACCGCCTTCGCCTTCTCCTTCGGGCCGACGGGCGGCAGGATCAGCGACGGGTTCAATGCCCATGGCGCGCGCGATATCGTGCCGCCGCGCATCGACGCCTGGGTGACGCCGCCGTCCTACACCGGCAAGCCGCCGATCTTCCTGACCGCCGACGCCAACCAGGCCATCCCGACCTTTACGGTTCCCGAAGGCAGTGACGTTTCGCTGCGCGTGACGGGCGGCTCAGGCGAGGAAACGCTCGGCTACGCCGACAAGAATGGCAATTCCCGCGCCATCGACCCGGCTGCGCCGCAGGCCGCCGCCAAGCCGGCTGCAAGCCCGGCGACGCCGTCCAAGGTGCGCCAGTTCACCAGCAAGCTGACCGGCGACGGCACGCTGACGCTGACGTCGGGCGAGGACCAGCTCGGCCGCTGGGCCTTCGCGGTCGTACCGGACAAGCCGCCGCAGATCCGCTTCGTCGGCGAGCCCAAGCGCGCCGCCAACGGCGCCTTCGAGCTCAACTACCAGATCGACGACGACTATGGCGCCGCCACCGCCAAGGCGGTGTTCGCGCTTGCCGATCCGCAGGCGCCGAATGCGCGTCCACTGTACGGTGCACCTGAAATGCCGCTGACGCTGCCGCGCCGCGGCGGCAAGTCGAACGCCGCCAGGACCTCGAAGGACCTGACCGAGCATGTCTGGGCCGGCAGCAGCATCAAGCTGACGCTGGTCGCCACCGACGATGCCGGGCACACCGCATCGAGCGAAACCAAGACGCTGCTGATGCCGGAGCGGCCTTTCGCCAATCCGCTGGCACGCGCCGTGATCGAACAGCGCCGCCTGCTGGCGCTCGACGCCAACGCCAAGCCGCGCGTGCTCGACCTGATGGACGCCATCACGCTGCGGCCGGAAGACACCTTCGACAACATGTCCCACTACCTCGCCATCATGAGCGCCCGCACCCGGCTGAAGATGGCCGACAGTGACGATCAATTGCGCAGCGAGGTCTCCTATCTCTGGGAAATCGCGCTCGGCATCGAGGAAGGCAATCTTTCGGCCGCCGAAAAGCGGCTGCGCCAGGCGCAACAGGCGCTGCAGGACGCCATCAAGAATGGCGCCAGCGACGCTGAAATCGAAAAGGCGATGAAGGAACTGCGCGAGGCGATGAACCAGTTCCTGCAGGAATTCGCGGAGCGCGCCAAGCAAAATCCCAACGCCCCGCAGATGCAGCAGAATGGCCAGGAACTGCGCCAGAGCGACATCGATCGCATGATGGACCAGATCGAGAACCTGGCGAAGTCCGGTGATCGCGACAAGGCCCAGCAATTGCTGTCGCAACTGCAGGACATGATGAACAATCTGCAGGCCGGCCGTCAGCAGCAAGGCGGCCAGCAGGACAGCGAGATGCGCCAGCAGATGGACAAGCTGGGCGAGATCCTGCGCCGTCAGCAGGAGATGATGAACGACACCTTCCGCATGGATCAGATGCAGCGCGGCGAGCGCCAGCGCGGGCAGAACCGTGACGAGCAGCTCGGCGAAGGCGGCCAGGATGAGGACAGACCCGGCGTCGGCGAAGACCGCGATCCGCTAGCCCGGCAAAAGCCGATGACGCCCCAGGAATTCGCCGATGCGCTGAAACAGCTGCAGCAGGGTCAGGGCCAGTTGCAGAGCGACCTCGAACAGCTGAAGAAGGGCCTCGAAGGCATGGGTATGGAGCCCAATGAAGGATTTGGCGAGGCCGGCAAGTCCATGGGCAATGCCGAACAGGCACTCGGCGAGGGCGAAGGCGATGCGGCCGTCGGCCATCAGGGCCGGGCGCTGGAAGCGCTGCGCAAGGGCGCCAAGGACATGATGAAGCAGATGCAGGCCATGCAGGGCGACCAGGGTGGCGGCGAGGAAGGCGGCCGCCAGCAGAACGCCGATCGCGATCCGCTCGGCCGGCCGCGCGCCAGCCAGGGTCCCGATTTCGGCGATTCGGTGAAGGTGCCCGACGAGATCGACGTGCAGCGCGCCCGCCAGATTCTGGAAGCGATCCGCAAGCGGCTCGGCAATGCGCTCAGCCCTGACATCGAACGCAGCTATCTGGAACGGCTGCTCGAGCTGAAATAGAGCAATTCCAGGAAATGTGTGAAGCGGTTTTCCGTCCGGAATTGCGAAAAAACAAGGGGATCGCCGCCCCCGTCCATCCCACCTGAAAACCCTCTCGCACGGTTGCACCACCATGCCCAGACTTGGCGCCGTCACACCCATCCTGCGCATCTTCGACATTGCCAAGGCGCGTGAATTCTATGTCGGCTTCCTCGACTTCAAGGTGCAGTGGGAACATCGCTTCGCCGACGACGCGCCGCTCTACATGGCGATCGGCCGCGACGGCTGCGTCCTGCATCTCAGCGAACATCATGGCGACGGTGCACCCGGCATCGCCCTGCGCATCGAGGTCGAGGACATCACGGCTCTTCATGGCGAGCTGACCGGCAAAAACTACCGCTTCGCCAGGCCAGGCGTGGAAGAGACGCCTTGGAAGACCCGCGAGGTATCGGTCGCCGATCCGTTCGGCAACAGGCTGCATTTCTACGAGGATGCCGCCGGCTGACTGAGCCTGTTGACGAAGGCTTCGCGGATCGCATCCTGCATGCCGTCGATCGCCTCGCCTGACGCGTTCGGGTTGCGGTGCATCACCACGTTCGAGGAATCGATGGCGCCGAATCCGTCCGCCGTGGTCAGTTCACGACAGCCGTCCGGAATGTTGCTGCGCGAGATCGGCGCGATCGCCAGTCCGGAGGTGACGGCGAGCTTGAGGCCGCCGGTGGTATCGCTGGTATAGGCGACGCGATAGGCAAGATCGCGCTGCTCCAACGATTTGATGGCGAAGTCCTTGCACCAGCCGGCCCGGTTGTAGAGCGCGATCGGCACCGGCTGTTCCTCATGCATGTGATGCAGGGACGATGTCACCCACACGGTCGGGTCGTGCATCAGCACTTCGCCGCCGGCGGGATCCTGCCATTCGAACACCACGCACAGATCCAGCTCGCCGGCAGCGAGCGCCGCCATCTGTGCCCCGGAATGGGCATAGCGCACGGTGACCTCGACCTGCGTATGACGCTTCGAGAAAGCGCCGAGCGCGCGCGACAGGATGGCGTGGCCATATTCCTCCGGAATGCCGATGCGCACCGGCCCGCCAAGCGGCGCTGCTGCCATCGATGCCGACGTCTCGTCGAGCAGCGAGACGATGCGGCGGGCGTTGACGATGAGTTCGCCGCCGCGCCGCGTCAACGCGACGCCGCGCGAACCGCGCTCGAACAGGCTGGCGCCGATCAGATCTTCGAGCTTCTTCATCTGCATCGACACCGCGGATTGGGTGCGGCCGGCCTGCTCCGCCGCCTTGGTGAAATTGCCGGTCTCGGCAATCGCCACGAAGGTGCGCAGGAGGTCGCTGTCGAGGGTCGGCCGCATGAAATCCGCCATAAGAGAATTTGATTGCTGGCATCATTCCAATTCGTTTGCAACATGTCAAACGGCGGATGATAGTCGCCTCACCCATTGGATATGCGGCTGCGAAATCAGCCGCGGACCAATCAAGAGTCCTCACTCGTGCCCGCTGCCCGAAACGGTGGCGGGTTCTTTTTACCCCGCAGGCGGCAGCTTCGGATCGTACGCGCAGGAGCCTGGATGCAGATGCAAAATCGGATGGTGGGCGGCATCCTGAGCCTGTGCCTCGGCGTGCTGGTCTTTTCGCTGCAGGATCCGCTCGTCAAAGCCGTGTCGAGCGGTTATCCAGTGACCGAGGTGATGGCGATCCGCTCGATCGTCGCTCTGCCGATCCTGATCGTTCTGGTGCATGCCGATGTCGGCTTGCGGGCGATCCTGTCGAAGCGATTCGGCATGCTGACGGTGCGCGCCTTCATCCAGTTCACCTCCTATACGATGTACTACCTGGCCATCGCCGCCTTGCCGCTTGCCGATGCGGTGGCGCTTTATTTCATGGCGCCGCTGTTCATCATGGTGCTGGCCGGGCCCTACCTTGGCGAGCGCGTCTCCTGGCAGACACTGGCAACCGTGCTGATCGGCTTGTTCGGCGTCCTCGTGATGCTGCGCCCCGGCGCAGGGCTGTTCGACTGGGCAGCGCTGCTGTCGCTGGGCTCGGCGGCGCTCTATGGTTTTTCGCAGCTGATGGCCCGCAAGATCGGCGACACCGAATCGTCCACCGTGATGGCCTTCTATCAGAACGGCGCCTATCTGGTTGGCGCCGCCGTGGTTGCCGGCGCGTTTCACCTTGCCGGCATAACCCACGCCGTCCACCCCAGCCTGGAATTCCTGGTACGGCCATGGCTTTGGCCGACGCTGCCGGATTTTCTCAAGATGGCCGCCTGCGGTTTCGTCGCCTCCGCCGGCATGATCCTGCTGTCGCAGGCTTACCGGATGGCGCCGGCCAACCGCGTTGCCACCTTCGAATATACCGGCATCCTGTGGTCGCCGCTGTGGGGTTTCCTGTTCTTCGCCGAGGTGCCGCGGTCGACGACCGTGATCGGTGCCGCCTTGATCATCGGCGCCGGTCTGCTGGCGCTCAGCACCGAACGGCGCAAGAGTACTCCACCTGTGCTCGCTGCTGCCGACCCAGCCTGATCAGGCGAAGCAGATCAGCGCCCGTTCGACACGCGAGCGGATTTCAGCCAGCGTGAAGGGCTTCTGCACGACATCGAGGATGATGCCGTTCAATTCCTCGGCGCGCTCGCGCTGGTCGGCATAGCCGGTCATCAGCACGATCTTGATGGCGGGAAACAATGCTGCCGCCGCTATCGCCATCTCGATGCCGTCCATCTCCGGCATGCGGATATCGGAGACGACGAGATCATAGCCGCCACGCGCGGCCTGGATCAGCGCAAGCCCCTGCGCGCCATCCGCCGCGATATCGATTGTGTGCCCGGCGCGTTCAAGCGCGCGGGCGGCCAGGGTGCGGACGGACTCATCGTCCTCGACGATCAGAAGCTTTGCCATGGCCGGCATATTTGGCCGCCAAAAGTTGACTTTTCCTGAAAGCGCTGAGGATCAGCAAACCTTTTTGATGCCGCTCAGGCATCCCCTTTGACGACACCGACAAAGGGCAACTCGCGAAAGGCATGGGCTACATCCATGCCGTAGCCGACGACGAAATAGTCGGGGCAGTCGAAGCCGACATAATCGGCATTGAGTTCGGTCTGGCGGCGCATGCGCTTGTCGAGCAGCACGGCGATCGAACAGCTCTTGGCGCCCCGCGACAGCATCAGCTCCCGGGTGAAGCTCAGCGTCTTGCCCGATTCGAGAATGTCGTCGATCAGCAGCACGTCGCGGCCAGCGACCTCATTGTCGATGTCGCGCAGCACCCTCACCTCGCCGCTGCTGGTGCCGGCGCCATAGCTGGAGATGAAGATGAATTCGACCTCCGGCGACAGGCCGACATCGTGCATGGCGCGGATGAGATCTGCGGCGAAGATGAACGACCCCTTCAGCACCGAGATCACCAGGAGGTCATGGTAGTCGTGTCCGGCAATCTCCTTGGCGAGTTCGAGATTGCGCCGCGCGATCGCCGATGCAGAAAACAGGACTTCGATGTTCTTGCCGCGTACAATTGGCATTTTTCGCCCCGCTGATTTTCTTGCCTAAACGCGTTCACGCCCAGCATGTGTTGAGATTCAGGTCAGGCTGAGTCGAAAACGGTGGTTTCCGAGAACCGGAGCGGAGCGTACTGAAGTACGTGAGCACCGGAAGCGCACGAAACCGCCGTTTGCGGCCAGTCTCACCTGAATATCAGCACACGCTATTCGGCGAAGGTGACCGATACAGTTCTTACACCGTTTCTAGGCACGTCGAGCCGGCTGGCAAAGCCGAATCTTTCGCCAGAGGCCAGCGAACGGCCGGATGTCCCCAACGTATAGCGGGTGATGTGCCCGTCATTGCCGGTCACCCGGATTTCAAGCGGCGGCAGCTGCGCCGGTTTGGCGCCGTCATTGGCGGCCTCGCCATCGACGAACAGCGCAGGGTTCGGTCCGGAAGCATCGACGCGTGACGTGACGCCCGAAATGCTGAGCGCCGACGCTTGCGCGCTGGACAGGAACGGCACCTGGCGCACCAGCGCGTGCCCGCCGGAAACCCAGAAGGCGGCCAAGGCAGCGCCGATGCCGGCGATCCAGAAGATCGGCCCGCCGCGCGAGGTTGGCGGCCGCTCCGGCGGGGCTTCGGGCTTGCGCAGCATGTCCATGCCTTCGATGGGTGGCATGACGATCGCACGCGGCAGCGGCGAAACGCTTTCCACGGCAGGCGCAAGGCGCGGCATCACCACGTAATCGGCATCGACGATGTCGGCGGCCGAACCACGCATGAACCGGTCCGCCGCGGCAATTGCCGCCGGATCGGTCATGATTTCGCCGGAAACCGGGCGCGCGGTTCGATCGTCAGCCATCATGGCCCCAGCATTGCAGCACGTGTTCGCTTTTCGTTTCTTTTGCGTAAACACAAATGGTTAACGCTTCCCCACCGGAGCCCTCGTGACGAGTCGAAAGAGCCTAGGAATTAACCGCCGGTTAACCATGCCGGCCGATGGTCTTTACCCAGAACAGGCCGGCTCACTGCCGTGCCGAATTTCAGGTCGTCGAAATTGATTCGCTTCGAAAATGTCGGCCTCCGCTATGGCATGGGTCCGGAAATCCTCCGCGACATCTCCCTGCACATTCCGGAGCGCTCCTTCCAGTTCCTCAGCGGGCCTTCGGGCGCCGGCAAGACGACCTTGCTGCGCCTGCTGTTCATGTCGCTGAAGCCAACGCGCGGGCTGATCACCATCTTCGGCAAGGATCGCTCCCGCATTTCCCGCACCGAGCTGCCGCATCTCAGACGCCGGATCGGCGTGGTGTTCCAGGATTTTCGGCTGCTCGACCACATGACCACCTATGAGAACGTCGCGCTGCCGCTGCGCGTGCGCGGGCGCGAGGAGGCGAGCTACCGCACCGATGTCACCGAGCTGTTGAAGTGGGTCGGGCTGGGCGAACGCATGCATGTGCTGCCGCCGGTTCTGTCCGGTGGCGAGAAGCAGCGCGCCGCGATCGCGCGGGCGCTGATCGAGCAGCCGGAAATCCTGCTCGCCGACGAACCGACCGGCAATGTCGATCCGCCGCTGGCGCGACGCCTGCTGCGGCTGTTCATCGAACTCAACCGTCTCGGCACCGCCGTGGTGATCGCCACCCACGACCTCGGCTTGATGGAGCAGGTCGACGCGCGCCGCATGATCCTGGCCGGGGGAAGGCTGGATATCTATGACTGAACTGTCCGCCGAACATTTTGTGGAAAGGGAGCAGGACGCCGAGGCGACCGAAGCAAAGCCGCGCGCCCAGCGCAGGATGGCGCCGATCGTGCCGGCGCAGAACATCGCCGGCCGGGCGCTGGTGCTAGTCATCGCCATCATGACCTTCCTGTCCTGCCTGACTTTCGGCGCGGTGACGCTGGTGCGCGACACAGCGTCCGTCTGGGAGAACCAGATTTCACGCGAGGCAACGATCCAGATCAAGCCGGTCGACGGCCTCGACATGGAAGCAGCCCTTACCCAGGCCTCCCAGATCGCCGGCGAATTCCCCGGCGTCAAGGCGACCCGGATCATCGACCGCGAGGCGACCGCGCGGCTCCTTGAGCCCTGGCTGGGCTCGGGCCTCAACATCGACGAATTGCCGGTGCCGCGACTGATCATCGTCACCATCGACGAGAACAGCCCGCCCGATTTCGCCGCCATACGCGCCGCGATCACCCCGAAACTGCCGAGCGCATCGCTCGACGATCACCGCACCTGGGTCGACCGGCTGGTGGCGATGGCCCGCACCACCGTGACCATCGGCATCGCCGTGCTGGCGCTGATGCTGTCGGCGACCGTGCTGACCGTGGTGTTCGCGACGCGCGGCGCCATGGCCGGCAACGGTCACATCATCGAAGTCCTGCATTTCGTCGGCGCCGAGGCACGCTTTATCGCGCGCGAATTCCGCCGGCATTTCCTGGTCACCGGCATGAAGGGAGCGGCGGCCGGCGGTGCTGCGGCAGTGCTCGTGTTCATCGTCTTTTCGTGGTGGTCGTCGCGCAATATGGCGACGCCGCAGGCCGACCAGGCGACCGCCCTGTTCGGCAATTTCGCCATCGGTTCGGCAGGCTATCTCGGTGTCGTCTTGATGGTGCTGGTGATCGGCGGACTGACGGCGGCAACCTCGCACGCCACCGTCGTTGCCTATCTCAGCGACATCGATGTCCGCCAACCGGATGCAGGCTAATTCATGTCGCCCAAAAGTGGGAACCGGTTTTGGGACAACGACATGGATAAAACAGGGTGATCACGAATAGAGAATTCGCGTAACGCAAAGTGCGTCTTTTACCTACCCAAGGCCGCATTTCAGGATTAACCATATGGCGATGGACGCGCGGGATTCGACCGGTACGGCTGGGCAGATGCCAGTGGTGGTTGCACGTTCGCATGACCGCCGCGCTGTGAGCCGTCTAAGAGCCACGTTGCGCCTATCCGCCCTCTCCGTCCTCATCCTTGCAACTTTGTTTGCCGGCGGTTTCGGTTGGTTCGCCAACAAGGTCAGTCACCTGACGACGCCCGCCAATCCGGCCAGGGCAGACGCGATCATTGTCTTGACCGGCGGCCAGTCCCGCCTCGATGCCGCGATGGATCTGCTGGCGTCCGGCAAGGGCGAACGGCTGCTGATCAGCGGCGTGCATCCTTCGGCCAGCCGTCGCCAGCTGCAGGCGGCAACCGGCGGCGACAAGAATCTGTTCTCCTGTTGCGTCGACATCGACCGCGCCGCGCTCGACACGATCGGCAATGCCGAGGAAAGCGCCAAATGGGTCGAGAGCCACGCCTATGGCACGGTGATCCTCGTCACCAACAATTATCATATGCCGCGCAGCCTGCTGGAAATGGGCAGGCTGCTGCATGGCGCCAAGCTCGAGCCCTATCCGGTGGTCAATTCCAACCTCGACAATGGCGGCTGGCTGACCAAGCCGCGGGCATTGCGCGTGCTGTTCACCGAATACAACAAATATCTGCTTGCGCTGGCGCGCGGCATCGTGCCTGTCAAGCCGACGCCCAACGGCATCGCGCTGGCCGAAACCGCGGCCGGCGGCTGATTATTCCCCTGCGGCCGCGCCCGAATTTCCCCTGAGCCGTGCGATCTCCTGCTCAAGGCGTTCGATACGCTTGTCCCGCTCGCCGAGTGCCGCCGCGACGTCGGCTGCCTCGAACCGTTGTGGAATATGCTGCGGGCAATTGGCATCCCAGGCCGAGACCGTGAACAGGACGACCTGCTCGGCGCGCGCTCTGTAGCCTTGCGGCATCAGTTTCGCCATCAGCTCGGCGTCACTCTCGACGACCCGCGCCGTGCCCCAGATCTTGATGCGCTGGCGGTGCATATAGTCGATCAGGAACAGGAACGCCCTTGGATTGTCGGCCAGATTGCCCTGCGTGATGAACTGCCGGTTGCCGGAAAAATCCGCGAAGCCGATCGTATGTTCATCCAGCACCTTGAGGAAGCCGGCCGGCCCGCCGCGATGCTGGACATAGGGCTGCCCCTCGCGGTTGGCGGTCGACAGGAAGACGCTCGTCTGCATTTCGATGAAGGCGGCAAGGTCCGGGGTGATGCCGGCCTGCCAGCCGCCACGCTCCTCGACGCGGGCGTAGGACTGACGTGAGCCTTTGCGGGCCTGGATCGCCTTGACGGTCGGCGTGAAGGCGACGTCGCTGGTGAAAGCATGCGCGTTCATGGAAAGTTTCCTTGCGGCAAGATGCTAAAGTCCGAGCTCCGACAATGTCGGGTGGTCGTCCGGCCGCCGGCCGAGCGGCCAGTGATACTTACGATCGGCCTCGCCGATCGGCAGGTCGTTGATGCTGGCGATGCGCAGACGCATCAGCCCGTGTTCGTCGAATTCCCAGTTCTCGTTGCCGTAGCTGCGGAACCATGAACCGCTGTCGTCGCGCCATTCATAGGCGAAACGCACGGCGATGCGGTTGCCGTGGAAGGCCCAGACCTCCTTGATCAGCCGGTAGTCGAGCTCGCGGCTCCATTTGCGCGTCAGGAAGGCCTGGATGGCGTCGCGCCCTTGCAGGAACTCGGCGCGGTTGCGCCAGCGGCTGTCCTTTGTATAGGCGAGCGCAACCCGCGCTGGATCGCGTGAATTCCAGGCATCCTCGGCCATGCGCGCCTTCTGCGCTGCGGTCTCGGCGGTAAACGGCGGCAGCGGCGGGCGGGCTTCGGACATGGCAACTCCTTTTCGGGCCATGCTGCAGGCAGGGCCGACAGACTGGAATATAAGCCTTCCATCATTCAAAGGCAGGTGGCATATTCGCAACTTGTCCTTCCATTTTTCGGAAGAAGCTATGGATCGTCTCGAGGCCATGTCGCTCTTTGTCGCCGCGGTGGAGGCCGGCAGCCTTTCCGCGGCCAGCCGCCGTTTCGGCATTCCGCTGGCGACGGTCAGCCGCAAGATTTCCGATCTCGAGCGCCATCTGAACACACGCCTCCTGAATCGTTCGACGCGACGGCTGACACCGACCGATGCCGGCCAGGCCTATCTTGCCGCCTGCCGCCGCATCCTGGACGACGTCGGCGAGGCCGAACGCACGGCCGCCGGCGAATACAGTGTTCCGACCGGCGAACTGGCCATCACCGCGCCGGTCGTCTTTGGCCGCCTGCACGTGCTGCCGGTCGTCACCGGCTTTCTCGCCGCCTATCCCGACGTGGACATCCGCCTGACATTGGCCGATCGCATAACCCAGTTGGTCGAGGACCATTTCGATCTCGCCATCCGCATCGGCCGATTGCCCGATTCGAGCCTGGTCGCCATCGGCGTCGGCGCGATCCGCCGCGTCGTCTGCGCCAGCCCGGCCTATCTGGCCGAACACGGCACGCCAACGACCCCGGAGGATCTGGAAACACACGATTGCATCACCTTCGAGGGGCTCGCCTCCGCCGCCAGTTGGAGCTTCATCAAGGGCAAGGCCGAAATCCCGGTTCGGGTCCGCTCGCGGCTTCAGGTCAACACCGCCGAAGCGGCCATCGATGCCGCGATTGCCAGCGTCGGGCTGACGCGTGTGCTTTCCTACCAGATCGAAGCCGCGCTGCGGTCCGGCGCGCTGCGCGTCCTGCTGCAGGAATTCGAGCCGGCGCCATGGCCGGTAAGCCTGGTGCATGCGGGCCACGGCCTGCTGCCGGTCAAGCTGCGCGCCTTCCTCGATTTTGCCGCTCCACGCCTGAAGGAGCGGCTGGCGCGGCTGATGTAGCGGAACCAGGCCACCCCATCGACGACCGTTCTTCGTCGCCAACCAAAGCGCCTGCGGCCATTTCCTTTTTTCCCGCGCTTGGTGTAACCAACGCTCACCTCCTCACCGGGCTCCCCCAATGCTCTACATCAGATCGCTGACGTTCAATTTCGTCTTTTACGTCAACCTGATCGTCCAGATGATCCTCTGGACCCCCTACTATTTCCTGTCGCCCCGGCACCGCGCCTGGTTCGTGCCGAAATTCTGGTCGCGCACCTCGATGTGGCTTTACGAGAAGATCGCCGGAACGAAGAACGAGATCACCGGCCGGGAAAACCTGCCCGAAGGCTCCTTCATCCTGGCACCAAAGCACCAGTCGTTCTGGGACGCGATCGCCTTCTTCCCCTTCCTTCAGGACCCGCTCTACATCCTCAAGCGCGAGCTGACCTGGATCCCGTTCTTCGGCTGGTACATCATGAAGATGCGCATGATCCCGGTTCATCGCGGCAGCCGTTCGAAAGCACTGAAGGCCGTGGTCGCCGCGACCAAGGAAGAGATGGCGCGCAATCCCCGCCAGCTCATCATCTACCCCGAAGGGACAAGACGCGCGCCGGGCGACGAACCGGCCTACAAATACGGCATCGTCGAAATCTACACGCAGCTTGGTGTTCCGGTGGTGCCGGTTGCCCATGTCGCCGGCCTCTATTGGCCGCGCCGCAAATTCCTGCGCTATCCCGGCACCATCAAGGCGCGTTTCCTGCCGCCGATCCCACCGGGACTGAGCAAGGACGAATTCATGGCCCGGCTGATCGGCGAGACCGAAGCTGCCTGCGACCAGTTCCTGATGGATGCGGCGCGCGGCCCGAACCCGCCTGCCTTGCCGCCGACAGCGGTGAAAAGGCTGCAAGAGCTGGACAACGCCGCAAGAACCAAAGTCTGAACCGGAAGTCTCCGGCCGGCAGTTCTCAGCCGAACACCGCCAGCGCGGTGGTCAACGCCAGCGTCGCGGCAAAGACCAGGTTGATGATCCGCGAGGCCGCCGGCCGGCGCAGGAAGCGCGCGAACCCAGCCCCCGCGACAAGCCACAGAGCGTGGATGGCAACGATCATCGGGGCGAGAACCGCCAGCTTCAGCCATAGACCAGGCTCAGTGGCGCCCTGTTTGGACGAAGCACCGGCGAACACGGCGGCGATCGCCACATAGGCCTTTGGATTGGCGACCGCGAGAAGAAATCCAGCCAGCCATGTGGGACGCGAAGTCTCGGCGGCGCGGGCGGCCAGCGGCGGCGCCGTAGCGATCTTGAAGGCGAGATAGAGGATGTAGGCCGCGGAGGCCAAAGCCAGCAACGGCGCCAGCTTCGGCATCGAGGTGAGCACTGCCATGACCCCGGTCGCGACAACCAAAAGCACGGCGATCGTGCCCAGGATGATTCCCCAGGCATAGCCCAGGGAATGGCGCAAACCGAAGGCGGCACCAACGGCGGTGACGCTTATCGTTGCCGGCCCCGGGCTGCCCATGACGACGGCGGAGGCAAGCACGAGCGCGCACAACTGGCGCCAAAGATCCGGCTGCAAAAGAAGCGGCTCAGTCATCTCACCCTCTGTCTTGCCCCGTGCGAAGGAGGCTATGGCAAGACAAGAGGGTCGTCTTGGACGTTCGTGCGAGGAGCGGCCGCCGAAACTTCAGTCGCTTGCTTTGTCGAGTTCGGCCATGTCGGCGGCGCTCAGCTTCAGCGACGCCGCCTTGATCAGGCTGTCCATCTGCTCGGGCTTGGTGGCGCTGGCGATCGGCGCGGTGACGCCCGGCCGAGCGATCACCCAGGCAAGCGCGACTTCCGCCTGCTTGGCCGAATGCCTTGATGACACCGCGTCGAGTGCCGCAAGGATGCGCATGCCGCGCGCATTGAGATAGTCCTTCACGCCGCCGCCACGCGGGCTTTGGCCGAGATCGGCCTCGCTGCGGTATTTGCCGCTGAGGAAACCTTTGGCCAGGCTGAAATAGGTGATGACGCCGATGTCCTCGGCCACGCACAGATCGCGCAACGGCCCGTCAAAGGATGAGCGATCGTAGAGATTGTATTCCGGCTGCAGCACCTCGTAGCGCGGCAGACTGCGCAGGCTCGCCACATCGAGTGCCGCACGCAACTGGCCGGCGTCGAGGTTAGAGCACCCGGCATAGCGAATCTTGCCCTTGGCGAGCAGCTTCTCGTAGGCGCCAAGCGTTTCCTCATAGGGCGTCGCAGGATCCGGCCAATGCGACAGATAGAGATCGATGAATTCGGTCTGCAGCCGCTTCAACGATGCGTCGACGGCCTTTTCGATGTAGGCGGCGGACAGGTCCTTGTGTCCCTGTCCCATATCCGAACCGACCTTGGTGATCACCACGACCTTGTCGCGACTGCCACGGTCTTTCATCCATTTACCGATGATGGTTTCCGATTCGCCGCCCTTGTGGCCTGGAACCCAGCGCGAATAGGCGTCCGCCGTATCGATGGCGTTGAGGCCGGCGCCGACGAAGCGGTCGAGCAGGTCGAACGAGGTTTTCTCGTCGGCAGTCCAGCCGAAGACGTTGCCGCCCAGAACCAGCGGCGCGATGGACAAGTCGGTGCGACCGAGATGACGTTTCTGCAAGGCGGATCTCCGGGATGATTGGGCGGGCAAATGGCGCCCGCGGGCTGAGGGTTGGAGCCTAACCTAGGTCTTGCCTGAACGAGGTCAAAGGCCTGGCGGCCTTTTTCCGCAGAGCCAGCTTCACAAAGGCGCGACCTGCAGCGCCACCTCTTCCAGCCAATGATCGCGAATGCCCAGCGCCTCGAGATGCTCCAGCGTGCTCAGCACATAGTCCTCGTTGTTGCCGGACTGGCCGACCGCACCGCGCACCACGGCCGCCGCATGTGCAGCGTCGAGCGCTCCGGCATATTGCTCGTGCTGGCGGTCGACAATGTAAACCACCGCGTCGACCGTACCGCCGCCGTCGAGGCGAACCTTGAGCAGACGCTCCAGATAGACATTGGTGACCAGCTCGCGCTCGCGCAGATAGGCCATAACCTCGTCGCGCAAGTCGCCGGGGACGCGGAATGCGAGGCCGACGCAGGACCCGCCACGATCGAGGCCGAGCACCAGCCCCGGCCGCTCGCGCGTGCCGCGATGCACGAAGGAATAGACGCAGAGCGAGCGCCGGTAGCCATGCAGGCGGGCACGCTGTGTTTCGACATGCGCGAATCCCGGCCGCCAGATCAGCGAGCCATAGCCAAACACCCAAAAATCGCCCATATCGCCGCGCCTGATTGCAAAAGATGCCAACACCGCACCCGGACCGGTGTTTTTTCCGCCCGTCCCGTCTAACTATTCGTCTGTCCACCTGGCGGAATCGACTACCCGTCCGCAATACCCATGCGTTAACGAGAGCCAAAGCATGACGTCAAGTGACGAACGCCAGCCGAACAAACGTCGCCGCCTGATCTGGCTTGCAGCATTCATCGTCGTGCTGTTCGCCCTCTACAGCGGCGGCTGGTTCTATCTGGCTGACCGCGTCAGGAGCGAGGCCGACAAGGCGGTTGCCACGCTCAACAAGAATGGCGTCGAGGCCGGCTGCGCCAATCTCCAGGTCAGCGGCTATCCCTTGAGCTTTACCGTCTCCTGCGACAACCTCGCCTATGAGGACGATGCCAAGAACATTGCGGCCTCGGCCGGCAGTTTCAACGCAGCCGCCCAGATCATCCAGCCTCTGTCGCCGGTTGCCAATCTGCGCGGCCCGCTCAGGACCTCCGTGCCGGACATGGTGCCGCTGTGGATCGACTGGGACAATCTGCAGGCCAATTTCAAATTGTGGTGGCCGCTGCCGCGGCGGATTTCGCTGGAGGCAGAGGGCCTTTCCGGCCAGACCGATCCGGCCGACGATACCGATCCGGTGCAACTGTTCAGTGCCGGCAAGGCATCAGGTCAGTTGCAGCCCAACGGCGAGGATATCGACTATCTCGGCAGTTTCGGCGATCTCGAGGTCGACCCCGACGCAATTGGCGGGCGCGTGCTTCCGGCGCTCGATGCCAGCGGCGACGTGACATTGAAGAACGGCGTCGCACTGATCGGCACGCGGGTGAAGAGCCTTCGTGGCCAGGCGATCGAAATCCGCAACCTTGACCTGTCGTCGGGGACGGCGCGCATCACCGTTTCGGGACCGCTCTCGGTCGATGCCGAGGGCCTGGTCAACGCCGACCTGATGATCAGGTTGAAGGACCCGAAAGCGGTGGCGGCCATCCTCGGCACCGCCATACCCGAGCAGAAAAGCCAGATCGAGCAGGGTTTTTCTGCCCTGGCGGTGCTCGGCAACGAACCGTCCATGCCGCTGAAGGTGGTCAGGGGCAAGGCCTCGCTCAGCTTCATTCCGCTGGGCAAGATCAAGCCGGTCGAATAGCTCAGCCATGGCAAAACCGGTGAAGCTGCTGAGCGTTGGCGCATTGACGCTGGACACCATCCTGCGCGTCGAGACGCTGCCCATGCATCAGGGCAAGTTCATGGCCTCCGACGGCGTCCAGATCGCCTCGGGCATGGCCACCAGCGCCGCCTGCGCCGCCCATCGCCTGGGCGCCGAAGTATCGCTGTGGGCGAGTGCCGGCGACGATGCCGTCGCCGACCAGCTCATCGCCGGCATAGAGGCCGAAGGCGTCGATTGCACCTTCGTGCGGCGCGTCAGAGGTGCCCGCTCGGCGCTGGCCTCGATCCTGGTCGACGCGCATGGCGAGCGCATCATCGTGCCGTTCTATGACAGGCTTGCCCAGGCCGATCCCGATGTCCTGCCGGTCGCCGACCTCATGGCATTCGATGCCGTTCTGGTAGATGTCCGCTGGCCGGGTGCGGCGGCACTCGCCCTGAAGGCGGCGCGCGCCATCAGCAGTCCGGCGATCCTCGATGCCGACACCGCGCCGCTGGAGGTCCTTGAGCAGTTGTTGCCGCTCGCTACGCACATCATCGCTTCGGAGCCGGCAGCGCGCATCGTCTGCGGCCAGGCGCTCGATCCGGAAACGGCTTGCGCCGATCTCGCCAGCCGCACCGACGCTTTTGTCGCAGTGACAGGCGGCGCGGCGGGCAGTTGGTGGCACGACCGTCGCGCTGGCTGCGTGCGCCATGTCGCGGCGCCAAAAATCAAGGCGGTCGACACGCTCGCCGCCGGCGATGTCTTTCACGGCGCCTTCGCCGTCGGGCTGGCGGAAGCCATGCCGGTCGAGCAGGCTTTGCGGTTTGCCAGTGCGGCCGCGGCGCTCAAATGCCTGCGCTTCGGCGGCAGGCTTGGCGCGCCGAACCGAGCCGAGACGCTGGCCATGGTTGCGCAGACCTGGCCTGCCTGAGACAGACCTAGCCCTTCGCGGGGTGCTCGACCGCCTGACGGCCGAAATCGGGAACGTCGATGTCCTGGCCGGCTTCGATGATCGAGCGGCGCACGGCGCGGGTGCGGGTGAACAGGTCGAAGAGTTTTTCGCCGTCGCCCCAGCGGATTGCGCGCTGCAGCGACGCCAGATCTTCCGAGAACCGCGCCAGCATTTCGAGGATGGCGTCCTTGTTGTGCAGACAGACATCCCGCCACATGGTCGGATCGGAGGCGGCAAGGCGGGTGAAGTCGCGGAAGCCGGAAGCCGAATATTTGATCACTTCGGATTTGGTCACCGACTGCAGATCATCGGCGGTGCCGACGATGTTGTAGGCGATGATGTGCGGCAGATGCGAGACGATGGCCAGCGTCATATCGTGATGCTGGGGATCCATCGTGTCGATGTTGGCGCCGCAGCGCCGCCAGAACTCCGACAGCCTCTCCAACGCGTCCGGGTCGGTGTCGGGCAGCGGCGTGAAGATGCACCAGCGATTGTCGAACAGGTCGGCGAAACCGGCGTCGGGGCCGGATTTTTCTGTGCCCGCCAGCGGGTGGCCGGGAATGAAATGGACACCTTCAGGCACATAAGGCTGCATTTGCGCAATGACAGACGCCTTGGTCGAGCCGACATCGGTGAGGATCGCGCCCGGCTTCAGCGCCGGCGCGATTTCCTCGGCAACCGCGCCGGACGATCCAACCGGCACCGAAATGATGACCAGGTCGGCATCGCGGACAGCTTCTCTCGCATCGGTGCTATAGCTATCGCCCAGCCCAAGCTCCTCGGCCCGTGCCAGCGTCGCCGCACTGCGGGTCGAGATGGATACGTGGCGGGCGAGGCCCTCGCGGCGGATGACGCGGGCCAGCGACGAGCCGATCAGGCCGATGCCGACCAGAGCGATCTTTTCAAACATCGGTGATGTCATGGTTTCTAGCTTTTCAGGAATGTCGTGAGAGCGGCGACAACGCCGCGATTGGCCTCTTCGGTACCGACGGTCATGCGCAGCGCGTTGGGAAAGCCATAGCCCGAAACGCGCCGCAATATATAGCCGCGCGCCGTCAGATAGTCGTCCGCCGCCGCTGCCGAATGTTTCTGGTCCTCGGGAAAATGAATGAGGATGAAATTGCCGACGCTGGGCGTCACCCGCAACCCAAGCTTTGTGAATTCCGCACTCAGCCAGGCCAGCCAGGTCTCGTTGTGCGCCACGCTGCGCTCGACATGGGCGCGATCTCGAATGGCGGCGATGCCGGCCTCGATCGCCGTCGCATTGACGTTGAAGGGGCCGCGCACGCGGTTGATGGCGTCGACGATGTGCATCGGCGCATACATCCAGCCGATCCGCGCGCCGCCGAGGCCGATCTTGGAGAAGGTCCGGGTCATCACCACGTTCTCTGCGCTGCCGACCAGTTCGATGCCGGCCTCATAGTCGTTGCGGCGAACATATTCGGCATAGGCCGCGTCGAGCACCAGAAGCACGTGCCTGGGCAGACCGGCATGCAGCCGGCGCACCTCCTGGAACGGCACATAGGTGCCGGTCGGATTGTTGGGATTGGCGAGGAACACGATCTTGGTACGCGGCGTGACGGCGGCCAGGATGGCGTCGATATCGGCGCGCTCGTCTGTTTCCTTGATCGTCACCGGAACGGCGCCCGCCGACTGGATGTAGATCTTGTAGACCATGAAGGCGTGTTCGGTGATGACGGCCTCGTCGCCGGGCGCCAGATAGGTCTGCGCTAGCAGGCCGAGGATCTCGTCGGAGCCGTTGGAGCAGATGATGTTCTGCGGGTTGAGGCCATGCACCTCGGCGATCGCTTCGCGCAGCCGCCTGGCGGTGCCATCTGGATAGACGTCAAGCTTTCCGGCAATCTCGCGCGCGGCTTCGATCGCCTTCGGTGAGGGCCCGAGCGGGTTCTCGTTGGAGGACAGCTTGTGGACCTTGGCGACGCCGGCAGGCGCCGTGCTCTTGCCCGGCACATAGGCGTCTATGTCCATGATGCCCGCGCGCGGGGTTGGACGTGCCTGGTCCGGTGTCTGGCTCATGTCGCAAAATCCGTCGAGAACGCTTCCTGAGGGAAGCCGCAGCGGAAATACAAGCCGTGGCCTGCAATGTCGAGAGGCGACAGCCTCCCGCCCAAGGCAGGCCGTTGACGCCGGCGCGCCACAGCCCTAGAAGGGGAGCGAACTTCCGTGGTGATTTGGCCGGTCGGCTTGCAGCCACGTTAAACAACTTGCTAAAGGGCCGTTTGCATCCTGTAACCGGCTTTGCGACCGCAATGCCGGTTTTTTGTTGTCCGCGCCGGCCGGACACCCGTATCGGCATCGACTTTCGACGAGTGCGATGCGTGGGCTCAAAGTGTGAGATGGATGTCATGGCCGTTCTGCGTGCCCGCAAAACCAACAACGAGGTCGACCAACCGTCGAGCCCGGTTTTGCGTTTTGGATCCGACAAGCCGCTCAAGCTGGACGCCGGTACGCTGCTGTCACCGTTCCAGATCGCCTACCAGACCTACGGCACGCTGAACGATGCCCGCTCCAACGCCATCCTCGTCTGCCATGCGCTGACCGGAGACCAGCACGTCGCCAGCACCAATCCGGTGACCGGCAAGCCAGGCTGGTGGGAAGTGCTGATCGGGCCCGGCAAGATCATCGACACCAATCGTTTCTTCGTCATCTGCTCCAACGTCATCGGCGGTTGCCTTGGGTCCACCGGCCCGGCCTCGACCAATCCCGCCACCGGCAAGCCCTATGGGCTCGACCTGCCGATCATCACCATCCGCGACATGGTGCGGGCGCAGCAGATGCTGATCGACCATTTCGGCATCGAGAAACTATTCTGCGTGCTCGGCGGCTCGATGGGCGGCATGCAGGTGCTGGAATGGGCGTCGAGCTATCCGGAGCGCGTCTTCTCGGCACTGCCGATCGCCACCGGCGCGCGCCATTCCTCGCAGAACATCGCCTTTCATGAGGTTGGCCGGCAGGCTGTCATGGCCGATCCGGACTGGCATGGCGGCAAATATTTCGAGCACGGCAAACGCCCGGAAAAGGGCCTGGCGGTAGCCCGTATGGCCGCCCACATCACTTACCTGTCGGAAGCCGCCCTGCACCGCAAGTTCGGCCGCAATCTGCAGGATCGCGAAGCGCTGACCTTCGGCTTCGACGCCGACTTCCAGATCGAAAGCTATCTGCGCCATCAGGGCATGACCTTCGTCGATCGCTTCGACGCCAATTCCTACCTCTACATGACGCGGTCGATGGACTATTTCGACCTCGCCGCAGACCATGGCGGCCGGTTGGCCGATGCCTTCGCCGGCACGAAAACCCGCTTCTGCTTGGTGTCGTTCACCTCGGATTGGCTGTTCCCGACCGAGGAGAGCCGCTCGATCGTGCATGCGCTCAACGCCGCCGGCGCATCGGTATCCTTCGTCGAGATCGAGACCGACCGTGGCCACGACGCATTCCTGCTCGACGAGCCGGAACTGTTTGCCGCGATAAACGGCTTCATCGGCTCGGCGGCCCGAGCGAGAGGGCTGAGCGCATGACCCGGAAAAATTGCAGGCTTTTCGGATCGGGATCATGCGCCAGGCGGGAGGCGAAGCCATGAGCGTCAACCGCGACCAGCGCGTCGACCTCGAAGTCGTCGCCAACCTCATCCCGCCACAGTCGCGCGTGCTCGATGTCGGCTCGGGCGACGGCTCGCTGCTCGAACTGCTGCAGGACACCAAGCAGGTCGACGGCCGCGGACTCGAGCTGTCGCAGCGCGGCGTCAACGAATGTGTGGCGCGCGGCCTCTCGGTCATCCAGGGCGACGCTGACAAGGATCTCGAATTCTATCCCGACAAGGGCTTTGACTTCGTCGTCCTGTCGCAGACGCTGCAGGCCACCCGCAACCCGAAGCTGGTGCTCGACGAACTGCTCAGGATCGGCAACCGCGCCATCGTCTCCTTCCCCAATTTCGGCCATTGGCGTGTGCGCCTGTCGCTGTTCCTCAACGGCCGCATGCCGGTGACCAAGGACCTGCCCTATTCCTGGTACGACACGCCCAACATCCACTTCTGCACCATCCGCGATTTCGTCAATCTGTGCGACGAACTCGGCGCGACAGTCGAGAAGGCAACCGCCCTCGACGCCGCCGGCCAGAAGATCGGCTTGTCGATGCCGTGGTGGTTCTGGAATTTCTTCGGCCAGCAGGCAGTGTTCTTGCTGAAACGGTAATTTCCTCACCGATCAAAGACCCGACTCGCCAAGCAACAGTGTGTTTGGCGCCGAGCAAAGTCGCCCTGTATGACGATCGCGAACCAGTGTAAATGGCGTCGACTGTTTGACAGCGGGCTAGTGCGGCTATAGCCACACTGACGGCTCGGGGGGGCAAAAAATGGTCGAAGAACGCGCAACTTATTCACTCGTCGTCGAAATGGAGAATGCAAAATCGATCGACTGGGGCGAGATCGGCGTTGGGATGAAGGCCTTGGCTCGGGAAATCTCATCGGTTTCAGCAACCGGTTCAGCGCGACCAAGGATCGTCATCTCTCACGGCGGAGCAGAGTCGGACAAAGAGGCGTTGCGTCGTGAGATTTCGAATGAGGCCCCGCAGCTCGGTCAGGTTGCCGAACTCGTCTTCACAGCTTTCCCTGGCGGCCGATATTACGACCTGAAGAACAACGGTATGCTGGCATCGGACGGAGATATCGTCATCTTTCTGGATTCCGACGTGGTCGCGGAACCAGGATGGCTATCAGGACTGCTTGAACCCTTTGAAAACTCTGAAGTTATCTGCGCAAACGGATATACATACCTTTCATACGACGACTTCTTTTCAAGAACCTTTGCGTTGATCTGGTTTTTCCCGATGGCCCGTGGTGACGGGCGATTTGCCTCGAAGCGAGCGATCAACGCCAACAATGTAGCGTTTCGACGCGAGTGGATCCTCAGCCACCCTTTTCCAAAACATAACGGCTTCAAGGTTTCCTGCACTTTGCTGATGCGCGAACTGCTGCGGGAAGGCCACAAAATTCATAATGTCAACGCACGCGTTTATCACTATTCGCCGCGGGGCTGGCGGTTCTTTTACTGGCGCGCCCTGGTTACAGGTCGCGACGCCGACCGGAAGTTCGTTGCGCTCAATTCGCCGAGCCGCACGCGACGGATAGTCAAGTCCTTCAGCCGGTGGCTCACCATGTCATGGCGCACGACACGACGGATCGTAGGCCATGCCCGGGAAACCGGGATGCCGCTTTGGCAGGTTCCCTTTTCTCTGATTGTCGGTCAGGCATTTTATGGTTTGGCGTTTTGGGGCCAGTTCAGTTTCGCAACTGGCATGGTTCGCGACAAAATCGAAACGGTGCCAGACTATGTTGGGCATAGCTAGACGCTGTACCGCCATTCCTTGAACCGCAGTTCAGCGTCCAATTGATCCTTGATCCGGCGATTGCTCCAGAACATCCGTGGCCTTGTGCGGATGTTCGACGCCGTCGACGAACACCACATCGGCCTCCGAATTGTCCGTGCGCAGCGCCAGTATCGCTTGGTAGGCCGGCGAATTGTACCAGCCATGCACATGCTGCCTGTCGGGAAATTCTATGATGATCAGTTGGCCAGGCCAGTCGTTCTCGATCGCCTCCACATCGCCGCCATGGACCAGAAAACGGCCGCCGAAAGGTTCCAGCGTGGCATCTATCCTATGCAGATATTCGACGATCTGCGGACCCATTGTGGCTTGGCGCATATGGGCGACGGCGTAAGCGGCCATGACTGAACTCCCTTGTCATCGAAGCCGAGTTGCCGGCCTCTGCATGGGCAATCTGACCAAAGGCCGAGTGCTAAGCGATTACGTCTGAGGTAATGAGATGTATGCTATCTGTCATGATGGGTTGCTTCCATGGTGATTCGTAATGCTATGTGCGGCGGTGCTGTTGCAATTGGAACGCTAAGAGCGGGGATTCGTTGTCTCGCCTGGATTGAGTACCGGCACGGTGGGTGACAGGGGCAGTCGTTTTTTATAGCGTCGCGCCGACTGTGATGTGGTGTAGAGAAAGGGAAGTCCAATCCATTCGACCGTTCTGAAAATCGAAAAGTCCTGGACAGACGCGCAACCCTGCGCAGGAAACAGCTGACAGACATGGCCGGGATCGATCCAGTACCTCTCATCACGGTCATTACGCCGACCCACAACCGACGCGAAACAGTGTTGCGCGCCGTGGAAAGCGTATTCTCCCAGAGCATGTCGAGGTTTGAGCACATTGTCGTCGACGATGGTTCGACCGATGGGACCGAAGCGGCGCTGGCCCGCATCCAGGACCCGCGGCTGATCTATGTCGGGGCGAAATGGCGAGGCGCCAACGCCGCCAGGAATGCCGGCATCGAGCGGGCGCGGGCACCGTTGGTGACGTTCCTCGATTCCGACGACATCTACTTGCCGCACCGGCTTGAACGAACCCTGACCTGGTTCGATGAAAATCCTGCACTGCAAGTGCTGATCAGTTCGTTCGTGTCCCTGAAGGGCAATCGCATCACAAACTGCGCCAACCCAGAGGCATTCGTGAGCCCCGCAATGCTTGAGCGGACGCTGGTTGGGCAGACCATCTTCATCGCCGGCTCCGCGATCACTGCTCGCCGTGAAGCCTTGCTGGCCATCGGCGGCTACGACAGCGACATCACCCGCATGCAGGATCGCGAATTGCTGCTGCGCCTTGCCCGGCGCTTCGGTGCGCAACTGTCCGAGGACCTCGACTGGACGAAATACAATTCGGAGAACTCGATTTCCGGCCGCCGTGACGGCTATGTCGAGGCCTATGCGAACCTGATGGGCAAACATCCTCATATTGCCCACGCCTACCCGCACATTCCGCCTTACATGATCTCGCGGCAGCTCATCGCCGATATCCTGCGAGGCAGGATACCGGAGGCATTCCAGGGCTATATGGCCAACCGATCGTCGAAAGCGCTTGGCTACTCGCTGCCGGAATTGATGCAAGGCTATGTCCATGGCCGACGCTGGCGCCGCGATCTCTCCAACGAGTTTCGCAACCAATGTGGCGCCCGGCTCGCCTGAACCCAGAGCAACTCCAGGAAAATCGTGGAACGGTTTTCCCTCCGGATTGCGTGAACCGCACTATCGAGAGCTCAGCGGTCAAGTTCGGGAAAATACGGATCCGATAAAAACCGCCTGTCCCGTTCGCCCTGCAGGCAGTCTATCGGCTTGGCCGCGTCGACGGGGGTGATTCTCGCCTTGTCCCGAATGCCGCTCACTTCGAGGATCAGCTTGCGCCGGATGGCTGTCGAAAACTCCGCGGCGGCATAGATGGGCAGCACGAAGGAACCGGGCCCGCCGGTCACGCATTGCGCGTAATACTGGTCGAGATGGCTGAAGGTGGGCGACGGGCTGATCAGGATCGGCAGGCCGTTGACGACGATGCCTTTGGCAGTCGCCGCATCACGCGTCGCGGTGACTGGCGGTCCGATATTGTTCGGTCCGTCGCCCGAAATGTCGATGACGCTACGTTCGCCCTGGAAAGACGTGCGGTCGAAAAGCTCGGCACCGAAGGCCAGCGCGCCGGAAATCGAAGTGCCGCGAAAGCTGCGGAACGGACGCGCCGCGACCTCGTCGGCAAAGCTGTTGGCGCTCTCGGCACTATCGATGATCTGCCAGCCGATGACCGCATCGTCGCGCACCGTGCCGGCCCACTCGAAATAGGTCAGCGCTATGCGGCCCGTGGCGCCGGCGCGGACAGCCTTGATGAAGTCGGGATGCCGCAGCGCCTCGACATAACCGGCGCGCTGCAGCGCGAACTCCTTCTCGTCCATCGACAGCGAGATGTCGACTGCCAGCACCAGCTCGACGTCGACGGCGAGCGCATCCCGCGGCGAGGCGGCGGGAGCAGCCTGGGCGCAGGCAAGACAGGCAAGCAGGCGCAGAGCATCAAGCATGGCCGTCGCCAGGTTGTTCTCCCGAAGAGCTTCCCTCGCGATCACGGCAAAATAAAGCTTTGCTTCCCGGTCCGGATATCAGGTCATTTCTTGCCGCGGGCGGCGACTGGCGGCGGTTCGATCGCGCCGGCTCTGACGCGGGCGGGCTTCAGCGCTGGCGCACCGGAATCCTTGACGATCGTCAACGCGCGCGGGAAGAAGTGGTTGTTGTGCTGGCCGCGCCCGATGTTGAGGATCGCTGTCCCCGGCAAACGCTTCTCGAGCATCGACAGCACGCGTCTTAGCGATGGGCCGTCGAATGCATCCAGCGCCTCGTCGATGATCACCCATTTCGGCTGCCGCAACGCGAGCCTGGCGAAGGCCAGCGAGCGCTGTTCGTCATCGCCCAACTCATGGTCCCAACGCCCGGCGCGGTCGAGCGATGAGGATAGCCGTCCCAGACCGACCTCGGCCAGCACCGCCGAAATGTCGGCATCGTCCGCCGGCGCGGGGCCGTTCGGGTGATCGAGGACTTCGCGCAACGTGCCGACCGGAAAATAAGGCACGCGCGGCACGAATATGGGGGTTTCTCCCGCCGGCAGGCCGATCCGGCCGCTTCCCCATGGCCACAGGCCGGCAATGGCACGAAAGAACAGCGTCTTGCCCGCACCGGGATCGCCGGTAATCATGACGCGCTCGCCGGGGCGGATTTCGACATGCGGGTCGGCGAGCCTGGTACAGCCCTCCGGCGAGGCCACTTCGAGCTTCTCGAAAGTCAGGCTGCCACTGACGTTTTGGCCAAAGGCGATGCGCTTTTCGGTGTCGTGCAGCGCATCGGTTTCATCGAGCGCGATGCGGAAATCGGCCACGCGCATCAGCGTGGCGCGCCAATCGGCGATGCTGCCGATGTTGTTGATGAACCAGCGCAAGGAGGAGTGGACCTGGTTGAAGGCGCCGACCGCCATCATCAGCCCGCCAAAGCTGATATCACCTGAGAAATAGACCGGCGAAGCAACCAGTATGGGTGCCACGACGGTGATCCAGCCATAGGTGTCGGTCACCCAGGACAGATTGATCTGGGCGGTGTAGATGCGCCGCATGGCGCCCAGCACCGTGCCGAGATCGAGTTCGAGCCGCCGCCTGGCGTCGGCCTCGCCATGATACAACGCAATGGCATCGACATTCTCGTTGACGCGCACCATCGAGGAGCGCAGCTCGGCTTCGCGTGTATAACGGTCGCTGTTCAGGCGGATGAGCGGCCGCCCGACCAGCCAACTCAGCCAGGAGGCGATGCCGGCGTAAAGGATGGCGGCCCAGACCATATAGCCAGGTATGGCCAGCGAGGTCCCGCCGATGTGGAACACGAAGCCCGAGGACAGCTCCCACAGCACGCCGACGAAGGACACGAGCAGGATGCATGACTGCAGCAGGCCGACGCCGAGATCGGTTGACAGATCGGACAGATGCGCGGCGTCCTGCTGCATGCGCTGGTCGGGATTGACGCCGATGGCGCCGGCATTGGCCAGCCGGAAGGCGCGCGCCGGCCGCATCCATTGATCGATCAGATCCAGCGTCAGCGCCTCGCGCAGCTTGAGCCTGATCATCTGGTTGAGCCAGGTCTGGCCGATATTGAGCACCAGAAGTCCCCCGGCTATGGCCGCGAAGACGAGGAGCTGGTGCAAGAAGGCCGCCATGTCGCGGCGGGCAAGCGCATCGTAGAAAGGCTGGTTCCAGCGGTTGAGCAGAACCTGGCCGATCGACGTTGCGATGATCACGGCCATGATGCCGACCGATGTCCACAGCAACCATCTGCGAACCGGCGATCCCGCAAGCGCCCGCCGGATCGTCATCACCTGATCGTGCAGGCTGCTGGCCTCGACCGCCACGGCAACCGGCTGAACGGCGGCGGCATTGTCCGGTTGATCAGCCATGGCCGAGGTCCTTGCGTCAGTGCTGCAACCGGATGGAGAAACTTGACAGGCGTTCGTATGGGCTGCCGGATGGGCTGTCGGTCTGCTTGCGACAGATAGGCAGGGAAACGACGTCAGGCACGCTTGCCGCGATCACGAAGCCGTCACCCGCGCAGCCAAGGGCTTGGCATCCGCTTTGTGACGGCCAAGCCGGGTGGCGCCATGCGGCGACAGCACCGGCACGAAGACGCGGCGCGATGCGCGCTGCGCCACCGGCACGCCTTGATAGAGCCGCTTCTGCGCCTCGACCACGATGACCCCGGAAAAGATCGGCCACAGCCGCCGGCCGGCGCGCTCCAGTACATTGTGGAAGCGCATCATGAAACGGCGCCGCGATGGCGGAAAGAACAGCGCATCGGACCAGGCGGCGGGCGTGAAATTGGCCTCGCGCAGCAGTTCCGTAAGCTGGCCGCGCGAAAAGGGCCGGCCGTTGCCGAATGGGGTGTGCTCGAAGCGCGCCCAGACACCGCGCCGGTTGGGCACGACGATGACCACCCGGCCGGCCGGCGACAGCACGCGCCAGATCTCGTTCAGCGTCTCACGCGGGTTCTCGACATGTTCGAGCGAATGGACGAGCAGCATGCGGTCGATGCAGGAATCGACCAGCGGCAGTTCCTCGTCGAAGACCAGTGCCGTCGCCGTCGGCCCCGTCGCCGGCCACACCACCGCGCCTTGCGTTGCCGGCATGAAGGCGAAGACCCGCTCGGCGTCGCTGCCGAACCGCTCCAGCCACGGCAAGGTGTAGCCCAGACCAACCAGCCGCTCGTTGGGAACGGCCGCCCATATCGACGACAACGCCATGGTGATCGAACGCTCGGCGAACCGGCCGAGCGTTGTCGAATAGAACGAGCGAAGATCGACGATGTCGGAATGCATGGCAGGGATGTAGCCGTGATGTCGCCAGGTTTCAACAAAAGGCCGCGACGACCCGACATTCCGGGAATGTCATTCGACATCCGGGATGACATCGACCCGCAAGCGCCCTATGTCTGCGGCCATAACGGAGAGATGTGATGCCGGTCGAAATCGAACAGTTCATGTGCCGCAGCGACAATTTCGGCGTGCTGGTGCATGACCCCAAAAGCGGCCAGACCGCGATCATCGATGCGCCCGAGGAAGCGCCAATATTGGCCGCGATAAAGCGCACCGGCTGGACGCCGACGATGATCCTGACCACACATCACCACATGGATCACGTTGAGGCCAATCTGACGCTGAAGGAGCGCTTCAAGCTGCGCATCGTCGGCCCGGAGGCCGAAAAGGCCAAGATCCCCGGCATCGACGAGACCGTCGAAGACGGCTCGGTTCTCCATCTTGGCGATGAAAGGATCGAAGTCATCGCCACCCCCGGCCACACTGCCGGCCACGTTTCCTATTATTTGCCGGCCTCGAGCGTGGCGTTCACCGCCGACACGCTGTTTGCGCTGGGTTGTGGGCGGCTGTTCGAATGCAAGCCGCCGGTAATGTATGATTCGCTGAAGAAGCTGGCTGCACTTCCAGCTGAAACGGCCATCTATTGCGGCCACGAATACACGCTCTCCAACGCCCGTTTCGCGCTGACCGTCGACCCGTCCAATTCAGCATTGAAGGAACGCGCCGCCAGGATCGAAAAGCTGCGCGCCGAGAACAAGCCGACGCTGCCGACGACGATCGGCGAGGAACTGTCGACCAATCCCTTCCTGCGCTGGCACGATCCGGCGATCCGCAAGCATCTTGGGCTGGAGAAGGCTTCCGACGCCGAGGTCTTTGCCGAAATCCGCAAGCGCAAGGACAACTTCTAGAGCCCGTGATATCGTCGACGCCATGACCAGCTCCGCCGAAATCATCGCGACGCTCGGGCTGAAGCCGCATCCGGAAGGCGGCTGGTATGCCGAGACCTTTCGCGATGGCACTGGCGGCGCGCGCGGCCATTCGACCGCCATTTATTTCCTGCTTGAGGAGCATCAGGTTTCGGCCTGGCACCGGGTCAAGGACGCCGCCGAGGTCTGGCATTTCCATGCCGGCGCCCCGCTGGCACTGGCAATGTGGGAAGAAGGCAGCACCGTTGTGGAGCAGGTGCTTGGAATCGATCTCGCAGCCGGTGAGCGGCCGCAGATCGTCGTGCCGGCGGGCTGGTGGCAATCGGCGCGCAGCCTCGGCGAATGGACGCTGGTCGGCTGCACCGTCGCGCCGGGCTTCGAGTTTGCCGCCTTCGAACTGGCAGCACCCGGCTGGCAGCCGAAACAACCGTAGCTCAATAAGAGCCCGGATATAGCAGGGACCCAAGCGTGATCGCGAGTTGGGCGGCGTAGTACAGCGCCCAGACGGCGAAGCGCATCCAGGCGCGGTGCGGCGAGATGGCGGCCACCAGGAATTTCTCCGTGGCGAGCAGCCCGTCGGATGCCATGAACAACAGCGCGCCGCCGATCACGGAGACGTTGCTGGTGGTCAGCGCCGAGATACCCATTGCCAGGATCGCAGCGACATAGACGGCGATCGGGATACGCAGGCCGGGACCGACGCGCCGCCACAGCGCCGCCAGCATGACGGCCGCAAACACCGCCATGGCGAGCGCGATCGCTCCGCGCCACGACTCGGCGCCAAGCACCCCCAACCCGCCACCGCTGCGCAGGAACAGCGCGACATAGACGATGTGGGCGACAAGAAAACTGGCCAGCCCGCCGAGAAAGGCCTTTTCACCGTCGCGCGACAGGAATGCGTCGCCAACGGCGCTGAGGGCGAGCGCGGCGGCGAGCAGCAGCGGGCCGCCCTGCAGCCCGGCCAGCACGGCAAGCATCGCCACGGCGAGCGTCTTTGCCGCCGAGCGGGCGAGCGTTGGTGGCATGCCAAGCGTAAAGGCGTAGATCACCGCCGCCGCCAGCGAAAAGATCAGTGTCGCATTGGCATTTGCGTCGATGCCGCCGGCAAACGGCATCGTCATGCCCCGGCTCCGCTTTGGGATGCCCTGGCTCCGCTCTCAGCCGCTGGTTTGCGCAGGAACAGCGACTTCGCTGCAAGTGCGGCCCCGCCGGTGATGAGCACGCAGGCGGCGAGGATGCGCAGCGACGGCTCGGCGACGCCGGCCGCGATCAGCACCAGCGTCGACAACAGCGGTGCGGCGTAGCTTGCAGCACCCAGCACCTGGATATTGCCGCGCTTGACGCCGATGTCCCAGGCATAGAAAGCAGCACCCACCGGCATCAGGCCAAGGCCGAGCACGGCCAGCCACTGGCCGGCACCGTCAGGCAGAACCGTCTGTTCCAGCGCCAGGTGGCAGGCGAGCGACAACACCGCGGTCGCTGCGCAGAACCAGGTGACGATGCTGGTCGGCACCGACGGGAAGCGCCGCGACAACAGCGAATAGGACGACCACAGCACGGCACAAACGGCGGCCATCGCATAGCCGAAGGCGTAACGTGCGTCGAAGGCGAGGCCCCCGCCCTTGGTGACGATCAGCACGGTGCCGGCAAGGCCGAGCAGCGCGCCGACGACATGGTTCCAGGCCAGTTTTTCGCCCGGCATCAGCGCCGAGCCGAGCACGATCAGCAAAGGCCATAGATAGGCGATCAGGCTCGCCTCCACCGCCGGCGCATTGCGCAGCGCGGTGAAATAGAAAAAGTGGTAGCCGAACAGCCCGGCAATGCCGATCAGCCACACCTGCGGCGGTATCTTCTGGCTCTTGTCGGGTGCCGGCATGAACAGCCGCGCGACCAGCCCGACACCGGTGCCGATCGAGAAGGTGATCGCCGACAAGAGGAACGGCGGCACCTGGCCCGACGCATCGGTGAGCAGTGCGAGCAGCGCCCACATGGCGACCGCCGAAAAGCCGATCAGTGTTGCGCGCCCCATTCTGTCTCCAGTGGCGCGCCAATTCTGCGCCTGGCTATTGTACCGCTTCGAAACGTCCGGCGCTGATGGTCAAGGTGCCGATCTGCGTGCCCACCGTGGCATGGATCGGCGCATATACGCCGGTTTGGCCGAGCGGTGCAAACGTCACCATCATGCGGCTTTTGCTCTTGAGATAGTTGAGCGCCTTGCGGCCCTTGCGATAGCCAGCCACCGGCTCGAAGCCCATCCGGCAGGTAACCGTGTCGCCCTTGTAGCCCGGCACCGAGATCGTGCCCTTCGAAGCGTAGGTCAGCGTCAGATCGGCGCGCATCTCGCCGTCGTAGAACTTTACCGTGCGGCCGCAGACCTGGTCGAGGCTGTCGGCATGGATGACGGTGGCAGCCATCGGATCGAGCACCGATGCCAGGTCGCCGGCACCGAGCGGCACCCAACTCTTGGGGTCGCGCCTGCCCGGCGCCGGGACGACCTGCGTCGAGGTGACCCTGCCATTTGCAAAGCGGATGTCGACCACCGATGCCTTCTTGCCGGAGGTGTAATCGGCGCGGAATGCCTGCGGCACCATCCTCTTGCCCGCAATCGTGCCTTTGGACGAGATCGTGCCACGCGTGTCGTCGAACAGTTTTGCCAACCCTGCCGCGCTGACGCTGCCTTCGATCGCGTAGGCGCCGTTCTCATAACGGCTGGAAAACGTTGATTTCGCTATCGAAAGTCCAAGGAACGACACCGTATACTCGCCCTTGAACGACTGCGGCGAGGCAGCAGACGCGGCGGACGGCAAGGCTGCGGCAAGCATGGCGGCAAAGGCATGTGACGAACGAAGCATGGCGGGATCGGGTCCTTGATTTTCGGCCGGAGGCGGGCAACTCCGGTCTGGCATGTCCCTATGAGACCGCTTATAGGATGAATTCCGGCCTTAATATGAAAATGCCGGGCGCGCCGTGGGCAATGCAGGAGCTTGACGCCTCGGCGAAATGCAACTATGGAACGCCAACTTTTTCCATAAGGCCGCCTGACCAGAACCGCGCGCCACCCGGCGTGGGCTTGAGTGTTTGGCAGACCCCGAGAACTGAAGGTTAGAACAATGTCCCGCACCTGCGAACTCACTGCCAAGGCAGTCATGTCCGGCAACAATGTGAGCCACGCCAACAACAAGACCAAGCGTCGCTTCCTGCCGAACCTCGTCAATGTGACGCTGATTTCGGAAGCGCTGAACCAAAATGTGCGCCTGCGCATTTCGGCCAACGCACTGCGTTCGGTCGAACATCGCGGCGGTCTCGACGCCTTCCTGGCCAAGGCCGACGTCAAGGAATTGTCGCAGCGCGCCCGTCTGCTGAAGAAGCAGATCGCCAAGAAGACCGCCGAGCAGGCTGCCGCTTAAACAGTTCAAAGGCGGGGGACGACCGCCCTGGCCAACATCTTGTTGGCCTCTGGCCAACATCTTGTTGGCCTTGGGGCATCGGATCGAAGCCGCAAGGTTTTGGCAATCCGGTGCCCACATATGAAGGCGAGCATCGCCCGCATGGGCATGATGCTTGGCTGGTTCCATTACCCAGGATAAAAAAATGACTTCCTTCTCGCGGTATTTGCCCTTCGTGGCCGCCATGGCGCTTGTCGTCGTGGCATCGAACATTCTCGTGCAATTCCCGATGCAGGGCCAGATCGGGGGCCTCTCGCTGGCCGACCTTCTGACTTGGGGGGCCTTCACCTATCCCTTCTCGTTCCTGGTCACAGACCTCGCCAACCGCCGCTACGGACCCACTGTGGCGCGCCGGATCGTCCTTGTCGGCTTCATGACGGCGGTGATCTGCTCGATCCTTGTCCCGCCCTTCCTGTTCCGTCACGGCCTGATCGAATTCGAGACCGCCGCCGACCGGCTGGTGCGTATCGCGGCCGCGTCCGGAGCGGCGTTCCTTTCCGCGCAACTGCTCGACGTCACCGTGTTCAACCGGCTGCGCCGGCAGAGCTGGTGGCGGGCGCCGATCATCGGCACGCTGGTCGGGTCGGTGTTCGACACCGCCGTGTTCTTCACCGTCGCTTTCTCGGCTGCCTTTGCCTTCGCCGGACCAAACGACGGCTTTGCGTTGGAAAACGCACCCTTGATGGGCGTCTTCCATGTCGAGGCGATGCGCTGGATCTCCTGGGCGCTTGGTGATCTCTCGGTGAAACTGATCATCGCCGTCGTCGCACTCATCCCCTACCGGCTGCTCGCCGCCCGCTGGAGCCAGCCCGCGGTTGCGGCTTAAACCATGATCCCGAAAAGTGGGACCCAGTTTTCGGAAAAGATCATGGTCGGACAAAGATCATGATCCCGTGGATCCAGCTCGATTCAGCGAAGACCCCAGACGGCGGACAAGAACTTCGCCTCAAGCGGCGCGGCACCGAATTCTCGATCATGCTGGGCACCAACGAGCTCATGAACAGCCGCCTCAGCGGTTCCGAGGAAGCGCTGGCAAAACTGTCCTGCGGGCGGATTGCCGGCCATAGCCAGCCAACAATCCTGATCGGTGGGCTTGGCATGGGTTTTACCTTGCGCGCCGCGCTTGCAGAATTGGCCAATGATGCCGGAATCGTCATCGCTGAACTGGTGCCGGCCGTTGTCGCCTGGGCGCGCGGTCCGATGGCCGAAATCTTTGGCGGCTGTCTCGACGATCCGCGCGTCACCATCCAGGAGACCGATGTCGGGCAGCTGATACGC
Source organism: Mesorhizobium sp. XAP4 (assembly GCF_029269325.1). NCBI lineage: Bacteria > Pseudomonadati > Pseudomonadota > Alphaproteobacteria > Hyphomicrobiales > Phyllobacteriaceae > Mesorhizobium > Mesorhizobium sp. XAP4. The sequence continues at coordinate 436,087 of NZ_JARIXW010000005.1, read as the reverse complement.
TCGCAGCCCGCGGCCTGGGACGCCATCCTGCTCGATGTCGACAACGGCCCGGAAGGCATCGTCCACAAATCCAACGACGCGCTCTACAGCCTGCAGGGCCTCGCAGCCGCACGCAACGCCCTCAAGCCGGGCGGCGTGCTGGCGGTGTGGTCGCAAGGCCCCGACATCGGCTTCACGCGGCGGCTGAAGCAGGCAGGCTTCGGGGTCGAAGAGGTCAGTACGCGCGCCAACGGCAAGCGCGGCGCGCGCCATATCATCTGGATCGCCACCAAGACGTAAAGCCGGCGGGCTCAATCCTGGTGCAGGATGAATTCCAGATAGAGGTTGCGCTGCAGGATCGAGTGGTTGTCGTCGGAGATCAGCGACACCATCAGCGCGCCGTCGTCGCGGGTCCAGACGTCGAGCCCTTCCATATTGTCGATCTGGTAGCCCATGTCGGCCTCCAGCAGCACCGGCCCGTCGGCGACCGCGCCCTTCTCGACGCTTTCGCCATAGATGCGCCGCAGCCGCATCTTGACGCCCCTCGCCATCGAGAAACTGCGCTCCAGAAGCAGCAGATCGCCATCCGGCAGGAAGGCGCCGTCGGTGATGTCGAAATCGCCGTTGCGCTTGACAGTAAAGACGCCCTTGTGCGGCCCCTCGATGATGGCGGCATAGATGTTGCCGGCCTTGTCGAGGCTCTTTTCGGAGACCACGACCAGGCCGCCCTCATGCTGACCGTTGGCATTGGCGTGGGTGACGGTCTCGAAGCCGCGATTCTGGCGCAGCTCCTGGGCCGGAACGACGAAATCCAGCGGCTTGAACGGCGCCTTCATGTCGTTGGCGTCGATCTTGAACTGGGCGACGCGGTGGCTGCGCTCGAAGCCGACGGTGGCAATGCCGTCCTTGACCGCGAGGCCTTCCGCATCGACCTCCCATTTCCTGTCGATCGGCCGGCCGGTCTCGTCGACCATCTGCTGCATGCGGAAATTCTGGATGCCGGAGGGCCGCTTTTCCGCGTCGCGGACCACCGTGCCGAAGAACCAGAAGCCGGTGTCGGCAACGCCGATGAAGTCGCCGCCGGCCTTCAGGAAGCGGAAGGCCGACAGCGCGCCGAAATCGCGTGTCGGCGAGGTCATCTCCAGCCCGCCGACGAATTCGAAAGGGCCGAATTGCTTGTCGGCACGGCCAATGTGAAATTCGGTGATCGGGCGGGCCGAGATTTCGACCGGTTCGACAGAACCAGAGTCGGGCGAACCGGCTGCCGCCGAAGCCAAGCCGGAAAGCAGGGCGATGGCGGCGAAAAGCGTCTGCTGAAAGCCGCCGCGCCTGGAGATCATCCGGCGCGCCGCATACCACCGCCGCGCCGCGTATCCTTCGCGCTTTCCTCGGCAAACAGCGAAGCCAGCTGCTCGGTCATGGCGCCAGCCAGCTCCTCGGCATCGACGATGGTGACGGCGCGGCGGTAGTAGCGCGTGACATCGTGGCCGATGCCGATGGCCAAGAGTTCCACCGGCGAACGCGTCTCGATCAGCTCGATGACGGCGCGCAGATGGCGTTCGAGATAATTGCCCGGATTGACCGACAGCGTCGAATCGTCGACCGGCGCGCCGTCCGAGATCATCATCAGGATCTTGCGCTGCTCGGGCCGGGCGATCAGCCGGTTATGCGCCCACAGCAGCGCCTCGCCGTCGATATTTTCCTTGAGCAGGCCTTCGCGCATCATCAGGCCGAGATTGCGCCGTGCCCGCCGCCACGGATGGTCGGCCGATTTGTAGATGATGTGGCGCAGATCGTTGAGCCGGCCAGGATTCGGCGGCTTGCCGTCCTTCAGCCATTTCTCGCGCGCCTGCCCGCCCTTCCACGCCCGCGTGGTGAAGCCGAGGATCTCGACCGAGACGCCGCAGCGCTCCAGCGTGCGCGCCAATATGTCGGCGCAGGTGGCGGCGACCGTGATCGGCCGGCCGCGCATCGAGCCGGAATTGTCGAGCACCAGCGTCACCACCGTGTCGCGGAACTTGGTGTCGCGCTCCTGCTTGAACGACAGCGGCTGCATCGGATCGATGACGACCCGCACCAGCCGTGCCGGGTCGAGATAGCCCTCTTCCAGGTCGAAGTCCCAGGAGCGGTTCTGCTGCGCCATCAGCCGGCGCTGCAGGCGGTTGGCCAGCCGCCCGACGACGCCGGACAGGTTGGCGAGCTGCTTGTCGAGGAAGGCGCGCAGCCGGTCGAGCTCTTCTTCTTCGCACAGCTCCTCGGCGCCGACCGTCTCGTCGAAAGCGGTGGTGAAGACCTTGTAGTCGATCTCTTTCGGCAGATTGGTGAAGGGATTGTCGTTGCGGCGCGCTTCGCCGGGTGTTTCGGCATCGGCGTCGTCATCGTCGGACAGATCGTCGGCGGTGGCGTCGGAGGCTTCCGTCTCGGCCGACTGCTCGTCATCGGCCGAAGCTTCGGCATCCTCGGACTGCGACTGCTCGGAGCCGGAATCCTCTTCGCCGCCCTCCTCGCTCTGCTCCTCGCCTTGCGGCTGGTTGTCGTCATTGTCCTCGGAATCTTCCGTCTCCTGGTCGTCGCCGAGTTCCTCGGCCATCTCCATGGAGGCGAGCATCTCTCGCACGACCCGGGCGAACGCCTGCTGGTCGCCGAGCTTGGCCGACAATCCGTCGAGGTCGGCCTTGGCCTTCTCCTCGACCCAGGGGCGCCAGAGCTCGACCAGCCGCTCGCCGCTTTTCGGGACCGGACGGCCGGTCAGCTTCTCGCGCACCATCAGGGCAAGAGCTTCCTCGATCGGCGCGTCGGCCTTGTCCTTGATGTCGACGAGGTTGGCCTTGGCGTATTTGTCCTCCAGCATCGAACCGATATTGTCGGCGACGCCCTGCATGGCGCGAGACCCGATCGCCTCGACGCGGGCCTGCTCGACCGCGTCATAGATGGCGCGGGCCGCCTTGCCTTCCGGCGCCAGCTTGGTGTGGATGCGCACATCGTGGCAGGCGCGCTTCAGCGCCATGGAATCGCCGAGGCCGCGGGTGATCGCAATATCGGTCTTCGACGCCTTCTTCGGCAATTCGGGCAAGCGCGCACGGCTGCCGGCGAGCGCCGGCCGGTCCTTGGCGAAACCGACTTCCAGTTCCTTGTCGCCGGCAATGGCGCGCATGCAGACGGTGACGGCACGCTTGAAGCTGTCGGCTTCAGACCCCGTCTTCGACTTGTTGCGCGTGTTGTCGCCCGGCCCCGCCATTGAGACTGTGCTTACCCCAGCACCACGTTGGCGGCGCTCTCGGGCAAATCCTCGCCGAAGGCGCGCTGGTAGAACTCGGCCACCACCGAGCGCTCCAGTTCGTCGCACTTGTTGAGGAAGGTCAGCCGGAACGCCATGCCGATATTGCCGAATATCTCGGCATTCTCGGCCCAGGTGATCACGGTGCGCGGGCTCATCACGGTCGACAGATCGCCGTTGATGAAGGCCGAGCGCGTCATGTCGGCGACGCGCACCATCTTGTTGACGATGTCTTTGCCCTTGCCGTCGCGATAGTGCTTGGCCTTGGCCAGCACGATGGCGACTTCGTTGTCGTGCGGCAAATAGTTCAGCGTGGTGACGATCGACCAGCGGTCCATCTGCGCCTGGTTGATCTGCTGGGTGCCGTGATAGAGGCCGGTGGTGTCGCCAAGGCCGACCGTGTTTGCGGTCGAGAACAGCCGGAAGGCCGGATGCGGGCGAATGACCCGGCTCTGGTCGAGCAGCGTCAGCCGGCCCGACGATTCCAGCACGCGCTGGATGACGAACATCACATCCGGACGGCCGGCATCGTACTCGTCGAAGCACAGCGCGACATTGTGCTGGTAGGCCCAGGGCAGGATGCCGTCGCGGAATTCGGTGATCTGCAAACCGTCCTTGACGACGATCGCGTCCTTGCCGACGAGATCGATACGGCTGACATGGCTGTCGAGGTTGACGCGCACGCAAGGCCAGTTGAGGCGGGCGGCGACCTGTTCGATATGGGTCGACTTGCCGGTGCCGTGATAACCCGACACCATGACGCGGCGGTTGTAGGCAAAGCCCGCAAGGATCGCCATCGTCGTGTTCTTGTCGAACAGATAGTCCGGATCGATGTCCGGCACATGCTCCGATGTCACCGAATAGGCCGGCACCACCATCTTGGACTCGAAGCCGAATTTCTCCTTCACCGACACCGTCGTGTCGGGCAGGTTGGCGATGTCACGATCGACCTTGTTCATATCTCTCAACGTCTCCACGGGCGAAACGTCTGATTTCGCCGGCAATCGATTTTGTCCGGGGGCGGTCTTAGAGCCTTTTCCAACCTTATGAAAGTTGGAAAACGACACGAACCGTATGGCCGCTCAGCACAGGCCCGCCTGTTTGAGCACGCGATAGGCCTGCAGCACATCGCGGAACCGGTCTTCCGAACCTCTGTCGCCACCATTCGCATCCGGATGGTGCAGTTTCACCAGTTCCTTATAGCGCGCCTTGATCTCCTTGCCAGTCGCCTTTGTATCAAGACCAAGCGTTTCCAGCGCCTTGGCCTCAAGCGGCTTGGCCTTGCGCTCGCGCGCCTCGCGCGGATCCTTGGGTCCCTTGAACAGGTCGAACGGGTCGCGCATGCGGTTATAGTAGCCGGCGCGGCCGGAACGCATCTGGGCCATATCGGGCGACGACCGGGTCGAGGCCCCGTTGGCGCCCATCTTCCAGGTCGGCCGGTGCCCGGTCATGGCTTCCTTCTGGAAGCGCGCGACCTCGGTGTCCGGTACGCCGGAAAAGTAGTTGAAGCCCTTGTTGTACTCGCGCACATGATCGAAGCAGAAGTGGAAATACTCACCCTCCTTCATGCGCCCGACCGGCGCACGATGGGTGCCCGCTTCCTTGCAGCCGTCCCACTGGCAGATCGGCGAGTGCGACTTCAGCTCCGCGTCCTTGTCGGGGCGGACGCGAATCTTCTCGAAATATTTGGGGTACGGCTTCATCTTACCCATTTATGGGGCGTTCGCAGATGCGAAACAAGAATTGACATTTTCGCGATCATCGCCCTAACCGCTGAATCGCGGCATAAAGCAGGCGAATGGCGGATTTTGTTGCGCGGCGGCGGCCCCTCGCGAAACCGATTTTCGGTTTCCAGGCCGAGACGCCAACGATATGTGGTGAAGGGAGATGGCGATGTCCATACAGGCGACCATGGAAGACAAGCTCAACAAGGCATTTTCGCCGGACAGGCTGGTTATCATCAACGAGAGCCATCTCCATGCCGGCCACCACCATCACGGCTCCGACCATCACGGCACTTACGACGGCACCGGCGAGACGCATTTTCGCGTCCGCGTCGTCGCTTCCGCCTTTGCCGGCATGAGCCGCATCGACCGTCACCGCGCCGTCAACGAACTGCTTGCCGACGAACTGAAGGCCGGCGTGCATGCGCTGGCGATCGAACCCGCGGCTCCCGGCGAAAAGACCCGCTGGTAGGTCGCTTCCCCGCGCTCAGAGCACCGCTTCGATGAGGAACGGCCCGCGCCGTGACAGCGCACTGTCCAGCAACGCGTCGAAGCGCTCGCACGTATCGGCGCGAGCCGCCTCCACGCCCATGCCTTTGGCCAGCGATACCCAGTCGAGCGAGGGATGGTCGAGGTCGAGCATGCGCCTGGCGTTCTCGCCGATGGCGCCGACGCCGACATTCTTCATCTCGCCATGCAGGATCGCATAGGTTCGGTTGGAAAACACGATCGTCACCACGTCGAGCTTTTCCCGCGCCTGCGTCCACAATCCCTGCACCGTGTACATGCCGCTGCCGTCGGCTTCGAGATTGACCACCTTGCGGTCGGGACAGGCGATTGCCGCCCCGGTCGCCATCGGGATGCCGCCACCGATCGATCCGCCCGTGCCCATCATGTAGTCGTGCGGCGCGGCAAAGGCCGACAGCGCGAAGAAACGCCTGGCCGAGGTGACCGCTTCATCGCAGACGATCGCATCGGCCGGCAGTTTGCGCGCCACCGAAAGTGCGACGGCATCTTCCGTCAGCTTGCCGTTCGGCGTTGCCTCGTCGGGAAAAGCGGCCGCCAGCACCTTGTGTTGCGACGGCTTGATGCCAAGTTCGTCGCGAAGCGCCTCCAGCGCCGCATGCAGATCGTCGCCATGGGCGGCCAATGTCAGCACCTCGCAGCCTGCCCGGACAAGCCGTCCCGGTTTTCCCGGATAGGCGAAGAAGGCAACCGGCTCCTTTGCGCCGACCAGGATCAGAACATCGACGTCGCTCAGCACAGCCATCGCCGCATCGACCGGATAGGGGATGCGGATCGGCGCGACACGCCCGCGCCCGCGTTGCATCCGTGCGATCAGAACCTCGCCGAACAGCCGGACGTCGCTGCCCGTCGAGATCTGCCCGGCGATGGCGAGCGCATCGGCGCGCGCGGCCTTTCCGCGAACGATCATGCCGGCCCGGCCCGGAGCGGCACGGATCGCCGCGGCGATCTTGCGTACCGCGTCCATATCGACGGCCGGCGTCGGCGCCAACGTCACCTTGCCGGGCAAAACCGCGTCGACTTCGCCCCAGGCGGCATCCGCCGGCAGGATCAGGGTCGCGACGCCGGGTGGTGTCAGCGAGGCGCGAAAGGCCGCTTCAGCTGCCAGCACGACATCGGCCGGACCCTTGACGCGGCCGACCCAGTTGGACATCGGCGCCGCAAGGCTCTCGATATCGCTGGTGAGTGGGGCATCGAGCGGCAGATGGTAAGAGGCGTGGTCGCCGACGATGTTGATCATCGGGCTGAAGGCACGCCGGGCATTGTGCATGTTGGCCAGCCCATTGGCCAGGCCGGGACCGGTATGCAGCAGCGTCGCGGCCGGCCGATCGGTCATCCGCGCATAGCCATCGGCGGCACCCGTCACCACGCCTTCGAACAGCCCGAGCACGCAACGCATTTTCGGCTTGCGGTCAAGCGCTGCAACGAAGTGCATTTCGGAGGTGCCGGGATTGGCGAAGCAGACCGTCACATCATTGGCCAGAAGCACGTCACACAGGACATCGGCGCCGTTCATGCAATTCCCTCCCGCTCAAGATCGCAGAGCAGCTGCACCCGCGAGCACCTGCACAGCAATGTCCTGCCGCTACTTTTGATCTAATCCAGTGCCGTAAAGATCAGCCAACCGTCGATTTCAGGAATGCCAGCGCGGCCGCGGTCAGCGCGTCGCCGTCCTCGCCGAAATCGCGATTGATCGACATATGCGTATAGGCGCTGCCGTCGAACAGCGTAACCTTGGTGCCCGTCGAGCGCAGGCGCTCGGCAAAGGCCTTGGAGTCCTCGCTCCGGCCCGATGCCCGCGAATAGGCGATGAAAGTCGGCGGGTGCTTGCGGCCGTCGACATAGCTGGCCGGCGAAAGTGCCGCCCATTGCGCGGGATCGGAAAAGACGCGGGCATAGGCCCGGACCATACCGCCATTCTTGGCAAGTGCTGCAAGATCATAGGCCCTGGTGTCGTCGAGGATGAGCGCGGCTATGCCCGGCAATCCGCTGCGCATGCCGGTCAGCGCAACCAGATGGCAGCCGGCCGAATGGCCCATGCCGACGATGCGGTTGGGATCGCCGCCATGCCGGGCGATGTTGGCCCTGATGTAAGCATAGGCCTTTTCGACGTCACCAGCCTGGGTGGCGACATTGGCCTGCGGCAGCATGCGGTAATCGATGGAGACGAAGCAGAAGCCGTTGGCGAGCAGGAAGGCCGGTTTGGCGTCCACCTGACTGCGTTTGCCAAACTGCCAGGTGCCGCCATGAACGAAAACCACGACCGGCAGGCCGATTGCACCATCGGGCGCGTAGATGTCGAGCTTGGCCGGCCCGTAGTCGAAGGTTTCTGGCGTGGGCCGGCGTGTTTTCCACGCGGCCGACGCTTCCAACGGCAGCATCGCCGCCATGGAGGCCATGATCAGGCTTCGTCGATCGATCATCATTGTCTCCTGGCAAGGCAAGACTGCACGCGGCCGCCCCAGCCGTCCAGTCAGGGGTTCGCAACACACCCGCTACCCGCGCTGAATACGGCTCCGCAACGAGCGCTTTGGTCTCGCGGAGTAGCCTCAATCCTTAAGATCGCGGCCACCTCTTCACATGAAGGGAACAAACGGTGCCCCCCGGCAGTTGAATGCGAGACGAGCCGAATGGAAGCCACAGCGGCTCCGAGGGCAAAAGCATCATGCGAGAGAACCAGTCTGACGTCTTCGATCTCTTTTCGGAAATTTACACCAACGCGGCGCAGGAAGAGATCAGCATCCAGCAATATCTCCTTGCCTGCCGCGAGGACAAGTCGATGTATGCCTCGGCGCCTGAACGGATGGTCGAGGCGATCGGCGAGCCGAACCTGGTCGACACCAGCAAGGATGAGCGGCTCGGCCGCATTTTCTCCAACCGGACCCTGAAAGTGTACCCCTCCTTCGCCGATTTCTACGGCATGGAGGATACAATCGAGCGCATCGCCGGCTATTTTCGCTATGCGTCCCAGGGGCTCGAGGAGCGCAAGCAAATCCTCTATTTGCTCGGCCCGGTGGGCGGCGGCAAATCCTCCCTTGCCGAGCGGCTGAAGAAGTTGATGGAACAGCGTCCGATCTACACGCTGAAGGTCGGCAACCAGGTCAGCCCGGTTTTCGAATCGCCGCTTGGCCTTTTCCATCCCGATCGCATGGGCGACCTGCTGGAGGATAAATACGGCATTGCACGACGCCGCTTGAACGGGCTCATTTCGCCATGGGCGGCCAAGCGCCTCGACGAACTTTCCGGCGACATTTCCAAGTTCAGCGTCGTCAAGCTGATGCCGTCGCGACTGCGCCAGATCGCCATCGCCAAGACCGAGCCCGGCGACGAGAACAATCAGGACGTCTCGGCCCTGGTCGGCAAGGTGGACATCCGGCAATTGGAAAACTTCAGCCAGTCCGATCCGGACGCCTATTCCTATAGCGGTGGACTGAACCGGACCACCCAGGGCCTGCTTGAATTCGTCGAAATGTTCAAGGCGCCTATCAAGGTCCTGCATCCGCTGCTGACGGCCACCCAGGAAGGCAGCTACAACGGCACCGAAAATTTCGGCGCCTTTCCCTACCAGGGGATCATCGTGGCCCATTCCAACGAGTCGGAATGGCTGCAATTCAAGAACAACAAGAACAATGAGGCTTTCCTCGATCGCATCCTCGTCGTCAAGGTGCCGTATTGCCTGCGGATAACCGAAGAGCGGCAGATCTACGAGAAACTGTTGCGGGAGAGCGAATTGGCCGCCAGTCCCTGCGCTCCAGAGGTGCTGGACATCCTCAGCCGGTTTACCGTCTCGACCCGCTTGGCCGAGCACGACAATTCGCCGCTCTACACCAAGATGCGCGCCTATGATGGCGAGAACCTCAAGGAAGTCGACCCCAAGGCAAAGTCGGTTCAGGAATATCGGGACGCCGCCGGCGTAGATGAGGGCATGGCAGGCGTCAGCACGCGCTTTGCCTTCAAGATCCTGTCGCAGACCTTCAACTACGACACCGAAGAGGTGGCCGCCGACCCCGTGCATCTCATGTACATCCTGGAGGAGGCAATCAAGCGCGAACAGTTTCCGAAGGAGACGGAAGCCGCCTATCTGGAGTTCATCAAGTCCGAGCTGGCCGCGCGGTATGCCGAATTCATCGGCCATGAGATCCAGAAAGCCTATCTGGAATCCTACAGCGAGTACGGCCAGAACCTTTTCGACCGCTACATCGCCTATGCCGACGCTTGGATCGAAGACCAGGACTACAAGGATCCCGACACAGGCCAGATCCTCAACCGCGAGGTTTTGGACAACGAGCTTTCACAGGTCGAAAAACCGGCCGGCATCGCCAATCCCAAGGACTTCCGCAATGAGGTGGTGAAATTCACCCTGCGCGCCCGTGCAAGAAACCATGGCCGCAACCCGGCGTGGACAAGTTACGAAAAGCTGCGGGAAGTCATCGAAAAACGCATGTTCGGCCAGGTCGAGGACCTCCTGCCGGTGATCAGTTTCGGCTCCAAGCAGGACAGTGTCACGGAAAAGCGGCACAATGAATTCGTGCAGCGGATGGTCGAGCGCGGCTACACCGAGCGGCAGGTGCGTCGCCTTGTGGACTGGTACATGCGGGTGAACAGGGCGGGTTAGAGAACCCGGATGGTTCCATGCCGATCTTCATCGACCGCCGCCTGAACCCGAAAGACAAAAGCCTCGGCAATCGCCAGCGCTTCCTGCGACGCGCGCGCGAGGAATTGAAACGCAGCATACGCGATCAGATCCGCACCGGCAGGATCGCCGACGCGGATTCCGAGCATGCCGTGCGCATGCCCGAAAGAGGCACAAGCGAGCCGAGCTTCAACAACGCCCGCGACAGCGGCAGGCGCCAGCACATCTTGCCGGGCAACAGGCATTTCTCCGCTGGAGACCTGATCCCCAAGCCCGGCGGGGGCGGCGGGGGGGCATCGTCGCCGGGAAACAAGGCATCTGAAGACGACTTTCGTTTCGTGCTGTCGCGCGAGGAAGTGCTCGATCTTTTCTTCGAGGATCTCGAGCTCCCGGACATGGTCAAGCTCAACCTCAAGGAGATCCTTGCCTTCAAGCCGCGCAGAGCCGGCTTCGCCGCCACAGGTTCGCCGACCAACATCAATGTTGGCCGCACGATGCGCAACAGCCACGGCCGCCGCATTGCGCTGAGGCGCCCCAAGCAGGTCGAACTGGATGCGATCCTCGAGGAAATCGCCTCGCTCGAGTCGACGCCATCCAGCGCCGACGCGCGCCAGCGTATTGCGGCATTGCGCGAAGAACTCGACCGGCTGGAACGCCGCCGCCGCCGGATTGCCTATGTCGATCCGGTCGACATCCGCTTCAACCGCTTCGATTCCCGGCCGGTGCCGAACGCCAATGCCGTCATGTTCTGTCTTATGGACGTGTCCGGGTCCATGGGCGAGCGCGAGAAGGATCTGGCCAAGCGCTTCTTCGTCTTGCTGCACCTGTTCTTGAAACGGCGCTACGACCGCATCGAGATTGTCTTCATCCGCCACACGCACCTGGCTCAGGAGGTCGACGAGGAAACATTTTTCTACAACACCCAAAGCGGCGGCACCGTCGTTTCCACCGCGCTGGAGGAAATGCACCGTATTATCACCAGCCGCTACCCGGCCCATGACTGGAACATCTATGCCGCCCAGGCCTCGGACGGCGACAATTTCGCCGGCGATTCGGAGCGATGCATTTCGCTGCTCAATGGCGAGCTCATGCGGCTGTGCCAGTATTTTGCCTATGTCGAGATCATCGACGAGCGTGAAGCCCATATTTTCGGCTCGACAGAAAACGGGACATCGCTGTGGCGTGCCTACAACTCCATCGACCAGAAATGGCCGAACTTCCAGATGAGCCGCATCGCCACACCCGCCGATATCTATCCGGTTTTTCGCCAGCTCTTTGGCAGGCAGCCGGCCGCCCTCAAGAGGGCATGAGGTTCCCGATGGCCAGACAAGCGAGCAAATCCAGCCTGCTTTTTTCAGGGTCCGACTGGGATTTCAAAACATTGTCGCGGACCTATGACGCTATCGAGGCACTTGCGGTCGAAGAGCTTCATCTGGACACCTATCCCGTTCAGATGGAGATCATCTCGTCGCAGCAGATGCTCGACGCCTATTCGTCCATCGGCATGCCATTGATGTACCGTCACTGGTCTTTCGGCAAACATTTCCTCCACCAGGATCTGCTCTATCGCAAGGGCGGGCGGGGGCTTGCCTATGAACTGGTCATCAATTCCAATCCCTGCATCGTCTATCTAATGGAGGAAAACACCATGGCCCTGCAGGCCCTGGTGACGGCCCACGCAGCGCTCGGGCACAATCATTTCTTCAAGAACAATCAGCTGTTCAAACAGTGGACGGATGCGGGTGCGATCCTCAGCTACCTGGACTTCGCCAAGGGCTACATAGTCCGCTGCGAGGAGCGGCACGGCCTCGCCGCCGTCGAGGCTGTTCTCGATTCCGCCCACGCGCTGATGGATCAGGGCGTGTTCCGCTATCACCGGCCGCCGAGGTTGTCGTCGGAACGGCAACGCGAAGGAATTCGCGAGCGTCTCGAATACGAGGAACGCTCCTACAACGACTTGTGGCGTACGCTGCCGGCCTCGCAGCAAGCGGCCAACGACAAGGGCCAGGACCCAGAGTGGAAGAAATCGCTCAATCTGCCCGAGGAAAACCTGCTCTATTTCCTGGAAAAGAACAGCCCAGTCCTGGAGCCCTGGCAGCGCGAGATCATCAGGATCGTTCGTGTCATCGCGCAATATTTTTACCCGCAACGGCAGACACAGGTGATGAACGAAGGTTGTGCCACTTTCGTGCACTATACGCTGATGAACATGCTGTTCGACCGCGGCCAGATCAGCGAAGGCGCCATGCTCGAAATCCTGCGCAATCATTCCAACGTGGTCTTCCAGCCGGCCTTCGACGATCCGCGTTTTTCAGGCATCAACCCCTATGCTCTCGGCCTCGACATGATGCAGGACATTCAGCGCATCTCGACCGAACCCACGGCCGAGGACCGCGATTGGTTCCCCGACATGGCCGGCCAGGGCAACTGGCGCGAGGTCCTGCTGGACGCCTGGGCCGAGCATCGCGACGAATCCTTCATCCGCCAGTACCTCAGCCCGGCCTTGATCCGGAAATGGCGGTTTTTTGTGCTCGGCGACGCTGCCGACCAGCCGCATTGCCTGGTCGCGTCCATCCACGATGAGCGCGGCTACGCCAAGATACGCGCCGCGCTCGCCAACAGTTATGATCTCGGCGCGAACCGGCCGGACATTCAGGTGGTGGATGTCGATCTGCTCGGCGACCGCCATTTGCGGCTGCAGCACAAGGTCAATGACGGCATCCTTCTCGAGGATGCCAGCCGCGACGCCACGCTTCGTCACATCCGCAGGCTTTGGGGTTATGAAGTCAGCCTGGCGGCCATGGATGCCGAGACCGGCGCGACGATCCACGAACGCTCGACGAGCCAGATCGCGGGATGACGGCACCCGGTCTCCCGGCGCACATCAGGCGTCGCCGGCTGGCCTGATCCTCAGCCTTGCGATCCGGTTCTTGTCGCGTTTCATGACGATGAAGCGCTTGCCGTGGAACGTAAAAGCCTGCTTCTCCTCGGGGATCGATTGCGTCTCGTGGATGACGAGGCCGGCAATGGTGGTTGCCTCCTCATCCGGCAGGTTCCAGTCGAGAGCCCGGTTGAGGTCACGGATCGGCACCGTACCGTCGACGACCACGGAGCCGTCGGCCTCCTGCTTGACGCCCTGTATGTCGACATCGTGCTCGTCGGCGATCTCGCCGACGATCTCCTCGATAATGTCCTCCAGCGTCACCAGCCCTTCGACCTCGCCATATTCGTCGACGACGACGGCGAAATGCGCCTTGCGGCGAAGGAAGGCGTTGAGCTGTTCCTGCAAGGTCGTGGTGTCGGGCACGAACCAGGGTTTCGAAGCGATCTTCATCACGTCGATCCTGGAGAAATCGTTGCCGACTTCGTTCAAGGCGCGCAGCAGATCCTTTGCATGCAGCACGCCGACGATGTTGTCGAGCGAACCTTTCCACAGCGGCATGCGGGTGTGCGGGCTTTGCAAAATCTCGCGCACCACCGCTTCCGGCGCATTGTCGGCATTGACCGAGCGCATGTTGGTGCGGTGGACCATGATGTCGGAGACTTCGAGTTCGGCGAGATCGAACAGGCCGCCGACGCGGTCGCGATCCTCGCGCACCACCTGGCCATCGCGGCGGAAATCGTCGACCGCGCCGCGCAATTCGTCCTGGCTGGAGCGCTGCGGCTCGATGCGCGAAAGCTCGTACCCGAACATGGCAAGCAGGCGCGTGCGCACGGTAACGAGCAGCACGATGAGGATGGCAAGGACGGCGACGACGATCCAGCCGGGCTCGTTCATCTCCGGTCGCTTTCCTTTGGGTGGTTCTCCCTCAGAAACGACAGCACTTCCGATGCCGGAACATCCTTGGCAATGAAAGCCTGGCCGATGCCGCGCGTCAGGATGAAGGTCAGCGCGCCGCGCGACACCTTCTTGTCCTGGGTGATAAAGGCAAGCAGCGCCTCGGCGTCAGGCAGATCGCCCGGGATGTCGGCTATTCGCCAGGGCAGGCCGACGGCGCGCAGATGCGCCTCGACGCGCGCGGCATCGTCGGGGCTGGCCAGATTGAGCCGCGACGAGAACCGGTAGGCCAGCGCCATGCCGATGGCGACCCCTTCGCCATGGACGAGGCGGCTTCCGTCATATTGGGTGGCGGCTTCCAGCGCGTGGCCGAATGTGTGGCCGAGATTGAGCAGCGCGCGGTCGCCGGTCTCGAACTCGTCACGCGCAACCACGTCGGCCTTGGCGCGGCAGGCTTCGGCAATCGCCTGCGCCCTCTCCGGCCCGCCGGCAAAAACCTGAACCCAATTCTTTTCCAGCCAGGCGAAAAATTCCGGCCGGTCGATGAGCCCGTATTTGGCGAGCTCGGCATAGCCGGCGCGGAATTCCCGGATCGGCAGCGTGTCGAGCACCCCTGTGTCGGCCAACACCAGTTTCGGCTGATGGAAGACGCCGACAAGGTTCTTGCCGCGTGGGCTGTTGATGCCGGTCTTGCCGCCGACCGAGGAATCGACCTGCGCCAGCAGCGAGGTCGGAATCTGCACGAAATTCATGCCGCGCCGCACGATGCCGGCGGCAAAGCCGGCAAGGTCGCCAATAACGCCGCCGCCGAAGGCGATGACGATGTCGCCGCGCTCCAGTTTCGCAGCCAGCACACCGTCGACCACCTCTTCGAGATGGGCAAAACTCTTGGTCTTCTCGCCGGCCGGCAGTGTGATGATGGCGGGCTGGATGCCACCCGTTTCGAGGCTGGCCTTCAGCGCACCGAGATGCGCTGCAGCGACATTGGCGTCGGTGACGACCGCGGCGCGTGTGCCCGGCAGCCGGCGCGCAATCTCCGCACCCGCGCGGGCCAACAATCCCGGGCCGATCAGAATGTCGTAGGTCCGGTCGCCAAGGCCGACTTCGACGACAACGGGTGCCTCGATGCTCACTGTTCCACCTCGCCCGTCGCAGCCGCCTGATCAATGCCGAAATGCCGGCACAGCGCGTCCACCACCTCGGTCGCGATGACTTCCTTGCGGTCGTCGCGGGTCGGCACTGTGACGTCCGATGTCGCGTAGACCGGATAGCGCTCGCCCATCAGCCGCTCCAGCACGGCGCGCGGGTCGGCGCTTTTCAGGAGCGGCCGGTTCTGTTTCTTGGCGACGCGATCCATCAGAAGGTCGAGTTCGGCCTTCAGCCACACCGAGACGCCCTGCGCTGCAATCGCCTCGCGCGTCTGCGCATTCATGAAGGCGCCGCCGCCGGTCGACAGCACCTGCGGCCCGTTTTCCAGCACGCGCAGGATGACGCGCTGCTCCAGCGCCCTGAATTCGGTCTCGCCGTAGCGCTCGAACAGTTCCGGAACGGTCATGCGCGAGACGCTTTCGATCTCCTGGTCGCTGTCTATGAAGGGCAGCGCCAGCATCGTCGCCACCTTGCGGCCGATCGCCGTCTTGCCGGCGCCCATCAATCCGACGAAGACGACGGAACGGCTGCCCAGCCTGCCGAGCAACGCGGCGTGGTTCTCGTCTGGAGGATTTGCTGGCAGCGCGTTCATCGGATGTTTCGAAGGCCCTCTTTGCCGGCGTATCGACATGAAAAGCCCGTTTGCGTCAAGCGTGGCAAGTGCCTTGAACCCGATATGGACCGGCAGGGTCTGCATCAGAAGTTGCTAACAGGCCCCAGCTTCTTCCTTGAATTGGCCGGATTGGCGTCCCATAAGGGGACAGGGTTTGGAAACGCAGAACAAGAAGACGGGCGAAAATTGATGCCGACACTGTTTCGCTTTGTCGTGGTAACAGCGATTCTGGCTGGCATTGCCTATGGTACGATGTTTGCACTGGTGATGTTCGTCGAGCCAAAGAAGGGGGAAATGAGCGTGCGCATCCCTCCGGAAAAGCTCAATCCCAAGAAAAGCTGAATGAACAGCGCGGCCCGCATCGAAGCCTTTCTGGAAATGATGAGCGCCGAGCGGGGCGCGGCCGAAAACACGCTTTCCTCCTACCGCCGCGACCTCGAGGACGCTTCCGGCGCGATCGATGGCGGGCTGGCCGGTGCCGCCGCCGCCGATATCCGCGCCTATCTCGACGACATTGCCGCCCGCGGCTTTGCCGCCACGTCGCAGGCGCGCAAACTGTCGGCGATCCGCCAGTTCTTCAAATTCCTCTACGCCGAAGGCCTGCGCGGCGATGACCCGACCGGCACGCTGGACAGCCCGAAAAAGGGCCGCCCGCTGCCCAAGACGATGAGCGAGGCCGACACCGGCCGGCTGATCGACCGTGCAGCAATTGAAGCCGGCGATGTCTCGTCGGGCGATGGGGACAGCCTGGCATCACTGCGCCTGCATGCGCTGGTCGAGGTGCTTTACGCCACCGGCCTGCGCGTTTCCGAGCTGGTCGGCTTGCCGGTGACGGTGGCGCAACGCGACGACCGCTTCTTCATGGTGCGCGGCAAGGGCGACAAGGAGCGCATGGTGCCGCTCTCCGCCAAGGCACGCGCGGCGATGAAGACCTGGCTTGCCGCCCGCGCCAAGGTGCCAGCCTTCGCCGACAGTCCGTTCCTGTTTCCGGCCGCCTCCGACAGCGGCTATCTCTCGCGCCAGGTCTTCGCGCGTGACCTGAAAGGGCTGGCGGCAAGGGCCGGCATTGCCTCGGCGAAGATCTCGCCGCACGTGCTGCGCCATGCTTTCGCCAGCCATCTCCTGCAGAACGGCGCCGATCTGCGGGCCGTGCAGCAATTGCTTGGCCATGCCGACATATCGACGACACAGATTTACACCCATGTGCTGGAAGAGCGGCTGGTGCGGCTGGTCAACGATCATCATCCGCTTGCCGACTAGGCCTCATATCGCTATGTGAGGACGACATTTCACCGCCCGGAGCCTTGGATTCAAGGGTTCCGTCAGCCACTGCCTTCCGACGTATCGGTCCGCTCACGCATGTATAATTACCTCGATTTCGAAAAGCCGGTGCAGGACCTCGAGGGCAAGATCCTCGAGCTGAAGAAGCTTGCCGAGAATGGCGAGGCGGTCGATGTCGGCGACGAGATCAACCGTCTCGAGAAGCGCTCCCGCGACGCATTGCGCGATGCCTACAAGGCGCTGACGCCTTGGCAGAAGGTGCAGGTGGCGCGCCATCCCGACAGGCCGCATTGCGTCGACTACATCAAGGGCCTGTTCACCGATTTCACGCCGCTGGCCGGCGACCGCAATTTCGGTGAGGACCAGGCGATCGTCGGCGGTTTCGCCCGTTTCCGCGGCGAACCCATTGCCATCATCGGCCAGGAAAAAGGTTCCGACACAGCCAGCCGCCTGAAGCACAATTTCGGCTCGGTTCGGCCGGAGGGCTACCGCAAGGCGGTACGGCTGATGGAACTGGCCGACCGCTTCAAGATCCCGCTCCTGACGCTGGTCGACACGGCCGGCGCCTATCCCGGAGTCAACGCCGAGGAGCGCGGCCAGGCGGAGGCTATCGCCCGTTCAACCTCGACCTGTCTCGGCCTGAAAGTACCGTCGATCTCGGTGGTCATCGGCGAAGGCGGTTCGGGCGGCGCCATTGCCATCGCCACCGCCAACCGCGTCTACATGCTCGAACACGCCATCTATTCGGTGATTTCGCCGGAAGGTGCCGCCTCGATCCTGTGGCGCGACACGACACGATCGAGGGACGCGGCGACCAACATGAAGATCACCGCGCAGGATCTTCTGGAACTGAAGATCATCGATGCCATCATCCCCGAGCCGCTCGGCGGTGCGCATCGCGGCGCCGAAACCGTGATCGCCGCGACCGGAGACCTCATCGCCAGGACGATGAAGGACTTCGCCGGCGCCAACACCGATTTCCGCGAACAGCGCCGCGAAAAATACCTGGCCATGGGCCGCAGTCTCTGACCACAGGCACCCTTGGCCGCAACAATGTGGCGGAGCGGAGCATTTTTGCCACAAAAATGCCGCTGCATTCGGCTCAATGAGACTGCCGCAGGGGGATGCGTCGGCACTTGCGGTAAGGAATTTATTAGGGTTAACGGGCTTAGGGTCCGTCGATGCGCAGTGTAGCAGCCGGGGCAGGAAACGTCCTGGCGCCAGAGAAAAGACGATATCCGTAGCCATGTTTGTCAAGCTTGCCCGCACCGGAATCCTGATCGCTGCCCTCGGCGTTGCCGGCTGCAACAATTCGTCGATGAAGGATTTTGCCCCGGAGGCCAACAAGCCGCTGCCCGACAAGATCCTCGCCGACATGAGGGCCAAGGGCATGGTCCGCACCTCGTCGGTGATGGCCCGCATCTTCAAGGAAGAAGGCAAGCTCGAGATCTGGAAGGCCAAGACCAACGGCCGCTATGACATGGTCGCCAGCTACGACATCTGCAAATGGTCGGGCAAGCTCGGGCCGAAATACACCGAAGGCGACCGCCAGGCGCCGGAAGGCTTCTACACGGTGCGCCCGGCGCAGATGAATCCGCGCTCGAACTACCATCTGTCCTTCAACATCGGCTATCCCAACGCCTATGACCGCGCCAACGGCCGCACCGGCTCCAATTTGATGGTGCACGGCGCCTGTTCGTCGTCGGGCTGCTATTCGATGACCGATGCGCAGATCGAGCAGATCTATGCCTTCGGCCGCGATGCCTTCCAAGGCGGCCAGACCGAGTTCCAGATCCAGGCGTTTCCGTTCCGCATGACCGCCGCCAACATGGCGCGCTACCGCAACGACCCGAATTACGACTTCTGGAAGATGCTCAAGGTCGGCTACGACAATTTCGAAATCACCAAGGTGCCGCCGAAGGTCGATGTCTGCGAGAAGCGTTATGTCTTCAACCAGGTAGCCGCCGACGGTCAGACATTCGATCCGACTGGCGCCTGCCCGGCGACGACGCAGCCTGATTCGCTGAAGAGCGCCTACAATTCCTACATGAGCACCTATGACGCGGCGTTCAGCGGCGCGGTCAAGGCCAGCGTGCCGGCGCCCAAGCCGACCATCGCCGGTATCAAGGAAGCCAGCATCGTCTCCGACTGGTCCAAGCGCCGCGCACGCGGCGAACGCGTACCGATCGATCCGCCGTCGCTCAACAATGACGGCTCGGTCACCGAGACGGCACGCATGGGCCGCATCGATTCGCCCGCCGGCCGCAAGATGGCGGCTCTTGATGCCGAAAAAGCTGCCAAGCAGAAGGCCGAGGAGCAGAGGCTGGCTGCCATTGAGGCGGCCAAGCAAGCCAAGGAAGCCGCCAAGGCCCAGGCTCTGGCCGAAAAGGAGGCCGAGAAGGCCGCCAAGGAGGCCCCAGTCGCCACCGCGACCATCGCGGCCCCTTCGGAAGCGGCGCCAATGGCTGAAACGCAAGCGGCGAGTGCCGACGAAAGCCGCGTGACGAAGCTGAAGAACAAGCTGCTCGGCATGTTCGGCGGTTGATATCGCCCGTGGCTGATCGCGCCGCTATTTATGACCTCAAGGGGCTGAACTGCCCCTTGCCCGTGCTCAAGGCCAAGAAGCGCCTCGCGGGGATGCAACCGGGCAGTCGGCTCTGGTTGGAGACCACCGACCCGCTCGCCGTCATCGACATTCCGGCATTCTGCTCCGAGAGCGGCCACCAGTTGATTGAAACGGCCGCGGTCTCCGGCGGCCATCGCTTCCTGGTCGAGCGCGGCGCGCCGTAATCGTTGGGAGCTACCGCCCGGCGATCGCCAGCGGATTGTTTTCCAGCGCCGCGCGGTCGGGCGTGTCAACCGACGGCCGGTCGGTGAAGGCGGCGAACAGCCTGCGGATATAATCTCCCGGCATGTCGAGCGTGATCAGCACCAGCCGCGTGCCACGCTGGCCATCCGGCCAGGACGGCAATTGCACCGGCGGATGCAGGATCTTCTGCACGCCATGGATCACCAGCGGCCGCGACGGGTCTTCCCTGAGCTCGATGACGCCCTTCATGCGCAGCAGGCGCTCGCCATGGGTCGAACGCAGCAGGTCGAGGAACATCTCGATCGCCGAAAACGGCACCGGGCCGTCATGCACCAGCGAATAGGAGCGCACGCGCTGATCGTGACGATGGCCGTGGTCATGGCCATGCTCGTGATCATGACCAGCATGATGGTGATGATCGTGCGCCGCTTCCTCGCCAAGCCAGCGCCGCACATCGGCGGATTTGGTTGCCGGGTTGTAGAGGCCGCAATCAAACAGCGCCGCCACGCCTGTCTCCGTGTCGCCGGCATCGAGCAGTTCGGCGCCCGGATTGATCTGCCGCAGGCGCGCCCGCAGCATTTCCAACTCATTGGGGTCGGTGGCCAGATCGGCTTTGCTGAGCACGATGCGGTCGGCGACGGCAACCTGCTTGACCGCCTCGACATGGGCATCGAGCGTGGCGTTGCCGTTGACGGCATCGACCAGCGTGATGACGCCGTCGAGCCGGAAGGCCTGGATCAGCGCCGGATGCGCCATGATCGACTGCAGCACCGGCGCCGGGTCGGCAAGGCCGGTGGTTTCGACGATGACGCGGGCGAGCCGGGCAAGGCGGCCGGTCTGCAGCCGGTCGACCAGGTCGGCCAGCGTATCGACCAGTTCGCCGCGCACCGTGCAGCACAGACAGCCGTCCGACAGCTGGATGATGCCGTCGGAAGACTGCTCGACCAGCAAATGGTCGATCGCCACCTCGCCGAACTCGTTGATGATCACCGCGGTGTCGGCCAGCGCCGGATCCTTGAGCAGCCGGTTGAGCAGCGTCGTCTTGCCGGCGCCGAGGAAGCCGGTCAGCACCGAGACTGGGATCGGGAAGCCGCTGCCCATTGGCTAGTTCGCAACCTTGACCGGCTGGTCGCCCTGCGCGGCGGAGCCGGCAATCTTCGGGCCGGTGCCGGCCGGTGCCGGCCTGTCGGGCCGCCAGCTCGGGATCGGCACATCGGCAAATTCCTGCGCGCCCTGGTCGAGGATGGCCTTCGGCGCCGGACCGGTGGCGCCGCCAAGGCCGACGGCAACCAGCGTCGGCACATGGTCGAGCTTTCCCTGGTAGGGTGATTTCGGCACGTTCTTGGCGGCGGCCGGCGGCGCCTCGGACTGCTCCTGCGGCGTCTTCTTCTTGCAGACCTCGTCCTGCATGTCGTTGGGTGAGACCGTGTCGCCATAGGGCGCCAGCGTGGTGACGGTGGCCGAGCCGGCGACAGGCGTGTCGAACCCCTGATCGAGCAGTTTTGCCGCCGTCTCGGCGCGGGTGACCGCCGACTTCTCGCCAAGCACAACCGCGACCAGCGTGCGCCCGTTGCGCGTCGCCGAACCGATCATGTTGAAGCCGGAAGGGCAGACAAAACCGGTCTTCATGCCATCGGCGCCGGGATAGCGGCCGATCAAGAGATTGTAGTTGGGGATCGCCTTCTTGCCGACGGCAAGGCCCTCGATCGAGAACCACGGCACATATTGCGGAAATTCGCGGCGGATCGCCATCACCAGCACGGCGAGGTCGCGCGCCGTCGTGTACTGATCCGGCGAATAGAGCCCGTTCGGATTGACGAAATGCGTGCCGTTCATGCCGAGCCGGGTCGCCTCGGCGTTCATCCGGTCGGCAAAGGCCGCCTGCGAACCGCCGACATTTTCGCCGACAGCCATGGCAATGTCGTTGGCCGATTTGACCAGCATCATCTTCAGCGCATTGTCGAGCCGCATCACCGAGCCCGGCTTGAAGCCCATCTTGCTTGGCGGCTCGGCGGCGGAGTGTTTGGTCACCTTGATCGGCGAATCGAGCTGTACCTCGCCGGCCGCGATCGCCCGAAAGGTGACGTAAGCGGTCATCAGCTTGCTCAGCGATGCCGGATACCAGCGCTTGAACGCATCCTGATGCTGCAGGATCTTGCCGCTGCCGAGGTCGAACACGACCACCGGATTGGCCAGCGCCGGCCCGGCCACAACCGACAGCGCGATTGTGCCAGCCGAGAATAGTTTGAGGAAATGCCTGTACCGCATGATCAAATCCGAAATCGCCTCTTGCCGTAGTCGCCCCTGGCTCCGTAAGATTTCGTTACGCGATCGCCAGCATATGGTCCGACCCTCAAAAACCGGACCCCATTGTTGCGGTGCTATTTACTCTATGTGACGCCAAGATGGCAAAGTGCCTGGCGATCACAATTGCAAGGCAGCGGCCAACACCCGCCGTCCCAACAGCGAGATGGAACCATCATGCCAATCCTGAACCGTGCCGCCGAAATGCAGGACGAAGTTGCCGGCTGGCGCCAGCATCTGCACCAGACGCCAGAACTGAACTTCGACGTCTTCAAGACCGCCGCCTTCGTCACCGAGAAGTTGAAGGCCTTCGGCTGCGACGACGTGGTCACCGGGCTCGGCAAGACCGGCGTCGTCGGCATCATCCGCGGCCGCCAGGGCGAAGGTCCCACCATCGGCCTGCGCGCCGACATGGACGCGCTGCCGCTCAACGAGATATCAGGAAAGCCCTACGCCTCGACCATCCCCGGCAAGATGCATGCCTGCGGCCATGACGGCCACACGGCGATGCTGCTGGGTGCGGCCAAATACCTCGCCGAGACGCGCAACTTCACCGGTTCGGTGGCGGTGATCTTCCAGCCGGCCGAAGAGGGCGGCGGCGGCGGCAACGAGATGGTCAAGGACGGCATGATGGAGCGTTTCGACATCTCCAGGGTGTTCGGCATGCACAACATGCCGGGCCTGCCTGTCGGACAGTTCGCCATTCGCCCGGGCCCGATCATGGCGGCGACCGCCGAATTCACCATCACCGTGCGCGGCAAGGGCGGCCACGCGGCGATGCCGCACGGCACGATCGACCCGATCGTCATCACCAGCCAATTGGTCGGCGCCTTGCAGACGATCGCCTCGCGCAGCACCGATCCGGTCGAGGCCGTGGTGGTGTCGGTGACCAAGTTCCACGCCGGCGATGCCTACAACATCATTCCCGAAACCGCCGAAATCGCCGGCACCGTGCGCACCTTGCGAAAAGAAATCGCCAAGAAGTCCGAAGAGCGCATCCGCAGCATTTGCGACGGGCTGGCGACCGCGTTCGGGGCCAGGATCGAGGTCGACTACCAGGCGAATTATCCCGTGACCTTCAACCACGCGGAAGAGACGGTGTTTGCCGGTGACGTCGCGATGAGTGTCGCCGGCGACGCCCATGTCCACCGCGGCATCCAGCCGGTGATGGGCGGCGAGGATTTCTCCTACATGCTCGAAGCCCGCCCCGGCGCCTTCATCTTCATCGGCAATGGCGACACCGCCGGTCTGCACCACCCGGCCTACGATTTCAATGACGAGGTCATCCCGCACGGCATGAGCTACTGGGTGAAACTGGCTGAAACCGCGCTGGCCGCCTGACAGCGGCAGCGCAAAGCCGGCCGAATTGCCTTCGGCCGGCCTCTTGGCGAAACGATCCGAAGCGGCTATGTGTCTGGCCGCGTGGTCCCGTAGCTCAGTAGGATAGAGCGGCAGATTCCTAATCTGTAGGTCACAGGTTCGATTCCTGTCGGGATCACCAACAAAATCAGCTACTTAGATGGCATTTCGCCGTCCTTATTTGGGGAAGAACCAGCGGAATTAGTACGGCGAATTTCGTAGACCTGCAGACTTTTGGCACATATGCGAAGGATGAAGCGGCCAAATTCGGCGTGGAGCGGAGCACTACGATGCCTAAAATTGAGGTAGATCATCGGGTGTTCCCGATCACGTTTCTAGCGTGCAGCGAGTCAGACCGCTGCAGTAAACTGAATTTCGACGCGGATCTCGGGCAGCGCGAAGCTCGCCCCAACCGTGGCGCGCGCCGGCGCCTCCGCGCCGTCGAGCCAGTTAACCCAGGCCTTATTCATCGCGTCGAAGTCCTCGACGTCCCTCAGCCAGATCTGCGCGAACAGCAGCTTCGACCTGTCGACGCCGACCCTCTGCAGAAGGCTATCCGCCTTTTCCAATATTTGCTTTGTCTGGCCGGATACATCGGTTTTCTTGTCACCGGCGGTGAGCCCCGAAAGATAGACGATACCGTTGTGAACGACGACCCGGCTAAGCCGCTCGTTCTTGTCGAATCTTTCGATTTTCGTCATGACGCAGGGCCTTGTGCTTTGGTCAAAAGATCAAACATGCGCAACAGCGGATCGCTGAGCGTGGACTTGGAAGAAGCGTTGCGGACGAAACGTCTCCATCTCGTCATGGATCTTGCCGCGCACGACTTCGTCGGCGACCACCTTGCCCAACTGCGGGGCGATGGTCACACCACTGTGCGTTACGGCCATGTAGTGGCCGACGATGTCTGGCATGGCGCCGGCACAGGTATAGCCATCCTCCGGGAACGGCCTGACGGTCGTGCGAATGGCTTCCACACCTGCATCGCGGAGCGAAGGCAGGACCTTGCTCGCTGCCTCCAGGAGCGTCGCCGCCTCGTCGCCGGCGGGGCTGAGCGTCTCCGGCTTCTTGAACGTCATATCCACCGAGACTTTGTGAATCATGATACGGCCCGCACCATCGGGGCGGAGATCCAGATCGTCGGCATGCAACTGGCTCCGGAGCGTCAACGCCACCGGCGGGGTGAAGGCCAGCACGCCGATCGTCGAGGACAGCGGAATACCCTGGGCGTCGCCGAGCCTCTCACTAGACCAGCCGCCGGTGCAGTTCACGACCGCATCCGCAGCGTATCGCTCTCCGTTCGCCGTGCGAACTGCCTGGACACGACCGCCTTCAGTTTCGATCTCGGTCACGCGTGAACTGACCTTGACCTGTGCTCCCCAGCGCTCCTTCGCCGCCCGCAAAAGCCAGGCCGAGTAGAGGACCGGATCGACCCAACCTTCTTCCGGATAGTAGGAGATCGGACAATCGCCGAAGGCGGAGACGTCGACATCGGGCTCCATCTCGGCGACACGCTTCTTGTCGATCCACTCGACGCCGTAGCCCCATTCCTTCATCTGCCGAAAGTTCTCGAAATAGTCGTCCATGGATTCCGGCACCGTTCGCCAATCGAAACTGCCGGTCTGGGTGAACCAGGGGGCAACACCAAAGTCACGCCTGAGTTCAAGATGGGCGCGCATTCCTGAGACGTTCAGATCGAAATACGGCCGGGGCCGCTTGGTCGTCGCATTTGTCCAGGCAAAGCTTACCGCCGACGTGCCCCCAGCTATCCTTCCAGCCTCCAGCACGATGACGTCCGCTCCCGCCTTGGCGCATTCATAGGCGGCAGAGCTGCCGACGATACCGGAACCGATGACGACAATGCGCATGTAGAAAGCTCCAACAAATTATTGTGTGGTTACGTCAGCTGCTGATTAAATCTCAGCGACGCGCGAAATTGGATTGAGCTATGGGAACATCGATCCGAAGCACTACAGAGGGTTATTCGAAGCAACACTCATGGCGATATTCCAGCTCGTTCGACCTCTGAATTTTGGTTTTAATCTCGGTTGCGATCCGCCCAACAACCTGAGTTGCCCAAAAACAGTGCAATGAGCGCCAACGACCGTCAATTGAACTGGCCGCTGCCGTTTGTGGCCAAAAGTTATGAACCGGTGCGGTGCGTCTATCGGCGTATGATCCCGCGCGGGTAACTGCACGTTCGAAGTTATCAAATTCGAGCGCAACGGTAGCCGCGAGCAATGTTACGCTTGGCGTAGATCGGCGCGTCAGGGGTCATTGAATGGCAGAGACTGCAAGGTGAACGGGGAGCCGCAATTCCTCCTGATCGACAAGAACGCGATCCGGGAGATTTTGACCCTTTCCCTGGTGCTCGAGACGACCGAGGCGGCGCTGCGTAAGACATCGAATGGCATGGCTCGTCAGCAGATCAGGCGTACGCTCGACCTGCCAGGTGCGGCGGGCAGTTGCCTGTCGCTTATGTATGCTGCGCTGGATGACCGCCCGCTGTTTGGGGCGAAGGTGTTGTCCGTGTTTCCCGACAATTTTACACACGGGCTCGCGTCTCACCGCGGCGGTGTGTTCCTGTTCGACAAGGAGCACGGACGGCCTGTAGCCTTGATCGATGGGGGAGAACTGACGGCTTGGCGCACTGCGGCAGCCAGCGCTGTCGCCACCAGGGTCCTTTCGCGACCCGAGAGCTCGAAATTGACCGTGTTGGGATACGGCGAGCAGGCGCGCCGGCACATCGCTGCCATCGCTGAGGTACGGCCGATCTGCGCGATCCATGTCTGGGGTCGCGACTTTGTAAAAGCCGAGCGCTTCGCCGAAGACCTTGCCGCTTCTGGCTTCAGGGCGCAGGCGCATCGTCATGCTGGCGAACCCGTTCGCGAAGCCGACATCATCTGCACCACGACTTCTTCCCAGACGCCTGTGCTATTCGGCCAGTGGTTGCAGCTTGGCGTCCACATCAATGCCGTCGGCGCGAGCGTTGCCTCCTGCCGGGAACTCGACCTCGAATGCGTGCGCAGGTCGCGGATCTGGGTGGATTACCTGCCCATGGCGCTTGCAGCCGCAGGTGAACTGGTCGAGGCGATTGAAAGCGGCGTGATCGGCGTCGAACATATTCGTGGCGAGGTCGGCGAAGTGCTGGCGGGCGCCAAGCCCGGCCGCGCCGACGACGGTGACATCACGCTCTTCCGGTCTCTCGGCGTTCCGGCGCAAGACATCGAACTCGCCAATCTTATCTACACCCGCGCCCTTGATGCCGGTCTTGGCACCTCAATTGATTTCAGGTTGTGAGAACATGCTCGACTGCCAGCGAGATCTCTTTTCCATCCCCCGCGACACGACCTATCTGGACGCGGCCTATATGTCGCCGATCCCGATTGCCGCGGTCGCCGCCGGCGAGGCTGGTGTCAGGGTGAAAGCCGAGCCCTGGAAAATGACCATTGCGTCCTACTACGACGAGGTGGAAGAGGCGCGGATGCTCGCCGCCACAATGGTTGGCGCGGACACCGACGACATCGCCATCGTGGCCGCGACCAGCTACGGCATGGCGATCGCAGCCGCCAACGTTCCGGTTGCGGCAGGATCAGTCATCCTTTTGATGGAGAACGAACACACCTCGCACCGATACGTCTGGTACGACCTCGCGCAGCGGTCCGGCGCTCACGTCGAAATTGTCCCGCAACCGGCTGACGGTGACTGGACCAGCGCCATCGTATCGGCGATCGTCAATTCAAGTCGTCCCATCGCCGTCGTCGCGGGAACGCTGGTGCACTGGTTCGAGGGCATGGCGATCGACCTTGAGACAGTCGCGGTCGCTGCTCGTGCGGCAGGCGCCAGGCTGGTCGTCGACGGAACCCAGTGGGTTGGCGCGGTGCCGTTTGATGTCCGTCGCGTTCGGCCGGATTTTCTCGTCTTCGCCACCTACAAGTTTCTGCTCGGTCCATATCGGCTCGCATTCCTCTATGCCGACCGGCGTTGGCACGAAGCGGGGCGCACGCTCGAACATCATTCATGGAACAGGGTGGGCGGAGATAAATCCGATTTCTATAAGGTTGCCGTGCCCGACTTTCTTCCGGGCGCGCGGCGGTTCGACATGGGGGAACGCTCCGATTTCGCGGTCCTGCCCATAGCCATCGCCGCAATGAAGCTCATCCGTGGATGGACCGTCGAGAGCGTGTTTGGACGCCTCCGTCACCTTAATGAACGCGTCTGGTCGCAGGCGGAAAGCAGAGGGCTGCCGGTTGCCCGTCTGCGATACCCGACACCGCATATCTCGATCCTCGACATAGGCGATCGTCTCGCGCCGAACGCGGCACAGGAGCTCAAACGTGCTGACGTGCACGTCACGCTGCGCGGCTCGAAAATGCGGGTGTCGCCGCATGTCTACAATGACGAAGCAGATATCGACCGCCTCTTCGAAAGCCTGCCGCTCCGCTAGAGGCTTTCAGCGTTGAATGGCTACAATCTTGTCTGCTTGGCTGCGAGGACCGAGAGCCGTGATTCCTGCCTCCACGCCGTTCATGAAGCTTCGCGTCGTCTGAATGAGATGCTCCGTGAAAGCGTCCGCCGCTGACGATGCGATGACGCCCCAAGGCCGGTAGACGCTGAGATTAAGATCAAGATGCGGCCGGAAATCCCTGATCTCGATTGGCAGGTCGCGTGCCATCCAGGCGGAAAGCCTGTCGACGATGCTCACGCCAGCGCCGGACGCGACCAGGGCAATGCAGGCACTGGACAGGCTGGCCTCTACTTTCAGCAGACGTCCCACCCCGCGTTCTTCGCAGAGTGCATCGAGCTGTTGGCGCATTGGATCGGCTGACCCCATCGAGATGAAGTCGAGACCGTCAAGATCTTCTGCCCGAACGACTTCGAGCTCGGCCAAACTGTGGCCCGCCGGCATGACACACACAGGTGGAGTTGCTGTCAGCGCACGCCTGACGATCGAGGAGTTTTCATCCGATGCCGTGACGCCTATCCCGATGTCGAGCTGATTGCGGCTCGCCCGCTGCACCACGGTGGCGGAGCTGCGTATATCCAGGGAAATCGACACGGACGGATGCTGTTTTGAAAAGCTCGTGATGATGGAGGGCAGCAGCGTGGAACCGAAAGCCGGGAGCGCGCAGATGTTGAGCCTGCCGCTGCGCAATTCGCGGATCTCGCGCGCAGCCCGCGAGATGCCGCGCGCGGACTCGAAAACGCGCTTCACCTCGGCATAGAGCATGTGTGCTTCAGGCGTAGGGATCAGCCGCTGGCGGCTTTTCCTAAACAGCTGGAAATCCGCCTTCTCGCTGAGTTGCTGAAGCATCTTGCTGACAGCGGGCTGCGTAATATCGAGCGCATCGGCCGCCTTGGTGGTTGTTCCATGCAGCATGACCGAGGCGAAGACCTCGATCTCGCGAGGCGTAAACTCCGCCTCCTTTGGGAGGGTGTCCTTGTCGCCGAGATTCATTGCCGCTCACCTTGCCACGCAGCTAGACGCTGTGCCGAAACAGCGAGCTGTCAGGCAAGACTAATGGGAAGGTGCCAATGTTCCAAGAGCCCCGCGAAGGAAGTTTATTCCTGTAGGTTATCAACTTTCAGCGCTTTGCGGAACTGGCCTCAGTTGCTTGTCAGCATTTCGGCGAGATCGAGCAAATCGGAATCCTGCCCCGGATGTGCGGCAAGCTGCACCGAAACCGGAAGGCCGTCGGGAACCAACACAGGAATGGCCAACGTTGGCATCCCGAGCATATTTGCCCAGCGCCGGAAGCGGCCGCCAGCCATTCCCCACGGCACCATCTCACCATTCACCTCTGTCAGTTCGTCGGACAGGCACGGCGCCGCGCCAGGCGCCGTTGGAATGGCGAGAGCGTCCACGCCCGCCATTTTCTCCAGAAACCGGCTTCGCACATCGTTGCGGATTTCGATGGCGCCGGCATAGGCGTCCGCACTGATGCGAGTGCCGTCTTGCAGGAAGGAGCGAACCGCATCGCCGACCAGATCGGGCTTCCGCTCGATTGCATCGCGGTAGGTTCTCGCGAACTCGCATTGCAAGATTGTCAGTCCGGCAGCGACGAACGCCTCCCTATCGTCGAAGGCGATCTCGATCCTGTGCACCTCGGGACGATCGAGCATGGCTGCCAACGCAATATCCACGGCCTTGTCGATGGGAGCGCCAATCAGTTCGGGACAGATGCCGACAGTGATGCTTGATCTCGATTTGCTGTTCTTGGGCCCGCTCGCTGACGGGGTGAGCCGTTTTCCGGCAAGCGCCTCGGTCACCAGGCGAACATCCCTGACCGAGCGTGCAAGAACGCCGACGCAGTCCAGCGAAGGCGCTATGCTCATGACGCCCTGCATGGCGATCAGGCCATTGGTCGGCTTATAACCGAACAAGCCGGTTGCCGCAGCCGGAGATCGGTTTGAACCGCCGCTGTCCGTGCCGACCGCGGCCAAGCAAAATCCGGCTGCGACGGCCGCAGCCGATCCGCTGCTTGTGCCACCCGTTCCACGGTCTGGATCGAGCGGGTTGGCGACCTTGCCGTACCAGGGGTTGTCATGTCCGCCGACGCACAGTTCGTGCAGGTTCGTCTTGCCGATGATGATGGCGCCAGCCGCCTGAAGGTTGGCAACGCAAACCGCTGTCTTCTGCGCGATGTGGTTCTCGAACAGACGGGAGCCAGCCGTTGTCGGCCAATGCTTTACGTCGAGCACGTCTTTGACCGCAATTGGCACGCCATGCAGCGGACCGCGCGCGTGACCGGATCTGATTTCGCGTGTTGCCTGAAGGGCAGCCTCAAGAGCGTCAGCTTCGTTCACGAAGATCATCGCCCGGATGTGTTCGTTCATCTCCCGGATGCGCTCAAGACAGCCCTCCATGATTTCCACGGGCGACAAACCGGCAGCGATCTTACCGCTCATCTCGTCGATCGACCCGAAAGGGCTGCTATTCATATTCATATGACGACCTAAGCGAGGATTGGCGGGACCGACAGCATGGCGGACGGCGATGTCAGACAACCAGTCGACGATGCCACATAGGAAATCTGGTGGACACCCGCGAGCCTATTCCCTTGGAAGCGGGACTATCGCTGAAAACTCATAGTCGCGATCAACGGTGGCGACATAGGCGGGCCAATTCAGCGTAACAAGCGCAGTTGGCCAGGTGATCGAGCCTCGCTGTCATAACTATTGGTGATGAACCGCGTGGCAAGGGGCATTAGATCGAGACCATTTGACCTGTTAGCGTTTTCATACACCGCCCTGAGAGAAGGCCGACTGAGCGCAATGGCCAAGTTCGCATCGCCGACATCTGAACTGGTCCACGACGCTCAGGGCCGCGAGCTGGCCGTCGGCATCGATCCGGATATCGATCCCATCCGACACACCGAAAGATCGGGTCTGGGGCGACCGGGTCCATCATCGCGGAACATAAAAATCCACAGAAACAGAAAAGGGGAACAATCATGAAAAAGCTCGCACTCGCCTTGTCATTGATCGTGGCGGTCTTTGGCGCCACTTACCCATCGTCAGCGGCCGACGACGTTATCCGCTTCGGTGTCGCTGCTGAGCATACGCGCCTTTCTCCGTCAAGGATGCCAGCGGCACCTGGCAAGGTTGGGAAATCGATCTGATGAACGCCGTTTGCAAGGAAATGAAGGCCAAGTGCGAGATCGTCGATATTGCCTGGGACGGCATCATTCCCGCGCTGTTGGCCAAGAAGTTCGACGTCATCTGGAGCTCAATGTCGATCACCGACAAGCGCAAGGAAGTGATCGACTTCACCGACAAGTACTACTATTCGCCCAACGTGCTTGTCGGCGCCAAGGCTGATACAAGGCAGTTCGACGTAGCCAAGCCGGAGACATTCAAGGGGATTGCGGTTGCGGCACAAAGTGCCAGCCTGCAGGCGACCTACATGCAGGAGAAGTTCAACGGCGTTGCCGAAGTGAAGATCTATCCGACACTCGACGACGAGATCGCCGACATGCAGGCGGGCCGCGTGGATCTCATGGCGGCGGCGGGTATCCAGATCCAGGATTTCCTGAAGAAGCCGGAAGGCCAAGCGTATGAAATCAAGGTGACGCTGCCGCATGAGAAGACGTTTGGATATGGTGACGGCGCTGGCCTGCGCAAGGAAGACACCGCTCTGAGAGACCGCCTCAATGCGGCACTCAAAGCAGTGCGCGCCAGCGGCGAGTACGACACGATCACCAAGCGCTATTTCGACTTCAATATCTATGGGGATTGATCGTCTGTTCCAGGCCTGGTGCCGACCGCCACGAGGTGGCCGGCACCATCTTCATTGAACTGGAACAAGCTGTATGAACCCGATCATGTCCTGGGCAACCCTGCTCGGCTTCGGAGACCAGGGGTGGGGCGACGAACTGCTTCGCGGCGCTTGCCTGAGCCTCGGCATTTCGATCAGCGCCTATGTCGTGGGCCTAACCCTTGGTCTGACCGGGGCGGTTGCCAAGATTTCAAAGAACCGCGTGGCGGTCTCTGCGGCTGTCGCCTACACGACAATCATCCGGTCCGTCCCGGACATTCTCATCATATTCCTCGTCTACTACAGCGCGACAGACGCGTTGCGCTGGGCTGTGAGTCTGGCTGGACTGACGTCCGAATTCCAGCTCAATGGATTTGTCGCGGCGACCTTGTCGCTTGGGATCGTCCAAGGCGGTTACAGCACCGAGGTCCTGCGCGGTGCGATCATCGCCATACCACGAGGTCAGATCGAGGCAGCGTATGCACTCGGTTTGACACGGCGCCAGACGTTCTTCCTGGTGACTGTGCCGCAGATGGTTCCCCTGGCTTTGCCGGGACTTGGCAATCTGTGGCTGGTCGTTCTGAAGGAAAGCTCGCTGGTCAGCCTGATCGGGTTCACCGAGCTCGTTCTTGCCGGCAAGATGGCCGCGGGTGCTACACGCGACTACTTCATGTTCTATTGCGCGATCGCGTTCGTATTCCTTGCGATGTCGGGCGTGTCAGCGATGCTTTTTCATGCCCTCGAGACGGCCACTGTTCGCGGCCGGAGGCGAGGTTAGTATGACTGAATTTGGAGTGTATCTTGCCCATCAACTTCTGGCAGGCGTCCAGGTTACCATAGTCCTGTTCGTCGGCTGCGCGGTGGTCGGCAATCTGCTTGCCATCCCGGTTGCCCTGGCCCGGCTCTCCAACAGGAGATGGCTGCGGTATCCAGCGGTAGCGTTTATCTTGGCATTCCGGGGCACGCCGCTCCTGGTCCAGCTCTATCTCTGCTACTTTGGCGTCGGTCAGATTCTCTCTGGTATCCCTTCGATTCGCTTCAGCCCGCTCTGGCCCCTTCTGCGGGGCGCCGAGTTCTATGCGTTTTTTACCCTTTCCTTGAATACGACGGCCTACTGCGGCGAGATATGGAGAGGGGCGATACAGGCCATTCCAGATGGACAGCGTGAGGCCGGCCAATCGCTTGGCCTGTCCAAAACACGGATCATGATTTCCGTCCTTCTCCCGCAGGCCTTCAGGTTGGCCCTGCCGGCAATCGGCGGTCAGAACATCCTGCTCTTGAAGGGGACCGCATTGGCGTCGACGATCACGGTCTTCGAACTGATGGGTGCAGCCAACCTTGTTCGCGCGCAGACTTTCCGCGTCTACGAGCCTCTGATCGCAGCTGCGCTAGGATATTTCCTGTTGGCGGCATTGATCACTGTCGGCTTTGGTCTTTTCGAGCGGCGGCTTGCTCGAAGGTATTGAGCCGCAAGGATCGGAGCGCCTGTGACCGCGACCGCTTTCGGGGCAGGGCAACATCTGTTTCTCCGGCCGAGATCGCGGGAGGACGGGCTGCTTTCCGGCTGGCCGAGGTGGGAATTGGACGGCATGCGGACCACCTTTGCCTACCCCAATCCAGGGCCGACCAGGCCGGTACCATGTCGCGACTGAAGCCAACTACCCGAGGGTTTGGCTTGCTAAGGCATAGGTCTTCGGCATAGCCGAGCCGCCGAGGGCAAAATCGGCGAGGCGTTTGCCCATCGACATGGTGAGCACCGTGTCGAAAACCGGCATTCCGCTGTGCGACAGAAAGGCGGCGAACTCGCCATTGTCCATGTGGGTGTCGATGCGCAGGAATGACCCCGAATGGTGGGCCACGTGCGGCCGGACGACCGCCACGGCGTCCGCGTCGCTTTCCGCCACGACCGGCCCCACGACATGGCCCCGCCCGAAGGGCCGACAGAGCGCGAAAGCGTTCAGCTTGTCACCCTTGAAAAGACCATAGCCGGCCGAGTGCGTGAAAAGCTTTTCGATGAGCTCCGCCCGCTTCACGCCAAATCCTGCCGCGTCGAGCGCGATCGCTGCGGGAATATCGCTAGCGTCCAAAGTCCGGAAATCGCCTCGAGTATCTGCCAGCCTGGCAATCGTCTGCAATCGCGCAATGCCTTGGCATTGATAAACGGTCTTCTCCGACTGGAAATCGAGCGAGAGATAGAGCCGTCTTGCCGCGCGCGTTGCATTGAGACGCAGGTCGCGGCCGGAGACCTTGTCGAAGACCCGCTTCATCAGCCATTGCCCCGCCCCCAGCGTCTGGAGTCGTGGCGAGGTGATGACCATGCCCACGGTCGCGAAATCCGTACCATGTGCGAACCACATGGCCGAACCGAGAACCCGGCCGATCTCATCGAGCGCCACCAACCCCCCTCCCGATTGGCGCAGGAATTGCCAGTCTTCGGCGCGATGCGGCCATCCCACGGAGAGCGAGAGCGCGTGCAAGCGGTCCAGTTCGACGTCTTCGATGTCGCCGATCCGCATCGAGAAGGTATCGATTTTCAAGCTTCCGGACGGCTTCAATTCCATGCCCCTGCAAGATTTCCGCACCCGAGCGCCACGCACTGATGGCCACCCTCTGCCCGCCAACGCTAAACGAGCAGACCGATACGATTTGCTCGAAAGCCGCGCGGTAACGCAAGATTCAACTGAAACATTTCAGCTTTCGGCACGCAATCGCGAAAGAACGCGCACATCCTCTTTGGAAATCTGACAGCATATGGTCGACGGCACCGATTCCGGCGAACCCGAAACGCTTTGAGGGCTGGAATGGACGTCTTCGACATCCTCGATCGTCTCGTCGCCTTTCCATCGGTCGCCGGCAGGCCGAATGGCGATATCGCCGGCTGGATCGAGACTTATCTTGCGGAACACGGAACCCAGGTCACCGTGCTTCCAGGGCCGGAAGGCGACCGTTCCAATCTTTTCGCGACGATCGGCCCCGCCAATGTCCCGGGCTACATCCTGTCCGGCCATATGGACGTCGTTCCCGCCAACGAGCCGCAATGGAGTTCGAACCCTTTCGCATTGCGCAAAGAGGGCGAACGGCTCTACGGACGCGGCACCACGGACATGAAGGGGTTTCTTGCCGCGGCACTCGCGGCCGTGCCCACGCTGGCGGGACTGCGCCTTGCCAGGCCAATCCACCTCGCCTTCTCCTATGACGAGGAGGTGGGATGCCGCGGCGTGCCGCATTTGATCGCCCGCCTTCCCGAATTTTGCGCCAAGCCGCTCGGCGTCATCGTCGGCGAGCCGAGCAGCATGCGCGCCGTGCGCGGCCACAAGGGCAAGGCGGCCGCCCGCGTGATCATCAACGGGCGCTCCGGCCATTCCTCGAGGCCCGATCTCGGGCTCAACGCCATCCATGCCATGGCCTGTGCGCTGAGCGCAGTCGTGAGCGAAGCCGAGCGGCTGACACACGGTCCGTTCGACGCCGCCTTCGAGCCGCCCTACTCCTCGCTGCAGGCGGGCGTTGTGGCAGGCGGACATCAGGTCAACATCATCCCCGCCACCTGCACTTTGGACCTGGAGGCACGCGCCATACCTGGTGCCGACCCGGCAAGCCTGCTCGCGCCGGTCAAGGCGCGGGCAGAGGCCCTCGCGGCCGACGGCTTTCGTATCGAGTGGACGCCAATGAGCGCTTATCCGGCGCTGTCGCTGCCTCAGGATGCGGCGCTTGCGGCACTACTGGGCGAACTGACCGGCGAAGCGCCGCTCGCCGCCGTCAGCTACGGCACGGAGGCCGGACTTTACCAAGCCGCCGGGTTCGATGCGATCATCTGCGGCCCCGGCGACATCGACCGCGCCCATAAGCCGGATGAGTACATTTTCACCGACGAACTCGCCGCCTGCCAGCGATTGATCGAGGCGCTGGGCGCCCGTTGCGCGACTTGAAGGGGTAGCCGGAATGACATTCCTGTTCAATTCCGATGCGCGCCGCGGGGCGATCTTCGCCGATGCGTTCGCGATAGACCTGCCGGACATCCCCTTCACAATGGATGCCGCAACGGTCGATCCCGACGCGGTGCGTTACCTGATCAGCTGGACCGTGCCGGATAATCTCGGCCGCTACAGCAATCTGGAAATCCTGTTTTCCATCGGCGCCGGCGTCGACCAGTTTCGCTTCGATGCGGTGCCTGCGAACGTGAAGATCGTGCGCATGATCGAGGACGGCATCGTGCGCATGATGCAGGAATATGTGACGCTTGCCGTACTCGCGCTCCACCGCAACCTGCCTGAATATCTGGCGCAGCAGCGCGCCGGCGAATGGGCAGATATCGCGCAGCTACAGGCCGGGTCGCGCCGGGTTGGCGTGCTCGGCCTCGGGCAGCTTGGCCAAGCCGTCCTCGACCGACTGAAGCCCTTCGGCTTCCCGCTTGCTGGATGGAGCCGCTCGCCGCGGCGGATCGAGGGCGTGACCTGTCATCATGGCGAGCCCGGTCTGAACGAGATGCTCGCGGCCAGCGACATTTTGATCTGCCTGCTGCCGCTGACCGAGGAGACGCGCGGTTTCCTCGATGCAGAGCTGTTTGCGAAAGTGCCCAAGGGCGCGGCGCTGGTCCACACCGGCCGGGGGCCGCAGCTCGATAATGAAGCGCTTGTCGCCGCGCTCAACAGCGGCCACATTTCGGCGGCGATGATCGACGTCACCGATCCCGAACCCCTCCCGACGGGCCATCCGTTCTGGTCGCATCCGAAGGTCGTTTTGACCCCGCATGTCGCCAGCGTCACCCAGCCCGCCAGCGCCGCGCAGGCCCTTGTCGAGAATATCAAGCGTTACCGCGCCGGTCTTGAACCCATCGGGCTCGTCGATCGGTCGCGCGGCTACTAAGTGCATGTCGCCCGGAAGTGTGCAGCGGTTCTGGGACAACGACATGCATCAAACCAAGATCTTCCAACATGAAAGGCCATCCCTTGTCCCTGCTCAAGACCGTCGATACCAGCCCTGCTTTCCAGCCGCGTGAATCCGGGGCGCTGCCCGAACGGCTGATTTCCGGCAACCCTGGCTTCAAGACCTGGGCGCAGGATGTCGCCAAGGACGACCTCGTCCATACCGGCGTCTGGGAGGCGACGCCTGGGGAAACGCGCTCGATCAAGGGCGAGACTTTCGAGTTCTGCCACATCCTCTCGGGCGTGATCGAAATCACGCCCGACGGCGGCAAGCCGGTGACCTACCGCGCCGGCGACAGCTTCGTGATGAAGCCTGGCTTCACCGGGGTTTGGAAGACCATCGAAACGGTGCGCAAGATCTACGTAGCCGTAGGGTAACGGGTGCGCGGAGGCGCCGGCCTCCGCAACAGATTTTGCCGTCTGTCATCGCCGGCACACAACAATCATCCGCGACCGATCGTCGAACGGTGCATGCTGCGCGCGTGCTCGCGCTAGGCTTCTCCGGAACAACTGAGAGTAGGCGCCCATGGGCCTGAGCTTCGACCCGGATACCGTCTCCCTTCCCGTCGGCCATTTCATCGGCGGCGAGCTGATCGCGGCCGAGGATGCGATCGAGATGCGCCGACCGTCGGACGGCAAGGCATATGCCGCCTGCCCGGTGGCCGGCGGCGATATGGTCGACCGTGCCGTGGAAAGCGCCAAAGCGGCGCTGAAGGCGAGCAACTGGGGCGGCGTTCGGCCACGCGAACGGACGAAGGCCCTCCAGGCCTGGGCCGACCTGATTGAGGCGGAAGCCGAAACGCTGGCCAGGATCGAGGCGCTGTGCTCCACCCGGCCCGTTGGCCAGCTCGTTGCCGGCGACATCGCCATCACCGCCGAGCAGATTCGCTTCTTTGCCGAATTCGCCGACAAGGAAGGCGGCGAGCTCGTGCCGACCGACGACGCCACTCTCGGCATGATCATGAGCGAGCCCTATGGCGTGGTCGGCGCGATCACACCCTGGAATTTTCCCATCTCGATGGCCGGATGGAAGCTTGGTCCGGCATTGGCCGCCGGCAATGCGGTGGTGCTGAAGCCATCGGAAATGACGCCCTTTTCGGCAGTCTATATGGCACAGCTCGCCGTTAAAGCGGGCCTGCCGGCAGGGCTCATAAACGTCGTGCTTGGAGACGGTCCGACGACCGGCACGGCGCTGACCGGCCATGCCGAGATCGCCAAGATTAGCTTCACCGGCTCGACCCGCGCCGGATCGGCAATCATGGAGAACGTGGCCCGCACCGGCGTCAAACCGATGACGCTGGAACTCGGCGGCAAGAGCCCGCAGATCGTCTTTGCCGATACCGATCTGGAGAAGGCGGCGACGGCCATCGCCAGCAGCGTCACCTTCAATGCCGGCCAGGCCTGCGTCGCCGGCACGCGCTTGATCGTCGAGAGGTGCGTGGCCGACAGGCTGACGGCCGCCATCCTAGAGAAGATGAAGGCGGTGCGGCCCGGCCCAACCTGGGACGCGGCGACGCAGTATTCGCCTGTTATCTCGGAGCGGCAGCGGGCGCGTGTCGACAGCATCGTGCGGGCCGCCGTCGCTGCGGGGGGCGAATGCCTGACCGGTGGCATCGTCATGGACAGCGCAGGCTATTTCTACCAGCCGACATTGATCGCCGATGTCGACCAGGCCAGTCCGGCGATCGTCGAGGAAATCTTCGGCCCGGTCCTGACCATCCAGACCTTCGAGACCGAGGAAGAGGCGCTGGCGCTGTCCAGCCATCCAACCTACGGACTGGCTTCCGGCCTGTTCACCTCAGACCTATCCCGCACCATCCGCTTTGCGCGCAAGCTTGAGGCGGGCACAGTCTGGGTCAACCGCTACAGCCGCTCGCGCGACCATATCCTGCCGACCGGCGGCTACAAGCGCTCCGGCATCGGCAAGGATCTCGGCCGCGAGGCCTATCTCGCAAACCGCAGGACCAAGAGCGTCCTGATCAGCCTCTAGAGAGATGCCGATGAAGTCCTATTCGATCGCCCTGATCCCCGGTGACGGCATCGGCAGCGACGTGACCGCCGCCGCCTGGACGGTGCTGGAAACAGTGGCCGAAAACTTCGGCTTTGCCCTGGTGGGCACCGAATTCCCCTGGTCCTGCAAATTCTACAAGGATACCGGCCGCATGATGCCCGACGACGGCATCGAGATCTTGCGCGGCTTCGACGCCATCCTGCTCGGCGCCGTCGGTTGGCCGGCGGAGGTGCCGGATTCCGTTTCGCTGCACGGCCTGCTGCTGCCGATCCGCAAGGCATTCGTGCAGTACGCCAACATCCGGCCGCATCGCTTGCTGCCGGGCGTCACCGGCCCGCTGCGGGCGGAAGGTTTCGACATATTGTGCATCCGTGAGAACACCGAGGGCGAATATTCCGGCGCCGGCGGGCGCGTGCATCAAGGCACGCTGGATGAGGTCGCTGTCGAGACCTCGATCTTCACCCGTGCCGGCGTCGAGCGCATCCTGCGCTTCGGCTTCGAGCAGGCGCGGTCGCGTCAGGGCAAGCTGGCCTCCGTCACCAAGTCCAATGCGCAGAAATATTCGATGGTGTTCTGGGACGAGATCACGCGAAAGCTGGCTGCGGAGTACTCTGACGTCGCCGTGACCAGCTATCATGTCGATGCGCTCGCCGCGCGCATGATCATGGCGCCGGAGAGCCTCGACGTGGTCGTCGCCTCCAACCTATTCGGCGATATCCTCACCGACATCGGCGCGGCGATCCAGGGCGGGCTCGGTTACGCCGCCTCGGCCAACATCAATCCCGACCGGTCGGCGCCATCCATGTTCGAGCCGGTGCACGGCTCGGCGCCCGACATCGCGCATCTGGGCATCGCCAACCCGATCGCCACCATCTGGTCAGGCGCCATGATGCTCGATCATCTCGGCGAGAAAGATGCATCCGGACGCGTCATGAAGGCGGTCGAAGCCGCAACCGCCAGAGGCATAGGCACCATTCCCGGCAAGGACCGGACGGAAGCCATCACCGCCGCTGTCGTGGCGGCACTCACCTGATTGCAAGGTCGTTTTCGATGAAAAACCTGAAAGATAAAAATCTCCTTCGCGAAGCCGGCCTGATTGGCGGCAAGTGGGTCGCTGCAGGCTCCGGTGGGACGGTCGATGTCATCGATCCCGCAACCCAGGCAGCGATCGGCACGGTCCCTGATATGGCCGGTTCGGAAACGCGTGCGGCTATAGAGGCCGCCGCGTCCGCCTATGCGAATTGGAAGAAGAAGACCAACGCCGAGCGCGGCGCCCTGCTGGAAGCCTGGCACGGCCTGATGCTGGCTCATCTGGACGATCTTGCGCTGATACTGACCACCGAACAGGGCAAGCCGCTGGACGAGGCCAAGGGCGAGATCCGCTACGGCGCTTCCTTCGTCAAATGGTTCGCCGAGGAAGCGCGCCGCATCAATGGCCACACCATCCCCTCGCCCACGTCCGACCGGCGCATCATCGTGCTGAAGGAACCGGTAGGCGTGTGCGGCATCATCACGCCGTGGAATTTTCCCAATGCGATGATCACCCGCAAGGTCGCGCCGGCACTGGCCGCCGGCTGCACGGTGGTGATCAAGCCGTCCGAGTTCACCCCCTATTCGGCGCTGGCGCTCGGTGTGCTGGCGGAGCGCGCCGGCATCCCCGCCGGTGTTATCAACATCGTCACCGGCATGCCGACAGAAATCGGCAACGAGATCATGGCGAACGAGGCCGTCCGCAAGATCTCCTTCACCGGCTCGACACGTGTCGGTTCGCTGCTGATGCGCGGGGCGGCCGACAGCGTGAAACGGCTCAGCCTCGAACTCGGCGGCAACGCACCCTTCATCGTCTTCGACGACGCCGATCTCGATCTCGCCATCGAGGGTGCGCTGGTCTCCAAGTTCCGCAATGGCGGCCAGACCTGCGTCTGCGCCAACCGCATCCTCGTCCAGGCCGGTGTCTATGAGACCTTCGCCACGAAGCTTTCTGCTCGCGTCAACGCCATGACGGTGGGGCCGGGCACGCAGCCCGGCGTCGCCATCGGGCCGATGATCAACATGGCGGCGGTCGAAAAGATCAACCGCCATGTCGAGGACGCGCTCGCTAAGGGTGCTGCGATCATCACCGAGAAGCCGGCGCTGCCGGACGGTCCTCAATATGTCGCGCCGCTGGTGCTGACCGGCGCCACGAAAGACATGCAGCTTGCCGGTGAGGAAACGTTCGGTCCGGTCGCACCGCTTTTCCGGTTCGAGACGGAAGAGGAAGCGATCACGCTGGCCAACGGCACGCCCTATGGGCTTGCCTCCTACTTCTACACCGAGAATTTGAAACGCGCCTGGCGTGTCGGCGAGGCGCTGGAGTTTGGCATGGTGGGTCTCAACACCGGCTCGGTCTCGATCGAGGTCGCCCCCTTCGGCGGTGTCAAGCTGTCCGGCCTCGGCCGCGAGGGTGCGCAGGCCGGCATCGAGGAATATCTCGAGATGAAAACGTTCCACATGGGAATAGGCAGTAGGTAATAGGCAGTAGGGAATTGGGAGACACCGCCCTACTGCCTATCTCATCCGGTCGAGCGCCTTGTAGTAGAGGCCGACCATCGGCAGGAACCAGGGCTTGCCGGAATAGCCGGGAATAGCAGGCCATTCGAGCCCCTTCATCGGATTGCGGTCCTCGCGGCCGAGCATGGCATCGGCCAGGATCATGCCGAGATGGGTGGAAAGCTGTGCGCCGTGGCCGGAATAGCCCATCGCGAACCAGACACCGTCATGGTAACCGGCCCGCGGAAAGCGGTCCTTGGTCATGTCGACTAGCCCGCCCCAGCAATAGTCGATCTCGACCTTGGCGAGCTGCGGAAAGATCGCCGCGAGGCCTGCCCGCAATATCTCTCCGCTCTTGGCATCGGAGCGCTGGTCCGATGTCGCCGAAAAGCGTGCGCGGCCGCCGAAGATCAGCCGGTTATCCGGCGACAGCCGGAAATAATTGCCGATGTTCATCGAGGTCACGCATGTCCGGTTGCCCGGCATGATGGCGGCGATCTCGGCGTCGTTCAACGGCCGCGTGGCGATGATGAAGCTGCCGACGGAGATGATCCGGCGGCGGAAATAGCCGAAATCAGGCGTCGTGTAGGCGCCGGTCGCCACCAGCACATTGTCGGCGCTGATCCGGCCACGCGAGGTGGTCAGCTCATGCCTGCCGCCGACCTGCTTGCGGTCGGTGACCGCCGCGTTCTCGTGGATTACGGCGCCGTGGCGGGCGGCTGAAGTGGCGAGACCCGCCACATAGCGGCCCATATGCATCATGGCGCTCTTCTTCGACAGCATCGCGCCGTGGAAAGGTGAACCGATCTCGGACTTGAGATCCGCCGCCGACAGCAGCGCGGTATCGGGATCCACCTCGGCATGAAGGCCTTCGAAATTGCGGGCGATTGACGCAAAATGCTGCGGCTTGGAGGCGAGCTTCAGCTTGCCGGCGCGTCGGAAGTTGCAGTCGATGCCTTCCTCCGCAACCAGAGCCTCTATGGTGTCGACGGAGGCGTCCAGAGCGCGATAAAGCGCGATTGCTCGCTCCTTGCCGAGCTCCGCCTTGGCGGAGAGATAGCCGTGGGCGAGGCCATTGTTGAGGTGCCCGCCATTGCGGCCGGATGCGCCCCAGCCCACACGTTCCGCCTCCAGGACGACGACCTTGGCGCCGGCCTTCGCCAGTTGGCGCGCGGCGGCGAGACCGGTGAAGCCGCCGCCTATGATGGCGGCATCGTAATGCCCCTCGACCGGGCCTTGCGCCCCGCCGGAAAAGACCGGGGCCGTGTCGTGCCAGTAGGAGACGAACTTCATTGGCAATCCGCCTGTTTCTAAAGACCGACCACGCCTGCAAGACCCGAAATGTCCGATATTTCGACATAGCCATAGTACGGGTTGGCGGGTTCGTGGCCACGATTGACCCATACCTTGTTCTTGATGCCGAGATCGTGTGCCGACATCAGATCGTAGCGGAAAGACGACGAGCAGTGGAGGATATCCTCGGGGCCGCAACCCAGCCTGTCGAACATGTATTCGAAGGCTTGGAAGCGGGGCTTGTAAGCCTGCGCCTGCTCGGCCGTGTAGACGGCATGGAACGGCGCACCGAGCTTTTCGACATTGGACATGATCTGCGCATCCATCGCATTGGACAGGATGACCAGCGGAATTTCCTTGGCGACCTTCGCCAGGCCGGCCGGAACGTCGGCGTGCGGCCCCCAGGTCGGGACACGCTCATAGACCACTCTGGCATCGTCGGCGCTGAAGGCGACGCCGTTGCGCTTGCAGGTGCGCTCGAGCGCATTGTGGACGACGTCGGCATAGGGCTTCCAGTCGCCCATGATCTCGTCGAGCCGAT
This sequence comes from Mesorhizobium sp. XAP4, assembly GCF_029269325.1. Lineage (NCBI taxonomy): Bacteria > Pseudomonadati > Pseudomonadota > Alphaproteobacteria > Hyphomicrobiales > Phyllobacteriaceae > Mesorhizobium > Mesorhizobium sp. XAP4. Next base: position 393,103 of record NZ_JARIXW010000005.1, on the reverse strand, counting down.
ACGCCGCGAAGTTCTTGATGAACTCCTGCATGCGCGGCTCATCGAGCCGGCTGCCATAGAGATCGCGCGCCGCTTCCGCCATCTGGAAAAAGGTCAACGTGCCGTAGCAGTCGAAGGTGATGTATTTGGGCCTGAAGGTAGCCATGTCCGTCGATCTCCGGTGGAAGCACATCCGCGCTGGGATGTATTTCATCATAGGACGGCCGGTGACGACCCACCTGACCGAAATCGCCCTTCCGAAAGCAGAAAGTTCCGTATCCGCCATCCGGTTTGGCACGCTGTAGCATCTGGATTACCGATTGCGGCGCCGCGATCGGCGTGAAACGCATCCGCCGCGGACGATGCCAGCACAAGATGCGGCGCACCGCTTGTGCTACGGCGAAAGATACCGCCGAAGCCAATGCCTTCAGATGATCTGCGGCGCGCCGATGGCCGAGACTTGGGCACTAGACGGAAGGATGCCTCATGCAGCAGGGCGAGATCGAACTCCAGACCTTCGGGCCGGACCATATCGAGGGCGCCGTAATGCTTTCTCGCCAGGAGAATTGGCCGCATCGTGCGCAGGACTGGCAGATGGCGCTGCAGCTCTCGAACGGCGCGGTCGCGCTCGACGAGCAGGGCCGCGTCACCGGAACCATCCTGGTAACGCCCTACGGCGCGGATTGCGCCATGATTAACATGGTGATCGTCGACAGGAATGTGCGGGGCAAGGGGCTTGGGCGCCGGCTGATGGATCAGGCCTTCGCACTTGCCGGCGACCGTCCGTTGCGGCTCGTCGCGACAGCGGACGGCATGCCTCTCTATGAAAAGCTCGGCTTCGTGCCGTCCGGTACGATCCGGCAACATCAGGGCAGCGTTGCCAGACTTAGTGCGCCCGGCGGCGTGGAAGCTGCGGGCATCGCCGATCTCCCGGAAATCAAGGCGCTGGACCGCGACGCCTATGGCGCCGACCGTGAAACACTGATCGATGCGCTGGCGGAGCGCGGCCAATTCGCGGTCATCCGCCGCAACGGCGCCATCGAGGCGTATGCCGCGATCCGCCCGTTCGGACGCGGCGAGGTGATTGGTCCGGTCATCGCGGGAAGTACCGACGAGGCCAAGGCTCTGATCGGCTTCTTCGCCGCGCCGCATCACGGCGCCTTCCTGCGCGTCGATACCGGCAGCGGGACCGGCATCGCCGGCTGGCTCGAGGAAATCGGCCTCGCCCATGTCGGCGGCGGCGTGGCCATGGACCGTCCACCCAAGACGAACATGGAACAGGCCAGACCGAAAGTTTACGCCCTCGCCAACCAGGCGCTGGGCTAGTCCGGAGGATAGAATGCTCGCCAATTCCCTGATCGAACTCGACCGCGCCCATCTCATCCACCCGGTCTCTTCATACCGTGGTCATGAGGCGCAAGGCGTGCACGTCTTGAAATCGGCGAAGGGGGCGACCGTGACCGATGCGTCCGGCCGGCAACTTCTCGACGGCTTCGCGGGGCTGTGGTGCGTCAATGCCGGCTACGGCCATGACAGCATCGTCGAGGCGGCGGCCCGGCAGATGCGCGAGCTTCCCTACGCCACCGCCTATTTCGACCTCGGCTCGGAGCCGGCCATCCGGCTCGCCTCGGAGCTGGCCGAGCGCACGCCAGGCGATCTCAACCACGTCTTTTTCACGCTTGGCGGGTCGGACGCGGTCGACAGCACGATCCGTTTCGTCCGCTACTACTGGAATGCCAGGGGCGAGCCGAAGCGCGACCAGTTCATTTCCATCGAGCAGGGCTATCACGGATCATCGGTGGTCGGCGCCGGCCTGACCGCCCTGCCCGCCTTTCACGCCGGTTTTGGCATTCCCTTCGAATGGCAACACAAGATCCCGTCCCCCTATCCCTATCGCAACCCGGTCGGCGAGGACGGCAACGCGATCATCGCCGCATCGCGCGCCGCGCTGAAGGCCAAGATCGAGGCGATCGGACCGGAGCGGGTCGCTGCCTTCTATGCCGAGCCGATCCAGGGTTCGGGCGGCGTCATCGTGCCACCGAAAGGTTGGATCAAGGCGATGCGCGAGCTCTGCCGGGAGTACGGCATCCTGTTCATCGCCGACGAGGTGATCACCGGTTTCGGCCGCACGGGACCCTTGTTCGCCTGCACCGATGAGGACATCGTTCCCGATTTCATGACGGCCGCGAAGGGGCTGACCTCGGGCTATGTTCCCATGGGCGCCGTGTTCATGGCCGATCATGTCTACGACGTCATCGCCGATGGCGCGGGCGCCTCGGCGGTCGGCCACGGCTACACCTATTCCGCCCACCCCGTCAGCGCCGCCGTCGCGCTCGAAGTGTTGAAGCTCTACGAAGACGGCCTGTTGGAGAATGGCATCAAGGCCGGCGCTCGCCTGATGGCGGGCGTGGAGGGCCTGAGGGATCATCCGCTGGTCGGCGATGTACGCGGTCGCGGTATGCTTGCCGCCGTCGAACTGGTGGTCGACAAACAGAAGAAGACACCGCTTCCGGCGTCGGCCATGCCGGCGCGGCGTGTCTTCGACAGGGCGTGGGACAACGGCCTGATCATCCGTGCCTTTGCGCATGGGGTTGTCGGCTATGCACCGCCGCTCTGCTGCACCGACAGCGACATCGACGCGATCATCGAGCGCACGCGCCGGACGCTCGACCAGACACTGGACGATCCCGACGTCCGGCAGGCCCTGGCATGACGGCGGACGAATACCATGTGTTTCGAAATAGCGCCGGGGAGACGATTTCGCAATTTTGTGCCGCCCCCTCGCGCCTTTTCGGCGAATCCAGCGCGGGGGAAGTGCCAGACTGCTCATAAGACAAGGCCAGAAAGCCCGGATTTCGGGGCCTTCGAAAAGGGCCTACGCCCCGGACAGCACGGAATTTTGTTCTGTTCAACACATGCAATTCGGCCGCGCGCAGAGGAGACCCAGTCTTGGCCAGGGGCTTTAGCGAATTCAAATACATGACCTTCGATGTGGTCGGCACGCTGATCGACTTCGAAGGCGGCATCACGACTTGCCTGGCCGGGATTGCCGCCGAGGCCGGCGTTTCGCTCGATGGCGAGGAGGCGCTGAGCCTTTACCGGCAAGCCCGCTACATGCCCGATGCAGGCCTGTTTCCCGACGATCTCCTACGTGTCTACATGGTCATCGCGCCACGGCTCGGCCTGCCGGCCGAGGAGAAATACGGCATCCGCCTGCGCGACTCCGCCAGCGCCTGGCAAGGCTTCCCCGACAGCGCGGAGGCATTGGCCGAGCTTGCGAAATCGCACCGGCTGATTGCCATGACCAATGCCCGGCGCTGGGCGCTCGATCATTTCGAGAAGCAGCTTGGTTCGCCGTTCTTCGCCACATTTACAGCCGACGATACAGGCACAGAGAAACCGGACCCGGCCTTCTTCCAGAAGGTCTTCGATTTCGTCGCCTCAAGGGGCGACAGCAAGGACGACATCCTGCACGTCGCGCAAAGCCAGTACCACGATATCGGCATATCCCGGGCGCTTGGCATGACCAATTGCTGGATCGAGCGCCGGCATGCCCAGAAGGGCTATGGCGGCACGATCGAGCCCGAGCGCTTCACCACGCCGGACTACCACTTCAATTCAATGGCGGCCCTTGCCGCCGCTGTGCGGGAAAGTCTGAAGGAACGAACCTGAGCCCAAGCCCGGAAAGCCGCGTCAAGACGAGCAAGCCGGAAAACAAACAGAAAGGGGAATGATATGACCGACAAGATCACGAACTGGACCAGTGCAGACGATGCCATGGTCGAAAATGCCATTCGGCGGGGCGCGAGCCGCCGCGAACTCCTCAAGATGCTGCTGGCCGGCGGCGCCGCGGTTGCCGCGGGCAGCATGGTGCTTGGCCGCGCCACCAATGCCGTCGCCGCCACGCCGGTTTCCGGCGGCAGCTTCAAGGCTGCCGGCTGGTCGTCCTCGACCGCCGACACGCTCGATCCGGCAAAGGCGTCGCTGTCGACCGACTATGTCCGCTGCTGTTCGCTCTACAACCGCCTGACGTTCCTCGACAAGGATGGTGTCACGCAGATGGAGCTGGCCGAAAGCTTCGACAGCAAGGACGCCAAGACCTGGACGGTGAAGCTGCGCAAGGGCGTCACCTTCCATGACGGCAAGGCCCTCACCGCCGACGACGTCGTCTTCTCGATGAAGCGCCATCTCGATCCGGCGGTCGGTTCCAAGGTCGCGAAGATCGCCGCGCAGATGACCGGCTTCAAGGCGGTCGACAAGTCGACCGTGGAAATCACGCTCGCCGATCCGAATGCCGACCTCCCGACCATCCTGGCGTTGCATCACTTCATGATCGTCGCCGATGGCACCACCGACTTCTCCAAAGGCAACGGCACCGGCGCCTTCGTGCTGCAAACGTTCGAGCCGGGCGTGCGGTCGGTCGTCACCAAGAACAAGAACTACTGGAAATCAGGCCAGCCCTATCTCGACTCGTTCGAATTCATCGCCATCAGCGACGACAGCGCCCGCGTCAACGCCCTGCTTTCCGGCGACATCAACTTCGCCGCCTCGATCAATCCGCGCGCGATGAAGCTTATCGGCGGCCAGCAGGGCTTCGAACTGTCGAAGACGACCTCGGGCAACTACACCGACCTCAACATCCGGCTCGACATGGATCCCGGCAACAAGGCCGACTTCGTGGCCGGCATGAAATACCTCGTCAATCGCGAGCAGATCGTCAAATCGGCGTTGCGCGGCCTTGGCGAAGTCGGCAACGACCAGCCCGTCTCGCCGGCGAACATCTTCCACAATGCCGACCTCAAGCCGAAGGCCTTCGACCCGGACAAGGCCAAGTTCCACTTCCAGAAGTCGGGCCTGCTCGGTCAATCCATCCCCGTCGTCGCCTCCGATGCCGCGACCTCGTCGATCGACATGGCGGTGATCATCCAGGCCGCCGGCGCCGATATCGGCATGAAGCTCGACGTGCAGCGTGTCCCGTCCGACGGCTACTGGGACAATTACTGGCTCAAGGCGCCTGTCCATTTCGGCAACATCAATCCACGCCCGACGCCGGACATCCTGTTCTCGCTCCTCTACGCCTCCAACGCGCCTTGGAACGAAAGCCAGTACAAGTCGGAGAAGTTCGACAAGCTGATGATCGAGGCGCGCGGCTCGCTCGACCAGGCCAAGCGCAAGGAAATCTACGGCCAGATGCAGGCCATGATCTCCGAGGAGGCCGGCACCATCATCCCGGCCTACATTTCCAACGTGGATGCCCTCTCCAGCAAGGTGAAGGGTTTGGAAGCGAACCCGCTCGGTGGCATGATGGGCTACGCAATGGCGGAATATCTCTGGCTCGAAGCCTGAGAGGCGCCTGCCAGGGACCGCTGGTCCCTGGCACCTTATTGCGCCAACATGGCTTGGCCGAACGCAACCGCAGGAGCGCTTCCATGACGTCTGGGGTTCTAAACCTCGTGTTGAAGCGGCTGGCGATCGCGGTCGTCACGCTTCTGATCGTCCTGTTCGCCGTTTTTTTCGCCACCAGCATGCTGCCCGGCGACACCGCGTCGATCCTGCTTGGCCAGGCGGCGACCCCGGAAGCCGTCGCCGGCCTGCGCGAGGCCATGCATCTCAACGATCCGGCAATCCTGCGCTTCCTGCGCTGGCTTCTCGGCCTGCTCCATGGTGACCTCGGCACCTCCTATGCCAATGAGATGCCGGTCGCGGCGCTGATCGGCGGGCGCTTCGTCAACACCCTGGAGCTCGCCGGCATCACCACGCTGCTCTCGGTGCCGCTGGCGCTGACGCTCGGCATCACCGCCGCGATGTTGCGCGGCTCCCTCTACGATCGCACCGTCACCGTTCTTTCGATCGGCGTCATCTCCGTGCCGGAATTCATGGTCGCGACGCTCGCGGTCCTGCTCTTCGCTGTCTATCTCAAATGGCTGCCGGCGCTGTCCTCGGTCAATGAGGCGCATACGCTGACCGACCTCGTGCGCATCTATGCGATGCCCGTGATCACGCTCACCTTCGTCATCTCCGCCCAGATGATCCGCATGACCCGCGCCGCGGTGATCGAAACGCTCTCCACGCCTTATGTCGAGATGGCGCTTCTCAAAGGCGCCTCACGCGGCCGCATGGTGCTCAAGCACGCACTTCCCAATGCGCTCGGGCCGATCGTCAACGCGGTTGCGCTGTCTTTGTCCTATCTGGTCGGCGGCGTCATCATCGTGGAGACGATCTTCAACTATCCAGGCATCGCCAAGCTGATGGTCGATGCTGTCGCGACCCGCGACCTGCCGCTGATCCAGAGCTGTGCGATGATCTTCTGCCTTGGCTATCTCTTGCTCATCACCGTCGCCGACATCATCGCCATCATGTCCAACCCGAGGCTCAGGTGACGATGGCGCGCGTAGCAGCTTTCCCACGGTCCTTCGTGGGCCACAGCTACAATCTCGTGGGCGTCATGGCCGCGCTGGTCATTCTGACGTGGACGCTGATCGCCATCTTCGCGCCCTATATCATTCCCCATTCGATCGGCGACATCGTCGACGACGATTATTTCGGTCCGATGCGTCAGGGCTTGTGGCTCGGCTCGGACTATCTGGGGCGCGACATGCTCTCGCGGGTGCTGATGGGCGCGCGCTATACCGTCGGCATATCGCTCGCCGCCGTCGCCATCGCCTGCTTTTCCGGCGTGGTGCTGGGGATGATCGCGGCCGTCACCGGCGGCTGGCTCGACAGTTGCCTCAGCCGCTTCCTCGACGCCATGAACTCCATCCCCAGCAAGCTGTTCGGCCTTGTCGTCGTTGCCGCCGTCGGCTCGTCGATCCCGGCGCTGATCCTGACGCTCGCCGTCATTTATATACCCGGCGCCTACCGTTTCGCGCGAGCGCTCGCTGTCAACATCAACAGCATGGACTTCATGACCGTCGCCCGCGTCCGCGGCGAAAGCACCGCCTATCTCATCGGCTCCGAGATCCTGCCCAACATCATCCGCCCGGTGCTGGCCGACTTCGGCCTGCGCTTCGTCTTCATCGTGCTCCTGCTCTCCGGCCTGTCCTTCCTCGGGCTCGGCCTGCAGCCGCCGCTCGCCGACTGGGGCGCGCTGGTGCGCGAGAACATCGGCGGCCTGCCCTTCGCAGCTCCCGCCGTCATCGTTCCCTCGCTGGCGATCGCCAGCCTCACCATCAGCGTCAACCTGCTGATCGACAACCTGCCGCAGAAAATCAGGGACAGGGACGCATGAGCAATCTCGTCGAAGTCAGGAACCTGAAGATCGAGGCGAGGACCGACGCCGGACGTATCGTCGAAATCATCAAGGGCGTCAGCCTCGACATCGCCGATGGCGAGATCGTCGCCCTGATCGGCGAGAGCGGTTCCGGCAAGACGACCATCGCGCTCTCGCTGATGGGCTATGCGCGGCCTGGCTGCCGGATTACCGGCGGCGAGATCAATGTCAACGGCAAGAACATGGCGGCGCTTTCTGAAAAGCAACGCGCAAGGTTGCGCGGCACCGACATTGCCTATGTGCCGCAAAGTGCCGCCGCCTCCTTCAACCCCTCGTCCACCATCATGGAGCAGGTGATCGAGGTTACGCGCATCCACGGGCTGATGCCGCCCGAGCAGGCGCGAAAGCGAGCGGTCGAGCTGTTCCGGGCTTTGTCGCTGCCGGATCCGGAAGAGATCGGCGCGCGTTATCCACACCAGGTTTCGGGCGGGCAATTGCAGCGGCTGTCGGCGGCCATGGCGCTCATCGGCGATCCCAAGCTGATGATCTTCGACGAGCCGACGACTGCACTCGACGTGACGACACAGATCGACGTGCTGAAGGCATTCAAGTCGGTCATGCGGGCGGGCGGGATAGCAGGTGTCTACGTTTCCCACGACCTCGCCGTGGTCGCCCAGATCGCCGACCGCATTGTTGTGCTGAAGAGCGGTGAAGTGCAGGAGACCGGCACCACGGCTCAGATACTTTCGGCTGCCCAGCACCCCTATACGCGCGAACTGCTGGCTGCCTTCGAGCCGAAACCCCGGCAAGCGCATGCGGACGCGGATGCCGGGACGAAGCCGCTGCTGCGCATCGACAATGTGACCGCCGGCTATGGCGCGGTGCGGGCCGACGGACTGCCGCTTATCCGCGCCGTCAATTCCGTCAGTCTGGTCGTCGAGAAGGGACGCAATCTCGGCGTCATCGGTGAATCCGGCTGCGGAAAATCGACGCTGGCGCGCGTCATCGCCGGCATCCATCCGGCGGCGGCCGGCGACATCGTCTTCGACGGCAAGGAGCTGGAGCGCACCGCCAAGAAACGCAGCCAGGACCAGCTGCGCGAGATGCAGATCGTGTTCCAATATGCCGATACCGCGCTCAATCCAGCCAAGCCGGTGGAGGACATCATAGCCCGCCCGCTTGCCTTCTATCACCGGCTCGACAGACAGGCGCGCTCGAAGCGCGTCGACGAACTGCTCGACATGGTTCGCCTGCCCAGGACACTGCGCTACCGCCGCCCGTCGGAGCTCTCGGGCGGCCAGAAGCAGCGCGTGAACTTCGCGCGCGCCTTGGCGGCCGACCCCAAGCTCATCATCTGCGACGAAATCACCTCGGCGCTCGACACGGTGGTGGCAGCGGCCGTGATCGAACTGCTCAAGGAGCTGCAGCGCGAGTTGGACCTTTCCTACATTTTCATCAGCCACGACCTCTCGGTCGTCGAAGCGATCTGCGACGAGATCGTGGTCATGTATAATGGGCAGCGCGTGGAGCACATCACGCCCGACAGGTTGCAGGCACCCACCCACCCTTATTCCAAGCTGCTGTTCTCCTCCGTGCCGAAGCTCGATCCGACGTGGCTCGACGGCCTCGTCCGAGATCCCGAGCTCGTCAGCCAGTATGGCCATCGCTGACTACAAGGGAAACAGGCTGGGCAGCGGCATGTGCGCCTTGACGATGGGAGACTTCAGCACCACGAAGCTGAAATACTTGTCGATGCCGATATCCATGTCGCTCAGCCGCTCCATGATCTCCTGATACTCGCCGATGCCGGCCGCCACGAATTTCATCAGATAGTCGTAACGGGCGGAAACGCGGTGGCATTCGACGGCCGCATCGATCTTGTCGACGGCGGCAAGGAAACGCGCGAAGTCGATCTGACGATGGTTCTTGAGCGTGATTTCCGTGAAGACGGTGAGCGTCCGCCCCAGCTTTGCGATGTCGATCTGCGCCGAATAACGCACGATATAGCCTTCGGCATGCAGCTTCTTTACCCGCATCAGGCATGGACTGGGGGAGAGATTGACCCGCTCCGCCAGTTCCACATTTGTGATGCGGCCGTTCTTCTGCAGCTCATACAGAATCTTGATGTCGACCCGATCGAGTTTCATCGGCTAACGTGCTTCCTGTCAGGGGAATCAGCCTGCCCCGGTCGGCTTTCACCCTGTCTACAATTGCGAGCCGAGCCGATAGGCCTCATAGATCGACGAGTAGATGTCCCGGCTGGCAACTGCGTCTCCAATGCGGTGCAGGACGAACGATCCGGCAGCCTGGGGACCATTGTCCCGCTTCGTTTCCGTTCCTGTCATCAGTGCTATGTCGGTGACGCCGTTATTGGCTGAGCGCGCCCGCAATTCCTGGTAGATATCCTCCATGGGTGCCGTGCCGCGCTCTACAATGAGTTGGGCTGCCATCATTTCCGTTTCGACACCGGTGAGCTCATGCCGGAACGTGGCGGCGATGCCGTTGCCCTGGCGCGCCGCCTTGACCAGGCGTACATCGCTGACGATCCGGATGCCGCGTTGCGCGGCGCGTTTGCGAAAACTCACCCGGTCCGGATAGGGCGTCTCGATCGCCAGCGTGTCATCCGCTATGGCCAAGCTGACCACGCGCCCCGGACGGGCAAGATGCAAGGCGCAGGAAACCGCGGCCTGGCGCCCAGTCTCATCGTAGATCAGCACATCGTCCTTCGCCGGCACGGCCCCGGTCAGGACGTCCCAGACGTTGTCGCAATGCTCAGTGCCCTCCAGCCGTTCCATATCGGGAACGCCGCCGGTGGCAACGATGACCGCATCCGGTTGGTCGGCGAGGACGATCTCTGCGTCCGCATAGATGTTGAGACAGACTTCCACGCCAAGCCGCGCGAGTTCGTCGACGCGCCAGTCGACTATGCCGATGAGATCCTTGCGATCGGACGCCGAGGCCGCGACGAGCACTTGCCCACCAAGCCTCGCTCCGGCTTCGAGCAGCCTCACTCTGTGGCCACGCTCGGCGGCAACCCTTGCCGCTTCCATCCCACCCGGACCTCCGCCGACCACGACCACCCGTTTCGGCGTTTCAGCCCGCACGATGATATGGCTGATGATCGTTTCATGGCCGCTGGCCGGATTGTGAATGCACTGCACCTTCTTGTACAGGCAGTAGGACGCGCCGACACACGGGCGAATGCGTTCTTCTTCTCCGCGCATCACCTTGTTGACGATATGGGGGTCGGCAATATGCGCCCGGGTCATGCCGACCAGATCGACAAGGTTTTCGCGGATGGCATGCCGCGCCGTGGCTATGTCCCGAATGCCCGCGGCGTGCATCACGGGCAGCCTGGTTTCCCGTTTGAACTGCCCGACCAGCGGCAAAAACGGCGCGCTCTGGCTGAACATGCCGGGCATGTTCTGCTCAGCCAGCGACAGGTCGGTGTCCATGCGGCCAAAGATGCAATTGAAGAAGTCGATGTGGCCTTCCCGTTCGAACAGCCTGGCGAAGGCAAGGCATTCCTCGAAATCCGACCCATCCTCGACCGCCTCGTCGATCACGAACCGGATGCCGATGGCGAAATCGTTGCCCACCGCGCGGCGGATCGCCTCGTGAACCATCAGGCCGAAGCGCGCGCGGTTTTCCAGCGAGCCGCCAAAACCATCCGTGCGTCTGTTCGTTCTGAACGATAGGAATTGACCGATCAGATGACCGCCGGTGACGGTTTCGACGCCATCCAGACCGCCGTCCACGCAGCGCCTTGCGGCACTGGCGTAATCCTTGATGATCCTATCGATGTCGGCTGCGTCCATCTCCTTTGGAAAATTCCGGTTTCGCGTCTCGCGAACGCGTGACGGCGCCACCGGCGGCAGCCAGTTCCCGGCATAGGCGGTGGCGCGCCGGCCAAGGTGTGAGACCTGGCACATGACGGCAGCGCCATGGCGATGCACCCGCTGCGACAGCGACTGGAGATGAGGCACGATGCGGTCGGTCGAAAGGTCCAGTTGACCGCCGCCCCAGCTCGAATCGGGCGACGTCATGGCCGAGCCGCCCACCATGGTCATCGCCAGCCCGCCGCGCGCTTTCTCCTCATGATAGCGCTGGTAGCGCTCGAGCGGCAGGCCGCCATCGTCCAGCATCGAGGCATGGCTGGTGCTGACGACACGGTTGCGCAGCGTCAGACCCTTGAGCCGAAACGGCTGAAGCAGAGGATCGCTGGATGTGCTGCCTGTTTGAGATGCCGCTGCCTTCACGTCCTGCTCCGCCCCATTCATGAGGGTTATAGTTTGCCATTTCCGGGGTCCTAGAAAGCTTGTAAATTGTTGGGGTAGCTATACGCTGGGCGTATGGCTGGTTTCGCAAAACTCGTTCCCTCCGCGCGCGGACTGCTTGTCTTCGAAGCCGCTGTCCGGTCGGGTAGCTTCACGGCCGCGGCGCGCGAGTTCAACGTCACCCAACCATCGATCAGCCGCAGCATTGCGCAACTCGAGGCCGATTTTGGTGTTCCTCTTTTCACGCGGGGTCCAGCGGGGTTGATCCCGACCCCGGACGGACGTGCACTCTATTCGGCGGTCCGGGAGGGATTTGACGGCATCGCGGAGGTGATCCGGAGAATCAAGCAGAACAGCGCTGCAAAGCCCGTCGTCACCCTTTCTCTTTCGAGTTCTCTGGCAACCTATTGGTTCGTTCCCAGGTTAGGGGCTTTCAACACGAGGTTTCCCGACGTCGACCTGAGGTTCGAACTGATCGCGGGCGTTCTGCGAGGACCAGCCGAGAACGTCGACCTTGCCACGAGAATCCTGGCCGACGACGACACCCACCATCACCACTGGGCATTCTCGCCGGAAATCATCGTTCCGGTATGCAGCCCATCCTATTTGTCGGCCCACGGCCGGCTGATCCATGCCGGAACCGGGGAAGGTCATGCCTTGCTTCACCTGACCGACGCCAAGGAGCAGTGGCTGGACGCCTGGGGCAGTGTGGCGGACCGCAAGACCAGCAAGGCAAAGTGGCTCGAATTCTCGGACTACGCGGTCGTGCTTCAAGCCGCGATGAACGGGGAAGGCGTGGCGCTCGGCTGGCTCAGCAACGTTTCAAGGGCGTTGCTTCAGGGAACCCTTGTTCCGGCCTCGGACAGACAGATCAAGACGGGCCGGGTCCATCAGCTGATTGCACCGCGCTCAAGGCCGGTACGACCTGTCGTCTCCGATATTCGCGCGTGGATGATCGCCGAGATGCAAGCCGAATTGAAAGCACTGCACCCGATCTTGCGGCTGGACACCTGGTAGCGGATTGCAGGCGCCAAGCGCGGCGCGGCAATCGCTGACTACCTCGGAAACAGGCTGGGCAGCGGCATGTGCGCCTTGACGATGGGAGACTTCAGCACCACGAAGCTGAAATACTTGTCGATGCCGATATCCATGTCGGTCAACCGCTCCATGATGGTTTGGTACTCGCCGATGCCGGCGGCCACGAATTTCATCAGATAGTCGTAGCCGCCCGACACGAGGTGGCACTCGATGACCTGGTCGATCTTCTCGACGACAGCGAGAAAGCGGGCGAAGTCCACCTGGCGGTGGTTCTTCAAGGTGATTTCGGTGAACACGGTCAGCGTCTGGCCAAGCTTGCCGATATTGACCTGCGCGGAATAGCCTTCGATGTAGCCTTCCGACTGAAGTTTCTTGACCCGCATCAGGCACGGGCTCGGCGACAGATGCACCAGTTCGGCCAACTCCACATTGGTGATGCGGCCGTTCTTCTGCAATTCGTACAGAATTTTGATGTCGATCCGATCCAGTTTCATGGTCGTCTCCGCAGAACGCATGCCACAGCACAAAATGCTGCCTTGCCAAGAGCCGCCGACACTACCACAGCCCGCCTGCCTGTCCATCCGAATGGACAGGGCTTTGAAACGCACGGGCTCTCGAATTGTGCAGGCTTATCGGAATAAAATTCTGCCTCGGCCCCAACTGCAGCAGCGGCTGCCTGCGCGACGCGGTAGATTGGCGCTTTAAGGTCGAGAGAACAATGCGCGCGCCGCTGCAGCAAATCGAGACATCCGGCGACCTGCCGCAATCCGCCGACGCGGTGGTGATCGGCGGCGGCATCGTCGGCATCTTCGCGGCCTACTACCTGGCACGGCGCGGCATGAAGGTTGCGCTTGTCGAAAAGGGACGCATCGGCGCCGAGCAGTCCTCCAGAAACTGGGGATGGTGCCGGCAGCAGAACCGCGACGCCCGCGAGTTGCCAATGGCGACCCGCAGTCTCGATCTGTGGGACAGCTTCGCGATGGAAACCGGCGAAGACACCGGCTTTCGCCGCTGCGGCCTGCTCTACCTCAGCAATGACGAGGCGGAGCTCGCCGGCTGGGCGCGCTGGCGTGATTTCGCCAGAACAGCCGACGTTACCACGCACATGCTCGACGGCACCGAGGCCAGCGAGCGAGGCAGCGCCACGGGCCGGACATGGAAGGGTGGCGTCTTCTCGCCGACCGATGGCACCGCCGATCCGTCGCGGGCAGCACCCTCGGTCGCCCGGGCCATCCTCAAGCTCGGGAGCACCGTGCATCAGAATTGCGCCGCGCGCGGCATCGAGACCGAGGGCGGGCGCCTGAGCGCCGTGGTCACGGAAAGCGGAACGATCCTGACGAAGATGGCGGTGCTGGCCGGCGGCGCCTGGGCCTCCTCGTTTTGCCATCAGTTCGGGTTCCGCTTTCCGCAGGCTTCGATCCGCTCCTCCATCCTGTCCGTCTCGCCGGGCGCGGAGGGCCTTCCGGATGCGTTGCACACGGCAAGGATTTCGGCCACGCGCCGTGGCGACGGCGGCTACACGCTCGCCATAAGCGGACGCGGCCGCGTGGATGTGACGCCGCAACAGATGCGCTTCTCCTCGCGGTTCCTGCCCATGTTCCTCAAGCGCTGGCGAAGTCTCGCGCCGGGCGGCCTGCAGGGCATGCGCTCGGGCCACGAAACGCTCCGGCACTGGCGGCTCGACCAGCCGACGCCGATGGAGCGGATGCGCATCCTTGATCCGGCCCCGGACGAGGCGACCATCCGCCTGACCCATGCCCGGGCGCTCGAACTTCTGCCGGCACTGCGCCAGACCAGGATCAGCGCGGCCTGGGCCGGCTACATCGACAGCACGCCGGACGGCGTGCCTGCCATCGGCGGGATCGATACCGTTCCGGGTTTCTTCCTGGCTGCCGGGTTTTCGGGACACGGCTTCGGCATCGGACCCGGCGCCGGACACCTTGTCGCCGATCTGGTGACTGGCTCCAAACCGATCGTCGATCCGAAGTCCTACGATCCCCAGCGCTTCGACGCTTCGGCCTGGGGGAAGGTCGCCGATTTCTAAGACCTGATCCGTGCCGACATCCAGCCTCCGCGATCACATCAGCCTTCCCCGAGAAAGGCGCCGATAGGCGCAGGCCGCACAGGAGCCTGCCCACGAAACCGGCCGACCGCGTCGGGCGTGCAACCGGCCTGCCTCGCCACAAGTTCAACTGCGGCCAACTGGCAATAGCGCCCCTGGCAGCGGCCCATGCCGACGCGCGACAGCGACTTCACCCGGTTGGCCTCGCCGCCGCCGAAACCCGCACTCTGGCGTACGGCTCCGGCAGTCACGTTCTCGCAGCGGCAGACAATCGCGTCGTCGGGAAGTGTGCTCACCATCTCGGACGGCCAGGGAAAGGCACGCGCCAGACCGCGGGCAAAGCGCTCGAGCCGCGCGAGCCTACGCAGGTCGACACTGACGGACGGCGCTGGGCGGCCGAGGTCGGAAAGGCACGCCGCCGCCGCAAGGCGCCCGGCGATCTCCGCCCCGTCAGCCCCGAGGAGGCGAACTCCATCGCCCGCAAGATAGACACCGTTGCCGGCCCGCCCCATCCGGTCGATCTTCGGCAGCCATTGCCGCCACTGCTCGTCGTAGGTGAAAGCGCATCCGACAAGGTCGGCCAGATGCGTCTCCGCCCGCAGGTGCCAGCCCACGCCTACCATGTCGCATGGAGTGAGGTGCTGCCTTCCGCCGGCGTCGCGCCAACACATCGCCGTGACACCTTGGCCGTCGGCCTCGATACGTTCGAGCGCAACGCCCGCATGATAGCGACCGCCGAGCCTTGCCCGCATTGCCAGACCGCGCAGCGTGACGAGCGGCCGGGCGGCAAGTTCCCAAAGCCCTCGCATTTGCTGATGCCAAGGTGAGGTGTCGAGCATCGCTGCCACATCTGCTCCGGCTTTGACGAGTTGGGCACCGACCAGTGCCAGCAAAGGCCCCGATCCGATCAGCACGATCCGCCGTCCCAGCGCCACGCCCTGCGCCTTGAGCGCGATCTGCGCCGCGCCAAGGCTGTAGACGCCGGCGCTCTGCCAGCCCGGAACCGGCGCGACACGGTCGGATGCGCCGGTTGCAAGGATCAGACGGTCATAGCTGACTAGCTGCACGCCGCCCTCCCCCAACACGTGCAGCCGCCCCTCTTGCACGGCCATGACCGAGCTGCTGGCGCAATGGGTGAGTCGCCCGCCCGCCGCCAGCCGGTCGAAGAGCGCATGCAGCGCGCGTGCCTTCGCCGCCTCCGACCCATAGAGCTGCTCCGGCGTGCGGACGAACCCGACCGGCGGGCGACGATAGATCTGGCCGCCGGCGCGATTGCCTTCGTCGATCACCACTGGATGGAGTCCGACCTCGACGAGCGCCGCGGCCGCCCTTATGCCGGCGGGACCGGCACCGACGATCACGACCCGTGGCGATAAGGTCTCGCTCACGGCCAGCTCTCAGGCGGCGTCGTGCGCAGCCGCACGCCGTCAGTGATAGAGGTCGAGCATGCCCGCAGGCGCGGTCCTTTCTCTTGCCAGACCCAGCAATCCTGGCAGGCTCCCATCAAGCAGAAACCGGCGCGCGGTTCTGGTCCGAACTCGGACATTCGCAATGCGTGCCCTGACGCCAGCATGGCGGTCAGCACAGTGTCGCCCGCCAAAGCTCTGCACATCTGCCCGTCGAGATAGAAATGCACCTCTGCGCGGTCGAACTCGGCCAGCCGGACGAAGCGGCCAGCGATGATCATTCCGCGGCCTCTCGCACGGGGCGAGGAAGCGGCAGTTCGGGGAAGCGTTCGCAAACGGCATCGAACGCCGCCTGGACACCTTCCGGCCCGGAGCGCCCCTTCATGCGGCGGAAGATTTCCGTCTTGGTGAAGAACCGCCAGTGGATGGGCAAGGCATCCAGGACAGCGTGGAGCCGGTCGTAGGCCGCCAGCGTCCATTGTGCTTCGTAGCCTTCGCGCTCCGGGCCGAAATCGAAATGGCCGGCCGATGGCTCATTGGTTGCGCGTAGCTGCTCCGTCGCCTGCTCGTCGGCCGCACCGTCGCGGATGACGACGCCGTAGTCGCGTTCGGCAGCTGTCGGCGAGAGATAGCCGCGCCGCACATCCTGCGCGACCCGCCAGGGCTCGCGTTGATGCGGATCGCCGCGCCCGCCGCCTCCGGCGGAGCGGATCTCGAGCACGTCGCCGGGCTGCAGCACCGCCGTGTCGATGTTGCCCAGCCGCCGCTCGTGCTCGGTCCCCGGATTGACGATCATATCCGACAAGCCGGCCGCCTTGCCCCCCAGCACGCCCCAGGGACGGAAGAAGCTGCGGTCCCGGTTACGCGCCGTGATCCTGGAATCGGGGGCGAAGACGCGGAAGGCCATCTCGGTTGCCAGCCCGCCGCGCCAACGCCCTGCCCCGCCACTGTCCCTGGCGAGCCCGTATTTCACGAATTCGACCGGGGTCTCGGTCTCGGTGATCTCGATCGGCGTGTTCTTGAGATAGGCGGCATCGGCGCCCGATCCGTTGGTGCCGTCGCGATGCGGCATCGCCCCGCCGCCGCCGACCACCGGGTTCACCGCCGTGATGACGGTCCGGTAGGTGCGCTCGTCCGTGGTCATGACGTTGACGATGCAGTTGTTGCCGGCCGGGGCCGCAGGCAGGCGCTCGGGCACTGCTTGCGAGAAGGCGCCGAAGATGACCGACCGCAGCCGGGCGCAGGTGAGCGAGCGCATGCCCACGGCGGCGGGGTGGACCGGGTTCAGCACCGAGCCCCAAGGCGCGATGCAGGTAAACGGCCGGGTCAGGCCAGTGTTGAGCAGGAGCTTCGGGTTGAGCGTGTAGAGCACGTAGTAGACGCCAACCAGCAGCATGGTGTGTCGCGGGTCGCCGCCCGAAGGCACGTTGAGCGAGGAGCCGAGCTGCGGATCGGAGCCGGTGAAGTCGAGTACCGCCTCGTCGCCCCTGATCGTCAGCGTCAGCTTCAGCCGGCACGGATTGGCCTCGACCGAATCCTCGTCGGCATAGTCGCAGAATTCCCATGTGCCGTCGGGCATGGAGCGCAGCACGTCGCGCGCCTGCGCTTCCGCTTGGTCGAGAAGCGCTGAAACACCTTCGATGAAGCCGGCCTTGCCGAACTTTCTCACCATTGCCTGGATCTTGCGCTCGCCGGTGTTGAGCGCCCCGACCAGCGCCTTGATGTCGCCGATGTTGAGGTCGGGCTTGCGCACGTTGGTGCTCATGATCCGCAGGATCGTCTCGTCGAAGACGCCCCCTCTCACCGGCTTCATGGGCGGAAAGCGGATGCCTTCCTGGTGGATTTCGGTCAGCGCCCGGCTGAGCGAAGCCGGCACTGCGCCACCCATGTCGGTGTTGTGGATATGCCCGCCGGTCCAGGCGACGATCTCGTCGTCGACGAAGACCGGCTTCCACAGATGCGTGTCGGGTGCGTGCGTGGCGACGTGGCCGGAATAGGGATCGTTGGTGAAGGCAACATCTCCCGGCCGGTAGTCGCCGACCATCGCGATCGCGCGGTGATAGGACAGCCCCGGATACCAGGTGGCGCCGAGTTCCATCGGCACGGCGAAGGTCGCGCCGGAACGGTCCATCAGCATCACGGTAAAGTCCTGCGTCTCCTTGACGAAGGCGGAGTGCGCGGTGCGGTGCAACGTGTGGGCCATGTTCTCGGCGGCCGCGCGGGCATGGTTCGCCAAAACCTGGAGGTTTGTCCGGTCAAACATGGCGTCACTCCGCGAAGGTCAGCAAAAGGTTGAGATGGCGATCGACCCGTGCCTGCGCTCCCGCGGGAATGGCGAAGGTGGTGTCTTCCTGAACAACCACGGCAGGCCCGTGGAACGTGCTGCCCGGCACCAGGGCTTGCCGGTCATGGAGGTCGACGGTCTCGACGCTCACGCCCGTGTAGACCGGGAGCCGGCGCGCCGGAATGGCCGGAGCATCGATCTCGTCGATCTCCGGGAGGGAAAGTTTCGGCCCGGCGCCTATGGCCGACAGCCGGGCATTCACAAGCTCGATCTCGCCCTCCGGGTCGTGGAAATCGTAGAGCCGCTCATGGGTGAGGTGGAAGGCCTGCGCGATGGCGGCGATATTGCCGTCCGCCAGCCATTCCGGCAGAAGGATGACCTCGATCTCATAGCTCTGCCCGACATAGCGCATGTCGCAGGTGAGACTGAGCTCCGCCGCCGCATCGTGCCCCTGCGCCGCAAGCCAGTCGCGACCCTCACGCGCCAGCGCCTCGAAAGCCTCGCGAATTCCGGCAAGCGACACGGCCGACAGTGGGCTGAAGATGGTGCGGATGAAGTCGCCGCGCAGGTCCGCCACCAGCCCGCCCAGCGCCGACACCACGCCTGGCCGGCGCGGCGCCATGACGCGCTTCATCCCGAGTTCGCGGGCAAGGAAGGTGCCGAGCATCGGCCCTCCGCCGCCGAACGGCATCAGCGTGAAATCGCGCAAGTCCACGCCGGCGCGCGAGGCGAGCTTCTCGACCTCTACGAACATTTCCGACACAGCGATGTCGAGGATCGCCTGCGCAGCCTGCTCAATGGGGCGGCCGAGCCGGGCGGCAAGCTCGCCGACGGCACGATGCGCCAGGCCGGTATCGATCCGCAACTGGCCATAGGCCATCTCGCTGTGGCCGAGCCATCCGCACACCACCATGGCGTCCGTCACCGTCGGCCTCTCGCCGCCACGGCCGTAGCATGCCGGTCCTGGCGTCGAACCGGCCGATTCCGGTCCGACCCGCAGCACCCCCTGCGCATCGACACTGGCGATCGAGCCGCCGCCGACACCGATCGAGCTCACCGATACGGAAGGGATATGGAGCGGGAATTCGCCGATCAGTTCGCCTGTGCCGAACTGCGCCTCGCCGCCGATGATAAGGGCGAAGTCGGCCGAGGTGCCGCCGATGTCGAGGGTAAGAACCTTGTCTTCGCCTGCCTGGCGGGCCAGCCACGACGCGCCGATGACGCCGGAGGCCGTTCCCGACAGCAGCATGTTCACGCAGGCGTGCTTGCCTTCGGCAGCGTTCATCAGCCCGCCGTTCGACTTGGTCAGCATGGGGCGGGCTGGCGCGCCGAGACCCTTCAGCCGCTCCTCCAGCGCCGTCAGATAGCCCGCGACGCGCGGATGGACATAGCCGTTGAGAATGGCGGTCGAGCTGCGCTCGTATTCGCGGATGACCGGCCAGACCTCGGCCGAGCAAAAGACGAAGAGGTCGGGCGCAAGGCGGGTGATCGCCGCTTTCACGGAAGCCTCCTGCGCGGCGTTGCGCCAGGAATGGAGGAAGGCCACGATGATCCCCTGCGCTCCGTTCGCTTTCGCCACGGCCACCGCCCTCTCCACCGCCGCCAGATCCGGTGCCTGGGATTCGCTCCCGTCGGCGCGCATGCGAGCCGGAATGCCGAAGACCATGTCGCGCGAGATCAGCGGGTCCGGCCGCGAGCAGAACAGCGAATACATGTCCGGCATTCGCAGCCGCGCGAGCTCGATCACATCCTCGAAGCCGGCATTGGTGAACAGCGCGAGCGGCGCGCCCTTGCGTTGGATGACCGTGTTGATGCCGACGGTCGTGCCGTGCACGAAGCGCGTCATGTGCCTGGGATCAAAGCCTTCGCGCTCAGCCAGAAGGGTGAGGCCCGTCATCAGCTCGGCGCCCGGGTCTTGCGGCGTCGTCAGCACTTTCAGCGAGGCGACACGACCGGAACGGGATTCAAGCGCGCAGAAATCGATGAATGTCCCGCCGATATCGACGCCGACCTTCCAGCCGGCTTCGTTGCGCGCCTCGTCCATCGCGATGGCATCATCCATGATGCGTCCCTTCCTGTCTGCCAACCAAAGCTGACACGACAGGATGGCCAGGGTCCAAGACGTATGACGAGCACGGATATAAGTTTTGCTTATGCCCTTGGGTCTCGCTGGCTCAAGACAACGGAACAGGCCGCGCGGATTTCATCGCGCATCAGCTCGTCGGCCAACGAAAGGGCTCGTGCGCGCGAAGTAAGCAGCGCGATTGGGAATTCCGGTCCTGCCGAGAGCGGCCTGACGGCAAGCCCGGCAAACTGGTGCCACGGCAGCAGGGCGTCGACGAGCCCGATACCCAGACCGGCCTGGACAAAGCCGACCGCGGAGATGGATATGTCGATCTCGAGCGACGGCGAAAGCGTGACGCCCTGCGCGCGGGCGGCATGGGCCAGTTCGTCGGCGGGACGCGTGTTCCCGCGATAGGATATCAATTCTTCGCCGACGAGATCGGCGAGCGTCACCTCGGTTTTCCCACCCAATGCATGCCCGGCGGGCAGCAAGCATGAGAAGCCGACGCTGCCGATCACTTCCGCCTCGATATCGGGAGGCAGGCGGTCGTCCATGGCCACGCCGACGCTGGCATCACCCGTGCGCAGCATGTCGATGATCGCCGCGATCGGCGCGCTGTGGGAACGCAACAATATATTGGGATGCTGCGCCCGGAATTTCGTGAACGCGCGCGGCAATATCGCCATGGCGGGCGGCGGAGACGCAGCAACCCTCACCAGCCCGGCGCGCCCCAATCGCAGATCCGTGGTCTTGCGGCGCAGCCCGTCGAGCCCTGCCGACAGCCTCTCGGCATCGGGGAAAATCTCCAGGGCCTCCGGAGTCGGGCGTAGCCGACCCTTCACCCGCTCGAACAAGGCGAAACCGAGTTCGTCCTCTGTGTGAAGCAGAATCTGGCTGAGCGCAGGCTGGGAAATGTTCAGCATCCGCGCCGCGGCGGTCACGGTGCCCGCGCGCATGACGGCGATGAATACCTCGAGCTGACGCGCCCGCATTGCCACTCCATAGGTCAAGCTTATGGCTGCTATCCAAACCCATCTTTGACGCAATGCAGCGACGCGGACAAGATCGGCGTTCAAGGATCACCCACCCTGCACAAGGAATGACGATGGACGTGATCGTGCTGGGCGGCGGACTGATGGGGACGGCTTCGGCCTATTTCCTCGCCGGGCGTGGCGTACGCGTGACGCTGATCGAGCGCAATCGGATCGGCACCGGGGCAACCGTCGCCTCCTTCGGCAACATCCGGCGCACCGGACGTCATCTGTCCCAGCTCCCGCTGGCTCACCGCTCGCTCAGGCTGTGGGGCGAGATCGAAAAAATGCTTGGGCGCGACGTGGAATTCCGCGCCACCGGTCATATCCGGCTGGTCTTCGATGCAGGTGGTCTCGCCGACATGCGGATCTACGCCGAGGCAGCGCGGCCCTGGGGCCTCGAGCTGGAGGAACTCGGACAGCGCGAGATTCGCGCCCGCTTTCCAGGCCTCGGTCCCGACGCCATCGCCGCTTCGTTCTCGCTGCAGGACGGCAGCGGCAATCCGCGGCTGATCGCGCCGGCCTTCGCCGAAGCTGCCTGCAAGCTCGGCGCGGAAATCATTGAGGAAGCCGAGGTCGGCAAGATCACGTACACAGGCTCCAGTTTCATTGTCGCCAGTTCAAAAGGTACATTCGCCGCCGGCTGCTTGCTCAACACCGCCGGAGCCTGGGGCGCTCGTATCGCCGCACAGTTCGGCGAGGAGGTTCCGCTCGACGCTCGCGGCCCGCAAATGGGCGTGACTGAACCGCTGCCGCATCGAATCCTGCCGGTGGTCGGCATCTGGACGCGCGACAAGGACTATGGCGCCTATCTGCGTCAGGTCGAGCGGGGCAACATCGTCTTCGGCGGAGCGGCCGAAAGAGTAGCGGTGGACCTCGATCGAGGCCACGCGGCCGCCGACCCCATGCGGCTGCCCACGCAACTGCGCGCCGTCGCGCGGCTGCTGCCGGCGATCGCTCAGGTCGCGGTCATCCGCACCTGGTCAGGCTGCGAGGGCTATGTGCGGGACATGCTGCCGGTCATGGGGCGTTCGGCGACGACGCCAGGGCTGTTCCACGCCTTCGGCTTCAGCGGACATGGCTTCCAGCTCGGTCCGGGCGTCGGCGACGCCATGGCAGAACTCATCACGACCGGCCGCTGCGAAACGCCACTCGATGATTTTGGGATAGACCGCTTCAATCTTGGAGCCTGACGAAGCGGGTCGATAACCAGGCCCCTGCTTCTTTTGACGGAGAAGAAGGAAGCTTGCATCTGTCCGAGTGCCCGCTATCGGACTACTCGTTTCGGACGGCTAACGTCCGCTTTGGGGGCGCGAAGCAGCCATTATCCCGCGCTATGTCCGGTGGAATGTGGCGACTGTGCAGCCACTAGTCCTTACCGCTCATCAGCCCATCAAGGATGCGCTTGGCCGGGAGCTCGGGCCAGGCAGAAGTGCGGCGCTGCGGTTCGTTTTGCCGTGAACGCCCCGCCTCAAGTATCCGTCGTGAGACGGCCTCCTGCTGCTGGCGCAGGTGGTCGCTCAGCAGCTTGTTGCGTGTGATGTAGCCGGCATTAACGCCCGGAATTGAGTGGTTCATCAGAAGGTGAACATCCAACTCCGCAACGCCTACGGCCTGCGCGATTGTGCGGAACGTCTGCCGCAGGTCATTGCCCCATTTCGACAGATCGTCGCGCTTCTCCTTGTGCTCGACCATGTGACCGCTTCCGCTGTCGGCGGGGAAGAGCCATTCACGCGATTGGTTGGCGTAGAGAGCCCGGCCAATACGCATCGCTCGAACCAGACAGCGGATCATGGCTCGCGAAAGCGGAATGTCAAAAGCCTTGGCCTCGCCGCCCTTCGGTCTGGGTATGTGCAGGGTACGCGCGCGAAAATCGACATGCTCGACCCTTGCCTTCCTGATCGCTTCAGGACGATGGCCCGAAAGCAGCATGAACAGATGGAACTCCCGCCGGACAGGGTTCTTCAAAGCAGCGAGCTGGGTGAACCACCCTTCCAGATCCGACAGGCCAAGCGCGGAGTTGCGCCGGTGTTCGGCATTCCAGTCTATGGCTGATACCGGATTGTCCGCAGGCAACGAGCGGGCAGCTTTGCGAGCATGGTTGTAAACAGCCCGCAGCGTTCGCATGCAGCCATTGGCGATGTAGGCGCCGTTTTCCTTGGTCAGTTTCTCGTGCCGTGCCGTTACCAAGGCAGGATCATTGCCAAACTTGGACAGAGGTTCGTCAAGCCAGTCAGCCAACAGCCGCTCTACATTCCTGTCGGGATCACCATGCTTTGCATCAGCTTAGCAAATTGACGTCGTACTTTTCGCGAAACAGTACGACGAATTCTAATCTCGGCGGGAATGCATCACCGAACAAGGAACGATCAGCTTCGCTACGAAGAGCGGGCACTACAATGGCCCTTTGTCTGGCCGAAGGCTGCCTGCAGGATCATTAGGAGCTGATGGTTGACCGTGGTGCGCTGTGACCTAGCTTAAAGTTCATGATGGACAGTCCTAAGCCCGGAAATGGCGAATTGTCCGCACCGGCGAACTCTCGCGAGGTTGCTATGCAGAGGCGCAAACCGGCGTTTCAGAGCCCTGCATGCGTCCTTGGTCGGCCATTGCCCGCTACGGAATATCAACTGCGGCGATCTATCGGCACGCGACCGGCGCCCCGCCATCCGCAACAATTCGCAAGGACCAGAAGGATCCCGAAGAAAGCGACGCTCCGAGAGCGGTAAGGCCTTGGCGAATACCAAGGCGAATGACCAGACATCGCTTTATGAACTTGGCAATACACCCAGAACGCACGGGCACGGCAATGCCAAATTACCTTGCCGAAATGTATGCAAACGACGTAAATCTGGCCATTCTGAGCGCAGTGGTGACGCTTGCATCGGTGGGCGTCTATCTTGTGCTCCGGCGTATCCTTGCCGCGGTGCGACGGCGCCGCCTTGCAGCGTTTGACGAAGGCAGATCCGGTATTGCCGACGAGGCTTCTTGGGAATGGGAAAGCCCGGCCGGACTTGTCGCCGGGCCTGCTTCTTCCAAGGCTGCCAACCCCTTGCATGCGGTCGGCCTGAATGTTCGGGCTCAAAATACCAACTACTCTCGGTTCGGAGTGCGAATCGAACATTTCGCCGCGACATCCGAACCCAGCGGGTGCTCGTCAGTGGTCGAGACCGGTGCTCCTGCACCGAACAGAGTGCAGTCTGGCCGGCTTGCAGCATCCATCAGCGCGATCGCGGAACGTGGGAAGCGGATTTGCGGGTCGGCATGGAACCAATTGCGCCATAAGGCTTCACCGCCAAAAACTGCTCCGTTGGCCTATGCTGCGGATCGCGGTTTGAATTTCACAGCTCAGATGGGAGATCCCGGCTCGGCCATGGCGCCTGCCTCAAACCCTGTCGTTCGCAGGCCGATCGTTCTTGTATCGCGCTTGGGTCTCGCCGCCATTTGTCTGGCCGCGCCGATTGGCTATGCGATGACGAGACAAATCTGGGTCGAAAGCGCTTCCGCAATCTCGCAAACCCAAGATCAGGCCCATCGAGACCTTTCGCGCCCGCTGGGACATCAGGCGAGTGCCGAATTGCTTGGCCCGGATCTCACGGCTAACCAGGCGCAAGCCGGGACGGATCGTGCTCAGGCTGCCGCTGCAAGACAATTGGCCGACCAGGAGCACCGGGCGGCGGAAGGCGAGCGTGCCAGGAGCGCCGCTCTGCAGGGAGCGCTCCTCGAGGCGAGCAAGCAGATCCACACGCTGAGGGCAAGCATGGCAGCTGCCGATGACGCGCGCGAGGAGCGGTTGCGCAATGAACTCGCGGCAGCCCGCACCCTTGACGCGTTGCGGCGCATTGCGGGAGAGGCCGGCACGATGCTGAGCGAGGGCGCCAGCTATGTCCTTAAGGAGATGCCCGCTGCTCATCTCGAGCAGGAGCAAGCCCAAAGGCAGGCGCGCGATTTATCGCAAGCGCGCGTCCAAATTGAACAGCTTGAGACCGAGGCCGCCAAGGATCGCGCCACGGCCAAGGCTTCACTGGTGCAGGCGAGCGGCATACTCGACGACGAGCGCCGGAAGACGGAGCTGCTTCGTGGCGATCTCGCCGAAGCGAAACTGGCCAATGCCGCACTCATGAAGCGTACGGCTGCGGCTGAGCGGGAACGGACCGACGCGGTCACAGCGAGACAACAAGTGGAGCGGACCGCAGCTGACACGGAGCGAACGCTCGCACGAGAACGCGCTGCAGCAGCAGCGGCCGTTGAGGAGCTGAAAGAAGCTCGCATCGAGCGCCAGGCGGCTGAACTGGAGCGAGCCAAAGCAGTCTCAGCGAAAGAGCGTGCCGAGCAGGCCGCAACCGAGACGGCACAGGCCCTGGCACGGGAACGTACTACAGCCGTCATGAATCGTAAGGATCTCGACAGAGCACGCATCGAGCGCGAAGCCGCCGCCCAAGCTCTTTTGGTGCGTGTCGCTAAGCTTCAGGAGGCTCTGGACGAGCAACGCGAGGCCACTGTTTCTCTTGCCCGCGACTTGGCTGCGGCGCGCGGGGACAACGACAGGCTCAGGACCGAGCGCCGCAGCGCGCAGATCGAACCGCCCCTGAAGCCGCGTTCTGGCCGCGCGGCAGCCAGCCAGGTGAAGGCCGTCAGCAAGAAGATTGGCAAGGTTCGCAACCCTTCGCGGATGACCCGGGTGCGTTCGATCACACTTCCTTATTCGCTCTTGCCAAGACACGTGACACCGCAGTGATTCCGACTGCGCGGTCGCTTCCGTGGAAGGCCATTTTTGATGCCCCGCACCCCTTCGTAACACATCCGAGGCCTGCTGCCATTTCGGCCAAAGATGAATGGCCTCTCGAATTCACCCTGCTTCATCAGCGAGAGTGTTCTGCGCGATGCGCTATGTCAGGCCGATCACGCTGCCTGTCGCGTCCAATTCGCATTGGATCGCCGCCTGCCGCGTTTCCACGCTGCCTTGCCGCGCATAGTCGATGCTGACCTCGATGGGGGCCGAGATCGTCGCCCGACTCAACTGATGTACGAAGCCCGCGCTGGTGACGCGCACGCTGGTCGCCCCCAACGGAGCGGCGGCCGACTCGATGGCATCATGGCAGGCCCGAACGACTTTATCCGGGACGCCCGGCAGCGCCTCGGTTCGGCTGACTGTTGATTGAGTTTTGCTGTCGCCGGGAGGCTGGAGAGCGGCCGGGAGGTCGAGCGACTGTCCGCCCCTTGCGGACGCAACAGCAGTGGCGGTGGCCGAACCTACAGTCCCCGGGGCTGTCGTAGTGCCGCTTGTGCTGGTCTCGCCGTCGTCCGCCGACGAACTGGAGCCGCCGGGGTCGTCGCCAGTCCCTTTGTGCGAGCCGCCCTCGTTGCCGCCGGCGTCATGACCTCCACCGCCCCCATGGTCACCAGAACCATGGCCGCCGTTGCCATGCCCTCCGCCTTGCTGACCACCGGTTGCAGCTCCTGCGCAAACTGCCGCGATCGAGCAAGCTAAGACGAAATACGCACAGGTGAATCGACGCGATTGACGCACGACGACCTCCATGGATGCGTCGGTCCAACCGTCTTTCCGCGGCGTGCAGTCAGAACGGCGCGAACCGCCGCTGCCCCCGAGGCAACCTCGCGATTGCCGCGCCCCCGAAAGAACTAGGGGATCAATCCGGTGTATCAAGGATACCTGGCCGGTAAGCACCGATGAGAGATCGCTTGGCTGGCGAGTGCCGTATCATTCATGTCGAGGCCGACCGTCTGGATGACGCCACAGACGCCTTCATGACCCAATGACCGGAGTCCGAGGAGTGGCCTGGCCGAGGCCCCGGCGAATGCAGAGATCAGCGAATACGCTTACCGCGCCCAGGTCAGCGCACCTCCTCCGAGCCCATCGGCGACACCCCACGCGATGTCGGTTGGGATGGCCTCCAAAAGGCCCCCGGAGGCACGAAAAAGCGTTCGCTTGAGCACTCGCCGCGATGGCGGGCCAGACGGATCACCCCGCTTCAGCCGACCCGCACGACAAAATGCTTCGTCACCGGCTCGATGATCTTCCAGGTTCCCTTGAAATCCGCTTCCACCACGAAGGCGTCGCCGGGGCCGACCTCGACCGGCGTGCCGCCGTCCGGCGTGATGATGATGCGGCCGGCGATCATGTGCACGAACTCATAGTCGGTATAGGTGGCGTGATAGGTGCCGGGCGTCGCCCGCCAGGTGCCCGACAACACCTTGCCGTCCTCGGTCGTGTGCTGGACGGCGGTTTGCATGGTCGGCCTGCCCTCGACGACGATCCAGCCAGCCAGATCGCCTGCGTCCGCGTGTTCGACGGTGCCGAATTTGAGGATTGTCTCGCGTGTCATGTGCCGAACTCCGTTTGGGGATTGCGTGGCGCTGTTTGCCTGGCCGGTCAGATAACCGATGCACCTGCCGCGAGCAATGCCGCCGCCATACGGCCGGCACCTTGGCTGACGGTGCATCAAACAAAAACCCGCCTGTGCGGCGGGTCACTGGCGCAAATCAGCACCATAGGCAAAAATGTACCATAGCTGAGGTCACCGAGTCAAGAAAAAATTCCTATCGCGAAAAGCTGGCGGCGCAAAAGCTGCCAGCACTGGCTGCCACGAGGCCGTTTGTTGATTTTGAAGTCAGAGCCCTGCATGCGGCGCACGCCGCGTCCTTCGGCCCTTGACAGGCGGGTCAGGGTTTGTGATGCGCCGAAACCAGTTCCGCCTTGCGCCTTGCCGTCTCCAGCCCGAGCCCGATGAAGGCGCGCGCGTGCTTGGCCAGCGCCATGTTGTCCGTCCACAGATTGCGCCAGATGGCGGTCTTCTTCGACAGGTGCTCATCGACGATTTCCGAAGAGAAGGATTCGAAGCTGAGATCGTCGCTGTAGCCGATCGCCGTCAGCGCATCGAAGATCGCGGCGAAATCGATATTGCCGGTGCCGAGGAAGCCGCGATGGCTTTCGCCGATATGGACATAGCCGATCTTGTCCGCGGCTTGACGGATGGCCAGCCCGACATCGGCCTCCTCGATGTTCATGTGGAACGTGTCGAGATGCAGGAAGATGTTGTCCGAGCCGGTGTCCTCGATGAAGGCCAGTCCTTGCGCGGCGGTGTTGAGCAGATTGCTTTCGAAGCGGTTGACGATCTCGAGGTTGAGCGTGACGCCGGCCGCCTTGGCTGTCTCGGCAACCTTGGCCAGCGTGCCGGCACTGCGCTGCCATTGATCGCGCGTCGGCGCCTCGACCTGCAATCCGTGGCTGGTCGAGAGAATGCCGGCGACCTTCCGGCCGCCGAGGTCGCGCGTCAGCGCGATGGTGTCGTTGAGGATTTCGACGCCGCGCGCGGCAATCGCCCTGTCGGCGCTCGAAATATCGCCGTCACCAGGCAATCCGATGCTGATCGCCACGCCGAGGCCAAGATCGGCGATGCGCCTGGCGAGCCCGCCGATGTCGACATTGGCGGGGTCGAGATAGGAGAATTCGATGAGGTCGAAGCCGGCCTCCCTGGTGTTGGCCAGCGTGCGCTCCAGATCGGCCTGAGCCGAGCTCGCCGACCAGACGAAAGAATGGATTCCAATACGCGACATCATCGTCTCCGGTGCTGACAAGGTGCGGCCGGGTCATCCCGGCCGCACCGGCCTTGGGAAGAATTTAGCGGGCTGCGGTCCAGCCCTTGTAGTCCTTCAGGTTCTCGGCCGTGATCAGCTTCGGGTCGAGCAGAACGGTCGGCTCCGCCGGCTTCTTGCCGGCCAGCAGTTCGGCCGCCATCGTCAGTGACTGGCCGGCCATTACATAGGGATCCTGCGAGGCCGAGGCCTTGATCATCGAGGTGCCGGAAGAGAGTTCCTTCTCGATATCGGGCGCGCCGTCGACGGCGGTGAAGATGAACTCCGAACGGTTGAGCTGCTTGGCCGCGAGCTGGGCGCCGATCGCCGTCGGGTCATTGATGGCAAACACCGCATCGATCTTGTCGAAGCGGGTGAGCAGCGACTGGAACACCTTCAGGCCGCCGTCGCGCGAGCCTTCGGCATTCTGGTCGTCGGAGAGGATCTTGATGTCGGGATGCTGCGAAAGCACGTTCTTGCAGCCCTTCACCCGCTCCAGGATCGACGACGATGCCGGTCCATTGAGAATGACGTAGTCGCCCTTGCCGCCGGTGTGGTCGACCAGGTACTGGCAGGCCTCTTCGCCGGCCTTGACGTTGTTGGTCATCACGGTGACGTCGGCGCCCGGAGCCGAAACGTCGAAGGCGGCAACGACGATGCCCGCGGCCTGTGCCTTCTTCACCGCCGGCGCGATCGCCTTGGCGTCGACGGCATTGAGCATGATCACGTCGACACCGGCGGCGATGAACGAATCGACCTGCGAGACCTGCTTGTTGAGGTCATAGTCGGCCGATACCGAGGTCACCTCGACTTTCGGGTTGATCTTCTTGGCCGCGTCCTCGATGCCCTTGATGGTGGCGACGAAGAAGGGATTGCCGAGTAGGCCGACCGAGATACCGACCTTGTTGAGGTCCTTGGCCGAAGCAGGCGCGATGGCGAGCGACGCGAGTGCGACGCCGCAGAGCAGTTTGGCGATGGTTTTCATTGCTTTCCTCCGATTGCCCCGCGCCTCTCACGGTGCGTTACACAAACCGGTCGTTGACGCCGGCGACTAAGGTCAATCACGTTCTTGCTCCTGCCTGGAGCCTGTAGCGGTCGAGGGCGACCGCCACGATGATGACCAATCCCTTGATGATGTACTGCCAGATGTCCGAGACACCGGCCAAGATGAGCCCGTTGGAGAGCACCGCGATGATCAGGCCGCCGATCAGCGTTCCCCAGATCGAGCCGACGCCGCCGACGAAGCTGGTGCCGCCGAGAATGACCGCGGCAATGGCGTCGAGTTCGTAGGACTGGCCCAGCTGCAAGCCGTTGGCGGCGTAGAGCCGGGCCGCCGACATGGCGCCGCCGAGGCCGGCCAGCAGGCCGGAAACGCCATAGACGAAGAGCAGCACCAGCGGCACCTTGATACCGGTCAGCCGCGCCGCTTCGGCATTGCCGCCGACGGCGTAGATCCAGGTGCCGAGCACGGTGCGCTTGAGCACCAGCCAGGACAGCACCACCACCGACAGTGCGATGATGACCAGCCACGGGATGCCGAACAGCGAACCGTTGCCGATGAAATCGAACGGCAGGTCCGAATTGAACACCGTCGTGTCCTGGCCGAGCAGGCGGGCGACACCGCGCACCGCGGTCAGCGAACCCAGCGTGACGATGAAGGGCGGCAGCTTGATGTAGGCGATGAGCAGCCCGTTGATGAGGCCGAAGCCGAGGCCGACCAGAATGGCCGCCGGCACGCCGAGCAAACCCCAGTCCGACACCAGCGATACGATCACCGCCACCATCGCCGATGCGGCGAGGATGGCGCCGACAGACAGGTCGATGCCGCCGGTGAGGATGACGAAGGTCATGCCGGCCGCCAGCACGATGTTGATCGACGACTGCTGGGTGACGATCAACAGGTTGGTCTCGGTCAGGAAGCGCGGGTTCAGGAACTGGAAGCCGGCCGCCAGCAGGATCAGCACCGGCAGCATGCCAAGGGCAGCGAAAGCCGTGCGCAACCGTCGGCTCGTGCCGGTGGCCTGGCCGCCTGCGCTGATCTCGGTCGCCTTGTCGGTCATTGCTGAGCCGCTCCCGTTGCAAGTTCCATGATTTCCTCCTGGCTTAGCGGTTCGCCTTGCGATGCCGTCACCTCGCCCGATATCTTTCCGTCGCGCATCACCAGCACGCGATCGGCGACACCGATCACCTCGGGCAGTTCGCTGGAGATCATCAGGATGGCGATGCCCTGCTTGGCGAGATTGTCGATCAGCCGGTAGATTTCCGATTTCGCTCCGACATCGACGCCGCGGGTCGGCTCGTCGAGGATGACGACCTTCGGCTCGGTCTCGAGCAGGCGGGCGAGCAGCACCTTCTGCTGGTTGCCGCCCGACAGCGAGCCGGCATTGGCCTGCACCGAACTGGTGCGGATGGAGAGATCGGCAACGGCCTTGGAAGCACGCCTTTCGGCGGCCGCGAAGTCGCGCAAGCCGCCGGCGCGCGAATCCCGCGCCAGCACGCCCATGCTGATATTGTCGGAGATCGACATGTCGAGGAACAGGCCGAGTTCCTTGCGGTCCTCGGTCAGATAGGCGATGCCGGCATCGAGCGCCTCGCGCGGCGAGCCGATGGTTACAGGTTTGCCGTCGAGTTCCAGCGTGCCTGAAATGTGCCTGTCGGCGCCGAAGATCAGCCGCGCCAGCTCTGTGCGGCCGGAACCGACCAGACCCGCCAGCGCCAGCACCTCGCCCTTGTGCAGGTCGAACGAACAGTTTTTCAGGAGACGGCCGTCGGACATGGCGCGCACCGAGAGCGCCACCGCGCGCTTTTCGTCCGGCGGCCGATGATCCTTCTTGTAGAAAGCCGACAAATCGCGGCCGACCATCATCGAGACGAGGCGCGAGGCACTGAGGTCGGCACGCTCGAGCGTGCCGACATAACCGCTGTCGCGCAGCACGCTGACGCGGTCGGCAAGCTGGTAGACCTCTTCCATGCGGTGGCTGATGTAGATGATGGCGATGCCTTGCGATTTCAGCGTCGCGATGACCTCGAACAGCCGGTCGGTCTCGCGCGAGGTCAGCGACGTGGTCGGCTCGTCCATGACGATGATGCGCGCATTGGTCGATAGCGCGCGGGCGATCTCGACCAGCTGGCGCTCGCCGAGCGACAGGCTGGAGACCATGTCGCGGGCCGAAAAGGAAACGCCGAGCCGCTTGATGATCTCGCTGGCGCGCCGGGTGCACTGGTCGCGATCGACGATGCCGAAGCGTCGCGGCTCGTTGCCGAGGAAGATGTTCTGCGCCACCGTCAGATTGGGCGCCAGCGACAGCTCCTGATAGATCACCGCGACGCCGCTGGCGCGCGCCTTGATCGGATCGCCGGTCGCAGCCGGCATGCCGTCGATCAGGATCTCGCCGCCGGCATCCGGCCGATAGGCGCCTGAAAGCACTTTCATCAATGTCGACTTGCCGGCGCCGTTCTCGCCCATCAAGGCGTGCAGCTCCCCGGCATGGGCGCTGAGCGAGACATCGTGCAAGGCACGGATCGCGCCGAACGTCTTGGAGATGTGCCGCATCTCCAGCACCGGCTGGCGCGCCGTCTCGGCCTGGGCAATCGCACTCATCGCGCACCTCCCACTGCCGCACCGGCGACGCCCTGGTCCATCGTGGCGTCACGCCAGTTGCTGCGATAGCCTGCCAACCCGGTGAAACGCGACGCGTGCACCGGCTCTGGAACTTCGGCGGCGAATTCGCGCCCGACGCTCTCGAAGGCGAGCGCCGCTGCACCCGTGGCGCTGCCCTCCAGCGTGGCGCCCTGCAGGAAAGCCTGGCCGGGACGCAACTGCGCCAGCAGTCCGGCCAACACACCGCCTGTGTTCAGCCCGCCATCGACGATCACCGTGTTGTTCGAATGGATGAGGTCGAGCGACAGATCGACCATCAGCGCGACGTAGAGCAGCGCCGCCGCCGCGCGTTCCTCGGCATCGGGCGTGCGCCCCACCAGCCGGCCGGACTGACTGGGCATCGGCCCACCTGGCGCGAAGCTCGGCAGCGCCATGATGCCGGCATCGATCACCCGCTGCACCACCGGACGGGCGATCTCGCCTTGCCAGCCGCCGCTGATGGTTGCGAATTCGCGCCCGCCCATGAAGCGAATGGTCGGCACCGGGCCGCCATCGACATCGACGTTGACCAGCATGTCGCGATCCCGGTCGAGCGTGTCGAGCGGGCAGTCCGGATTGAGCACGACGACCCAGGTGCCGGTCGAAACGACGGTGACCGGGCCAAGCTCCTGCCGGCGATAGGCATAGAGCGCCGCATTCGAATCATGGACGCCGTTGTGGATGGCGATCGGTCGCGCCGCAGCGCCGAGGCGGTGCTCGCCGATAACGGTGCCGGCGCGCTCGAAGCCAGGCATCCGGTCACGCCAGCCCTGCGCGTCGACCAGCGAGGAAAAGTCCTGGCTCCGCGGCGCCCACAGATGCGAATGGCAGCCGAGATAGGACACTTCCGAGACCGCCCGCCCGCCAAGGCGCCAGCTCCAGTATTGCGGATAGCCGAGGATCGATTTCGACGTAGCGAACGCGTCGGGATCGACCTCCTGCAGCCACAGCATGTGGCGGCCGTAGTTGAAGCCGAGCGGCAGCCGCGGCGAAAAGGTCTCCGAAAAGTCCGGAATGCGGCGATCGATCCGCGCGGCAATCTCGGCCGGCGGCTCTTGCTCGTAGTCGAGGATCGGATGCGTCAGCGCCGCTTCGTCGACCAAGGCAAAGGTGCAGCCATGGCCCGACACCATGACCCCTTCCACTCCATGACCGTCGACCGTATCGGCAACGGCGCTGAGCGCCCAATGGTGGAGCGCCGCCTCGTCGAGCACGCTGAAGCCGCCTTGGCGCATCCATTTCGGCTGTGTCCGGCGCTCGTCGATGATCCGCCCGTCCTGGCCGAAGACGAACAGCTTCGAATTGGTCTTGCCGAAATCGAGGACAGCCACCTTCACTGGATGGCTCCCGAGGCTATCCGCACCATGACGCCGGCGTCTTCCAGCATGCGCGCATCGGCGTCGGAGAGACCGTCGTCGGTGACCAGCGTGCCGATGCGGGAAAGCGGCAGCGCGACATTGCGCGCGTGGATCGACAGTTTGCGGCTGTCGGCCAGCACCACGATCTGGTCGGCGCAAAGGCTGAGATCGACGATCGAGCGTACCAGCAGCGGGTGCGATTCCATCACGCCTTCCTGGCCAAGGCCTTGCGCGCCGAGAAAGAATTTGGAGGCATAGAAGGGCACGGCCTGGCTGAGCGAATGGATGATGCCGGGTTCGCGATGCAGATCACCGCCCGCAACCGTCAGGCTGCAATGGCCGTGGTCGCTGAGATAGGCCGCCAGCGGCATCGAGTTGGTGTAGAGGCGGATGTTGCGCTCGGCCAGCTTGACGCCCAGATGGAAGCAGGTCGAGCCGCCATGCACGATGACGGCGTCGCCGTCGCGCACCATGGTCGCCGCGAGAGCGGCGATCTGCCGCTTGGCCTCGACCGCAAGGTCGCGGTTCTCGTCGTAAGGCCTGGCGTAGGCAACACCGGCCTGGGAAGCGCCGTCGAGCGCCGAGATGCCGCCATAGACCTTCCGCGCTTCGCCGGCCTCGTCGATCCTGTCGATATCGCGCCTGACCGTCGCGGCTGAAACGCCAAGCCGCTCCTGCAACTCGCGCACCGAAGCGAACGGACGATCCCGCAACAGTTCGACGATCTGACGCTGACGGCCGGAGTCGCTCAATTCTTTCCTCCCGGATGCCATTTTCCATGGCAATTGGCGTAACTTACTCAACATTAGTCGGATTGCAAGCGTGTTTGATGACAGTAGATCACTATTGACGTAGATCACTCGTTTCTGCGATATCAGCGCCAATTCGATCCCGGCAACGGGATTTCGCGCAGGACACGGCCGAGCCGTTGGAGGAAAAGCGCCATGGCGACCCAAGCTGACGCGCAGGAACTGGCGGCCTTGCGGGCGCTTTCGGCCAGCATCGGGCGGAGCCCGCATCTCACCCAGGCGGCAGGCGGCAACACCTCGCTGAAAGCCGGCGACACGCTGTGGATCAAGGCCTCCGGCACCTGGCTGAAAGACGCGCTCGTCGATGACATCATGGTGCCGGTGGCGATGGCGCCGCTGCTGAAAGCCGTCGAACAGCGCGATCGCGCCGCCGACCAGCCGCAGGGTTTCACCATTGCAGCGCTCAACCCGCGCGGCCTGCGGCCATCGATTGAGACCACGGTGCACGCTTTGATGCCGCAGCGCGTCGTTCTGCATGTCCATTGCGTCGACACCATCTCGCTTGCCGTGCAGGCCGATGGCGAGGCCGAGGTCGCCAAGCGGCTCGATGGCATCGAATGGGCCTATGTGCCCTATTTCCGGCCCGGCCTGCCGCTTGCACGCGGCATTGCCGAAAAACTGCGGCCTGGTGTCGACGTGCTGATCCTTGGCAATCACGGGCTGGTCGTCGCTGCCGAAACCGTCGCCGGGGCGGAGCTTCTGCTGCGCCGTATCAGGTCATTGCTGGCCCGGCCGGCGCGCGCGACCGCCGCACCCGACCTCGACGCCTTGGCCGCGCTCGCCGGCGACAGCGGCTACAGATTGCCGGCCGATGTCGAAGCGCATGCGGTTGCGCTCGACCCTGAGAGCCGCCGCATGGCGCAGGCCGGCAGCCTCTATCCGGACCACGTCATTTTCCTCGGCCAGGGCTCCGTCGTGGCGAAGTCAGGCGAGGCCGTGGCCGATGTCGTTGCACGACTGGGCACGTCGCCTGCGGCGATCCTGTTTCCCGGCGCAGGCGTGCTGATGCGCGGCGACGCCAGTGCCGGCGCCGATGCCATGCAACGCTGCCTCGCCGACGTGACGGCGCGTGTCGACATCGCCGCGCGGCTGAACTATCTCACCGCCTCCGAGAATGACGAGCTGGTCAACTGGGACGCCGAGCAATATCGCCAGAAGCTCAACGCGGGTGGCGGCTAGCATGGACATGATGCCACTTGTCATCGGCATCGACATTGGCACATCAGGTGCGCGCGCCGTCGCCATGCGCCCTGATTTTTCCATAGCCGGGCATTCGGCCGTTCCACTCGACAGGTTTGGCGGCGATGGCCGAGCCCCCACGGCGTGGTGGCAAGCGGTCAAGGCGGCGCTGACGGAGCTGCTTTCCGGCATCGACCGCACGGCGGTCCGCGCCATCGCCGTCGACGGCACCTCCGGCACGCTGCTGCCGGTCGACGCCGCCGGGCTGCCGCTGGCCGAACCGCTGATGTACAACGACAAGGTCGATGACGACGACATCCTGGCCGCGATCGCCCGCACCGCGCCGGCTGCAAGTGCAGCGCACGGAGCGACATCCGGCCTCGCCAAGGCCCTGCGCTTCCAGCATCTACCGGGCATTGCGGCAGTGCTGCATCAGGCCGACTGGATTGCCGGAAACTTCTCCGGCCGCTTCGACGTCAGCGACGAGAACAATGCCCTGAAGACAGGTTATGATGTCGAGGCCCGCCGCTGGCCGGAATGGATCGCGGCGACCGGAATGCGCATGGAGTTGCTGCCGCGCGTGGTCGTGCCGGGCGAGGTCACGGGCGCCCTCACCGCGGAAGCCGGGGAACTGTTCGGCTTGCCGCGCGATGTGGCCGTCGTCGCCGGCACCACGGATGGCTGCGCCTCGTTCCTGGCGACCGGTGCTGCCGCGATCGGCGACGGGGTCACTGCGCTGGGATCCTCGCTGACCATCAAGATCCTGTCCGACCGGCCGATTTCGGCGCCGCGCTTCGGCATCTACAGCCATCGGCTCGGCAACGCCTGGCTGGCGGGCGGTGCCTCGAACTCAGGCGGCAAGGTGCTGGCCCAGCACTTTCCGCTCGCCCGTATCATTGAACTCAGCGCGACAATCGACCCGGAGACGGGCACCGGCCTCGATTACTATCCGCTTCCCGCCACGGGCGAACGGTTTCCGATCGCCGATCCGGCGCTGCCGCCTCGCCTTGCGCCGCGGCCGGCGGACGACGCCGATTATCTGAAAGCGATGTTCGAAGGCATCGCCGCGATCGAAGCGCTCGGCTATGACAGGCTTGCCGAACTCGGCGCGCCCACGCTGATATCGGTCAGGAGCGTCGGAGGCGGGGCAGCGAACCCGGCCTGGACGGCAATCCGGCGTCGCAGGCTCGGCGTCGATTTCCTGCCCGCGCTTTCCGACGAGGCCGCCGCCGGCACGGCGCGGCTGGCGCTGATGGGTGCAAGCCGGGCAGGACTCCTATGAGCGCGAAAACGATCGAACGTCTCGACGGCCTCGGGCCGCTGGCGGAGCGCTATAATGTGTTCCTGCTCGACCAGTTCGGCGTGCTGCACGACGGCACGCGGCCCTATCCAGGCGCGGTGGCAGCGCTATCGGCGCTGAAACGCGCCGGCAAGACCGTGGTGCTGGTTTCGAACTCCGGCAGGCGGGCTCAACCCAATGAAAGCCGGCTCATGAAACTCGGCTTCGAACCGGGAAGCTGGGATCATTTCGTTTCTTCCGGCGAGGTGGCGTGGCGATCCTTTGGGGAGATGGCGGCGTCGGGAAAGCTGCGCCCGGGGACAAAATGCCTGCTGATCAGCCGCGACAATGACCGCTCCGCGATCGAAGGCCTGCCATTTGCGCTGACCGGGTCCGGCGATGAGGCCGAGCTGGTGCTGATCGCGGCCAGCGAGGGTGACCGCTTTGACTTTGACCATTATCGCAGGCTGTTCGCGCCGGCGGCGGAGCGGCGGGTGCCGTGTTTCTGCACCAATCCCGACATCATCATGCTGACGGCCGTTGGCCCTCGTTTCGGCGCCGGCCGGTTGGCCGATCTCTACGAAAGCCTGGGCGGCAGCGTTACCCGCATCGGCAAGCCCGACACCGCGATTTTCGACGCCGCGCTGGCGCTGGCCGGCGAGCCGGACCGTGGCACCGTGGTCTGCGTCGGCGACAGCGTCGAACACGACATATCGGGGGGAAACAGCACCGGCATCGC
Source organism: Mesorhizobium sp. XAP4 (assembly GCF_029269325.1). NCBI lineage: Bacteria > Pseudomonadati > Pseudomonadota > Alphaproteobacteria > Hyphomicrobiales > Phyllobacteriaceae > Mesorhizobium > Mesorhizobium sp. XAP4. The sequence goes on along the minus strand of NZ_JARIXW010000005.1, from coordinate 355,154 downwards.
CACCGCGCTGGTGCTGAGCGGAATACTGGCGGACACACCGGATCTCGCCGCTGTTTTCGACGAACAGCAGGCTTGGCCGGACTACATCATGGACAGCTTCAGCTTCCGCTGACCGCTTCCAGCATGCGCCGCGCGCTCTCCTCGTCGGTGATCAGGATGGTTGGGGCGATGAGGGTCATGGCGCCGAGCAGCGCTTCGGTCTTCTCCTCGCCACCGGAGGTGAGGATGCGGATCGGCGCCTTGCGCAGACGGTCGACATCCACCGACATCACGTGGCTGTTGACGGGATGGTCGACCAGATCGCCGTTGCGGTCGAAGAAATGGAACAGGAGGTCACCCACGGCGCCACGCGCAAGCAGGGCCTCCCGATCCGCCTCCTTGAGGAAGCCACCACGAGAGAAGGTGGTGGCCGAGGCGATCCCGCCGACGCTCAGCAGAACGGCATCGAGCACGTCGGCCATTTCGAAAATCTCCTGCAGGCCGCAGCGCTCGATCAGGGCGATCTTGGTCTCGACGCTGTCGACCACGGCTGGTGTCGGCATCAGATAGCCGTCGCCCTGGAATATCTGAGCGAAGCGCCAGGCGAACTCGGCTGGGTTGACCCGGCGCACGACGCCGACACCGCCAAGCAGCGAAATCACCTTGAAGTCGGTGAGCGACTTGGCGCTGATGAAAGGCAGGCTCGAGAACAGCGTCTGCCCCCAGCCGACGCCGACCCGCATGCCGGACTTCATCGTGTCCGACAGGAAGCTGCCGGTCTTGGCGCTGATCGCTGGTATCGGATCGGCATCGGCTGCCGAAAGCGGCGCCACCAGCGCCTGCTGCAGCCCGAACGTCTTCTCCAATGCGCGCTCAAGCCGCACGATTTCCGACAATTCGCTCTCGATGGTGATCTTCACTTCGTTGCGCGCCCGGGCATCCGCCAGCATGCGCACGATGGTGACGCGACCGACGCCGAGCACGTCGGCGATCTCGTTCTGCGTCATCTGTTCGACGAAATACATCCAGGCGGCGCGAATCCTGAGGCGATCCGTCCGGCTTTCGCTGGCGACCTGCTCGGTTGCCTCGCCTCGACCGTCTTCGCTTTCGCCCTGTCGTCGTCTGCCCAAGTCTGTCTCTCCCCCTGCGGCGACGGACGAGGGCGCCGCCGCCGATTCTGCATGCTGGTCTAGTATCGCCTATTGATCTACCTATCGATAGGAACAATGTAGAGAGTGGCGGCTGCCCCGGTCGGCTATCCGCAGCAAATTTCAAGGCGATCCGCGATGCTCCGACAAATCTCCGAAGATGTCCGCGTCAATCTGAAGGACCGGCTGCGGGAAGTCCGCGAAATCATCCGCCAGAGCCGCCATGACGGCAGCGGCCATGCCAGCATCCTGCGCGAAGCAACCAGCCATCTGCCGCCGTTTCCAGGCAAGGGCATCGAAGGCCTGCTCAGCCATGCCGCGAGTGCCGTCGACGAAGCACTGTCGATCGCCGAAGCTTTCGTCCCGCATGAGCGCCCGATCAAGGTGGACGGCACCACGGTGAAGGGCCTCGGCACCTATTTCCCGGTCGGCAACGAGGATCGCCAACTGGACGCCGAGCGCCTGTTCCGGCGCGATATGTATTATCTGACCAAAGCGGTGCTTGCCGGCCTGAACATCGACAATGCCCGCATCCACGAAGCCGATTTCGCGGCCGTCCATGCCACGATGCGCAAGCGGCATGGCGATCTCCTGGCCGCATTGGCCGCGCCGGGTGCCGGACTGCAGGCAATCGCGGCCACCTGCTCGGCGCTGCTGGTCGAGTGCCTCAATCAGCGTCCCGTTCGCTTTGCCGAGACCGTGCCGGGAACGCCGGCGGGCGGCCGGGCGCTCGACATAAGCTGCCTGGCGCCGCTCGCTTTGGCCTGCGGCCTGGCGACCACCGGCAGCGACGGCGCGCCGGAGCCGGACATGCTGGAGATCGCGATCCTGGCGGCGGATATTCGCCACGATCGCATCGTTCAGGCTTGCGCCAAGGCAAACCCGATCAGTGAATTGACACCGGTCTTCGCCACCTTGCTTGCCCATCTGCCGTAGTCAGCCGGCCTGGGCTAGCCTTCGGCGGCCATGGCCATAATCGCTTTCTTGGCGCGCTGGATCGAAGCCGGGCTCATCGAGAGTTCGGTCAGCCCCATCTTCACGAAAGTCGCAATCAGATCCGGACGGCCGGCTGCCTCACCGCACATGCCGACCATGATACCGGCGGCGACGCCGGCTTTTGCCGTCATTTCGATCGCCGACATGACGGCCGGATTGGTGACGTCATTGAGCTTGGCGACGGTCGGATTGAGCCGGTCGGCGGCCATGATGTACTGGGTCAGATCGTTGGTACCGATCGAGAAGAAAGCGACCTCCTTGGCCAGCGCCGGGGCAATCAGCACGGCGGCCGGGGTTTCGATCATGACGCCGAGACCGAATGATGCGTGCGGCACGCCTTCGGCTTTCAGCTCGGCCGTGCATTCGTCAACCAGCACGCGCGTCTGCCTGACCTCCGAGATGTCGGACACCATCGGCAGCATCACCTTGATGTTGCCGTGCACGGCTGCGCGCAGCAGCGCCCGCAGTTGGCGCTTGAAGATGTCGGGCCGGTCGAGACACATGCGGATGCCGCGCCAGCCGAGGAAGGGGTTCTCCTCGTCGGGAAATTCGATGCCGGCAATCGGCTTGTCACCGCCGATGTCGAGCGTGCGCACAATGACCGGATAAGGCGCAAAAGCCTTGGCCAGCGCCGCATAGGTCTCGGCCTGCATGTCTTCCGAGGGCAGATGCATATGGCGCATGAACAAAAGCTCGGTGCGGAACAGGCCGATGCCCATGGCACCAGCCTCTTGCGCCGCTTCGATTTCCTCGAGTGAGCCGATATTGGCCGCCACCTCGATGATCCTGCCGTCCGCGAGCTTCGGCGTCACCGTCTTGAAGATGGTCAGCCCGGCGCGCTCCTTTGCCGCCGCTTCGACGCGGCCGGCGAAATCGGCACGGGTCGCCTCGTCGGGGTCGATGATCACATGGCCGGCATTGCCGTCGAGCGCGACGTCTCGCGCGGTACGCAAGGCATTGACCTGGTCGCCGAGGCCGAGCACGGCCGGAATGCCGTGCGAGCGCGCGATGATGGCGATGTGCGAGGTGGCGCCGCCATGGCCGCACACCACGCCGCCGATACGCTTCAGCGGCGCGCGTGCCAGATCCCAGGCGCCGATGTCGTCGGCGATCAGGATAGCGCCTTCGGGGATGTTTTCGAGGCTGAGATCGTCTTGGCCCAGCAACACCAGGCAAATCTGCCGCCCAACGGCGTGGACATCATCTGCCCGCGCGTTGAGATAGTGATCGTCGACGGCGCTGAATTCGGCGGCAATGGTGGAGGCGGCGGTGATGACGGCGGAAACCGCGTCGTTGCCGCCCTTGATCAGGCCCTCGGCCTCACCAGTCAGGCTGTCGTCGGCGGCGATATCGCGCAGCGCGGCGACGATGCCGCGGTCTCCAGCCGACAGGCTGTCCTGCGCCAACGCATGATCCATGCGGGCCTGGACCGCGCCGACAGCCGTGCGGAACCGGTCGATCTCGCCTTCTATCTCCTCGGCCCGCAACATCCGGCCCTGTCCAGCGATATCGGGTGGGAAATGCGCAAAGGCCGGGCCGATGGCGAAACCTTCGCTGGCGGCCACGCCACGCAAGCGGTTTGCCCCGCCAGGTGCCGCCAGCAGGGATCCCGGCGCGGGTGCCGCTTCCTGCCCGGCATCGTTGGCTGGGCTCTGTGCTTCCGCTTCATCATCGAGGCCGGCCCGCGGATTCTCGAGATAGCCGATCAGCGCCTCGAGCGCCTCGATGGCATCGGCGCCATTCGCCCGCACCGTGACTTCCTGGTTCTCCTTGACCGCCAGCAGCATCAGCTTGACCGAACTCTTGGCGCTGACCGCCTTGCCGTCCTTGATCAGTTCGACGTCGGATTCGAAGCCCTTGGCGAGCTTCACGAACCGCGTCGCGGGACGGGCGTGCAAGCCTTCATGCACTCTGACGATGGTCGAGCGTTCCATGGCAAATACTCTGGTTTTGGGCGCCGCTCCCAACATAGGCCGCGGCGCGAATGCTGTCAGGCGGCGATGGTGATGATCGCGCCGGTCTTCAGGGCGGCCACGAGCGCTTGCGGGTCGACTTGCGACGCACAGATCTCGCCCGGCCTCTCGGCCTCGGTAGCGCCGTTGAACGAAATGACGACATGACCCATTTCCAGCACCTTGCTCCACGCGCTGGAGCCGACCGCTGTGATCACAGCGGCAACCGGGCCGAGGGTGATCGAAGCGCCCTTGGCGGGCGCTCCGTCAATGGGTCCCTGCTCCGCCTTGTGGAGCACCGAAACCTCGGCAAGCTCCGGCGGCGAGCCATCCGCAAACAGGATGACCACGCCCCCTTCGGCAAGGTCCGCCACTTCGGGGCCGATGGCAGTGACCCGTGTTCTCAAAAGAACCGTCATATGGCGAACCTCATTTTTTCAACTTTCCCTAGAGCGGTGAACCGCTCTATCTCTTTGTTTTGACGCAATTTCCAAGGGAAAGCATTGAGCGCTTTTCCCGGAATTGCCTTAGAACACGATCAGGCTGACGACCCAGGCGATCAGCACCGAGACCGGACCCATGATCTGGCGGCTGATGAGCACCGCCGGAACGCCGATTTCGATCGTCTTAGGCTTGGCCTCGCCGAGCGCCAGGCCGACGGGGACGAAGTCGCAGCCCACCTGGGTATTGTAGGCAAACAGCGCCGGCAGTGCCATTGCCGGCGAAATCGTGCCGTTGGCGATCTGCGGGCCGATGATGGCAACGCCGATGACCTGCGCGATGACAGCGCCTGGCCCGAGGATGGGCGACAGGAACGGCAGGCCGCAGATCGCCGAGATGATCAGCAGGCCGACGATGTTGTTGGCCAACGGACCCATCGGCTGCGCCAGCACATCGCCGATCCCGGTATACAGGATCAGACCGATGAGCATGGTCACGAAGGCCATGAACGGCAGCACGTTGCGGATGACCTGGTCGATGGTGCGGCGGCCGGCATTGAAGAAGATGCCGACGATACGTCCCATGACGCGGCCGATCGTGCTGATGAGGCCGATCAGCCCACCTTCGCTCGGCAGCGGCTGTGGTGCCGCGGTCGCATTGTTGCTTGAACTCATCGCTGCTGCTCCCCCTGCAGTCGTGATCGTTTCGGATCCGTCCGCCATTGTGATGTTGGCCGGCTTCACGCCCGAAACGTAGATGTCCTCGGTGATGAACTGGGCCAGCGGCCCGGATTGACCGACCGGCGTCAGATTGACGGTCGGGATACGTTTGCGCGGATAGACGCCGCATCGTGCGGTGCCGCCGCAATCGACGACGACAACCGCCATCTCGCTTTCGATCGGCGGTGCCCTGAAGCCGTCGACGGCCTCGGCGCCGGTCATGTCGGCGATGAGCTGCGCCACCGGGTGAATGCCACCACCGGTGACGGAAACCACCTTGCTGCGCTGTTCGGTCGGCTCGATGATGAGCGGGCCACCCCAGCCGGTTTTGCCCTGGGAGATCTTTACGGCTTTATATGTCTTGGCCATGATGTCCTCCCCGCCCTTACAGCTCGACGCCCTGGCGGCGTGCCATGATCGCGGTGATGCGTTCGGTCAGCATGCCCTTGAGCAGGATGACGACGAGGCCGACGATGGCGTACCAGATCGCCACCTTGACGTGGTAGCCGGCGACGACGACGCCCTTCTTTTCCAGCTCCAGCAGCGCGACGAGAATGCCGCCCCAGACGAAATACTCGCCGGGATTGATGTGCGGGAACAGGCCGAGCGGCGGGTGCACATAGGACACGGCCGCGTCATAGAAGGCTGGCTTGTGCTTTTCTTCCAGGAACGATCCGAACGTATAGGCCATCGGATTGGTGAGGAAGAACACCGCCAGCAGCGGCAAAAGCGTGTAGCGCGTCAGCGCGATCCGGCCGGCGCCGCGCGCCAGGCCATGCACGCGCTCTTCACCGACCAGTTCGGTGACGGCATAGAAGGCCGTCATCAGCACCACCAGCGTCGGAATGATGCCGGTGACGAAGCCGGCGAAGACCTCGCCGCCCTTCTGGAAGATGCCGATGAAATACTTGCCGATGGCGGTCAGCCAGCCGAGCTGCTCTTCCTGCTGGACGTCCTTCAGCTTTTCCTTGAACTGATCGACGGTAATCGGTCCGCTGTCCGCTTGTGCGAGGACAACGAGATGGTCGGAGGCATGCTCGACAGCGAGCTTGCCATGCAATGCGGCATCCGAAACCATGGCACCTGCGACATGCAGATTGTGCACGGCCATGTCGGCATGCTGCGCCAACAACGAAAATACAGACATTTCTCCTCCTTATGCCACCCGCCGGTTGATCCCAGTCGGTGCGCGGCGTCCTCTATCCCTTTGATTTAGAGCCCGAAATCATCCGGCTCTAAGCCCTTGCTACGTTCAAACCGGACAGGCCCGGCTTCTTCCCCGGCTCCGACCGTGTCTTGTCGATCTGCTCGATCGCCCGTTTCACGGCCTCGGCCACACCGGGTTCCCCCTCCCCCATGATTGCAGGGTTGGACCGGAGTCGATCGAGGGGAACACCCTCGAATTCTTCATGTCTCTTGAACTTGGTGAAGACGGAACGGCCGCTCATCACCATCAGGCGGCGCACGACCAAATCGGGCGTCACCACCACGAGCGCGATGGTGCCCTTGGCCAACCGGCCGCGAAAATTGCCGGCTCCGACGAAGCCGTCCTTGTATTGGTCGGTGACGCCCCTGAAGACATCCGAATAGTGCCGCATCTGCAGCCAGACGCCGAGCGACTGCAGCGCCCACACGATAACCAGCAGAAGCAGTCCCCACTGCCAAATCGCCATTCGGTTCTCCTCCCGAAGCCTCAGTTGAATCGCACCTTGGACTGGCGCGTGACAACAGCAAAGTGAGAACATTTGTTTCCGAGAATGTCAATATGTATGATATTGGCCTCTGAAGCGGTCCTCCACAGGGCCGCTGACAGATTTCGGCGGCGGCGCGCTTGTGCTAGGCTGACCGGGAAACAGGATACGAGGAAACATGAACCTGCCCTTCAGGGACGAACTGGCCTTGATGCCCGATCTTCGCCATCGGCTGCGGCAGTTGCGCTGGTTCCGCGCCACCTTTCGCGGCAGCGCCAAGGTGGTCTCGGACACGTTCGGCGTGCGCTTCGAGATCGACGAGGCCAAGCTCACCAGGGCCTTTCTCGACTGGGTCGAGATCATGGAGGCGCAGAAGCGCTTCGCCGCGATCGACCGCGCCGACTTCATCGTCTTTGCCGCCGGCCTCGTGCTGCGTGAGCTGATAAAACAGGCGCCGGCCAGGGAAATCTCCGGCCTCACGCAGCTGATCGAGACGGAAACGAACGCCGGCACGCTGGAAATCGTCCGCTTCTGGCCGGAGGGTTTCCTCTACACCAACTACTGCGTCTCGGTGATTTCGGCGATCCACGAGCAGGAATTCGGCACGGCACCCGGCATCGACAAATGCGCCGACGATTTGCGCACCTGGTGGTCCTATCGCGAGAATGTGACCGAGATGCCGGCCTATGCGGTGGCTTTCCTCGACCGCTTTCTCGGCGCCGAACCGAACTGGATCACCCCGGATCGCGCGCAGTCCCGGCAAGCCATGCAGCGGGCGCTCGGGTCTTCCCGTGCGAGCGATGCGTTGCGCCAGCTTTGAGCCCGCTCTTCGCGTCCCCAAAACCGCACGTGCTATTGAACATTTGACTTTTTGCCGATAGCGATGTGCGAAAATTGACTCGAGAGGGAAACGCGTGGCGCGACCAAGGCCTATTATTTTCGATTGCGACGGCGTTCTTGTCGACAGCGAGCCTCTGGCCGCCCGCGCCTATGAGCGCGTCTACGAAAAGCACGGCATGCCCGGCGTCAACACCAGCATCATCGCCCAATGCATCGGCATGAAGCAGTCCGATATCATCGCCAGGATCAAAGATTTGACCGGCCACCAGTTTCCGGCGGCGGCGGACGGCGACATCTGGGCCGAGACCAAGGTGCTGTTCTCGCAGGAATTGAAGCCGACACCGGGAATCACTGCCTTTCTGGAGGCGCTTGCAGGCGACCGCTGTGTCGCCTCGTCCTCCTCCGTCGAGCGCATAAACCACAGCCTTGCGGTGACCGGGCTGGCGCGTTTCTTCGGCGATGCGATCTACAGTTCCTCGATGGTCAAGAACGGCAAGCCCGCGCCGGACATCTTCCTCTTCGCGGCGGACAAGATCGGCGCCAATCCCGGTGACTGCATCGTCATCGAGGACTCGCCCTTCGGCATCCAGGGCGCGATCGCCGCCGGCATGACGGCGATCGGCTACACCGGTGGCGGCCATACCTATGCCGAGCACGCCGCGCGGCTGACGGCTGCCGGTGCCGATTTCGTCTGCGCCGACTGGCAAGAAGTTAGCCGGCAATTGGCTAGATTTGGTGTGCCGGCCTAGTTTAGACGATACTTTGTGAATCCACGGCTGGCCCATTCGCCAGGCGGCACGAGTGAGCCCACACGGAAGTTGAAGGACAGGACCCTCGTCGCATCGGCGTCGACTTCGCATCGGAAATTTAGGTTGTACCAAGCGTTTCTGGTGCTGAAGGCGGCCTGCGGAGGATTGAGAACATTGCCTTTGTCCAGCGTAATGGTTGGCACCCATTTGACCGTATAGTCGGCACTTTGCAGTTCCCGGCTCAGAACGTTGCCGCAAAGGGTGGCCACCCGCTGACCGCGCGGCACATTCTCCATAGAGCTTGTAGCGAACGCATTGCCGGTTGCCCCTTGCGAGTAAAGCTTTCTGACGCCCGGAAGGCCGGAATAGATTGGTGATCCTGCAACGTCGTCGTTGGTGGGATTTGACCTTCCAGCATTCCCGATCGGCGCTTTGAAAGCTCTTGCGGGTTTGAACGTCATTGTCTTGGCAGGTTTGGACTTTGCCTTTCCAGTCGAAGCTGGAGGCGCCGGCTTGTCACCGGTCTCAGCCGTCAATGGCTTTGGCGTCACGACGGCTTGCTTTTCGTCAGGTTGCGGTGCGAGTTCTTGTTTGTCCGGCTGCTGTTTGTCGGTGTCCTCGGTCGCCTGCTTTTCCTCGCCTTGCGCGGGCTTTTCGTCCGGCGCAACGGTGGCCGGCTTCTCGTCAGGCTTGCTGGGGTCTGCCTTCTGCTGTGGCGTTGCAGCCGGGGCGGGCTCCGTCGGCGCGGGTGTCGGCGCGACAGGCGGCTTTGCAGCCTCATCCTTGGCCGGCGACGGCGTGTTGGGTTTAGCGCTGCTTCCGTCGAGCGATTTCTCCGGCCCGGTATCTTTCTGGCCGTACTGGAAAACGCGCTTCAGAACCTGGTCGTCTGGCGGTTTCGGCGGCGGCGGCTTTTGTTCAGGCGGCTTTTCAGCCTTCTTTTCAGGTGTCGGTTCCGGCGGCTTTGGAGCAGGTTTCGGCTTGGGCTTCTCGGGCGGCGGCACGATCGCGACATTGACGGGCTGTTCCTGCTGAACCGGCTGCTGCTCGGGTCTCGGCAGGCCATAGATCAGAAACGCTGCGATGAGCGCATGCAGGATCAGCGATGCGGGCAAAGCCCACAGCAAATGCCGCCGCCGTTCTCCTGTTTCGCCCTTCATCCGCACCGATGTGGAATGAAATAGCGGCGGCTTCAAGCATAGGTAGTGGATTGGCTTGATTTAACCGCTGACAGGTTGGTGATCGGATGACGACGCGCAGACCTCAGGTCAGCCAGTTTGCCGCTGGCGCGGGATCCCGTCCAGAAACCGTTCGTCCAGCCGCGTCTCGCCAAGCCAGTTCAGCCGGTTGATGCTGATGAAGCCGGCATCGATCGCGTCGTTCTCGTCGCCCGACTGGCTGTCGTGAGCCCGCCCGCGCGGCACGGTGATGACCGTGCGGTCGCCGTCGCTCTCCACGATCTCGGCCTTGCGGGCGATCTTGTCGCGACCGATGCGCGGCTGGCGGATTTCGGCCGGCAGCGAGGTCGGCAGGTTGATGCTCAGCCAATGACCCTCAGCGGCCCAGTCGGCGCGCGATTGCCATAGGGACACGATCAGCGCGCCAAGCCATTGGTCGTCGCCATCGGTGAAATCAGGATTTTTCACGCGTGAGAAGCCAATGGCCGGAACGCCCCAGAAAGTCGCCTCCCGCGCAATGCCGAGCGTGCCGGAATAGGCAAGGTCCTCGGCAACGTTGCGGCCATCGTTGACGCCCGACAGCACAAGGCCCGGTTTCTCGGAATTGGCGAACAACCAGGTCATGGCGCTTACCACGCAATCGGCCGGGGTGCCGGAACAGGCGTACCAGTTCGGTTTGACGCGCCGCATGGTCAACGGCCTGGCAATCGTCAATGACGAGCCGGCGGCGGTGCGCTTGCCGTCGGGCGCGACCACCCAGACATCGTCGCACAACGCGCTTGCCGCATTGACCAGACGGGCAAGCCCCGGCGCTTCGATGCCGTCGTCGTTGCAGATCAGAATTCTCATCGTTTTCTTGCCTCCGACACCACTATGCGCTGGCCGGTGCGGCATTGCGTGCGCAGCGAGGGGATGTGGGTTTGCAGGTCGCCGAGAAGGTCCGGCGTGCAGGAATGGCCGAGTGCCGCGGGACGGCCGGCCTTCTCCCAGATATCGACATTGCCCGACAGCGTCGGATGGGTCGGCATGCGTACCCAGTCCGCCCGGCCGGCCTTGTGCAACAGATCGCCCGGCGAACCTGACGGCAGATGCCCGGTAAGCAGCACCGGAAAACCGGAATGGTCGGCACGCGGCAAGAGGCGCGACGATGGGCCGGCTTCACCCATGCCGTCATCCGCCAGCAGCGGCATGGACGGCAGGGGATCGGCATCGGTCCAGTCGGCTGCGTCTTGCAGGCGGCGGCGCAGCAACGTTGAAACGCCCGGCAACAGGGCTGCCGTGGCGCCGATCTGCGCTTCCAGGGACGAGCGCATGCCGGCATGGATGGCGAACGGCCCTGGCAAGGCCGCGATCAGCTCGAGCGAGCGACCAGAGAGCGGCGTCGGCAAAAGACACCCGTCCGAATGCCTCGCAACCCATTGCGAGATTTCGAGCGCCCGCGCCGCCCCCGGCACCGGATCGGCGCCATAGGAAGCATCAAGGACAAGCAGGTCGCAGTGCGGGATGGTGTCCATGACGAAGACATTGCTGTCCGGCACCACATCGGCGGAATAGGCGACGCGGCTCTCGCCATCGTCGACGGCAAACCACACGCCGCCCACGACATGTCCGGAGCGTCCCGTCCGGATCGTAAGATTGCCGCTGTTCAACGTGTCGCCGGGTTCGAACAATTCGATGCGATCTTCGGGAAAAGGAAACCGCCTGAAATCCTCGGGCTCAGCATAGCCGGCGAGCGTGGCAGGCGCCTCGTCTCGGGTCTCGGCGGTCATGAAGATCGGACCGGCATAACCGCGCGACAGCAGCCAGCTCAGCGCGCCGACATGATCCTCATGCGCATGCGAGACGAACAGCGCATCGATGTCGGCGACCGAGCCGTTCAGCGCCGGATAGTAGTCCGCCCCCGAGGCGCCGACCTTGATGCCGACGTCGAGCAGGATGCGATCCTTGCCGCTGCTGACAGCAAGGCTGGTGCGGCCCTTTTCGCCAAAGCCGCCGAGCAGGTCGAGCATCATCACGATGCCGCCCCCGCCGCCGGGATCAGCCAGCCGGAGCGTATCCGCAGACGCGCCTTCGCTCCGCTCTCCAGCGCGACCGGATCGGGCTGTTCGAAATGCAAGGTGAGGTCCGGATTGGTCGAAGGCGTGAATTCGATGCGCGCCGAGCCGCCCTGATAGATCACCCGCTTGACCAGACCATCGAAGCCGGGACCATCCGGCGACACGTCGAGATCGGCCGACCGGCAGCAGACCTTCGCCCCGGTTCGCGGCCGCTCGCCTGGCCGGCAGCGGACAATCAATTCAGCGCCGAGAACGCGGACCTTGCAGTGCCCTCTTTCTTCCGCGCTCAACACATCCGCAGGCAGCAAAATGCCCTGCGAAATGAAGGAAGCCACCATTTCATTTGCCGGCTCATGATAGAGTTCGCGTGGCGTCGCCAGCTGGGCAAGACGCCCGCCATCCATCACCGCGATCCGATCGGCCAGCGCCATCGCCTCGGCCTGGTCATGGGTGATGTAGACGATCGTCGTGCCCGTGCGCTTGTGGAAGGACGCGAACTCGTCCTCCATCGAAGCCCTCAGATGCACGTCGAGATTGGCCAGCGGCTCGTCGAACAGAACCAACGAGGGCGCGGCGACAAGGCAGCGCGCCAATGCCACGCGCTGGCGTTGGCCGCCGGACAGATTGGCCGGCCGACGCTCGCCCAGCCCTTGCAGATTGACCAGGGCGAGTGCGTCTTCAACCTTCCGGCGCGCGACGGCCTTGTCGAGCTTCGCCACCTTCAGCGAATAGCCGATGTTTTCGGCGACCGTCATGTGCGGCCACAGCGCGTAGTTCTGGAAGACGATGCCGACGCGCCGCTTTTCCGGCGCGACGCTGCCGCCCTTGCCCGACACGACCTCGCTGCCGATACGGATCTCGCCTGACGTCACCTTCTCGAATCCGGCAACGAGCCGCAGCAGCGTGGTCTTGCCGCAGCCGGACGGCCCGAGCACTGCCAGGAACTCGCCGTCGCCGACATCGATCGATACGTCCTTGACGGCATCGAAATTGGCGAAGCTCTTGGTCACATTGTCCAGGCTCAATCGCGCCATGGCAGCACTCCGGTCGGAAGGTAGGGGGCAAGCAGATTGGTCACCAGCATCAACAGGAAAGTGACCGCCACAGTGATGACGGACATCGCCGCCGCATAGTTGGAATCGCCGCCCTGCTCGAAGGAAAACATCACGACACCGATCGTCTCCGACCCGGACGACCACAGCAGCGCCGAGACGGTGAGTTCGCTGAGCGCCGTCATGAAGATCAGTAGCCCGCCGGCGATCGCCGCCGGTGCCACCAGCGGAAAGATGATCGTGCGCATGCGCGTGAACAGCCCGGCGCCGGCCACTTGCGCCGCCTCCTCCAGCGCCCGGTCGATCTGGTGATAGCCGCTGATGGTTGGCCGCAGCGCCAGCACCAGGAAGCGGGCGAGATAGGCGTAGAGGATGATCCAGACGGTGTTGTAGAGCTGGATGCCGGTCAGCGGGATCGGCCGCAGGAACATGAGCAGCGAGGCGATCGCCAGCACCACGCCGGGCAAGGCATAGGGCAGTTCGACCGACAGATTGAGCAGCCGCACCCAGCGCTGCTTGCCCCAGGCGATCAGATAGCCGATCGGCACGGCGACCAGAACCGCGAAGAAGGCGGCCGCGATCGACAGCCAGAAGCTGTTGAAGAAAGCCCTACTGGCGGCATCATGCTCGAACAGCACGAAGCGATAATTGTCGAGCGTCGCCGTCTTGGCGGTGAGCGCAATGCCGTAGCCCGGCACCAGCGATGTCAGAACCAGCCCGAACAGCGGCAGGACCAGCACCACGATGATCAGCAGCCACATGCCGGCGTGCACGGCGGGCCGCCAGCGGCCGAGCTCATAGGGCTCGGCCGGAAGCGACGTGGAGCTGATGCGATAGTCGCGGCGGCGGCTCATGATCTCCTGGGTAAGGATGCCCGCCATGGCGATAATGCCGATCAGCACCGATAGGAATGCGGTTTCGCCGAGCACGGCGGGGCCGCCGCCGGCCAGCTTCTGATAGATCAGCGTCGGCAGCACGAGATAGTTGGCGGGAATGCCGAGAAAGGCCGGAATGCCGAAATTGCCGACGCATGAGACGAAGGCAAGAGCAGCGGCCGCCATGATCGACGGCGTCATCAAGGGCAGCACGATGGTGACCAGCACGGTGAACCAGCCGGCGCCGCCCGCCCGCGCGGCTTCGACCAGCTCGCGCGGCAGCTTGCGCAGCCCGGCGCGCACCAACAGGAAAACCAGCGGGCCATACTGCACGCCGAGCAGCAGGATGATGCCCGATGTCGAATAGAGCGGGTTCCTGGTACCGAGCGGCGGTGCCGCCCCGAACAGCTTGAGGAACGGGCTTGCCGGGCCGAACAATTGCAGCCAGGCCAGCGCCGTCACCTGCGGCGCGATCATCAAGGGCATGACGTAACAGAGCACCATGGCGCTGCGAGCGCGGATATCGGTCAGGGTGACGAGGACGGCCACCAGCGTTCCAGACAGCACCGCAAGCAGGGTGCCGCCGATACCGACGACCAGTGTGTGCCAGGTGGCGATCCAGGTCGCCGGACTGGCGAGCCCCGCCTTTATCGCGACGGTCGACAGCGTGCCGCCGGGCGCCACGATCTCCTTGATCAGGCGCAGCATCGGCAGCAGGGAAAGCAGGATGATGACGATGGCTACCGCCGCCGTCAGGACCATTTCCTGGCCCCGGCTTTCCCTGATCCGTGTTGACATGATTGCGTTTCCTGGGGTCGATCAGCCGATGCGATCGGGGTTTTGCCCGTCAGGGATACCGCTGGGACGGCACCCCTGACTGGATTGCCGGCTCAGCCGCCGAACAGTTCCGAGAACTTCGCCTTGTCGGCGTCGGTTTTGGCGACGATTGCCTTGGTGTCGAACGGCATCACCTTGACCTTGACGCCTTCCGGCAGCCATTCGGGGCGGCCGACCGAGGCGCGCGCCGGCAGATAGCCCATCGAAAGCGCAAGCTTCTGGCCGTCATCGGAAAGAATGAAGTCGACGAACTTCTTGGCGCCGTCGACATTCCTGGCGGTCTTCATGATGGCGACCGGTTCGGTCACTGCCGGCACACCTTCCGAGGGGAACACGAACTCGACCGGGGAACCCTTCTTCTTGGCGTTCATCGCCATGAAGTCGACCAGGATGCCATAGGGCTTTTCGCCCGATGCCACCGACTTCAGCACCGCACCATTGCCGCGCACGCTGACGGTGTTGTTGGTCTTCAGCTTCTGGAAGAAATCCCAGCCATAATTGGCGTCGCCGACGAAGCCCGAAAGCAGGTAGGCGGCGGCACCCGAATAGAGCGGGCTCGGCATGACCAGGCCATCGGCATAGGCGGGCTTGGCAAGATCGGCCCAATGCTGCGGCTTCTCGGTCGCAGCGGTGTTGTAAACGATGCCGGTGGTGATCAGCTTGCTGCCGAAATAGGTCTTGTCGGCGTCATAGGCATCCGCTTCGATGCCATCGAGCTTTGCCTCGGGATAGGGCAGTAGCCGGTCGTCCTTCTTCAACAGCTCCATCGAGACCGCATCGGCGATCAGAAGCACGTCGGGCTGCGGGCTGCCGGCGGCAAACTCGGCCGCCATCTTGGTCAGGATGTCGCTCGTTCCGGAGCGATAGATATTCACATCGATACCCGGCTGCGCCTTCTTGAAGGCATCCACGGTCTTGGCCGCGTCGGCTTCCGGCTGGGACGTGTAGAGCGTCAGTGTTTCGGCGTTTGCCACGCCGGCAAACAAAGTTGCTGCGAGCGCCAGCTGGCTGGCCAGCAGCTTGATGAAGTGCGTCTTCAATGAGACCTCCTGTCTTTCTGTGCATGACCGGTCCGGCTCTGGCCGGCTCCCCGTCTCTTCCTCCCTGCACGGCGCATATGACTGGTGGATGACACAGCGCGTGAAACCCACAAAATATGTTCATATGTACGATGTCAATTACAAATGAACAGAAATGTGCGACAATCGACACGCCGCAGATCCGGCATCAGTTGACATCCGGCCGGTATTTCCTTGATGAGCACCGGTCAGGCCACGGCTCATGAGGGACAGGAACCGATGACCACAGAAAAACCCAGACAGGCTCGCCTGCCGATGGTATCGTCGGACCTTACCGTCAAGACGGCATGGCTCTACTATGTCGAAGGTTTCACCCAGGAACAGATTGCCGAAAAGCTCGATGTCTCCAGGGTGAAGGTCATGCGTACGCTGGCCTCCTGCACCGCCGAGGGCATTGTCGTCACCATGATCAACGCGCCGACCGCCGGGCAGGTGGCGCTCGAGCGGGGACTGGAAAAGCGCTGGGGTCTGAATGCCGCCGTCGTCATCCCGACGCCTTCGGCGCATGACCATCTGGAGAAAGCCATCGGCCATGCCGTCGCGGCCTATCTCGGCGAGCAGATGCAGGACGGCATGACACTGGCCATCGGTGGCGGCGCGACCCTGCATGCCAGCCTCGGCTTCCTTGCCCGCCGGCAGTTAAAGCATGCCTGTGTGGTGGCGCTCGTCGGCAGCCTGCCGCACTCGCAATGGATCAATCCATCGATAGTTGCTGCCAAGGTCGCCGATGTCTTCGAGGTCGACAGCTACCAGATCACCGCGCCGGTCACGGTCGACAATCCCTCGCTGCGCGATCTCCTCTGGGCACAGCCGACCCTGCAGGATGTGCGCCAACGCGCGGCCGCCGCCGACATCGCCCTGCTCACCGTCGGCGACATGTCGCCCGACGCCACCATCTTCCGGCATGGCATCGTTCCGTCATCGCTGATCGCTCCGTTGAAAGCGAAGGGCGCGGTCGCCAACATGCTGTGCTATTTCGTCGATGCCAATGGCCGTTTGGTAGACCACGAGGTCAACGGGCGTGTCATGGCCATCGATCTCGATGTGGTCGGCCAGGTGCCGAATGTGGTTCTCGCCGCGGGCGGCAAGCGCAAGGTCGCGGCGATCCTCGCCGCACTGAAAGCCGTCGACACCAATGTGCTGATCACTGACAGCGATACCGCCGCGGCGCTGCTTGCCAAAGGCGGTTAGATGAGCCCGCGCTCGCGCAAAAAATCCTCGACGCCGACATGGGTCATGGATTCGAATTCGGCGATCGCCTCGGCCACCCGCTTGCGCTGCGCCGCCAACAGTGTGAACACCTGCTTCATCTCGCCGGAAACACCAAAACGGCTCCACCGCTCGGCGATATGCGTGGGCAGACCGATGTCGGCGCAGAACGCGTCCAGACTGTCATAGCCGAGGCTGGCGACGAGCTGCCTGGTCTCCTCCGCCGACATGCGAGGCTCGAAGGCGTGGTCGTGAAGGCGCTGCGCCACCAGCTTGATGTCGGATGGCGACGCACCCATGACCTTGCCGAACAGGGTTTTGACGTCAGATGGGTCGAATGCAGGCATATTTGGCCTCCCTGGATCGCAATCCAGATAGAACATGGGTCAAGGGTCAGCGCCTGACAAGTCGTTTCTGTCGCAAGCCGGCGCATCAGTCGGCGCCGGCTTCTGCTTGGTGGATCAGACCAGCAGGCCCATCGGATTTTCAAGGAGGTTCTTGAAGGCGACCAGCAGTTCGGCACCCAGCGCACCGTCCACGGCGCGGTGGTCGGTCGACAGCGTCACCGACATCACGGTGGCTATTCTGATCTCGCCATTCTTGACCACTGCCCGCTCCTCGCCGGCGCCGACTGCCAGGATGGTCGCGTGCGGCGGGTTGATGACGGCGGCAAAGTCCTTGATGCCGAACATGCCGAGATTGGACACCGCCGTGGTGCCACCCTGATACTCTTCCGGCTTCAGCTTGCGGCTGCGCGCGCGACTGGCCAGATCCTTCATCTCGTTGGAGATGGTGGACAGCGTTTTTTCGTCGGCATGCCGAATGATCGGCGTGATCAGGCCGCCGGGGATCGACACCGCGACGCCGACATCGGCGTGCTTGTGCTTGACCATGGCGCTTTCAGTCCACGAGGCATTGGCATCGGGCACTGCCTTCAGCGCCATCGCCATCGCCTTGATCACCATATCGTTGACCGACAGCTTGTAGGCCGGAGCATCACCCTTGTCGGTCTTCTTCACCGGGGCTGCCGCATTGATCTGCGTGCGCAGCGCCAGCAGCGCATCGAGCTCGCAGTCGAGCGTCAGGTAGAAATGCGGAATGGTGGTCTTGGCCTCGACCAGGCGGCGCGCAATGGTCTTGCGCATGTTGTCATGCGGGACGAGGTCGTAGGAGCCCTGTTCGAACAATTTCAGCACCTGATCGTCCGACATCGCCTTTACCGGCGCGGCAGGAGCAGCAGCGGGCACGCCAGCCGGAGCCTTGGCGGCAGGCGCCGTCTGGGCGCCGCCACCGGCAATGGCCGCGTCGACATCCGCCTTCACCACCCGGCCATGCGGACCGGTGCCAGATATGGCCGAGAGGTTCAGGCCGGCCTCACGGGCCAGGCGCCGGGCAAGCGGTGTTGCACGGCCGGCCGATGGCGACTGGCCGATCTCCGCCCTTGTGGGGGAGATGCCAAGTGGCGGCAAAGAGGGCAGGGCAGAGGGGTGCGTGACAGAATGAGATGTTGGCGCGACAGCGCCCCCCTCTGTCGACTTCGTCGACATCTCCCCCGCGGGTGGGGAGATTGGCGCCTTGTCCTGCTTGGCCGCAGCAGCATCAGCCCCATAGGCCTCACCGTCGGCATAGATCCACGCCACGGCAGCGCCGACCGCAATATCGACACCCTCTTTGCCGGTGACATCGCGCAGCACGCCGCTGGCCGGCGCATCGATTTCCATCGCCGCCTTGTCGGTCTCGATCTCGAACAGCACATCGCCCTTCTTGACGTGCGCGCCCTCCTCGGCAAACCAGCGCGAGATCTGTCCGGTCGCCATGTCCATGTCGACCTTGGGAAGAATGACTTCGGTCGGCATGGGCTAGCGGACCCCTTTCACGAGGTCGCGCGCGGCGGTGATGATGTCCGGAATTTGCGGCACCGTCGCCTTCTCGAGTTCCGGATTGTAGGGGATCGGCGTTTCGGCGCCGCCCAGCCGCACGATCGGCGCGTCGAGATAGTCGAACGCTTCGCTCTCGGCGATCATGGCGCTGACCTCGGCGCCGATGCCCAGCGTCTTGACCGCTTCGTAGACGCATAGCAGCCGCGACGTCTTCTTGACGCTGTTGATGACGGTCTGCTTGTCCATCGGCCGGATGGTCCGGAGATCGACGACTTCGACGTCGATGCCTTCGCTCTCCAGCACGGCCGCCGCGTCGAGCGCCTTCTGCACCATGATCGAGGTGGCGACGATGGTGAGATCCCGGCCCTCGCGGCGGATATCTGCCTTGCCGATCGGCACGGTATAATAGCCTTCGGGCACCGGTCCCTTCATCTTGTAGAGCAGCTTGTGCTCGAAGATCATGACCGGATCGGGATCGGCGACCGCCGCCAAAAGCATGCCCTTGGCATCATAGGGGGTCGCCGGCTGGATGACTTTCAGACCCGGCACATGGCCGAGCCAGGCTTCGAGGCTCTGGCTGTGCTGAGCCGCCGCACCGGTGCCGGAACCGGCGGGAAAGCGCATCACCACGGGAACCGAAACCTCGCCGCCCAGCATGAAGCGCATCTTGGCCGCCTGGTTGACAATCTGCTCCATGGCAAGCGTGGCGAAATCGGAAAACTGGAACTCGAAGATCGGCCGCATGCCGGTGAGCGCAGCCCCCACCGCAACGCCCGCGCCGCCCAGTTCCGAAATCGGCGTGTCGATGACGCGGTCAGCGCCGTAACGTTCGACCAGGTCGCCGGTGACCTGGAAGGCGCCGCCATAGACGCCGATATCCTCGCCCATCAGGAAAACGCGTTCGTCCATGTCCATGGCGATCGCCATGGCCTCCTGGATCGCCTGGGCGTAGCTCAGTTCACGCACCATCGCGTCCATCACGCCTGCTCCGTATACACGTAATTTCCCGTCTCGCTGATATCGGGCGATGGGCTCGCCTTGGCGAACTCGATGCCCTCGGCGATCTCTTGCGCCACGGCATCGCGAATGGCCTCGATGCCCTTGTCGTCGATGAAGCCGAATTCCCTGAGCTCGCTTTCGAACAGGGTGATCGGATCGCGGTTCGACATCCAGTCCTCGATCTCTTCCTTGGTGCGATAGCGGTTGCGGTCGCTCTTGGAATGGCCGCGATGGCGATAGGTCTTCGACTCGATCAGCGTAGGCCCCTCGCCGGCGCGGGCTCGGGCAACAGCCTGATGAGACGCCTCGGCGACCTCGGAGAAGATGTTGCCGTTGACGATGACGCCGGGCATCGAATAGGCGGCGGCGCGCTCGGCGATGTTCTTGACCGCGGTCGAGCGGGCTGTCGATGTCGACATGCCGTAGCCATTGTTCTCGCAGACGAAAATGACAGGCAGCTTCCAGACCGCCGCCATGTTGAGCGCCTCGTGGAAAGCGCCTTCATTGTTGGCGCCATCGCCGAAGAACGAGACCACGACCTTGCCGGTCTTCATCATCTTGGAGGACAATGCCGCCCCCACGGCGATCGGGATACCACCACCGACGATGCCATTGGCGCCGAGATTGCCCTTGCCGACATCGGCGATGTGCATCGAGCCGCCACGGCCCTTGCAGTAGCCTGTGGTCTTGCCGAAGAACTCGGCGAACATGCGCTTGACCTCGGCGCCCTTGGCAATGCAGTGGCCGTGACCGCGATGCGTCGAGGTGATCTGGTCATCCTCGGCAAGCGGCATGCAGATGCCCATGGCGCTGGCTTCCTGGCCGATCGACAAATGCATGGTGCCATGGATGAGGCCGCGCGTGTAGCACTCCTCCGCGCCCTCTTCGAAGCGGCGGATCAGGTACATCTTGTGGAGCACCTGCTTGAGCTGCTCGGCGCTGTACTGGCGGTAGACGAAGGGCAGATTGGCGCGACTGTCAGTGACGGCTTTGCTGGCTGTGGCCATGATCACGCTCCCCCGGTCCCATAGACGAGCTTGTCCTGGCGAGCGCGCAGTTCGGCGATCTTGGAGCCCGCCGCGGGCGCTGCATTCGCATAGGTTATGAGTTCGCCCTTCTTGATCGGCGCGGTGACCGAGCCGCCCTGCAGCAGGCCGCAGGGAACGGCCTTGGCGGCGCGCGCCTCAGGCGTCGTCATGATCCAGGCGCGGTAGCAATATTCGCCGATCGCATCGAGCTTCTCGCCGGGCTTCATGTCCTTCTTGGCCACGGCGGCGACTTCGGCCACCGGCTTGGCCAGCGGCACCATGTCGGCCTTGCCGTAGAGCACGACGCGCGCGCAGGTCAGCGGCACCTCGAGCGAGGTCAGGTGATAGGGACGATGGAAAGTGAAATACGGGCCTTTGCCCATCTTCAGATCTTCCATGCGCTCGGAGATGCGCGGATGCGACATGTCGGCAACGACGAAGACGCCGGGCGCGACACCCTTGCCGATCGAATAGTCGACGACGCCGACCTTCGACAGAACGCCGCCATCCTTCTGCGGCACCAGCACCTTGGACAGTTCGCCAAGCGTCGCCGCCGGGCCATGCATGCCGGCCTTGTCTGGAACCAGGCCGGTGGCATTGGCGATTGCCGCCATCTCGACCATGGTCTTGGAGCCGTCGACGAATTCGACCAGCATGCGCACATTCATGTGCCGGCGCTTGGCTTCCTCCTCATAGTCCGGGGGAATAGCGTCGATGTTGAGCGGATTGTTCTTGCCCTTGCCGGCGGCAACGATCGGGTGACCCATGGCCGAGACGAACTCGATCAGCTCCATGCAGGAGGACGGCTCATCGCCGGCGCCCAGTGAATAGGTGACGCCGAGCCGGTCGGCCTCGCTTTTCAGATAGGCGCCGATGGTGACGTCGGCCTCGACATTCATCATCACCAGATGCTTGCCATGCTCCATGGCGCGCAGCCCGATCTCGGCGCCAACGGCGGGAACCCCGGTGGCATCGATGACGACGTCGATCAGATCATTGTTGATGACAAGGTCGGCGTCGTTGGTGACCGCGACCTTGCCGGCTTCCATCGCCGACGTCATAGCCGAAGCATTCGACACTTCGCGCGCATGCCCGGTTTCCTGGAAAGCGATATCGACGGCCTTGCTGGCAGCCGGCAGGTTCAGTTCGGAAATGGCGCCGATCTCGATGCCCGACATATGGGCGACACGAGTGACGATGTCGGTTCCCATCTCGCCCGAGCCGATCAGGCCGATGCGGATAGGCTTGCCCGACTTTGCGCGTTCCTCGAGATCGCGGGCAAGACCCGTCAACGAAACATTGGAAGCCATACCGCTCGTTCCTCCCACAATGCAGGCTTGTTCGATTGCCTGACGCGTATTGAACATCTGTATTTCTGTCAAGACTAATGTCCAAAATCGATGTCCTTTTGGCACGCCTTCGCGGAGGCGCGGTGACCCCAGGCAATGGCGGCTGCATATCGGAGTGCATGTCGACAGGCAGGCGCGGCGACGAGTTTCCTGACGCACGGAACGAGAAGACCGGTCCATCGCCGTAACGATCGCCATCACGGCGGCCATCTCCAGTGTGGAGAGCCCTACGGAGCTCGAGCACGCGCCGCCTCCACACCTGACTTGTGAGAAAGCAGGCTTCAGCCTAATAAAGCCACAGCTCATTTAGAGCCTGGGGGAATTGTATGAGCTGGAACCCGAGAAGGGTCCTTATCGATCTGCTGAACCAGAACCGGACTGTCAGAGCAGCCAAGGCATTGCGAAACGCCTTGATTGAACGCAACTTCCGTGGACGCGGTGTTGCGGAAGGCCTGAAATTCGCCGACGAAGTGCGGCGAACCGGTGGCCGGAGATTTTGTTTTGTCATTGCCTTCAATACCCCTTGGGTCATCGACGCGATGGCGCGCTCCTGGGAGCTGTATTCGTCCGGAATGACGCTGGTCGTTGTCGACAACTCTTCAAAGCAATCGGCTCGCACCCGTATCGAGGAAATCTGTCGAGCGCGAGGCGTCGCCTACTTCAGCTTGCCCCGAAACTGGGAGCGTCATCCTAACCGGTCGCACGGAACATCCATGAACTGGATCTTCCACAATATCATCCGGCCGATGCAGCCGGAGCTGTTCGGCTTTCTGGATCACGACTGCTTTCCGATCATCCCCGTGGACATTCCCGCGGCGATGGAAGGAAAAGTCGTCTATGGCTCAAAGCGCCGGTCAACTTCGGATCACCAAGCGTGGTTCTTGTGGGCAGGGTTCTGCTTCTTTCGCTTTAGCGCCCTGGAGAACGTGAACATGGACTTTCACCCCCGCTTCATCCACGGGATGGACACCGGCGGAGGCAATTGGGCTGGGCTCTATCGCCTGCTCGGCGAAAACGATGTCGTGGATGTGCCGGCCACTACGGCTCATCTGAACCTCGGCGAGGCCGACTCCGGTCATCAGATGTTGGGCAGCGCCTTTTTGCATATCGGCGGCGCTGGTTACCGGAAGTCGATTAACACCCAGCAATACCGGCGGCTGATCTCCAACTATGTTTGGGACACCTATCTGCACGGCGATCAGAACCGCCTCGTCAAAGAACTTTGACCAAGCTCATTATAGCCTCTCTCAGCCTATAGCCGGCTACTGTGCCGTCCAGCCGCCGTCCATCGGCAAGGTGGTGCCGGTGACCTGCCTGGCCGCGTCCGAACACAGGAACAGCGTCAGCGCGGCGAGCTCGTCAACGGTGACGAATTCCTTGGTCGGCTGGGCGGCGAGCAGCACATCGTGCTTGACCTGTTCCTCGGTCATGCCGCGCGCCTTCATCGTGTCGGGAATCTGCCTTTCGACCAGCGGCGTCCAGACATAGCCCGGCGCGATCGCATTGACGGTGACGCCGTCGAGCGCTGCTTCCAGCGCTACCGTCTTGGTGAGGCCCGCAATGCCGTGCTTGGCCGACACATAGGCCGACTTGAACGGCGAGGCGACCAGCGCATGCGCCGAGGCGGTGTTGATGATACGGCCCCATTTGCGCGCCTTCATGCACGGCAGTGCCGCCTTGATGGCGTAGAACGCGGCGAGCAGATTGATGCGGATGATGGCTTCCCACTTGTCATCGGGAAACTCCTCGATCGGCGCGACATGCTGGATGCCGGCATTGTTGACCAGGATATCGAGACTGCCGAAGGCAGCCTCGGCCTCACGCACCATGGCGCTGACCGCCGCGCCATCCATCATGTTGGCACCGGAATAGCGGCACTTGACGCCGAAATCCCTCTCGATGCCGGTGCGCTCCTGCTCGATGGCAGCCGCATCGCCAAGGCCGTTGATGGTGACATTGGCGCCTTCGGCGGCAAAGGCGCGGGCGATGGCCAGGCCGATGCCGCTGGTCGAGCCGGTGACGAGGGCGTTCTTCGAAGACAGGAAACCCATGATGATCTCGCAAGAGGTGGGAGGGAACGAACGGGGCCGCCTTTGTGCGCCGCACCATGACAGTGCCATAGCCATATGTCGGTGCGATTACAGGGTTGAGACGGCCGTCGACAGGCCCCTTGGGCGGCTGTCAGGCGGCTGACACGGCACTGTCATGGTGCCGTGCAACATAATCCGGAGCGCATTCGCGCAGTCATTCCTGAACCAAAATGGGGCTACAGCCTTGCAGATCGCCGATGTCGTGAAGCGCGCCTATGCGATGCCGCTGACCAACCCCTCCTTTCCGCCCGGGCCGTACCGTTTCTTCAACCGCGAATACGTCATCATCACCTACCGCACGACGCGCGAGGCGCTAGAGGCTGTCGTGCCGGAGCCGCTGGAGATCGACGAGCCGCTGGTCAAATACGAATTCATCCGCATGCCTGACTCGACCGGTTTCGGCGACTACACCGAGACCGGCCAGGTCATCCCGGTGCGCTACAAGGGCCAGCACGGCGCCTACGTCCATTCGATGTATCTCGACGACGACGCGCCGATCGCCGGCGGCCGCGAACTGTGGGGTTTTCCCAAGAAGCTCGCCAACCCCAAGATCGTGCATGAAGGCGAGGTCATCGTCGGCACGCTGCACTATGGCAGCGTTCTGTGCGCCACCGGCACGATGGGCTACAAGCACAAGGAAGCCGATCACGGCTCTGTCCTCGCTTCGCTGGCCGCGCCCAATTTCCTGATCAAGATCGTCCCGCATGTCGACGGCACGCCGCGCATCTGCGAACTGGTCCGCTACCACCTCACCGACATCACGCTGAAGGAAGCCTGGACCGCGCCCGCCGCGCTCGATTTGCGGCCGCATGTCATGGCCGACGTGGCGCGGCTGCCGGTGCTCGACATCGTATCCGCCGTCCACTTCACCGCCGATCTGACCCTTGGGCTGGGCGAAGTGGTTCACGATTATCTCGCCGACCGCACCTGAGCTGCACAAGCCTTTCAGAGCCCAAACAGAAGTCGGAGACCAAAGCCGTGCTCGAACGCAATCGCAACAAGGAGGCCACTGCCACCATCGCGGAGATCTCGGCGCAGTATGACCGCGTCGCGCTGGTGTTTCAGGGAGGCGGCGCGCTCGGCGCCTACCAGGCTGGGGTGTACCAGGCATTGGCAGAGGCCGGCTGCGAGCCGAGCTGGCTTTCCGGCGTGTCGATCGGCGCCATCAATGCGGCGATCATCGCCGGCAATGAATCGAGCCGCCGGCTGCAGCGCCTCGAGCAATTCTGGCAGACGATTTCGGGTCGCAAGATCTGGGCCTATACGCCGGAAGGCGACATCTACCGTGATATCCGCAATCGCACCAGTTCGTGGATGACCATGGTCATGGGGCAGCCGGGCTTCTTCAAGCCGCGCAATCCTAACCCCTGGATGGAGCAGCCCGGCGCCGAGGGCGCCACCAGCTTCTACGACACGGCCGAGCTGAAGGAGACGCTGCAAAGCCTGATCGACTTCGACATCCTCAACGACGGCAAGAAGCGGTTGAGCGTCGGCGCGGTCAACGTCCGGACCGGCAACTTCGTCTATTTCGACACCGACAAGGTCCGCATCGAACCGAAGCACATCATGGCCAGCGGCGCGCTGCCGCCGGCGTTCCCGTCGATCCGCATCGAAGGCGAATATTACTGGGACGGGGGCATCGTCTCCAACACGCCGCTGCAATATCTGCTCGACCAGGAAGAGGACCGTTCCTCGCTGGTTTTCCAGGTCGACCTGTTCAGCGCGCGAGGCGTCCTGCCGCGCAGCATGCCGGACGTGCTGTCGCGCCACAAGGACATCATGTATTCGAGCCGCACACGGCAAAACACTGACAGTCAAACGCATCCACGGTCTCAAGATGCGCCTGCTCGATGCACTGAAACGGGTGCCGAAGGAGTTGCGGACGCCGGCCGAGGAAGCGCTGATCGAGGACTATTCGGACGCCGGCACCGTCAACATCGTGCACCTGATCTATCAGCACAAGGGCTATGAGGGTCACGCCAAGGACTATGAGTTCTCAGGCACCTCGATGCGCGAGCATTGGGAGACAGGGTTGGAGGACACGCAGCGCACCTTGCGCCATCGTGAGTGGCTGACGATGCCGACCAATGTCGACGGTGTGGCCATCCATGACCTGCATCGCGAAGACCCGACGTAGCCAGGCCGGTTATGCCCAACGGTTCAGCGTTGTTGGCCAGGATTCGTTTGAACGGCCATCGCCAACGCTCGAGATTGGCCGACGCCTCCAAACTTCGTCATCCTTGGGCGAAGCAGGAGCGAAGCTCCGTCGCGGAGACCCTGGGATCCATGCCGTGACCTTTGCCACGGAGTGCAGCGGAGCAGAATTCTGCACCGCGGCAACGCTCAGGAGTCGCGGCATGGATCCTATGGTCTGCGCCGCGTCGCTTCGCTCCCTGCTCCGCCACAGGATGACGAAGCGAAAGGCGTTTCGGCAATTTCCTAGGCATGTTCCACGTCAACAGAAACGAATACGTCTTCACCCCTTGAACGCAGTGCTCACTTAAAGAAAAAAGGCAGCGCCGGTCACCCGGCGCTGCCTTTTGTTCGGAAGCTTACGCTCGGCTCAGAACACCTGGCGGAAGATGATGAACAGCACGAAGGCCAGCGTGATCGAGCACGGCAGCGTCAGCACCCAGGCAAGCAGCAGATTGCGCACCGTCGCCCATTGCAGCCCCGAACCGTTCGCCGCCATCGTTCCGGCAACGCCCGACGACAGGACATGAGTCGTCGACACCGGCAGTCCCAGCCGATCGGCCATGCCGATGGTCACCATCGCCACGAGTTCGGCCGCCGCACCCTGGCCGTAGGTCAGATGGCTCTTGCCGATCTTCTCGCCGACCGTGACGACGATGCGTTTCCAGCCGACCATGGTGCCGAGGCCGAGCGCCAGCGCGACGGCGACCTTCACCCAGATCGGGATGAACTTCGTCGCGTTGTCGACGGCCTTGTGATAGTCGGTGACCGCTTTCAGATCGGCCGCCTCCATCGGCAGCAGCTGCTTCTTGTCGATCAGCTTGAGCGCTTCGCCGATCAAATAGATGTCGTTGCGGGCGTTGCTGACCAGATCGGTCGGCACCGTCTCGACCGAGGCATAGGGCTGCAGGCCAGCCGTCGTGTTGTGGATGTAGGTCTGCAGCGCAACCGTCGTCTGGTCGCTCCATGTCCTGGTGCGCACGGCATCCTGGACGGCGGCCTTGGCATCGGCGACGGTGACGCCGGGCTTGGCATATTTGCCCAGCGCCGTTTCGACGCTGACCGAAGCAGACTTGTAGGCTTCGAGATAGTTGATGTCGGGGGTGCGGTTCAGCGCATACGCCGTCGGCACGACGCCGATCAGGATCAGCATGATCAGGCCCATGCCCTTCTGTCCGTCATTGGAGCCGTGCGCAAAGCTGACGCCGGTGCAGGTGAAGATGAGCAGGCCACGGATCCACCATGGCGGCGGCGTGTTGCCCTTCGGCGCCTCGTAGAGCGCCGGATTGCGCACCAGCAGCTTCATTACATAGAGCAGGATCGCCGCGGCGAAGAAGCCGATGATCGGCGACACCAGCAGGGTGACGCCGACATTGGTCGCCTGCGACCAGTCGACGCCGCTGGTGGCGCTGCCGGCGGGCGCCATGAACTGGTTGGCAAGGCCGACGCCGATGATCGAACCGACCATCGTGTGCGAGCTCGACGCCGGCAGTCCGAGGAACCAGGTGCCGAGATTCCACAGGATCGCCGCCACAAGCAGCGCGAACACCATGGCGAAGCCCGAGGACGAGCCGACCTGCAGGATCAACTCGACCGGCAGCAGCGACAGGATGCCGAAGGCGACCGCGCCGCTGGAGGTGAGAACCCCGAGGAAATTGAAGGCGCCCGACCACATGACGGCGAATTCGGCCGGCATCGAGCGCGTGTAGATGACCGTCGCCACCGCATTGGCGGTGTCATGGAAGCCGTTGACGAACTCGAAGCCGAGCGCGATCAGCAAGGCGATGCCAAGCAGGATCCACGGCACGGTCTTGGCCACCGCAAGATCCTGGCTGAGCGCGTAGCCGACATAGGCGATGCCGACGAGCACCAGCACGCCGAAGGCCGGCAGGAACCACTTCGCGCTGCCCGATTGATCCAGCGGATGATCCGGTCTCGGAATGCCCGCCTCGCTAGAAACTATGTCCACCATGTCCCACTCCAGATGCATTGCAGCAAAGAACTGGGAAGACGCTATGTCCGCACGATGAACCCTGTGTGACGCCGGCGAACGCCGCGTTCACGAACAGGCCCGCCGAAAAGCGGGTGGGCGGCGCCTATTTGGCAATCTCGAGCAGGGACGATACCAACAACTGGCGCTCGTCTTTCGACAGGACATCCGAATCGAAGAGGTTCATGCTGCGCAATCCCTCGATGGCGAGATAGCAGATCAACAGCGATTTGAGATCCGGCGTCTCGCCCTTCAGCCGCTCGAAAAGCTGCCGCTTGAAGGTCTTTATCGGCATCATAAAATCGGGATCCTCGGCGATGGCCGAGAAGATCCAGGACGCCGACGGCTGCTTTTCCTCGCAATCATTGGCCGACAGCCTGATGTAGACGGCCAGGGGATTTTCGTCCTTGTCATTTGTGCTGGCGGCTTCCAGCGCGTGCTCGAACTCGCGCAGATAGCCTTCGACCAAACCTTGCATCAATTTGGCCTTGGTCGGGAAATTGTAGAGGAGCCCTCCCTTCGACACGCCGGCACGGCTGGCGACGGCATCCAGCGACAGGCTGCCTGGTCCGGATTCCCGGGCAACATCAGCCGCCGCGGCGAGAATCTTCTCGCGCGAATTCGGTCTTTGGGCTCTCATGGTGCCTCCCATCGCAAGCTTAGGCCCAATTGACAAGACCGTCCAGACGGTACAGGAAGACCGCCATTATTTGAAATCGGGACCCGCAGTCGGTATGTGTCCCGATATCCGCGCTTCGCGCCGGATTTCGACTGAGGGGACTTCCTTGTTCAAGCGCATACTCCGTATCTTTATCATTGTTCTGGTTCTGGCCCTGCTCGTCGTCGTGGTCGGCGGCATCGTCGGCTTCAACTTCCTGCGCGACAACGGCATCAAGCAGTACTTCGCATCGATGAAGCCGCCGGCGGCAACCGTTTCGACGACCATCGCCAAGCCTTCGGCCTGGACGCCAGGCGTCGAGGCGATCGGCACGGTCAAGGCGGTGCGCGGTGTCGACCTGACGGTCGAGACTACCGGTATCGTCAAGGACATCCTTTTCCATGCCAACCAGAAGGTGGCGGACAATGCGGTTCTGCTGCAACTCGATGACGCCGTCGAGCGCGCCGACCTCGATGCACAGAAGGCGCAAGCCGCGCTAGACCAGACCTCACTTGCCCGCGCCATCGAACTGACCAGGCGTGGCGTTGGCTCCGACTCGACGCTGGACACGGCGCGTGCGGCGGCCTCGGCCTCGGCATCCCAAGTCACCAAGCTGCAGGCCGTGCTCGACCAGAAGCAGCTGACGGCGCCTTTCGGCGGCACGGTGGGTATCCCGAAGATCGATGTCGGCCAGTATCTGGCGCCCGGCACCGCCGTGGTGACATTGCAGGACCTCGACACGATGCGGGTCGATTTCACGGTTCCCGAACAGCAACTCGCCTTGCTCAAGATCGGCCAGACGATTCGATTGGGCTTTGGCGGCGAGGACAGGCCATTCGCAGGCGCCATTCGTGGCATAGACCCGAAGATCGACTCGTCCAGCCGGCTGGTGAACATCCGGGCGGAAGTCGCCAATCCCGATGGCAAGCTGACCCCCGGCCAGTTCGTGCAGGTGCGTGTCGAGCTGCCCGAAGAGCAGAACGTGCTGACCCTGCCGCAGACGGCGCTGACGACAAGTCTCTATGGCGACTACATCTTCGTGGTGCAGCCAGCCAAGCCCGCCGAGACAGCGCCAGCTGCCAAGCCGGAGGAAAAACCCGCTGCGCCGGCAGCCGACAAATCGGCTGACGCCAAGCCTGCGGACACCCAGCCGGCCGATGCCATGAAGCCGGCGGCTGATGCAGCCAAGCCTGCCGCCGATGCGGCAAAGCCAACTGATAAGGCTGCCGATGGGGCCAAGCCGGCGGCGGAAGGTGACAAGCCCGCGCTCGTGCTGTCGCAGGTGTTCGTCAAGCCCGGCCGCCGCAATCAAGGCATGGTCGAGATCGTCGAGGGGCTGAAGGCCGGCGACGAGGTCGTCACCGCCGGTCAGAACCGCCTCTTCAACGGCATGTCCGTCGTTGTGGACAACACCATCGACCCGACCAAATCGGCGAACAAGCAGGCCGGCCAGCAATGAGCTTTTCAGATCTCTTCATTCGCCGGCCTGTTCTTTCGACGGTCCTTGCTTGCATGATCCTGCTCCTGGGTTTCCAGGGCATCTTCAACCTGTCGATCCGGCAGTATCCGAAGGTCGATGAAACGGCCATCACGATCACCACGGCCTATCCAGGCGCCAGCGCCGATCTGATCCAGGGCTTCATTTCCGCCCCGATCGCCCGCGCCGTCGCCTCGACCGAAAACATCGACTACGTCACCTCGTCCAGCCGCCCGTCCTCCAGCACCGTGACGGTGCAGATGAAGCTCGGCTCGAACCCCGACGTCGCGCTGACCGAAGTTCTGTCCAAGGTCCAGGGCGTGCGCGGCACTTTGCCGGACGCGTCGAAGGACCCTGTCATCGTCAAGGGCACCGGCCAGCAGTTCGCGATGATGTACATCTCGATGCAGAATCCGAACATGACGAAGGAGCAGCTGACGGAGTATATCGAGCGCGTCATCAGACCGCGCATGTCGACGGTCGAAGGCGTCGCCGACGTGCAGATCTTCGGCGCCCAGGAATACTCGATGCGCGTCTGGATCGATCCGGTCAAACTTGCGGCGCGCGGCGTGACCGCCTCCGAACTGCTGACGGCGATCAACAATTCCAACTTCCTGTCGGCGCCCGGCAACACCCAGAACGAGTATGTCGTCTCCTCGATCACGGTGCGCTCGACATTGCAGACGCCGGAGGCATTCGCCGAGCTGCCGCTGCGCTCGACCGACGGCAATGTGGTGCGGTTGCGCGACGTGGCTCGCGTCGAACTCGCCGCCGAGAACACCGACACCAGGGTCTCGTTCAACGGTAAGCCAGGCACCTTCCTCGCCATCTTCCCCACGCCGGCGGCCAATCCGCTGACCACGGCGGCTGCGCTCACCAAGCTGGTGCCGCAGATTCAGGAGACACTGCCGAAAGGCATGACGATCGAGGTCGTCTACGACGCGACCGGGCAGATCAGCGCCTCGATTGAAGAGGTGTTCAAGACCATCGGCGAGGCGGTTGCCATCGTCGTCGTCGTCATCCTTCTGTTCCTTGGCTCCTTCCGGTCGGTGATGATGCCGATCATCACCATCCCGTTGTCGCTGATCGGCGTCTGCTTCCTTTTGTTCGCGGTTGGCTACTCGATCAA
The DNA here is from genome assembly GCF_029269325.1 of Mesorhizobium sp. XAP4. Lineage (NCBI taxonomy): Bacteria > Pseudomonadati > Pseudomonadota > Alphaproteobacteria > Hyphomicrobiales > Phyllobacteriaceae > Mesorhizobium > Mesorhizobium sp. XAP4. The sequence goes on along the minus strand of NZ_JARIXW010000005.1, from coordinate 323,559 downwards.
CCTTCTGTCGCTGCTGGCCATGGTGCTGGCGATCGGCCTGGTCGTCGACGACGCCATCGTGGTGGTGGAGAACATCCACCGTCACATGGAAGAAGATCACATGTCGCCGATGCAGGCTGCGTTCAGCGGTATGCGCGAAATCGCATCAGCCATCGTTGCCATGACCATGACGCTGGCCGCCGTGTTCGCACCGCTGGCATTTACCGGCGGCCTGACCGGCGCGCTGTTCCGTGAATTCGCGGTCACGCTCGCCGGCTCGGTGGTGCTGTCGGGTGTCATCGCCATCACCATCACCCCGATGATGTCGGCACGCCTCTTGAAGTCCGGCACGCCGGGCCGTTTCCAGCGCATTGTCGACGGCACCTTCGCGCGCGTCGAGCATGTCTATGAACGCGCCGTCACCGGATCGCTGAACTATCGCCCATTGACGCTGATCATCGTGCTTGCGCTTGTCGGCGTCACCGGCTTCATGTTCACCAAGACCTCGAGCGAACTTGCGCCGGAAGAGGACCAGGGCTTTCTGCTCTCGATTGTGACGGCGCCGCGTTATGCGACGTCCGATTACACCGAGACATACGTCAACCAGATCCTCGGCCTGGTGAAGGATATTCCCGAAACACGGGCGCAGTTCTCGGCCGTCGCCTTCGGCGGCACGACAAACAGCGCCTTCGTCGGCTATGCCTTCAAGGACTGGGCGGAACGCAAGCGCAATTCGAAGGAACTGCAGGCTGACATTACGGCCCGTATCGCCAAAGTGGCCGGTGTCGAGGCCTTCGTCTTCGCACCGCCGACGCTGCCGGGCTCCGGCGGCGGCCTGCCCATTTCCATGGTGGTGCGATCGACCGGCGCTTCCTCGGAAGTGTACGAGGTGGCCGAGCAGATCAAGAACAAGGCGCAGGCCTCCGGCCGCTTCATCGTCGTGCAGAATTCGATGGCCTATGACGCACCGGAGGTGACGGTGACCATCGACCGCGACCGCGCCGCCGCGCTGAACCTGCCGATCGCCGATATCGGCCGCACGCTGACCTTGCTGGTCGGCGGCGCCGAAGTGGCGCAGTTCGACCGCGATTCCAACAGCTACGACATCATCCCGCAGGTGCCGCAGGAGTTCCGCGACGACCCCGACAAGCTCGGCGAATACTTCGTGCGCAGCGTGACCGGCGAGATGGTGCCGCTATCGGCGGTGGTCAAGATTTCGACCAATGCGGCGCCGGCGGCAATCGAGCAGTTCAACCAGCTGAATTCGTCGACGATTTCGGCGCTTCCGCTGCCCGGCGTCACCACCGGCGACGGGCTGAAGGCGCTGGAGGACATCGCCAAGGAGAGCCTGCCCGACACGTTCTTCATCGATTATTCCGGTCAATCGCGACAGGAAAAGGAACAGGGCAACACCATCCTGATCGCTTTCGCGGCCGCAGTTGTCGTCATCTATCTGGTGCTGGCGGCGCAGTTTGAAAGCTTCCGTGATCCGCTGATCATCATGATGGCGGTGCCGTTGTCGATCTTCGGCGCGATCGTGCCGCTCAATCTGGGCCTCGGCACGCTCAACATCTACACGCAGGTCGGCCTGATCACACTGATCGGTCTGATAACCAAGCACGGCATCCTGCTGGTCGAGTTCGCCAACCAGCAGCGTGAAAAGCATGGCATGCGGCGGCGCGATGCCATCATCGCCTCGGCCAAGGTGCGCCTGCGGCCGATCCTGATGACGACGGCGGCGATGGCGCTCGGCGTTGTGCCGCTGATCACGTCCAGCGGCGCTGGTGCCGCGGCCCGCTATTCGATGGGCCTGGTCATCTTCACCGGCATCCTGGTCGGCACCATGTTCACGCTCTTCGTCGTGCCCATGTTCTACACCTTCATCGCCAGCAAGGACCTGCCTCATCTGGCGGAGAAGCCGGACCCCAAGCTGATGCCGGCACTGCCGAGCTAGGACGGTCGAGGGAGTCCCGCCCAGAAATGCGCGGGGCAGATTGATGGAAACAAAAGAAAAGAGGCCGGGAAATTCCCGGCCTCTTTTCTTTTTGGCTGGGCTCGATACCGCCGGTTTGAACTGTACGCAATACCGCAGCGTTTTCCGGAGGGAGCTTTGAGGCGCGGCAGCATGCTGCCACGCCACCGTTTCCAGCCTGCTACTTGACGATGACGATGCTGGTGTTGGTCGCCCCGAAGGTTTCGACGAGCTGGTAGAAATCGGCGGCGTTGTCGGGGTGCAGCCGCACGCAGCCATGCGAAGCCGGCTGGCCGAGGCGCTTGATCGCATAGGTCGCGTGCACCGCATAGCCGCCGCTGAAGAAGACCGAGTGCGGCATCGGGGCGTTGTCGTATTTCTTCGAATACCACATTTCATGCATGCGGGTCGGCTTGAACGAGCCGGTCGGCGTCACATGGGCCCGGTCGCCGGTGGAGACTTTCCAGGCGAAGGTCGGCCGGCCGTCGACGGAGACTTCCATGATCTGCTGCGAAAGCGAAACGCGGGCCACGATCTTGTTGGCGGCATGCGCGGCGCCCGAGCCGAACAGCAGTGCGGCACCGGTCAGAGCGGCGGCGGCGATGTTGATGAGCTTGGCGGAAATGGCGGTATGCATGAAGAAAATCCCCTCTCTCTGCCGGTCCAGCCGGCTCCAATTCGATGGCTGCTTATCCCAACGTCATGTTTCGGAGAGATTTCGCAAAATGCTCATTTGTGTTTCGAATCTGTTTCCACTGGTTAACAAACGGCAACCCCATTAGAGCCGTCGGTGGCCCGCCAGCGAGACCCTAGCAAGACCAAGGTCAGGAACATGGGTATCCGTCGCTAAACGAAAGTGCGAATTAGCAGTATTCGAAAGGACCGCCGTAGATCTCGAAACCAAACTGCAACAAAGCGAGGTTTCAAGCGGCATGATCCGGATACGGGCCGCAAGCAAAGTTGACGCAACGAAAACAGCCGGTAACGAACATGGGAACGAAATCGAACGCGCTGTCCTGGCTTTTCAGGATCAGCATCGCGGCAGCGGTCATCGGCGGCGTCGGCACGGTTGCCGGCACCCCGCTGACAAGCCTCGGCGCGATGACTTCAGGCGAGATTTCGACCCTGCACGCCGCACTGTTTTTCGCCACGGTCTGGATTGTTTCCAGCCTGCGCATCGCCCGGCTAAAGGCCCTCTGGCGGGTCGGCCTTAGGCTGACGGGTTTGCGCGGCGCCTCCGGCAACTTGCTGCCGAGAGGACCGAAGGCCCGCGCCGAGACGGGGGGTTCCGTGGGCGGCGCGGGCGCTTCGGGGGTATCCTGAAGCGACCCGCAACAAACCATTTTGGGGAATTGGTACGATGAAAACGAAATTTGCCGCTTCGGTGCTTTCCGCACTGCTTTACGCCCAGGGCCTGCTCGGCTTTGCCGGCCTTGCCACCGTGCTGCTCAGGGACCGCGCCCACGCTGGCGAGCTGACCATGGGCAGTGACATGCCGGTGGGTCCATCGCTTCTGCTGGTACGCTGAGCGCCAAGAGCGTCGGGGCCGGAGATGGAAAATCCGATGCCCGAAACCAGAGACTGCGTCAGTGCCCGGCAATCAGTCCGCGAATTGCCGCGGCGGATCGAACCGGTAGCCGGCGCCGCGTATGGTGGTGATGGTTTCGGTGTCGAGTTTGCGGCGCAGCCGCACGATGCGCGAATCGATCGAGCGATCGAAGGCATCGGCGTTTTCGGCAGGCGCCGCGGCGATGATGTCGTCGCGCGTCAAAACCTTGCGCGGACTGGCCAGGAACAGCCTGAGCAGCGCCACCTGACCGGGCGAAAGCTGTTCCTCCGTGCCGGAGCGATGCATGACCATCGCCGATCTCAGATCGACGGTCGCGTTCTCCAGCACGATCAGTTCCTGGGTGCCCCTGCCGCGGCGCGAAAGCAGGCCGCCGACACGGGCGGCCAGTTCACGGACATTGAGCGGGCTCTCGACGACGTCGGCCGCACCAAGCTCCAGCGCCAGCACCTTGTCGACAAGATCGGCCGGGCGGCAGATCAGGATGAAATCCGGTCCGCCCTCACCGCCTCCTCCTTGGCCGCCATAACGTCTGAGCAGGTCCCGCCCCTCCGCCTGGCTAAGGCTGTCGCCGACGACGACGACGTCGATGCCCTTTCCCGACAGCAGCGATTCGGCTTCCCAGGGCTGGCGTGCCTGATGCACGTCATGGCCGCGCCGTTCAAGATGGTCGGCGAGTTCGGTCGCGACCACTTCGGCTACCGAAAGGAGCGCAATGACGGATCGTGCGGCCATGTTTTCCAACCGTTCCCTGGCAACCCCGATATGAGTGCTGGACATGATGTTTATACCCAATCTACTTTCCACTGAAAGTGGGAGCGAAAGCATCGTGCGGGCAAGAATTGTCATCGTCGAGGATGAGCCCGACCTGAGGGACGCTGTCGCCGAATACCTTGGCGCCGCCGGATATGACGTGGCCACCGCTGAAAGTGCGGCCGCCGCGCGCAGCCTCGTTGAAACGCAGTCGTTTCATCTTGCCATTCTCGACATCGCCATGCCCGGCGAGGACGGCCTCTCGCTTGGCCGCTGGCTGCGTTCGAAACTGCCGATCGGCATCATCTATGCGACCGCGGCCGGCACCGCGCTCGACCGCATTGTCGGGCTGGAACTCGGTGCCGACGACTACATCGTCAAGCCTTACGAATTGCGCGAAGTGCTGGCCAGGGTGCGCAGCGTGTTGCGCCGGGTCCCCCAGCCGAAGGAGCTCCAGGACAAGAGGGCCGGGACGGATCGCCGTTCCGTTGCCTTCGGCCCCTTCCAGGCCGATCTCGACGGCAGGCTGGTCACCGGCGCCAATGGCGCGGTGATCGACATGGCCAAGAGTGAGTTCGACGTGCTGGAGATTTTCCTCACCCGCGCCAACCGGCTGCTGACCCGCGCCGCTATCTCCGAGGCGATCGGTTTCACCGAAGATCCGGAATCGTCACGCGCGGTCGACATTCGCATCATGCGGCTGCGCAAAAAGATCGAGGCCGATCCCGCCAATCCGAAATTCCTGCGCACGGTGCGCGGCGAGGGCTATATCTTCTCGCTGCCGGCCGGCGACGGCAACTGAGCACCGGGCCAGAAGGATGTAGTTGCTCGCCGGCCGAATTGGCGCGACTCCGGAATGACAGCACAAGATGATCGCTGAAGCAGCAAGCACCGATATGCAAGGGTTCAGGCAGGGCGCGGCGATGGCGGCCGTGCGCGTCGTTCGCCGGCTGCGCGAGGCCGGCGACTGGCAGCGCGAGATGGACGGCATACTGGAAACGCTCTGCCGGGCCATGGATTGCCAGCGCGGCATCCTGTTTCGCTTGCGCGAACTGCCCGGCCAGGGCTTCGCCCAATCCGTCGCCGCCTATTGGATCGACCCTCTTTTCGGCGGCGAACTGGCATCACCGACCGTCATCATGCAATCGATCGTCAATTCCGACCCGCTGCTGGAGCGGCTTGCCGAGGACGAGAGGCAAGGCAAGATCTTCGCCGGTCATACGCGCGACCTCGAAGGCTTCCTGAGGACCGATTTCGAGAAGCAGAACATCAAATCGTTCCTCTCGGTCTCGGTCTTCGCGCACGGCCATCTCTGGGGCACGCTGGCGGTCAATGACTGCATCAACGAGCGTGCATGGACCGACGAGGAAGAGGCGACGCTGCACATCATCGCGCTGGCCATCGGCGACGCCATAGAGCGCTCGCCCTCCGACGCCCACGCCAGCGAGGTCATTCGCCGCACCATGCTGCAGGCCTCGCTCGACGCCATTGTCGTCATCGACGAGACCGGCTCGATCATCGAATTCAATCCGGCCGCCGAGAAGATGTTCGGCTTCCAGCGCAGCGACATCCTCGGCAAGGACCTGCTCGATACGATCGTGCCGATCTACTACCGCAAGGGCTATGCCTCAGGAGCCGAATACATGTCCGGCCGCGGCGCGCCGATGGTCGGCCAGCGGCTCGAGACGGTGACCCAGAATGCCGCCGGCGAAGTGTTCCCGATCGAGCTGACGGCCACCGAGATGCGGGTTGCCGACCGCCGCCTGATCTTCGGCTCCATCCGCGACCTGCGCGACAAATTGCGCGCCGAGGAGGAAATCGGCCGGCAACGCGAGAAGCTGCACCAGAACGAGAAGATGGCGGCCATGGGTTCGTTGCTGGCCGGTGTGTCGCACGAGCTCAACAACCCGCTGGCCGTGGTTGTGGCGCAATCGACGCTGCTGCACGAATTCGCCTCCGATCCGCAAACCAAGGTGCGCGCCGAAAAGGTCCGCGCGGCCGCAGAGCGCTGCGGCCGCATCGTCAAGAGCTTCCTGTCGATGGTCCGCCTCCATCCCGCGGCACAAGCCGAGACCGACCTCAACCAGGTGATCCGGGCGGCACTTGAAGTGACCGCCTATGGCGCGCGCTCAAGCGGCATCATCATCGACACCGATTTCGCCGCAGGCCCGCTGCTGGCCATGGCCGACGCCGACCATGTGACGCAGGTGGCGGCCAATTTCCTCATCAACAGCCAGCACGCTTTGGCTGGCATTGCCGGCGACCGGCTGATCAAGGTGCGGACGTTCCGCAGCGACCGGGATCATCCCTGCTTTTCGGTCGAGGACAATGGGCCCGGCGTGCCCGAAGCGATCCGCGGCCGCATCTTCGAATCCTATTTCACCACCAAGCCGGTCGGCGTCGGCACCGGCATCGGCCTGTCGATCTCGAAATCGATCATCGAGCGGCACAATGGCAATGTCTGGTTCGAGGAAGTGCTCCCGAGAGGCGCGCGTTTCGTCGTCCAGCTGCCGGCCATCGTGGCCGGCCTCGCCACCGCCGGCGACAACCAGCCGCGATCGAGCGGCCTGCGCCATGCCTTGATCATCGACGACGAGCCGGATGTCGCCGGCTCGCTCTCCGACATCCTCGAACTGATGGGCATCAAGTCGCGGATCGTGCCGGTCTGGGAATCGGCCGCCGCCACCTTGAGCGGCCATATGCCGCCGGACATCGTTTTTTCGGACCTGCGCATGCCCGGCGTCAGCGGCATATCGATCTATCGTGAGCTGCTCGCCGAAAAGCCCGATTTGGCGCGACGTTTCGTGCTGGTCACCGGAGACCTGATCGGTGCCAAAGCCGAAATCGAAGCCTTGCCGGCGCACCAGCGACCGCAGATTCTGGAAAAGCCGTTCAGCACGCTGGATGTGCGCAGCGTGCTCTCCGCCATCGCCGAACAGGCGGCCTTGAAAGGATAAAAAAAGAGGCTCCCGGGGGCGGGAGCCAAAAGGAGCGCACTGGAGGGCGCTCGGGGAGGTCAGAGCATGGTCCACAAAACGGGAACGGTTTTCGGGATCATGCTTCGACGGAAATCAGAAAATATTCGGCGTGCCGGTCAACGGCGCGGCATTGGCGATCATGCGGATCGCGCGGCTTTTGTGTGTTCCGGACTGTTCGGCGATGGCGCGCAGGCAATCCATGCTCTCGGCACCCCAGGCCTGGCCCTTGCAGGCGAAGTCGGTCACCGGCACCGGCAGACGCGCGGTCCTGGTCGTCGTCTGCGCGCCGTCGATGAGATTGGCCGGCGGATTCAACGAAGCGAAGGCCGGCCCGATTGTCGGCGTGAACGCCATGCCGACGAAGGCGCAAGCAGCCAGCACCATGAACATCGCCATGGGGTGGTCGCTGGCCCGCTGGCGCAGCGCCAGTTTCGGACGGCGGTCATTGCGCTCTGGAGCCTGAAGGTGCCCCTCGCCGCGGATCGTCTGGATTTTCGCATGCATTACCTTCCCCTTCGCTGAGTTTCTTTTGGCGGTGAAATGAACTTATCCGCGCTTTGTAACGGTGATGGGGTGGCGAAGGATTGGCACTGTAACGAATTCGAAACAGCATTTCGGGCGAAGTCGGGCAAAATCGGGCATGGCTTCGATGGCGCCAGGGCTCGAGGCGCAACTTGACCGATCTTGCCAAACAGTTTTTCGAAAAGATCAGGCTCAGCCCGGAGCTTGAAGCTCGGCAATGATCTTGTGCGCGGCGATGCGCCCGGCAATGATGGCGCCCTCGACATACCCCGGAAACGATGGCGAGAGTTCTGAAGAGGCGAGATACACCGGCGGTGCGCCGGCAAGGATCGTTCGCTCGGCGTCTGTCGCTGTAACATCGACAATAAGATCGCTGTACGCGCCGCCGCTCCAGCGATCTCCTATCCAGTCACGCAAACTGAAATCGATGACGTCACCGGCGTCCGGACCAAGGGCTGCCTCCAGCCGGCCGGTCACCTCCGCACGCAGTTCCGCCTCGCCGAGGTCGCGCCAACGCAGCGCGAGCGAGCCGCCGGCGAACACCACGAGCGCCGCATGCTCCGCATCCTTGCCGGCGTCGCAGGCAAACAGCCCCGGCGGCTCGAGCCACATCACCATGCCGCTCAAATCCCGCGCCCGCCAAAACGGTTTGGCATAGCGCACCAGGATCTTGATAGCCGCGCCGCTTTCCCAGGCGCCGAGCGCCCGCCCCAGTCCGGCCGGCAAAGCGGGGGCAAAGGCGAGCTCCGTCACCGTCGCCGGCGGGACGGCCACCAGAACCGTGCGCGCCTCGACGGCACCCCCGGCCGAAACGACAAGAACACCTTGCGAACTGTGCTCGATGCGCGTGACCGGCTCGCTTAGCCGCAACCGATCGCCAAGGTCGCGGGCCAGATCGTCGGCCAGCGAATGCATGGTTTCGCGCACAGAATATTGCAGTTCCGTCACCTCGTTGGTGACCCGCCGGTCATTGCCGATCAAATACCAGAGAGGAATCTGGTCCAGCGCCATGCACCAGAGACCTTCGATCATCGAACGGAAAGCCATCCTTGCATCGGCCGAATCGTGCTGGCAGGCAAGCCAGTCGGCGACGGTCTGTTCGGCAATCGAGGCATCGTCCGGATCGATCCCGTTCATGCGCTCGCGGATCGCCATCGCGGCATGATAGGTCCGCTCTGCTCGTTGTGCGGACATCGTCGGCTGGGTGATGAAGTCGCCATCGACATAGGTTTCAACCATCGTCTTGCCGCGCGCCTCGACCATGGCCATCAATTCCGGCATGTCCTCGCACAGGAACTGGCCGCCACTATCGATGCGTTCGCCAAGTCCGTTCAGTCGGGACTCGACGCGTCCGCCGACGCGGTCGCGTGCTTCGAGCAGGATGAAATCGATGCCGGCCTTCTTCATCTCAAGCGCCGCCGACAGGCCGGTGAAACCCGCACCGACGATGACGACATCGGTTCGCTCGAATTCGCCGCCCTCATCCGTGAAGGTCTTCAGCATTGCCGGCTATCCACCCAATCGTATCCGGCTTCCACCGACGAACTATGTCCTTGTCGACATATGCCGGCGGGCCGAACACACCATGCCGCAGGCTGTCTCTAACCTATCGTTTTCTCGAGCATATTGAGCCAGTTGCGATAGGCGATTTTTTCGATCAGCGCGCGGCCGAAACCGCGTGCCGCCAATGCATCGATCAGCTTCGGCAGGCCGGCGACATCGCCGATGACGGCCGGGATCATGGCGCCGTCGAAATCGGAGCCAAGACCAACGCCGTCCTCACCCAGCGCCTGCAGCAGCGAATCGATATGGCGCACCATGATATCGAGGCTGGTGTCGGCATTCATGCGACCGTCCTCGCGCAGGAAGCCGGTTGCGAAGTTCAGCCCGACCATGCCGCCGGTTTCGCGGATCGCGCCGAGCTGCCAGTCGGTCAAGTTACGCGAATGGCCGCAGATCGCGTGCACGTTGGAATGGGTCGCCACCAGCGGCGCATCGCTGAGTGCGGCGACATCGCGAAAGCCCTTCTCGTTGAGATGCGACAGGTCGATCATGATCTTCAACTGGTTGCAGGCCTTGACCAGCGCCTTGCCGGCATCGGTCAGGCCAGGGCCGGTGTCGGGCGAAGACGGGAAGCGGAACGGCACGCCGTGGCCAAAGGCGTTCGGACGGCTCCAGACGATGCCGAGCGAGCGCAGGCCGGCTTCATGCAGCACGTCGAGCATGGTGAGCTCGGGATCGATCGCCTCGACCCCTTCGATGTGGAACACCGCGGCGATCGACCCTTGCGCCATGGCATTGCGCACATCGCCGGCGCTGCGGCAGACGGTGAGCGCTCCGGCCCGTTCCAGCCTGAACAGGATCGAGGCCATCGCGATGGTCGAGGTCAGCGCCTCATTGCGCGGAACCTCGGGCGGCAGCGGTTCGGCGGCACCCGGCGCCAGGGGCACGGCGCCGCGCCTGGATTTCTCGACAGGCGGCGGAAAGATGGCGAACATGCCCCCGGCGAAGCCGCCGGCTTTCGCGCGTGGCAGGTCGATATGGCCGCCCGATTTCCCCTCGATGAACAGTTTTTCGACGTCCGTGTCTTTCGACTGATGGAGTCTGAGCAACGTATCGTTGTGGCCGTCGAAGACGGGAACGAGATCTGTTTCGGTCATTGGGGGATCATTCGGTTCGTTTGTCGGCGCGGCTAAGATATATCCTATCTACTTAGGCAGGATGCGCCACCCGCGCAAATGCCAAAGCCGCCCCGGTGGGATGGCAGCCGCTTGCCGCGCCGTTTCCAAGCAACGAATCCCTACCGCTTCAGCACGTCGGCCCATTCCTGATGGCGGCGGAACTGGGCGTTGGCGAACGGGCAGAGCGGGATGATCTTCTTGCCCGCCGCACGCGCATCCTCGACGGCGCGGGTGACAAGCCGAAGCCCGGCACCCTGGCCGCGAAAGACGTCCGGCACTTCGGTGTGGTCGATGATGATCTGGTGCTCACCGATCTTGGTGAAAGTCATCTCGGCCTCGGCGCCATCGGGTCCACGCAGGACGTAGCGGCCCTTGGAACCGCGATCCTCAAGTTCGATCTCAGGCAGTTGGTCAGGCATTGCTATGCTCCTTGGGCAGTATCGGCAAAGAACCGCCGTGCCGCCTCGATCTCGTTTGGCCGCACCTCGTGCCCGCCATCGTGCCATTCCACTGTGACATCGGCGCCGTCGGCACGCAAATAGGCCTCGAGCCGCGTGGTCAGGTTCGGTGGACAGATCGGATCGCGCTTGCCGGCGGTCACCAGGATATGGCGGCCGGCGAGGCTGCCCTTGACCTCAGGTTCGAACGGGATCAGCGGATGCATCAGCACCGACGCGTCGAACAGCGCTGGAACTGCGAACACCACCGAGGCCAGGACATTGGCGCCGTTGGAATAGCCGAGACCCAGCACGGCCGATGGCTTCGCTGCTTCAACATGGGCCTTGACGAAGCCCGCCATCTTGGTCGTCGCCCGCGCCAGGTCGTCCATATCGTAGATGCCCTCGGCGGCGCGGCGAAAGAAGCGCGCGGCACCTTGTTCCGACACATCACCGCGCGGCGAGACGATGGTTGCCTGGGGCGCGAGATCGCGCCCCAGCGACAGAAGCTGATTCTCATCGCCTCCCGTGCCATGGAAGACGAACAGCAATGGACCGCCCGGCGAACCGGGCAGCACCTTGTGGATGTAAGCGTCCTTGCTCATGGCCTCAGCCTTCCAACTTTTGCAGATGCTGTTCGAGATAGGGCCGCAGGTGCTGGTGCTGCGTCGGCAGCTTCAGCGCCTCGCCCAGATGAGCGGTATCCTCGTCGCGATCGAAACCCGGCTCGTTGGTGGCGACTTCGAACAGCACGCCACCCGGTGTGCGGAAATAGATCGCCCAGAAGTAGTCGCGGTCGATCACCGGCGTCACCCCATAGCCGGTGTCCATCAACGCCTTGCGTACTTCCAGCTGCCTGGCGCGGTTCTCGACCGCGAAGGCGACGTGATGGACGGAGCCGGCGCCGAGATCGGCGAAGGCAGTGCTCGGCAGCGATTCGATGTCGATGACATCGGCGCCATTGCCGTTCTTCACCGCCAGCCGCCTGAGATTGCCGGACTTGTCGACTTCCTCATAGCCCATGAACTTCAGCAGCTCTTCCGTGGCGCCGCCATCCTTCAGCCTGAGCGACACGGAATGAAAGCCTCGGATCGCCTCATCCGTGGGAACGCCGCCTTTCGCCCAGGGTGCTCTGCTGTCGCTCTTGCACTCGACCAGCGCGAAGCCGTCACCATCCGGTCCGGCAAAAGCCAGGCGCTTCTCACCGAAGGTTTCTTCGCGCGAGAGGCCGGTGACGCCCTCATCGGCAAAGCGTTTTTCCCAATAGCCAAGCGTGCCTTCCGGCACCGAGTAGACGGTGGTTCCGACTTCCCCGACCCCATGCCGGCCCTTGCCGATGTCGGGGAAGGGGAAATAGGTCATCACCGAACCCGGCGTACCGGCCTCGTCACCGTAATAAAGGTGATAAACATCGGGCGCGTCGAAATTGACGGTCTTCTTGACCCGGCGCTGACCGAGTTTCCTGGTGAAGAAATCGTTGTTCTGGCGGGCATCCCTGGCCATCGACGTGACGTGATGCAGGCCCTTGATCTGGTCGAGCATTGTCTTGCTCCTTCCCTTGGTACATGTGCGGCCCTCGCCGCTGTCCACGCCAATATGAGGACCAGGGCAGTTTCCGCAAAGGCGGCAAACACAGAATGGACTGTGTCATAAAAGTGAACGATGGAACAAGGTTCGTTCACCAATTGGTTCGCAGGTCAGACTTGCGCCATGGCCAGAATTCGGTTCCATAAACGGCGTTCGACATCCCGGGACAAAGGTATCGTGAGTGAGTGGAAAAGCCAGGCGGCCTAACATTCTCCTGATCACATGCGACCAGTGGCGTGGCGATTGTCTGTCCGCCGCCGGTCATCCGGTCGTGCAGACGCCGCATGCCGACGCTTTGGCCGCGGAGGGTGTGCTGTTCAACCGGCATTATGGCGGCGCGGCGCCCTGCTCGCCCGCCCGCGCCTGCCTCTACACCGGCCTCTACCAGATGAACAACCGCGTCTGCCGCAATGGCACGCCGCTCGACGCTCGCCACGGCAACATTGCGCTTTCGGCTCGCGCCCTGGGCTATGATCCGACGCTGTTCGGCTACACCGATGTGTCGCTCGATCCGCGCCTGCTGGCGCCGGGCGATCCGCGGCTGCAAAGCTATGAAGGCGTGCTGCCGGGCTTTACGGTGCGCCAGTTGCTGCCCGAGCATCAGAAGCAATGGCTATCCTGGCTGGAGCTGCAAGGTGTCGACGCCAGCGCCGGATCCCGCGACATCCATCGCCCGGTGGCCGACGGCGCGGTCGGGACCACCGTCAGCAACGCGCCGCCCGTCTACTCCGGGCAACAAACTCCGGCGGCCTTCCTGACCGGCGAATTCGCGCGTTGGCTTGGCGAACAGGAGCACGCCGCGCCGTGGTTCGCGCATGTTTCCTTCATCAGCCCGCACCCGCCCTTCATAGTGCCGGAGCCCTACAACACAATGTACGATCCGGCTGACGGCCCGGCCTTCCGGCGCGCGGCAAGCTGGCAGGAGGAGGCGGAAAACCATCCCTATCTAGCCTATGATCTCGGCCGGCAGAAACAGATGAAATTTCGCCCCGACGCCAGCGGCAAGGTGCGCGACTGGAGCGAAGACGATTTTCGCGTCCTCCGCGCGATCTATTACGGCATGATTTCCGAGGTCGACGCCCAGCTCGGCCGCATCTGGCAAGCGGTCAAGGCGGCCGGCGCGTGGGACGACACCATCATCGTGCTGACCTCGGACCATGCCGAGATGATGGGCGACCATTTCATGCTGGGCAAGGGCGGCTATTTCGACGGCAGCTACCACATTCCGCTGATCATCCGCGATCCGCGCCACGGCAAGGCGGCCGGCGGCAAGGTAGACAGCTTCACGGAAGCGGTCGACATTTTGCCGACGTTTCTCGACCTGCTCGGCGAAGAGCCCGCGCCGCATCTCGACGGCAGGTCGCTGAAGCCGTTCCTGAGCGGGGAAACCCCTGCGGCGTGGCGCGATGCCGCGCATTGGGAGTTCGATTTCCGCTCGGTTGTCGCGGGCGAGGCCGAACGCCATTTCGGCATCGCCTCACGCCAATGCAATCTCGCCGTTATCCGCACGGAGCGTTTCAAATATGTGCATTTCGGCGGCAACCTGCCGCCGCTGCTGTTCGATCTGGAAAACGATCCGGACGAATTGGACAATCTCGCGGCCGACCCCAGCCATCTCGCCGTGCGTCTGGAATTCGCCGAACGGCTGCTCGCCTGGCGAGCCGAACATCTCGACCAATCGCTGGCACTGGCCGAATTGACCGAGAACGGCCTCGTCGGCCATGCCGCTGGCCTGCCTCCATGCCACACATGAACACAGGCCCGCATCGTTGCCGGCGCGGGCCTGTATCCGACTGGGTGGAAACTACCTGACGATCATGCGCTGCTGATCGCGCTTCTCGGCATAGCTGCCCTTGTCATAGGCGGTTTGTGCCTCGAGCTGTTCCTTGGTGAAGGTCGTGTACAGGTATTTGTTGCCCGCCTTGTCGGTCATGAATTTGAGATTATCCATGCCGACCGCGACTTCCTTCTCGCCAATGCCGAGAAAGCCACCGACATCGACGATCACCGCATCGGCCTTCTTGTCGGGCGCAAGCACGACATCGCCGATCTCGCCGACCTTGGCGTCGTTGGCGCCATAGACAGTCGTGCCCTTGAGGTCATCGGCGCGAATCTCACCAACCGGCATCTCGGTCAGCGTCGACTTGTCGATGGCTGCGGTCTTTGTCTGGTCCGGAGCCGAGGCATCGGGGGTCGTGGGCGCCGGAGCCTGTGCCGTCTTGTCGGACGGAGCGACGGCAGGGGCTGCGGCGGGCGCGACTGCTGCCGGCGCATTCGAAGCCGTCGTTGCCGGCGCAGGGTCATAGGCCTTGCGGTTGAAATCCGGCTGCGCCTGCAATTCTTCCTTGGTGGTCTGGGCGACCAGCCAGCGGTCGCCATTCTTCTCGGCCCACTGCGCCTTCGAGAAGTCATAGGTGACGTTCTTGGCGCCAAGGCCTAGGAAACCGCCGACGCCGATGACCAAGTACTGCGCCTTGCCATCCTTGGTCAGCACAATGTCGTTGACGTCGCCGATGTTCTGGGCGTCATCGCCGGTGCCGTTATAGACGTTTTCCCCGATGATGTTGGTGGCGAGATTGCCGTCGGCGCGCTTGACTGGTTCTGCCGAAGCGGCGTTCATGTCGACAGGCTTTTGCGCTGTGTCCGTCGTCGCGGGTGCTGCCGGCGCTGTTGCGTCGGTCGATGCCGCAGGTGCTGGGGTCGGGCTGTAAGGCTTTTTATCGAATTCTGCCTGCGCCGTCAGTTCGTCCTTGGTCGTCTGGGCCACCAACCAGCGGTCGCCATTCTTTTCGGCCCACTGCAGCTTGCCGTAATCGAAAGCAACGCTTTTGGCGCCGACACCCAGAAAACCGCCGACGTCGATGACAACGGATTTCGCCTGCCCATCCTTGTCGAACACGACGTCGCTGACCTTGCCGATGTTTTCGGCATCGTCGCCGGTGCCGTTGTAGACGGACTCACCGATGATGTTGGTGACGATGCTGCCCTCTGCGCGTGCCACAGGAGCGGCGGCGGGCTCCTGGACGGCGGGCGTGGCAGGCGCCGTATTTGTTGCGTTCTGCGCATAGGCGCCGGTCGCGACAAAGGTTGCGAGCGCCGTCGTGGCTAAAAGATTGCGGATCATGGTAGTCTCTCCTCGTGCCTGATCTCACGCGCCGCGTCTCCTTGGGGAACGCGGCATCTGCAGGTTCACAACGTCGTGACCGGGTCAGTTGTTCCGACAAAGCGCTGCGGTCCGGGAACGAAACCACGGAAATTATTGAGCCGCTGGGGTAGTCACCCCGTGGCAAGAGGAACCTTTCTGTCGACGCCGCGTTTCAGCCGTTGGCTGGGTATATCCCGGCCGCCTTTTGGCTGACCTGGTGGAGCGGGGCATGAGATTTGCAGCGGTGCTGAACCGGGACGGCGGCACTTTGCGCACCACCGACCTCGCCGCTTTCTCCGACAGGATGCATCAGACGCTGGAAACGGCAGGCCACTCGCTCAGCATCGAAATTGTCGCCGGCAAGGATGTGGTGGAGACGCTGGACAACGCCGCTTCGCGTCGCTCGGTCGACATCGTGCTGGCGGGTGGCGGCGACGGGACCATTTCCGCCGCGGCCGCCCGACTGATGGGCACGAAGAAGGCGCTTGCCATATTGCCAGCCGGCACCATGAACCTGTTCGCACGCGGGTTGGGCATTCCGCAGTCGCTCGACGGGGCGCTGAAATCCTTCGCCGACGGCGAAATCATTGCTGTCGATGTGGCGACGGCCAATGGCCAACCTTTCGTGCACCAGTTCTCGATCGGCATGCACGCGAAGATGGTGCAACTGCGCCAGAAGATGGAGTTCGGTTCGCGGTTGGGAAAGATCCGCGCCTCGGCCAAGGCGGCTTGGGCAACGATCAACAATCCACCTGCGATGAATGTGACGCTCAGCATCGGCGACGCCGAAATGGCGGCACGCATCACCGGCATCGGCATCACCAACAACTTATTCGGCGAAGGCCATCTGCCTTATGCCGACAATCCTGCGGGCGGCGTGCTCGGTGTCTATGTCACGGTGGCGAAGCAGCGCGCCGAACTGGTCAAGTTCTTCTTCAACATGGCGCGCGGCAAATGGCGCGACAACGAACATGTCGAAATCCACCAGGCGAACAGAACGGTGCTGAAAATCCATTCGGGCAGCAGCAAATTTCGCGCCGTCATGGACGGCGAACTGGTCAGGCTTGACCGTGAAACGGTAATCGAGATCCAGCCTGGCGCACTGAATGTATTGGTTCCGGCGAGCGCGGCCCAGTCGAGAGCCGCCTGATGAGGTGCGACGCAACGGACAGACCGGCTTTACCCGGCAGGAGCCTGCTCGGTGGTGTTGGGCGGTGTGGGGACATGCTGTTCATCGCTGTTAGGCGCCTTGATCAACACACCATAGATCTCGGCAATGCCCCATGCAGCAAACACCAGAAGCAGTGCGGCGATCAGGATCCGAAATCCATGCCAGCCCCATCGCCCCTGCCGCGCCTTGTTTTCTGGAATGATCTTGGCCATGCTCGATCCCTGTCTCATTCTGCACCAACTGGCGCGCCCGGCAAATCATGGTCGGGTAACGGTTCCTCGCTAGGATGGTTCCGGAAAAGCGTGCTGGCCTTGCACCAGCGCAAGCATGCGGCGACGAAGACCGGGACGAGGCAATTGGGGTGATTGGCAAGACGCAAACAGCACCCGATCTGCCGGCCGAAGTTGCGCTAGCAGTCATGGATGTCGACCGGCTGGCCGTGCTGCACGGATTGGAGATGCTGGATACGGCGGCCGACCCCGATTTCGACCACGTCAGCAGCCTTGCCGCAGCGGTGATGCAGGTGCCGATGGCCCTGGTCACACTCGTCGACCTTGAACGGCATTGGTTCAAATCCTGCTTCGGCCTGGACGAGACCGAAACCGCGACCAACGTCTCCTTCTGCGCCCATGCGATTGCCGCGGGCGACGAGCCGATGGTGGTCGTGGATGCAACGGCGGACCCCCGTTTCAAGACCAACCCGCTGGTCACCGGAAAGCACCATGTCCGCTTCTATGCCGGCGCGCCGATGGTCGTGGCAGGTGCCCGCATCGGCACGCTGTGCGTGCTCGACCGCGAGCCGCATGGTTTTCCATCCCGAGCCGAGCTCGACCAGTTGAAGGCGCTCGCCGGCCTCGCCGCCAGCCTGTTCACCCTAAAGGATGCAACCCGCAGCGGCGCGATCGCCGAGGCCGCACTTGCGCGCGAGGAAAAACGACGCGCCATCGCACTCGATGCGGCCTCGCTCGCCAGCTGGGCATGGGATATCCGCACCGATGTCATCGAATGCGACACATTGATGTCGGAGCTGTTCAACCTGCCGCGCTCCAACCGGCTGCGCGCACGCGACATCCTCACCGCCATCGATCCGCGCGACGTCTACCAGACCGAAACCCGCTTTCGCGACGCCTTGACCGGCAGCGACGACTATTTCGGCGAATACCGGGTGAAGGGCTTTCACCCGCCGCGCTGGCTCGCCACGCGCGGCCGTGTGATCGAGCGTGACGGCGACGGCAAGCCGACATTGATCTTCGGCGTCAATTACGACATCTCCGAGCGCAAGCTCGGCGACGAACGGCAACGGCTGCTGCTGCGTGAACTCAACCATCGCGTCAAGAACACTTTGGCGACCGTCCAGGCGCTGGCAACCCAGACCGTGCGCCATGCCCGCCAGCCAAGCCAGTTCCTCGAGGCCTTCGGCGCCAGGCTTCAGGCCTTGGGCATCGCCCACAATCTGTTGTCGGACCGCGAGTGGCGTGGCATCGGCATCAGTGAACTCGTCCAGATCGAGGTCAGACCTTTCGAAACGGCCGAGCAGCCGCGCATGACGATCTCCGGCGACGACCTGCTGCTGTCGCCCGACCAGGCCGTCGGGCTTGGCCTGATCCTGCATGAACTCGCCAGCAACGCGCTGAAATATGGCTCGCTGTCGGTGCCGTCAGGCAGGGTCGACCTCGGCTGGAGGACGCAAGGCAGGAAGGATGCCCGGCGTCTTGTGCTGACCTGGCGCGAAAGCGGCGGGCCGCAAGTCGCTCCGCCGGATCGGCAAGGCTTCGGCTCTATCCTCATTCGCCGCAGCCTGGCCAAGGTCATTTCCAGCGAAGTGACCCATGAATTCCGGCCGGAAGGCGTGTTTGCCGAAATATCGATGCCCCTGGAAGAGCTGTCGAAGTGATCTCCCATCAGCTCTACGTCCGCTCGCTCTCATCCGGATCGTCGGATTTCACATTCTCGCGGTAGATGGCGTAGGCCGCGAGCGCCACGGCCGGCCCCAGAATGGCGCCGAGACCGCCTTTTCCCTTGAGCAGGCTCGGCAGCACGGCGAGTGCGGCGGTGACGCCGATCGCCTTCATGTCGGCATTGCGGCGCTGCGCCCGGCGCCGGGCGCGCGAACCTGCGGATATCCGGTAGATCAGCAGGATAAGTCCGGCGAGCACCAGGAAACCGGCGCCAAACCCCAGCGCGGCGGCAAGCGACCCGTAGCGCATCGCCGTCCAGATATAGGCGGCCCCGACCAGAAAGCCGAGACCGCAAAGCGCAGCGGCCATGGCGATCACATAGACGATTGCCGCCGTGCGCGCCCGATGAACGGCGGCCACGGTTTCCCCCGAGGCGAGGCCCGAGATCAGGGTTGCCAACATTCCCATCTGTAGCGCGACTAGCGACGCGCGATGAGCGCGAAAAGGAAGCCGACGCCAGCGGCGATTGCCAGTGACGTCACCGGCTTTTCACGCACGCTTGCCATCATCTGCGCTTCGATGTCCTTGGCATTGCTGCGCAAGCTGTCAAAGGCTGCTTCGCCCTGCGCGCGCAACTGCTCGACCCCTTCTGTCGCTGCACGGCGCGCGGTGCCATAGCCATGCTCGCCGGTCTTGGCCAGTTGTTTGGTGAGCTTGTCGATGTCGGCCTTCAACTGCCTGATGTCGGCTTCCAGGTCCGCATTTGCACGGGCGTCGGTTGCGGTCTTTCCTGCGGCAGTGGCCATGGCTTAACTCCTTGTGATTGCTCGGTTTCAAACGCGCTGCGCGCCTCATGGTTCCGGCACTGCGGACAAAGTAGCCGAAAACGCATCGGCGCGCACCCGATCCGCCGGCTTCGCAAAAAGACGCTTCCTCAGATTAGTGGCCGGCGCGCCTCGCCCAGTCCTTCCCAGCCGGCGAGCCGCTTGAGCCCTTCATTGTCGGAGACCGCGCAGCCGCCGTCGCGCCAGACGATCAGCTTGCGATCCATCAGCTTGCGGATCGTCTTGTTGGTGTGAACCAGCGACAGGCCGAGCGTATCGGCAATGTGCTGCTGCGTGATCGGTATCTGGACGGATTGGCTGCCATTCAGTCCGACGACCTTGGCCCGGCTGCCGATGAAGGCGATGAGATAGGCGGCGCGCTCGATCGCACTGCGGCGCCCGAGGCTGAGCAGATTCTCGTCCAGCATCCGCTCCTCGCGCGATGCGATCCAGGTGATGTCGTAGGCCAGCCCGGGATGATTGCGGTACAGCTCGTGCAGATATTCGCGCTCGAAAACACACAGCAGCATCGGTGAGAGTGCCTCGACGGAATGCTGCATCTCGCCCATCACACTGCCTTGCAGGCCGATCAGATCCCCGGGCATGAGATAATTGAGGATCTGGCGACGGCCGTCCCGCAGCAGCTTGTAGCGAAACGCCCAGCCGGAGAGCACGGTGTAGAGATGGGCGCTATGGCTTCCCTCCACCAGCACCGTGTCGCCCTTATCGACCGCGAGTTCACCCTTCTTGAATTTGCTGATGAAGGCCAGCTCCTGTTCTTCGAAGTCGCGGAAAACCGGCAACGGCCGCAATGGGCAGTTCTCGCAGGGATATTGGCGGCTGGAGAAAGCGTTATTGTTCTGGACTGACATTTCGCCCCCTTCGAAAGCCCGCTCGACCCCCTTCGAAAGCCGCTCTTGGAGAGCCGCGTTTCAACGCGTTGCAAGGATTGAGGTTCCGCCCGCTGGCCACATGTCTTTTTTAAATGACAGCAAGCCAATTAGCGATCATGACTCCGGCGTTTCAAGGAGTCTTTGCCTGTGCCCACATTGCTTGACGGATTGCGGATTCTCGTTTTGGAGGACGAATTTCTCATCGCCATGGATGTCGAGCAACTTTGCCGCGATCATGGCGCCGATGAGGTGGTGATCGCCCGTGACCTGACCGAGGTCGATGGCCGGGAAGTCGCCACGCGATTCGATGCAGCCATTGTCGACTTGATGCTGGGCGGCGCCTCGACGATCGATTTCGCTTCCGGGCTGCGCGCGGCAGGCATACCTTTCGTGTTTGCGTCCGGCTATTCGGATGCCGATGAAATCAAGGCATCGTTTCCGGGCGTCAGGCTGGTTGGCAAACCCTACTCAGGCGAAGACCTGGTGCAAGCGGTCGCGGCGGCCTGCGGACGCGCTTGAGACGCGATCGCGGTCAGCTCGCCGGCGAACTCGTTACCTGGGCCGAAATCGCGTCCGGACCATACTCGTCCTCACCTGATATTTTCAGGATCTCCTGCAAGCGGGTACGGGCTCGGCTGACGCGGCTCTTGATCGTCCCCACCGCGCAGCCGCAGATCTCCGCGGCCTCCTCGTAGGAGAAACCAGATGCGCCGATGAGGATGATGGCTTCGCGTTGGTCCTCCGGCAACTGCTCCAGCGCCCCGCGAAAGTCCTTAAGGTCGAGTTGGCCGTGCTGGGCCGGATGAACGGCAAGCCTGGCCGTCATGATACCGTCGCTGTCCTGCACTTCGCGCCCGCGCTTGCGCATTTGCGAATAGAACTCGTTGCGCAGGATGGTGAAAAGCCAGGCCTTGAGATTGGTGCCGGGCTGGAAGCTCTCATGCTTGTCCCAAGCCTTGACGAGTGTTTCCTGGACGAGGTCGTCGGCTTTATCGGCATTTTGCGTCAGCGACACAGCAAACGCGCGCAGACTTGGGATTGCCCCAAGCAGATCAGTCTTGAAGCCTTGTGAGACCGCGGCCATGCCTCAGTCCTTCTTCTGTGCGGGTTCAGCCTGTTCCAGTTGGCTAAGCAACTGGGAAAAGCGATCCGGCACATCGTCGGAGACCAGCGCGTCGTAATATTGTTTGAGTTTGCGTCCGATTTCGGAGTTCGGCCCAAGAGCGTCACCAGAACCGTTCCGGCGCCTGCTCTCGGCGCCAGTCAGAATATCTTTCGTCATATCCTTCATTTTGCCCTTGTATTCCCAGCGCTCAAGCCGCTCTTACCGTACTCAACACAACGCAAGCGGCGCCCTCGTCTGGTTGCCCATCCCCACCACAAACGCCACTTCCCGGCTTTTGTTCCGTCGAGGTGGAACTTTTTCAAAAAATCCGCGTTATCAGGGCTTGCAGTCAGCTTGACCTGCTACGCAATCGCGTCATTCTGAGGGAGACGTCTTACCATGAGCTTATCCGCCACCATCGCACCACATCTGCCCTTCCTGCGCCGCTTCTCGCGGGCTGTTTCCGGGTCGCAAGAGAGTGGTGATGCGCTGGTCGCTGCGATGCTTGAGGCCATCATCGCCGATATCGAGATATTTCCCGAAGCATCGAGCGACCGCATCGCGCTGTACAAGGTTTTCGCCAAGCTTTTCACATCGGTCGCCATCCGCGTTCCACAGGAACAGGCGCAATCGGCGTGGGAACAGCGCACCGCCGCCAATCTGAATGCGATTGCACCACGGCCCCGTCAGGCCTTCCTGCTCGTGGCGGTCGAAGGCTTCAGCGAGGAGGAAGCGGCTGAGATCCTTGACGTCGGTGACCAGGAGTTTTCAGAGTTGCTTGCCCAGGCGAGCAACGAGATATCCCGTCAGGTGGCAACCGACGTTCTGATCATCGAGGATGAACCGCTGATCGCCATGGATATCGAAGAAATGGTCGAGAGCCTCGGGCACCGCGTCGTTGGAACGGCGCGCACCCATGCCGAGGCAGTGATGATGTTCGGCAAGACGCGGCCGAAGATGGTGCTGGCCGACATCCAGCTTGCCGACGGCAGTTCCGGCATCGAGGCCGTGAACGAAATCCTGTCATCGACGTCGGTGCCGGTCATCTTCATCACCGCCTTCCCCGAGCGCCTGTTGACTGGTGAACGACCGGAACCGGCCTTCCTGGTCACCAAGCCGTTCAATCCCGACATGGTCAAGGCGCTGATCAGCCAGGCACTGTTCTTTGACCGGCAGGCGAAAGCCGCCGCATAGTCGGGAATTGGGAGTGGAGGAATTGACGAACCCAAGGCGATAGCCTCGCTCCCGAATCTCTCCAGATGATCAATTCGTCACTTCGTGCCGCCTGATGCACCCGGGCGGCGACGTTGAATTCCTGCGCTTCCGCTCGAACGATTTGCAAGCACGGTCTTTTTCGGCAAAGGGTGGGAACAAACCGCAACCACCCACGTTTTCATCGCACCATTCGAAGGAGATGGATCATGCTTTACTGGGCGCTCGTATTTCTCGTCGTTGCCATCATCGCCGGCGCGCTTGGTTTCGGCGGCATCGCCGGTACCTCCGCCGGCATAGCGCAGATATTGTTTTTCATCTTCCTCGCCTTCCTGGTCATTTCGCTTCTTGCGGGCCTGTTCAAACGGGCTTCGTAAGGACGGACGGCCGAACACTGGAAGCCGCACCCCTCAAACGGTTTCCAGCCACCGCCGGGCGGTGTCCCTCAAAGGACGCCGTCCGGCGGACCGTTTTTAGCGGCGGGTTTTCCGGAAACCTGTTTGGAACCCATTCAACGATGAGCCGTTCAGCCTGAATTGGGTGGACAGATTGGCCGATGGGTTCCAGGACCGGAAACAGGAAAGACGCCGTGCAAAGCGATGAAGTCATCGCCCTCCATCCCGCCGACAGCGGCATGCAGCTCGGTCGTGCTCTTCTTCACGCGTTGCACAATGCCGGCATTTCCGTTCTCTACCAGGATCGCGAGATGAAAACCGTATGGGCGCGCAACATGCGTGCGCCCTGGGTTTCGGACACCGCCGACAGCATCGGCATCCTGCCGGAGGCGCAGGCCGACCGCATCGGCGCGGCCAAGCGCGACGTCATTGCATCCGGCAACCCCCAACGTCTCGAGATCAGCGTTCCCGTCGAGGATGGCAGCCGCTGGTTCGAGGTGTGGATCGATGCCGATCACGGCGATGGTGGCACCGTGCAAGGCGTCGTCACCACGATGGTCGAGACGACGGAGCAGAAGCGCCGCGAGCAGACCCTGACGACGCTGTTGCGAGAGGTGAGCCATCGCTCCAAAAACCTGCTGGCGATCATCCAGAGCATAGCCACCCAGACCGGCCGCTACTCCGACAGCATCGGCGATTTCCTGACACGCTTTCGCGGCCGGCTGCAATCGCTGGCCTCGTCCCAGGATCTCGTGACCTCTTCCAACTGGCGGGGTGCAGCACTTCGCGAACTCGTGTCGGGCCAGGTTGGCCGCTATGGCGGCGATCCGGTTCGGAGCCTGAGGTTTCAGGGGGCAAACCCCTATCTCAATCCCAACGCTGCCTTGCATATCGGCCTTGCGATGCATGAACTCGCCGTCAATTCGGTGAGCTACGGCGCCCTGTCGCGGCCCGGCGGGTACGTCAATGTTACAGCCAACCTGACCGCCGACGACACGGGAACCTCCCTGTCCCTGACATGGGCGGAGGCAATCGGCGCCAGTGATGTCAGGCGTAGCGAGAAGCGCTTCGGCAGCGTCGCACTCGAACGGGTCGTGCCGGCGTCACTGAACGGAACGGCGACGCTCGAAATCGCGGCTGGCCGCCTTGAATACCGCCTTGTCGTTCCGCACGGCAATTTCGAGACGGATTGAGCGACCTTCCTTAACCCGCCGTTCACCATAAAAGCAGATGCTGTTTTTCCCGGATACCGCTGGAACTTGTTGCATCACCGAACATTTCCGCAGCAGGATTTGCAGCATGGTGGGAGGAATGCCTTGACGGTTGCCGACATGAACAGACTGGAGCAGGCCGCCCGGACTTCCATGGGCGAGTTTGAGGACTCCGAGGCTTCCGCGCCACCGCTGGCTCCTGTTCCCAACGGAGCTTTGCGCCTTGTTGCGCTGGCCTTGGTGGCGGTGATCATGGCGGTCGCCCTGCACCAACTGGTCTACTAGGCCACCTCGTTTCGGCCGGTGGCCGAATCGGCTGTAGCGCCATCTTATTTCCCCGGCCGATCAAGCCAGCCAGGAACTTTGGCGAATGTAGATCGTTACTATGGCGAGAGGACTTCTCGCCATGGAACATATCGCTGCATTGTTGCTGGTCATCGGTTGCTCGAACACGATGGCCGACTGCCGTGAACTCCAGGTGCCCGTAAGCGTTTTCGCGACGGCCGAGCAATGCGTGGCCGAACACCCATTCGTCTTGGGCGACGTGCAAGGGCAGGCTGACCACATCGTCGCCAAATGTCTTGCGGTCGATCCGGCGCTTGAGGACGACTATGATCAGATCGTCTGGAATGTGCGCGCCGATGGTACGCTTGACGCGTCTTTGGCAATTTCCAGCCTGGTAATGGCATCGAACACGATACGCCCAGAAAAAGACTATCTTCACCAACAATAGATTGCAGCAGCAAAGGCCGTCATTTCATGCTAAATGGCGGCTGGAGCTTACTAAAGTGAGGACACAAAGTGAGGAGTGACTCTATGCGGAAGATGATTATTGCCCTGGTTGCGGTGGTCGCGGTCAGCGGCTGCACCTCGACTGAGAAGGACGTGGTTGGCGGCGGCTTGATCGGCGCCGGTGTCGGCGGCTTGGTCGGCGGCGGTAAGGGCGCGCTGATCGGCGCGGCCGTGGGTGCCGGTTCCGGCCTGCTGGTGCGCAACCTGCGCAACGGCTATTGCCAATATCGCGATCATCGCGGCCGGATCTACACGGCTCGCTGCAACTAATTCGGCGATAATCGAAACGTCGATCCGGAGGCCGGTCCGCCGGCTTCCGGGTTTTTGATGTCTGGATGCTTCCCCCTTGTCGGCAACGGTCGCGCTCAATTGGCGAGTGGAATTTTGATTTCCACGTTCAGCCCATTGGCTTGGTAATCCCGTTTGATCGTACCGCGCAATTCGCGCGTCACGTTGAGGTCGATCAGCTTGGTGCCGAATCCGGTCTCGGCGGGCGCTTCAAGTTTCTTCTGCCCGTTTTCGCGCCAGTTGAGAGCCAGCATCCTGTCGCGCCCTCGGCCTTCGAGCGACCAGTCCACCTTCAGCGCCCCAACGGAATTGCCGGCCTCGCCGTATTTCAGCGCATTCGTCGCCAGTTCGTGGAAGGTCAGGCCGAGCGCTTGCGTCGTGGTTTCGTCGAGCAGCACCTGTGGTCCCGACAACAGCTCATCGGGCAGCTCCTTGCCGAACACCTGACCCAGCTCGATGCGCAGGAGATCGCCAAGATCCGCCTTCTGCCAGCGTGAGCGCGTCAGCATGTCCTGGGAGGCCGCCATCGCCTGCAGCCTAGCCGAGAAGGACGCTGAAAACTCGTTGACGTCGGTCGCCCGCGATGCCGTCTGACGCGCGATCGCCAGCACCCTGGTGATCGAATTCTTGATGCGATGCTTCATCTCCTGCAGCATCAGGTCTTTTTCGATCAGGCTCTTTTCCGTCGTTTCGTGCAATCGCGACGCTGCCTCATAGGCCCGCTCCTGATAGCGCGCCACAAGCGCGATTGCGCCCGCCAACAGCAGGCCGAACAGCCCCAGCATCACCGGAATGGCGCGCGACGACGGCTGCGAGAAGGCGCTTGTCGGCCGGAACAGGACAGTCCATGGCTGTCCGGCGACGATGATCTTTCGCGTGACCAGCAGCCTGTTCCCGAAAGTGGAAGCCGGCGGCGTCTCCGACCGGAACAACAGATTGTCGCCGTTCACGGCACCATCGCCATCATAGATTTCGGTGTTGACCGGCAAAAGCGGCGACCGGCTGAGCGCGGTCTGGAACAGATCGCGAGCCCGAAAGGCCGCATAGAGAAAACCTGATGTCGAGGATCTCGAAGCATTGATGACGTCGGGAGCGGTTTCGACATTGAGCCGCACGAAAACGAAGAAGCCGGTGAACGTCTGCGCGGCGCCCGTGTCCTGGCCCAGCTGCACCAGCCCGCTGGCGTGCTGCTGGTCGTCGGACATCGCCTTTTCGATCGCCGCACGCCGCACCGGTTCGCTGAACATGTCGTAGCCGATGCCGGCCTGATTGGATGAATCCAGCGGTTCGAACAGCACGATAGGGGTGCGCCAGGGTTGCGTGGTATCCGGGTAGATTGGATGACTGACGCCATAATCGTGCAGCATGTCGCGTTCGACCGTCGCCTCGTCGCCCGTCTTTGCCAGCCTGAGGAAGCCGATGCCGCGCAAGCCGGCGAAATTCTTGTCGACATCGAGCGCAGTGAAGAACGCCTTGAACTCACTGCGAGAAATACCGCCATTGCGGGCGTCGAACAGGGCCTGCGTCGAGCGCAGCAGCGACAGATGCAGGTCGATGCGGCTCTCGATCCGGTTGAGCGCATCGTCGGCAGTCGCCTCGAACTTGATGCGCGCGGCTTCCTGCGTGGCGAAGTAGGCAAAACCTGCCATCACCATGCTGATCAGCGCGACGGCGATAAAGGCGATGATCGGGAAAAGCTTCTTCAACGGATCGTGCGGTCCCTGAGCAATGTCGGACCTTTATGCGCAAGTCGCCCTGCCAACACAATGCCAAGGCCAAGCCATCCCTACGGCTGGCATATCACGTGTCCGGCAACCGCGATCTGGCTTGATCTCGGGCCGCGATCTTCAGCGCGCCCGGTCCGGGAATGGCGCCTGGCGGGCATTTGCCCAGAATGATCATGCCCAGCACCTCGTCCTGGGTGACATCAGTGGTGCGGGCGGTGCCGACCACCTGGCCGTTCTTCATGACGCAGACCCGGTCGGCAAGCTCGAACACATCGTGGATGTCGTGGCTGATCAGGAAGATGCCGATGCCGTCGGACTTCAGCTGCTTGACCAGTTCGCCGACCTGCGCCGTTTCCTGCGGACCAAGTGCGGCCGTCGGCTCGTCCATGATCAGGATGCGGGCGTTGAACAGGATCGCACGCGCGATCGCCACCGATTGCCGCTGGCCGCCCGACAGCTTGATCACCGGCTCCTTGAAACGCTGGAACCGGGGATTGAGCCGACCCATCACCTTGCGCGCCTCGGCCTCCATGGCAACGTCGTCGAGCGTTCCCCAGGCGGTCATCAACTCGCGGCCGAGGAACAGATTGGCGGCGGCGTCGACATTGTCGGCCAACGCCAGCGTCTGGTAGATCGTCTCGATGCCGTATTTCTTGGCGTCGCGCGGGTTGGAGATCGATGCCTCCTCGCCGTTGACGAAGATCTGGCCCGAATCGCGCTTGTAGGCGCCGGACAGGATCTTGATCAATGTCGACTTGCCGGCGCCATTATGGCCGAGCAGCGCCACGACCTCGCCGGGGAAAAGATCGATCGAGGCGTCGTCGACGGCGCGGATGCCGCCAAACGCGATCGAGATGTTCCTCATGTCGATCAGCGCGGTGGCTGCAGGAGCAGTCTTGTCAGTCATGGCATGCCCTCCTAGACGCGCTTGCGATAGACGGTGTCGAGCCACACGGCGATCACCAGTACGGCGCCGACGACGATGCTCTGCAGCGGCGAGTCGACACCAAGCAGCACCATGCCGGACTGCAGCGATTGCATCAGCAGGGCGCCGAGCATGGCGCCGATGATCGTTCCCGACCCGCCGGCTAGCGACGTGCCACCGATCACGGCGGCTGCAATGACGAGCAGCTCGTCGAGCGTTCCAAGCACGTTGGTGGCCGAATTCTGCCGGGCCGACGAGATCGCCGCGGCAATCGTGGCCAGCACGCCCATGATCATGAACACCTTCACGGTGATCCAGCGCGTGTTGATGCCGGCGAGATTGGCCGCCTCGGGATTGCCGCCGATGGCGAAGACATAGCGGCCGAAACGGGTGCGGTTGGTGATGAAGGTCATGACCAGCCCGACGGCGACCGCCATCAGCACCGGTATGGCGATACCGTGGGCGATGAACAGGCCGCCTTCGGGAACGGTGATGTTGTTGGCGACCGCATATCTGTTCACGATGCCGATCGGCCAGGGGTAGGAGTTGGCGAGCCAGACCGCACCCATGATGGCGCCGCAGGTGACGACACCGAGCAGCGCCTCGGCCCAGATCGGACGTAGCGGAAAACGGAAACGCTTGCGCTGCACCCGCCCGTTGAACAGCCCAAACACCACGGCGAGGCAGGCGACGATCCCGACAACCCAGCTCCAGGTTGCGCCGATCGATCCCGCCGGCCCGCCGCCCATCAGCTGAAAGGTGGCGTTAAGCGGCGCCACGGTCTGGCCTGATGTGACCCACCAGGCAGCACCGCGCCAGACCAGCAGGCCGCCCAGCGTCACGATAAAGGCGGGCACTTCGAGATAGGCGATGACGAAGCCTTGAAAGGCGCCGATCAACAGGCCGAGCGCCAGGCCGATGACCAGCGCCAGGACCCAGATCCACGGATTGCCGAGTTCGAGCCCGACAAAACGCACCAGGAAATGCACCTGGGCAAATCCCATCACCATGCCGATCAGGCCCTCGGCGGAACCGACCGACAGGTCGATGTTGCGCATGACGATGACCAGCACCATGCCGCAGGCCATGATGGCGACCGCGGATGTCTGCACCGACAGGTTCCACAGATTGCGCGGCGTGAGAAAGGTGCGGCTGTCGAAATCGAGCGGATTGACGCCGAGGCGCAGGCTTGAAATGACATGCAGCCCAATCCAGATGACCAGCAGCGCGCCGATCATGCCGAGCATCCGGGTGTCGATCTCGGTCGCCTTCAGGAACCGGGCGACGGCGCCGAGTTCCGACGCGCGCGCCGTATCGGCCTGCGGGTTGGACGTCGTGTCGGTCATGATTTCCTCCCACCGGCTGGCCGTCTGACGCGCATGCCGGAGCCCAGCCTAGAAGCTATCCGCATGATGCGGAAACACAATTCTTTGAGAAAACGCCGCGGCTTTTGGGCCGCGGCGTTCAGATATTTCGAAGTGGTCCGGATCAGTTACAGGCCGCGACGGTGCCGGCAGCGACACCCGCGCAGACTTCGTCCTTCTTGATCCAGCCAGCGTCGATGACGACGTTGAGATTGTCCTTGGTGATGGCAACCGGAGTCAGGAACAGCGACTTGACGGTGTTGCCGCCCGGCGTCGTGAAGTCCTTGGCGCCGGCGATGTCGCTCGTCTTCTTGCCGTCGGCCAGTTGCGAGGCGATCTCGGCGGCATTCTTGCCGAGCTCGCGCGCGTCCTTCCACACCGACACGGTTTGCGTGCCCAGGGCGATGCGGTTCAGCGCGGCGTGGTCGCCGTCCTGCCCCGAGACCGGCACGGTGCCGGCCAAGCCTTGAGCCGTCAGCGCCGCGACGACGCCACCGGCAGTGCCGTCATTGGCCGCGACCACCGCGTCGACCTTGTTGTCGTTGGCGGTCAGGAACTGTTCCATGTTCTTCTGGGCGTTGGCGGGCAGCCAGCCATCCGTGTAGGCTTCGCCGACATTCTTGATCTTGCCGCTGTCGATGGCTTCCTTGAGCACTTCCATCGAGCCCGAGAACAGGAAGTCGGCATTGGGATCGGCACCGGAGCCCTTGATGAAGACGTAGTTGCCTTCCGGCTTGACCTTGAACACTTCGCGGGCCTGCATGCGGCCGACTTCCTTGTTGTCGAAGGTCAGATAGAAAACATCCTTGTTCTCGATCAACCGGTCATAGCCGACGACCGGAATGCCTTCGTCCAGGGCTTTCTGCACGGCCGGGCCGATGGCCGAAGCATCCTGCGCCAGGATGATCAGGGAATTGGCGCCCTGCGAGATCAGGCTTTCGACGTCCGTAAGCTGCTTGCCGGGATTGGACTGCGCATCGGCGGAGATGTACTTGTCGCCGGCGGCCTCGATCGCCGTCTTCATGGCGGCCTCGTCGGTCTTCCAGCGTTCCTCCTGGAAGTTGGACCACGAAACGCCGACGACTTTGTCCTTCGCCTGCGCGACAGACGCGAGCGTCAGCGACATGGCGGCACCCGCCAGGATGGCGGCTGTGAATCTTTTCATATTATCCTCCCTGCGCCGCGTATGGCGCGACCAAACTGGCCCGAAGGCCGGCACAAAGGCCCTATTTTTTCGAGCCTCGAAAAAATACTGGGCCAACGCCCGAACGCTGTCAACATCGATTCTGATGGATTTTGATGTCGTTTCGAATTTTTTTCGGGCCTCGGAATAAATAAATGACACGGCGCGCGGCTTCTGCCAGTATTTGACCGCGTCACCGACAGCGTTCCAGGGCAGGAAGAACCGCGGCGACCGGGAGGATATGAAAGAGCATGTCGGTCGGAATCCGCCACGACGATTTGCGCCGCCGCAACCGCGCGATGGTGATCGCCGCGGTGCGCCGCGCCGGACAGCCGTCGCGCACCGAGATCGCCGCAACCACAAGCCTCAGCCATTCGACGATCTCGGCGATCTCATCCGACCTGATCGTCGAAGGCATCCTGACCGAAAGCAAGCCGAGCGAGGCCGGCTCGCTCAAACGCGGCCGTCCGCAGGTCGGCCTCAGCCTCAATCCGGAAGCGGCCGCGGTAATGACCGTGGTGCTGTCGCTGAACTTCCTCTCGGTCGCCGTCATCGACTATGCCGGCCAGGTAATATCCGAGGAACAGCGCCGGCTCGACACGCTGACGATGTCGCGCGACTCGCTGATCGGTGAGTGCACGGCAATCGTGCGGCGCCGCCTGGAAGATCCCGACCTGGACGTGCGCAGCATCGCTCGTATCGCGCTGGCCGTCCAGGGCATCACGGACACCCGTGCCCGCGCCATGCTGTGGTCGCCGATCACGCCGCACACCGACATCGCCTTCGCCGACATATTCGAAGAGGAGTTCGGCGTCCCCGCCATTATGGAGAACGACTGCAACATGATGGCGGTGGCGCTGCGCTGGCGCGATCCCGATCGTTACCGCGACGATTTCATCGCTATCCTTTTGTCGCACGGCATCGGCATGGGGCTGGTGCTGAAGGGCGAATTGTTCACCGGCACCCATTCCTCGGGCGGCGAATTCGGCCACATGATTCATCGGCCGAACGGGGCGCTGTGTCGCTGCGGACGGCGCGGCTGCGTCGAAGCCTATGCCGGCAATTATGCCATCTGGCGCAACGCGCGGCAGATGGGCGAGGATGCAGAACCCGTCGCCGATGTCAGCGACGTCGACATGCGCGCCCTGGCTGCCGCCGCCCGCGAGAGGGACGGGCCCGAACGGGAAGCCTATCGCAAGGCCGGCGAAGCGCTCGGCTACGGCCTCGGCAGCCTGTTTGCGCTGATCGATCCGGCGCCGGTCGCCATGGTCGGCGTCAGCGCCGCCGCCTTCGACCTGATCGAGCCGGCATTGCGGCAAGCGATTGCCCAGACCGCCGGCGGCCAGCATTCCAAGTCGATTTCCTTCGACACCGAGCCGAACGAACTGCCGCTGATCCGCGAAGGCTGCGCCATGCGGGCGCTGATCTTCGTCGATCAGGAGATTTTTGCGCCGGGCGTGCAGGCGAGATCCGGTCTCGGCGGCAAGAACGTGGCGTGAGTTCAAACGAGGGAGTTCAGTCCTCGCGAATGGCGTAACCCGCCCCACGGATGGTGCGGATGACATCGGGCATACGGCCGTTGTTGACCGCCTTGCGCAGCCGGCCGACATGCACATCGACCGTGCGTTCGTCGATGTAGATCGTCTCGCCCCAGACATTGTCGAGCAGTTGGCTGCGCGAGAACACGCGGCCTGGATGGCGCATCATGAATTCAAGCAGGCGGAATTCCGTCGGCCCGAGCCGGATCTCGCTCTTCTTGCGATAGACACGGTGCGATTCGCGATCGAGCACGATATCGCCGACCTTCAGCACGCTGGACAGCACTTCCGGCTTGGCCCGGCGCAGCAGCGCCTTGACCCTGGCCATGAACTCCGGCGTCGAGAAAGGCTTGACCAGATAGTCGTCGGCACCGGTCGAGAGGCCGCGCACGCGGTCGCTTTCCTCGCCTCGCGCGGTCAGCATGATGATCGGCAGCCGCTCGGTCTCGGGACGCATCCTTAGCCGGCGGCAGAGTTCGATACCGGAAACCGCAGGCACCATCCAGTCGAGCACCAGAAGGTCTGGAACGTTCTCCTGCAGCCGGATTTCGGCCTCGTCGCCGCGCGTCACCACCTCGACCTGGTAACCTTCGGATTCGAGATTGTAGCGGAGCAGCACGCCTAGCGGCTCCTCATCCTCCACCACCATGATGCGTGGCGCGATCATCGGCTGGTCACCCCTGTCATGCCGCTGGCGCGGACATTGCCGTCTCGTCCTGCTTCGGACGGTTGGCTGGCAACTGCGTGCCGGTCAAAACATAATAGGCATTTTCGGCGATGTTGGTCACGTGGTCGCCGATCCGCTCGAGGTTCTTGGCGCAAAACAACAGGTGCGTGCACGCCGTGATGTTGCGCGGATCTTCCATCATGTAGGTCAGAAGTTCGCGGAACACCGATGTGTATTTGACGTCGATGCGTTCATCATTGTTTCTGAGCGTGGCAAGCGCTGCCGCGTCAGCGGCGGCATACTCGTCGACGACCCCCTGCACCTGGATCAGCACCAGCTGCGCCATCGCGTCGATCGAATGCGAAAGGTCGTGCGGCGTGACGCTCAGCCCGACAGTGCCGACGCGCTTGGCGATGTTCTTGGCAAGGTCACCGATGCGCTCGAGGTCGCCGGCCATGCGGATCGAACCGACTACCGCACGCAGATCGTTGGCCATTGGCTGGCGCTTGGCGATCAGCGTGATAGCACGATCGTCCAGCTCGCGCTGGCGTGCATCCATGATGGCGTCGTCGGAAACCACCCGCTGCGCCAGCGCATTGTCCGAATTGAGCAAAGCCCTGGTCGAGCCACCGACCATCGAGCGGGCGAGATCGCCCATGTCGCGGATCAGCTGGCTGATCTGCTCCAGATCCTCATCGAAAGATGCGACGGTATGTTCACCCATGATCTTCGTCCCTCATATGCCAGAGATCAGCCGAACCGGCCGGTGATGTAGTCCTGGGTGCGTTTGTCGTCGGGGGTGGTGAACATCTTGTCGGTGGCGCCCTCCTCGACCAGATAGCCAAGATGGAACATCGCGGTGCGCTGCGACACGCGCGCTGCCTGCTGCATCGAATGGGTGACGATGACGATCGTATAGTTCTGACGCAGTTCGTCGATAAGTTCCTCGACGCGAGCGGTGGCGATCGGGTCGAGCGCCGAACACGGTTCGTCCATCAGGATCACCTCGGGTGACACGGCGATGGCGCGTGCAATGCACAGGCGCTGCTGCTGGCCACCGGAAAGACCCGTGCCAGGTTCCTGCAAACGGTCCTTGACCTCGTTCCAGATCGCCGCCTTCTTCAGGCTGGACTCGACGATCTGATCCATGTCGGCCTTGCGCTTGGCCAATCCGTGGATGCGCGGCCCATAGGCGACGTTCTCGTAGATCGACTTGGGGAACGGATTGGGTTTCTGGAACACCATGCCGACGCGCGCCCTGAGTTCGACGACATCGATGTTCTTGTCGTAGATGTCCTCTTCGTCGAGCGTGATCTTGCCGGTTACCCGTGCTGAATCGATGGTGTCGTTCATGCGATTGAGGCAGCGCAGGAAGGTGGACTTGCCGCAGCCGGAGGGGCCGATCAGCGCCGTCACCTGGTTCAGGCGGACGTCGAGATCGACGTCGAACAGCGCCTGCTTCTCGCCGTAGAACACGCCGACCTTGTCGCCGCGCATTTTGATCACTTCGTTCGACTTCATCTTGTCGCCCACTGCGTTTTCAAGGGACTGTTCGGTCATGATGTTCATACCAAAATGCCTTTTTTCTACCAGCGCCGCTCGAACCGACGCCGAAGCACGATCGCGGTGATGTTCATGGCCATGAGGAAGACGAGCAGGATGATGATGGCGCCGGACATACGCTCGACGAAGGCGCGTTCGGCCTCGTTCGCCCACATATAGATCTGCACCGGCAGCGCGGTGGCCGGATCGAAAGGCGTCGTCGGTGGATCGGCGACGAAGGCGACCATGCCGATCAACAGCAGAGGCGCGGTTTCGCCGAGCGCGCGCGCAAGACCGATGATAGTGCCGGTGAGGATGCCGGGTGCGGCAAGCGGCAGGATGTGCTGGAACACCATCTGCATCTTGGAGGCGCCAAGGCCGAGAGCTGCCGAGCGGATCGACGGCGGCACCGCGGCAAGCGCGGCGCGCGTCGCGATGATGATCGTCGGCAGCGTCATCAGCGTCAGCACCAGGCCACCGACGAAAGCGGCGGAGCGCGGCATGCCCAGGAAATTGATAAACACCGCGAGGCCGAGCAAGCCGAAGACGATTGACGGCACTGCGGCCAGATTGTTGATGTTGACCTCGATAAGGTCGGTGAAACGGTTCTTCTTGGCGAATTCCTCCAGATAGATGGAGGCGGCGACGCCGATCGGCAGCGCGAGCAGCAGCACGATCACCATCATATAAAACGAGCCGATGATCGCCACGCCCATGCCCGAGGTTTCCGGGCGGCTGGAGGCGCCGTAGGTGAACAGGCCGCTGTTGAAGTGCTCGGCCATCGCGCCCTCGGCCTTGAGCTTGTTCATCCAGGCGATCTGCTGGTCCGAGACCTTGCGTCGCGCTTCCTCGACACTGAGGTCGATCTGGCCCTTGAAAGCCGAGTCGAGATTGGCGGCGGCGAGGATGTTGACGTCGCGTGTCGTGCCGATCACCGAGGGATCGGCGGCAACGATGTCGCGCAACTGGACGCGGGCGCCTTCCGAAAGGAAGCCCTTGAGCTTCTGGATCATCGGCTTGTCATCAGGAGAAATGCCGAGCTTGGCCACCAGCGCGTTTTCTGCGAGCTTGGGATAATTCGCCTTGATCAGAACGCTCGGATCGGTTGCGCGCTTGCCGGAAGGATCGATCACCTTCTCGTCGAACGTGATCGGCAGCGATACCGTCGTCTGCCAGAAGGCGGTGTAGCCTTTCGAGACGATGGTGATCAGCATGATTGCCAGGAACGCCAGGCCTACGGAAATCGCCACGACGCCATAGATGCGGAAACGGCGTTCGGCGGCGTAACGGGCCTTCAGGCCGATGTCGCGGCGCGGATGGGCCGCCGGCCTGACCATCGTATCCATGGGAATGTCGGTCATTCGTACTGCTCCCGATATTTGCGCACGATGTAGAGCGCGACGATGTTCATCACCAGCGTCAGCGTGAACAGCGTCAGCCCGAGCGCGAAGGCGACCAGCGTCTGCGGCGAATTGAACTCGAGGTCGCCGGTGAGCTGGTTGACGATCTTGACGGTGATGGTCGTCATCGCCTCGAACGGGTTGATGGTGAGGTTGGCGGCGACGCCCGCCGCCAGCACGACAATCATCGTTTCGCCGATGGCGCGCGAGGCAGTCAGCAGGATGGCGCCGACGATGCCGGGCAGTGCCGCCGGCAGGATCACCCGCTTGATCGTCTCGGAGCGGGTCGCGCCGAGGCCGAGCGACCCGTCGCGCATGGCGCGCGGCACCGCGGTTATGATGTCGTCTGAGAGAGAGGAGACGACCGGGATCAGCATGACGCCCATGACCAGGCCGGCGGTGAAGATGCTCTGGCCCTGGATGAACGGCGAGCCGCCGGTCAGCGCCGCGGACAGGTCGCGCAGGAACGGCCCAAGCGTGACGACGGCGAAGATGCCGTAGACGATGGTCGGTATGCCGGCCAGCAGTTCAAGCGCCGGCTTGACCACCGAGCGCACCCTGGGCGTTGCGTATTCGGCCATGTAGACAGCCGACATCAGCCCGACCGGCACCGCAACCAGCAGCGCGACGGCGGCGATATAGAGCGTGCCGGCAAGAAGCGGGATCAGGCCGAACTGGCCCTGGCTGCCGCCCGAACCGGCAGCGGCAAAACGCGGATCCCAGACCGTGCCGAAGAAGAAACTCATCGGCGAGACGCTCTCGAAGAAGGTGATCGTCTGGAACAGCATCGAAAGCACGATGCCGACGGTGGTCAGGATGGCGATGGTGGAGGCGGCAAGCAGCCCCCACAGCATCAGCCGCTCGACATTGTTGCGCGCCCTGGCGCGCGGCTCGATCTGCCTGAGCGCATAGAAGGCGCCGGCGATCGAGGAAGCGAGAATGACAATGGCACCGAACAGGCTGAGCCGGTCCTGGACCTTGTTCGCCTCGACGGCGATCGGGATCATGTAATCCTGTGTGTCGCTCGCCAGTGCCACGCCCTTGGCGGCGAGCAGCGGCTGCAACTCGGCAAAGCTGGCAGGCATTGCGGCCAGTGTGCCAGCATCGAGTTTGCGCAGGCCCCTGGCGAGGCTCTTTACCAGGCTGACATCCAGTGCCTCGCTGGCAACCTTGCTGTCGACGGTACGCTCGGGCAAGGCAGCGTGGATGTGCCGGTCAAGATAGACCGAAGAACCGACGGCCCAGACGGCAAGCAGCAAAAGAGCAGGCAGGACGGCGAGCAGGAAGGCCCACCAGCCGTGATAGTGGGCACGCGAATGCGGCTTGACCTTGCCATTGTCCTGGGCCGCGGCACGCTGCCGGCCGATGAAAAAGGCAACCAGGCCGACGGCAACGACGATGGCCAGTACGAGCAAGGACGACATGGACCCACCCCAAGGGAAATTCTAACGCAGCCGCCATTGCGGCCTGCGGTGAAACCGGGGCGCGGATTTGACCCGCACCCCGGTTCGGCAGCTTGATTACATCGACTTTCCGGCGGCGAAAGCGTCACGCTGGGCCTGACGCTCGGCATCCGGAGCAGCAACGAGGCCGTATTCGGCGAGCGGGCTTTCCGGGCCAACCATCTGGTCGTCGAGGAAGAACTCGACATATTCCTTGAGGCCGGGAACGACGCCCAGATGCGCCTTCTTGACGTAGAAGAACAGCGGGCGCGAGACGGGATACTTGCCGCTGGCAATCGTCTCGGTCGAAGGCACGATACCTTCCACGGTGGCGACCTTCAGCTTGTCGGCATTGTTCTCATAGAAGGCGAGGCCGAACACGCCGACGCCGGTCTTGTTGGAGTCGATGCGGGCGAGCGTCTCGGTATAGTCGCCATCGATGTCGACGGCCTTGCCGTCCTTGCGGATGGCAATGCAGGTTTTGCCGATTTCCTTGTCGTCGGCAATGCCGGCGGCCTTGAGAGCAGCCTTGTCACAGCCGGCATCGAGAAGCTTGGTCTCGAACACTTCGCGCGTGCCGTGCTTTTCGCCCGGAATGTAGGCGGCGATGTCCCAGTCGGGCAGCTTCGGATTGACCTGGCTCCACTTGGTGTTCGGATTGTCGACGAGCTTGCCGTCGACGACCAGCTTGGCCGCGAGCGCCTTGTAGATGTCGGCGGGAACCAGCGCCCAGTCCGGGCCCTTGATGTCGGTGGCGAAGACGATGCCGTCATAGCCGATCCGGACTTCCTGGACTTCCTTCACGCCGGCGGCGGCGCAGGACTTGAGTTCGTCCGCCTTGATCGGACGCGACGAGTTGGCGATGTCGATCGTGTCTTCGCCGACGCCCTTGCAGAATTCCTTGATGCCGGCGCCGCTGCCGCCGGATTCGACGACCGGGGTCTTGAAGTTGGTGAACGTTTCGCCGAACTGCTCGGCAACGATCTTGGCATAAGGTAACACGGTCGATGATCCGGCGACCTGGATCTGGTCGCGCGCGGCGGCGAAGCCGGACGACGCGGCGAGCGCAAGCGCAGCGGCCGACGCCGTATAGAGGAATTTCTTCATGTGGCCTGCTCCTGTTCGGAAGATGGTCTCTCGGCGCTCGTCAGTCGGCGCCCGCTGAGGCCAATAGCCTTCGATTATAACAGTCGCATGACAGTTTGATGTCACCCCGGTAACGCGTCATCACGATGAGCAAAACGCCGCCTGGCCGGCACTGAACACGCAGCCCGGCTTTGTCCCCGGAATCAGAGACTTGCTCCGCTTGGGGCCGAGATTGGCCGGCGATTTGGGGTTAGCCGGCCTTTACGAAAAAAAGCCGGACGGGAGCGCGTTGCTCTCAGCCAGACGGTGTCATGGCCGGGCCATCGCCGAAAACAGGTCCGTTGGGGTAGGTTGACGCTGTCTCATGCCGGCGGTCGCTGCTCCCGCCCGTAACTGGAAAGGGAGGAATCGAACGCCGCCATTGTCTCGGCTGGATACAACCTTTGATATGGTGCGATCGCACCATAGTCTTGGCCGCTGGCAGGGCGCGAATCTTCGCCGTATTCCCGGCACTCGGACAGGCAGGACCGGCCCTACCCGGCGTTGCGCTGAGCCTGCCGGCTGGCGCCGACCCAGCGCTCGACCTTCTCGAGCAGCGCCCGGGGACTGATCGGCTTGGGCAGATAGTCGTCCATGCCTGCCTCCAGGCAGCGCTCGCGGTCGCCCTTCAGCGCATGCGCGGTGACGCCGACGATCGGCACATGCGTGCCGGTTTCTTCCTCCAGCCGGCGAATGGCGGCGGTCGCTTCGAGACCGTTCATCTCCGGCATGGAGACATCCATCAGGATCATGCACGGGTTGAGCCGCCCGAAGGCGTCGAGCGCCTTGCGGCCATTGCCGACGATCTCGAAACCATAACCGGTCTCGCCGAGGATCTGGGTGAACACCATCTGGTTCACCTCATTGTCCTCGGCCACCAGTATGTCCAGCCTGTCGCCACCAGCCGCCACCGGTGGCCGGGGGCGAATCGAAGGCGGCTGCAGCAGCGCCCGCTGTTCGGACGGTGCCGAGGGCTGCGGCCGCGTCACATTGCTCGCAGCGACGTCGGCCGCGAGCGGCTGCGGGTCGCTGCCGCCAGTGTTGTGGCGATGCCGCTGGATGGTGGCGACCAGCGTTTCCAGCAGCACCGAAGAGCGCGCCGGCTTGATCAGCTGGGCATCGATGCCGAGATCGCGATAGCTGGTGTTGGCGAGCGACTGGTCGACCGAGGTCAGCATGATGATCGGCGTTCCGGCAAGGCCAGCGGTGTTGCGCACGATCCGCGCCATTTCGGCGCCGCTCATTTCAGGCATCTGGTAGTCGAGCACGACGCAATCGACCGGCACGCCATAGGCGGCAGCGGCGATCAGCACCTTGAGGCCTTCGGCGCCGCTTTCGGCCGCGCAGGAATCGAACGTCCATGATGTCATCTGCTCGGTCAGGATCGCCCTGTTGACGGCATTGTCGTCGACGATCAGCACGCGCGCGCCGGTCACGTCGATCGGCATGATGCGTTGTCCGTTCTGCTGTCCGGCCCTCGGCAGCGTCACCGAGAACCAGAACGTCGAACCCTTGCCTTCGGCGCTTTCGACCCCGATGTCGCCGCCCATCAGCTCGACGAGCCGCGAGGTGATGGCGAGGCCGAGGCCGGTCCCCTCGTGCCGCCGCGTCGATGAAGTGTCGACCTGGCTGAATTTCTCGAACACCAGTTTCAGTTTTTCCTCGGGGATACCGATGCCCGTATCGGTGACCGAGATGGTGAGCTTCGTTCCGGTTGGAACCCTCTCGCCGGTGACGTCGACCAGCACATGGCCCTCATCGGTGAATTTCACCGCATTGCCGAGCAGGTTGGTGACGATCTGCCTGATGCGGCCGACATCGCCGATGAATAGGCTCTCGAGCCGAGGCTCGACACGTACGATCAGCTCGAGGTCCTTCTCCTTGGCGCGCGTCGACACCAGCGTCGCCACGTCCTCGATCGCCTCGGCCAGATTGAAGGGCGCCGGATCGAGCACCAGCTGACCGGCATCGATCTTGGAGAAGTCCAGTATGTCGTTGATGATGGTGAGCAGCGCATTGCCCGACTTCACGATGATGTCGGTAAACGTCTTCTGCTTCGGGTCGAGGTCCGATTTGGCCAGCAGTTCGGCCATGCCGAGCACGCCGTTCATCGGCGTACGTATCTCATGGCTCATATTGGCGAGGAATTCCGACTTGGCGCGGTCGGCGAGCACGGCGCGCTGCCGCGCCTCGCGCAGTTCGGCCTCCCGCATCTTCAGCTCGGTGATGTCGGTGGTCGAGCCGATCAGGTAGAGCGAACCGTCGGAGGCGATCATCGCGCCCTTGCGGGCGAATTGATGCCTGACGCTGCCGTCGGCCAGCGTCACCGTCTCTTCGACCTCCTGAGTTTCGCCGGTGCGCAGCACGGCGAGGTCGCCATTGACGAAGGCCTCGCCATCCGGCCCGAAAATCTCGATGTCGGTCTTGCCGATGGCCTCTTCCTTGCTGAAGCCCGTCAGATCGCACCAACCCTTGTTGACATAGAACTGCCTGAGATCGGAGCGCTTGGCGTAGATCGATACCGGTACATTGTCGATCAGGCTGCGGAACACCTCGTTCTCGCGCATGCTTTCTTCCAGCGCACGCTCGCGTGCCTTGACGTCGGTGATGTCAGTGCTCGAACCGACCAGATGCACCGACCCGTCCAGCGCCACCAGGCGGCTCTTGCGGGTCATCAACTGCCGAACCGTGCCGTCGCGATGGGTGACGGGTTCCTCGACCTCCTTGACGACGCCCGTCACGGCGACTTGCGTGTCGTCATGGCTGTAGCCATCCGCGTCCTGCGCGCCGAACAACTGCCGGTCGGTGCGGCCGATGACATCCTCCTTGGCCAAGCCGGTGATCGCGCACCAGGCCTTGTTGACGAATTCGATGCTCAGGTCCTGCGCCTTGATGAAGGCGGCCACCGGCAACTCGTCCATCACATGCCGGAACAGGTCGATCTGGCGCATGGAATCGCGCAATGCCGCCTCGCGGCTCTTGATCTCGGAGATGTCGACGCGAACGCCGATGAAGGTGCCGTCGTCGGTCCGCATGTCGTAGACCTGATACCAGCGGCCATCGGGATTGTGACGCTCGTAGGAGGAACTGGGCAAGCGGTAGCGGGCGAGGATCGCGTCCAGCCAGCGGTCATGATCGCTGTCGTAGAGCTGGTCGATTTGCGGATCGCCGCTGCAGCGGAAATAGCCGTTCGCATGACCCAGCACGAGTGCTTCGCGGAATGTACAGCCGGGCTGCCACGCCGGCTTCAAGGCCGGCAGCGTATCCTGGATCTTGCGGTTGGCGAAAACGAACCTGTCGTCGCGATCGTAGATGATCACGGCGGCCGGCAAGGATTCCAGCACGTTGGCGAGATGCTTGCGCGCGTCCTGCGCCTCCGTCTCGCGGCGCTTCATGTCGGAAATGTCGAACAGGAAGCCGGCAACGTAGTTGCGGCCGCTGGCCATGCCGACGCGGCTCTTCCTGACGATGCGCGATCGGCTGGCGCCGTCGACCTCGAAATTCTCTTCCACTTCGTACGGCCGCCCGGTGGCAAGGACGTCACGTTCGCTCTGCTCGAAAAGCGCGACCGCGTTCGTTGGGAGGAAATCGCCGCCGGGCTTGCCGAGCATGGCTTGCGGCGTCTGGCCAAACAGAGCGGCGAACGCCTCGTTGACGAAGACGAAACGCAGATGGTCGTCCTTGACGAAGATCGGATCCTTGACGGCGTTGATCACCGCTTCCGCCAGCCGCGCTTTCTCCAGCGCGTCGGCAAGTTCGGCCTCCCGGTCCTTCATGTCGGTGACGTCGACATAGGAGATCAGCCGCTTCCCGCCGGCCAGCGGCGCCATCGACGATATCAGCGTGCGGCCGTCATTGCGCGGGAACTGCCGCGATCCGGCGATCCCGGCCCTGATTTCCGCCTCGCGCTCGGCGACATGCCGCTGCCATGACGCATCGTCGGCACCAAACGGATCGATGTCGCGGCTGGCGTCCATCAGATCGCGGAAGCTGCAGCCGATCTCGGCGCGCCGGGCGTCGATCTGCCAGAAATCATAGAAAGCACGGTTGATGATCTCGGCGCGCATATCGGCGTCGAGCACGAGGACACCGATCGGCATCTGGTCGACCATTGTGCGGAGACTGGCGAAGGTCTCGGCATTCCCGGCATTGGCGTTTTTGATCTCCGCATCGCGCTGCTTGATCTCGGTGACCTCATAGTAGGTCAGCAGCCGCCTGCCCCCGGACAACGCCGTCACCGAAAACATCATCGTCCTGCCGTTGGCATGGACAAATTCGCGCGGCGCGACGGATCCGGCGCGAATCTCGTCCAGGCGAGTAGCGAGGTAGCGCTGCCATTGCTGTTCGTCGATGTCGCCATAGATGCCGCTGCGGCGGTTGAGCTCCATCAACAGGCTGAACGGAGCGCCGACGGCAACAGCGCCGTCTGGAATCCTCGAGAGGTCGCGATAGGCCTTGTTGACGATCAGCGTGTCGAGCCTGGCATCGAGAAGCACGACGCCCATATGCATGGCGTCCATCGTCCGCTCGAGGTCGGCCAGATGCTGGTCGGGCTCGTCATCACCCGATGGTTCCTGCCCCAGATTTTTGAAGGCGCCGGCCAGAGCCGTGACGTTGCGGCCGATGCCGCGATAGCCGGCAAATCTTCCTTTGTCGTCGAACTTTGGAAAGCCTGATGTCAAAACCCAGCGACAGTCGGCGCTGCCAGCCTTGAGCTCATAGACGAAGTCGCGAAAAGGCCGGTGCGCCTGCAGATCCTCCAGATGCGCCGCGCCACTGCGATCGCCGTTCAGGACCTGGTTGAGGAAGTCGAAGCGGAACCGGCCAAGCACGTTTGCCGGATCGATGCCGGTGGCGGCCTGGTAATTTTGCGAAAGCCAGGAGAAGCGCAGTTCGGCGTCCGTTTCCCAGACCCAGTCCGAACCGGCTTCAACGAGTTGGCGAAGCGCATCGTTCGAATCCATGCAAGAGGCGGACGATGAGGCATCGTCGCCATGCACTGTGGATCTGCGAGGCCCGCGCTTGCCGCGCGCGCCGATTGTTTCGTCCGCTTCCGCCATGCCGTCCCCACCCCGAAAACCAAGGCCGAACCCTCCTCCGCGGTTCGTCGGCGGAATCTGCCCGAGAAGCATTAAGGATCCGCTAACCTTAACGGTCGGTTGGACAGGATTGCGCGGCGCGGTCTGCTTCATTCCGCCCGGTTGTCGGCGGGGTCGAACCCGCTATATAAGCAACGGCAGGGGTATTGCTGATGCTTGGACGGATTGTGCCTTTTTTCATGGGGCTGGCGCTGCTTTTCGGCGGCGGTTGCTCGCGCAGTTATGACGGCACGGTCGTCATCCCGAGACCGCTTGATGTCCGGCGATTCTGGGATCGGCCGCCACCGAATGTCGACTATGGGCAATCCGAGGTCGAGAACGGCGCTTTTCCTGTGGCGCCGCAGCCGGACCGGCGTTTTTCCGAGCGCAAGGTCAGCCATGCCGCACCGAGACGGCACCAGACGAGGTTGCCTGCGTCCGCTTCCCTATCGGCGCCAGCGAAACCGCTGACCTGCAGGAACGTCAGCGAGCCTGGCAAGAGAGCTCGCATGGTCTGCGATTAGACCGGAGCGGGTCCCCAAAAGCGGGACCCGGTTTTCGGATGGGATGCGATCAAGACGCGATCCGCGGATAGCTTCGGTGACCCGGCCTCACAGTGAAGCAGCGCCCTTTTTCGGCTCCTTGGCACCGAGCTTGTCGAGTGCAAGACGAACCTGACGCAGATCTTCCTGCCAGCCGTCATCGTCGTCCATCGGACCCTCCGAGGCAGCCCGCTGCAGCCCACGCGCCTCGGATTCGATCTCGCGCAGTTCGGCGATTTTCTGTTCGGTGGTCAGCGAGTCATCTTCGACGATCTCCAGCACCCGCATTTCCCGGAACGTAGCCACGGCGTTTCTCCCGGCTGATGTCGATCACAACGCCGTGAGCGCCTCTCTGTTCCAGCCGGATCAGGCAACCGCATCGCAGCAGGCACGCCGCAGCCGGTGATCGCCAATTGGGGAAGCCGGCGATCATTCGGCCGGGAAAAACGCCGGGCCGACCACGCGCACCGACCG
This sequence comes from Mesorhizobium sp. XAP4, assembly GCF_029269325.1. Taxonomy (NCBI): domain Bacteria; kingdom Pseudomonadati; phylum Pseudomonadota; class Alphaproteobacteria; order Hyphomicrobiales; family Phyllobacteriaceae; genus Mesorhizobium; species Mesorhizobium sp. XAP4. Next base: position 279,142 of record NZ_JARIXW010000005.1, on the reverse strand, counting down.
CTTGCCGGCCTCGATCGAAAGGTGCTGGGCGGCACCTGGCGCTTCGGCATCGATTCCAGGGACGGCCGCAACCGTGCCGAGATCCGGCTTCGCCGTCGGCAGCGGAATAATGGCATTGCGCATGTTGGCGGGCGTCACAGTCCTGGCTCGCAGTTCGGTGACCCGCTGGTAGTATCGCTTGACGTCGCATGCCTTGAAATTCGCATCATCGCGATATCTGAAGGCTGCCGGCAGTTCGGTATAAGGCTTGCGCGTGTCGAGCGCGACCATCTGGTCGGTTTCGAGGCTGGCATCGCTCAACGTGTAGAGGTCGACGCTGGGGTCATCGCAGATGTAACGGCATTGATCGGCCGTCTCCTTCAGATCACCGCTGGCGGCGAATTGCGACTTTGGCGCCGGGAAGAAATACCCGTCCGACAGACGCACGCAAAACAGCATCGCATTGCCGCCGAACGTGGTGCTCGCCGATTGGGTGCCGGGCGCGGCGCGCGCAGACCGTTGCTTTGCCGAAGGCGCGCAGCCAAGCGCCACGAGGCGCGCCTGCAGACCCGCCGTGTCGCGGCCTGAATTCCCGGCGGCAGCGATCCGGCGCTGCACATCCGAGCGGCTCCTGGCGAGATCGGCGCAAGCGTTGAAGAGACCACCAAGCGAACTTTTCGCCGTGCACTGGCGCTGTCTCTCGATAGTCTGGATGGCTGCAAGTTGCCGGCGCAGTTGAGCAAGCTCCGGGTTCGCCCCGTTGCTGCGGCCACCCGAAAGCAACTGGCTTCTGATCGCGCCGCAGCTGTCCGCGTAGGACGAAAGCGTCCCGAACAAAACCGCCGCCAGCGAAATCAATGCGAGCATCATGGAAGGCCAGAAACGGATCATCGGACAACTCGGTCCTTTTTGCGGAGAACCCGGAATTACAGTCCATAACTTACACAAGCTTCAGCTATATGAGTAAACCCTAATTATCTCAAGAACTTCAGCTCGAATAAGCTTTTGTCTATTGTATTATGTCATCTCGTGTAAATTCGATATTACATTTTTATTTCAAGATTGAGACGAACCTCAAAGGAAAGCGCAAGCCCGACCCTCGCCGCGGACCTGCAACGAAACGGACCGCCATTATCGCCAGGCGTTCGAAACCTTTGCCCGGTCTTCCGCGTTGAAGGACCAAAGGGAGAACGCAGATGTCGATCCACTTCACCGTCTCGGACCTGACAAGAAACCTGTTTCACTCGCTGGGGCTGGATCAGCGCGCGCCAAGGCCTCTCAATCCCGAACAAAGCCTGTTGCTGGAATGCTATCTGGCCGGTCAGGTTCCGGAATCGGCCTGGAACGACTACGTCTTCGAAACGCCCGATCTTGCCCGGCATGCCGCGGCAAGGCGCAGTCACCATTGAGCCGGCGGCGGGTGCCTACTTGGGAGAGGCGAATTGCAACGTGAACACGTTGCCGGCGATGCCTTGCGCCAGTTTCGCTGAGAAGGTCAGGGGCAGACAATTCTGCAAGGCGGTCGTTGCGGCGTCGACAAAGGACTTCTTCGCCTTGGCATCGCCTTCCACCTTGATGGCTGTCGGCCTCGGTGGGCCGATCAGCGTGCCGTCCCGCTTGAAGCTGAAGCTCAAGGTGACGCTGGCGGTTCCCGCTCCCGCCGGCGGTGTCCAGCAAGCCTGGATCGCGGCCCCAACATCGTCCATCGTGTTGAGTTCAGCTGCACTTGACGCATGAACAGCGCCCGCCAGCATCACGCCCGCAACCGCAATCCGTCTCGCAACGCTTTTCATCGCCAGCCCTCATCTCACGCCTGACCACGGTCCATCTGGGACGCTCAATGGATGGTAGGGCCAACGTCGGCAATGGCAATATCTCTCGGCAAACTTGACGCCGAAAAAGCGACACCTGACTGGGCTTGCGCGGTCTGATCGCTGCTCGATCGCGCCTGGCGATAAAGCAATGCCGGTTAAGTGTGAAACGGTTTTCCCGGAAAGGCGCATAACGCTTTTCCCTTGGGAATTGCGTCGAACAAAGCGTGCGAAAAGCAAAAGGCCGGCATTGCGCCGACCTTTCCTATCGCTGCGACGTTCTGCGCCAGTACATCCGTGGTCGCGGGCCGAAAGCGAATTGCCTGCAGTAGACAGGGCTTTGGTTAACGAACCCTTAAGCTCAGGCCTTGGCCTGGGGCTTCACATGGGCGATATAACCGCGCACGTCGCCGGCCGGCTCGCTATAGGCCTTGCCGAGCTTCTTCTCGATCGCCGCCACATAGTCCTTCGCCCATGTGGGCAAGGCATAGTCGATGACGGCCAGAAATTCGAGCGTCGCCGCCAGCCGGATATCGGCGATCGACGGATGCTTGCCGCCGATGAACGGCTTGCCGTCCCTGAAGAACGAGTGGAAGACCTCCAGCGGCTCGGCAATCGCCGCCGTCGCCGCCTTCTGGGCTTCGGACTTCTTGTCGGGATGGGCGTCGCTGTGGCCGACCTCGCCGGCATAGTGCGGGAAGCCGAGCGCCGGATAGGTGGCGCGCGCCACATAGGGGTAGAGCGTGCCGATCAGGTAGAACATCGCACTGTCGACCATCGCCCGCTTGGCCGGTGCCTTCGGATAGAATTTCTCCAGCCCGTGCTTGTTGGCGAGATACTGCATGATGGCGCAGCTTTCCCACAGCACGCCTCTGGGCAGGCCCTTGTCCTCGATCATCGGTGTCAAATGGGCGGGATTTCGCGCCATGAACTCCGGCGAACGGGTGTGACCCCAGGCATCGGTCTCGGCGTGGTCGAAACCCGCCGCGCGCGCAAACACCCGCACGGTCATGTTGTTGACGCTAGGCTTCAGCATGCTGAGCTTCAGCGCCGGCTTCTTGGCCGGCTTGGCTTTGGCCCTTGGCGCGGCATTTGCCGTCGCCTTCACGGCAGGCTTGGCGGCCGCCTTGGCTTTTGGCGTTGCCGCAGCTTTCGCCACCGGCTTGGCGGCAGCTTTGGCCGCGGATTTCCCGGCAGTATTCGTCGCTGTCTTGGCCATCTTGTTCCTCCCTCTGGTCTGTTCAGTATGGGTTCTTCGGCGCCCGATCGTCCGACAGGGTGGCACGGGAACGCTCTACGAGCGTCTGGATCGCATCGGCGAGATGCACTTCGGCGATGTTGTAGTCGCCGCGCCCGACCCGCAACCTGTGCGCTTCCATCAGCACATCCGCATGGGTGAAGCCCGCCGGCGGTTCGAAGCGGTAGGACGCCAACTCGATCAGCAAGCCGAGCGGATCCTCGAAATAGATCGAATCCATGAAACCGCGATCCTTGACGCCGCTGTGCTTGATGCCGCGCTCGTCAAGCCGGGAGACCGCCTGCAGGAAGGTGACGCGCGACACCGAAAAGGCGATGTGGTGAACACAGCCCGGATCGGTCGGCGTGCGCCGCTTCTCCGGCGTCCGGCTCTCGTCGGTGAAGATAGTGATTAGCCGGCCGTCGCCGGGATCGAAATAGAGGTGGCTTTCCCTCGGCTTGTCGAGATTGGGCTGTTCGAAGATGAACGGCATGCCGAGCACGCCTTCCCAGAAATCGATAGAGGTCTGGCGCCCGGCGCCGACCAGCGTGATGTGATGGACGCCCTGCGATTGCAGCTTCTGCATTGGCCTTCCTCCCCCATGGATCAACTGGCCTTACGGACAGCGCGGCGTTCTGCGCGCCGCTGGAGCCGTACCCCAGGATCCATGATGTGATGCTAATGCAAACAGCTCCGCGGCGCCAGAAGCGACGAACGCGGTGACGCAACGGATAAAGCCGACTGATGGAAAGTGCGCCGTCCGCACTTCCGATGCCCGGCATCGGAAGCACGTACGCGCTGCGCTTTGGAGGCTGAGATCGGCGAATCCGGCCGATAGCCGACCGAATTGATGTACCGACTTACGAGCCGCTGCTGTTGACCGTAGTGCCGACGGTCGTGAAGATCCCGTTGAGCGAATTGCCAACCGCCCCGGCGCCGGTGATGATCGCGAGCGCGATGAGAGCCGCGATCAAGCCATACTCGATCGCGGTCGCGCCAGACTCGTCCCAAGCGAAACGACAAGCTATTTTCTGCATTTCAACCTCCTACAGCTACTAAAGCGAAAACTAATATTCGCCGTGAGTTGCGGGGACGTTAAGGTTCTCGGTTTCGCGTCCGTTAACATTTGCCAGACGAATGAAATAAAGGCCGGGTTGGTTGGTGCCACTGGGAGTTTTTAAGGCTGCGGCTACCTGTGCAGAGTGGGTTTCCCGGACGCCACAGTATCGAGGCTCCGCGACTTCAGAAACGAAATCGACGGCATCCTGCAAATTTGTCGAAAAACTTGGTACGCCCAAGGGGAATCGAACCCCTGTTCCCGCCGTGAGAGGGCGAGTTCATGGACAGCGGCGCACAACCACGCACACGCGTACACGTTTGATTTTCATATACTATTTCCGCTACAATGCGCCCGTGTGCATAGGTGTGCTGTCCGGTTCGTTGCAACGAATTCGGCAACGAAAAGGTGGAAGCGATGGCTCAGCGTCGAAGTGTTCTCTCCAGCAAAACCAGCCGGGCGGCCCTGCCCGCTTCGGACGCGCCGGAGTGGGAAGTTATCAGCCCTGGGGTGCGCATCGGCTACCGGCGGGGCCGCGGCAGCTACGGGCGCGGCGGCAACTGGCTGGCGGCGTCGCGGGCGCCGGACAACAAGCGAGTGCAGACGCGCCTTGGGAAGGCCGACGACTTACTGCCGGCCGATGGCAAAGCCGTGCTGACCCATGAACAAGCAAAGGACGCGGCTCGAGCCTGGGTGAAAGGATTGAAGGTCGGTGCCGACGCATCGCCGTCCTTCACCGTCGACGACGCGCTGGATCGCTATTTCGAAGCCCGGTCGGCCGAAGGAATGAAGGCCGTTGATGACGCGAGGTCGCGTGCGGCGCTCCACATTCGACCGAAGCTTGGCTCTTTGCGCGTCGCCGACCTGACGATCGGCAAGGTGCGCGCCTGGCGGGACGGCATGGTTACGTCCGAAAAGCGACTTCGAACAGCCAAGCGCGCCAAAGAGGCTAACAAGATCCTCGTGGACCTTTCCGACCCTGAAGTCATCCGGCGGCGGCGCGACACGGCAAACCGCACCCTTACGATCCTGAAGGCGGCGCTCAATTGGGCCTTCAGCAATCATCTGACGGCCGACGACACGGCATGGCGCTTGGTCAAGCCGTATAGAAGCACCACGTCCGCGCGCATCCGGTTTCTGTCCCCAGATGAGCAGCGGGCCTTGGTAGCCGCCAGCAACGGGGCAATCCGCGATCTCATATCAGCAGCGTTGGTGACCGGCGCCCGGTTCGGTGAAATGGCTCGACTGCGCGTTGCCGACTATGACGTCGTGAACAAATCAGTGTTCATCGCGGAAAGCAAAAGCGGGAAGCCGCGGCATGTGCCATTGCCCGACGGCGGGGCGGATTTGTTCGCTAGACTCGCGGCCGATCGCGGCGCCGGCGAATTCCTGCTTCGGCGGGAGAGCGGCGCGCCCTGGCGGCCGTCCACGTACAACCGGTCATGGAAGGCCGTTCTGAAGATTGCGAATGTGCAAGCCGTGACGCTGCACGAGTTGCGGCACACCTACGCCAGCACGATGGTCCGCAACGGCGCGCCGCTGATCATCGTGGCCCAGGCGCTCGGCCATAGCGACACTCGAATGGCTGAAAAGCACTATGCGCACTTGGCACCTTCCTATGTCGCCGACACAATACGACGGTTGGCACCCGACATCTGAAGAACCGGTGACAGGACCGAATTTCCGCGAGTGCGGTGCGGCGCTGACTATCAGACTGCGTCTAGCAACGGGTCAATCTCGTCACCAAACTTAATCCATAGGTCGACGTAGTATTCCGGGAGTTTTACAAACTGAGCAACTTCTTCAGCGCTCCTGGTTCCCGCCTCGATCGCGGCGGCAAGTTTATGGCGCGCTGAGGCAGGCAACAACACTGCCATAGCTTTCAGGGGACCGAAACTATCGTTGATTGCGGGAAGAAATGGAGCTCCCCTGAGTTCGCTTGAGATGATAGCGGGAATGAGCTTTCTAAGCTTATCAGGATGATCGACGCGAGCGCCTTGCACGTCAAAAACATGAAGTGCCTCCTTCACTATAACCAAGCGTTTCCAATCCTCGTCGAGGTCTTCGCCATACAAGATCTGGGTGATGATATCGAATTCGCCGCTGTAAGGTTGGCCCGCGGGTACCGCCTTCCTTCGGAAAGCCCCCCGATAAGCCTTATGACCGCGTTGGACGCCGTGGAGAGTAATATCGCAGTGGTCGGTCTTTTCTCGAATCCAAAGGAGCACGTCATCTACCCGAATCGGGAGATTCTCAACCTTCGAAAATGAATCGGCGAGGGCTCTGAATGTCATAGCCCTCGCCGATATATGTAAGATTTATGATTTGCAACTATTTCAAGCAGTTGCCAGAAATCTATCCACGTGAACCGGGGAAAGGTTCTCAGGGAACCCTTGGGACGCGTTTGACTGGCCCGCATCCACCTGCACAAACGCAGAATGGGCTTCCTTGCAAAACTCCTCCACGGTAACTAGCTGCTCCCCTGGAAAGAATTTCAGATCAAGCACCTTTGAGCCGTCATTCTCTTCGGGAAACAGCAGAGTGATCAGTCGATCTACCTCTTTCATACGCTATCTCCTTTCGCTTGCCAAAATCGCTCAGAATGCCTTTCGGTTCCGTTAACGATTTTTTTAAGGGTTTTTATAAGTGCTTCTACAGGGCTGAATTTGGCGCATTGTCAAGCCATTTTCAAGTGCGTTTGTGCAACACCGTAAATTCGACCATCGCAATTGCAGCGTCAATTCCGCCAATTGAAGCGGGTCCGATGTGCGATGATCGACGCAAATGCAATGCTTTGGACCAACTGATTGGAACGCGAATTCGCCAATTGCGTGGCAGAATTCTCGTCTTATCGAAGACGTCGGCACTAAGGAGAATTAGGCGCTGCTAACCGGTCATGACCGGGCCGTCGCGAACAGCGCCGATCTAACTAAGGCGCCGCCGCGGCGCGCGACACAATCAGATCGCGGTACGCTTTCTTGACGTCCTTTGGGATGTGAACGTACTGGCTGACCTCGTCGACAATCTCAGGGGTGAGCCACAACGGAGCGTTCTTGATGTGCATAGGCATTGGGACCTTGAATAGCCGTTCCCTCCGCTTTTTGCCGTAACAAAAGTTTTGCCAAATGAGTACCTTCCTGGCGGGGTGTTTGTCGTTGGCGATGATCCGCTCCAACTCGCCATTGATTGAAAATGCTTGGCGATTGCTGGCGGCCACGGTCAATTCCATGATCCAACGGTCGCGATCGGCGGGTTTAGTCGCGCCACTCTGGGTTCTCGCAAGCCGACGTTGGCAATAGCGCCTGATCTCCCAGACAGCTTGGTCCAGCTTAAGTAATTCGGGACCCATTAGAGCGATCGAAGCTTCTAGATACCGCCAGCGGCCTACACCGTTCACGAATTCGACGAAATCTCTCGTGGTATCGGATAGGTCAAGAGCGAATGGCAGGTGTTGATCGAGCAGTTTCAGACCCTCTTCCAGATCATGGAGGATTTTGGGGGCTTTGATCCTGTGGATCAGGAGTATGAATTTGAAATATTTTTCGAGGGCCTGCTGAGCCTGCCACAAAAACTGCGATGGCAATCGCGCTCGGCTGCAGAAACGCGCACTGACGTAATCGTGGTCAGCGATCTCGAGAAAGGAGCGAAGGGCAAACTTGTCCAGTTCCAATTCCAGATCAAATGGTTTGGTCGGTCGACGGGGCATCAGCACAGCGTCTCGCATGCCACGCCGTCTCCATCGCGGTCCAACTTGGCGCCCCACGGGCAGTTGCTGAGATACCATTGGGCTTCGTCACATGAGCTGATTTGTGAGCATCTCCGCCGCGGCTGGCAGGAATAGCTTTGCGCTACCTGTCGATTGATGATGCCTAGAGGCTCGCTCACCGCCGGCTGTGCATTGTCTTCATGCCCAGCGCGCCATTCCCACGGCGCCTGGAACTTTCCGGCCCACAGCCCGACCTTCGCCGCCTCGGCCTTTGCCTGCTGCGCTGCATAGGCGCCATGGCTGTATTGAGGCCAGTCGAGCGCTTGGCCGTGCTCGACCATCCATGCGGCAACGCTGGCGCCGTCTGCGCGCTGGCAGTCGCTCACAAAGCGGTTGTAGCGGTCCCACGCGACGAAGGCGCATGTGACCGGCCTCGAGGCGGCCAAGAACCTGTCGAGCGCTGCCGCGGCCTTCGCGCCGCACCGGTAGCGAACGCCCTTAGCGTCGTCGCACTGCTGGGCTGACTCGGGAGCGTCAATGCCGTTGAAGCGGATGCGCTGCCCGTGGATCTCGATCGTGTCGCCATCGATGACTGAGGCGACGCCAGTGATCGGCTCCGGACTGTGCCCAATCCAGTTAGAGACGTGGAGGTCAGGGGAGCCTTCGCTGTGCTGCACCGTGAACTGCGCGACGAAGGCGGCTGCCGCAGCCACCGTCACGAAAACAAGCCGCTTTGGGATGGTTGCTATCAGGCGGGCACGCCGACGTTGTGCGCCTTGCCGTTTGCGCCATTGGTCTGAGCGATTGTCGTGCCGCGATTTGTCCAACTATTTTACTCGCAGCCTACGCCGTCGTGATCGCCATCCAGCCGGTTGGTGTCAGCGCCAGTGATTTTCACAGGACCGGCTACAACCGGATTGTTTCCCTTGCCGCCTGCACAGTCCAAGTCGGCACCACCGGCGGACGCCACGCGCCGATACGTGTTAAAGGCGGCCACCGCGCGGGCGCCGTCGCCCTCGATGTGCGTGTCGTTGCTGTTTGGGTTGAACGGATCGACCGTCTGCTGAAGCACGTTCGTGTGGTTCGCATCGCCGGCCGCGAGCGTCACCGAGTCGTAATTGTTCAAATAGTCGGCCGCGCAGCCCGAAAATAGAACTGCCACCACAGTAGAAAAACACCAACGCCAACGCATGTAGGTACCCCCCGACACCAACCCGACCATGCACTGTTAATGCTTTGTTGTCGAATCCGCTGATTAGCGCGAGATTTCGCCCCGACGTCGACTTCGACTCTATGCCGATCCTCGGCTGGCGAAGCCTTCATCTTCCAACAGAAGGCTGCCGAACCAGCCACAAAACGGAACCTTTTTCCAACATCGAAGTTTGGGAGGCGCTTGGTTTCCCTCACCGAGCAGATCACCGGACGGCCCGCCGCTGCTTGCCAGTGGCGGGCCTATATCGCGTTACACCGATCCGGCCGGCAATCCTGGTGCGCCATGCCGTCGACCTCGATACGCAAATTCGAATATGACCCGAACACCAGGGTTCTCTCAGTGTGGTTTGTAGCGAGCGGCAGGCAATATGAATTTCTGGACGTGCCCCCGGAGACCTTTGCGGATTTCAAATCTGCCTTTGCCAAGGGCCGCTATTTCAATGATCGCATCCGCAACCATTTTGCGTTCCGGCCGGTGGCACAAGCTCCAACTCCAGCGGCTCATGTTGGGGCTGATCGTGCCAAGCAACCTGGCGGAAGTCGCGCATGTCGAACTGCTGACCGCACACCGGACAAGTCATGAAGTTGTCACGCACGTCGGCAGGCTCGCCGCCGTGCTGCTTGCCTATGATCGGTGGTCCAAGATCGGATAATTTCGTCATCGGCTGCCCAGTGCCTTTGCCTCGCGCTCCAGCGTTTCCCGGTCGTTGCCGTGCTTTTTGATAAGTTCCCGCACTTCAGGGATGGTAAGCTGGAACTTGCTGGCGAAATAGCCGACCTCATATTCCTCGTCGCCCGATACCCGGTCGCGGTCTCGAAAATCACGTTTGCTTTTGTCGTCTGGCATAGTTCTTCCTCCTGAGTGAAGAACAGCGAAAGTGGCGCCGGGTTCCACGAACCTAGCTTTCGCGTGGCGGTAATGATTGAAACATTCAACTTAGCTAAAATGTTCCGGAACCGATCGGGGCCTTGTGCTTTGAATCGCAATGTGAGTTCCGTGCATGCGTTTGAAGTTCATCCCGCCGATGCAGCCGGAGCTGGTCGACACCCCGCCCCAGGGCGAGGAATGGATTCACGAGATCAAATTTGACGGGTACCGAACGCAGGTCATCAAGGACGAAGATGGCATTCGCCTGCTGACCAGGAGAGGGTACAACTGGACTGCACGGTACAAGGTTCTTGCCGACCAAGCCGCGGCGATTGAAGCCGACGACTTCATCATTGAAGGTGAAGCCATCGTGGTTGATGAGGCTGGACGCTCCGATTTTCATGCGCTGCAGTCAGCCGTCAGCAGCCGCGAGACCTATCAGGACTATTATCTCGTCGCCTTCGATTTGCTGCACCTAAACGGGCACGACCTGCGCAGTATGCCGCTGGACGACCGGCGCGAGATCCTACAGAGAATGATTGGGGCCGGGGGCCGCATTCAATTCAGCGAAGCCATGCCCGGTACTGGCGACGCTGTCTATTACCTGGCCGACCAGACCGGACAGGAAGGCATCGTGTCGAAGCGCCGTGACAGTCTCTATCGCAGCGGTCCGACGATGAACTGGCGCAAGATCAAGTGCTACGATGAGAAAGAGATGGACATCATCGGCGTCCAGCGTGATCCGGGCCAGGCGGCACGGGTTCTGATGGCAGACGGAGGTCGCTATGTTGGCGCTGCGAACGTCAACTTCAAGTTCGACAAACGCAAGCGCCTATGGGACCGCGTGCAGGGCAAGGTCGGCGGCCCGGCGCCGAAGGGCTTGAAGAAGGACAAGGCGGAATGGCTGAAGCCGGGTCTTGTTGGCCGCGTGAAGTTCCTGAAAGGTGAGGAGGAGCTTCGTCATGCCAAGCTGCTGGATTACCGGGAGGAGGAATAATGCCCGCGGCAAAAGCCAGGAGTCCGGCCCGCTGCCCCAAGCGCGCGAGAACCGGCGCATTCGCGTTCTAGACCATCAGGCTTAATTGCTGGATTCCTATCATGCCGGTAGCGTGACAGGGCTGGTCATTAGGCCCCACCCCTTGTGCCCGGCCTGGCCGGCGGCTGCGCTGAACCATCAGTGCGACGTTGGTTTCTCTGTCGCAACTTCAAGCGCGTTGATCGCGTCGTAGACGGCTTGGCGCTTAGGTTCGATCGGCTCGTCGGGGTGGAAGTTCAAAAGCTCCAATGTGGTAAAAGCAATCGTCACCGCTGCAATCAGGTCGCGCGGATGAGTAAGATCGGCAGCCACCCGCCCTGCCAGTCTGCCGATTTGCGAATTCATGAATTGATTTCTACCGTCTTCGGCCTCGGTGAGAGCGCGAAGCATTGCTAATGCCGTTGGGCGGTCAGCCAATTGTGTTGCTGGGTCCAACAGTAATTGGAGATTGGCGTCGATCGGACGTTTTTCGGCAGGCCACCCTGCACAACAAGCGTCGAGGGCAGCCCGTGACGCTTCCATCCAGGCTGTCGCCGCTTGATCCTCTTCCTCTGTGGGCAGGCTCTCGTCAGTGTCATCGCCGCCTTCAATGGCAAACATGCCATCGGCAGCCTCGAGAGCTGAAATGCCAGCGCGGTCCAATACCGCCTCGGCCGCAGCGATGCCGTGCGCAATTTCCTCGGGCGAAGCGCCCGGAACTGACAGAACAAGGTCCATGTCATCCTCCTGTGGTTTTCCTGCCAACGGTGAACAAAATGAGAACGCGAGAGTCAAGAGGCGCTTGACTTGAGAGGAATATGTTCCTTATTCCTGAATGATCGTTGCAGGAAAAGGGCCATGGGAAAGCGCCAAAATGCGCCGGCCGGCGAAGCTATGCCTGAATTGGAGATGCTGGCACAACAGGCGATCGCTGCGGCCAGCGGCGACGTCATGGTCGCCTTGCTGAACGTCCTTGCCCGGAATGCCCATCTCGAGCGCGAACTGGCTTTCTCGCGCGCTGCCGTTTCGAGCGGGTTTTCTCGTGGCTGGCATAAGGGACGACTCTAATGGCAGAGACGGCCGAAGATAACTTCCGGATCGAAGTGTGGGATCGAGAGGAGAAGACGCATCTCGAAACCATATGCCGATCCCCCGACGCGATGGTCAGTCAGGCGGCTTGGCAGGCGGCCATTCGGCGCCGGCCGGGCATGCTGCTGATCCACTACAACAGTCGCCACATCATGGAAAAAATCATCACGCCGGGGGAGGTCAGAATACCGCCGCAGACGATTGTCGAGGGGAGCGTTCACGCTGGCCTGGACGTGTCGTTAGGCGATTTGCGCGAGTGGCATAAGCTCCGCGCTTGGTGCAAAAATTGCTCGCACCACGCAGAGGTGAAGCCCGCGGCTCTCATTAGGAGGCACGGCAAGGACGCCCTGTTCGGTTCCGTCGAGCGGTCGTTGCTGTGCACGAGTTGCGACAGAGGCGGGCCAGTTAGGCTGGAAATTCATAAGCTTCCACGAAACTGAAAGGAGCCCCGACTTGAGTCGCTTGACGGAACATTAGCCGCACCTGACGGTTGCTGCCGAAGATGCCGGGCATACGTCTTCGCTACTCAACTGGGCTCTCGACGAGCGCGACCATCGGACCCTGGCGAGCCGCTGTCCTCTTTCGGCCTTGCATACGCATGATCGGTCGTTCAAGCCCGTAATATGTCAGCGTTGCGAAGCAAACAGACAAGATCACAACGGTCAATATGATGGTTGGAGTGGTGACCCAAGCCGGGAAATCTACCATGGCCTTATGAAGGGGCATGCCCACACTCACCACGACCGCTGGATGAATTAGGTAGATGCCGTAGCTGATCTTTCCAAGGAACACAGTCGCTCGATTAACCAAGGCAGGGAGCCCGTAAAGGGCGAACGATAAAACCAGCGGCAGAAGCCCCAGACCAATTAGGTGCGCCGAGGCCTTCCAACCCATTATTTCGACGAGCAGAAGACCCGAGTACCAGAATGCAGCCAGCAGCATTGGTGTGGCAAGAAGGCCAATCAGCGCGATTGTCACCCGACTTCTCAAACTAAACGACCGGCACCGCCCGTAGACAAAAAACAGAACAATGCCCGCGACGAAAAATGGCAGTTGGGCCAAAGCCGAAAACCAGGCGTAGCTATTAGCGAGCGGAGTGAAAACGATCCCGGCATTGACAGCGACTAGTATGCTGGTGAGGAACCCGAGCAGGGCAGAACGAATATCCCGAAGAAAATACAACAAGAATGGGAAAAGCGCGTAAAAAATCATCTCAACGCCGAGTGACCACCCGGCAGCGACCAAGCTCCCGTTCTTCTCCGGAACGAGGTTGAATAGAAACAGCGCGTTCAACTTGACGTCGTCATAAGCCGGGATCTGCCAGCTTCCCCACAGCCAGGAATAAATCGCGACCCATACCGCGATCATCAGATAGAACAGTGGCGCGATTCTAAGGTAGCGGCGGAGGAAGAATGACGGCAGTTCGGCAGAGGACGCCAGTTTTCCATGATACCCAGCGCAGAGAGAAAAAGCGCTAATAGCGAAGAACAGCGACACCGCGACATACAGAAATCTGAAACTTGGGACTATTTCGGCGGGGATCGTTAATTCACGAAGCATTACTGTATGATAGACGGCAATACTCAGCGCGGCCATGCCCCGCAAGGCGTCCAGACCGCTTAGTCTCTCGCGCATTTCCATTTTGCTTCGCCCCCGTCCCGACCTGTGTAAACCGGAGCGTTGGAGAAAGTCTAGCTGCCAACGCGATAAGTGAACTCCAAATCGATGCGGCCAGTGTTGGTGAAATGAGTGTCATTCATCGCAGCCGATCCGGTGGCGCTTCCGGTATAAAGCTGGAAGGTCGTAGCCGTCGCGTCCACTTCGCCATGGATGCCGTCAATCAATGATGCCATCCCACTCGCGAAAGAGAGCGATAAGCCGCCGAGGGCGCCAGTGGAGGCGAAGGGCAGGCCAGTAATTTTGGCCGCGCCTGTCGAGGTTCCTTTGGCTGATAGGGTGATCCTGATCGATCCGCGAACAATGCGGCCGACGCGCTGCCAGAAACCAGATTGAAAGCTAAAGGTCATACCCACGGCGGCCCCGCCGAATGTCAGGCCCGGCGTGAAAGTGTTCTCCTCATACCAGTCCAGAATCGTCCGATCAGAATTGTCGTAGTTCCCAATCTGTAAAGGCGGGCATCGCGTTTTGGACTTGTCCGTTACCAGTGTTGCGGCGCTGCTTTGGGTCGTTCCAAGAAACTCGTACCACAGTTCGGCGCCAGTGCTGGAAGGGTACGACGCATTAGTCAGCGTCGCCCCCTTCAGAATCGTCGGTTCGTAATCGACTGCCGAAATGACCATTTTGTTCTGACGGCTGGTCGGGCCGTCGTAGTAGATGACCGAATTCGCGCCTCCGCACGCGACTTCGAACGTATTGCCTTGGACCTGCATGCCAGTGGCCATAGCACCGTCAAGATATAGGCTGATGCCGGTGTTCGTCCCTGCCCCTTTGGTGATCTTAAGTGCCTTCCAAATGCTGCTATCCATTGAGGACAAGTAGACGCCGTTGCCGGAGCCAGAGTAGCCGTACTGAACCGCGATGCTCTCGAAATAGGACTGCGTAATGCCGCCTTCGGTGCCGTTGCTGGCATTGTAAATGCCGTTGGCGTTACCGTTGCAGAAGACGTTGAGATTTCGGAATGAACACCCCCGAATCGTGTTGTTGACGAACGGTGATCCCTGAGTGGTGGCATTGGCTCCGAGTTCCAATGCGAAACCGCCATTTGGGTACGCGATTTTCAAGTTCTCGAATATCGCATTGGTGGCCGCCTTGATGCGTAAGACGCGTGTGGCCAAATTCGCGCCATATATCTGCAGGTTGCGGATCCCACCGCCGGTCGTGTCCGTGAAGGTCGGCGCGTTCGTGGCACCAAACTCAATTACCGTGCCGCCACCACCCATCCACTGAATGCCGGCGCCGGCGCCAATGACCGGCGCGGAACCGAAATAATCGTGGCCCTGCTGCTCGAATCCGGCAAGCATCTGGTTGTTGTTCAGAATGATGGTGGATGCGGTGCCGTAAATCAGTCCGGGTCTGAGCAGAATCAGACCGCCTTGCCCGACTTCGGTAATCGCTGCGGCAATCGCAGTAGCGTTGTTGACGTATGTACCGCCTACCACGACGCCAGCGCCGCCCCACTCTTCCAGAAACGGCAAGTCCTTCAGCCGCTCGGACAGCAGAATAGACGGCATGCCGACACCGGAACGCACGGTTCGGATTTTGCTCGCCAAGACTGCATCGGCAGGTGTCGCCGGTACCGCGACCTTGATGTCAGTCACCGACCCGTTGGCGATGATTCCGGTTGCGCCTGTCGCGCCGGTGACGCCCGTCGGTCCTGAGGCTCCGACAGGGCCGGTTGCGCCGGTGGCTCCGGCGCCAGTCGGCCCTGTTGGCCCCGTGGTACCGGTCAAACCCGCTGACCCCGTCGGACCGGTTGCGCCGCTCGGTCCCGTTGGGCCGGTGGCTCCCACAGGTCCCACGGCACCGCTAGGCCCCGTTGGACCGATCGGTCCGGTTGCACCGGTGGATCCTGCGCCGGCCGGTCCGGTCGGCCCCGTGGGGCCGGTCGCGCCTTCGCCGGTGATCAGCGCCCGCGTGGCCGGAGACAACGCGTCAGGCGTGACAATCTGATTGTTCAGTTTGCCGTCAGCGCGCCGGATCTGGCCCAGCGCGTCGATCGTGTCGTCGGCCGCTCGGACTAACTCAGCCAGGTCGTTGTCGAGCTGCGCGCCGTCCGGAAAGGAGTACAGGTAGCTGAAATCGATGATGGGCTTTTCGGGAGAGGCCATTTTGCATCACTCGCAACGCGGCTACCCGATCGATGCCATCCTCTTCGGGATGACAAATTCTCAACTGTTATGAGAACGATTTGGAAGCTGGTTGAAGTCGACCCTGGTTGACCAAGGCGGGTGATGCGATTGCCCGAGATTCGCGGTTGTTCCGGCTCAATAACTATATCGGATTTCGAGCCGAAACACTAGAGTAGCAGTTTCGGTCCTCCAACCTATGTACGGCGCGGGTTAAGGGACCAGAATTGAGCACGGCTGGGCCGCCCTGAGACAAATGGGCCTTTGCGGAGGCGAGGATTCGGAGCCATAGTTGCTGCTTTGTGTTTTGTAGGAGATAAACGCCGCTAGGGGAAATTGGTGGCGGGTGTGGTTCTTCAATGAACAAAGGTCATAAGGGTGCCGTCTTTGCGACCGGGTTGATCATTGGTGTTGCCATTTCGATAATTTTTCTAGTTTGGGCCTTCCCTGGGTTTCGTAATCCAACCTATCAACAGGAACGATACTACAACGCCCACAACGACCAAAACGGGGAGTACAATCCAGTCATTAGGCCCAGCTTCTGGGAAACCTACACTACGCCTACGGATACGTATGCACAGTGGATCATGGCTGCTCTTTCTGTCGTCGCCACAGGTGTAAGCGCTTGGGCCGTCTGGTTGGTTCGCGACACCCTCAAACTGAACCAGAATGCCGTAGATGTGGCTGTCAAGGCGATGGGCGTTCAAGAGCGTACATTTGAAATTGAATTCAGACCAATCCTTGTGCCTGATTGGGTCACGATCGAACCTTTCGGAATAGGGCACAAACTCGGTCAATTCACTGATCTTGCTCGCATGAAATGGGTAAACATAGGTAAAACTCCCGCCAAGATGATATCGACGGCGGTCTATGTTTCGCACAAAGGTACGAATCTCGTTTCCGAGGCCGGCGAAGTAGATATGATCATCTCTACCGACCCAATTAAGACCGTCAACAATTTTGATCGATTGATTCTTGCCGGAGAAAACATCACTTCTCCGGCGGCAATGATCAGCATGAGCGATCCCGCACTCGATATCAAAAGGGTCAACAAATTTTCTTGGCGCTCCAACAGTGTAGTTGTTGTCGCGGTGGCCAAATACACCTTTGCCTTTGAGGGCCACCAAGGCGAGTTTTTGGTTAGGAGCGGGGCTACATTCAATCTCAGGCTGGATGGGGATGGCAATTTTGTTGACTACAACGTTCTCACCATAAGCCCAGCTCTGCTGCTGAAGTAGACCAAGCGAACCGACGACAATTGCTAGAACCACAGCGATCGGCAACATAGGCGTCTTCAATGCGCGCCGGGAGAACAAAGCATGGAAATAGCTCTGGCAGTTATTGGCATTCTGATTTGCATCGGCCTCGCGAACATCGTGTTCTCGATGTTTGGGGACGCGCGGGAGGATGCTCGGAGCCGCCGACGTCTGAAGCGTATTGAACAACGCAAGGCGCAACATCAGCGTGCGCCTCGCGGATCCTGAAGCGTCTGGCCGCTTTCGAAGAGTGTGCGCAGTCCGGCTTCGGGATAGCTGACGGTCGGCCGCCGATCGCGGGCTGCGCGCGTGCGCTGGACCGCCTCCGGCCCTGTCAGGATATCGCCCAAATGCGCCAGGTTGCCTCGCAACTGCGCCCGCTTAGCCGCATCGCCGGCTTGCGTCAGGAAGCTGGCGCCGAGCGACTTGGTGAGGTCGATGACCGTACCTATGGGCGACCTCGCGCCTAGATCACCGTGTATCAACTGATTGGCGGCTGTGCTGCTGCCGGGAGCATCGCGCCGCATCGTCGCCTGCAGCACGTCGAGCAATTCAGGCATGGCGGCGCCAGCTTGCCCACCGGGCAGATTGCGCAGCACCGCGTCCAGCACCGCCTGGCGCTGGTCGTTGCCGGCCACGCTGCGATGGAACTTGGCGCCGGCCGATTCTCGACTGCCGCCCTGAGTCTCCGTTTGTGCCGTTGAATACCGATCGGCCAAGTTCTGGCGAACGAGTGCGGTCGTCGTTTCGGGATCTTGCCGCACAAGGCGCTGAACGGCGTTTGCGGCTTCAGGCGCCGAGCCAGAGAGTGGGTTCTGTGGCAACAGCGCGTTGCCGGCGGCGGCGGTGTCCTTGGCGTCCGCCAGGCGCCCAACCGGGCCTTGCACAAGCGGGTTCAATTCGATGCGTCGCAGCCGTTCCTGCTCAGCAAGCGCTTGCGCGTACTCGGGCGACTGCTGCGTGGCGACGTTGCGAGCATCGGCGGCGCCGGCACGCTGGCGACCGGCGAGTTCCGGACCGTAAAGCGGGTTGGCCGAATTCGACAGCGCTTCGCCGCGGGCAGCCATGTCTTTGGTCACCGCGTCGACAACAGCAATCGAATTGTTCGGCATGCCCGCGTAATCGGGCGCCAACTCGGCATTCCCACGCAGCCGCTCGAGCGCCGCAGCGAATCGCGGGTCAGCTTCGATCGGTGCGAAATCGGCGTGGGGGATAAGCTGCTGTACTGCGGCCTGGTAGAGCGGCCGCGTCTGCGCGTTGATACCTTGTCGGGTCTGATCGACCACTGCGCCAGCAGCCTCCGCAGCACGCGGCCCAAGAATAGACGGCTGGGGATGCTGCGGTGCGATCAGGTCCAACACACCGCCCACGGCGTTGTCGACCTGGGCGGGCCGGGCTGCAAAGAATGGCGCCGTGATATTTCCGCCGGTCGTGGACCCTTCGACGACACGCAGAATGTCGCGCAACTTGCTGGCGCCGCCGCGCGCCTGGGCCAAAGATTCCGGGCTCGATAGATCGATTCCGAGACTGTTGTCTTGAAGCCGCCGAGCCGCCTGCCACTCAGCTTTCGTGGTGCCTTCCGTGGCCCGGCGGATGACTGCTTCCGGCGCGTTGTGCGCCCGACCGGCGGCGGCGCCTACGTTGCCGAACAGCGCGCCGAGAAACCGCATCATCCCTTCGTACTCAGTGCCTTCCGAGGCTTGGCCTGCGACTTCCGACACGACAGCCGGCATGACGACGTTGCCAAGGGCTTCTTCCAGATAGCGGCCGGCTTTGCCCGCGGCCCCAGGCGCGGCGCGTACGGCTCGGCCAGGGATACCGCCAGGCGCTGCAAATTCAGCGATCGTTCCCGCGAACTTTCCCGCCCTTGTCTGCGGCTTGTGCAGCTTGTCGTTCATGTAGTCGCGGACCTTGTCCTGCGAATCATAGAATGGCTTGGTGATCGCCGACGGCTCGCGGATCGCTTTGCGCTGTTCATCGGTCAGCGGTGTCATGCCGAGATAGGCGCCGAGATCAGCACCCTTTTCCCCAACATAGCCAAGCCCACCTTCGGTCATGCGGGCGAGCGTCACCGGCGACATGATTGTTTCGATCAGGCCACGCGGCAGACCGGAAGCCGCAGACTCGGCGACATCGAGGCCGGTCGAGATCGGCTGTTCGGCGGGGCCGCCGAACTTGTCCCGCATTGCCTTTGCCATCACGTCGTCAGACGTTCCGGCAGGAAACTGCACGATCGAGCCATCGGGGGCTTTGACCTGGACGGGAGCATCGAACTTGTCAAAGACGTTGCTGGCGGGAGCCGCACCGGTGCCGTATTTGGTCCACGGTCCCGGTTTGTCGACTGGCACGCCCGGGAATCGCGGGGCCGGTCGATCGGTCTCGCCAACGACTTTGACGCCGTTCGGGATCATCGGCGCGGGTGGGGGCGCCGCAGTCGACAACGATTTGGCGATCTCATCGACCGTCGCATTCTGTTGTTCGGGAGACATCGACAGGAAACTACCGTCAACCTCTATTCGACGGCCGTTGATCTCTAGGATCGTCGGCTGCTGCGGCGCGGTCTTACCGGTCGGAGCCACATTCGATACATCAGGGAAATCCGACCACTTGTCAGGCTGCGAAGTGGCTGGCGCGTCCGGAAACGCAGCCCATGGATCTTTGCTCCCATGCGACTGCATTGTAGGCACCGTCGCTGGTGCATCGAACTGATCGGAAACGTTAGCCGGCGGCACTACTCGGAAGCCCGGTGGGATCGCATCGGCGTATTTCGTCCAAGGTCCGGAAGCGGGGAGGCGATTTTGTTTCGCGTCGGCTGGCATGGGGGGCGCTCCAAGCTTCAAGAACCGCAGCGCCGTTCAGGCGCGAAAGAGAGGTTCGTTGAGAGGGACCGACTGTTCAGTCGGCGATGGAGCGGCAGCCCGAGTTCCGCAGTTTTTCCGGCAATGCGATTGTATCAAAAACTCGATCGAAATGCCAGCGACTATGTGGCGGGTTGGGGTGTCCAAAAGTTCCACGGCGGCGCAAATTCCTAGAGACGTCCGCCGAGGTTTCCGCCGCGCACGTTTGACTATACCGGGGGGTCGCCCCGGCCCCGGCCGTGGTGCTGCCGGGGTGGCGGTCGATCGTTGCCGGCGGTCGCCGGCGCGGCACGAACGGCCACCGCCCCTGCCTGAACGGCGCGCCCGCGGCGACCTTGCGCACCCACCCTGGCGTTTTGTCGATCGTCCTTTGAGGCAGGCGGAGGCGCGACCACAGTGTTACTTACACAGTTAGCAGGCGAACGTTTTCAGGCGCTTAGCCATGGCGCTTGGTAGCGCCTTGTAAGCAACTGGCCAAAATCGCCCGAAAACAGCCTTCCAGACGCGAAAAAGGGGCGCGCTGGCGCCCCTTCGTCTTCTACGGCTTTGATGGTCAGCCGGCCTTTCTCGAGCGTCTTCTTTCACCAAGCAGCTCTTTCGCGCGAGCCTTGATCGCCGGCTGCACGCCATACCTGGCGTGATTCTCGACCGCCTGCGTAAGCGCTTCGACATTGGCGCCCCCGGACCTGATCGCCTTGCGGAGTTCTGAACTGGCGATCCAGAATGCCGTTACCTCGAGGGACCTAAATTCCTTTGTCATGTGCTGTCCTTCTGCCAGGTTTCAACTGGCGTCTGCGTCCGGGGGTGAAACGACCGACAGCTCGGCCTTCACGCACCTTTGGGCTCGCGCCTTGGACATGCGCGCGTGACCCCCGGACTATGACTATCTTTGGAGATAGCTGTAAAGCGGTGTTTCAAACCGTCACCATGCATAGCGCTTTGACGAATAATGTCAACAGTGATGGTGTTATTATTTCAGTCAAGAAAGTCAAACGTCATTTTGTACTTTAACTATATCGTTTAACGCCTATTGCAGAGGCTCGTCTTATTGTGGCACTCGGCCCGCCGTTGTGAAACGGAGACCCCAAATGAACGCCCCTTTGAAGAAATTCACCTGTGCAGACGCATGGGCGATCTACACGGCCAGGCATACCGCTGTTTACACCGCTCACCCTGAAACCCAGGATTACAACTGGAAAAATCTCGGCCAGAAATTCGGCAACGTCCCAGTGGGTAAGGTCGACCAAAATCTGGTCGACGAATATGTGGCGGCGCGTACCTGTGGCGCGATCGGCAAACCGTCGACCGCCGCAACTATGCGCCGCGAACTCGCGCTTTTGCTTGCCGCTATTCGATTTTGCGCTAACCGGAAACGGAGGCTGATCCCGCCTGAAGATGTGCCCGCCTTCGATTTGCCCCCGGCGAGCATGCCGCGCGAACGATGGTTGAGAGATTACGAGCTGAAGGCGTTCTTCGCCACTGCGGCCAAGCACCGGACCCGGTCTAGCCAGTTTGGCGATACGCCCCGCCTAAGTCGCGTCGAAAGGTTCGCGTATATCGCGCTGGAATCCGGCGCCAGGAAGCAAGCAATTTTGGATCTGAGTTGGGATCGCGTCGATTTCAAAATCGGGGTCATCTATTTCGACGTGCCTGGGCGACGCAGGACGAAGAAGCGGCGCGCAGCGGTGCCGATATCATCGCTGCTAAGGCGTGTGCTGCTCAGGGCGTTCCGAGAGCGGATTAGCAACCTTGTTCTCGACAACGGGGGCGGCGTTTGGGCGCCGATCCAGCACATCGCGATGAAAGCAGGCTTGTTCATCGGGACCCCGGTAGCGGTGCCTGCTGGTACCAAGCCGCCAGCGACCGGGATTGGACCGCACACCTTCCGCCACACATGCGCAACGAACATGGTGCGAAATGGCGTGAGCCTTTGGAAAGTGGCCAAGATCCTGGGAAACTCGGTTCTGATGATTGAACGAGTCTACGGGCATCATACCGCAGCCGACCTGCTCGACGCCGTCGAGAAGATTTCGACCGAGTGGCGACCAACGGGCGACGATAGCGATTTGGACATCTAGCGGGTTAATCGAAAACGCCGTCGGCATCCTCTCCAGATCGCCGACCTGCGAGATCCTGACGAAGTGCAGTCAGCGCTTCGTCCAATTCCTCAGGCGACATTTCAGCCGGCGACTTATCGGCTCGAGCGACGTCCTTGCTGCTTGTCGAGATCATGCCGGCGGCACGCAGCAACGACGTCCCAGCGGTCGAGCGAGCCGGAGCCGGGGCCTTCGGATCGCCCGCGACCGCGATCAAAGAATCGACCGCGACTTCGATGCCGACCGTTTTCAGCTTGTGACTGACCCGCGCGAAGGCTGCGCGTTCCTCATCTTTCATGCTCATCCGAAGACCCCCTTGTTTGATTCCAACTCGAACAACTCGGCTTTCAACTCGTCGATCAGATTCTGCAATTCTTGCGCTTCCGGCGTCGGAGCCGGCGGCGGATCGGCCGACAACAGCAACCGAGATTCGCGGGCTTGTCGCCGAAACTCCCGTTGACGTTCGCGCTCGGCCGCGCTGCCAGGCTTGTGGTCCCGTTGCCACTGCTCGTGCGTGGCACGCTCTTCCGGAGACATGCGCGCCACCCGCTTGTCGCGCTTCTTAGCTGCGCGTTGCAGATCGTTGAGCTTGCGGTTGAGCTTCGTGTTGGCGCCGGGTGCGTCCCGATGCGGCCAAAGCGGCCGATGCCAGTTGTCGCCCTTTGGCGTTTTGCCGCCGTGCTTGTGGCAGCGCCCGTTGGCCATGGCCAAGTTTTGACAAGGCGCATAGTCGCTTTTGCGCGCGGCCCCGCACTTCGGCTGTAGATGGCGTGTGCGGTTCCACTTGATGATGGCGGCGCGACCGACGGCAATCTGCGCTGCGCTGCCGCGCCACCCACCGGGCCGCTTGTTGCTGCCGGCGCCTCTCACGGCCGTCCCCCGAATAGGCGTTCGTGAGGTATCCAACTAACCCGGCCGTCTACGTTGGGGGTCGGGCTTGTCGGTCCGACAGCCCCTACGTAGTAGCGACAAGACCGACAAGCCGACAAGCATTGAAAACATTGGGTTTTTTTCGAGCTTGTCGCTTGTTTCCGACCGACAAGCCGACAAGCTCGAGCGACATACACGGCAAGCCACTGATATCGTGAGGGTTTTTGCTTGTCGCCGACAAGCTCACCGACAAGCCCGTCAAGCATTTTCGCTCCCCACTACCGGCAAGCTGATTTCCCGTCTTAAGAACCATGGCGCCGTCTTATGTCCGGCCTTTTTGAAAGCGCGTATCCAGACAATTTGTCCTCCGCGCTCGATCGACTTGCCGGCACCGTGCAGAGATTCCGAGACGAGGCCTGTGACCGCGGGGCGATGTTTTGCGGTCGTTAGGCCATCTTTGCGAAGTTTTTCCGCGACGGTTTCGATGATGCCGGGGAGTTCGCATTCGTCGAATTCGCCCATGATCGCGTCGACGACGCGGGCGATCTCGCGGGCCTTCTCTTCGTCAACCTCGCGCGCCGACGAAACCTCCATTCGGCTTTTGACGTCGACCAGTTCGAGCACAGGCGCAAAGTCCCCTTCGGCTTTCAGACGTTCTGCCGGATCCTCATCGAAAAGAGCGCTGGCTACGCCACGCGGGAGCCCGCTGCCGTTGTTCACCGGCACGGCGATGCGCTGCATGACGATCGGGGTTGTCGGCTTCTTGCTGTGGCTAACCTTGGCATAGTCGAGCCGCAGCATATGGTCGGCCGCAGAGACACCCCAATCCTTCTCGTCGTCGGTCCCGGTGACGTTGCAGAGCGTGAACGCGCTGCGAACCTTGCCCACGGTCGCGAACGCGCCGCGGCCGGCGCCCATGTCGCCGCGCTGGTCTCGGCTGCCCTTCGACGTGTGGTGGATGATCTCGATCGCTACCCGGTTGCGGGCGGCGATGTTCGCGATCTCCTGCAGGAGGGCGTTCATATCGTCGTTGCTGTTCTCGACGCCGCCAGCCATCAGGCTGATTTGCGGATCCAGGATGACCAGCACCGGCTGATATTCCCTGATCCGGCTTTCCAACAGCTTGGCGCCGTCGGCGCGCACCAGCGGCTTCCGCGTGTCCGGCCGGTGCATAATCGTCAGCGTTTCGTCATCGACGCCAGACCACAGGATGATTGCGTGCTTCATGTCCGCGGGCTCGAGCCGAAGATATTGCTGGTAGGCGGAAAGCCGCCGCTGCATTTCGTCGAGCTTGTCCTCGGCATTGTAGATGATGACCGACCCGGTGCGGTGAAGCTCTTCAAAACCGTGCCCGTTGGCACCGCGCAGCAACTCGCGCCGGCCGGTGGCGATGATCAGTGCGTCGCGGATCGCGAACGTCGATTTGCTGATGCCAGGTTCACCCACGCATTGTGTGACATCGCCAATCGGCAAGCGCGGCTCGATCAGCATTTCGCGAACGGGTAGCGACTTCGGATTGATGAGGCCCGTGACGACCTGGAGGCCGGTCGACCCCACCGGCTCGTGATACTTCGCGGCGATGTCTTCCAGCAGCTTGTAATCGGCGCCGCCGTGCGCCTGGCTGGCGATGTGGGGATATGAACCGTCGGTGTAGATGATCGCTTTGTTTCGTCCGCCGCCATACTCCGGCTCGATCGGGTCCGCGCATGTCTTGCGATGAAACGCCGCCTTGTCGGCCAGGATCTCGTCGACCGTCACCCAGCGGCCATCGTCGAGCCGAATTTCGAATCCGCCTTTCAGTTCTGATCGTTCAACAGCCGCGGCGACGATGTCTTCAGCATGGGCGTGGCTCCGCCCCTTCGCGGTATGCTTCGCGATCTCGGTCTGTCGATACGCGGCAGAGACCGCGGCAGCCCGGTCGGCGCATGAAAGCTTGATAGCTTCGATGCGCTCCGCCAGTTGCGACTGCTCGAGGTCCGACAAAGGCGGGAGCTGCCGCGTATCGCAGAAGCCGCCGTCGGGATTGATGACCCGCGGATCCCGCGCGCCTGGCGAGTAGGCCAGCCGGCTGTCATCGAGAATGGCGTCGGCTTCGTACCACAGCCGTTCCGGGCCTTTGGTTGCGATCTTGTCGATGAGCGTTCGCACGGACACTGCACCGCTCTTAGTGATGAACGGGAAGCCGTACCCTGCCAAAATCAGCCGGTCGAACAAACGATCGGCAAATGCTGCAATGTCGGAACCGTCCAAGACGAACACATAGCGGTGCTGCCCCGAATTGGCGCCGGTCGATTGGCCGCCAGCCTTGTTGCGAACACCGGTGGAGGACGACGGCCGGAGCACCATGCAGACATCAGCGAAAGCGGGAAACACGCTGGCAAGCGCGCCGGTGATTTCATCTGGCGTATCGCGCACGCGCTGTATGATGTCCTCCGGCCAGTCCTTCACATCAAAATCGAGCCCGAGCACTGACGTGGTTGCCTGGTGCGCAAAGAACGCCTTGCCGCGGCTGATCGCATTGGGAACCTCGGGGAGCATTGCTTCCGTGACGACGATCGTTGATTCCTTGCCATCAGGCGGCGGGACCAAGACCAGCGCTTCGGTCGACTTCAGCGAGGCTAGGACCGTCGAAAAGGACGCGGCGATCTCCGGCGCAGTGCCGGCCAGAGAAACGCGCCGGACCATGCCGGTTGCCATCCCAGGGCTACGGGAACTGATCGGCTTGCCAGCGGCGTCGATACTAAATGACTTCGTGAGGGCGCCCGCGCTTTCCATCACGGAGAAGGACAGTTCGCGCTGCAGGCGCGGCGCCGCAGCGTCGGGAAATAGCTCAACAACCTTGGCAGGACGGATCTTCAAGATCGCTTCCGCGATGCCAGATGATTGGACAGCCGGGGGCTTTTCTTGTATAGACACAGCGCGACTTCTTTCTGGCCGGTGCGCGTTGACAGACGCGGCCGGCCTTTCCATTTCAATTCCTTTGTCGCTTGGTCGTCTTGGTAGCGTCAGCCTGCCGGCGAGGCGCGGAGTTGAGAACGGCTTAAGAACGGAGCGGCTCGATCGGGCGGGATATATTCCTCCCTCATCCCGATACGCACAGCTTCTCGGCGCGAGCGCGGGTCGCGCGATAGAGCGGCAATCTTGCCGATCATTTTCCGCGCGTTCGGATCGATGTTGCGCAGCACGCCCATCGCAATCTTCGTGTTGGCAACGGTCGGCTCTCGGTGCTCTGGTGGAAGCCAAACCTGGCACTGGAACCCGAACTTTTCCCGGCCGCTCGCCCCGAACACGGGCAGCGTCTCGATCACGAAAATTGAATAGCCGGGGTCGTACACTTCGCCGGGCACCATCTCATCGATGGTCATTGGCCTGAGCTGCGCGATCACAGGCGCGCTCATGCGGAACGCAGCCTTCACGGCCCGGCGGCGTTCCGCTCGGGATACTGGCGCGGCTGCCAACTAAGCCACGCAGCGTTCGAGGAAGGCATCGGCGTCGACCCTGCGCACGAGCGTTCGCCCGCCGACTTTGGCAGGCTTCAACTGGCCCTCGCGGAAAAGCTTGTAAACCGTCGATCGGCAGATGCGCAGATAGTCGGCGGTCTCATCGATCGTCAGAGCCGCGGACGTGACGCCGAGGCCTGTCTTTGAATTTCTTCCGTTCGGCAAGATTGCCTCCTGTGCAATTGGCATCCATTAAACATACACACAAGAATAAATCGATGCAATACAAAGCATCCCGAGTTACTTACGGAGATTTGCAAGACATTCTGTCCATTCAATGGACATCTTGTCCAATCTGCCAAATATGTATGCCGTTTAATTTCGACATACATTTTGGCACAAGGGTTTGATAATACTCGCATCCACGCGCGTGCGCGGCTGGAGACCGCATAAGGCTTCGGATTGCGCTGCAAGCGGGGTGGCTGGATTTCCTGAATCGCTCTCGATCACGGAAACGTGAACGGCCGCACAGGCGGCCGAAGATCAACGATTTCAGCAACGAAACCCCGGGGCTTCTTCTAAGTGCTTGATTTCGTTGGTACGCCCAAGGGGAATCGAACCCCTGTTCCCGCCGTGAGAGGGCGGTGTCCTGACCGCTAGACGATGGGCGCGTTCAAGAACCGGCGATATAGGCTGAGCGCTGGGAAAAAGCAACTGGGGTTAGGCCGCTTTCCCCGGTCGAGGAAAAGCCGGCCGTCAGCCTATCGTTTCGGTTCGATCAGATCCCAGAGATTGCCATGCAGATCGGCGAAAACCGCCACCGTGCTGTAGGGCTCGAAGCGCGGTGCTTCGCGGAATTCGACGCCCTTCTCCAGCATCGCCGCGTGGTCGCGGGCAAAGTCGTCGGTTTCCAGGAACAGGAAGACACGCCCGCCGGTCTGATTGCCGATACTTTTGCTTTGTGCCTCGTCGGAAGCCTCGGCCAGCAGCAGCCTGGCGCCCTGCCCGTTGGCCGGCGCCACTGTGACCCAGCGCTTGCCGCCGCCGAGATCGACATTTTCGACGAGCAGGAAACCCAGCCTCTCGACATACCAGGCAATCGCCTCGTCATAATTGGCGACGACCAGGGCGACCGTGGCGACGCGACGATGTTCGGCGAACCCGCTCATCCCCGAGGCTTCATTGGCCTGCTGCCGTTCATCGTTGCGGCTCGGTCACTTGTTGCGGATCGCAAAGCGGCCGATGAGGCGTCGCTCAGTGATGTCGTAGACGAAGATCGTCCGGCTGCCGTCGGCAAGCTCGGCGTCGATCGAGACACGGTTGCCGGACAGCGACTGGCTGACCACCTTGGCCCCGACCGGCAGCACGATGTCGCCGCTGACCGGTTCGCCGGCGGGTGTCTGGATATCCCCGGCCAGCGGCGGGTTCGCCGGCGGTGCATTGCGCGCTTTGTAGACAAGGGCGCCGATCACCACCATAAGGGCGAGGAACAGCAGGCCGAGATTGATCCCGACGAAGCGGACAAGTTTCCTGCGCACCTTTTCGACCTCGGGGTCGAGCGGCTTATCCTGGTCTTCTTCGGCGATCGGGCTGGCCATGGCAAACAGTTCCGGAACGGTTTTTCAATGAGCGCTCATAACGAAGAGGCCCCTGAATTGATAGAGGCGGTACCGACCGTGCTGGTGGCGGATGCGGACGCGGCCGGTCAGCGCCTCGACCAGTGGCTGGCGGCAAGGCTTGGTCCGGACATGTCACGCAGCCGCGTGCAGATGTTGATCAGGCATGGCGCGGTCTCGGTCGACGGCAAGCTGATCGATGAGACCAAGCGCAAGATGGCGCCGGGCGAAAGCGTGTCGGTTACCATGCCGGAGCCGGAGCCGGCGGAGCCGCAGGGCGAGAACATCGCACTCGATGTGCTTTATGAGGACGACGAGCTGATTGTCATCAACAAGCCGGCCGGGCTTGTCGTGCACCCCGGAGCGGGCAACTGGACCGGTACGCTGGTCAACGCGCTGATCCATCATTGCGGCGACAGCCTTTCCGGAATTGGCGGCGTGCGGCGGCCAGGCATCGTCCACCGCCTCGACAAGGAGACCAGCGGCGTCATGGTGGTCGCCAAGACTGACCGCGCCCACAAGTCACTCTCCGAGGCTTTCGCCGATCACGGCCTCACCGGCGATCTCGAACGTGCCTATCTGGCGCTGGTCTGGGGCATACCGCAGAGGCCGACCGGAAGGGTCGACGCGCCTCTCGGCCGCGCCGCCGACCGCGTGCGCCGTGCCGTGGTGCCGGAAGGACGCGACGACGCCCGCCATGCGGTCACCCACTTTGCCGTGCAGGAGCGCTTCGGCGAGGGCCAACAGGAGTTCGCCACCGCCAGCATGGTCGAATGCCGGCTGGAGACCGGCCGCACCCACCAGATCCGTGTCCACATGGCGCATATCGGTCATCCGGTGATCGGCGACCCCGATTATGGCCAGGCCTTCCGCACCAAGGCCAACCGGCTGCCGGAACCGCTGAAAAGCCAGGTCAAGGCATTTCCCCGGCAAGCTTTGCATGCCTGGCTCCTTGCATTTCGCCACCCCACTACCCATTTAACGATGAGGTTCGAGGCGCCGTTACCGAGGGACATGGAGGAACTCGTCGGCGGCTTCCGCAAACTCTGAACCCGTCACCGACAAGCCGTCAAAAAACCTGACTGACATTGTTCACTTCACCGTGACACACTGTTTCGTGTTGAACAAATGCCTGTCTTTTCTGGTTTTGTTCCTGTATAAGATCCGATGTCGCGGGCGAGCCTTTTGGTGCTCGCGTCACATGCCCGCCGCGTTTCGGGGGCATCACTCCAATAGAGAGGGGGCGCTATCATGGCCCAGTCACTACCCAGTATCGTTTCCGGCGAAGGCGGCCTCAGCCGCTACCTGGAAGAAATCCGCCGCTTTCCCATGCTGCAGCCGCAGGAAGAGTACATGCTCGCCAAGCGTTATGCCGAGCATGAAGACACCTCCGCTGCGCACAAGCTCGTCACCAGCCACCTCAGGCTCGTCGCCAAGATCGCCATGGGCTATCGCGGCTATGGCCTGCCGATCGGCGAAGTGATCTCGGAAGGCAATGTCGGCCTGATGCAGGCCGTCAAGAAATTCGAACCCGAGCGCGGCTTCCGCCTCGCGACCTATGCCATGTGGTGGATCAAGGCCTCGATCCAGGAGTACATCCTGCGCTCGTGGAGCCTGGTCAAGATGGGCACGACCGCCAACCAGAAGCGCCTGTTCTTCAACCTGCGCAAGGTGAAGGGCAAGATCCAGGCGCTCGACGACGGCGACTTGAAGCCCGACCAGATCGCCGAGATCGCCACCAGGCTGAACGTTTCCGAAGCCGAAGTGGTGTCGATGAACCGCCGCCTGTCGGGCGATGCCTCGCTCAATGCCCCGATCCGGGCGAGCGAAGGGGAGTCCGGCGAGTGGCAGGACTGGCTGGTCGACGACCACGAAAGCCAGGAAGAGATGCTGATCGAGCAGGATGAGCTGGAAAACCGGCGCGGCATGCTGTCGGGCGCTCTTGCCGTGCTCAACGAGCGCGAGCGGCGCATCTTCGAGGCCCGTCGCCTCGCCGAGGAGCCGCTGACGCTGGAAGAGCTTTCGTCCGAATTCGACATCAGCCGCGAGCGCGTGCGCCAGATCGAGGTGCGCGCCTTCGAGAAGGTACAGGATGCGGTCAAGGCCGCCGCCAAGCGCCAGACCCAGGCGCTGCGCACCATTGAGGCGCAGCCCGCAGCTTAAAGCCGGCTAAAGGCCACAAGATCTAAAGGCGGCGCCAGGAAACTGGCGCCGCTTTTTTTCTTATGTGGTTGGCGAAAGCGGAGACGACATCCGATCTCCCCGCAAGGGGGGAGATTGCAGCTTCGCCGGCAGCGATCTCTCAAAGCCCATCCAGCGGAAACTTTAGATACCGCCGGCCATTCGCCTCGGGTTCGGGCAGCCTCCCGCCATTCATGTTGACCTGCAGCGCATGCAGGATCAGCCTCGGCATCGGCAGCGTCCTGTCGCGCGCCTCGCGCAGGGCGACGAACTCGGCCTCGCTGCGGGCGGCGGCAAGATGGGTGTTGGTCGCCTTCTGTATGGCGACCGTGCTTTCCCACAAGGGTTCGCGGCCGCCGGCCTGATAGTCATGACCGACGAACACCCGCGTCTCGTCCGGCAACGCCAGTATGTCCTGGATCGAGCGCCAGAGCCGCGCGGCACTGCCGCCGGGAAAGTCCGTCCTCGCTGTGCCGCTGTCGGGCATGAACAGCGTGTCGTGGACGAAGGCGGCATCGCCGATCACATAGGTGATCGACGCCAGCGTATGCCCCGGCGAGAACAGCACCTTGACCGGAAGCATGCCGACCGTGAAGGTTTCGCCTTCACCAAACAGCCTGTCCCACTGCGAACCGTCGGCGGGAAAATCCGGCCAGTTGTAGATCGCCTTCCACAAATTCTGGACGTCGACGACCCTGTCGCCGATCGCTGTCGGCGCTCCGGTCTTCTCCCTCAGATAGTGCGCCGCCGAGAAATGATCGGCGTGCGGATGGGTGTCGAGGATCCATTCGACGCTCAACCCCTGCTCGCTGACGAAGTCGAGCAGGATATCGGCATTCGTCGTTGCCGTAGCACCGGATTTCTCGTCGAAATCGAGGATCGGATCGATGATGGCGCAGCGTTTCGTCGCCTGGTCGGCGACGACATACTGGATGGCCCCGGTCGGCTTGTCGTAGAAGCCGCTGACCTGCGGCCTGGCCAAAGCTACGTCCAATTCTGGCTTCCCCAACTCTCGGTCGTCAGGAATGATTTTCTCTGACGACACCCGAGAGGAGCATGGTTGTCCGCTCGGGTGAGCCAGTCAAGTATCATTTCGCTCGCGGCGACAGGAAAGCCAAAAACTGTTCCGAGGAGCGGTCAGGCAGAGGGCTGCTTGGTCTTCCGCAGATACGGCAGGATGGTCTCATAAGCGCCGAAGCGCCTGATCGCGTCCTCGTTGGAGACGGCAGCGGTGATGATGACGTCCTCGCCCTGCTTCCAGTTTGCCGGCGTCGCCACCTGATGCTTGGCGGTCAGCTGCATGGAATCGACCGCACGCAGGATCTCATCGAAGTTGCGGCCCGTGGTCATCGGGTAGGTCAGCACCAGCTTGATCTTCTTGTCCGGTCCGATGACATAGACCGAGCGCACCGTGGCATTGTCGGCCGGCGTGCGGCCTTCCGACGTCTCGCCGGCACCGCCCGGCAGCATGTCGTAGAGCTTGGCGACCTTGAGGTCCTTGTCGCCGATCAGCGGGTAGTTCACCGAATGGCCGGTCGCCGTCTTGATGTCGTCCTGCCACTTGCCGTGGCTTTCGATCGGATCGACCGAAATGCCGATGATCTTGACGTTGCGCTTCTTGAATTCGCCTTCGAGCCCCGCCATCGTGCCAAGCTCGGTCGTGCAGACCGGCGTGAAATTCTTGGGATGACTGAACAGGATCGCCCATCCGTCCCCGATCCAGTCGTGGAATTTGATCGTCCCTTGCGTGGTCTCGGCGGTAAAATCCGGCGCAATGTCGTTGATACGAAGGCTCATGATACATCTCCCCTGTAAACGGAACCCGTCGGCAGCGAGGAACGACAAGCGGCAACCCATGCCGCCATCAAGCTGCCCCGCCCGGGCATCGTTGCATCTTAGCGCAAAAATTGTGACTGCAAGATAATATGAAACTCTTGTCGGCGGCACGCGAGCATTTTTATGCTGCCGAATGCTCGGCACGCGGATGAGAGCCTGTTGGGCTGGACAGGAGAGATCCTGCCTCAGCTCTTGTTGACCGCCATTGTCACAGTCAGGTCTTCCATGCGCTGTGCCAGCGCGCTGAGCGCGTTGGTCAGCACGCTATCGCTCTTGTCGGCCTTGGTCAGAGCCTCGTCGCGGGTCTTGCGCAAGGTCAGCACTTCGCTTTCCATGCCCTTGACGCGTTTCTGCAACTCCGAGAGTTCATCCATCACCATGATGCCGGCCATCACGGTCAGCCGCTGATCGCCAATCTCGCCGAACGAGTCCTTCAGGTGTGAAACATAGCGGTCGAAACGTTCGGCAAGGTCTATCAGATGCTCTTCCTGGCCCTCGTCGCAGGCCATGCGATACTGCTTGCCGTCGATTGAAACCGTGACCTGTGCCATCGGGCCAGCTCCTATCTGTCCAACACGGCGCGGATGGTTTCCATGGCGGTCACCAAACGTCGCGAGACTTCCTTGTTGGCATCTTCCAGCCGTTCGGCGCGCGCTTCGGAATTGTCGAGTTCCTGCGCCAGCCGCGAGCGATCGGCGTTCATCCGCTGCACCTCGGCCTCGGCTTCGGAGTAGTCGCGTTCATGCTCGAGCTTGGCCGCGACGGCGTTTTCCAGCCCCTCGATGGCCTTGCCCAGCCTCGCGATGACTTCCTTGAGTGTGGCTTCCCCGGTCATGGCCTTCGTCCTGTGCCCTGCCCATCACCGAATCGTTCACGTTCAGAACGCGTTATCCCTGAAACATTAGGCACCGGGTGAAGGCAACGTCAACAAAGCTCTCGCGACTGTCCCCCGCTAACGCTAATGTAGGTCCGCCGCCGGCATCACAAGACCGGCAAATGTGCACCCGATTTGTTGACTAAAAGCCCGCGCCTGCTATGTGTCGCGCACCCTTTTCAAGGGCTCTCCCAAGCCCCCAACCCCCCACTTCTGGAGGAACCATGACGTCGCGTGAACAACATGACCGGATGGCCAATGCGATCCGCTTTCTCTCCATGGACGCCGTCGAGAAGGCAAACTCCGGCCATCCCGGCCTGCCCATGGGCTGCGCCGACATCGCCACGGTGCTGTTCACGAAGTTCCTGAAATATGATCCGAAGGCCCCCCATTGGCCCGACCGGGATCGCTTCATCCTGTCGGCCGGCCACGGTTCGATGCTGCTCTATTCGCTGCTGCACCTGACCGGCTACGAGGACATGACGATCGACCAGATCAAGCATTTCCGCCAGTTGGGCTCGAAGACCGCCGGCCATCCCGAATACGGCCATGCCACCGGCATAGAGACGACCACCGGCCCGCTCGGCCAGGGTCTCGCCAATTCGGTCGGCTTCGCGCTCGGCGAGCGCATCATGAACGCAGCCTTCGGCAACGACCTCGTCGACCATTACACCTACGTACTGGCCGGTGACGGCTGCCTGATGGAAGGTGTTTCCCAGGAAGCCATCGCGCTTGCCGGCCATCTCAAGCTCAACAAGCTGATCGTCTTCTGGGACAACAACAACATCTCGATCGACGGCCCGGTCTCGCTTGCCGACAACACCGACCAGGTCGCCCGCTTCCAGGCCTCGGGCTGGAACGCCAGCCACATCGACGGCACCGATCCGGAAGCCATCGCCTATGCCATCGAAGCCGCTCGTCACTCCGACAAGCCGACGATGATCGCCTGCAAGACGACCATCGGCTTCGGCGCTCCAACCAAGGCCGGCACCAACAAGGCGCACGGTTCGCCGCTCGGCGCCGACGAGATCGCCGGTGCGCGCAAATTCTTCAACTGGGACTCGCCGCCCTTCGAGATTCCGGCCGACATCCTTGACGCATGGCGCGCCGCCGGTAAAACCGGCGCCAAACCGCGCACCGACTGGGAGGGACGTCTGGCCAAGGCCGAGCCCAAGTTGAAGGCCGAGTTCGAACGCCGCCTCGCCGGCAAGCTGCCGTCGAATTTCGACGCCGTCATCGCCGACTACAAGAAGAAGCTGTCGGCCGACAAGCCGAAGGTCGCCACCCGCAAATCCTCGGAAATGGCGCTGGAGGTCATCAACGGCGCCGTGCCGGAAACCATAAGCGGCTCCGCCGACCTGACCGGCTCCAACAACACCAAGACCAGCCAGACCAAGAACATTACGCCCGACGATTACGGCCAGCGTTATGTCCACTACGGCATTCGCGAACATGGCATGGCGGCCGCCATCAATGGCTTGACGCTGCATGGCGGCCTCATCGCCTATGGCGGCACCTTCCTGTGCTTCTCCGACTATGCCCGCCCGTCAATGCGTCTTGCTTCGCTGATGGGCATCCGCTCGATCTTCGTCATGACCCATGATTCCATCGGTCTGGGCGAAGACGGCCCGACCCACCAGCCGGTCGAGCATCTGGCGGCATTGCGCGCGATCCCCAACCACAATGTCTTCCGCCCGGCCGACGCGGTCGAAACCGCGGAATGCTGGCAGATCGCCCTGGAGTCGGAAAAGACGCCGTCGACCTTGGCGCTGACCCGCCAGAACCTGCCGACGGTGCGCACCGAATTCACGGCCAAGAACCTCAGCAGCCAGGGAGCCTATGAGCTGGCCGCCGCCAGCGGCGAGGTGGCGATAACGATCTTCGCCACCGGCTCCGAGGTCGAGATCGCACTTGGCGCGCGCGAGCTGTTGGAAAAGCACGGCCATCCGACCCGCGTCGTCTCGGTTCCCTGCTTCGAACTGTTCGACCAGCAGAGCGACGACTACCGCAAGAAGACGATCGGCAATGCGCCGATCAAGATGGCGATCGAAGCCGGCATCCGCCAGGGATGGGATCATCTGATCGGCTCAGACGGCATCTTCGTCGGCATGACCGGCTTCGGCGCGTCGGGCACGATCGAGCAACTCTATCCGCATTTCGGCATTACCGCCGAGGCCGCGGCCAAGGCGGCGGAAGCCCGCCTGCACGCCAAGTAAGATTCTGGGCCAGTTCGGCGAAACCGCGAAAACGGCTTCGCCGGGCTGGCTCAACTTAATCGATTTAAATCCACGCCAGTGCGACTGGATTCTTTCTGCTTCCGCCGCTATGAAACTGCAGACCCCTCGTCCGCCCTCCAACTCCCAGGGAGAGAATTATGACCGTCAGAGTTGCCATCAACGGATTTGGCCGCATCGGCCGCAACATCCTGCGCGCTATCCATGAATCCGGCCGCAAGGACATCGACGTCGTCGCCGTCAACGACCTCGGCCCAGTCGAGACCAATGCGCACCTCTTGCGCTATGACAGCGTGCACGGCCGCTTCCCACATGAAGTCTCGGTATCCGGCGACCAGATCACCGTCGGCAAGGAGACGTTCAAGGTCACCGCGATCAAGGATCCGACGCAGTTGCCGTGGAAGGAACTCGGCATCGACATCGCGCTCGAATGCACCGGCATCTTCACCGCCCGCGACAAGGCAGCGGCACACCTGACCGCCGGCGCCAAGCGCGTCGTCGTTTCGGCCCCTGCCGAAGGCGCCGACCTCACCGTGGTCTACGGCATCAACCACGACCAGTTGACCAAGGATCATATCGTAATCTCGAATGCCTCGTGCACCACCAACTGCCTGGCGCCGCTGGCAGCCGTGCTGCACGAAACGGTCGGCATCGAAAAAGGCATGATGACGACGATCCACTCCTACACCGGCGACCAGCCGACGCTGGACACCATGCACAAGGATCTCTACCGCGCCCGCGCCGCCGCGCTGTCGCAGATCCCGACCTCGACCGGTGCCGCCAAGGCGATCGGCCTGGTGCTGCCCGACCTCAAGGGCAAGCTCGACGGCATCTCGATCCGCGTGCCGACCCCGAACGTCTCGGTCGTCGATTTCAAGTTCATCGCCAAGCGGTCGACCACGGTGCAGGAGATCAACGAAGCGGTGATCGCCGCCTCCAACGGCAAGCTCAAGGGCATTCTCGGCGTCACCCATCACCCGAACGTGTCGATCGACTTCAACCACGATCCGCGCTCCTCGATCATGGCGCTCGACCAGACCAAGGTGATGGACGGCAACTTCGTATCGGTGCTGTCCTGGTACGACAATGAATGGGGTTTCTCCAACCGCATGGGCGACACATCGGTCGCCTTCGGCAAGACCATCGCCTGATCACAAAGCTCTCTTTTCGAGACTTGGAACGCCCGGCTTTGCCCGGGCGTTTTTCATGAGCGCAGCTTGCGCCTTCCCAAATTGTGTCCCGGGCGCCAAAACATCCGAAAATCAGCGGCATAGGCCAAAAAGCCACCCTGCCGCCTTGCACTGGTCACGTCTTCGCCCCACTCTCTCGCAAAGCAGGAGACAGACGAATTTGAGGGGCTGATTTCAGGATGGAGCATGCGATCTATCTCGTCACGCTGGTCGGCACAGCGCTTGTCGTCGCCGCCGCGTTTTCGAGCCTGATCGCCTTCCGCTTCGGCGCCCCTCTTCTGCTCCTGTTCCTCTGCATTGGCCTCGCCACCGGCACCGACGGTCTCGGCATCCAGTTCGACAATGCCCGCATCGCCTATTTTGCCGGCTCACTGGCGCTGGCCGTCATCCTGTTCGATTCCGGCTTCGGCACGCCGCTCAACGCCTTGCGGCAGGCAGCCGGCCCGGCGTTGTCGCTGGCGACCTTCGGCGTAATTCTGACCACCGGCCTGTTCGGCGCCGCCGCCCACTATCTGCTCGACCTCACCTGGCTGGAATCCTTCCTGCTCGGCGCCGCAGTCGCCTCCACCGATGCGGCCGCCGTGTTCTTCCTGCTGCGTGCCGGCGAGATCAATCTGCGCGAACGCGTGCGCTCGACGCTCGAGGTGGAATCCGGTACCAATGACCCCATCGCCATCTTCCTGACCATCACGCTGGTCGAGATCATCGCCGCTCATGCCAATCCCGAGACCAACGTCCTGGTCACCAGCCTTTTCCTCGGCTTCCTGCTCAACATGGGCCTTGGCGCTGTCGTCGGCGTGCTCGGCGGCCTCGCCATCGTGCGTCTCGTCGACCGGCTCAATCTCGACCATGGCCTGCTGCCGATCTTCGTGCTGACCTTGTCGTTGATGGTCTTTGCCGCCGCCGGCGCCATTGGCGGCTCGGGCTTCCTGGCGGTCTATATCGCCGGCCTCATCTCGGGCAATTCCGATATCCGCGCCGTCACCATCCTCAAGCGCTTCCAGGACGGCATGTCATGGCTGGCGCAGATCATCATGTTCCTCATCCTCGGCCTGTTCGCGACGCCCTCGCAATTCCCGGCGATCATGGTGCCGGCGGTGCTGCTCGGCCTGTTCCTGATGTTCGTGGCGCGGCCGGTCGCAGTCTGGCTCTGCCTGATTCCGTTCCGCATGCCGCGCCCCGAAGTCGCCTTCGTTTCGTGGGTCGGCCTGCGCGGCGCGGTGTCGATCCTGCTCGCCATCACCCCGCTGCTCGGCGGGCTGGAAAATGGCCGTGTCATCTTCAACACCGCCTTCATCATCGTTCTGGTTTCGCTGGTCATCCAGGGCTGGACGGTCGGACCGCTGGCGCGCCGCCTCGGTTTGATCGTGCCGGCGCGGCTCGGACCGCTGGACAAGGTCGAGCTGGAATTGCCGGGTTCGGCCCATCACGAGCTTCTCGCCTATCGCGTCGCACCCGGCAGCCCGGTGGCGCGCGGCGAGCGCATCCCACGCTGGGCGCGACCCTCGCTGGTGCTGCGTGACGGCCGTTCGATGCGCTTCCAGGACATGGGCCGGCTCGCCGCCGGCGACCAGGTCTACATTTTCGTCCCGGATCGCTATCCGCGCCTGCTCGACAAGCTGTTCGCCAGCCGTGCCGTGGTCGATCCCGAAGATGCCGATTTCTTCGGCGCCTTCGCCGTCGATCCAGCGCGCCCCGCCGCCGAACTGGAAGCAGCCTATACGCCAGGTCTAACCGAAGCGGAGCAAAAGCTCACCGTTGGCGCGCTGGTCACGGCGCGGCTCGGCGGCCATGCCGAATATGCCGACCGCGTGCTGCTCGGCCCGATAGAACTGATCGTCCGCGACGTCGACGACAAGGGGAAGATCATAGGCCTCGGCCTGTCGTTCGAGCCGACCGCTCCGGTGGCGCGGGTGCCGGTCTTCCTCAGCGCCGGAGAAATCGGCGATCGTCTTTCCGCCTTCATCCGCAATTGGCGCAAGCCGACCGAGGCGCAGGCGGACGAGGCGCGGGCGGACGACAAACCGGCCCCGGAGCCAGCGCCGGAAAAGGCAGCAACCGAAAGCTGACAAACCCGCTATTGAGCGCTGCCATTCATCCGCCCGCCGGTGCAAGATCGTGCCCACTTCAAAATTTCGGTTCGAGCGCGCCCTAAGCCTTGCATCGTCGCCGATGCGGGGTATGGTCCCCCGGTTTTTCGCGAAAGGAACCCGCATGGCCGCCTTCAAGACACTCGACGATATCGGCAACATCAGCGGCAAGCGCGTGCTGGTGCGCGTCGACCTCAACGTGCCTGTCACTGAGGGCAAAGTCACCGACGCCACCCGCATCGAACGCATCGCACCGACCATCGCCGAGCTATCGGCCAAGGGCGCCAAGGTCATCCTGCTCGCCCATTTCGGCCGACCCAAGGATGGGCCTTCGCCCGAATTCTCGCTGGAGCCGATCGCCAAAGCCACGGCAGAAGTGCTCGGCCGCCCCGTCGGTTTCGCCTCGGATTGCGTCGGCGACACGGCCGGAAGCGCTGTCGCCGCCATGAACAAGGGCGACGTGCTGCTGCTCGAAAACACTCGCTTCTACAAGGCCGAAGAAAAGAATGACCCGGCCTTCACCGAAAAACTCGCCGCCAATGGCGATATCTTCGTCAACG
Organism: Mesorhizobium sp. XAP4; assembly: GCF_029269325.1. Taxonomy (NCBI): domain Bacteria; kingdom Pseudomonadati; phylum Pseudomonadota; class Alphaproteobacteria; order Hyphomicrobiales; family Phyllobacteriaceae; genus Mesorhizobium; species Mesorhizobium sp. XAP4. The sequence continues at coordinate 240,261 of NZ_JARIXW010000005.1, read as the reverse complement.
ACGCCTTCTCGGCCGCGCACCGCGCGCATTCTTCGACCGAGGGGCTGGCGCATCTGTTGCCGGCTTTTGCCGGCCGCACCATGCAAGCCGAGCTTGAGGCGCTGGAGAAAGGTCTGGGAAAACCGGTCCGTCCGGTCGTCGCCATTGTCGGCGGCGCCAAGGTCTCGACCAAGATCGATCTGTTGATGAACCTGGTGAAGAAGGTCGACGCGCTGGTCATCGGCGGCGGCATGGCCAACACCTTCCTCGCCGCGCGCGGCACCGATGTCGGGAAATCGCTGTGCGAGCATGATCTCGCCTCAACCGCCAAGCAGATCATGATCGAGGCGGCCGAGGCCGGCTGCGCCATCATCCTGCCGGTCGACGGCGTCGTCGCCAGGGAGTTCAAGGCGGGCGCGGCCTGCGAGACCGTTGCCATCTCCGATGTGCCGGCCGACGGGATGATCCTCGATGTCGGCGCCAAAACCGTGACGACCATCGGCGAATGGATCGACCGCGCCGCGACACTGGTCTGGAACGGCCCGCTCGGCGCCTTCGAGATCGCGCCCTTCGACCATGCGACGGTGGCGGCGGCCAAGCATGCGGCGGCGCGCACCAAGGAAGGCAAGCTGGTCTCGGTCGCAGGCGGTGGCGATACGGTCGCGGCGCTCAACCACGCCGGCGTCGCCGACGACTTCACCTATGTCTCGACCGCAGGCGGCGCCTTCCTGGAGTGGATGGAAGGCAAGCCGCTGCCCGGCGTCGATGTGTTGAAGCGCTGAGGCTCCGAGGCGATCAACACTCGGAGAGCGAACAAGGCCGCCCGAGGCTTCAATCGATTCGAGCTTTCCGATGCCATTCCTTTGGCGGTAGACTTCCGTTAAGCGCGGAACAACCGTTTCAGGAGAAGCAACAATGAGCGAACGTCTCGAAGACATTGCCGCTGCGATCGTCGCCGATGGCAAGGGCCTGCTGGCCGCCGACGAAAGTTCCGGCACCATCAAGAAGCGCTTCGACGTCATCGGCGTCGAATCGACCGCCGACAGCCGCCGCGACTACCGCGAGATGATGTTCCGCACCAGGGACGCGATGACCCGCTACATCTCCGGCGTCATCCTCTATGACGAGACGATCCGCCAGAAGGCCGCCGACGGCACGCCGCTGGTCGACATCATCAAGGCGGCCGGCGCCATCCCCGGCATCAAGGTCGATGCCGGCGCCAAGCCGCTGGCCAGGTTTCCCGGCGACACCGTCACCGAAGGCCTCGATGGCCTGCGCGAACGGCTTGCCGACTACTACAAGCTCGGCGCCCGCTTCGCCAAATGGCGCGCGGTGATCGACATCGATATCGCCAAGGGCGTCCCTTCGGCGACCTCGATCGGCTCCAACGCTCATGCGCTCGCCCGCTATGCCGCCCTCTGCCAGGAAGCCGGCATCGTGCCGATCGTCGAACCGGAGGTGCTGATGGACGGCGCCCACGACATCGACACTTGTTACGACATTTCGAAGGCAACGCTGATCAAGCTCTATGACGAGCTCCATGCGGCGCGCGTCGTGCTGGAAGGCACCATCCTGAAGCCCAACATGGTGCTGGCCGGCAGGAAATCGGGCAAGGTGAGCAGCCCCGAAGAAGTCGCCGAAAAGACCATAAAACTGTTCCGCGAGACAGTGCCGGCAGCGGTGCCGGGCATCGCCTTCCTTTCCGGCGGCCAGGAAGACGAAGAGGCGACCGCCAATCTCAACGCCATCAACGCCATCGGGCCGCACCCGTGGAAGCTGACCTTCTCCTATGGTCGCGCGCTGCAGGCCGCGCCACAGAAAGCCTGGAGCGGCAAAGCCTCGAACGTTGCCGCCGGCCAGGCCGCCTTCACCCATCGCGCCCACATGAACCATCTGGCAGCGCTCGGAAAATGGAAGGCGAGCCTGGAACAGGCCGCCTGATCACAGTCCTTTCTTCCTCCTTCGAACCCGGGCCGATGCGCCCGGGTTTTTTGTTTGTGACTTGCAGGGCTTGGGGCGGAGCCTCTCCGTCCTTATTTCCTCTCCGGCGATGTCGGGTTGCGCCCATCCCCAACGTCCTTGGGATGACATTCAGGGAGAGGTTCATGCATCGCAACAAGATCGTTTCGCGCGAAGACTGGTTCCAGGCGCACAAGGCACATCTGGCGCGCGAGAAGGAACTGACGCGGCTCCGCGAGCGGATCGCCGCGGAACGGCGTGAACTGCCCTGGCTGAAGATCAGGAAAGACTATGTCTTCGAGACCGAACAAGGGCCAAACAGACTGACCGACCTGTTTGGCACTAACAGCCAGCTGATCGTCTATCACTTCATGTTCGGGCCGGGCTGCACCCATCATTGCGAGGGCTGCTCATTCCTTGCCGACCATATCGACGGCGCCAATCAGCATCTGCGGCATCACGACGTGTCGCTGGTCGTGGTTTCGCGCGCTCCACTGGCGGAACTTCTGCCTTACAAGCAGCGCATGGGCTGGAAGTTCGACTGGGTGTCGTCCTATGCCTCGGATTTCAACTTCGACATGCAGGTCTCCTTCACCGACAAGCAGATCGCCGCCGGCTGCACCACCTACAATTTCGAGACCCGTCCACGGACATCGAAGGAGCTTCCCGGCACCAGCGTCTTCTACCGGGACGAGACCGGCGACATCTTCCTAACCTTCATGTCGCGCGCCCGCGGCGGCGAGGCGCAGATCGGCGCCTACGACTATCTCGACATGACGCCGAAGGGCCGCAACGAGAACGGCCCCTATCACGGCCTGATGGATTGGGTGCGGCTGCACGATGAATATCAGGGCAAGCAGGCGGGGCAGGCAAGTTGCTGCGATTGAAGATCGTTCCCGTCGGCCAAAACATGCGCTAAGGCTGCCGCTGATCGTTTAACGGTACTGCCATGCGCTTCCCGGCCCTACTCACCTGGCTCGCCTTCCCGGTCTATATCTGGCAGGGCCTCGGCGTGCGACGCCGCACCACGCGCATGCTGCCGGCGCAAGGGCCGGTCATGCACGAAATATCAGGCGCAGCACCGGCAATCTCGCTTCTGGTGCTGGGCGATTCCTCCGCCGCTTCGGTCGGCATCGGCAATTCGGAAGACGGACTTGCCGCGCAACTCGCCGTACTGATTTCACAAAGCACCGGCCGCGCCGTGCGCTGGCGGGCGGCCGGCTTCAATTCGGCAACGTCCGGCCAGATCCGCGACCATGTGCTGCCCAATCTGTCGGCCGATCCGTGGACGCATATCGTGCTGGCCATCGGCACCAACGACACCAAGAATTTCCACTCCGTGCCGCGCTTCAAGAAGGAGTTCGGTGGCCTGCTCTACGGCCTGCGCGCCAAATGGCCGGAAGCGCGCGTGGTGTGGTCGCCGGTGCTGGAGTTCACGCGGGCGCCAGCCATGCCGCCGCTGCTCGGAAAGATCCTTGAGATCCGCGCCACCGACATGAACCGGATGGGCGAACGCCTTTGCCTGGAGCGCGGCGCGGTGCCGGCGCCGCGCCTGCCGATCACCAATCCGGAAGCCGGCTTTGCCTCGGACGGCTTTCACGCCTCGGAAGCAGGCTACCGGGCCTGGGCCGAGCATCTGGTCGGCCCGGTGCTTGGCCATTGAGCAGCGACGACAAGTGCCGTCCTACGTCAAATGCCCGAGCACGGCCGCCAGTGAAATCGCGGCCATGGCGAGCAGTGCCAGCTTCCAGAAATCACCGCGTCGCTTGAGGCCTGGCCAGCCAAGCGGCTTGATCAGTTGAATGACCATGAAACCGACGATGACAAGGGCGAGGAATTTCGTCATGCCGCCTTTGACCAGCAACGCGCCCGGCTGTCAAAGCACGTCGTTCATTGCCTGAGAAAGAACGGACGCCGAGATCCCGAACCGGAACGCGGCGCCCTTTGACCGGCAAACGATCTACTTCAGCGGCTTGAGGCCGGCCTCGATCGAAGCGCGCTTCGGTTCGAGGAATGGCGGCAGGGCGAGGCTTTCCCCCAGCGTCTCCAGCGGCTCGTCGGCGGTGAACCCCGGACCGTCGGTTGCGATCTCGAACAGGATGCCGTTCGGCTCGCGGAAGTAGAGCGAACGGAAATAATAGCGCTCGACCTCGCCGCTCGACGGCAGCCGGAACTCGGCCAGCCGCGCCGTCCATTGATGCAGCGTTTCCTGGTCCGGCGCCCTGAAGGCAACATGGTGAACCGCACCGGCACCTTGCCGTGCCGGCGCCAGTCCCGGCTGCACCAGGACATGCAGCTCCGCCGCCGGCCCGCCCTCGCCCATTTCGAAGACGTGAACCTGGCCCTCCGGCGAGGCATAGTCGCGCGCCTTGCGCATGTTCATCACCGTGGTCACCACCGCCTCGGTGTTGGTGATGTCGGGAACGCTGATGACGATCGGCCCGAGCCCGCGGATCTGGTGCTCGGCCGGTACCGGGCTTTGCGCCCAGGGATGGCTGCCGCCCTTGCCGCCATCGCTGACCAGGCGCAGACGCTGGCCCTCGGGATCTTCGAAGTCCAGTGACGCATAACCGCCGATGTCGCCGATCTCTCCTGTTGCCAGGCCTTCGTCGGTCAAGTGTTGCTTCCACCAGGCAAGGCTCTCCTGGCTGCCGACCCTGAGGCTGGTCCGCACGATGCTGTGCGTGCCGCGCCGCTCGCGGCCGACCGGCCAGTCGAAGAAGGTAAGGTCGGTGCCCGGTGTCGCTTCGCCGTCGGCATAGAAGAGGTGGTAGGCCGAAGTGTCGTCCTGGTTTACGGTCTTCTTGACCAGCCGCAGACCCAGCACCTTCGTATAAAAATGAAGATTGCCAGGCGCATTGGCGGTGATGGCGGTCAGATGGTGGATACCTGTCAGTTGCAAGCTCATCGTCGTCTCCCTGCTGTTGGGGAACAATTTTCTCCCTCCATATCAGAACTGCGGCCACCCCGCTGAAGGCCTCGTCTTCCGACAGTCCGTCGCCGGAAACTGAACAGCGGCGCCCAGAGCACGTCCTCGCTATGAACAATCGGAAGTCGCGAACCTGCCTTTGGCACCGTTCGATGCGGCGAAAAGCGATGCCTTGCCTGCGGTGTGCGCACCGGTCGCAACTATCGTCTCGCGCCTGACACCCTCCTGACAGACTGCTGTCAGGAGGGGTATGCGATAGTACCTCCATACAGAGAGAGGAGACTGGCCATGAACGGTTACACCATTCTGCGCGGCATGCAGCACTATGTCGGCAAGATCCGCACGATGCGCAACGAGATCCGCACCCAGCGGTTCATGAACTCGCTGCCGGCGGATATTCGCAAGGATATCGGCTGGCCGGACATGTATGCGGACCGTGGCCCTCGCGGCAATTGAAGCCAATTTTTCGACCCGGCGAGTGGATGTGGGCGCGTCAACGCCCAGATAACAGGTCCGGTGCGTGAGGAATGGGAGCGAGCTTATGCCCGAACAGAAGACGATCGGTTTCCTTTTCATCGAAGGTTTTGCCGACTGGGAGTATGGGCTGCTGGCGGCCTCGGCGGTCGAATGGTTCGGCGCCCGTGCCGTGTCGCTGACGCCTGATGGCAACCCAGTGGCCGGGATCAGCGGCTTTCGGCTGACGCCTGATCGATCGGCCGGGGCGGATGAGAATGATGATCTCGACGCCATCGCCGTCATCGGCTCCGATGAGTGGGCCGGCAAGGCACCGCCCGATGTTGCCGATCTGCTCAATGCTGTTGCATCGCGCGGCGGCGTGGTCGGCGGCATCTGCGCCGGCACGCTGGCGCTAGCCCGCGCCGGCCTGTTCGAGAAGGCCAGGCATACGAGCAATGGCCGCGACTGGATCAATGGTCATGAGGCCGGCTATGCCGGCGACAGCCTCTATCAGGATGTGCCGCATGCCATGGCCGACGGCAAAATTGTTTCCGCGCCAGGCTCGGCGCCGGGCACCTTCGCGCTCGCCTTTCTGAAGACGCTCTACCCCGAAAGAGGCAGCGATCTCGCTCGGATGCGAACGCTGTTTGCCAAGGAGTATGCTGAAGCCTCCTGACAGTATGCTGTCAGGAGGGCCGTGCAATGGTGCCAGCTTAGGGCACCCGTGCATCGGCGGTCGAAAGGACGATCGATGAAGAGTTGGAACGACAGACTGAGCACACCAGGCATCAACGGCGTCAAGCCGACGCCGCGCACGATGGCCGATGTCGTCGAAGGCCAGCCTATGCTGGTGCCGACAGCGCGCCAGGTCGATGATTTCATCCGCTCGATTCCCGAAGGCGTCGAGATGGATGTGCGTGCGCTGCGTACAGCACTTGCCGTCGAGCATGGCGCCGAAGTGACATGCCCGGTCACCATAGGCTATCATCTGCGCACTGTTGCCGAAGCCGCCAACGAGGACCTCCAGCGCGGCATGACGCCGAGTGACGTGGCACCGTTCTGGCGCGTGCTCGATGCGAAAACACCGACGACGAAGAAATTGTCCTTCGGCGCGGAGTTCGTCGCCGCGCAGCGCAAGCGCGAAGGGCTGAAACCATGAGGCATGCCGCCCAAAAGTGTTCTGCGGTTTTGGGATAACGGCATGCGCGAAAACACGATGCATGCCACCCAGAGGTGGACCGGTTTCGGGCGGCATGCATAGAGACAACGCCGAGGGACCATACGATGCGCCGCGCCGACAGGCTCTTCCAGATCGTGCAGCATCTGCGCGGTGGCCGATTGGTCACCGCCCAGAAGCTCGGCACGTGGCTCGAAGTTTCCGAGCGAACCATCTATCGCGACATTGCCGATTTGCAGTCGACCGGAGTGCCGATCGACGGCGAGGCCGGCGTTGGCTACATGATGAGGGAGGGTTTCGACCTTCCGCCGCTGATGTTCACGCGTGACGAGATCGTCGCGCTGGTCGCCGGCGCCCGCATGGTGCGTGCCTTTGGCGGTGCCGCCATGGCGCGGGCCGCCGACGAAGCGCTGGTCAAGATCGGCGCCGTATTGCCCGATGCGGAGAAAGACCGCATCGCCCGCACCGAGATCCACACACCGATGTGGGTGGTCAGCGACGCCGCCCGCGAGGCGATCGACCTGATCGAGCGCGCGGTCGAAAAGCGCCAAGTGCTGACCATCGACTATTCCGACGAGGCCGGCCGCGGCACCGCCCGCGATATCCGCCCGCTCGGCCTGTGGTTCTGGGGCAAGGTGTGGACGCTGGTCGCCTGGTGCGAGATGCGCGACGATTTCCGCGCCTTCCGCATCGATCGCATCGCCTCGGTGGTGATCGCCGGCCGCATCTTCAAGCCGGAGCGCGGCAAGCAACTTGCCGACTTCTACCGCGCAGTGGAGCGCAGCGAGGACTATGGCATGGCGCCGGATCGCGCCGCGCGCAGCTGAGACCTGGCGCAGCTACAAAAAAGCCCGCTCGAAGCGGGCTTTTTCTTGGAATATCAGACAACCTCACTCGTCGTCGTCATTGTCCGTGTTCTTCGACTTCAAGGCCGAGAGCTTGGCGAACACGGCGTTGGCGTCGAGTTCGGCGTCCTCGTCCTTCGGCTTCTCGGGAGCCGGCACCAGCCGCTCGGTCAGGGCCGCCGGCAGCAGCGTGTCGCCGACCGGCTGCGCCTGTTCGCGGCCGCGCGAGGCGCGGTTGACTTCCATGTCGAGGTCGATCTGCGAGGCGAGACCCAGCGTCACCGGGTCCATCGGCTGCAGATTGGCTGAGTTCCAGTGCTTGCGCTCGCGGATCTGTTCGATCGTCGACTTGGTGGTGCCGACGAGGCGCGAGATCTGCGCGTCCTTGAGCTCGGGATGGTTGCGCACCAGCCACAGAATCGCGTTCGGCCGGTCCTGGCGCTTCGACAGCGGCGTGTAGCGCGGACCCTTGCGCTTGGATTCGGGCACCCGCACCTTGGGGTCCGAAAGCTTCAGGCGCTGGTTCGGATCCTTCTCGGCACGGGCGATCTCGTCGCGGGTCAGCTGTCCGGTCATGATCGGGTCCATGCCCTTGATGCCTTGCGCCGCTTCGCCATCGGCGATTGCCTTGACCTCGAGCGGATGCAGCCCGCAGAACTGCGCGATCTGCTCGAAGGAAAGTGCGGTATTGTCGACCAGCCAGACGGCGGTCGCCTTGGGCATCAGCAGCGTATTGGCCATTTTACAAATCCTTCTCGTTCGCCCGCGTTCCCGCGCGGGCGGTGGTTTAGAGCCACCAAAATGGGAAATTCGCGGTCTGTATAACCGCTCTCGGGTCCTTTCGCAACGTTTTTGGAGCAAAGACCGGAAGCCGTGGGTACTTACCGAAAACGTTCCGCGCTCTTGAGCAGAACGACAAGCTGGCTTTGCTGGCGAGTTCCGGTCTTGGCAAAGATCGGTTGAGATAGGGGCACCCCTGTCATGCCGGAGCCGCTGCTTCCATCAGGGTTCGCCCTTGTGAAAGCGCCGAGCCAAGATGCCATGCAGGAAACTGAGGTCAACCCTGCTCGATGGCCGGTATCGGTTGGGACGGTCGTTGATCTCCCGCCCAAAACGACAAAACCCGCCGGACTGGGTCCAGCGGGCTCGGAACCGCGACAAAGTTCGTCTGGTGCGGCTCTGGCTTCCACGGCTTGGGCCCGCCGGAGCGGACCAGGACGTGGCTTTAGATAGCCCTGCGGGCGATCTTTTCAATGTCGGCGCGGTTGATGCCGAGATCGCTGAGCTGACGTGCGTTGAGACGGTTCAGTTCGCGGACGGTCTCGGTGTACATACGCCAGTTACGGAAAGCGCGGATCGGGTTCATGGTAGTCCCTCCAGAATGATGTTCGTTTCGATGGTGCTCAAATAGGCGTCATCGATGAGGACTTGAATGGCTGATTTTGCATAGCAATGATGCAAATGCTGCATTGCAGCATTAAGCTTCTGTTCATCTTGTGGGCAGCGAGGCGCTGACCTCGCGCGCTGTCAGCCTACGTCGAGCACGATCTTGCCGATATGCTCACCCTCTTCCATGCGCTCATGCGCCCGCCAGGCTTCGCTGAGCGGGAAGATCATGTCCATCACAGGGGCAACCTTGCGCGTGCCGAGCAGCGGCCACACCTGCGCTTCCAGCGCCGCCGCGATCGCCGCCTTGAACTCGACGGTTCGCGGCCTCAGCGTCGAACCTGTGTGGGTAAGCCGCTTGACCATGATCTTCGAAAAGTCCACGCTTGCGACAGCGCCGGCCTGAACGGCGATCTGGACGATGCGGCCTTCGACCGCCGCGGCTTCGTAATTGCGCGCCACATAGTCGCCGCCGACCATGTCGAGGATGACATTGGCGCCTTTGCCACCCGTTGCCTCCTTCACCGCGGCGACGAAATCCGCCTCGCGATAATTGATCGCCCGGTCAGCGCCGAGCTTCAGGCAGGCGTCGCATTTCTCCTTGCTGCCGGCAGTGGTGATGACATAGGCGCCGAAGGCGGAGGCAAGCTGGATTGCTGTCGTGCCGATGCCGGACGAGCCGCCATGGACGAGCAGCGTCTCGCCTTTCTTGAGGCCGCCACGCTCGAACACATTGTGCCAGACGGTGAAGTAATTCTCCGGCACCGCCGCGGCTTCGGTGTGGGTGAAGCCGGCGGGCAACGGCAGCACGCTCCCTGCATGGACCTTGACATATTCGGCATAGCCGCCGCCGGGCGTCAGCGCACAGACGCGGTCGCCAATGCGCCAGCGTGATATGTCGTCGCCAAGGGCCGCCACTTCACCCGAGGTCTCGAGGCCCGGCAGGTCGGATGCGCCGGGCGGTGGCGGATAGGCGCCTTTGCGCTGCTGGACGTCGGGCCGGTTGACGCCGGCGGCATGCACCTTGATCAGGATCTCGCCGGGGCCGGGCTGCGGCACGTCGCGTGTTTCCGGCTTCAGCACCCGAGGGCCACCTGGCTCCGAGATCGCGATGGCCGTCATTCTTGCCGGAATTTTCTGTCCGCTCGCCATGAGATTTCCCGTCTTTCCTCGCCGTTGTCCGACCGGCTGTTTGCATCGACGCCCCTGCCCTATGTATGCTGATTGCCAAATCAGGCAAATGGCCAATCTGGTCTTGGCGGAGGAGGAGCGACGATGGCGATCTTCGACGACGAACCCAAGAAGAAGGCGGGCCCGCACGAGATCGGGCAGGACCTGTCATTGCTTTCCGTCAGCGACTTGACTGAGCGGATCGGCATCCTGCGCGACGAAATCGCCCGCCTGGAAGCCGAACTCAAGGCCAAGGACACCACCAAATCCGCGGCCGAAGCACTGTTCCGCCGCGGATAGGCGCTCGGGCGTACAGCCCGCCGCCGAAAAGCCCGAATGCGACTGTCTTCAGACGCAGCGTCCCCGCCAAACCTGAGCCGGATCAACCAATGTTCGCAACCTACCGACCGATCCTCTCGCTGCTTCGCGGCACCGCTTTCCTGCTCGCGGCATCTGGTTTGCATGGGCTGCTTCTGCCCCTGCGCGGTCAGCTGGAAGGCTTCTCGACCGCATCGCTCGGCCTGATGGGCACGGCCTGGGCCGGCGGCTTCGTCACCGGCTGCTTCTTCGCACCGCGCATCGTGCGCCGCGCCGGCCACGTGCGCGCCTTTGGCGCCTTTGCCGCATCCGGCGCCATCGTGGCGCTGCTCACCGGGCTGATCATCGACGAGTATGTCTGGATCCTGCTGCGCGCCTTCACCGGCTTCACCATGGCCGGCGCCTTCATGGTCATCGAAAGCTGGTTGAACGAGAAGGCCACCAACGAGAACCGTGGCACCGTCTTCGGCCTCTACATGATGGTGACTTATGCCTCGATCATGGGCGGGCAGATGATCGTCGCCGGCGGCGACGTGAAGTCCGCGTCGCTGTTCATGATCACCGGCATCCTGTTTTGCCTGTCGCTCATTCCGACGGCGGTCTCGACCGCCTCCCACCCCAAGCCGCTGCAGGATGTCTCACTTGATGTCAGGGGCCTTTATGCCAATTCGCCGGTGTCGGCGGTCGCTTGCGTGTTGATCGGCATCGCCAACGGCGCCTGGGGCACGCTTGGCGCGGTCTATGGTGCACGCATCGGCATTTCCACGGCCGAGATCGCCCTGATGATGAGTCTTGTGGTCGTTGCCGGTGCCGCCATGCAGCTTCCGGCCGGGCGCCTGTCCGACAAGACCGACCGGCGCTTCGTGCTGGCGGGGGCGGCTTTCGGCGGGGCCTTCTTCGCGCTCATGATCTTCCTGTTCGAGCCACGCTCCGGCGTCTTCGTCATCGTCTTCACCGCCGCCTATGGCGCCTTCGCCTATACGCTCTATTCCATCGCCGTGGCGCATGCCAACGACCACGCGCGCTCGGAGGATTTCGTCAAGGTATCTGGCGGGCTGTTGCTGCTCTATGGCTTCGGCACGATGATCGGACCATTGCTTGCGGCTGCCCTGATGGGCTGGATGCGCCCGGAAGGTCTGTTCCTGGCGACCGCCTTCGCGCATCTCTGCCTGGCGGGCTACACGCTGCTGCGCATCAGCCGCCGCGCGCCGGTGCCGATCGGGGATCGTGACGCCTTCAAGACGCAGCCGGCCGACCGTTCGGTCACCCCGGAAGCATTGCGGCTTGATCCCAGAAGAAAAGCAGAAGCAGACGGTTGAGATTCGAAAGGCTTTGCCTCACTAATACAGGCATGATGTTTTCCGACGCCTTCATGGCGATTGCCGATCCCAACCGGCGCCATCTTCTGGAAGAACTTCGCCGCGGCCCGAAAACCGTCACCGAACTGGCCGCCGGCTTGCCGGTCTCGCGCCCAGCCGTGTCGCAACATCTGAAAGTGCTGCTCGATGCCGGCCTGGTCCACGCCAAGCCGGAAGGAACAAGGCGCGTCTATACGGTGAGCGGCACTGGCTTCCTCAAACTCAACATCTGGCTCGATCAGTTCTGGGAAGCCTAACCCCGATCAACCGTTGTTGTAGGGGAAGAACTTGAAGTAGGGCTGCGCCTCCCCGACCACCCGAGCGAAGGCGGGGCGCTGCAGCAGGCGGTCGTGATAGCGCTTCACAGCCGGGTACCTGTCGCCCAACGGCTCGACCTTGTTGGCATAGAACAGCGCGGGGGAGGCTGCGCAATCGGCCATGGTGAAGCTGTCGCCCATCGCCCAGATCTTCGACTGCATGTCCTGTTCGATGATGGCGTAGGAATTGCGCAACCGGTCGCGAGCCTGCTCGACGCCGAACGGGTCGGTCTTGTCGCCGGGGCGCAACCGGTCGCTGACAATCTTCTGCATCGGCTCCTGCACATAGCAATCATAGAAGCGATCGGCCTGGCGGACGGCCAGCGCCAGATCGATGTCGGCGGGAACGAGGTCGACCGGCCCCGGATGGTGCGCGGCCAGATATTCGACGACGATGGTCGATTCCAGCACCGTACGGCCACGCGCATCGTCGCGCAGCGCCGGCATCTTGCCGGTCGGCGAAATCTTCAGGAAGGCCGCGCGCGATTCAGCATCGCCAAGGTCGACGATGACAGGCGTGAACGGCGTGGCGTTCTCATACAGCGCGATCAACGGCTTCCAGCAGAAGGAGGCCAGCGGATGGAAATGAAGTGTCAGGGACATTTTTTGCTCGTCTGTTTCGTGGATTGTCGGTGGCCGCTACCCTGCAGCACGCCTGTTGCGGTTAGCCTTGTCCGTCAAACCAGCCTATGCTGCTTCAATCGGCTTGGACATGCGCGATGATCGCTGCGGACATCTCGGCCCAGTCGTCCGGATGCAGCTCGTGGCCGCCACCTTCGATGCGAATGAGTCTTGCGCCGGTGAGCGTCTCGGCCAGCGCCTCGCCGTGTTCGACCGGAAAGATCGGATCCGCCGTGCCGTGAATGACCAGCAGCGGCGCCGCGATCTCGTGCAGGCGGCCCTTCCAGGCGGCGCCGCCCTTGAGCATGAAATGGTTGGTCGCGCTCAGGAAGCCGCCGGAGCGGTCGTAATCCTGCTCGACAAAGGCCCGTATCCCCGCCGCATCGAATGGATGCGTGGTGCTGGCGATCGCCCGCGCATCCCTGACGATGAAATCGACCACTTGGCCACGGTCCGACCAATCGACTTTGGCGCCCTCGGCCGAGTGTTCCATGTAGGCTTCGGTCGTCTCGGGAAGGCCGGATGTGTCGATTCCCACCGGCGAACTGCTGATCACAGTCAGAGATACGACACGCGAGGGATGTTTCAACGCCACAAGCTGCGCGATCATGCCGCCCATCGACATCCCGACGACATGCGCCTTGCCGATGCCGTGGTCGTCCAGAACATGCATTGCATCGTCGGCCATATCATCGAACGTGTAGGGCGGCTCTCCCGGCTTGTATTTCGTCGAACGGCCGGTATCGCGATTGTCGTAGCGGATCACGAACAGGCCGGCACCGGCCAGTTTCCGGCAGAACGCCTCCGGCCACCACAGCATCGAGGCCATCGCTCCCATGATCAGCAACAGCGGCGGGTTCGCCGGATCGCCAAAGACTTCGGATATAATCTCAGGGCGTTCGGTGGTCCTCATCACGCAGTCTCCTCTCTGCAAAACTGATTGCATTTTGCAATCGGTTGCACGATAATAAAACTGATACGATAATGCAACCGGTTTTGGAGAAAAATCTCATGAGCATGGATCGCCGGTCCGGGTGCCCGATCAATCTGTCGCTGGAAGTCTTCGGCGACCGCTGGAGCCTGATCATCCTTCGCGACATGATCTTCGGCGGCAGGCGCCATTTTCGCGAGCTGCTCAACGGATCGATGGAAGGCATCGCCTCAAACATCCTCGCCGACCGGCTGAAGCGCCTGATGGAGCTGGGCATGCTGACCAAGGCCAACGATCCCTCGCACAAGCAGAAGGCGATTTACAGCCTGACCGAGATGGCGATCACGCTGGTTCCGATCCTGGCCCATCTCGGCGCCTGGGGCCGCGTCTGGCTGCCGGTCAGCGACGAATTGTCGATCCGCGCCGAACTGCTGGAAAAGGGCGGACAGCCTATGTGGGACAAATTCATGGACGAGTTGCGGCACGAGCATCTCGGCATGCCGCTCGATACAATGTCTGGCCTTTCTGTCCGCGCGACCTTGCAGGCCGCCTACGAGGCGGTGGTTGCCAGCAAGGCCCTCGCCGCCAGCCCGGCCGCGTAACCAACTTATTTTCCCGTTTTGGGGCCGGCTCTGCTAGAAGAAGCGGAAAATCACAATTCACGGGATTGGATAAGGTCTTGGTTGAGAACTCTCGGGATGCTGCGCGCGCACGCGCCGACCTGCGCTTCAAGAAGCAGGAAGAGGCGGCAACCGTCCGCCAGAAGGCGATGGCCGAATACGCCGCCGAGAGCGATGCCCGCCAGGCCAAGACCAACAAGCTGCGGGCACTGCGTCTCGCCAAGGAAGCGGAAGACCTCGCCAACGCGCCGGCGGAACCCGCCAAGAAACCGGCCCGCGCCAAGAAGAAGTAGCCCAGCCACGTCTGGAGCCATACAAGCGGCAACGCTTATCCGGATGAGCCGGCGAAGGCTGCTTTCCATCCTGCCTTTTCACGCGAAGCAATTTCAACCGGAACGGGGATGTTATCTCGCCCGCCGACGATCGATGATCGACGCGTTTCAAACAGGAGACCGCCATGACCGCACTGCCGCTCGAAAAAGCCAGGCAAATCATCGAAACCGCCTTTGCCAAGGGCTCCGATCTCAAGCTCAAGCCGCTCGGCGTCTCGGTGCTCGACGCCGGCGGGCATCTGGTCGCCTTCCAGCGCCAGGACGGCGCCTCGTTCCTGCGTCCGCAAATGTCGGCCGGCAAGGCCTATGGTGCGCTCGCCATCGGCATGGGCTCGCGCAAAGTCGAGGCCTTCGCCAAGGAGCGCCCGCATCTCGTCGCCGGCATCTCGGACGTCTCGGGCGGGCGCGTGCTGCCGGTCGTCGGCGGCGTGCTGATCCGCGACAAGGCCGGTGCCATCATCGGCGCCGTCGGCATTTCAGGCGACACGTCGGACAATGACGAAGCCGCGGCAATCGCCGGCATCGAGGCCGCCGGTTTCACCGCCGATCCGGGGTGAGGTCGGGAACTTCGTCATCCACGGGCGGAGCAGGAGCGAGGCTCCGTCGCGCAGACCCGAGGATCCATTCCGTAACATCAGCCGTAGAGTGCAGCGGAGCAGAATTCTGGACCGCTGAAACGCTCACGTGTCGCGGCTTGGACCCTGGGGTCTGCGCCGCGTCGCTACGCTCCTTGCTACGCCCTGGGATGACGACGTTAGGGGCGTTTGCGCCAACTGTCAGCGCAAGCGCCCGTCAAACTTCCGCCTTCCGCGCCGAGGACCTAATTCAAATTGATGTCCCGGCTGGCCGACCGCATCGACACCGCGAATCCGGCCAGCACGTCGAACAGCGCGATGACCATCAGGGTGAAGAAGACGGAATGGGCCGCACCCTTCACCAGCAGGAACTCGACCAGGAAGGCCACGAAGACCAGCGTCGACAGAAGATGGTCCATGATCGAGGCGTTGGTGGTGCGCACCGACTTCGCCATTTCGAGGAACAGGAAGATCAGCCCGATCAGCACCATCAGATCGCCAAGCGTCATCGAGAACACGCCACCCGACATCATGCTGAATGAGAAGACCTCGCTTGCCCACGGATCGTCACCGCTGCCGAATATTCCCAGCAGTCCGAGATTGTAGAGCACGAAAGGCACGATCAGCAGCGGAATGGCACCGAACATCTGGCGTCTCCATGTGGGGGCAATCCTTTGTAGAATGCGCCACAGGCACGCCGTCAAGATGTTTCGATGGCAGCGTTGAACACGGTCGAAGACCGCACGCAACAACAATGTCAGCCGGTTGCCTGCAACGATTGCCGCCCACGCGTCGAGATGCGCGCCACCCCGCCCCCCAAACGCAAAAGGACCGGCCACCGGCCGGTCCTTTTGGAATTCAGACCTTTGGAAGGCTGGTCTCAGCTTTCCTTGGGCGTCAACACCTGGCGACCGCGATACATGCCGGTCTTCAGGTCGATATGGTGCGGACGGCGCATTTCGCCGGAATTCTTGTCCTCGACATAGGTCGGGGCCTTGAGGGCGTCGGCCGAGCGGCGCATGCCGCGCTTGGACGGAGATGTTTTACGTTTCGGAACGGCCATGGATATGCTCCACTACATGGTCAAAAGCCCCGCCCGCCCTCGTGAAAGGGCCATGTCGGGGCCTAAATCTGAGAAAGTCGGGTGCCTATACACGCCCTGTGCCGTTTTGGCCAGCGCTGGCGCGAATTTTTTTGGATCGGCTAGCGGAGACAACCGACATAGGCGCCCGAGCGGCCGGCTCGCCGCTCGATCAGATTGGCAAGCCGCCTCAGGCCAGGCCCGGGCTTGGCCGGATTGCGGGCGATCGGATTTGGCAAAGAGACCGCAAGCAGGGCGGCCTGCCGTCGCGACAGCTGTTTTGCCGAGACGCCGAAATGGTGCTGTGCCGCGGCCTCGATGCCGTAGATGCCCGGCCCCCACTCGGCGATGTTGAGATAGATTTCCATGATGCGCCGTTTCGACATCACCGCATCGAAATAGACGGCCAGCGGCAATTCGACCACCTTGCGCACCGAGCCCAGCGGCCGCGACCAGAGATACAGGTTCTTGACCGTCTGCATGGTGATGGTCGAGGCGCCGCGCGTCGCTTCGCCGGCCAGCGCATCGTCGACGACGCCTCTCAGCTCGCCGAGATCGACGCCACGATGAAAGCAGAACTGCCCGTCCTCCGACATGATGACGGAATTGGCCAGCACCGGCGACACGTCATCGATCGACACCCAGCGGCGGTCGTAACCGGAGAAGGTCGCCAGGTCCTTCAGCATCAGCGTCGAGACAGGATGCACGAAGAACGGCAGGTACAGAAACGTCAGCACGACCGGAATCAAAGCCAGCACCGCGGCCACGACGATGCCGCGCCGGACCCAGCGCTTGAGACCACGGCGGTTTACGCCCCGCGATCTCGTCGCCATGTCCAGCTTTTCGGTTTCATGATCGACGATCGGTTCCGCCAAGCCGCCCAACCCGTGCCAGAGAGCTCGTTTTGAAACGCGCTCCTGTGAGTCATGTGACGGTGTTTTCGAGAACCGGAGCGGAGCGTACATTAGAGTACGCAAGCACCGGAAGCGCAGAAAACGCCCTCAGATGACCGCAGGAGTAGAGTTTCCGAACGGGCTCATACTGCTCCGGCATAATGGCGCTTGCCTTCTTGCGCAACGTCTGAGTGTCGGCTACCGGTCCCGGCCATGACGAATGACGACCAAATGGCGTTCGAAATGGCGCTGATCAGGCGGGCAGCCGCCGTCGAGGTGCTGCTGCGGCGACTGCTCGACGACCGCGCGCTTTCGGGCGAGATCGCCCGGCCGGACCGGCTGATGGCGGCGATGCGCCATGGCGTGCTGAACGGCGGCAAGCGCCTGCGGCCCTTCCTGGTCATGGAAAGTGCCGCCCTTTTTTCCGCCGACGGCGAGGCGGCACTGCGTGTCGCCGCCGCACTTGAATGCGTGCATTGCTATTCGCTGATCCACGACGATCTGCCCGCCATGGACGACGACGACCTGCGTCGCGGCCAGCCGACCGTGCACAAGGCCTTCGACGAGGCAACCGCGATCCTGGCCGGCGACGCCCTGCTGACGCTGGCCTTCGACATCATTGCCGGCGAGTCGACTGCGCTGCCGGCGGAGCGGCGGGCAGCCCTGGTGCTGGCGCTTGCCCGCGCCGCCGGAGCAGGCGGCATGGTCGGCGGCCAGAAGCTCGATCTCGAAGCCGAACAGACGCCGCCGGACGAGGCCGGCATCATCCGGCTGCAGGCGATGAAGACCGGCGCGCTGATCCGTTTCGCCTGCGAGGCAGGCGCCCTCATCGCCGGCGCCCCGGCCGATGACCGCGAGCGGCTGGCCGAATTCGGCTCGGCGATCGGTCTTGCCTTCCAGCTTGCCGACGACCTGCTCGATTTGACCGCCGACGCCAGCCAGATGGGCAAGGCGACCGGCAAGGACGCCGCCGCCGGCAAGGCGACGCTGGTGGCCTTGCATGGTGCGAATTGGGCACGTGGCCAGCTTCACGGCCTCGTCCAACAGGCGCATGCGCTGCTTGAGCCCTATGGTGACGATGCCCAGTTGCTGAAAGAAGCGGCGACATTCGTGGCGGCGCGTAACAGCTAAGGTTGGTGCCAGCCGGAACATCGAGCTGATTGCACGCACGTCCCGCCGGCCGGTTCTGAAATAGAACTTGAGCGGAAGCCTGCCGAGGCAGAGGATTGACATCCGCACGGCAAGCACGCGGTGCGGATAAGAGTTGGAGGATGCCATGTCGACCACCGACAAGCTGTTCAGCGGTTCCATTCCCGAGATCTACGACCGGGCGATGGTGCCGCTGATCTTCGAGCCATATGCGCGGGATCTGGCGGAGCGGGTGTCGAAGCTCGGGCCGCAATCGGTGCTCGAAGTGGCGGCGGGCACCGGTGTGGTGACACGTGCGCTCGCAGCAAAGCTGCCGGCGCAAGCGCGCATCGTGGTCACCGACCTCAACCAGCCCATGCTCGACCACGCACGCACGCGGATGGTGGACGATCCTCGCATCACCTGGCAGCAGGCCGATGCTCAGGCGCTGCCCTTCGAGGACGCACAGTTCGACGCCGTGGCCTGCCAGTTTGGCGCGATGTTCTTCCCCGATCGGGTGGGCGCCTACGGGCAAGTTCGGCGCGTGATGCGGCTGGGCGGACACTTCCTGTTCAACGTCTGGGGTGCCATCGAAGAGAACGAGTTTGCCGATGAGGTGACGCGGGCGCTCGGCCATTTTTTCCCGGCCGATCCGCCTCGCTTCATGGCAAGGACACCGCATGGCTATCACGATGCGGACGTCATCCGCGCCGACCTGCATGCCGCCGGCTTCCGTAACATTACCATAGAGCCGCTGGATGCCGTCAGCGCCGCTTCCTCGCCATATGAGGCGGCCACGGCCTATTGCCAGGGCACGCCCCTGCGGGCCGAGATCGAGGCGCGCGGTGGCTCGCTGGAGGAGGTGACGCGATACGTGGCGAATGCCCTTGGGAAACGGTTCGGGGAAGGCCCGGTGAGTGGCCGCATCCGCGCCCTCGTCGTGGACGCGGCCTAGGCGCGCTGTCCATCCGGCGGCTCGCACGGCTCGCCTGCCCGAACGAACGAAATTTTAATGTAAATGAAGCGTAATCCCGGCCATTAAAATGGTGCGTATGTGTTGGGGTTGCGCATGCCTGAATATTCGTCCTTCATCCGGTCGGTCCGGATCCGCTATATTTCAGGGTTGCTGATCTTCGCGCTGGCTTCCGCCGGCATCGTGATTGCGCTTGATCGCGTCAATTCCTTTCGCCGCGACATCGATGCGCTGAGCAGCAATCTCGTCATCTTCACCCGAGACCTGCGCAACGCGACCAGCTTTGCCGAGACGACCGGCACCGCCTGGCGGGCGGAGACACGCGAGGCCCTGACCACATCGGCGCGCGGCCATTCGGAGCGCCTGACCGGCGAGATCGAGACGCTGACCGCCCAGCTTGCGGCGATCAAGCCGCGGCTGTCGATCAAGACCGTCGACGAACTCCAATCCGCTTCAGTTAACGGCGATCTGTTCTGGTCGCCGCGCGACATGGTGCGCAATTTCAACCTGATGTCGGTGGCGCAGAAGGTCGACGAGTGGAGCTATCGCGAAATCCGCAACCAGAATGACCTGTTCGCCCAACCCATGCTGGTTCACGTCCGCACCGCCATGGATGATGAGCGCCATCTGGCCGATGCCTCCAGCGACAGGCTGTTGTTGTGGGCCAGCGGCATTCTGTTCGCGGCCCTTGCCATCGTCGCCTTCTGGATCTTCCGCCCGATGGAAGTGGCGATCCGCCGCGCCTTTGCCGAATCCGCCGAATCCCTGTTCAAGGCCGAGGCCGCCGACCGCGCCAAATCGGAATTCCTGGCCAATATGAGCCACGAGATCCGCACGCCGATGAACGGTGTGCTCGGTATGGCCGAACTGCTGGCCAAGACCGATCTGACCCCACGCCAAAAGACCTTCACCGACGTTATCGTGAAGTCCGGCAACGCGCTGCTCACCATCATCAATGACATCCTCGATTTCTCCAAGATCAATGCTGGCCAGCTCACCCTCGACCCTGCTCCCTTCCGCCTTTCCGAGGCGGTCGAGGACGTGGCGACGCTGGTCTCTGCTCGCGTCGCCGAAAAGAACCTCGAACTGATCGTGCGCGTCGATCCGCGCCTGCCGGCCCATGTCGTCGGCGACGCCGGCCGGTTCCGGCAGATCATCACCAACCTGCTCGGCAACGCAGTGAAGTTCACCGAGAAGGGTCACGTGCTGATCGATGTCGGCGGCGAGATCGTCAACGACGTGGTCCAGCTCAAGATCCGCGTCGAGGACACCGGCATCGGCATACCGGCCGAGAAACTGCAGAACGTGTTCGAAAAATTCGCGCAGGTCGACGGCTCGTCCACCCGCCGTCACGAGGGCACGGGGCTGGGCTTGGCCATCGCAGCACGCCTCGTCGACCTGATGGCAGGCAAGATCGGCGTCGAGAGCGAGATCGGCCGCGGCTCGGTGTTCTGGTTCGCGGTGCCGCTGCCCGCGCATCAGGCCGCGGCGCGCGACGAGATCGTGCCGGTCGACGTCACCGGCGCGCGCGTGCTGGTCATCGATGACAATCCGGTCAACCGCGAAATCCTGCTCGAGCAGCTCAGAAGCTGGAGCTTCGACTGTGCCGCCGCCGAAAGCGGCGCCGTCGGCCTGGCCTTCCTCGACCGCGCCTTTCAGTTGGGCGCCGCCGTCGACTGCATCATCCTCGACTACCAGATGCCCGGCATGAACGGCGCCGACGTTGCCAGGGCCATTGCTTCCGACAGCCGGCTGTCCTCCATCCCGGTGGTGTTGCTGACCTCGGTCGACCAGGTCGATTTCGGCAAGATGATCATCGACTTCGGCATTGCCGCGCATTTGACGAAGCCGGCGCGCTCCGCGGTCCTGCTCGGCACCGTTATCTCGGTCGTGCAGAAGGCCCGTTCGCAGGTCGGCAAGGCGCAGTTTGTCCGCGAACCGATCGTCCAGGCTCCCCCGGCAGCGCCGCCCGCCTTTACCGTCATCCGCGGCCCGGCGCTGCCAGTCGCGGCAGCACCGGAATCGACAACCACGCCGAACGGACCGATCGACATCCTGATTGCCGAGGACAACGACGTGAACCAGCTGGTCTTCGGCCAGATCCTCAATGGCTTGGGCTTGAGCTACCGCATCGCCGGCAACGGCCGCACGGCGGTCGAGATGTACCGGGCGCTGCGCCCCAAGCTGATCCTGATGGACGTCTCGATGCCGGAGATGAATGGCTACGAAGCGACCCGCGCGATCCGGGCCATGGAGACCTCGACGGGCACCCACATTCCGATCATCGGCGTCACCGCGCATGCGCTGAAGGGCGATCGCGACAAGTGCATCGAAGCCGGCATGGACGACTATCTGCCGAAGCCCGTTTCGCCCGACCGACTGGGCACCAAGATCGGCACCTGGCTCAGCGAGACCGTGGTGGCCAAGACGGCGTAAAAGCCGGCCCTATTGGTCAGGCCGGATCAGCGCAACCGGCCGATCGGGATGATTTCCGGCGAGGTCACACCATAAGGTGTGCCCTGCCAGTCACCCAGCCACTGCTCGACCAACAGGCCAGTCTCGTCCAGCATCCCCGCAAGATCTTCCTTCTTGGGGAACGCGATCTTGGATTCGGCGCCCAGAACAGGTCTACCGCCCGGAATGTCATAGAAGGTCGAGTAGGTGACGATGCCGGTAGCGGCATCGTGTTCGGCATCATACCAGGCTTTGACCGTGCCGAGGCCGGGATGCGTAACTGCCCGTTCGGAGCGCTGCGGTGTCCATTCCAGCCATTCCTCCTCGGCGGGATTTCGTGTGTCGAAAATGAAGAGCCCGCCGGGAGCGAGATGCTCGGCGATGGTGCCCAGCACCGCCATCTGATCCTCGCCTGTCAGGAAAACCTGGAACGCATGCCCGGTGAGCAGGACCAGGTCGAAACGCCGCCCGAGCCGAACAGTTCGCGCGTCGGCCTCGACCCAGTCGACCCTGTCGCCGCCGGCCCTGCGCCGCGCCACGTCGAGCATCGCCGATGCCGGATCAACGCCAGTGACATTATGCCCCTCGGCAAGTTCGGCAGCCAGTTGGCCAGTGCCACAGCCGAGATCGAGGACCGAGCCGCGATTTACGGCAAGACCGATACAGTAATCAAAATCGGCACGGCCGCTTTGATTCTCGATATCATAGAACTGGACGAAGTCGGGATCGCTGTAGATAGGGTCGGTCATAGTCGCTGCCCATACTCCAAATTTCCAGCTGCAGCCCATCAATGCATCAGGCGGCTGCGTCGAGGCGATAGCGGCGCATCCAGTCGAGGCTCGTGTCGTCGGAGAGCTTTGCAACGCCGGGCCTCACGTCATCGGCATTCGGCGCTTGAACGCCCAAGACTTCGCAGATGCCTAGCAATGTCGCCGCCGGATTGCTCGAAAGGCGCTCGTAGCCAACCCGAAGCGGAGTTATGCCTTGCTCAGCGAACCAGATGTTCCATGCCGCATCATAGGTCTCGAGTACCTCGACCTCACGCCTGATCCGCTCGAAATCATATTGGGGCTCTTTCGGCGGTGCGACCCTTTCGATCTCGGTGCCGTCGGGAGCGATATGCCAAAGACCGGTCTGCTCTGCCTTGATCAGGGAGACAGCCTGCGCAAGCTTGTCTTCCCGCGAGAGGTGTATGTAGAGAACATTGCCGAATGCTCTTTCGAACCGTGCTCTGTCGGATGGCAGTTTTGGGAAAATCCGGTCGAGGATCGCCGAAAGCTCATCCAGATTTTCGCGCATCAAGCGGAGGCCGAAGAGGCCGGTCCCACCCTTGCCGGCGGCGATCGCGGCATCGAGATACGCGGCATCGAATTCGAGCTCGCTCATCGCGGCGCGATCGGGCAACTTCCACTCTTCGGCCCACTCCACCACGTCCTGGCGCCGATAGAATGAGTGCGGATCACCGGCCGTCTTCGTGGACGCCAGAAGCTTGCACAGCAAAGTGCTCCCCGTCCTCGGCGTACCGCAGATAATGTATCCATCGAACATGTTGTGCCCACGCGGCTTGTCAAAGGCAGGGGCTGTCGCTCCTGGTAACATGGCCGCCGCCATAGCTGAAATCCTTGCTGGATGCGACGCCACGGCTGTCGCTTTTTAAATGCCTCTCTCAGACAAAATACCCTGCAGGCAGGGGTCAAATTACCGGTTGCGCACCACCACGCATGCCCCACCGATGCTTTGCAATTTCTGGCAGATGACGTTTGCATCGGCGCGGTGGTCGACACCGATCCTGACCGCATAGATACCCCGCCGGCCGATCGGCGTGCGCACCCGGCTGACCACTGGATCGTGCCCATTGAGCAGGGCCGGGAACCGGCTCCTTACCCTGAGCCACTGGTTGATCGCGGCACTGCGGCGGAAATTGCCGGCCACCTGGATGCCCCACGGCTTTACGTTGATCGAGGCCATCGCCACGGTCCGCGACATGATCACCGGCAGTTTTCGGCAAGCGACGGCAAAATCCGCCTTAGCGTCGAGCGGTTCGACCCTTCCGGCATAGGCTCGGTCGGTGAACTTGTCGGCTGGTTCGCCCATGATGTCGAAGACATAGCTTTCGGTTTCCATCGGCAGGAAACCGCCGGAACTGAGCCAGCGCGACACCCGGCTCTCGCCGGCATTGTAGGCGGCGGCCGCCAGGCCGAGATTGCCGTAGCCGGTTTTCATTTCGGCGAGATATTTCGCCGAAGCCGGGATCGCCTGATTGATGTCGAAGGAATTGGCAAGCCCGCGCATCTTGGCGGTTCCCGGCATGAACTGGGCAATGCCTTCGGCGCCGACGGGACTGACGGCGTTGGGATCGAAACGGCTCTCCTTCCAGATCAGCCGGGCGAAGAAATCCCTGGGCAAACCATTCTGGTCGGCATGCGCCTGGATCAGGTTGCAGACCTTGTCGATAAGCCGTTGCTTGGCGGATTGCGGCGGATCGGCCTGAGCCAGTGTCGACCAGACTAGCCCACACAGCAGGACCAGCGTCGCCCACAGGAAACGCTGCATTTGACCTACTCTGCCGCGGCCTTGCCGCCGCGACCGAACCGCTGTTCGATATAGTCGGCGACCATTTTCTCGAAATCCGCCGCGATCGACGGTCCGCGCAGCGTCGCCGCCTTCTTGCCGTCGACGAAGACAGGCGCCGTCGGCGTCTCGCCGGTGCCGGGCAGCGAAATGCCGATATCGGCATGCTTGGACTCGCCCGGGCCGTTGACGATGCAACCCATCACCGCGACCTTGAGGTTCTCGACGCCGGGATATTTGTCGCGCCACACCGGCATGTTCTTCCTGAGATCTGCCTGGATGTTCTGAGCGAGCTCCTGGAACACGGTCGAGGTCGTGCGGCCGCAGCCGGGACACGCGGCGACGATCGGCACGAACTGCCTGAACCCCATCGTCTGCAGCAATTCCTGCGAAACCTGCACCTCGCGCGTGCGGTCGCCATTCGGCTCCGGCGTCAGCGAGATGCGGATGGTGTCGCCGATGCCTTGCTGCAGCAGGATGCCCATGGCGGCCGACGAAGCGACGATGCCTTTCGAGCCCATGCCGGCTTCGGTCAGGCCGAGATGCAGCGCATGGTTGGAGCGGGTGGCGAGCTCGGCATAGACGGCAATCAGGTCCTGCACGCCGCTGACCTTGGCCGACAGGATGATTTTCTCGCGGCCAAGGCCGATCTCTTCCGCCATCTCGGCCGAGAGAATGGCCGACTGCACGATCGCCTCGCGCATCACCTCTTGCGCCGTCAGCGGAAAACCCTTGTCCTGGTTGTCGTCCATCAGCCGGGTCAAAAGCTCCTGGTCGAGCGAGCCCCAGTTGACACCGATGCGCACCGGCTTGTCATGCCTGATCGCCATCTCGACGATGTCGGCGAACTGCCGGTCCTTCTTGTCCTTGAAGCCGACATTGCCGGGGTTGATCCGATATTTGGCCAGCGCCTCGGCGCAGGCCGGGTGATCGGCCAAGAGCTTGTGGCCGATATAGTGGAAGTCGCCGACCAGCGGCACGTTGATGCCAAGCCGCTGAAGCCGCTCATGAATGCGCGGTACGGCGGCGGCACTCTCGTCGCGATCGACGGTGATGCGCACGATCTCGGAGCCGGCCCGGTGCAGTGCTGCGACCTGCGCGACGGTCTGGTCGATATCGGCCGTGTCGGTGTTGGTCATCGATTGGACGACAACGGGCGCGCCGCCGCCGACGACCACGCCGCCCACATCGACGCCGACCGAGGTGCGGCGGGGGAAAGGAGAGGAAAAATATCCGGTCATGCCGGCAGCCTTTTGTCTCTGGAGCATCTTGTGTCCTGCATGGGCGCACAACGACGCCCCGGGCCGATGCGCTGAGGTCCGGGCATGAGGTGGAGGAGCAAAGATGGCTTGTCAATGGCGACAGGTCGCCACTGGCCGGAATCGGCACGCCGCCAACGACCAAAAACAATCGAGGATCTGGCGAAACGGGCGACGGCCGAAGCGGATATTAAGCCGGTGCAAGTCCAGCTTCGGCTGACAGACCGGTGCTGGGAAATCAAACCCCTCCACGCCGGCGGCGGGGAGCCGCCGGGAAAAGAGGCCGCGGATACCGGGCGGCTATGTCAGGAGGGCATCAATGCGTGGTCGGTTTTCCTCTTAGTTTTTCAATCTCGTCCTTGAGTGCCAGCTTGCGTCGCTTAAGATTCACGATTTCGAGGTCGTCGACCGATGGATGATTCATCGCGTCATCGATTTCACGTTCGATGTCGCCGTGTTTCCGCTGCAACTCATCAAGATGGGATGCAAGAGACATGATTGGTTCTCCCTTTCATGGTTTTCCTCGATTGCAACCGTCACGGCGCGTCCACCGCAGGTTCGCTTCTGTGACGGCACGGTGACAGTGTGTCACCTTCCGCGGGCGATGTCGAATGATCCGTGGTAGCATTCCACGACACTGTGAAATGTGATATGGGCTGCACGCCGGTGACAAAACACCCGGCCCCGCCCAATCAGGCCCAGCTTTGGGCGCCGCAGACGTGCAGACGGTAGAGAATGTCCGATCAGGAACAGGCCGATATTCGCCTCGAATTTTCCCGCCTGAAGCAGGAACACGCCGATTTCGATGCAGCCATCAACGCGATGATCGCCATGGCCTGCGATCCGCTGCAGATCCAGCGCATGAAGAAGAAGAAGCTGTTCCTCAAGGACCGGCTGATGGCGCTGGAAGACAAGATCATTCCCGACATCATTGCTTGAACGATGTGAAGTGCTGACGCTGATCGAGCGCCAGGCAGCGGCGATCTGCATCTCCCTGCGCGGTCGTGTGACGGTGCCTTTGGCCGGTCAATCGTTGGGCTCTTTTTCGCCGGTGCACTAGCCGCGACGGCGCGTCCTGCCGGGCGATCTCGCACATGGAGCACCTCGAACTCGACGGCTTCGTCGCACGCTCTCGGTCAGTGATCCCACCGTTCTGACGGATTGTCCGGCGACGCCGCTGGGAAACCTGCGCCTTCGCGCGGCTCAGCCCCGGCCGTCGACACAGATCACCGCCCGCCCCTCAAAACAATAACTTTACAAATATTTGTATTTATGTGAAGTCATGACGATTGAAGGATCGACCATGACAGCCACTCGTTTCGCCACGCGCCTAAATTCCTTTGCCTCGCGGCCGCAGGCCGAATGGCCTGATCTTACCGGCAAGCCGTCGCTGCTGCAGATGGCGGCGCGCGCCGCCAAGGTCGGCGGGCTTACCGATCTCGACCTCAACTTTCCCGACCATGTCACTGAAAAGCCTGCGGAAATCGCCCTCAAACTGAGCGATCTCGGGCTTTCTATCAATGGCTTTGCCATGCGCTACTACTCCAACCCCGCCTTCAAGCTCGGCGCCTTCACCAATCCGGATCCGGCGGTGCGCCGCGAGGCCATCGACCTGACCAAAGCCGGCATCGATGCCGTGCGTGAGGCCGGCGCCAGCCTGATGACGCTGTGGCTCGGCCAGGATGGCTTCGACTACGCCTTCCAGGCCGACTATGTGACGCTTTGGCAACACGAAATCGAGGGGATTCGTGAAGTAGCCGCGCATGATCCCGACTGTCAGATCAGCCTTGAGTACAAACCGAACGAACCACGCTCCTACAGCCTGATGCCGGATGCGGCGACGACCTTGCTGGCGATCCGCGATGTCGGCCTGCCCAATCTGGGCGTCACCCTCGATTTCGCCCATGTGCTCTATGCTGACGAACAGCCGGCCTTTGCCGCGGCCCTGGTGGCGCGCCACAGCAAGCTGCTCGGCGTGCATCTGAACGACGGCTACGCCAAGCGCGACGACGGCCTGATGGTCGGCGCGGTGCACACGCTGCAGACCATCGAGCTGCTCAGGCAGATTCGCCGCGACGGTTACGCCGGCGCCATCTATTTCGACACGTTCCCCGACATGACCGGGCTCGATCCGGTGCGCGAGTGCGAAGTCAACATCGCCACCGTCAAGCGCATGCTGCGCGTCGTCGACCGGCTGGAGCAGGACAATCGCCTGTCCGCCGCCATGGACAGCCAGGATGCGGTGACGTCGCAGGCCATCATCCAGGAAATCATGCTCGGGCCGGATAGCTGAGGCATCCGCACCATTATCGTTTTCAACAAGGGAGGAATACAATGAAACTTCTGCTTGCCACTGCTACCGCCGCACTGATGGCGCTGTCGATCGGCTCTGCCTTTTCGGCCGACCTCGCGCCGCTCAATTCCGACACGGAAAAGGACCGCATCGACTGGTCGCAGGTCGAGGCCAAATTCGGCGCGTTCCCCAAGCTGCCCGAAGGCACCAAGGCAGGCGCCGTCTCCAAGACGCTGACCAATGAATACTGGCGCTCGCTGGGCGAGGGCTACACGGCATTCGGCGCCAAGGTCGGCGTTCCCGTCGTCTATCAGGCAGCGCAAAGCGAGGGCGACCAGCTCGGCCAGCTCACCATTGCCGAAGGCCTGGTGACCCAGGGCTACAACGTGCTGCTCGTCTCGCCGCAAACGGATGCCAATCTGCAGCCGATCATGGAGCAAGCCAAGGCCGCCAACGTGCCGGTGGTCAACGTCAATGACGCCGTCATCCCGCAGGCCGAACATTATGTCGGCAATGTCCAGCGCGACAATGGCGTGCGCGTCGCCAAATGGTTCATCAAGAACCGTCCGGATGGCGGCAAGGTCGCCATCGTCGAAGGCCAGGCTGGCGTCTATGCCGCCGTGCAGCGCACCGACGGCTTCAAGTCGACCATCACCGAGGCAGGCAAGTTCGAGGTCGTCGCCAGCGTTCCCGGCAACTGGGACCGCCAGACCTCCTATGATGCGGCCACCAACATCCTGCAGCAGCACCCCGACCTGATCGGCTTTTATGCCAACAATGACGGCATGGCGCTCGGCATCGTCGAGGCAGTCAAGGCCGCCGGCCTGCAGGACAAGGTTGCGGTCTTCGGCACCGACGGCATTTCCGACGCCTATGCCTCCATACGGGCCGGCGAACTGACCGGCACGGTCGACAGTTTCCCGGTGCTGACCGGCGAAGTGGCGTTGGAAACTGCTCTGCGTCTCGTCGCGGGACAGAAGCTGCCCCGCGTCGTCGCCACGCCCCAGGCACTGATCACCAAGGACAATGCCGACCGCTATTCCGGCGCCGGCGCGCGCAAGGCACTGCTCGAGGACGCGGCTGCGGGCCAGTAAGGCCAATCGGCGAGTGCCGGCCAGAGCAATTCGCTCCCGCCGGCACCGTTGCCCGGAGATAGAACCCAATGTCACCCCGGCTGCAATTCCAGGGCATTTCCAAGCTGTTTCCGGCCGTGCGGGCGCTTGACGGCGTGTCGTTCTCGGTAGGTGCCGGTGAAATCCACGGCCTGCTCGGGGAAAATGGCGCCGGCAAGTCGACGCTGCTGCGCATCCTGTCTGGCGTCCACACGCCGACAGCGGGAAGCGTCCTCATCGACGGCAAGCCGGTTACACTCGCCAACCCGGTCGCCGCACGCGCTGCGGGCGTCGCCATGATCCATCAGGAATTGCAGCAGGTACCACGCCTTAGCGTCGCCCAGAACATGTTCCTAGGCCATCCGCTGACGCGCGGCGCCATCTTCGTCGCTCGGCGCGAACAGGAGCGCCGTGCTGCGGAGGCTCTTGCGGCCATCGATCCCTCCATCGATCCGGCTGCACCCCTCGGTACCCTGAAGGTGGCGCAGCGGCAGATTGTCGAGATCGCCCGCGCGCTGCTCGATCGCGCCCGCATCGTTGCCATGGACGAGCCGACATCGAGCCTGACGCCGAGCGAATTCGAACGGCTGGCGCAAGTCATCACCGGCCTCGCCCGCGACGGCGTCGCCGTCGTCTATGTCTCGCACAAGCTGGACGAGGTGTTCGGCATCTGCCGGCGCGCCACCATCATGCGCGATGGCGTCGTCGTCGATTCCGTCGATCTGAACGACCTGTCGGAGAAAGCGGTCGTGGCGATGATGGTCGGCCGCGAACTGGCGCAGGAGCAGCATAATTCCCATGCCACGAACAAGGTCATGCTGAGCGCGCGTGGCCTCTCCTCGGCGACGAAGGTGCGCAACGTGTCGTTCGATCTGCATCGCGGCGAGGTGCTGGGCATTGCCGGCCTGGTCGGTTCCGGCCGCACTGAACTGCTGCGGCTCTTGGCCGGCGCCGATCGCGCCACGGCCGGGACGATTGCAATCGACGGCAAGGCGGCACGGTTCTTCAGCCCGCGTGACGCGATTGCCGCCGGCGTCGGACTGGTGCCGGAGGAGCGCAAACGCGAAGGCATCGTGCCGCTGCGCCCGATCACCAGCAATATGGCGCTGGCCTCGATGGCCGTGTTCGCGCCGCGCGGCCTCATCGATCACGCCAGGTTGAAACAGGTGGCGGCCGAGAAGATGAGCCGCGTCAATCTGCGCCCATTCCTGCTCGACCGGCCGATCCGCCTGTTCAGCGGCGGCAACCAGCAGAAGGCGATCATCGGCCGCTGGCTGGCGGCGGGAACACGCATCCTCTTGTTCGACGAGCCGACGCGCGGCATCGATGTCGGCGCCAAGGCGGAGATCTATCATCTGATCGAGGAACTCGCCGCCGAGGGCCATGCGGTGGTCGTCGTCTCCTCCGAACTGCCCGAGGTGATCCGGCTTGCCGACCGCGTGTTGGTCATGCGCGACGGCACCATCGCCGCCGAACTCGATAGGGCAAATCTCTCAGAACAGGCGATCGCGGCGCACGCCATCCCGCAAACGCAAACGCCGGCCGCACAGCCGGCAAGGCAGTAGGTGACGGATATGTCGGATGCCACTCTGGTGCGGTCCCAGGCCGAATTCCTGCGCGGTGTTTCCATGCGCGACGCCGGCACGCTGATCGGGCTTGTCGTGATCCTGGCCGTGTTCGGCGCGCTGGTGCCCGGCTTTTTCGCCGAGCGCAACCTGATCAACATCCTGCAGCAGTCGAGCATCAATGCCTGTCTGGCGCTGGGCATGACGCTGGTCATCATCTCCGGCGGCATCGACCTGTCGGTCGGGCCGACGGCAGCACTCTCGGCCGTCATCTCGGCCTCTATGATGGTCGCCGGCGTGCCGTTTCCGCTGGCCATCGCCGCCGGCTTCGCCATTGGTCTTGCCTGCGGCCTCGTCAACGGCGTGCTCGTCGCCCATGTTGGGCTGCAGCCCTTCATCGTCACGTTGGGAACGCTCAGCACCTATCGGGCACTGGCGCTGATCTACACCGGCGGCAATCCGGTCCTCGGCCTGCCCCCAGGCTTTCGCGCCGTCTTCAACGGTTCGCTGTTCGGACTGCCTCTGGCGGTCGTCATCGTCGCCTGCGTGGCTGTCGTCGCCTGGGTCGTTTTGAAGAAGACGCCCTTCGGCGAATATCTGCTCGCCGTCGGCGGCAACGAGGAGGCGGCCTACATCGCCGGCGTGCCGATTGCCCGCACCAAGATCGCCGCCTACATGATCTCAGGCCTGCTGGCGGCGCTTGCCGCGCAGATCCTGATCGGCCGGTTGGGCGCCGCCGAACCCATCCTCGGCAATCTCTGGGAGCTCGACGCCATCGCGGCTGCCGCCATCGGCGGCGCCTCGCTGATGGGCGGCAAGGGCAGCGTCGTCGGCACCATCCTGGGCGCCGTCATCCTCGGCGCCATGCGCAACGGTTTGACGCTGATGAACGTCCAGTCCTTCTATCAGCTTCTGGCAACTGGTCTTATAATCCTCGCCGCGATGCTTATCGATCGCGTGACGAGGGGGCGTGGATGACCTTGAGCGGGCTGGACCTGAAAGCGGTAGGACCGCGCATCCGCATGATGATGCCGCATCTCACTCCGCTGGAGGCGAAGGTGGTGGAAACCGTCTTCGGCCGGCGCGGCTTCGACGAGAGCATTCCGCTGAAGCAGATCGCCGAGGAATCCGGCGTGTCCGAGGCGATGGTGGTCAAGATCGCCAAGAAGCTCGGCTTTTCCGGCTATCGCGACTTCCGCACCGCCGTCTATGAGTACAGTCGCCTGCCGACCGCCGAGATGCACCAGGAACTGTCATCCGACGACAGTTCGGCCGAGATCGTGCAAAAAGTGTTCCGCACCTCCATCCAGGCGCTGGAGGAGACGCTGGCGATCCTCGACATCGAGGATTTCGACCGCGCCGCCGAGCTGCTCTTCCGTGCCAAGAACCGGGATTTCTATGGCGTCGGCGGCTCGGCGCAGATCGCGCGCGACGTTTCGCACAAATTCCTGCGCATCGGCATCCGCGCATCCGTCTACGACGATTCGCACATGATGCTGATGTCGGCCTCGCTGCTCGGCGGCGACGACATCGCCGTCGGCTTCTCGCATTCGGGCAACACGTCGGCCGTTATCGACGCCATCCAGTTGGCCCGCAAGAACGGTGCCCGCACGCTGGCCATCACCAATTACGACAACTCGCCCCTGGCCGCCGTCGCCGATATCGTTCTGTGCTCGACCGCGCAGGGCTCGCCGCTGATGGGCGAGAACGCAGCGGCCCGCATTGCCCAGCTCAACATTCTCGACGCGTTGTTCGTCGCGGTGGCGCAGCGCGACTATCAGGCGGCGGAGCGCAATCTCGGCCGCACCATGTCGGCGGTGACATCGAAACGAAAAGACCGGGGCTCATGACGACAACGCCGCTGGTGACCGTGTTCGGCAGCCTGCATTACGACATTATGGTCGACGCCCCCGACCGCCCGCGCAAGGGCGAGACGGTGACCGGCCATGCCTGGCACCCCAAATGCGGTGGCAAGGGCGGCAACCAGGCCGTCTCGGCGGCGCGGGCCGGTGTGTATGCGGCGATGATCGGCGCCGTCGGCGACGATGATTTCGGGCGGGCGTTGCTGGCCAATCTCGATCGCGCCAAGGTCGACCGCCGCTTCGTGCGGGTGGCCGCTGGCGCCGGCTCCGGCATGAGCGTGGCGATCTTCGACCAAGGCGGCGACTATGGCGCGGTGATCGTCTCGGGCAGCAATCTGACACTGGGCCATGCCGACAGTGCCTCTGCTTCCGATGTGGTGGGACAGACGGCGGTGCTCCTGCTGCAGAACGAAGTGCCGGAAGCCGCCAACATTGCCGCCGCACGCGCAGTCAAGGCACGGGGCGGTCGCGTCGTGCTCAACGCGGCCCCCGCGCGCAAACTCTCCGAGGCGTTGATCGCCCTGGTCGACATATTGGTGGTCAACGCGATCGAGGCGGAATTCCTGGCTGGCACAGCAGTGGTCGAGACACTCGACGGGGCCGCGCAAGCCGCACGGCTATTGGCCGATCTCTATCCGATGGCAATCGTCACGGCGGGCGGCGAGGGCGTCGCCTGTTGCGGTCGGAGCGGCGAGGCCTTTGCGCTGTCCGCCATCCCGGTCAAGGTCGCCAGCACGCATGGCGCCGGCGATGAATTCGTTGGCGCGCTGGCCGCGGGACTTGCCCGTGGGCAGACCATGCGGGCGGCCATCACCGCCGCCAACGCGGCTTCGGCCTTGCTGGTCTCGACGCCAGAGGCCGAGCGCGACGGCATCTGACCGGCTGGTTTCCGTCTTGCCAGACCGCAGCAGCGGCCGCCTATCCTTGCGGCCTCGCGCGAATTCCGCTAAGGCGCGCCTTTGTCGCCGGGGAACACGAACTTGGACGATCAACGCGCCGACGTCGCCATCATCATGGGCAGCCAGTCCGACTGGGCGACGATGCGCCATGCCGCCGAAACGCTGGAAGCACTTGGCATCCCGCACAAGCGGCTCATCATCTCCGCGCACCGCACACCGGACCGGCTCTATGATTTCGCCAAGGGCGCCAAGGCGGCCGGTTACCAGGTGATCATCGCCGGCGCCGGCGGTGCAGCACACCTGCCCGGCATGACGGCGGCGATGACGCCATTGCCGGTGTTCGGCGTGCCGGTGGAATCGAAAGCGCTTTCCGGGCAGGATTCGCTGCTGTCCATCGTCCAGATGCCAGCCGGCATTCCCGTTGGAACGCTGGCCATCGGCAAGGCCGGCGCCACCAACGCAGCCCTTTTGGCCGCCGCCGTGCTGGCCCTGAACGATGACAGCCTTGCCGTCCGTCTGGATGCCTGGCGCGCCGCGCAGACTGCCAAGGTCGCGGCTGAACCGACGGATACGCCGTGAGCCTGCCCGCCGGATCGACCATCGGCATCATTGGCGGCGGCCAGCTCGGCCGCATGCTGGCTGTTGCTGCCGCCCGTCTCGGCTACCGCACCGTGGTGCTGGAGCCGCAAGCGGATTGCCCGGCCGCACAGGTCGCCAACCGGCAGATAACAGCCGCCTATGACGACCCGGCCGCCCTTGCCGACCTGGCAGCGTCGAGTTCCGTCATCACCTACGAGTTCGAGAACGTCCCGGTCGCGGCGGCCAGCGCGCTGGCGGCCAAGGTTCCGGTCTATCCGCCGGCGCGTGCGCTGGAAGTGGCGCAGGACCGGGTGGACGAAAAAACATTCCTCAACGGCATCGGCATTGCCACCGCCGATTTCCACGCCGTCGACAATGATGACGAGCTGGCGGCGGCGCTGAAAGCATCCGACGGCAGCGGCATCCTGAAGACCCGGCGCATGGGATATGACGGCAAGGGCCAGCGCGTCTTCCGCAACATGGAAGCCGGCGGTTTTGCCGGCACATGCGAGGCGATGGGCAATGTGCCGCTGATTCTGGAGTCCTTCGTGCCGTTCGAGTGCGAGATATCGGTGATCGCGGCGCGTGGGCTGGACGGTGCGGTTGTCGCCTACGATCCAGCCGAGAATATCCATCGCAACGGCATTCTCCACACATCGACCTTGCCGGCCGCCATTATGCCGGAGACGGCGCAAGCAGCCCGAACGGCCGCATCGAAGATCCTTGCGGCGCTCGACTATGTCGGTGTCATCGGCGTCGAGTTCTTCGTGCTGGCCGATGGCTCGCTGCTGGCCAACGAGATCGCGCCGCGCGTGCACAATTCCGGCCATTGGACGGAAGCCGCCTGTGTCGTTTCGCAGTTCGAGCAGCATATCCGCGCCATCGCCGGCCTGCCGCTCGGCGGCCCGGACCGCCATTCCGACTGCGTGATGGAAAACCTGATCGGCGACGATGTGCTGCGCGTCCCGGAGCTTCTCGCCGAGCCCGATCTGATGCTGCATCTCTACGGCAAGGCCGAAGCGCGGCCCGGCCGCAAGATGGGTCATTTCACTCGGATCAGACGTCGCGCCTCATAAGGTTGCCTACTGCGCGTCGTCGCTCTCGTCCTGCCCTGGATTGGCGCAACTCCCATCGCCTTCCTTGCAATTGGCCGCGGCAGCGAGCTGCTTGACGCGGTCATTGGTCAATCTGGTCAGGCATTGCGAAACTTCCATCGAATGGATCGATCCGCCTTCGCTGGCGGCGGTGGAATGCGCGCACTCGGCATCGCGAAAAGTGATCCAGGCGCGTTGCGCCACCTGCAGCAATCTCTTGCCGTTGGCATCGTCCGAGCTGATGAGGTTCTGATAGGCCGTGTTGAGCCTGGCGTCGGCCGCCTGGTAGTCCTCGCCGGCACAGATGTTCATCATTTGCTGGCTGTCGTCGCTGCGGTCGCATTCCTGCGCGCGCGCAACCGAAGCTGCCGCCAGCAGGACAAGGCAGGCGGCCAGGAACATCCGGCGCATAGTCGTCTCCAAATCATTTCACGGCGACCGCATCATCCCAGCCGGTCCAGGGCCGCGCAATGCCGCAAGGCAGACATGGCGGATAATTGATGACAGGGATGATTCACAGCCGCTATGGAGCACGCTTGCGGTTGACAGGGACAAGGCTCCTCGTTTATGAGCCACCCACAGTTCAAAGGCGCGTCTTCTGGCGCGCCTTAAAATTTCGACCCAACCGGGTCCACACCGACAGGCAAGACCATGAAGATCAAGAATTCGCTCAAGGCGCTGAAGGCGCGTCACCGCGACAACCAGCTGGTTCGCCGCAAGGGCCGCATCTACATCATCAACAAGACCGCCCCGCGCTACAAGGCACGTCAGGGCTGAGTTTTCGGGCAGGAGGCTGTCGCCTCCGCCCATTTGATGCTTGTCGCCGTCTGCCGGCCTTTTCACGCCAAATTCAGTTTGACGTTCTCTCGCCCGGGACTAGAGTCCGGCGATGCGGATTCCTTTTGCATTTTTGACATCTCTGCTTGTTTCCGGCGTCATTTATGGCCCGGCATGGGCGGATGGTGCTGTCGCGCCGCCGTCCACTCAGGATGCGCCGCCCGCCGCAACGACGAAACAAGCCCGCCTCGATCAGCTGTTCAGCGACTTGAAACGCAAACGCAACGAAAAGGCGGCTGAGCGCATCGCCGGCAACATCTGGAGCGAGTGGTCGCAATCCGGCAGCGCCTCGATCGACCTGATGATGCAATGGTCGCAAAAAGCCGTCGAGGGCCAGAAGTTCGACGTCGCGCTCGATTTCCTCGACCAGGTGGTGACTTTGCAGCCTACTTATGCCGAGGGCTGGAACCGGCGCGCCACCGTCCATTTCATGATGAAGAACTACGGCAAGTCGATGTCCGACATCGAGCATACGCTGCAGCTCGAGCCGCGCCATTTCGGTGCGCTGTCCGGCCTGGCGCAGATCATGGCGTTGACCGGCCACAAGCAATCGGCGCTCGAGGCCTGGCAAAAGGTGCTGGCCATCTATCCGATGATGCGCAGCGCCCAGGACCAGGTCGGCACGATTTCGGAGGAACTTGCCGGTGAAGGCATTTGATTGCTCTAGGGGAGTAAGGGAATAGGGCAGTAAGACAGTAGGGGCAGATCGCACCTGCGGAACACATACCCTACTCCCCTACTCCCCTACTCCCCTACTCCCCTACTCCCCTACAACTTACCCCCTCCACTTCCGTATCTTCCCCATGAACCTGATCTACGCCGCCCTTGCCTTCCTGATGGCGCTTGTCTTCGGCTTTGTCGGCGTCACCCGCGTCGGCTCATGGCTGATCGAGCGCCGCGATCCGCCGCTCGGCGAGTTCGCCGACATCGATCGCGCCCGCATCCACTATGTCCATGTTCCGGCACCCGCCAACGCCGAGCTGCCGCCGATCGTCTTCATCCACGGCGCCAGCGCCAATCTCAGGGACCAGATGATGCCGCTGCGTCCCTTGCTCGAAGGCCGCGCCGAAATGCTGTTCTTCGACCGGCCAGGCCATGGCTGGTCGGGTCGCGGCACCAACAACGAGAACCCGTCGGCGCAGGCCAACACCATTGCCGCACTGATGGACCATCTCGGCATCAGGAAGGCTGTCATCGTCGGCCATTCCTTCGGCGGCGTGGTGACATCGGCCTTTGGCCGCGAGCATCCAGACAAGACACTTGGACTGGTCTTCCTCGCACCGGCGACCCATCCATGGCCGGGCGGCGCAACCGCCTGGTACTACGATCTGACCACCATTCCCGTGCTCGGCTGGCTCTTTTCCGAAACGCTGACCTATCCGGCCGGTACACTGCAGATGGCCGACGCCACCACCTGCGTTTTCTCGCCCAACAAGGTGCCGGACAATTATCTCGGAATGGCCTCTATCCCGCTGGTGCTGCGACCAAAAGCCTTTCGCGCCAACGCCACCGATGTCGCCGGGCTCTATCGCTATGCCCTCGACGCCGCACCGCGCCACAACGAGATCAAGGCGCCAACCGTGGTCATTTCAGGCGATCGCGACAAGGTGGTCTATGCACATATCCATTCGGTCGGTCTGGCGCGCGACATTGCCGGTGCCGAACTCGTCTGGGTGCACAATCTCGGTCACAAGCCAGACTGGATCGCGCCCGACCTGACCGTCGGCGCCATCGAGAAGGTCGCCGGCAAGAATATAGACCTGCAGGCGATGGCCAGGACCGTGGAGGCGCGCATCGCCGGCGACGCCTACGGCGCCGGCAGATGCGCCGATATCAAGGTACCGCAGGCCGAACTCGCGCCGACCTAAAGCCGGTCGCCCGAACCGTTCAGAAGCGACACGCTTTAGGAATCTAGCGGCTGACTTGTGTGTCCGACCCGATATAGGCGATGCGCAGCATGTTGGTCGAACCCGGCGTCCGCAGCGGTACGCCCGCGGTGATGATGACGCGGTCGCCTGGCTTGCCGAAGCCTTCGTCGAAGGCGATGCGGCAGGCGCGGTTGACCATGTCGTCGAGGTCGACGGCGTCGGGCGAGACAACGCAATGCGTGCCCCACAAAAGCGACAGCCGCCGCGCCGTGTTGAGGATCGGCGACAGCGCGATAACAGGCACTTGCGGCCGCTCGCGGGCGGCGCGCAGGCCCGTGGTGCCTGATGCGGTGTAGGTGATGATCGCCGACAGCTTCAGCGTTTCGGCGATCTCGCGCGCGGCCAGCGAAATGGCGTCGGCGCCGGTCGCTTCCGGCTCGGAGCGCTGGGCGTTGATGATGCCGGCATAGGTCGGATCGGTCTCGACCTTGGTGGCGATACGGTTCATCATTGCCACGGCCTCGACGGGATAGGCACCCGCCGCCGATTCCGCCGACAGCATGATGGCATCGGCGCCTTCGAAGACGGCGATCGAAACATCGGACACCTCGGCGCGGGTCGGCACCGGTGCCGTGATCATCGATTCCAGCATCTGCGTTGCAACCACCACCGGCTTGCCGGCGCGGCGTGCGGCGCGCGTGATCTGCTTCTGGATACCGGGCACCGCCTCGAGCGGCATCTCGACGCCGAGATCGCCGCGGGCGACCATCAGCGCGTCGGACAGTTCGATGATTTCGGCCAGCCGGGCGACAGCCTGCGGCTTCTCGATCTTGGCCATGATCAGCGCCCGGCCGCGTGCGATCTTGCGCGCTTCGGCCAGATCTTCCGGCCGCTGCACGAAGGACAGCGCCACCCAGTCGACGCCTGTGGCCAGCACGGCATCGAGGTCCTTGCGGTCCTTCTCGGTCAACGCGCCGACCGGAAGGTCGGTGTCAGGCAGGCTGACGCCTTTCTTGTCGGAAATCGTGGTGCCGGCGACGACGGTGCAGACGATCGACTTGCCGTCGCTCTTCACCGCCTTCAGCTCGAGCTTGCCATCGTCGATCAGCAGGCGATGGCCGGCTTCGACCGAGCTCAGGATTTCCGGATGCGGCAGATAGACCCTGGTCGAGGTGCCGGGCTCGGGATTGTCGTCGAGCGTGAAGGTCTGGCCTTGCGTCAGCACTTCCTTGCCGTTGGCGAACTTGCCGACGCGCAGCTTTGGCCCTTGCAGATCGGCGAGGATGCCGATCGGCCTGCCAACGGCTTCCTCGACAGCGCGGATGCGTCCGACCAGCGTGCGCATCAGTTCATGGTCGGTATGGCTCATATTGATGCGGAACACATCGGCGCCCGCTTCGAACAGTTTCTTCAGCATCTCCTCCGAGGAGGAGGCAGGACCGATGGTGGCTAGGATCTTGACCTTGCGGCTACGTCTCATTGACTGTTTGTTCCCGGGGTGGCTGGAGCGCCTCCCGTTGTGGACTCATCGGTCAGCTGGACCATCCAGCTTGCCTGTTCGCCCGTGTCATATTCCTGGAATCCGGCGCGCTGAAAGCCCCGGGCGACGCAGTCGGTTACGCCTGCGATCTTGAACTCTTTTTCAGCCACGCACATGTTGATCGGGCCGTCCCAGCGTCCACCGCGTTCGGCGTCTTCTGCATAAAGATAGTAAAACCGTGATGACAGCGGCCCTTCGATCAGCGTCTTGCAGCTCGATCCCTCGATGTGCCACCAGCCTTCGGTGATCCAGCCGGCCTTGGCGCGATAGCCGATGCCGACACCAACCAGGTTCTGCGTGGCGTTGCAGACGCGGAAATCGGCACGCGCCGGCGAAGCCACGACCATGGCCGGCAGGCCGATGGCAAGAGTGAGGAGCGGCATGGCAAAGGCAGAGCGCATGCGCTGCCCGCCGGCGGAACTCATCCGAAAACCCCTCAAAAACCACATCAGCATCTCTCTGCGCCCCTTTTCGGAAAAGTCCGGGCGCATGTCAACGCACCGTTTTGTCCAGTTCCAATCGATTTAGAAAGGCTCCGGCGCACAATTCGCCGACTTGTGCCAGATTTCCCGGGAAACCTTGGCCAAACAACGGCATTGCGCAAGCGTCGTCTTCGTGGAATGACGATAGCATCCTCCCCGGAAGCCAGCGAACAGACCATTTCCCGTCAATGACCCGATCCACAGTTTTCGCGCCTTTCGACATCATCGAGGGCGACCGCAAGCGAGGCATCGTGCTGTTGGGCGATCATGCCCGTCGCGACCTGCCCGACGACTATGGCAGCCTCGGCCTGCCCTCAGCGGAGTTCGACCGCCACATCGCCTATGACATCGGCGTCGAGGGCGTGACGCGCGAACTGGCTGCCCTGCTGGGCGTGCCAGCGGTGCTCGCCAATTTTTCGCGGCTGCTGATCGATCCCAATCGCGGCGAAGACGACCCGACGCTCATTCGCCAGCTTTATGATGGCACGGTCGTACCTGGGAACTACCCCATCGCTGCCGAGGAGCGCGAGAGGCGGCTCGACGGGTTCTACCGGCCCTATCACGACGCCGTCAGCGCCATGATCGCCTCGGTCGCACAGGCTTCCGCCCAGGCGCCCTTCATCTTCTCGGTGCATTCCTTCACCCCGGCCATGCAAGGAATCCAGCGTCCTTGGCACGTCGGCATCCTGTGGGACCTCGACGACCGCGTGGCGCGGCCGTTGATAGACATGCTGGCGCAGGACAGAAACCTCGTCGTCGGCGACAACGAACCCTATGACGGCGCGCTGCGCGGCGACACCATGTACAAGCACGCCATCGTCAACGGCTTCGCCCATGCGCTGATTGAGATCCGACAGGATTTGATATCGGACCAGAAGGGCGCGCTCGCCTGGGCCGAACGGCTGGCGCCGATCGTTGACGCCATCGACCGCCGTCCCGATATACATGTGGTGAAGATGTTCGGCTCGCGCACCGGGCCGCTATGACGGAGGTTTCGATGACCGAACTCAGCGACGAGCAGCAACGCGATTTCGAGGCGGCCGCCTTCCGCCGGCTGGTCGAGCATCTGCGCGAACGCAACGACGTGCAGAACATCGACCTGATGAACCTCGCCGGCTTCTGCCGCAACTGCCTGTCGAACTGGTATCGCGAGGCAGCCAATGCCGAGGGCGTCGATCTCACCAAGGATCAGTCGCGCGAGATCGTCTACGGCATGCCTTATGCGCAATGGCAGGCGCTCAACCAGACCGAGGCCTCCGACGCCAAGAAGGCCGAATTCGAGGCAAGGCGCCCCAAGGACCATTAAGGCCGGCGATCACTCAAGGCTGTGTTTGGCTCAAAAAATGCTTCCCGAAAGAGCCTTGACTGAAAATTGAATCGATCTAATTTGCCGCGCGAAGCCATTTCTTGCGGGATTCGCCTCATGAACGCGTCAACTGCCAAGCTGACTGCCATTCGCGGCCGATGGGCGCTCGCGGCCATTTTCCTCGCCAACGGCTTCCTGACGGGCAGCTGGGCGCCGCAGATTCCGGTGTTCCTGACCCGGCTGGAGATTTCGAAGTTCACGCTCGGTCTGCTGATTCTCTTGTTTGGGGTCGGCGCCGTCGTCGCGATGACCTGGTGTGGCCATTTGATCTCCAGACATGGTTCGCGCACCGTACTGCGTTGGTTCGCCCTGTGCGGCAGCCTCGGTCTCATGGTCGTGGCGCTGGCGCCCGACGTACCCTTGGCGGCCGTTGCCATGATCATCTTCGGCGGCTCGATCGGTGGCATGGACGTTGCGATGAATGCCAACGCCGTGGTGGTCGAACGGCGGCTCTCCCGCGCCGTCATGTCGTCTTCGCACGGCTTCTGGAGTCTCGGCGGTTTTGCCGGTGGCGGCCTCGGCGGCTTTGCCATCCAGCATTACGGCCACCTCGTCCACGCGGCGGCAGTAACGGCGTTTGCCTTCGCGGTGATCGCGGTGGCCGTTCGCTATCTCCTCGCCGAAGACAGACCGCAGGCGGCCGAGCACCACAAATTCGCACTGCCGGCAAACCCGCTGGTTTATCTGATCGGGCTGATGGCGTTACTGGCGATGATCTCCGAGGGCGCGGTGCTCGACTGGGCAGCCCTGTATCTGCGCCAGGAGCTCGGCGCCGATCTCGCCGTCGCCGGCCTCGCCTACGCCGGATTTTCAGGCGTCATGGCGGTTACGCGGTTCTTCGGCGACGGCATACGCAATCGCTTCGGCGCGG
Source organism: Mesorhizobium sp. XAP4 (assembly GCF_029269325.1). Classification (NCBI taxonomy): domain Bacteria; kingdom Pseudomonadati; phylum Pseudomonadota; class Alphaproteobacteria; order Hyphomicrobiales; family Phyllobacteriaceae; genus Mesorhizobium; species Mesorhizobium sp. XAP4. Next base: position 198,561 of record NZ_JARIXW010000005.1, on the reverse strand, counting down.
TGACGACGCTACGCGCGTCGGCCCTCGTAGCCGCGGTCGGCATGCTGGTGGCTGGCCTGGCGCCCTCGCCCTGGCTCGCCATTGCAGCCTTTGCCTTTTGCGGCTTCGGCATCGCCAATATGGTGCCGATCATCTTTTCGGCCGGCGGCAACCAGGAAGGCATGTCTTCCGGCACCGGCATGAGCGTGGTCACAACGATCGGATACTGCGGCATACTGGTGGCGCCGTCGGCGATCGGCTTCGTTGCCGAGCATTCCAGCTTCGGCCCGATCTTCATCACCATGTCGGGACTGCTGATCATCGTGTTGCTGATGGCCGGGCTCGCTCACCGCGCCGAATTCGCGCCAGCACCCGCCGAATAGCGTTTCAGCTCCTCGTGAAGGAAATCCACCACACGGCGGATGCGCACGCTGGTACGCACGTCGCGATGCATCGCCAGCCACACCGGCAGAACTGGCAGCGGCAGGTCAGGCAGCACCTTCTCAATCAAAGGATCCCTGTCGGCCAGCGGCTCCTGGCCAAGACCAATGCCGTTTCCCGCCCGCACCGCTTCCCACAAAACGATCTGGTTGTCGGTCCTGAAGCGGAAGCTGCTCCGGGTGACGGGGATGCCGTGCCGGGTAAAACCCCTGATGATCTCGTCGCCGCGGTCGAAGCCGACCAGATCGTGGTCGACAAGATCGGCAGGCTTCAGCGGACGGCCGCGCCTGTCGAGATAGGATTTGGCCGCGCAGGCGCAGAGCTCGATGTCGCAGACCTTGCGTGCCATCAGCTCGTTCTGCGCCGGCTTGACCATGCGGATGGCGATGTCGGCATCTCGACGCAGCAGGTTCTCAACCTGATTGGAGGCGACGATCTCGACCTCGATGCCGGGCTCCTCGATCCCCAGCCGCATCGTCATCTCAGGCAGGACATAGGCCGCCACGACCTCGCTGGCGGCGATACGCACCGTGCCTTCGATAGCCTCGACCGAACCCAGTGCCAGGAGTGAGAAGGCGCTTGCCTGCTCGCTGACCGCCTTGCCGCGTTCCAACAGCGTGCTGCCGGCCTCCGTCAGTTCGTAGCCGTGCCGTCCTCGACGGAACAGCGTGACGCCCAGCGCCTGTTCCAACTCGCCGATGTGACGGCCAAGCGTCGGCTGGCTGGCCGAAAGCTTCCGCGCGGCAGCCGACAGGCTGCCGGATTCCGCCACGGTGACAAAGCTCTTGATCAGGTTCCAGTCGATTTCTGCCATTCATTTATGAATATCAGAACGCCATCTGTAGTCAATTTCCATTCGCATTCGGAGCGACCATATTCCAGCTGCAGACACCAACACGGACTGCAAACACCAACCAGGAGAACTCAGATGACCAAGATCGCTCTCACCACCGCCGCCATCCTCATTTCCGTCAGCGCCGCTTTTGCCGGCAGCGACAAGTTTGGTTCGAACGACGCCAGCCAGCCGGCCGCCACCAGCACCGACGACACGACCACCGCTTCGATTCACAACCCCGATGCGGCCATCCGGAAGCCGGTCACACAGGGCAGCAACCGCGATCTCTTCGGCAGCCGCTGATCCCGATCGCGCTTGTCGCTGGTACCGATCGCCCGACCGACCACCTAAATCCCAACCAGGAGTGCTTCCAATGACCAAGATCGCAATTCTCGGTGCCGGTGGCCGGCTCGGCCGCGTGGTCGCCAAGGCCTTCATCGACGCGGGCTACGAGGTCCGCGCCGTCACCCGCAACGGCAAGGTACCGGCCGAACTCAAAGGCGCCACGGCCGTTGCCGGTGACGCTCTCCACCGCGAGGCCCTCATCCGCGCCACGCAAGGTGTCGATATCGTCTTCAACGGCCTCAACCCGATCTACACCGACTGGGGCAAGTGCCTGCCGATGGCGCAGAATGTCATGGCCGCCTGCCATGCGAACGGCTCACTGCACCTCTTCCCCGGTACCGTTTACAATTACGGCTCGCCGATGCCGGCGGTGATATCGGAAGACACACCCTTCCACCCGACCACGCAAAAGGGCCGCATCCGCTGCGCCATGGAGGAATTGTTTCATCGCGAGGCCGACGCAGGCCGCGTCCGCACCATTCTTCTGCGGGCCGGCGATTTCTTCGGCGGCACCGGCAGCGGATCATGGTTCGACCTGATCGTCGCCGCCAAGATCAACAAGGGTATCTACACCGCGCCTGGCCCGGTCGAGCTCGTGCATGAATGGGCCTATCTGCCTGACTTCGCTGTGGGCTTCGTCGCGCTGGCGCGCAATCTGGACAAGCTCGGCTTCTATGAAGCGCTGAACTTTCCGGGCCACGCGGTCACCGATCTGCAGATCAAGGCCGCTGCCGAGAAGGCTATTGGTCGTCCGCTCAAGATGACTTCGATGCCCTGGTGGGTGCTGCGCGCTGGCAGCCCGTTCGTGGCGATGTGGCGCGAGATCGTCTCCATGTCCTACCTGCGCTTCGAGCCGCATCAGCTGGCTTCGATACGCCTGGAAGGCATCGTCGGCGAGATCCCGCACACGCCGTTGGATCAGGCGGTTGCTGAAGCTCTTGGCGATATCGGCATTGCCACCGTGGATGGCGTTGCGAAAGCTGCCTGACTCCCGCGATCACGGGCGCCGCCCCTCTGCACACTGAACAATCCACGAGAGGGCGCCTCAGAGCCGTCCCATCAACAGCAACACCATGAGCACCACCAGCACGACGCCGACAATACCCGACGGCCCATAACCCCAGGAGCGCGAATGCGGCCAGGCCGGCACCGCGCCGATGAGGACAAGGATCAGGACGATGATGACGATGGTGGTGATCGGCATGAGAAGCCCTCGCTTCGACGTTTCGCTCAGAGACAATGCAGAGGCCGCCCGGTTGTTCCGGGCGGCCTCTGCGGTCAAATCGGCGATGGGGTCTATTCGGCGGCTTTCGGAAAGGCGATTTCCGGTTCGTCGCCTGCTTCCTGGCCAGGCCTGTCGGTCGGCGAAACCGTTCCCTTGCCGCGCCGGAACAGCCGGCGGAAAAACGCATAGAAGCGGCTGTTCTTGCTGCGCGTGAAAATCATCAGCATCGACGGCGTCACCACCAGCGTCAGCAAGGTGGCGAAGGACAGGCCGAAGACGATCGCCGAGGACAGCGAAATCCACCATTGCGTCGACGGCGCGTTGATCGTCGTCTCGTGATGGAAGATTTCCAGCCCAAGGCCGAAGGCGATCGGCAACACGCCGAGGATCGCCGACACCGCCGTCAGCACCACCGGCCGGGCGCGCTCGCGGCAGGTCTGCAGCACCGCGTCCATCTTGTCCCAGCCTTCTTCGCGCAGCCGGTCATAGGTGTCGATCAGCACGATGTTGTTGTTCACCACCACGCCGGCCAGAGCGATGACGCCAATGCCCGACATGACGATGCCGAAGGTCTCGCCTGTGATCAGCAGCCCCAGGAACACGCCAACCGTCGCCATGACCACGCAGGACAGCACCATCAGCACGCTGGTGAATTTGTTGAACTGCATCAGCAGCACCAGGAAGATCAGGAAGATCGCCGCCCCGAAGGCCTTGCCAAGGAAGGCGCTGGCCTCGGCGCTGTCTTCGTTCGAGCCGGCCAGCTTCCAACGTATGCCGCTGCCGAGATCCATCCCGGAGACGGCCTTGGTGACCTCCGCCTGCACGGCCGCGACTTGGGCGCTTGCGGCAACGTTTGCCTGGACGACCACCGTGCGCGCGCCGTCGATACGGTTGAGGATACCAACCGTCGGCTCCGGCTTGCGCACGACGAAATTCGAGATCGGCACCGAGCCTTGCGAGGTCTGCACCCTGAGCTCGTCGAGCGTCGACAGCGTGCGCCGGTCTTCCGGCAGACGCAGCCTGATGTCGACGGCGTCGTCGGCGCCGGCAGGCCGGTATTCCGAAAGCTTCAGCCCGTTGGTCACCAGTTGCACCACTGTGCCGACAGCGGTTGGGCTGATGCCATATTGCGCTGCCTTGGCACGGTCGACCTCGAGCGCCCAGTCGACGCCGGGCGGCGGGAGGCCGTCGGAAATGTCGATGACGCCAGGCACCTTGCCGATGCGTGCCGCAACCGCGCGCGCTTTGTCGTCGAGCCCCTTGGGGTCGACGGCCGAAAGCCTGATCTGGATCGGCTTGCCGGTCGGCGGACCGGCCTCCGGCACGCGCACCTCGACATCGACGCCGGGAATGCCGGCCATGACGCCCCGCAAATCGTTCAGGATCTGGTTCGCCGACTTGCGCTCGCGCCAATCTATGAATTCGTACTGGATGACGCCGACGACGTCTTCAGGGACATCCTGGCCGCCGCCTTGTGTCTTGCCGACGCGGGTGTAGACCGACTTGATGCCGGGCCAGCCGAGCATCCTGTTTTCGGCAATCTTGGTCGCCGTATCCATTTCGGCCAGCGAAAGGTTGCCGCGCGCGTGCACGTAGAGCAGGCCGTAGTCGGGCTCGACACTGGGGAAGAATTCGACACCGGCGCCATATTTCGAATAGGCAAAGCCGACGCCGAACAGCAGAGCGACCGTCAGCAAAACCACCGTAATCGGAAACCGCACCGCCTGCTTGACGATCGCCATGTACCAGCCGTCGCGATTATCATCCTCATGATGCTCCGGCGCCTTGGCGAAGATCGCCCCCAGCGTCGGCGCGAACACCAGCGCATAGAGCATCGAGGCCGATAGCGTGACGATCAGGGTGATCGGCATGTACTTCATGAAGTCGCCGATGATGCCCGGCCAGAACAGCAGTGGCGAGAAGGCGGCTATGCGCGTCATCGTCGCGGCAATGACCGGACCGGCCATGCGCTTGGCGGCCAATGCGAAGGCTTCCGCCTTCGGCATGCCTTCGCTCATCCGCCGTTCGGCGAACTCGGTGACGATGATGGCATCGTCGACCAGCATGCCGACAGCCAGGATCAGGCTGAACAGCACGATCATGTTGATCGTGTAGCCCATCATCGCCAGCAGCAGGATGCCGATCAGGAAAGACGACGGAATGGCCAGGCCGATCAGCAGCGAGGCACGACCCGACAGCGCGTAGAGGATGACGATGAACACCAGGATGACGGCGATCATGACGTGGTTCTGCAGATCGCCGAGCAACTGGTTGACGAAGACCGACTTGTCCTGCGTGTAGGTGACGTTCATGCCTTGCGGCATCGTCTTGACGTAGGCGTCGGACACCTCCCTCACCTTGGCGAGCGTGTCGATCAGATTGGCGCCGATGCGCTTCTTGACTTCGATGGCGATGGCCGGCTTGCCATTGAGGCGCGTGATCGTCGTGGCATCGGCGAAGGTCGAGCGGATCGTCGCGATGTCCTTGGCCTGCACCACGGCATTGGGGCCGGCGACCACGGGCAAGGCCGCCACGTCCTCGGGCGTCTCGATCAGTGACGGCACCTTGACGGCGTATTTGCCTTCCGAGCCTTCGATATTGCCGGCGGCGACCAGGCTGTTGGAGGCACCGACAGCGCCGATCAGCTGATCGAGTTGCAACCCGTAGGACGACAGTTTCATCGGATCGATGACGACTTCGACAAGATCGTCGCGCGAACCCTGCAACGAGCCCTCCAGGACGCCTGGCACTTCCTCGATACGGTCGCGCAGTTCGCGCGCGGCGGCGGTCAGCACGCGTTCGGGCAATTCGCCCGACAGGGTGACGACGAGGACGGGGAATTCGGAGATGTTGACTTCGGTAACGACCGGCTCTTCGGCCGCCTGCGGCAGGTCGGCCTTGCCGTCCTGGACCTTGGAGCGCGTGTCCTGCAAGGCCGTCGCCAGATTTGTCTGCGGCTGGAACTCGACCAGCACATAGCCGCCGCCCTGGAAGGCGGCCGAGCGCATTTCCTTGAGGCCTTTCAGGCTCTTCAGCTTGCTTTCCATCGGCCGCAGCAGAAGGCGCTCCGAATCCTCAGGCGAAATGCCCTGATAGATCAGGCTGATATACATCATCGGAATCGGAACGTCGGGCTCGGCTTCCTTCGGCGTCGACTGATAGGCGACCCAGCCGGCGAGCAGCAGGAAGACCAGCACCGAGATGGTCAGGCGGGCATTGTTGATTGCGAGTCTGACGATATCCATGGCTAACGCCTGTTCTTGAATTTCACGAGCTGCGTCGCAGCCAAGTGTCCCTGCCCGGGGTCTGTCCGCCGTACCCCATGCTACTGCGTGCCGGCGGTCGCTTCGCCCAGCAGTTTCTGGATGGTTGCCTGGTCGGCTTCGACCGGCTTGACCTCATCGCCTTCCTTCACCAGTTCCTGGCCGGCAACGATGATGCGCGCATCGGCAGGGATGCCGCCAAGCACCAGGCCGGTCGGCGTGTCGTCGACGAGGTCGATGGGGAAGAACGCAACCTTGTTGTCCTTGCCGACGGCACGGATGCCGAGGTCGCCCTTGTCGCCGAGCGTCACCACCGAGCGCGGCAGCAGCACCGCATCGGTCGGCAGCGCGCTGAGTGCGATTTCCGCCGTCATGCCGGCCGGCACGGAGCCGTCGGCATTGGGGACGGCAACCTCGACGCGGAAGGTGCGGGTCGCCGAAGAGGCGTCGCGGCTGATGTAGCGCACGGTGCCTTCGACGGTCTGGCCGCTGACCAGCCGTATGGTGGCCTTATCCCCGAGTTTTAGGTAGCCGAGATCGCGCTCGCTGACTTCGCCGCGGGCAATCACCGGATCGAGCTTGAGGATGGTTGCCACCTCGCCGCCCTGCATGATGGAACTGCCAAGTTCCACCGGCACCCGGTCGATGACGCCGTCGAAAGGCGCCTTCACCTCGTTGCGGTCGAGTTCGGCCTGTGCCGTTTCCAGTTGCGACTGCGCCGAGGTCAGGTTCGAGCGCGCAGTGTCGAGCTGCAGCTTCGGCAGATTGCCGGTCTTCATCAGCCGCAAGGCTGCGTCCAACTCGGCCTGGCGCTGCACCACCAACTGCTTGGCGTTGTCGACCATCGAGATCTTTTCTTCCGCCGCAAGCATCAGCACCAGATCCCCCGTCTTGACGTGATCGCCTTGCTTGACAGGCAGCTTGTCGATGACACCGGCGACGCGCGTCGCCAGCACCGCCCGCTTGTCGGCTTCGGTCAGCCCGGAAATGCGGATGGCGCGTGCATAGGTCTTGCGTGGCGGCGTCACCACCGCAACGGTGCGCAGCGGTGCCTTCGGCTCGGCTTCAGCCGTCTTCGGCTTGGCCCCGTCCGGCGCCTTGGCCTGTTCGGCTTCGGCTGCCTTGGCTTTGTTGGCGGCTACGCTGCCGACCGACGAAAACTCGCCTGTCGCCATCCACGCCGCGAAACCAATGAGCACAACAATGGCTGCAAGCTTGTGAAACCTGATTCTCGGCATCGTCGTTGTTTTCCACTGCGGGTTCGGCCAGCGTCCTCATAACGCGGGCGCGTCGCCGATATGGGTGCGCGCCAAGCCGTGTTCAATTTGCCGTGATCGGCGAAGCGCGCTTCTACATCAAAGTTGCACCGCAATATAGTCTGAAAGTTGCAAGATCATTGCCCCGGCGGACAAGATGCGCCCGCCGCGGCCCAGTCTTCGATCGCTTGATAGGTCGCTTCGGCAGAGCCCGGAGCCGGTTCACGATCCGGCCCCGGCGCCCAGCCCCAGGCGACCAATCTGTCGTCGCGAACATGCAGCGCGATGTCCTTCAAGCTGCGGTTGCCATTGCGCAGGGGATCCTTGATCTGGGCGCAGATTTCGGCCGAGGATTTGCCGTACCAGGCCATCTCGGCCGGCGCCAGATGCCAGTTCTCGGCCCCGGGCGGCCCGTGCAATGCCTTGGAATTGCTGGAGAAATGGCAAGTCGTGCAGCGCAGGCCCGGATTGCCGAAGCCCGACCCGTCAGCACCGCGCTGGACATTGAAGGCGTGAACGCGCGTACCGCGATAGTGCGCACCCGACCATCGCGGCCGGTCGTCCGCGACATGACAGTCGGCGCAGCGCGGATGCGAGAACACCGCATAGACCTTGTCCCATTCGGACAGGCCTTTCGCCGCGTCGACGGTCGCCGGCGCCGGCGTCTGGCTCTCTTGCGCAATTGCAAACGGCGCTGCGAGCACGAGCATGGCAGCAGGCGTCAGCATGATGAGGAGCTTCTTCATGCGAAGGCCACCGTTTTCGACAGCGGCAGCGTGCGGATGCGCTTTCCGGTGAGCGCGAAGATGGCGTTGGCGAGTGCTGGAGCCGCCGGCGGTGTGCCGATCTCGCCGACGCCGCCCATCTTGTGAAAATTTTCCAGGATGGCGACTTCGAAGACCGGGCACTGGAAGATCCGCATGGCATCGAAATCGTGGAAGTTCGACTGTTCGACCATGCCGTCGGCGAAGGTGATTTCCTGACCCATCGCCGCCGAAAGGCCGTAGATGGCGGCGGAAATCAACTGCGCCTCGATGATGCCGGGATCGAGCGCGGTGCCGACATCGGCGGCGATCCACACCTTCTCGATGCGGATGCCGGCCGGCGTGTCCGCCACCTGAACGATCTCGCCGACCCAACTGCCGAAGGACAGCGTGAAGGCCATGCCCTTGGCCTTGCCGGCGGGCAGCGCCTCGCCCCATTTCGCCATCGCGGCGACTTTCTCGACCACCTTCACCGCCGAGGGATAGGCGGCCATCAGTCTCTTGCGCATCTCGACCGGATCGATTTTTCCGGCGACCGCGATCTCGTCCATGAAGCCCTCATGGAAGAAGCCGTTGACCGAACTGCCGACCGAACGCCAGGAGCCGACAGGGATGGAGACCGGCGCCGCGATACCCCTGACCCGGTAATTCGGGATCGTGTAGGGCTGGTCATAGGCGCCGTCGAAAATGGTCTTGTCGGGACCGAGCGGCGATATCGAGGGAAACAGCCGGCGCAACGTGCCGGCGATCACCGATGGCGAGGCCATCTTCATGTCGACCGCGATCGGCATGCCACCGTCACCGAGCCGCGCCTGGAACTTGCCGATAGCAGCCGGCCGGTAGGCGTCGTGGCGCATGTCTTCTTCACGCGTCCAGGTCACCTTGATCGGGCGTCCGCCCGTCTCCTTCGCCATCAGCGCGGCACACAGCGCGTAGTCCATCTCGACGCGCCGGCCGAAACCGCCGCCCATGAAGGTGGTGTGCACATTGACCTTATCCTGCTCGATGCCGACCGCGTTGGCGCAAAGCTGCCGCACTAGGGTCGGCGCCTGGTTGCCGCACCAGATGTCGAGCGCACCGTCCCTGAACTGTGCCGTGGCGTTCATCGGCTCCATCGTCGCATGCGCCAGATAGGGCACGGCATAGTCTGCCTCGATGATGCTTTCGCGCGGCGCGTCGGCAAAGGCGGTATCGACGTCGCCATTGTCGCGCATCGCCGACCCCTTGGTGGCAAGCGCCTGCTTCAGCACATCTGAAATGGCGGCGCTGCTGAGCGGATATTCAGGATCGGACCACTGGGCGTCGATCGCCTCGGCCGCCTTGAATGCTGCCCATGTATTATTCGCGATGATACCGAAGCCATGGCCGTAATTCGTCTCGAGCGGCACGATCTTGATCACCCCAGGCATTTTCTCGGCTTTGGAGAGGTCCGTCTTGACCGGCTTCGACCAGAAGCGCGGGCTCATCTTGACCGTGCCGTAGACCATCTCCGGCAGCCGGACATCGATGCCGAAGATCGGCGCCCCGGTGAGCTTTGCCAGCATGTCGATGCGCTTCTGCGGCTTTCCCAGCAGCTTCCAGTCGGCCCGGTCCTTGAGCCTGACTTCGGCCGGCGGCGCCATCGCGGCGGCAGCCGCGGCGACCGCGCCGTAGGTCAGCGATTTGCCGGACGCCTTGTGCAGGATCGAACCGTCGGCCGTTTCCAGATCGGCCGCCGCGACACCCAGTTTTTGCGCTGCCGCTGCGACCAGCATCTGCCGGGCAGCGGCACCCGCTTGCCGCATCTTGTCAAAACCGTCGCGTGTCGAAGCCGAACCGCCGGTGCCCTGCAGGGCAAGGAATTTGCCGACCACACCGAGACCGGAACGCACCGCCTGCGCGGTCATGCTTTCATCGAAGAAGGCGAACGGACCGCCCTCCTCGAGGATCGCGGCGTTGTAGTAGGCATGGGATGCCGGTCCATGCTCGACCATGACCCGGTCGAGCCCGACGTCGAGTTCCTCTGCGACCATGGCCGCAAGCGTCGTCGAAATGCCTTGCCCCATCTCGGCGCGCGGCGCGACGATGGTGATGGTGTTGTCGGCGCCGATTTTCACATAAGGGTTGAACGTCGCCTCGCCCTTGCCAAGCTCGGCCTCGAGCGGGTTCGGGAACGGCTTGCGATAGTAGTAATAGCCGACGGCAACGCCGCCAGCGACAGCGGCAGCGCCGATCAGAAACGTGCGGCGGGCGATCTTTCCGACACTGGCCATGGTCAGAGCCCCGCCGTCTTGAGCGCCGCGGCCTTTTTGATGGCCGAGCGGATTTTGGGATAGGTGCCGCAGCGGCAGAGATTGCCGCCCATGGCGTTGTCGATGTCGGCATCGCTTGGGTCGGCGACTTCATCGAGCAGCGCCACCGCGCTCATGATCTGGCCGGCCTGGCAGTAGCCGCATTGCGCGACCTGTTCCTCCAGCCATGCCTGCTGCACCGGATGCAGTCCGCCTGCCGTGCCGATGCCTTCAATAGTCGTGACAGCGCCGCTGACCTGCCCAACTGGGAGTGAGCAGGAACGCACCGGCTGACCGTCGACATGCACGGTGCAGGCGCCGCACGCGGCGATGCCGCAGCCGAATTTTGGCCCTGTCTTGCCAATGAGATCGCGCAGTGCCCACAGCAGCGGCATGTCCGGATCGGCGTCGATATCGAATGACTGACCGTCGACGGTGAGGCGCATGGGATACCCTTTGTTGTCGTCCACTGCCAAGGGCGAAGCGGCCTCCCGGCCGTTTCGCTCCGATACAGATTGACAAATTTCGTCATTTTGTCAATTAGGATTTTGCAGGATAGAATTGCTCGATGAACCAGATCGAAGACATCGCCACCGCCGATCCCAAACGCGCCCGTATTCTGGATGGCGCGATGAAGGTGTTTTTGGCCTATGGCTTCTCGCGCACCACCATGGACGACATCGCCCGTGCCGCCGACATGTCGCGCCCGGCGCTCTATCTCCTGTTCAAGAACAAGACCGACATTTTCCGCGCCATCGCCATGATGATCCTGTCGCGCTCGGTCGAGGCGGCAAGGTTTGCCCTATCCGGCGACGGCCCTTTCACCGAGCGCATGATGCGAGCCATCGATGAGGCCTTTATCTCGATGATGAGCGCGGTCGTTGCCTCGCCGCACGGCGCCGAATTGCTGGACATGAAATCGAGCCTTGGCGATCTGGTGGGCTGCTGGCGCGGCGGGCTTGGCCAACACATCGGCGCCGCGATAGAGGGCGAGGCAGCCAGGAACGGCGTCGATCTGGCGGCCAGGGGCCTGTCGGCGCAACTGCTTGCCGACATGCTGCTCGACGGGCTGGAAGGCATGAAGGCGCGGATCAGAGATCCGGAAGGGCAGCGGCAGGCAGCCGCTGCCCTGATCAGGGTGATCGACCTGACCTTGAAAGCATGATTGCGGACCAATCGATGCACATCGATTGGTCGCTCAGGCGCGCCGGCGCTCCGCCTCCGGGTTCTTGCGCGCCGCAAGAAATTCCTTGACCCGCCGGCCGGGTGCCGGACCGCGCACCGGCTTGTAGCCGTCATCCAGTTCGCCGGAGAGATCGAGCGTCGGTCGCTTGCCGACGGCGTCGTAATTCTCTTCCAGCCAGTCGCTGGCGGCGGTGCGGCCGAGATCTCTGAGATAGGTCAGGAACGCCCATTCGGCATTGGCCTTCGAGGACGCCGACAGGTCCTTGAACGCCTCGTCGGCATCGATGCGGTGCATGCGGATGTCGCGGTACTCGCCATGCGGCAGACGGCCGGCGGCGATCAGCTCCTTGACGAAGGCAATCGAGCGGAATTCGCGCAGCAGCCCGGCGTTGAAGGTGATCTCGTCGATGCGGTTCTGGATCTCGTTGGCGCTTCTTGGTGTTCCCTCGCGCACCACCGGATTGATCTGCACCAGAAGCACGTCCTCGGTCGCAGCCGTCTTGAAGAACGGATAAAGCGCCGGATTGCCGCCATAGCCGCCATCCCAATAGGGCACGCCCTTGATCTCGACGGCGCGGAACAATTGCGGCAGGCAGGCCGAGGCCATCACCGTATCGAGGTCGATCTCGCCGTCGGAAAACACGCGCAACTGTCCGGTCTCGACATTGGTCGCCGAGATGAACAGTTCCATCGACTTGCAGGCGCGGACGTTCTCGAAATCGATCTCCTGCTGCACCACGTCGCGCAGCGGATTGAGGCCGAGTGGGTTGGCGACATAGGGCGAGAACACCCGCGACATGGTGTCGAAGAAGAGATAGCCGGGCGTGTTCTCGATCGACCAGTTGCCCCAGGCGACGTCCCACGGCATGCGCTGCACCGGGCTGAACCGCCCCTTGGCCGCCACCGCGCGCCAGAAATCGTCAAGTTTTTGCCGCGCGCCTTCGACACCGCCGCGCACATATCCATCGGCCAGCGCCACCGCGTTCATGGCGCCGGCGCTGGTGCCGGACACTGCTGATATCTCCAGCCGTCCGTCCTCCAGCAGCCGGTCGAGCACACCCCAGGAAAAGGCCCCGTGTGAGCCGCCGCCCTGAAGCGCTACGTTGATCTTCTTCGTCTCCTCCGCCTTGCCGTTCTTGGTCATGGCGTCGTCCTTGATCTATCCCTTTGGGTGGATGAGAGAGTTTTGCGCCTCACGCGGCGGTCCAGCCGCCGTCGACCGACAGTTGCGTGCCGTTGACCTGCGCCGCCGCGTCCGAGCACAGGAACACCGCCGCTGCCGCGATCTGCTCCACCGTGACGAATTCCTTGGTCGGCTGCTTGTCCAGCATGACCTCACGGATGACGGTCTCGCGGTCCATCTGATGGGCTTTCATCTGGTCGGGGATCTGCGCCTCGACCAGCGGCGTCAGCACATAGCCGGGACAGATGGCGTTGCAGGTGATTTTTTCGCGCGCCAGTTCGAGCGCAACGGTTTTGGTCAATCCCATGATGCCGTGCTTGGCCGAGACATAGGCCGATTTGAACGGTGACGCGACCAGGCCATGCGCCGAGGCGATGTTGACGATCCGGCCGCCGCCGGCCTTTTTCATCAGCGGGATGGCGGCCGCGATGGTGTGGAACGCCGACGACAGGTTGATGGCAATGATGGCGTCCCATTTCTCGATCGGAAACTCTTCCACCGGCGCGACATGCTGGATGCCTGCATTGTTGACGAGAATATCGACCGAACCGAATGTCTCGGCCGCCTTGGCGATCAGCGCCCGGCATTCGGCCGGCTTCGACATGTCGGCCTTGATATAGGCCGTCTTCGCCTTGTGCTGTCTGGCGATCGCGTCCGCGACGGCGTGGTCGGCAGCCGTGTCGGAGAAGGAGTTGACGACGACATTATGGCCTTCGGCCGCCAGCGCCTGGGCGATGGCCAGGCCAATGCCCGATGTGGAGCCGGTGATGACTGCGGTTTTTCTGGCGGCCAAGGTCGAAATCCTCTGGTTGCGGCAAGAGCGATCTTATGTTGCAGTGCAGCATATATGCTCAATGCGACGCAATAACAGCGGCCAGAATTTTTCGACGAGATGAAATTTTCGTCATGAGCGGCCACACGGCCGCTCACCAGGAGGATCCTGATCGGATCGGTGTCGCTCGCCAGGCGCCGAAAGAACCTCAGGCGACCAGGTCCGGCACCGGCCCGATATAGCGCGACTGCGGTCGGATCAGCCGTCCAGTCGTCTGCTGTTCACGCGCATGCGCGATCCAGCCGGCCACGCGCCCGGCGGCAAAGACATTGCTGAAAGCTTGCGGCGGAAAGCCCGCCGCTTGCAGCACCAGCGCGGTGTAGAACTCGACATTGGTCTGCAGCGAACGCTGCGGCTTTGCGATCCTAAGCACCTCCAGCGCCGTTTGCTCGACGGTCTCCGCAAAGGCCAGCCGGCGACCGGTTTCGCCCTCGCCGCCGAGTTGCCGCACCACGGCCTTCAGCACATCGGCGCGCGGATCGCGCACACGGTAGATGCGATGGCCGAACCCCATGATGCGCCTGCCCTGCGCGATCTCGTTGCGCAGCCAGCCGGCGGCATCGCCATGCGCCTGGATCGCATCCAGCATCTCGATGACGGGGCCAGGCGCGCCACCATGCAGCGGCCCTTTGAGCGCGCCAAGCCCGGCCAGCAGGGACGATGTCAGGCCGGCCTGCGTGGAGGCGACCACGCGCGTCGCAAAGGTCGATGCGTTGAGGCCATGGTCGCAGACGGTCACCAGATAGGTGTCGAGCGCTTTTGTGAGCGCCGGCGAGGCGACGCGGCCGCTCAGCATCCTCAGCATGTCGGCGGCATGATCGGTGCGGCTGTCCGGCGCGATCGGCTGCTCGCCGCGCCGCAGGCGCAGCAGCGCCGGCGTCAGCGCGGCGGGCGCCGCGATCAGCAGCAAGGCGTCGGTCAAGGTCTCGCCATCCGGCAGCTGCGCGATGCCGGCGCGCATGGCGCTGTAGACATCGAGCGGCGCCAGCAAAGGCAGCGAGGGCAAGAGCCGTTCGAACACGTCCGCACGCGCCTGTCCCAGCGCCCGCGTCAGTTGCGCATCATCGGGAAGGTCGTTGAAGAAGCCGTCGAGCAGCAGCCTAACCACCTGGGCATAGTTCCAACGGCCGGCCAGTTCCGGCAGCGAATGACCTCGGATCGTCAGACGGCCGCCAAGACCATCCACATCGGAAAGCACGGTTTCCGCCGCCACCACATCATCGAGCCCATTCGCCATAGCCTGTCTCCTTGAAGCATTTCCGGATCGGAGATAGAGATGGGCAACGTTTCCATCAATCTTGATCAATAGAATCAATATCAGGACTCGATATGTCCGAGTGGTTGTCCCGGGAAGAGGCGCTGGAGAGGCTCAAGGTGCGGGCGCAGACGCTGTACGCCTATGTCAGCCGTGGGCGCATCGGCATGCGGCCCGACCGCGCCGATCCGCGCCGCAGCCAGTACCGCGCTGACGATATTGCCGCACTGGCGACCCGCCGGGCGCGCGGCCGCAGCCCGTCAGTCATCGCCGAAAGCGCCATCGCCTGGGGCGAGCCCTCGATCGTAACGGCGATTTCGACCGTCTCGCACGGTCGGCTCATCTATCGCGGGCAGGACGCCGCAGTGCTCTCCGGGCACGCCACACTGGAAGAAGCCGCCGCCGTTCTGTGGGCTCTGCCGAAACCGGTGGCTTTCGAAGCAGCGTCGCCGGACGCACCCCATCAAGCTGGCCGAGCCTCGGCCTTTGCGCAACTTGCCGTGCTTGCCGGCCAGGGGCGCCCGTCGCTCGGGCGCAGCGCCGCCTCGCTGCATGCCGATGCCGCGCACGCGGTCGGCGTGCTGGCCGCCGCGCTGGGCGCACCGGCGGGATCAAATCCCGTCCATCAGCGGCTTGCGCAGGACTGGTCGGTGGATGCCGGCCGCGCCGATGCGATCCGCCGTGCGCTTGTCCTGCTTGCCGATCATGAACTGAATGCGTCGACCTTCGCCGCGCGTGTCGCAGCCTCGACCGGCGCGCCGCTGGCCGCTTGCCTGCTGGCAGGGCTCGCGACGCTGTCAGGCCCGCGCCATGGCGGCGCCGGCGAGGCGGTGATGCAACTGGCCGAGGATGCGGCGCGGCATGGCGCCGATGCGACGATCCGGCGCTGGCTCAGCCATGACCGGCCGCTGCCGGGGTTCGGTCATCAGCTCTATCCTGACGGCGACCCCCGCGGGGCGGCGCTGCTGTCGGTGATCGAGGTTGACGGCACACTATCGTCGCTGCGCGACGCTGCCTTTGCGGCGACCGGCGCGCTTCCCAACATCGACTTTGGGCTGGCCGCGCTGACGCGCAGCCTAGGCTTGCCGCGCGATGCACCGTTCCGCCTGTTCGCGCTCGCACGCAGCGTCGGCTGGGCCGCGCACACGGTCGAACAGATAACAAGCGGAAGTGTCATCCGGCCGCGCGGCCGCTATGAGGGCGTGCTGGTGTAAGGTCGCAAGAACGCCAGGCGCTCAGGACATCGTGTCGAGCTTGCGCTGCATGGCCGCGATCTGGTCCTTAAGTTCCTGAAGATCGTCGGGCTTGTCAGGCGTTTCCTTCCTGGCCGGCTCGGGCGACGTCGCAGCGGCTGGCGTGGAGCCCGCAGGCGGGAACGGCGTGAACAGCCGCATCGCATTCTGGAACATTTCCATGTTGCGGCGTGTCTGTTCCTCCAGCGCCTTGATCGGCGTGGTGATCTTCATCATGTCGAGCGGCGACTTGCCGAGCGCCCCCTTCATCTGCTCGCGAAAACGCTCCTGCTCCTTGGAAAAGGCAAGCATCGACTGTTCGAGGAAGCTCGGGACGATCATCTGCATCTGGTCACCGTAATAAGCGATGAGCTGGCGCAGGAACGGGATCGGCAGCATGTTCTGCCCGTCCTTGTTCTCCAGTTCGAAGATGATCTGGGTCAACACCGGATGCGTGATGTCGTCGCCGGTCTTGGCGTCCTGGACGGTGAACTCCTCGCCCTTCTTGACCATCTCGGCGAGGTCCTCGAGCGTCACATAGGTGCTGGTGCCGGTGTTGTAGAGGCGGCGATTGGCGTATTTCTTGATGATGATCGGATCGTCTTTAGCGGCCATCTACATCCTCCCGGGGACACCGGCGCGCCTCTGAGTAAGCCGCCGATAACGATTGTGCCTTTTTTGAGGATATGCGCAAAAGCCTCACAATTCCAAGCAGTTTGTGCAGTGCGGGATCACTAAATGCTGCATGGCAGGCAAAATATGCTGCGCAGCAATGGACGAATGGCCGCCATGGCAAGGCATGGCCTGCTTGCGGCGCATGGGCGCCATGCCCATTTCCGGTTTGACTTGGGGTTGGGAAAGGGCAAGAAAAGTCCCCAACGACAGAGCAACACCGTTGAAGTCTGGAGAAGAAAATGTCCGCTTCCATCGTCATTGCCAGTGCGGCGCGCACGCCGGTCGGCTCCTTCAACGGCGCTTTCGCCGCCACCCCGGCGCATGAGCTCGGCGCCGTCGTCATCACGGAATTGCTGTCGCGTGCCGGCGTCGAACCAGGCGAGGTCGACGAGGTCATCCTCGGCCAGGTGCTGACCGCCGCGCAAGGCCAGAACCCGGCCCGCCAGGCGTCGATCAATGCCGGCCTGCCCAAGGAAACCACCGCCTGGGGCCTCAATCAGGTTTGCGGCTCGGGCCTGCGCGCCATCGCGCTCGGCATGCAGCAGATCGCCATCGGCGATGCCAAGGTGATCGTCGCCGGAGGCCAGGAATCGATGTCGCTTTCGACGCATGCCCAGCACCTGCGCGCCGGCGTCAAGATGGGCGACTTCAAGCTGATCGACACCATGATCAAGGACGGGCTGTGGGACGCCTTCAACGGTTACCACATGGGCAACACAGCCGAAAACGTCGCGCGTCAGTTCCAGATCACCCGCGAAGACCAGGACCAGTTCGCGCTCGCCTCGCAAAACAAGGCCGAGGCCGCGCAGAAGGCCGGCAAGTTCAAGGACGAGATCGTCGCCGTCACCATCAAGGGCAAGAAGGGCGACACCATCGTCGACCAGGACGAATACATCCGCCACGGCGCCACGATCGACGCCATGACCAAGCTGAAACCGGCTTTCGACAAGGACGGCACGGTAACCGCCGCCAATGCCTCCGGCATCAATGACGGCGCCGCCGGCGCGCTGCTGATGAGCGAAGCGGAAGCGGTGAGGCGCGGCATCACCCCGCTGGCGCGCATCGTGTCCTGGGCAACCGCCGGCGTCGATCCGCAGATCATGGGCACCGGACCCATTCCCGCCTCGCGCAAGGCCTTGGAAAAGGCCGGCTGGTCGGTCGGCGATCTCGACCTGGTCGAGGCCAACGAAGCCTTTGCGGCGCAGGCCTGCGCCGTCAACAAGGACATGGGCTGGGATCCCTCGATCGTCAACGTCAATGGCGGCGCCATCGCCATCGGCCATCCGATCGGTGCGTCCGGCGCTCGCGTCTTCAACACGCTGGTCTTCGAAATGCGCCGGCGCGGCGCCAAGAAGGGTCTCGCTACCCTGTGCATCGGCGGCGGCATGGGCGTCGCCATGTGTGTCGAAGCACTCTGAAGAAAGTCACTAAACGGGCGGTGCATGCATGTCGCCCAAAAGTGCGCAGCGGTTTTGGGAACACCGACATGCATAAAACCAAACATCTGAAGCGCATCGCCTGAATCTACTTCAGCGCGACGCGCTTTAGCCGCCCGTTCTGTATCCAGTGCCTGCCAAGCCCGACAACAGGGCGATATCAAAAAAGGGGAAATGCATGACCAAGGTAGCAATCGTCACAGGCGGATCGCGCGGCATCGGCGCGGCGATCTCGATCGCATTGAAGACCGTCGGCTATTCGGTTGCGGCGAACTATGCCGGCAATGACGCCGCAGCGGCGAAATTCAAGGCTGAGACCGGCATTCCGGTCTACAAATGGTCGGTCGCCGACTATGATGCCTGCGCCGCCGGCATCAAGCAGGTCGAGGCCGATCTCGGCCCGGTCTCGGTGCTGGTCAACAATGCCGGCATCACCCGCGACGCCATGTTCCACAAGATCACGCGCGAGCAGTGGAAAGAGGTCATCGACACCAACCTGTCCGGCGTCTTCAACATGACGCATCCGCTGTGGAGCGGGATGCGCGACCGCAAGTTCGGCCGCATCATCACCATCTCCTCGATCAACGGCCAGAAGGGCCAGGCCGGCCAGGTCAACTATTCCGCCGCCAAGGCCGGCGATATCGGTTTCAGCAAGGCTCTCGCCCAAGAGGGGGCGCGCGCCGGCATCACGGTCAACGTCATCTGTCCCGGCTATATCGCCACCGAGATGGTCAAGGCGATCGACGAGAAGGTGCTCAACGAGCGCATCATTCCCCAGATTCCTGTCGGCCGCCTCGGTGAGCCCGAGGAAATCGCGCGCTGCGTCGTCTTCCTCGCATCCGAAGATGCCGGCTTCATCACCGGCTCGACCATCACGGCCAATGGCGGCCAGTATTTCGCCTGACGACGGCGATGTAGGCGCAGAGATCGACGGGCCGGCGCGCCGGCCCGTTTTCGTTGGCGCCATGGTCCTTCGAAGTGACAGCACGGCTGCTGACCCAATCCGGCACGCAGAGGTTAACAGCGGCCCGGCCGGCCTGTGCGAAACCTGCTTCCAAGCCTGTGGATTCTCGGTGGATAAGCTGTTCACAACACAAGATATTGGGGTGAACAAAACGGGAAAATTCCGCTATCGCTGATTCGTCGCCGATTCGTTCCGGCTTTGAGCTGAACGTTAACGACGACAGCCTGAATCCCCTGCCAATTGCTTAACGCGGATTAAGAAAGATCAACAATTTCATAGCCTTGGTCGAGGCATGCCAAGCCACTGTGATCGTTTATCGACAAAGGTTAATGGCAATGCCCTCTTAGCACGAAACGGGCCAGTTCAGCGATTCAGCATGTGGTGCGTGTCGCGGCCGTGAAATCCACATATAGCCGTGAACAAAAGCTGAATCTGCAGGAGTCACTGATTCGTCGCCGATTCGTTCCAGACTCGTTCTATCCGTTAATCCGCATCTGATTGAGAGCTTGACAGAACCACCTTCTGGCTGCCGACGGAACATTCCGCTTTCGCTTCGCGCCCGAAATCCCTATGTGTCGCCTGTCATACGCGCCATTTGAGGCACGCTCCCGACAACCAGAGGCCAGAAGCCTTATCTCCAGGTCCCGGAAGCCTTATTCTAGGTTGATGAACATCCAGCCCAAACACACTGAGCCGCTGATCCTGTCGGGCCGCGACGTGACCGCCGTTCTCGGGCCGACCAACACCGGCAAGACCCATCTCGCCATCGAGCGCATGGTGGCGCATGAGAGTGGAATCATCGGCCTGCCGCTCAGGCTTCTGGCGCGCGAGGTCTACGCCCGCGTCTGCGAGAAGGTCGGCGCCCACAAGGTTGCGCTGATTACCGGCGAGGAAAAGATCCAGCCACCGGGCGCCAAATATTCGGTCTGCACCGTCGAGGCCATGCCGCGCGAGACCGACGCCGCCTTCGTCGCCATCGACGAGGTGCAGCTCGCCGGCGACCTCGAGCGCGGCCACATCTTCACCGATCGCATCCTGCACCTGCGCGGCCGCCAGGAAACGCTGCTGCTGGGCGCCGCCACCATGCAAAGTATCCTGCAGCGCCTGCTGAGGGGTGTCTCGGTGGTGACGCGGCCGAGGCTGTCGCATCTTGCCTATGCCGGCTCCAAGAAGCTGACCCGCCTGCCGCGGCGCACGGCGATCGTCGCCTTTTCCGCCGACGAGGTCTACGCCATCGCCGAGTTGATCCGCCGCCAGCAGGGCGGTGCCGCCGTCGTGCTCGGCGCGCTCTCGCCGCGCACCCGCAACGCCCAGGTGGCGCTGTTCCAGTCCGGCGATGTCGACTACCTCATCGCCACCGATGCCATCGGCATGGGTCTCAACCTCGATCTCGACCACGTCGCCTTCGCCCAGAATCGCAAGTTCGACGGCTTCCAGTACCGCAATCTGACGGCGGCCGAGCTTGGCCAGATCGCCGGCCGCGCCGGCCGGCATCTGCGCGACGGCACGTTCGGTGTCACCGGCCAGGTCGACCCGCTGGACGAGGATCTGATCAAGAAGATCGAAGGCCACGACTTCGACCCGGTGAAGGTGCTGCAATGGCGCACCGCACATTTCGACTTTGCCAGCCTCGACGCGCTGAAGCGCTCGATCGAAACCAACGCCCCGGTCGAGGGACTGACACGGGCATTGCCTGCCGTCGATGCACAGGCGCTCGAGCATCTGTCGCGCGACGAGGACATCCGCGCACTCACCACCAATGCCAAGCGCGTGGCGCTGCTGTGGGAAGCCTGCGCGCTGCCCGACTACCGCAGGATCGCGCCGGCCCAGCATGCCGACCTCATTGCCTCGATCTACACGGACCTCGCACGCCACGGCCATGTCGACGAGAATTACATGGCCGAGCAGGTGCGCCGCGCCGACACAACAGAGGGCGACATTGATACGCTCTCGCATCGCATTGCCCAGATCCGCACCTGGACATTCGTGTCGAACCGGCCCGGCTGGCTGGCCGATCAGGCACACTGGCAGGAAAAGACGCGCGAAATCGAAGACAGATTGTCGGATGCGCTGCATGAGCGGTTGACGAAACGCTTCGTAGACCGCAGGACTTCCGTCCTCATGCGGCGCCTTAGAGAAAATACCATGCCTGAAGCCGAAATTAGTTCTACCGGAACCGTCCTTGTCGAAGGCCACCATGTCGGCGAGCTGCAAGGGTTCCGCTTCACCGCCGACCAGACCGCCGGCGGCGAAGACGCCAAGGCGGTGCGCACCGCTGCCCAGAAGGCGCTGGCCGCCGAGTTCGAGGCGCGCGCCGAACGCTTCGGCGCCTCGGCCAATGGCGATATCGCGCTCGGGTCAGATGGCACGCTGCGCTGGATCGGTGCGCCGATCGGCACGCTTGTATCAGGCGAAGACGCGCTGAAGCCGCGGCTGGTGCTGCTGGCCGACGAACAACTGACCGGCCCGGCGCGCGACAAGGTCGCCGCACGTGCCGAGCGTTTCGTCAATTTCCAGATCGAGTCGCTGCTGAAGCCGCTGGTCGACTTGAAAAACGCCGACCAGATTTCCGGCATCGGCCGTGGCATCGCCTTCCAGCTGGTCGAGAATTTCGGCCTCATCAACCGCCGCGACATCGCCGAGGAGATGAAGTCGCTCGACCAGGAAGGTCGCGCAGCCCTTCGCCGGCTTGGCGTGCGCTTCGGCGCCTACCATGTCTTCGTGCCGGCGCTGATCAAGCCGGCGCCTGCCGGGCTGGTGACGCTGCTGTGGGCGCTGAAGAACGACGGCAAGGACAAGCCAGGTTTTGGCGACGTGGTCCATGCGCTCGCCTCGGGTCGCACCTCGGTGGTCATCGACCCGGCCTTCGACAAGACCTTCTACAAGCTTGCCGGCTACCGCAATCTCGGCCGTCGCGCCGTGCGCATCGACATCCTGGAACGGCTGGCGGATCTGATCCGCCCGGCGACCAACTGGAAGCCCGGTCTCGGCCAGCGCCCGGACGGCGCCTATGACGGCCAGTCCTTCATGGTGACGCCGCCGATGATGTCGATCCTCGGCGCCACCGCGGACGACATGGAAGAGATCCTCAAAGGTCTCGGCTACCGTGCCGAGCCGAAGCCGGCCGTCGAGGTAAAGGCGCGGCTCGAAGCACAGGACAATGCCGCGCGCGAAGCAGCGATGGCGAAGCTTGCGGCGGAAGAGGCTGCACGAGCCGAGCAGACCAAGGCGGCGGACGCCGCAGCAGAGGCAGCAGTCGAAGGGTCGGAGCCGGCATCGGACGCAGTGGCCGTTTCGGAAACGGCGACCGAAATCACCTCCGACGCCGCGGCGGAACCTGCTGCGCCTGCCGTGGAAGAACAGGCGGACGCTCCGGTCGAAACCGTGCAAGACGAAGCGCCTGTTGCCGAGGCTGCTGCTGAACCGGAACCGGTTGAACCGCAGGCAGAGGCTGAAGCTGCCGAGACTGAAGCCGCAGCGGCAGAAGAAGTTGCACCGGCCGAGCTGGTGTCAAATGCCGCGCCGGCAACGGACGCCGCGCCGGACGAACCCGTGACGGTGACTGAAGCAGCCACCGGGGAACCCGCTCCGGAAGCCGAAGCGCCAAAACCCATCCTGTTGTGGCGTCAGGGTCGTTTCGAACAGCGCCCGCGCAACCGCGACGAGAACCGCAGGAACAATCGCCCACGCAACGGACAAGCGCGCGGCCGAAGCGATGCGCCTGCGGACGCCGGCGCACCGAACGCCGCTGCACCCGGAGAGCGTCCGGCCCATGAAGGACGGCGCGATGGAGCCGGCAAGCCGCGCTTCGACCGCTCGAAGTTCAAACCCAAGCCGCAGGCCGAAGGCGAACAGCGACGTGACAGGCCGCAGGGCGAGCGTCCCGACCGCCGCGAAGGCCGTCCCGACTGGAAGGGTGGCAGGCCGGATGGCAAGGGTGGTCCGCAAGGCGGCAAGCCCGCCTTCCAGCCAAAGCCGCGCGAGGAGCGCCCGGTGCGTTTCGATCCGGATTCGCCCTTCGCCAAGCTCGCCGCTCTGCGCGACCAATTGAAGAAGTAGAACCCGGCTCGCTTCGATGGTTGCCGAAGGCCGCCAGCGCATCGACAAATGGCTGTTCTTCTCCCGCGTCGTGAAATCGCGCTCGCTGGCGGCGAAGTTGGTCGTCGCCGGCCGGGTCCGCATCAATCGCGACAAAGCAGCGCAGGCTTCCGATCAGGTCAAGCCAGGCGACGTCCTGACCATCACGCTCGAGCGGCGCATCTTCATCTGGAAGGTCCTCGGCGCGGGCGCGCGACGCGGCCCGGCCGAGGAAGCCCGTACGCTCTACGAGGATATGTCGCCACCGCCCGCACCGAAGGGCGAAGCCCCTCCCGATGCAATTCCGGGGCTGCGCGAGGCCGGCAGCGGCCGCCCGACCAAGAAGGAACGTCGCCAGACCGACCGATTGCTCGGCGAAGATTGATGCCTGGCGTCCAAAAACAGGCGGCGCTTGCCAGGATAACCACGTGTTTGAAGCAAAACTGAACCCGGCAAACAGGAAGCCCTGCATGAGGTCGCCGGCCTCTGGGGCGCCGGCTGCCTGGAATTCCATTTCGAAACGCTGATGCCGACAGGAATGGCTGCCCTTGCAAGCAGCGGCCAAAGGCGTTACCTGACGGAAAAAGCCCAACAAAATGGGACGTCCCGGAGCCGACCGATGACCTATGTCGTGACCGACAATTGCATCAAATGCAAATACATGGACTGCATCGAGGTCTGTCCGGTCGATTGTTTCTACGAAGGCGAGAACATGCTCGTCATCCATCCCGACGAGTGCATCGACTGCGGTGTTTGCGAGCCGGAATGCCCGGCCGACGCGATCAAGCCCGACACCGAGCCCGGCCTCGACAAATGGCTGCAGGTCAACACTGAATACGCCGAGAAATGGCCCAACATCACCGCCAAGAAGGAACCGCCGGCAGACGCGAAATCCTTCGACGGCGAGGCCGGCAAGTTCGAGAAATACTTCTCCGCCGAGCCCGGCGAAGGCGATTGACAATACGGCCGCAAAGGCCGGTATTACGCAGGGTAAGAGGCACGTCACATTAACCGGCTTGACAGCCGGCGCCGGGTTGTGGCCTTCGCGTATGCAGCAAAACCTTGATTCTTCCGACTTTTTGTGTTACATCAGCGAAACATGCCGGTGACACAACGTCGATTTATGGCGCAGACGCCCCAAATCACTGAAAGGTGAAAATCCCATTCGGACCAGAGCGATCTGGGCCAGGCGGTCGCGATGTTGCGGTTTGCCGGTCCGGCTTTTCCGATGGGTTCATCTGTTGTGCGGCTAACGGTCGGTTTCTCCGATCGCGCGAGTTCGGGCCGGCAGGACGCCGGTACCACAACAAGGAGTTCAGTGCGCAATGGCAACGATCACCCCGCAGAAGAAGTCCACCGCTGCGCGTCACGGTTTCAAGACCGGCGAGTACATCGTCTACCCGGCGCATGGCGTCGGCCAGATCGTCTCGATCGACGAGCAGGAAGTTGCTGGACACAAGCTGGAACTGTTCGTCATCGACTTCTCGAAGGACAAGATGCGCCTGAAGGTGCCGGTCGCCAAGGCGACCTCCATCGGCATGCGCAAGCTGTCGGAAGAGGATTATGTCGAACGCGCGCTGAAGGTCGTGCAGGGCCGCGCCCGCGTCAAGCGCACCATGTGGTCGCGCCGCGCCCAGGAATATGATGCGAAGATCAATTCGGGCGACCTGATCTCGATCTCGGAAGTCGTGCGTGACCTCTACCGCGCCGACAACCAGCCGGAGCAGTCCTATTCCGAGCGTCAGCTCTACGAGGCGGCGCTCGACCGCATGGCCCGCGAGATCGCGGCCGTCAACCGCATGTCGGAAACCGAAGCCGTGCGCCTGATCGAGGTCAACCTCAACAAGGGCCCTAAGCGTGGCGCCAAGGCCGACAATGAAGAGGCCGAGCAGGAAGAAGCTGCCTGATCTTTCTCACCTTTCGAGAAATCCTGCCAGAAACGATTGGAGGCTCCGGTTTGACCGGGGCCTCTTTTGCTTTCGGGCGGCAGCTTCGATGTTGGTAGGCCCTGCGCACCAGCGTGCTGCATCGCGGCTTGCCGGCGCGCCGAGCCGTCGAGCGCGCGTTTTCGTTTTAACGTGTGTCGCCACTTATCGCCTTGCCGCCAAAGCAGACCGCGGCAATGGTCTCGCGCAATTCCTCGTCGGCGATCGGCTTGTGCAGGATGCGGCTGCCGCTGGCGCTGATCTCCTTGAGGCGCGCCGGCGACGTATCGCCAGTAATGATGATGGTCGGGACAAGCCGGCCGATATGGGCGTGAAGCGCACGGATCGCGTCGGTGCCGGTGGTGTCATTCTCGAGACGGTAGTCTGCGATGATCAGGTCGACCGGCGCATCGCCGGCAGCCAGCGCCGCCGTATGGGCCTCCTGCGCCTCTGCGGCGGAGCGGCCGGGATAGACACGATGTCCCTCCAGGCTGAGCAAGCGCACCATGGCATCGAGAACGTCGCCCTCGTCCTCGACCACCATGATGCCGGCGGCACTGCTGGCCGGCGATGTCGTGTCGACCTCCAAGCGAGCTTGCACCGCGCCGGCCTTCGCGACGGTGATGGAAAACAGGGAACCGCGCCCGGACGTCGAAGCCAATTTCAGGGGGTGCCCCAACAGCTCGGCGGTGCGGCGAACGATGGCGAGCCCGAGTCCCAAGCCTTGCGTGCGGTCCCGCGCCGGGTTCTGCAACTGCACGAACTCCTCGAAGACCATCCCCTGCTGATCGGCGGGGATGCCGGGGCCGCTGTCGAGGACCTGTATCTCCACACATGCGCCGCGCCGGCGACAGCCCAGCAGGACACCACCTTGCTTGGTGTAGCGAAGGGCATTCGAGACCAGGTTGTTGAGGATGCGCTTCAACATCATCGGGTCGCTGTCGACGTAGAGACTGCTGTCTACCACGCGCCACGTAAGTCCGCGTTGTTTTGCCTCGGCGGCGAATTCATTGCGAAGATCACCAAAGAGGTCGCGCAGCGGCACCGCCTCGCTCGCGACCGTGACGATGCCCGCATCGAGCCGCGAGATATCGAGCAAAGCGTTGAGCAGCCCACTAAAGTTGCTGACAACCGATTTCGCCCGGCTGGCCAGATCGCGCGCCTCGCCGGAGGGTACGTCGCCGCGCTGCCCCAATATGGCAAGCGTCGAGACCAGCAGGCTCAGGGCATGGATCGGTTGGCGCAGATCGTGACTCGCCGCCGCCAGAAAACGCGTCTTGGCACGGTCGGCGGTCTGCGCCCTGTCGCGTTCCTCTTGCAGGTGCTCGACCAGCGTTTCGTTCTCCAGTCGCAGGCTGACGGTTTCGCGCAGCATGCGGTAGGTGATACGGCAGTAGTAGAAATTGATCGCCACCAGCGATGCGAGCAGGAACAGGAAGGCGCCGGAAATATCGCTTTGGGTGGTCAAGCAGCGCAAGGCGACCGGAACCACCGTGGCCAGGATGGAACCGACCAGCGCCGGCGGAAAGGCCGACAGCGACGGCACCGTACCGCAGACGAGACCAGTCAGGACGATGACCGTGAAGGACAGCACGATCGGCGCCTCGGGCATAAAGCCGACCCAGCCAAGCACCCCCCACAGAAGGCCCGACATACAGGAAAACGCCGTGGCCAGCCATGCCCAGCGCAAGATCGAGCCGCGATCCCTTGAGCGGCTGAAAAAACGGCGCGACGCCAGCACCCGGAAACGTCAGCAGATACAGCGCCGCCAGCCAGCCGATCAGCCAATTGGCGGAAACGGCCGTTCTCAGAACATAGACCGCCGCCATCGAGATCACGATGTTGGAGATGACCACGCCGTAGGAATTGCGATACAGGAGTTCGACCAGGGCCTGGCGTATCTTGTCTTCCTGCATCGAATCCCTCCAATTGTCCCAAGTAATTCTCCGGCCGGTCTTCCCCGGTACCGTTGATCTACCGGCAACCTGTTTCGCATAAGTTGGCGATCGGTCCATATACGCCGCTGCAGCCCTGGATGGTGCCCCGATGAACCGCTCGCTCACCGCCATACTCGCCGACGACCATGCCATCGTGCGCGAGGGGCTGAAGCTGCTTATCTCGGCTATGGACAATGTCTCGGTCGTCGCCGAGGCTGCGGATGGCGAGGCGCTGCTTGGCCAGCTGCGAAGCACGCGCGCCGACCTTTTGATCCTCGACCTCGGCATGCCGGGTGTGGCCGGGATGCAGTTTATCGCCACCATCAGGACCTTGGCGCCACGCCTGCGGATCGTGGTGCTGACGGCCAATGTCGAGCCGAAGACAGTACGCGCCGCGCTCAGCGCCGGCGCCAACGCCTACCTGACCAAGGATGGCGATCCCGAGGAACTCGGCGCTGCCATCGAAGCGGTCAAGAACGGAGGCACCTATCTGGCGAAAACCGTTCGCTTCGCGGTCAGCGATATAGGCAGGGACAGCGAGCCGATAGCCGCGCAGGAAATCCTGTCCCCGGTACCGCTGACGCGACGCGAACGGCAGATCCTTCAACTGGTGGCGCAAGGCATGATCACGCGCGACATCGCCGAACGACTGGGCATCAGCCTGCCGACCGCTCGCAAACATCGCGAAAATCTGATGGGCAAGCTCAGTCTCCACAACACCGCCGAACTGACCGCCTACGCGGTTCGTCTGGGATTGCCCACCGGCTGATATCGCAGCCGCTACAATGGGCAACCCGGCAACGTCCCCTTAACCATCGGCAGATTAGCCAAACCCGATCATCACCCAAATACGGCATCCGTCGTATGTTTTCGGCCTGCCCCCCGGCCTACTCCTCCCACGGCTTGATCATGGGAGGAGCTGTCATGCCATCGCTGGATCTCTGGATTCCGTTCGCCCTCGCAACGCTCGCCTTCGCCTGCATGCCAGGACCGGCGATTCTCTACATGACAGCGCAGACGCTGGCCCATGGCCGTCAGGCCGGATTGATGGCGGCACTGGGTGTCCATCTTGGTTGTTACGTGCACATCCTGGCCGCGGCGGTCGGGCTCGCCGCACTGATGGAACACGCGCCGGTCGCTTTCTTGGTGATCCGATGGGCGGGCGCCGCATATCTCATTTCGCTGGGCCTTGCCATGTTCCTGGGCTGGAACCGGATGGGTGAGGATGGTGCCAGGCCGGCCCCGAATACATTTCGCGACAGCATGGTCGTCGAGATCCTCAATCCCAAGACGGCACTGTTCTTCCTGACCTTCCTGCCGCAGTTCGTGGATCCGTCAGCCGGCATGGCCGTCGGGTTGCAGTTCCTCATCCTCGGCATCATCGTCAATCTCATCTTCTCGATGGCCGACCTTGCGGCGGTCGGCATCGCCTCGCTCGCCGTTGGCCGGTTCACTGGCGCCGGATGGGTGATCCCCAAGACATGCGGTTCGATCCTCATCGGACTTGGCGTGGCGCTCGTCAGCCATCATATCTGAACCTGCAAATGAAGAGCCGCGATTTCGGGGGAGATCTGACGGTGAAATTTCAGCGGCTGCTGGCGGCAAGGCCCGATATGCCGAAGGATGGCTGACGGCCTGCTCGCGCATCCGGCAAGATATACCGGAACCGGCGCGCCTTCGGGGCCATCGCCCGAATTCTACAGACCCTAGGCCGCGCCTACCCGCCGCCGCCTTCCTTCTCAGCCTCCTGCTTCAGCGTCGCAATGAACCGCTTCGTCCGTTGCTGCTCCGGATTGTTGAACAGCACCGCGGCCGGTCCCTTCTCGACGACGACGCCGGCATCGAGGAACACCACTTCCTTGGCGATCTTGGAGGCGAGGCGCAGATCATGCGTCGCCATCACCATGGTCGTGCCTTCACTGGCGAGCTTGCCAAGCACGTCGACCACCTCTTGCGCCAGTTCCGGGTCGAGTGCCGAGGTCGGCTCGTCGCAGAGCAGCACTTTCGGCGACGGCGCCAAGGCGCGGGCGATCGCCACGCGCTGCTGCTGGCCGCCCGACAGCGTCGCCGGCCAGGCGTCGGCCTTGTGCGCCATCCCCACCTTCTCCAGCAGAGCCAGCGCCCGCTCGCGTGCCCTCTCAGGCGCCCATTTCAGCACCGTCACCAGCCCTTCCATGACGTTCTCGATCGCGGTGCGATGCGGAAACAGCTGGAAGTTCTGGAACACCATGCCGGTCTGCAGCCGCAGGCGCTGGATATCCCTGGCCGGAACCCTGCCACCAGAATGGAATTCGAGCGTCTCGTCGCCGATGCGCACCGTGCCCGAGGTCGGGATCTCCAGGAGGTTGATGCAGCGCAGCAGGGTGCTCTTTCCCCCGCCCGACGGGCCGACCAGCGCAGTGACGCTGCCTTCGGCAATGGTGACCGTCACGCCCTTCAACACGAGATTGTCGCCAAAGCGCTTTTCGATGTTGCTGAGGCCGATCATGAGCGTGCCTCCAGGAAGCCGCCATAGCGGTTGAGCCGGGTCTCCAGCCGCGTCTGCAAGGCCGACAGCACCGAACTCAGCGCCAGATAGAGGATCGCCGCCTCGACATAGAGGATCAGCGGCTCATAGGTGGTGGCGACGATGCGCTGCGCCGCCTGGAACATCTCCGGCACGGTGATGGCGGCGGCCAGCGAAGTATCCTTGACCAATGAGATGAAGGTGTTGGAAAGCGGCGGCACCGCGACCCGGCCGGCTTGCGGCAGGATGGTGCGCCGCATCGCCTGGCTCCAGGTCATGCCGATCGAATAGGCGGCTTCCCACTGGCCCTTCGGCACCGACCCTATGGCCGCGCGGATGATTTCCGACGTGTAGGCGCCGATGTTGAGCGTGAAGCCGATCAACGCCGCCGTGAAGGCGTCGAGCAGGATACCGACCGACGGCAGGCCGTAGAAGATAAGGAACAGCTGCACCAGAAGCGGCGTGCCGCGGAAGATCCAGACATAGAAGCGCACCAGCGCGACCAGCGGTTTCGGACCAAACAGCCGGGCAAGCGCCGCACCCAACCCAACGGTCAGCCCAAGGACGAAGGACAACAGCGTCAGCGGCACGGTGAAGATCAGCGCCGCCCACAACAGCGAAGGCAGCGACTCCAGCATCAGTTGCAGCCAGTGCGGCACGTAAGACCCTCCAAATAAGTCGAGGCTTCGTCGAGGCGCGACATATCACGACAAAAGCGGCGGACCGTCAAAGACGACTCGCCGCTCGATATGTCCTGTGGGCCGCGGAGCGGCCCGCCTCATAGATTACTTCGAAACGTCCTGGCCGAAATAGGTGTCGGAGATTTTCTTATAGGTGCCGTCGGCCTTGATGTCGGCCAGCGCCTTGTTGATCGCCGCGACCAGCTCCGGATCGCCCTTGCGCACGATGACGCCGGAATAGTCGGCGTTTTCCTCTTGCGCGGCGATCTTCACATTGGCGTCGGGCTTGTGCTTCTTGAAGTCGAGGAACGACAGGCTGTCATTGATCGTGGCGTCGGCACGGCCTGTCAGAAGCAGCTGGATCGATTGGTCGAAGCCATCGGTGCCGACCAGCTCGGCGCCGTTCGTTTCGGCCAGCTTGCCGAAATTCGAGGTCAGCGACTGCGCCGACTTCTTGCCCTTGAGATCGGCAAAGGTCTTGATGTCTGTGTTGTCGCCGCGCACGATCAGCACCGCCTTGGAGGCGATGTAAGGATCGGAGAAGTCGTACTTGGCCTTGCGGGCATCGGTGATTCCGACCTCGTTGATGACGGCGTCATAGCGATTGGCGTCGAGGCCGGCGATCAGCCCGTCCCACTTGCCTTCGAGGAATTCGACCTTGACGCCGAGCTTGTCGGCGATCGCCTTGGCGATTTCGACGTCGAAGCCGACCAGTGCGCCCGAAGTGTCATGATAGGTGAATGGCGCATAAGTGCCTTCCGTGCCGACCTTGATGACCCCGGCCTGCTTGATCTGGTCGAGATTGGCGCCGGCATGGCCTGCGGTGACAGCCAAGGCCTGCAGCGTTCCGGCGATGATGAGCGACTTGAGCCATTTCATTTTTCTGTGATCCCGTCCTTGGCCGGCTGACCGGCATATTGTGAGCGCTGGAAACTGACAGATGCAAGTCGAAAAAATAAGGAACAGAATTCCAAAAACGATCAGTTTCTGAAATCAGATACTCAAACTGGCGCTTTCCAGCCGACATCACGGCTATCGCGGGTAATCCCCGGAGTCCGCCAGGCAACACATACCCGCAGCCACGGTCGCGGAACCTTTCCCGCGCATGGCAGTTCTGGCTGTTCTAGGGCACGACGCCGCCATTTCAACCCGGGCGCCAGCCAAGTTTGCAAAGTCATCCGCACCACCCAGGGAGCGCCTCATGATGGAAGACACGGCAGGACGGATCATGGTCCGCGCGGCAATGAAGGCTCCCTACCTCGAGCGTGACGAAGAGCATCGGCTTGCATTGCTCTGGAAGGAGGACAACGACCAGAACGCGCTGCACAGCATCACCGTCGCGCATATGCGGCTGGTCATTTCCATGGCCTCCAAATTCCGCCATTACGGCCTGCCGCTCGGCGATTTGGTCCAGGAAGGTCATGTCGGACTGCTCGAGGCCGCCGCCCGCTTCGAGCCGGAGCGCGAGGTGCGGTTCTCGACTTATGCGACATGGTGGATCCGTGCCTCGATGCAGGACTATATCCTGCGCAACTGGTCGATCGTGCGTGGCGGCACCAGCTCGGCGCAGAAGGCGCTGTTCTTCAACCTGCGACGCCTGCGCGCGCGGCTGGCGAATGGCGCCGAGCCACTGTCAAACGCAACGCTCTATCGCGAAGTATCGGAAGCACTCGGCGTCTCCGAAGCCGACGTGGCGATGATGGATTCGCGGCTGTCGGCTCCCGACTCCTCACTCAACATGCCGGTTGCCGACGATGCGGGTTCGACCGAGCGCATGGATTTCCTGGTCTCGGACGATCCGCTGCCCGACGAGATCGTCGGCGACAAGATCGATGTCGCGCGCCGCTCGCTCTGGCTGAGGGAGGCGCTTCGCGCGCTCAACGCACGGGAGTTGAGGATCATCGAGGAACGCCGGCTTAACGACGAGGGCGCGACGCTGGAAGCGCTCGGCGAAACCCTCGGTATCTCCAAGGAACGCGTCCGCCAGATCGAGGCCCGCGCCATGGAAAAGCTGAAGGTCGCGTTGGTGAAGCAGAATCCGGAGTTCATGGCGACTGCCGCCTGAACGGCGGCAGGCGTCCGGAGGTGCCTACTTGTCCGTGACGATCTTGACCTTGTCGCCGGCCGAAACCGCGGCACCAGGCGACAGCGCGTTGAGGACGCGGAACAGGTCGAGCTTACGGTCGACGCCGACCATCTGCGCCGAAAGCGAACCCATCGTCTGCCCAGGCTGGACAGTGACGACGCGGATGCGCAGCGGCTTCAGCGCCGCCTTTTCGGCGGCACTCAAGATCCGGAACGAGCCGCTGACCGAGCGGGCGATTGTGTCCAGCGACGTGCTGGCCGAAGGGGCCGCGGTCAGCAGCCGGTAGACCTGGCCGCCGGCGCGGATCACCGCAATGTCGAACTGCCAGCCTTCGGCGCCGGCATGCGCGGTCGCTGCCTCGTTGCCGTTGATGGTTTCCTGCCTGACGCTGCTGTCGACGAGACCAGCCACCCAGCCGCTGCGGATATAGTCCGTCAGCGCCCGGTTCTTGTCGATCGACACGCCATCGAAACGGATCGCTATGTCGCCGGGGCCGGTGGCCGTCACCGCTGCCGCCGAATTGTCGATGATGAAGCCGTCCGGTACCGTGAACGAAACGCCAAGGCCC
The DNA here is from genome assembly GCF_029269325.1 of Mesorhizobium sp. XAP4. Taxonomy (NCBI): domain Bacteria; kingdom Pseudomonadati; phylum Pseudomonadota; class Alphaproteobacteria; order Hyphomicrobiales; family Phyllobacteriaceae; genus Mesorhizobium; species Mesorhizobium sp. XAP4. The sequence continues at coordinate 165,642 of NZ_JARIXW010000005.1, read as the reverse complement.
GGATGCAGGAAGGTTTCGCCGCGCACATAGCCTTCTTCCGGCGTGTCGCCATAGAGCAGGCCGTCTATGCCGGCGAGGAAGGAATCGCGGTCGCGCGTGCCGACGCCCGGCGCGCCGAACTGGCGGGCATGGCGCTGCGCCAGATCGATGCGCTGCGGCGTATTGGGGTGCGTGGCCAGGAAGTCGAGGCTGGCGTCGGTGGCGCCGCTGATCGAGCGGAAATCCGTGTAGGCCGACATCGATTGCAGGAAGCGGCCGGCGGCGAAAGGATCGTAGCCGGCCTCGCCGATCGACTTGATGCCGATGGCGTCGGCTTCCAGCTCCTGGTTGCGCGAGAATTGCGCGAGCCTCAGCTTGCCGCGGATCAACGCCGCCTTGGCGGTCGGGCTGTCGCCGAGCACATCGGAAACCACCTTGGTCGCCAGGCCTTCCTCTGCCTCGAGTTGCTGGCGCTGCAAGCCGTGATTGGCGGTGACGTGGCCCATCTCATGCGCGATGACAGCGGCAAGCTCGGCCGAATCATTGGCCAGCGCCAGGAGGCCGCGCGTGATGTAGAGATAGCCGCCCGGCAGCGCGAAGGCATTGACATTGGGCGAATTCAAAATGGTGATGCGATAGGTCTGTGTCGGGTTGGCGGACACCACCGTCAAACTACCGACCACCTTGGCGACCATGCGCTCGAGCTTGGGATCGGAATATTCGCCGCCATAGGTCGCCAGGATGCGCGGATGCTGCGCCCTGGCCAATTCGGCGAGCTTGTTGTTGGCGCCGACATTGTCCACCGTGATCGGCTTGTCGGAAGGCTGGAAGCCGGATTCCTGAACTTCCGGCGGCGTGAACATCTGGCAGCTTGCCAACGCCACGGCAAAGCCGGCCAGCGCGAGGAAGCGCGCCAGCGGTTTCATTCCCAATGTGTTAGCGCCGATCGCCAGAACGGCTTCCTTTCGGGTCCCGGCACATGACATTGAAAATCGGGGACGATCTTCAGAATGTTCACGTGCCATATCTCAAACTGCTGCAGTATCCGCGGCCCATCCCAGGGGCGGGCGCCGGATACTGCAGGCAAATCACGGCCTGTGCCGGACCGGTAGGGCGGACCTAGCCACACTCCCCCGGTCATGGCAAGCAAACGCCACATCGCCTGGAGCCGGTTTGACCGTAAATTATGTCCGCTTCCGGGCAACATCGCGTGATGTGGAATATCCGGCACCCGCGCCGATATAGCGCCGGAACGCCTCCGGACCAGCCCCGGCAAAGAAATCATCAGCCTTGCCGGTCGCAGCGACCAACCCATTGTCGACAAACACCATATGCTCGCCGATGCGGCGTGCATCCTCCGGCTGGTGGGTGACGAACAGCACTGTCATGGCGCGTTCGGCATGAACGGCGGCAACCAGGTCCAGCATCTCGTCGCGCAAAGCCGGTCCGAGCGAAGCGAAGGGCTCGTCGAGCAGCAACACCGGTCGGTCGCGCACCAGCACGCGGGCCAGTGCGACGCGCTGGCGTTCGCCCCCGGAGAGCTCGCGCGGCAGGCGTTTCTCCTTGCCCGCAAGACCGGTGCGCGCAAGCGCCTCGGCGACCGCGGCGCGGTCCGCCTCGGTCAGCCGCAGGGATGGCGAACGGCCGAGCCCGACATTCTGCTCGACGGAAAGATGCGCGAAGAGATTGTTCTCCTGGAACACCATCGACACTGGCCGCGCCGAGGCCGCCTCGGCGCTGACATCGACACCGCCGATCAGCACGCGGCCCGACCGTGGGGTCTCGAAGCCGGCGACCAGATTGAGCAGCGTCGACTTGCCCGAACCGCTCGGCCCCATGATGGCGGTGATCGTCGCCGCGGCAAACTCGACATCGAAAACAAGCGGCGCCTCGCCATAGCTGAACGACACTTTGTCCAGCCGCACCGGCGCGCCCTTCGCGAGCCCGTTGGCCGCCTTTTCACGCATCACGGACCTCCTCCCTTCCCAGCCAGTGCGCCGCCACGATCAACGCGAGACAGACGAGGCCGAGCAGCAGTGCGAGGCCGGCGGCATCCTCGGTGCGGTAGCTGCCCATCCGAGCCAGAAGAAGGTAGGGCAATGTCTGCACGGAATCACTGCCGAACAAGGCAATGACACCGAGATCGCCGAGCGACAGCGCCATGGCGAAAGCGAAGGCCGTGGCGAGCGGTCGCCGCAGCGACGGCCAGTCGACCAGCATCAGCCGGTTCCAGCCCGCAATGCCGAGCTGTGCACAGAGCCGTTCGTGACGCTCGCTCGCTGCATCATAGGCGGGACGCACGGCGCGGAGCGCAAACGGCATCGCCATCACCGCGTTGACGGTGACGACCATGACCGGGGCGATGGCGAAGACATCGCCGACATGGCGCAACAACAGGAACCAGCCGGCGCCGACGACGATCGGCGGCACGACCAGGACAAAGCCGGCGCCGGTATCGGCGGCATGTTCGAGCAGTGTCTTGCGGCCAGTCCGGCTGTTCAGCGCCAGTGCCCGCCGCGCCATGGTCAGCGCCAGCGACAGCATCACCGAAAGCAGCGCCGACAGGAAGGCGAGCGCCGCGCTGGTCAGCGTTGCCTGCCGGACAGTGGCCTCGCCGGCCAAGCGGGCGAGATCGGCACTCAATCCGGCCATCACGGTTGCCGCCATCGGCCCGACAACGAACAGCAGCGCCAGGACGATGAGTAGCGCGTTCAACCAGGTCTCGCTCCGATTGACCGAAAGATAGCGGCGTTGCGCGACCGGCAAATTGGTGTCGCCGACCACATTGGCGCCTAGCCGCGTCAGTGCCAGCACCACGATAAAGGTCAAGGCGATCTGCAGCAGCGTCAGTGCAACGGCCCGTGCGGGATCGAAATCGAAGCGCAGCGCCTGGTAGATGCCGACCTCAAGCGTCGTCGCGGCCGGCCCGCCGCCGAGCGTCAGCACGATCGTGAAGGATGTGATGCAGAGCATGAAGACCAGCCCGGCGACGCCGGGCAGTGCGGCGCGCAGCGTTGGCCATTCGATCAGCCGGAACGCCGGCCGCGCCGCCATGCCGAGTTGGCTCGCCAGCCGCCATTGGTCGGCCGGTATGGTCTGCAGCGCCTCGAGGAACAGCCGCGTCGCCAGCGGCAGGTTGAAGAAGACATGGGCGACGAGAATGCCGGACAGGCCATAGATGCCCGGCCAGCTTCCGCCGCCGATAACGGCAAGCACGCCTGCGAAATAGCCGGCACGGCCATAAAGCGCCAGGATGCCGAGCGCTGCAACAATAGCCGGTAGGGCCAACGGTACGGCGAAGATCTGCAGGATGAAGGCGCGGCCGAAGAAACGTGGATGTCGTGACAGAGCGCGCGCCACAAACAGCCCCGGGATGACCGAAAGCAGCGTCGACAGTGCCGCTTGCCAGAGCGTGAAGCGAGTGACGCGAAGCAGATAGGGATCGAAGGCTGCCCAGGCGCCCGAGAAATCATGGGCGCCCTCGAAAAGCAGGCCGGCAAACGCGCCGCCGATCAGCAGCGCGATTGCAGCGAGCGCGACAATGCCGACACTGACGCGGGAATCCGTGGAATGCGCCGGCGCCATCGCGCTGCCTATTTGCTCATCACCGCCAGCCATTCATCGACCCAGGCCTTGCGGTTGGCGGCGACCTCTTGCGGGCTGAACAGCAAGGTCTTCGTCGGCTTGACCAGTTTGTCGAAGGCCGGATTGAGCGGCTTGTCGGTCTTGCCTGCCGGGAACATCCAGTTGGTCTCGGGGATGGCATCCTGGAATTTCGGCCCGGTCATGAAGGCCATGAACTTGGCCGCCAGCGGATTCTTGGCTCCTGTCGTGGTGATACCCGCCACCTCGATCTGCAGATACTCGCCCTCCTCGAAGGAGGCCGCCTGGTAGCGCTCCGTGTTCTCGGCGACCATGTGGTAGGCTGGCGACGTCGTGTAGGACAGCACCATCGGCGCCTCGCCCTTGGTGAACAGCCCATAGGCCTCGCTCCAGCCCGGCGTCACGGTCAGCACCTTGGCCTTGAGCTTGGCCCAGGCCTCGGGTGCCTTGTCGCCATAGACTGACTTGACCCAAAGAAGCAGGCCGAGGCCTGGCGTCGAGGTGCGCGGATCCTGGATGACGATCTTGTCGTTGGCACTGCCTTCGATCAGCTCCTTCAGGCTCTTCGGCGGCGTCTTCATCTTCTGCGTGTCATAGACGACAGCGAAATAGCCGTAGTCGAAGGGGACAAAAGTGTCGTCGCTCCAGCCGCCCGGCACATTGACATCCGTCACCGCGCCATGCGGCGCGAACAAGCCTGACGCCTTGGCATCGGCGGTGAGATTGGTATCCAGGCCAAGCACGATATCGGCCTTGGTCGATGCGCCTTCCAATCTGACGCGGTTGAGCAGCGCGACGCCATCGGCGACCGAGACGAAGTCGACGTCGCAGCCGCATTCGGCCTCGAACTCCTTCTTCACCACGGGACCCGGACCCCAGTCGGCGGTGAAACTCTCATAGGTGTAGACGGTGAGCTTGTCCTTGGCCAAGGCGGGCCCGGACAAGGCCACGACCGTTGCTGAAACAAGAGCGTATAAAAGCGTGCGCATCGGCGCCTCCTTCGTTCGAATTGAAAGGAATTGAGGCGTCGGACTGTCCGAAACGTCTAATCCCTCCGCCGGTACAAACCGGATCAGGTTCAGCGGGTTGGCGAGACTGCCTCTCAGCCGGTCCGCGAAGATCGCGTCCGGCACCCCGTTAGAGCGTTTCGACACATAGGCCGGGCCGATCCGCCATGCAAGCGGGAGTTTGCCGCCTTCCGTTTCCCGTGCCGGGCTGGTAAGGGCCACACGATATGAGCACATTCACCATCCTGCTTGGCGGCGATCTCATCCGTACGCCACGGCTCGACCGTCAGGTCAAAGGCTCCCGCGTCATCGCCGCCGACGCCGGCATCGGTCATGCGCGGTTGCTGGGTCTCGTGCCGGAGCTGTGGGTGGGTGATTTCGATTCGGTGCCGGCCAACCTGCCGGACGATCTCGCTTCCGTGCCGCGCCGGACCTTCCCGGCGGAAAAGGACCAGACCGATGGCGAACTTGCCGTCGCCGCGGCACTGGAGCGCGGCGCGACCCGCCTGGTGCTGGCCGGCGCCTTTGGCGGCAAGCGCGCCGACCACGCTTTTCTGCATCTGTCGTTCGCCCTGCGGCTGGCGGAGGCGGGAACGGACGTGCTTTTGACCAGCGGCGCTCAGGAAGGCATCCCCCTGCTGCGCGGAACGGCCGGCTTCGACTATGCCGACGGCACGCTGTTTTCGGTGCTCGGCTTTTCCGAGCTCGACGGCCTGACCGTCACCGGCGCCAAATGGCCGCTCGCTCACGTCAAGGTGGCGTTCGGTTCGTCGCTGACCATTTCCAACGAGGTCAAGTCCGACAAGACCGGGGGCCGCCTCGAAATCGCGCTCGGCCATGGCCGCGCGATGCTGCTCGCTCATCCCTATCCCTTACCTGAAAGCTGACATGGCCCCGCCCCTTCTCAACCTCGACGGGATAAAACTGACCTTCGGCGGCACGCCGCTGCTCGATGGCGCCGCCTTGACGGCTTCGGCCGGCGACAAGATCGCACTGGTCGGCCGCAACGGGTCCGGCAAGTCGACCCTGCTGAAGATCGCCGCCGGCCTGATCGAGCCGCAGGACGGCGAAGTGTTTCGCCAGCCTTCGGCGACCGTCCGCTATTTGCCGCAGATGCCCGACATGGAAGGTTTTGCCACTGTCCGCGCCTATGTCGAGGCCGGGCTTGGCCCCGCCGACGATCCCTACCGCGCCAGCTATCTGATGGAGCATCTCGGCCTGTCGGGTGAGGAACGTCCGAACGACCTGTCGGGCGGCGAGGCGAGGCGCGCCGCCCTTGCCCGCGTCATGGCGCCGGAGCCCGATATCCTGCTGCTTGATGAGCCGACCAACCATCTCGACCTCTCGGTCATCGAATGGCTGGAAGAAGAACTCATCCGCACCTCCTCGGCGCTGATCGTCATCTCGCACGACCGCCGCTTCCTCGAACGCGTGTCGCGCGCCACGGTCTGGCTCGATCGCGGCCAGACCCGCAGGCTGGACAAGGGCTTCGGCCATTTCGAGGAATGGCGCGACCTGGTTCTGGAGGAAGAAGAACGCGAGCAGCACAAGCTCGGCCGCCAGATCGTTCGCGAAGAGCATTGGCTGCGCTACGGCGTGACGGCGCGGCGCAAGCGCAACATGCGCCGGCTTGGCGAGTTGCAGACCATGCGTCAGCGTTTTCGCGGTCATCGCGGGGCCGAAGGGTCGGCGACCATGGTGGCGAGCGACGCCACCGAGTCCGGCAAGCTGGTGATCGAGGCGAAAAACATCGAAAAGAGCTTTGGCGATCTCACCGTGGTCAAGGCGTTTTCGACCCGCATCCAGCGCGGCGATCGCGTTGGCCTGGTCGGGCCGAACGGCGCCGGCAAGACCACGCTCTTGAAAATGCTTACCGGCGAGATGAAGCCGGACGCCGGTTCGGTGCGGCTCGGCACCAATCTGGAGATCGCAACGCTCGACCAGAAGCGCGAGGCGGTCGACCCGCAGGAGACGCTGGCACAATATCTCACCGATGGGCGCGGCGAAAACCTCGTCATCAATGGCGAGCAGCGCCACGTGGTCTCCTACATGAAGGATTTCCTGTTCAAGCCGGAGCAGGCGCGCACGCCGGTGCGCGAGTTGTCCGGCGGCGAGCGGGCGCGGCTCCTGCTGGCGCGCGTGCTGGCGCGGCCCGCAAACCTTCTGGTGCTCGATGAGCCGACCAACGATCTCGACATGGAGACGCTTGAACTGCTGCAGGAACTGGTCGCCGGTTTCGCCGGCACCGTCATCCTGGTCAGCCACGACCGCGATTTCCTCGACCGCACCGTGACCAGCCTGATCGCGCCGGATGGTGAAGGCCGCTGGATCGAATATGCCGGCGGCTACTCCGACATGCTGGCGCAGCGCGGCGGCACGAAGCTGGACGACCGCAAGGCGCGGGCGAGAGCCGAAAATGGCGAGGCGCCCGCGTCAGGCAAGAGCGAAGCCGCCGCGCCAAAAGGGCCGGCGAAGAAACTGTCGTTCAAGCAGAAATTCGCACTGGAATCCCTGCCGAAGAAAATCGAAGCTGTGATGGCCTCGATCTCGCGGCTGGAGAACAACATCGCCGATCCGGCCTATTACGAGCGCGATCCGGCCTCGTTCCAGAAAACCATCGCCGCCCTCGACAAGGAGCGCGCGACGCTGGCCGCGCTCGAGGAAGAATGGCTGGAACTGGAGATGTTGCGCGAGGAGATGGAAGGGTAGGCTCGCACACCTCCAATTAGCGTCGCTTGATTATTGCTCCGACGCCGAAATGCGCATATATTATACGCATGTTGCGGAGGCTATTATGCGCAAAATTGCCTTGAGTGCGACCCGTCAGCCAGCAAATCTGTCGATCGATTCGAACCTCATGAGGGAAGCCAAGGGACTTGACGTGAATGTCTCGCGCGCTGCGGAGGCCGGCATCGCGGAGGCGGTAGCTGCCGAAAAAACGCGGCTGTGGAAGCTTGAGAACCGCGCCACGATGGACGCGTGGAACGACTATATCGAGAAACATGGCATCCCGCTGGAAGAGTACCGGCAGTTCTGATGCCCCGCTATGATGTCTTCGCCGGTCGCATCGAAGGCAGCTATGTGCTCGACGTTCAGTCAGAGCTGCTCGACAATTTCAAGACGCGGGTGGTCGTGCCGCTTCTGCCGGTCGCAATGGTGCCACCGCCGATGCGAAAGCTTCATCCGATTTTTGAGATCAACGGTCGAAAGCTCGTTATGGCAACACACCTGGTTGCCACCGTTTCTGCCAGCGAATTAGGCGAAAGTCGGCTGAACCTGATCAAGCACCATGACGACATCGTCGCTGCGCTCGACATGCTGTTCCAGGGCTTCTGAACGGCGGCTACAGCGTCTCAGCCTGCCGTCTTGGCCTGCCAGGCCTTGATTGCCTCGTCGAACACCTTCTCTCCGGGAATGCCCTTTTCCATGGTCAGCAACGCCCGCCGTCCGGTCTTGTAGACCACCGGCACGTCGATCCAGTCCTGGCCGCGCAACAAGGTCATGTTGGCGTCTTCGTCGGCCTTGTTGTCGTTGAGCGCGACGAGGAAGAAGCCGTCGGCAATCTTGGCCGGAATGCCGATCAGCGGGCTGCCGGCATCCTGCTCCGAAGCCTTCATGGCAACGCGCAGGATGTTGTCGACACCGCCGCCCTCGAAGCCGTCGGGCGTCAGGAAGATCATCTCGATAATATGGCTGGCCGGCAGCGTCTGGTCGGTGTTGCGGCGGATGGTCATGCGCAACTGGATGTCCTTGCCGGGAATGGTCGCCTCGGCGCGGATCGCCGGCTCCGGCGGCAGGTCGCCACCGGGCGATTCCTGCACCAGCGACCAGACGATGTTGCCGGGCTCGGCGGAGCCCTGGGCGGTGCTGGTGCGCTCCTCATAGAAGATCGCCTTCTGGCCGACAGGCAGGGCGGCTTCCGCAGGCGCAGCCGCCGGGGCGGGCGGCGCGGCACCTGCCGGTGCTGGCGGCGTGCCGGCAGCACCGGCCGGCGCTGCAGGCGCTGCTCCGTTGGCAGGCGGCGTTGCGGGGGCGGCATCTGTCGCCGGAGGCGTAGTCGCGGCAGGCGTACCGGCGGCCGGTGCGGAAATCGCCGGTGCGTTCGTGGCCGAGGGCGGAGTGGTCAGCGCCGCGACCGATTCGCCTTCGCCGATGCCGCTTTGGCCACCGGCCGGACCCGGGTCGACTTCACCACCCTGCGGTGTCAGCCGCTGGGTGTATTTCGTGCTTTCGGCTTCCGTGCCGCCAGCCGCGGGCGCCGGCGGCGCTGCCGCGGCATCGGTTGCCGGCTTGGCCGGCGCCGGCTTCACGGGTTCGGTTTTCGCTACCTGATTGCGGCCAAGCCCCAGCATCTTGCCGAAGGCGTCCTTGTTCAGCCAGATGCCATAGCCGCCGCCGGCAACGACCAGCAGTGCGACGACAGCCGCGATCAGCCCGCCATAGCTGCGCTTGCGCTCGGCGGGACGCAGGCGCTGGAAGGTGTCCTGTACCGGCTCTTCATTGTCTTCGTTGCTGGAAAAGACATCGGCCTCGTCGTCCGCCTCCTCGGCGTTCATGCCTGGAAGAGGCGTGTCGGCGCGAGCCGGCTGGGCAGGCGCCGGCGTCGATCTTTGCCAGCTTGGCTCGACCTTGGCGGCAGGCGGCGGCGCGGGTTGATAGAGCTCGGGCTTGGCGACGGGCGGTGCCGGCCAGGCCGATTCCGCCTTCGCCGGCTGCCTCGTATGGCTTGGCTGGTTCTTGTTGCGATCGATCGACGAAAAGATGTGTTCCAGCTCCGCGAGCGGGTCGGTCTCCGGCACGCTCTTGGCATAATCGCGCTCGACGCTTGTAATGGCGTCTTCCAGCGAACGCATCTGCGTGGCTATGGCTTCGGGAGCCCACGGCGGCGAACGTTCACCAAGCTTCTTCGCCAGCATGGTGCGAACGCTGGCATAGATGCGCGTACGCTTTTCCGGCGTCTCGTCGCCATGCTTGTCGAGCGCGTTTTTCAGAATAGCAACGAAATCTGCCATGCTTCAGTCGACCTGTATTTTGCTTCCGCGCCGGCCCCCACAAATCAGCCGCGATGCCCGGAAAGGCTTCAGAAACTAGTCTTGAAACGGATCGGTCACAAGTATCGTGTCGTCGCGTTCCGGGCTGGTGGAAAGGAGCGCGACCGGTGCGCCGATGAGCTCCTCGATGTAGCGGACATACTTGACCGCCTGGGCCGGCAGATCATTCCAGCTGCGCGCGCCGGCAGTGGTGCCTTTCCAGCCCTCGAGCGTCTCGTAGACCGGTTCGACACGTGCCTGCGCGCCCTGGCTGGCCGGCAGATAATCGATCATCTCGCCGTCGAGACGGTAACCGGTGCAGACCTTGATCTCGTCCAGCCCGTCAAGCACGTCGAGCTTGGTCAGCGCGATGCCCTTGATGCCGTTGACCGCGACGGCCTGGCGCACCAGCACCGCGTCGAACCAGCCGCAGCGGCGCTTGCGACCGGTGACGACGCCGAATTCATGGCCGCGCGTGCCGAGGAATTCGCCGACCTCGTTCTTCTGCTCGGTCGGGAACGGACCCTCGCCGACGCGTGTCGTATAGGCCTTGGTGATGCCGAGCACATAGCCGATGGCGCCCGGGCCAACGCCGGAGCCGGCGGCAGCCTGTCCGGCAACCGTGTTCGACGAGGTCACGAACGGATAGGTGCCGTGGTCGATATCGAGCAGTGTGCCCTGCGCGCCCTCGAACAGGATGCGCTCGCCAGCCCGGCGCTTGTCGTCGAGGATCTTCCAGACCCGGTCCATATAGGGCAGGATGTCGTCGGCGACCGAGGTTAGTTCCTGCATGATCGTGTCATGCGTGACTTCCGCATGACCAAGCCCGCGACGCAGCGCATTGTGGTGCGTCAGCAGCCTGTCGACTTTCAAGGGCAGTGTTTCCAAATCCGCCAAATCCATCACCCTGACCGCGCGCCGGCCCACCTTGTCCTCATAGGCGGGGCCGATGCCGCGACGGGTCGTGCCAATCTTCGTCCCGGAATTGGATGCGGCGTCCTCACGAAATCCGTCCAACTCTCGATGCAGGGACAGGATAAGCGCTGTGTTTTCGGCTATTTTCAGGCGATCCGGCGCTACTTCGACACCTTGCGCCTTGAGTTTTGCCACCTCGGCGACGAAAGCGTGCGGGTCGAACACGACGCCATTGCCGATGATGGACAGCTTGCCCTGGCGCACGACGCCCGACGGAAGCAACGACAGCTTGTAGACCTTGCCGTCGACGACCAGCGTATGGCCGGCATTGTGGCCGCCCTGGAAACGCACCACGACATCGGCGCGCTCCGACAGCCAGTCGACGATCTTGCCCTTGCCTTCGTCACCCCACTGCGAGCCGACGACCACCACATTGGCCATGTTTCTTTTCCCTTGAGACGCCGCCAAGCGGCTTGAATATGGTTCGAAACGACAGGCCTCTATAACGTCAAGACCTCGCGAGCGCGACCTTTCTTTGCCGTCGAAAATGCCCTGAGGCACAACAATTTTCGGCTTTGACATCATTTACTTGGGCGAGCGAGGGCAATAGGCCGGCAAACACCGCAGCTCCGGCGACTGGAATCCCGCGATGCATCGAAGCGCCTACATATTCCTGCTGCTCACCACCTTGCTTTGGGGTGGAAATTCGGTGGCCGGCAAGCTGGCGGTCGATCACGTCTCGCCGATGACGCTGGTCTTCCTGCGCTGGGTGCTGGCCGTGGCGATCATGCTGCCCATCGGCTGGAAGACCATCCAGAAGGACTGGCCGATGGTCCGCAAGCACTGGTTCGTGCTGGTCGCCCTCGGCGCCAGCGGCTTCACCCTGTTCAACACCATCTTCTACACGGCGCTCAACTACACGACAGCGATCAATGTCTCGATCGAACAGGCGGCTATGCCGATCCTGATCATGACTGCCAATTTCGTCTTCTTCCGCCTGCGCGTGAACTGGGCGCAGATTGTCGGCGTCGTGCTGACCATCGCCGGCGTGATCCTCACCGCCTGCCATGGCGACCCGCGCCGGCTGTTGACGCTGGAACTCAATTTCGGTGACGCCATCATGCTGGTCGCCGTCTTTCTCTACAGCGGCTATTCAGTCGGGTTGCGGCTGAAGCCGGTGATGCACTGGCAGAGCCTGATGCTGGCCCTGTCGGTTTCGGCACTCGTCACCTCGTTGCCGTTCTTCCTGTGGGAGGTCCTCGCCGGCAAGGTCATCATGCCCGACGCGCGCGGCTGGACCGTCATCGTCTATACGGCGATCGGCGCCTCGGTCGTTTCGCAGATCTTCTACATCAGGGGCAACGAGCTGATCGGCGCCAACCGCGCCGGCCTTTTCATCAATCTGGTGCCGATCTTCGGCACGCTGCTGTCGGTGCTGATCGTCGGCGAGACGTTCCAGCTCTATCAGGCGCTGGCCTTGGTGCTCGTGCTGGGCGGCATCGGGCTTGCCGAATACAGCGGGCGCAAGATGGCAATGGCGGACCACCGCGGATGACATTTGGCGGCTGACGCCCTCCGCCGTCGCGGCAACGCGAACGGCCTGGACTTCGCCAATGGCGCGGAAACAGCGGCATGAATCCTGCCGCGTCCCCTACTTGGAACATTTCACCTCCAGCGGAGTTTGAACGCCAGGGAGGCGACATGATGAGCCACAACCCTCGCAGCACGGCAAGCATTGCTGGTCACCCTATCCACCCGATGCTGATTCCGTTTCCGATTGCCTTTTTTGTCGGCACCTTCGTTTGCGACCTTATCTTCTGGCGAACAGCCGATCCCGGATGGGTCACCGGGTCGCTTTGGCTTCTCGGCGCAGGCCTGATCATGGCTGCCCTGGCTGCGCTTGCTGGCTTGACGGATGTTCTCGGCGATGTTCAGGTCCGCAATCTCACGACGGCATGGCTCCATGCCGGCGGCAATGTGCTCGTCGTGTTGATCGAGCTTTACAACTGGTACTCGCGGTATGCCGGCGGAGCGGCGGCCGTGATGCCAACCGGCATCGTCCTATCGCTGATCGTGGTTCTCATCTTGCTGTTTACGGGCTGGAAGGGCTGGGAACTGGTCTACCGACATCGCGTGGGTGTCTCCGATGGCTCGGATGAGTTGACATGAACCGGCCGCCGCGGCGGCCGGCGTCAACGAGGTGGGTCGGCGACCGCCTGTCCTCAATCACATCGCGTTGACGTCGAACTGCAGCCGCTTGGCCGAGTCGATCGACTTGTGCGCCTTGACCTTTTCCAGCACGGCTTCCGGGAACGGCGCGTCGAGATAGAGCAGCGCTATGGCATCGCCGCCCGGCCGGTTGCGGCCGAGCTGGAAGTTGGCGATGTTGACGCCATTCTCGCCGCAGACGGTGCCGAGCAGGCCGATGATGCCCGGCGCGTCCGCATTGGTGGTGTAGAGCATGTGCTGGCCGACCTCGGCATCGAGGTTGATGCCCTTGATCTGGATGAAGCGTGGCTTGCCATCCGAGAAGCATGTGCCGGCGATCGAGCGCGTCATGTGCTCGGTCTTCACCGTCAGCTTGATATAGCCGTCGAACACGCCCGACTTGTCGCGCTTGACCTCGGCCACGATGATGCCGCGCTCCTTCACCATGATCGGCGCCGACACCATGTTGACGTCCGAGACCTGAGGCCGGATCAGCCCGGCGAGTGCTGCACTGATCAGCGCGCGCGTGTTCATCGTCGCGGTCGAGCCGTCGAACAGGATCTCCACCTCCTTGATCGGATCCTCGGTGACCTGGCCGACAAAGGCGCCGAGCACCTCGGCGAGCTTGACGAACGGCTTCAGCCGCGGCGCCTCCTCGGCGGTGATCGACGGCATGTTGATGGCGTTGGAGACGGCGCCCTTGATCAGATAGTCGGCCATCTGCTCGGCAACCTGCAGCGCGACATTCTCCTGGGCCTCCGTCGTCGAGGCGCCGAGATGCGGCGTCGCCACCACATTCTCCATGCCGAACAGTTCGTTGTTCTCGGCCGGTTCGACCTCGAAGACGTCGACGCCGGCGCCGGCCACCTTGCCACTCTTCAGCGCTGCGACCAGATCGGCCTCGACGATCAGACCGCCGCGTGCGCAATTGATGATGCGCACGCCCTTCTTCATCTTGGCGATCGCCGCGGCATCGATGATGTTGCGCGTCTTGTCGGTCAGCGGCGTGTGCAGGGTGATGAAATCGGCGCGGGCGAACAGCTCGTCGAGCTCGACTTTGTCGACGCCAAGCTCCTCGGCACGGCTGTCCGACAGGAACGGATCGAAGGCGATGACGTGCATCTTGAGGCCAACGCCGCGCGTCGCGACGATCGAACCGATGTTGCCGCAACCGATGACGCCCAGCGTCTTGCCGGTTATCTCGACGCCCATGAAGCGGTTCTTTTCCCATTTGCCGGCATGGGTCGAGGCGTTGGCTTCAGGGATCTGGCGCGCCAGCGCAAAGATCATCGCCACCGCATGTTCGGCTGTGGTGATCGAGTTGCCGAAGGGCGTGTTCATCACGATGATGCCCTTGCGGCTTGCCGCCGGGATATCGACATTGTCGACGCCGATGCCGGCGCGGCCGATGACTTTGAGATTGGTAGCGGCGTTGATCAGCTTTTCGGTGACCTTGGTCGCCGAGCGGATGGCGAGGCCATCATACTGGCCGATCACTTCGGCGAGCTTATCCTTGTCCTTGCCGAGATCGGGCAGATAGTCGACCTCGACGCCGCGATCCTTGAAGATTTGCACGGCGGTGGGGGAGAGTTTGTCTGAGACGAGAACGCGGGGCGCCATGGCGGCCTCCTTGAAATGGATTTGATCCTGATGGGAGTGGGCGGCCCGAAGGCCGCCGCGAACGATCTCAGGCCGCCGCTTTGAGCGACGCCTTCTGTGCGGCGAATGCCCAGTCGAGCCAGGGCAGCAGCGCTTCGAGATCCGACGTCTCGACCGTCGCGCCGCACCAGATGCGCAGGCCGGGCGGTGCGTCGCGATAGGCACCGATATCATAGGCGACGCCTTCCTTGTCGAGCACCGACACCAGCCCCTTGGCGAAGGCCGCCTGCCCGTCGGCGTCGAGCGCGGACACGTCCGGATCGGTGAAGGACAGGCAGACGGACGTGTTCGACCGTGTCGCCGGCTGGACGGCGAGATGACCGAGCCAGGAGGACTTGCCTACAAAGCGATCGAGGACGGCCGCATTGGCATCCGCCCTGGCGATCAGCGCGTCGAGGCCGCCGGTCGACTTCGCCCAGTTGAGCGCATCGAGGTAATCCTCGACGCACAGCATCGAGGGCGTGTTGATGGTCTCGCCCTTGAAGATACCTTCGATCAGCTTGCCGCCTGAGGTCAGGCGGAAAATTTTCGGCAGCGGCCATGAGGGCTTGTAGGTTTCCAGCCGCTCGACGGCGCGAGGCGACAGGATCAGCATGCCGTGAGCGCCCTCGCCGCCCAGCACCTTCTGCCAGGAGAAAGTGACGACATCGAGTTTTTCGAAGTCGAGCCTCTGCGCGAATGCGGCGGAAGTCGCATCGCAGACGGTCAGGCCCTTGCGGTCCGCGGGAATGAAATCGCCGTTCGGCACGCGAACGCCCGACGTGGTGCCGTTCCAGGTGAACACCACATCGCGGTCGAAATCGATCTTGGTGAGATCAGGCAGCTCGCCGTAGCCGCCTTCGATCTTGCGCACGTCGGCGAGCTTCAATTGCTTGACCACGTCGGTGACCCAGCCGGAGCCAAAGCTCTCCCAGGCGACCATGTCGACGCCGCGCTCGCCGAGCAGCGACCACAGCGCCATCTCGACCGCACCGGTGTCCGACGCCGGCACGATGCCGATGCGGTAACCCGCCGGGACCTGGAGAATCTCCCGCGTCAGCTCGATCGCCTGTTCGAGCTTGGTCTTGCCGATCTTGGCGCGGTGGGAACGGCCGAGCGCAGCATTTCTTAGCGCCTCGACCGACCAGCCGGGGCGCTTTGCGCAGGGACCTGACGAGAAATTGGGGTTTGCCGGACGGAGTCCGGGCTTCATATGCGTCGTCATCGTGGTCTATCCTTCCAGATAGTGGCCCCTCGTTGGGGAGGGGTGGCCCACGGACGGCGATATTCGTTCGGGCTTCAGGCGTCAAGAGGAAAGTTTTTGTCGTTGCCGGGATACCGGCGATCCCTGATCAGGATGTCGTGACTTCAAACGCAAACGGCGGACCCCGAAAGATCCGCCGTCCTGGTCCTCGTACTCGCCGCGCCTACCAGAGATCGTAGCGCAGCCCGACCTTGACCTGATGATAATCGAGGCCCTTTTTGAACTCAGGGTTGCCGACAGCGTCTGCTGTCACGTATTTCGCGGAAGGCAGAGCCGTGTATTGATAGCCGACATCGACTGCAACATTCTTGCTGACCTGATAAGCAAAGCCGGCGCCGAGCGTATAGGCGAAGCTGAACTGCTTCTCCGACTGCGTCGTCCCATCATAGCCGTTTGGATCGTCGCATTCAAAGATGGTCGTGGTTGTACCTGATGTTGTCGATGAATTCTGACAGTTGCGAGCGCCTTGAGCGTACTTGTAGGTGCTGTACGCTATGCCGACACCGCCTCCGACATAGGGCGTGAAGCCGACATAAGTGCCCAGGTCGACAAAGGCGCTGGCCATCACATCGTAGGCCTTGTTGTTGCCGTCGTTGGAGCCTTCGCATCCACGGGTGCTTGGGCCGGCGAACGCGCTTGTGCTGCCACCGCTGGTGACAGTCACCGTCTGCGTTCCATCGCAAGTACTGTCGAATTTGCTGGCGAATTTGCTTGTCGGCAGCAGACCGAAATTCAATTCACCGCGGAAGTAATCGTTGAAATGGTAGCCCATACCTATCGAACCAGACAGCGGGCTGGTGTCCGTAACCAGACCGGCCGGAGTTTCCGAAAATTCATAGGGCTTGTTGAAGGCATAGCCGAGATCGCCGCGCAGATACCAGCCGGAGCCGACCTCGACCGGGACGTAGTCGGGCGCCTGGTCGACATAGATCGGCGGATCGTAGTCGGCCGCGTGCACCGGCGTCAGCGGCAGGAGGGCTAGTGCACCGAGCGCCAGCGCCATACGCGATGTAAGTTTCATGGTCCCCGACTCCCGAATTTGGCGCAGCCCGCAATCGCAGCGGCAGCCATCGTTTCAAGAAGCATTGTTAACCATAGTGGTTAAGTGCCGGTTAAGGCTAACAGAGCGTTAGCGAATTCATTTCCCCTGTCGATTCCAGGCGGCCAACGAAAAACCGCCCGGCTGAGGCCGGGCGGTTTGTGAAGAATTCAAGTAATGTAGATGCTGTTACTTGGTGTAGATCGGCTCGGGTTCGGGCTGGTAGGCAACGACCGGCGCGGCGCAACCGTTGTTACCACCGAACTGGTAACGCAGGCCACCGCGCACTTCGTGTGTGTTGATGCCACGATCGAAGCCGGGACCGGAGCTGGTGATGTTCCAGTCGAACATGCGGCCGCCCTGGATATGGGAGAAGCGGTAGCCGGCATCGAGAATGATCTTGTCGGTCAGGCAGTACGAAGCGCCGGCCATCAGACCGTAGGCGAAACGCCAGCTTGATCTGCCGGGATTGAACTCGGTGGTGTTCGGGTCGTAGACATCATCCCACTTGACGCGGGCGCCGCCGATGCCGGCGCCAACGTAAGGCGTGATGCCATGGTAGGTGCCGAGATCGACATAGGCGTTGGCCAGCAGCAGCAGGGCGCTCATCTTCGACACTTCGGTCGATGTTCCGTTGATATCCGAGGTGCCGCCGTTGAAGTTCGACTTGAACCAGTAGTCGGCGGTCAAATCGGTCCGGAAGTGGTCGTTGATCTTGTAGCCAACGCCGGCACCGAGCGAGAACCCGCCCTTGAGCTTGCCGAAATCGAAACTTCTGGTGCCGGGCGTGACCGTACAGTTACATTGATCGATGGTGTAGGTCATATAGTCGATGCCGCGCACGGTCGACTTGTGATAGTCGATGTCGCCGCGGATATACCAGCCGCCGACTTCTACCGGCTGCTCGTAGACGGCCTGAGGCGGAGCCTCTTCGACGATCGGTTCCGGCAGGTCGGCCGCGAACAACGGCCCCGCCAGGCCTGCGAACAGTAAGGCGAGCAGGGCCTTTCTTGCTGTCTTGAACATGCTTGTCACCCCTGAGAAGCTCGGAACGGCGAACCCGCCCGAAATGCGATTGGCTTTCAGTCGTGGATAATGAATTGCAAAGGTTAAAAGGCGTTTAACCCTGTTGCTTAACCACGAATCTCGAAACTTCTGGGAACCGGTGCGAGATTTCCGAACAGCGAACAGACTGGGAGCCGACAAGAAAAAGCCCGCCGAAAGGCGGGCCTTGGACAGGTTCAGGCGACGACGTCCTGCCGGGCGCTGTGGGGCTCAGGCGGCGCTGCGCGTTTCCGAGATGATGTCCACGATGCCATTCACCACGGACTCGACCAGTTGCGGGTCGTCGCCCTCGGCCATCACGCGGATCAGCGGCTCTGTCCCGGATGGCCGGATAACCAGCCGTCCGGTCTTGCCGAGCCGGTTACGCGCGTCTTCGATGGCGGCCTGGACCGGCGCCTCCTCGAGCGGCTTGCCGCCGGAAATGTGAACGTTCTTCAGGAGTTGCGGCACGGGTTCGAATTTCTTCGACAGTTCGCTGACCGGCCGGCCCTGCCGCTTGATGCAGGCCAGCACCTGCAGCGCCGAAACCAGGCCGTCGCCGGTGGTCGAAAAGTCGGACAGCACGATATGGCCCGACTGTTCGCCGCCGACATTCAGCCCGTGCGCGCGCATATGCTCGACGACATAACGGTCGCCGACCTTGGTGCGGTGCAATTGCAGCTTCATGTCGCCGAGGAAGCGTTCGAGGCCCAGATTGGACATGACGGTTGAGACGACACCGCCGCCGGCAAGCCGTCCGCTCTGGTGCCAGGATTCGGCGATCAGCGCCATGATCTGGTCACCATCGACGATCGCGCCGTTTTCATCGACGATGACGACGCGATCGGCGTCGCCGTCGAGCGCGATGCCGATATCGGCGCGCACTTCGTGCACCTTCTTTTGCAGGCCGGCCGGGTGGGTCGAGCCGCATTCCTTGTTGATGTTGAAGCCGTTGGGCTCGACATTGATGGAGACGACTTCGGCGCCCAGTTCCCACAGCGCCTCGGGCGCCACCTTGTAGGCCGCACCATTGGCGCAATCGACGACGATCCTCAAGCCCGCGAGCGACATCGAGCGCGGCAAGGTGCGCTTGGCGAATTCGATGTAGCGGTCATGCACGCCGTCGACGCGCTTGGCGCGGCCAAGCCCGTCGGAATCGGCGAGCGCCAGTTCGATATCCCTGTCGAGCATGCTCTCGATGCGCTCCTCGATCTCGTCGGAGAGCTTGTAGCCGTCGGGTCCGAACAGCTTGATGCCGTTGTCGTAGTAGGGGTTGTGCGAGGCCGAGATCATGACGCCGATATCGGCGCGCAGCGAACGCACCAGCATGGCGACAGCCGGCGTCGGGATCGGGCCGAGCAGGAACACGTCCATGCCGGCGGCACAAAGACCGGCGACCATGGCATTCTCGATCATATAACCGGAAAGTCTGGTGTCCTTGCCGAGCACGACACGATGTCGATGGCTGCCGCGCTGGAAGGAAAGGCCGGCGGCCATGCCGACCCGCATCGCGATTTCAGCGGTCATCGGAAACTTGTTGGCGCGTCCGCGAATGCCGTCCGTGCCGAAATAATTCCCTGCCATGCCAGTCAGCTTCCTCGACGTTTCTTCCCCGGCACGTCATGCCACAAGTGGCCAGGGCGCTATGATCACATTGTGTGATTATACGTTACCAATCCTTAGAAAACCATTGTTGTGCACTGCACACAACGTGGCCGCAACCTGACATGCCCAGACTGCCATGCTGCAATATACAAGTCATTCGAGCCTTTCAGCGCGGATGCACCAGGAAAATCTTGCTCTGAACCAGGCAACGGACAACGATTTCATCACCTTATCGGGAGAAGCCGATTTTCGGCGATATATACGCCACTTAGCATCTGGCGCAACCGACCGTTGAGCGTTATTGATTTGCAGGGACGTATCATGGGCTGCTGCAACGGAGAAACGCTATGCTCATCCACCGACTTGCCACTTTGACCGGCCTCGCCGTCGTGACCTTGTTCCTGGCCGCGCCAGCCAACGCACTGACGATGGCCGAGTGCAGCACGAAGTATAACGCCGCCAAGGATGCGGGGACACTGGCCGGAGCGACCTGGAACCAGTTCCGCAAGGCTCAGTGCGGCACCGACGCCGCAGCGACGACCGACGCCAAGCCGGCCGATGCCAAGAAAGCGACCGACACCACGAAGGCTGCCGCGGCGGACGACAGCACGGCCAAGGGCCTGACGGCGAAGGAATGCAGCACCAAGTATCAGGCGGCGAAGGCTGCCGGCACGCTGAACGGCATGAAGTGGAACGACTTCCGCAAATCCGAATGCGCCGCCGGTGCATCCGCCGCTGCCGCCGCCAAGCCGGCGACCACCAAGGCCGCCGCGGCTCCCGCCGCTCCCGCAGACAATGGCGGCAAGGGTCTGAGCATGGCCGAATGCAGCACCAAGTATCAGGCCGCCAAGACGGCCAACACGCTGAACGGCATGAAGTGGAACGACTTCCGCAAGACCGAGTGCGGCGCAGCCGCCTCGGATGACGACACCGTGCCGGCCGCCGACGAGGCGAGCTACACCAAGGAGCCGGCGAAGCCGACGACGGCTGCGCCCAAGGGCGTCAAGTTCCCGTCCGCGATCTCGGCGAAATATGCCAGCGAGACCCCCGGAAAGGGCCGCATGCACACCTGCCTCGACCAGTACTATGTCCTCAAGGACGCCAACGCGCTCGGCGGCCTGAAGTGGATCCAGAAGGGCGGCGGCTTCTACAGCCTGTGCAATGCCAAGCTGAAGGGCTGATCGCTTAGCCATAGTCTCCAAACAAAGGCCCGCGCATCGCAAGATGCGCGGGCCTTTTTTGTTGCGCGAAGACGCACACTGCCTTGCTCGCATCTGCATGTCGCCGGCTGCCGGCATCATCAATTCGCCTACACTGCCCACCGCCAAGCTCATCGGTAGTCCGTAAAGATTCTGGTTGAACATATAGAGAACAAACCATATACAAAAAGACGTCAAACTTATTATCAACCAGGAGGGTCTTATGCACGGTTTGAAATTGGCGGTATTGACTGCGACCGCATTTGTCGCTTGGAGCGTCGCCCCCGCAAGCGCACTGACGATGAAGGAATGCGGCGAGACCTATCGAACAGCCAAGGAAGGCGGCACTCTGAACGGCATGGACTGGACGGCTTTTCGCAAGGAGAAGTGCGCGACATCAGCAGCGGACAGTGTCAGCGAGGATACGGTCAAAACCGAGCCGCAGACGAAAAAGGAAACCAGCGCGGCGGTCGCCCCCACTGTAGCGCCCGCGGGCGTGACATTTCCGACCACGCTGGCCGCCGAGTTCAAGACCGAAAAGCCCGCGAAGGCGCGCATGAAGACCTGTCTCCAGGGCTACCATGGCAACAAGGACGCGGGCACGTTGAACGGCCTTCGCTGGATCCAGAAGGGCGGCGGTTATTACAGCCTGTGCAATGCCAAGCTGAAGAGCTGAGCGACAAGACATCTGAAGAAGAGAAGGCCTGCGAACCGCAGGGTTCGCGGGCCTTTTTGTTGCCTTCGAGGGCACGCCAGCGGCGACGTTGCCAATCTCCCCCTTGTGGGGGAGATTGGCTATCACCTAGGCTTTCGCCAATCGTCACCGTCGCAGATGCGAGGTCGCGGACAACTCCTCCCCAACGCCAAAAACAAAAAACGCCGCGGAGCAAGCCGCGGCGTTCGACGAAATCGGTGGCCGAACTCAGCTCGACGGCTGTGGTTCCATACCGCCTTCGGGCTCAGGACCCTTCTTGCGGCGGCCGCCGGACTTCGGCACGGCCGAGCCACGACTTGGCGGCGTATCGTCGCCGAGGTCGCGTGCGGGCTTGTGGCCGGCGATCAACTGCTTGATCTCCTCGCCGGACAGCGTCTCGTATTCCAGCAGGCCCTGCGCCAGCGCGATCCATTCCTTCTTCTTCTTGGTCAGGATGGACTTCGCCGACGAATAGGCCTCATCGATCAGGCGGCGCACTTCGGCGTCGATGATCTGCGCCGTTTCTTCCGAGACGTTCTGCGTGCGTGCCACCGAATGGCCAAGGAACACTTCTTCCTGGTTGTCGCCATAGGCGACATGGCCGAGCTTGTCGGAAAAGCCCCAGCGCGTGACCATGGCACGCGCCAGCTTGGTCGCCTGCTCGATATCCGAAGAAGCTCCGGAGGTGATGTTCTCCTTGCCGAACTTGAACTCCTCGGCGACACGGCCGCCCATCATGATGGCGAGCCGCGAGATCATGTATTTGTAGCTCATCGAATAGCGGTCGCCTTCGGGCAACTGCATGACCATGCCGAGCGCACGGCCGCGCGGGATGATGGTGGCCTTGTGCAGCGGATCGGCCGACGGCACGTTGAGCGCGAGGATGGCGTGGCCGGCCTCATGGTAGGCGGTCAGTTCCTTCTCGGCCTGCGTCATGGCCGACGAGCGGCGCTCGGCGCCCATCATGATCTTGTCCTTGGCGTCCTCGAATTCAGCCATGGTGACGAGGCGCTTGTTGCGTCGTGCCGCCATCAGCGCGGATTCGTTGACGAGGTTCATCAGGTCGGCGCCGGAGAAGCCAGGCGTGCCGCGCGCGATCACCTTGAGGTCGACATTGGGCGCCAGCGGCACGTTGCGCACATGCACCTTGAGGATCTTCTCGCGGCCGACGATGTCAGGGTTCGGCACCACGACCTGGCGGTCGAAGCGGCCTGGCCTGAGCAGTGCCGGATCGAGCACGTCGGGCCGGTTGGTGGCAGCGATCAGGATGATGCTTTCGTTGGATTCGAAACCGTCCATCTCGACCAGCAGCTGGTTCAGCGTCTGCTCGCGTTCGTCATTGCCGCCGCCGAGGCCGGCGCCGCGATGACGGCCGACTGCGTCGATTTCGTCAATGAAGATGATGCAGGGCGCGTTCTTCTTGGCCTGGTCGAACATGTCGCGGACGCGGCTTGCACCGACGCCGACGAACATCTCGACGAAGTCAGAACCGGAAATGGTGAAGAACGGCACATTGGCTTCGCCGGCAACCGAGCGCGCGAGCAGCGTCTTGCCGGTTCCCGGAGGGCCGACGAGCAGCACGCCGCGCGGAATCTTGCCGCCGAGCCGCTGGAACTTCTGCGGATCGCGCAGGAACTCGACGATCTCTTCCAGATCTTCCTTGGCTTCGTCGACGCCGGCAACGTCCTGGAAAGTGACGCGGCCATGCGCTTCGGTGAGCAGCTTGGCCTTCGATTTGCCGAAGCCCATCGCGCGGCCGGAGCCGGACTGCATCTGGCGCATGAAGAATATCCAGACGCCGAGGATGAGGATCATCGGCAGCCAGGAGATCAAATAGCCGAACAGCGAATTGGAACCGTCCGTTTCAGGCCGTGCATTGATGGTGACGTTCTTGTCCTGCAGCCGCGAGACCAGCGAAGGATCGCCGGGCGAATAGGTCTGGAAACCGCTGGAATTGTCGGTGTAGGTGCCGCTGATACGAGCGCCAGCAATGGTCACCGTCTTGACCCGCCCGGCCGCGACATCCTGCAGGAACTGCGAATAAGGCACATCGCTGGAAGCCCCTCGCGTCTGCGGCGTCTGGAACAGATTGAACAGGGCTATGAGCAGGACCGCTATGATCGCCCAGAGCGCGAGGTTGCGATAGTTCGGATTCATCAATTGTCCCGTTGGCGTCCGCGAGGCAGACACGCGTCATGAGAGGAAACTTGCGCCTAACATAGGGAGAGCGTCCCCCCTTGCCAAGCAGAACAGCACGTCTGGGTTAAGCTTTCGCGCAACCATCAGCCGGCACTGTGGCCGCTGAAAGGCAAGGGCGGGACCGGGGCCGCGCCAATCAGCCCGGCGACGGCCCGCGCCGGCGCTAGGTCGAAGGATGGCAGGAAGCGGCCGAAGGGGGCAACGACCGGCCGCGCTTCCACCGTCGCGGACTTCAGTCCATATCCAGGCAAACCAAGGCATTCACCGGCCTGCCACACCGCCGGTTCGGCCGCGAGCGCGGCGCGCATCAGGCTCGACGGGGTTTTTCCTTCACCCGTCGCCAGCCGCTTCGCCGCTGCCGCGCCTAACGGGGCAATCAACAATGCGCTGCTGCTGTCGTTCAATGTGATGTGCCGGCGGCCGTCCCACAGGGTGCTGCCGGTGGCGGCAGCGGCGGCGGGCAGTCCGCGCGCCTCGCGGCGCAGGAATATGCCGGAGCGCCGGGAATCGACAACCGTCCGCGACAATGTGGCGCAAAGAAATCCAGCCCTCAGCCGACCGAACAGAGCCTCGCTGCGGGCCTGATCCGGCAGGAAGACAATCCCGCCGGTCGTGGCCAGAAGGATGCGCAACGCATAGACGGCCGCCTGCTCGTCACCGGAGGAGAGCAGGCACGGGTCGAGGCGGATGAGGCCGATGGCTGGCTGGCTGGCGAAGCCATCGATCAAACCGGCTGCGCTGGCGCCAAGCTGCCTGCGCTCGAGGGCGGCCTGGCCCGCGAGCGTCAACATGCCCTTCACATGCTCGACACTCTCGCCGGCAAGCGCGGCCCGCACACGCGGCCGCTCGAAAGCCGCGTCGACATTGGTCGGATCGTCAGCCCAGCCGACATTTTGACGGCGCAGGACGTCGCGCAATACCGCGCGCCGCACGCCGAGGAGCGGCCGCACGATCCAGATGCGCCAGTCATAGAGGGTGGCCGGCGCCATGCCGGCAAGTCCCCGGCCGGCCATGCCGGCATGGCCTTGGCCCTCGTCCCGCGCGTGCCGCATCAGCACCGTTTCCGCCTGGTCGTCGGCGGTATGGCCGGTGAGGATCATGCCGATGCCTTCCGCTTGTGCCGCCTCGGCTAGCAGCCGGTAGCGCGCCTCGCGAGCGGCGGCGGGCAGACCGGTCGATGGCTTTGGACCCGACCATGTCAGGATGCGGTGTGAAATTCCGAGCCTGGCGCACAGCTTCGCCACTGTTTGCGCTTCCGCAGCCGAACCGGACCGCAAACCGTGGTCGATCGTCACCGCCAGCAGCCTGGTTGCCGGCGCCCTACGTTCGAGATGGTGTTTGAGAAGAAGGAGCAGGGCGGTCGAGTCGCTGCCGCCGGACACGGCCGCAACAGCGCCGCTGGTAAAATCGATATGCGAAAAAGGGTTAGTCGAAAGGTCCGGCTCGGTGTCGAGCATGATGCATGTCGCCCAAAAGTGATCCCGGTTTCAGGACAACGACATGTATGACAAGGATCAGCAGGCAGCCAGAGCCTTCTCCTGCTTGACGCGTTCCTTGAGCGCGCTGGAAATATCGGGGTAGCGCTTGCCGACCTCGCTGAAAGTGGCGCAGGCAACGTCATGCTGCTTGAGGCCGACCAGCGACACGCCGAGCTTCAGCAACATGTCGGGAGCTTTCTTGGCCTTGGGGTAGTCCTTGCTGGCGGCAAGGAACGTCTCGGCCGCATCGCGGTATTTCTGCTGGCCGAGCAATGACTCGCCCAGCCAGTAATGCGCATCCGCTGCTTTCGCATCCTTGGGGAAGCGGGCGATGTGGTCGCGAAAACCCTGCTCGGCGGTGCCGTAGTCGCCCGAGAGGATGAACTGGTATGAGTTGCGGTAGAGCTCTTCCGGATTGTTGGTGGCGGGCAACGCCGCGACCACCGTATCGGATTTGCCGGCCTTGGGCGCCGCCCCGGCGACTGGCGCGGTATCCTGCGCCGGCGCGGTCGATTGTGTGTTGCCGCCAGCATCGATGACATTGCCGTTCTTGTCGACGGTGATGCTGCCGAAGGTCTTTTCCGGCGCTCCCGTACCGGGAATAACCTTGCCGGGGTCGCCATCCGGAGATTCGACGATGACGTCCTCGACCGTCTTGCCGACTGCCGATTGATCGTTGGCGGGCTCGGCGCCGGCATCGGCCGGCGCCCGTGTTGCCGGGGCCGCCGCCACGTTGTTGTCGGTGCCGGTGGTGGCGTCCGATTTCTTCTGCGCCGGCGGCTGTCCGCCTTGCGTGCCGCCACCTTCCAGCTGCTGGAAGCGGAATTCATTATCTTCCTGCTGCTTGCGGATCTGCTCCTGCATTTGCAGGACCTGGAAATTGAGTTCCTCGATCTTGCCGTTCATCTGCCGCAGCTGCTCTTCCAGGCTGGTGACAGCGGTAGGATCGGACTGCACCAGCTGAACCTGGTCCGGTTTCTTCTTTTGACCAAAAAAGCCGGGCAATTCGATACTGGGAAGATGGAAGGTAAAGCCGCTGTCGGTTGATTGCCCTGTGCCGCTCGCCCCGGTGCCGCTAGCCAGGGCGGTGACGCCTGATAGGAGCAGCAGCGCAAGCGTGCCGCTCAGAACCGATCTCAAATGCATGTGCCTCTCGCAGTGATTTCGTTAGCTTGTTCGCGCCTTCCAATCAGAATGGGACCAGCCAAGCGCCCTCGGCTCATAGCAGGAGCCGAGACTTCGGCCAAATTTTGTTTCGGGCATCCGGATATGAAAAAGGCGGCCCCAAGGCCGCCTTTCGCACAAGTATGTTGCATTTTTACCGCTAGACGGCCACGCGTCCTTTGACGCGCCGGTCCATGATGCCTCAGGAGCCAGCGCCGCTAAGCGTAGTGACCGCGCGGCGATTCTGCGACCAGCAAGAGATGTCGTCGCAAACCGCGACCGGACGTTCCTTGCCGTAGGAAATGGTCTTGAGACGGCTGGCCGAGACGCCCTTGGCGACAAGGAAGTCACGGGTAGCGGCTGCGCGGCGGGCGCCGAGCGCCAGATTGTATTCGCGCGTTCCGCGTTCGTCGGCATGGCCTTCGACGACGATGGCATACTGCTTGTACTGGTTCAGCCACTGTGCCTGGCGCGAGAGCGTCGTCTGCGCATCGGCACGGATCGAGGTCGAGTCCGTGTCGAAGAAGATGCGGTCGCCAATGTTGACGGTGAAGTCCTGCGCCGATCCGGGTGTTGCGGCGCCGGCGCCGTTAAGGCCAAGATCGGCCGCGTTGTTCGGCGTCTTCTTCGAGGCGCAACCGGCGATGGCGAGCATCGCCACCAGCGCGATCATGACCGGGTTTCTGGTAAGTGCTGCAATACGGCCCATGCCGCCTCTCCTTCGTAATTCGAGTGGTCTAATTTGAGTGATTTCGTTGATCACCCAGTAACCACGTTTGGGTTAACCGGCATTCAAGAAACACGGTTAAATTTTGGTTTAAGCTGCCCGTCCGCAGCCATTGGCCATGAGCCACAGTTGGCGCGGACCCTAGGCGGAAATACGGCCAAAACGCGACAAAGAGATGGAAAAGAGGAATTGAAGAGTTGGGGAATTGAGGAACTGAAGAGAGAATTCACTTCAGCTTTTCTCTCAGATTGATCAGCATGCCGTAGATATGGGCATAGGATCGCAGCCAATCGTCGTGTTGTGCCTGGCTGATGTATCCAAGGTCGAACGCGTAGGAAATCCACGTCTCCACTTCGCTGCATGACCCATTGCCATCGAAATGAACCGCGCGAATTCGGGTTTGGAGTGAGTCTGCTTGGCAAATCCCTCAGCCAAATTGGCGCAGATTCCCTTGCTGGAGCGACGCAACTGATCAGCCAGTGCGTATTGCTCCATTTTCGGGAAAGCGAGCGTCGCTTTATGTACGTCAAGAGAGACCACATAAGCGCGCTTATAAACCTCTAGATCCTTCGCACGCTTGATGTGGCCGCCCGCCTTCTCCATTCTTCAGTTCTTCAATTCCCCAGTTCCTCAGTTCGTCTCTTACTCCAGCAGCGGCGACCAGGCAGGGTCCGAAGCGAAGTTCGCCGTCGGGATCGATTGCTCGTTGCGTCCGGTCAGATCGACCGAAACCAGTTTGGGGCCACCGGCGGAATCGCGGAAGAACATCAGCACGCGGCCATTCGGCGCCCAGGTCGGTCCCTCCTGCTGGAAGCCGGAGGAGAGGATGCGCTCACCCGATCCATCGGTCTTCATGACGCCGATCTGGAATTCGCCGCCGGTCTGCTTGGTGAAGGCAATCAGGTCGCCGCGCGGCGACCAGACCGGTGTCGAATAGACGCCGTCGCCGAAGGAGATGCGGGTCTGGCCCGAACCGTCGGCGCCCATCACGTAGATCTGTGCGCGGCCGCCACGGTCGGAGGTGAACACCACCTTGCTGCCGTCGGGCGAATAGGACGGCGAGGTGTCGATGGCGGTCGAGTTGGTCAGCCGCGTCGTCGAGCGGCTGCGCAGGTCCATGGCGAAGATGTTGGAATTGCCGTCGTCGCGCAGCAGGCTCATGATCACCTTCTGGCCATCGGGCGAAAAGCGCGGCGCAAAGGTCATGCCTGGGAAATTGCCGACCAGTTCGCGTTGGCCGGTCTCGATCTGCAGCAGATAGACCCGCGGCTGACCGCTTTCATAGGACATGTAGGTGATTTCCTGCCGGTTTGGCGAGAAACGCGGCGTCAGCACGATCGACCTGCCGTCCGAAAGATAGCGGACGTTGGCGCCGTCCTGGTCCATGATCGCGAGGCGCTTCTTGCGCGCATTCTTGGCGCCGGATTCGTCGATGAAGACGACGCGGGTGTCGAAATAACCTTTTTCGCCGGTCAGCCGCTCATAGATGGCGTCGGCGATGATATGGGCGACACGCCGCTGATTGGCGTCGTTGGCGAAGAACTGCTCGCCAGCCATCTGCTGGCCGGCAAAGGTATCCCACAACCGGTACTGGGCGCGGATGCGGCCGTCGGCTTCCTTGCTGACGCTGCCCGTGACCAGCGCCTGCGCGTTGATCACCTTCCAGTCGTCGAAGCGCGGTGCTGCATCGGGGTTGGTGATTTTCTCGATAAAGGCGCTCTTGTCGATCGGAGCGAACAGACCCGAACGCTTCAAATCGGCGGTGACGATCTGCGAAATCTGCGCCCCAAGCGCGTCGCCGCCCTGGAAATCCGTGATGGCGATCGGCAGCGGCTCGACGTTGCCCTTGTTGACGTTGAGCTCGACGAGCGCCAGCGCCGGCAACGTGCCTGCCGCGGTCATGCCCATCGCCATTGCTGCGACCATCAGGAGCGGCTTGAGGATTGATTTCATGTCTTCTCGCTTCTCGTACTGATTTTCGGATGACAGGGCCTTAGAGGCCGAGCATCTCCCTTGGATCGAAGGTGACGCGGACGTCGGCCCAGATGTCCTGCTTGCCGGCGGGAACTTGCAGGCCGGTGACATCGCATTTTTGCACCGCACGAACGGCACTTTCGTCGAACTGGCGATTCCCGCTCGACTTTTCGACCGCCGGGCGCCCGTCCAGCTTACCGGATGCATCCAGGTTGAACCGCACCACGACGAGGAAGTTCTCGGAACCTTCAAGGCCGACAGGAAGGGTCCAGCAGCCGCCGAGCTGGCTTTCCAGGGCACCCATTTCGGACCTGGAGAGCTTCTGACCTTGGTCCTTGTCGCCGCCGAGCGACGCCTGCTGGGTCGAGCGCTTGGCGCCGCCGCCGGATGGTTTCTGCTTGTCGAGGAGCGCGGAGATCTCGTCGGCGTTGAATTGCTTGTCATCGGATTTCGGCTTCGACGACGCTTCCTTGACCGGCTTGTCGGCGTCCTTCCGCTCCGGCGCCTTGGCGCTTTCGGCCTGCGCCGGCTGCGGCTTCGGCCGCGCTTCCGGCGCGGGAGCGGAATCCGGCAGCTGCGTCGCCTCGGCGGGCGGCTCCTGCGCTATGGCTTCAGCGACGGCGTCGGGCTTGACCTCGGGCGTCGGATCGATGGCCGCGGTCTTGTCCTGCGGCGGCGGGGTCGGCGCCGGCTTGGCCGGTGTCGGCTTGGGATCGGCCTGCTTGACCGGCTCGGGCTTGACCTCTTCCTTGGGCGTCGGCGCCGGCGCCACTTCCGTTGCCGGGGTGGGCTTGGGCTTCTCCTGCGGCTTTGGCACGTCCTCGGGCTTCGGCTTTTCGATCGGGGTCGGCGCGGGCGGCGGAGCCGAGGTCATGTCGACGGGCTTCGGCTTGGCTTCCGGCGTTATCGGCTTGTCGGTGTCGACGCTGTTCTCGCCGACCTTCTGCGCATCCGGAACGATGTCCGGGCGCTGCGTCGGCACAGGCGCCGGCTTTTCATGCATCACGGCCTTTTTGTCGCCCTGCAACGTCTGCGCAATGGCTTCCATCGGCACGATATCGACCGCGACCGACTCGACGTCGGACGACGGAAGTGCCGCCGGCGCCGTCAGCGTGAACAGGCCGAAGGTCAGCGCCGCCGTATGCAAGATCACCGATGTGGTGAGGCCGGTCTTCATCGCGCGTCTACTGGTCCTGTTCCTGCAGTGAAACCAGGCCGATGTTCTTGTAGCCGGCGGCCGAAATACGGGCCATCACCTTCATCGCCGTACCATAGTCGGTGGACTTGTCGCCGCGGATGAAGATGCGCTCCTCATAGCCGGTCTTGGAAATTGCCTGCAGCTTGGCTACCAGTTCCTCGATCGGGATTTCGGTTTCCTGCAGGTAAATCTGGCCGGCGGCGTTGATCGAGACGGTGATCGGCTGCGTGTCGGCATTCATCGCCTTAGCCTGCGTATCCGGCAGGTCGATCGGCACGCCGACCGTCAGCATTGGCGCCGCGACCATGAAGATGATCAGCAGCACCAGCATCACGTCGACCATCGGCGTGACGTTGATCTCGGACATCAGTGCATGGTGACGGCCGCGCCGCCTGTGGCCGCGCCCGCCGCGTCCTCCCATGCCCATGGACATACCCATCTGCTACTCCTCAGGCCTTGGGGGCCACTTTTTCATCGATTTGGCGCGAGAGTATGGCGGAGAACTCGTCGGAGAATCCTTCCATGCGCACGGCTATCTTGCTCGCATCGGACGACAGCTTGTTGTAGGCGATGACGGCGGGAATGGCGGCGAGCAGGCCGATGGCCGTCGCCAACAGCGCTTCGGCGATGCCCGGCGCAACCACGGCGAGACTGGTATTCTTGGAGCCGGCGATCGCCTGAAACGACGTCATGATGCCGATGACGGTGCCGAACAGGCCGATGAAGGGTGCCGCCGAGCCGGTGGTGGCAAGGAAGCCGAGGCGGCCTTCCAGCTTTTCCATCTCGCGGGTCAGCGCCAGGTCCATCGCCTTGTCGATGCGGGTTTGCAGGCCGAGCGGCGACTTGGCGCCCTTCTCGAAACTCTTCTTCCACTCGCGCATGGCCGCCACGAAAATGGCGCCCATGCCGGTGGTCTTGCGATCGGCGAGCGTGCGGTAAAGCTCCTCCAGCGACTGCCCCGACCAGAACACCTGCTCGAACCGGTTGAGCGCCAGCCGCATGCGGGCATAGGAAACCAGCTTGTCGACGATGATCGCCCAGGTCCAGACCGAGGCGCAGAGCAGGCCGATCATGACCAGCTTGACCACCCAGCTGGCCGAAACGAACAGCGACCAAACCGACAATTGCGCGCCCGGATCGGCGAGTGCGATATTTTCCATCGTTACGTCCTTAAGATTTTCCGGGCGAAGCTGGCGGCTGGCCCCTGGCATCCCTTGTGGTCGGTTCGCACGAAGCTACCGGAACAACCCCAAACTGTGCCGTTGTCGGCCTTTTCAGGGCAAATATTGGTGAAAGGAAGGCGTTCGATAACGCCAATCTTCACCAATCTCTTCATGAACCGTTATGGTTAAGGATGGGTTAGTATATAAGGCGCGGCGCATTGCCACGCCCGCACAGTTGTAACGCCATCATCCAAGCGCGAAGTCAGGATGGGTTGAGATTCAGGTCAGGCCGAGCCGAAAGCGGTGGTTTCCGAGAACCGGAGCGGAGGGTACTTGAAGTACCCGAGCACCGGAAGCGCAGGGAATCACCGTTTGCAGGCCGGCATCACCTGAATATCATCCCATCCGGGGCATGAATGCCGCCACCCATTCCTTGGGAAAGCGCCTTGGGCGGCCATTCTCGCCGATGATCGCCGCCTCGACCTTGGCCTCGACCAGCACCTCGTCGCCGCGCTTGAGCTGTTGCGCCATGAAGATGCGCGCGCCGGAAATCTCCTCGGTGCGGGTGTCGACGGTCAGGATGTCGTCGATGCGGGCCGGGCCGCGAAAGTCGATCTCCATGCGACGCACCACCCAGACTATTCTTTCGCCATGCTTGCCGTCGGCAAGCTCTGTGTGATGCACGCCGGTGAGCCTGAGATAGTCGGAGCGGCCGCGTTCGAAGAATTCGAGATAGCGTGCATGGTAGACGACGCCGGAGAAATCGGTGTCGGCATAGTAGACTCGCGCCATCAGCCGGTGGCCGAACGCCGTCAGCGCACCGGAAAGCCCGGCCAGCAGCGTCGCCGATTCACCATGATCGCCCATTGCGCTTCCTTTTTTAGTCCCAGCGAGGCACCAGTTTCCCGCGGAACATAACATCGGATGGCACTGTTGACGGCGATGATCAAGAGTTTGACGGCGGCGCTGTTCGTGTTGGTGGCTTTGGCGCTGCCTGGCCAGACCGCGACATTCTCGATGAAGCGCGGCCTCAATCTCGACCAGTGGGTCACCTGGCCCGGCGAGGACCAGTGGGGCGACGCCAAGGCCATCCTGCCCTATCCGGAGTGGCGGAAATTCCTTGGGGAGGACGACCTCAAGGCGTTGAAGGATGCCGGCTTCGATTTCCTGCGCATGCCGGTCGATCCATCGCCCTTTCTGTCCGACCAGACCGTGGCCTTGCGTGACGATCTCTATGCCAGCGTGCTGGACTCGGTGCGCATGATCAACCGCGCCGGACTCAAGGTGATCGTCGACATGCACCTGATCCCGGCCGGCGGCAGCCGCAAGATCGGAATGGCTGAAGTGATGGGCGACCCACGGACCTTCGACGCCTATGTCGAGATGGTCCGCAAGATGGCCCGCACGCTGGCCAGCGAAGATCCCGCCCAGGTCGCCTTCGAGCCCATGAACGAACCGATCGTCGACTGCGACAGCGATGGCACCAGCCTGTGGCCGGACCGCCAGCGCAAACTGTTCGCGGCGGCGCGATCCTCGGCGACGAAACTGACCCTGGTGCTGACCGGCGCCTGCTATTCCGCCGCGAGTTCGTTGGAAAAGATCGACCCGAAGACGATTCCGGACGACAACGTCATCTGGACCTTCCATTCCTACGATCCGTTTCTGCTCACCCATCAGGGCGCAACCTGGGCCGGAGACTTCATCCCCTATGTGACTGGCCTGCCCTATCCGCTGAGTGCGGTGCCCAAGGCACAGCTCGACGTGACGCTCGACACCATCCGCGCCAGGATCAAGGCCGAGGCGCCATGGACGCGGCAAAGCGGCCTGCTTGCCTATCTTGACGAACAGGTCGCCAGCATGGACACCCCCGACAGACTGCTCGGCTTGATGGATGCGCCGTTCGAAAAGGTCGAGGCGTGGGCGAGGGCCAACGGCGTCAAGCCTGGAAACATCACGCTGGGCGAGTTCGGCATGATCCGCCAGGAATACGGCAATTCCTATGTGATGCCCGCTGGGTATCGGGCCGCCTATGTCAGGGACATGATCGCGCGTGCCGAAGCACATGGCTTCTCATGGTCGGTGTGGAGCTATGGCGGCGCCTTCGGCATCGTCGATGCCTTCAACGGCGACAAGGCCGAGCCGGATGTGATGGACGCGATCAAATCGCTTCACTGAGGCGATCTGGATTTAGCCAAGGTCGATCGACAGGATTTCCGGCCGCATCCCGAAACGCACCGGCAATATGCTGAAACCGAGCCCGCCGGAGACGATCAGATTGCGATCGTTCTCGACGACGTGGCCATAGGCGTAGCGGTTGCCGAAACGCGATGGCACGACCGGCGAATAGCCGAACAGCCGAATTTGTCCGCCGTGGGTGTGGCCGGACAGGGTCAGCGAGACGCGCCACGGCACTTTCGGAAAAATATCCGGCTCGTGCGCAAGCAGGATGATGGGCGAGGTGTCGCTGACCTTGGCCAGCGTGCCGTCGAGATCGTCCAGCCCCGTGAAGCCGGCGCGGTCCCTGGTCGGCAGCAGAGCGAGCTGGTCGGCGAGCCCGGCAATCCACACACCATGCCCATCCTTTTCCAGGCGCACGACATCGTTCTCCAGCACCGGAATGCCGACTTTCTCCAGGGCCTTGCGCGCTACGGTCGGGCCGGCCCCGGCGCGCTGCGCGAAGCCATCTGCCCACCAGTCATGGTTGCCGAGAATCGAGAGCACGCCGAGCGGTGCCTTGAGGTTTGAGAGGGCGGAGGCCCATTGCGACGGCGTCACCGGGCCGGTCACCAACGACATGCCGGCGATATAGTCGCCGAGCAGGACGATCACGTCCGGCTGCAGGGCATTCGCGTCTTCGACAAGTGAGGCGATCCGCTCCGGCGTCATCCATGGCCGGCAGGCATGGATATCGGCAAGCGCGACGATGCGCAGCTTCAGGCCATCAGGCCAATGCGGCGGCGTTAGCGCATAGCGTTTCACATGCGTCAGCAGCAT
Organism: Mesorhizobium sp. XAP4; assembly: GCF_029269325.1. Classification (NCBI taxonomy): domain Bacteria; kingdom Pseudomonadati; phylum Pseudomonadota; class Alphaproteobacteria; order Hyphomicrobiales; family Phyllobacteriaceae; genus Mesorhizobium; species Mesorhizobium sp. XAP4. The sequence goes on along the minus strand of NZ_JARIXW010000005.1, from coordinate 131,520 downwards.
CGGCTCTATGCCGGCCGCATAGGCGCTGAACGCGGCAACCGACAGAACCGACCCGCCGATGAAGCGCAGGAATCCGCGTCTGGTGATCATTGCATGGCTCCGGCAAACCATCGGAGCGAGACTGCCCCGGGATGGCACCGCCACCAGAGCCGACGAATAAGCCGGCAAACCGGCGAAGCCGAGGATATTTTGCGCAGGCCGCTCACAGATCCTTCGTCGGCCCGGAACCTGCGCCTGATCGCCCGGCCGCTATTCTTCCTGGAACAGGTTGATCTGCTGCTGCGCCAGATCCTTCGGCGCGTCGAGGCCGAGATGGCGCCAGGCATTGGCCGTCAGCATGCGGCCGCGCGGCGTGCGCTGGATGAAACCCTGCTGGATCAGATAAGGCTCGATGATGTCCTCGATGGCATCGCGCGGTTCGGACAGGCCTGCGGCGATCGTCTCGATGCCGACCGGCCCGCCGCCGAAATTGCGCGCAATCATGCTGAGGTACCGGCGGTCGAGCGAGTCGAGGCCGAGCGCATCGACTTCCAGCCGGGTCAACGCTTCGTCGGCGATCTTGCGGTCGACGTGGCCATCGCCGGCCACCGAGGCGAAATCGCGCACACGGCGCAACAACCGGCCGGCGATGCGTGGCGTGCCCCGCGCGCGCCGCGCGATCTCCAGCGCGCCGTCGTTGCCGAGCGGCATTTGCAGGATACGCGCGCCACGCCGCACGATCTGCTCCAGCTCCTCGACCGTGTAGAAATTGAGCCGTACCGGAATGCCGAAACGGTCGCGCAACGGATTGGTGAGCAGGCCAAGCCGCGTGGTGGCGGCGACGAGCGTGAAGCGGGCGAGGTCGATCTTGACCGAGCGCGCCGCCGGGCCTTCGCCGATGATCAGGTCGAGCTGAAAATCCTCCATCGCCGGATAAAGGATCTCCTCCACCGCCGGGCTCAGCCGATGGATCTCGTCGATGAACAGCACGTCGCCTTCCTCGAGATTGGTCAGCAGCGCGGCAAGATCGCCGGCCTTGGCGATGACCGGACCCGAGGTCGAGCGGAAATTGACGCCGAGCTCGCGCGCCATGATCTGCGCCAGCGTCGTCTTGCCGAGACCAGGCGGCCCGACGAACAGCACATGGTCGAGCGCCTCGCTGCGGCTCTTGGCGGCCTCGATGAACACTTTGAGATTGGCCCGCGCCGCCGCCTGGCCGACGAAATCGTCGAGCGTCTGCGGCCGCAAGGTCTGCTCGGCATCCTCGCCGCGTTTTTCCGGTGCAATCAAGCGGGGCGACAGGCTCATGCCGCCTTCCTTGCACACGGCAAGGGGCTGAACAAGCGGCGGCTCACCGCGCAAGTTCCTTCAGCCCGAAGCGAATCAGCTTCGGCGCATCGGCATCCTCGCCCGCCGTCTTCAGCGCCGCCGCCACCGCATTGGCGGCCGTGTCGCGCGAATAGCCGAGATTGACCAGCGCCGAGACCGCGTCGGTGATCGGCGCGGATGCCACGCCGTCGCCGAGCTCCTGTTTCAGGCCGATGGTGCCCGAAGCGGTTCCGGCATAGGCCGGCGCTTTGTTCTTCAGTTCGGTGACGATGCGCTCGGCCACCTTCTTGCCGACGCCGGGTGCGCGAGAAACCATGGCGATGTCGCGCAGCGCAATCGCATTGGCGAGATCTGCCGGCGCCAGCGTCGACAAGATGGCCAGCGCCACCTTGGCGCCGACGCCCGGAACATTGTTCATCAGCAGCCGGAACCACTCGCGTTCCAGCACTGACTGGAAGCCGTAGAGCCGCAGCATGTCCTCGCGGACATAGGTCTCGATGAACAGCACCACCGCTTCGCCGGGCGAAGGCAGCGCCGCCAGCGTGCGCGCTGAACAATAGGCGACGTAGCCGACGCCATGGATATCGACGAGGCAATGATCCTCGTCGACCTCGTCCAGCGTGCCCTTGAGCTTGCCGATCATTGGACGCAATCCCCGTTAGGGATGAGTATCGGGCGTGATGAGCTCGACATCTGGAAAGTACTTTCTGAAACCTGCGGGATCGCGAGTAAGAATGGGATAGCCTCGGATGGCAGCGTGAGCCCCAATCAAGAAGTCGGGCATCACCTTCTCTCGAGGTCCGCCCAACCGCCGATAGACCGAGAACGCTCTCGACGCAGCAAAGGCCGCCTCGAACGGGAGACTTTCGCGCCGGAACTCGTCTTCAGGCAAGGCATCATCGACATCGTCTATCGCCTCATAGCGCATCGAAAACTCGGCGTAGATAATCTGATTGATGACCAGGCTGCCTTGCTTGAGGGCAGACACCATTTTGGACCACGACCACTTTGACCAGACGGGATCGCGAACGGCGATATCGACAAGCACGTTGGTGTCGACAAGCGTCGCCAAGATTAGCGATCCCGGGTCAAAGCCATGACGGCATCGGCATTCATTGTCTGATCGCCGCTGCCCTCAAGCCGATCGAGCGCAGCAAGAAAACGATCGAGTCTTTCGCGGTCGGCCAACCGCCCCTTGTCATGCTTCGGCGTGATCGTGATCTTGCCGCCTTCGATGCCGAAGATGACTTCGCTGTTGGCGCCAATCCCAAATGTCTCCCGCAGATCCCGTGGGATTGTCACTTGACCTTTGCTCGTCACACGCATGAAACACCCCTTTCTTACAAGTAAGGATTATTCCAACCCGGTGAACAAGTCAAGAACATCTCTATCCAGCGAGTGCCATCCGGTAGGCCACGCTTTGCCGGTGATGCGCGTGGCAGATGGCGATGGCGAGCGCGTCGGCGGCATGCTCGGTATCGAAAATGGCTTTCGGCAACAGCACCTTCACCATCATGTGGATCTGCTTCTTGTCGCCATGGCCGACGCCGATCACCGCCTTCTTGACGGCGTTGGGCGCATATTCGGCAACGACAAGCCCGGCACGCGCCGGCACCAGCATGGCGATGCCGCGTGCCTGGCCGAGCTTCAGCGTCGCCACGGCGTCCTTGTTGACGAAGGTCTGTTCGACCGCCGCCTCGTGCGGCATCGCGCTGTGCAGGACTTCGGCAAGCCCGTCATGCAGCTGGCACAGCCGCGTTGCCAGCGCGGCCTTATCGTCTGATTTCACAGTGCCGGAAGCAATGAAGCGCAGCGAATTGCCGAGGCTTTCGACGATGCCCCAGCCGGTGCGCCGAAGCCCGGGATCGATACCGATGATGCGAATCGCTTCCGCCATTTGCCGAGTTTACCTCCGGCGGACAGCGATGCCAGCGAAATGTGAACAAACCGGAAACAGAAGGCGGACCGCGGTCTAACCTCGAGCGAAAGCCGTGTTGAGCAGGCTGATCTGGTCGGAAACCGGGTTGGGGCGGCGAGCCATCGGTTGCATGTCGACCATGGCGCCGGAGCCATAGATCTCGTCGTCCATGCGGCGCACCAACGCTTGCAGGCGCAGCGAGCGGGTGACGAGGTCGAGGAAATCCTCGGGCAGTTCGGCCCAACCGGCGGCTTCGTCATGGGCGGAAGCGGTGTCGAGGCGCACCTTGGACTTTTCCGATGCCACCTGGTCACGGGTCATCTCGCCGGAATTGGCGGCGCGCTGCAAAAGCAGCCAGGAGGCAACCTGCATCAGCCTGGTGGTCAGCCGCATCGATTCGGCCGCGTAGAGCGTGGCGGCCAGCCGCGACAGCTTCTTCGCCTCGGCCCGGCCCTTGCCGTCGAGATATTCGGCGGCCTGTTCGACCAGACCCATGCCTTCCTGGTAAAGCGGCTTGAAGGATTGCGAGAAAACCCGGCGTTCCGCCAGCTTGACGGTTTTCGCACTGCCCTTCGAAGGCTCGTTCATTGATACGCCCCTGCACTTGCAACCGGCCGATTCGGCTCCCTGCCGATACACCCGGAACCCTATCTGACTGAAGCTTGAAAATGCGCTTCGTCACCGGTGAAGGCAAGCACATGTTTAACAGAAGGTTAACGGCACCCCTGTCGGGCGGCCCCGCTGGGGTGCGGACAAAAAAAGAGAAATCGAGACAAAAAAAGAGCCGCGGATAAGGCGGCTCTCAGGAGTTTAACAGGGAGGCGTCAAACAAAGTGGCTCCAACCACTCGGTAAGAATCCAGATCACTGGATGAACATAGTAAACACCTGTAAAGCTTAATGAAGCCTTAACGGTGCAGATGTTTTTTGACCGAACGCCGCCATACTGTGCCGTAACAGCACAGCATCTCCTGCGTCAGGCTCGGCTCAAGCGGTCTTCCAGACCGCCGGCACAGCCTCACCTTCCCTTAGGCTCGGCTCAAGCGGTCTTCCAGACCGCCGGCAAGGCGATGAAGGCGAACAGCAGCATGGCTGCGTAGAAGCCCATCGAGGAGGCCGCCACCAGCGGTTCGATCGCGGCATTGCCGGCAAGCAGGAAATAGAGGCCGATCAGCAGGCCGATGCCGCTGACCGCCGTCAGCCAGAAATGAACTGTGGCGAGCGTCTTCTGCCCGATTGCCGGAAACAAATGGTAGAAGAAGGCGAAGACCGCCGACATCAGCCATCCGGCCACCATCGTGTGGGCGTGGGTCGGCATCTGGCCGTGATCCTGGCTGATCGCCATGTACAGGCCGAGCGCCATGCCGCACAGCGAATAGATGATGGCCAGCGTGAAGAAATTCCGTGCTATCCCTTGCATAATGGTCCCCCGAATTGCCTTTTCCCGCTTGCGGGAATGGGTTGATCGTCAGGCGATTGTTGTCGCCATCGGGCTCCCGGCATTGGCGCACTAATATCGGCAGCGTATCCAGACGATGTCGCGCCAACCCCCTCCCGACGATTCGTACATTAGCAGAAAATCAGATAATGCGTTCACAATCTGCGACCTCGCGCGTTGGCCGTAAGCTGAAACAGAGCCGGATTTTTCGCGACATCGTTCCGAAACAGGCGCCACGCTAAACGCCCGCTCCTCTGACGGCCGGCGCAAATCGACGCCGCCGCAAACCTGACCGGACACTGCAGGAGCAACCCATGGACTGGTACTCGATCGTCAAATTCCTCCACGTCACTACCGCCATTCTGTGGGTCGGCGGCGGCTTCGTACTGTTCCTGCTGGGCATGCTTGCCGAGCGCGCGGGCAACATCGAGGAAAAGCTGCAGGCAATGCGCGCCAGCGGTCAGCTGGGCGGCAGGTTCTTTGCGCCGATGTCGATGCTGACGCTGATCTTCGGCCTCATCATGTGCTGGTTCTGGGTCGGCTTCTCCGATTTGTGGGTACTCATCGGCCTGGCGGGATACGCCACGACCTTTTCGATCGGCATGTTCATCTTCAAGCCGACCGGGGAGCGCATGGGCGCAATGATCGCCAAGGAGGGCGTCACGCCAGAGGTTCTTGCCATCGGCCAGCGCATGATGAGCGCGGCACGTTTCGACTATGCGGTGATGCTGGTGATCATTGCCGACATGGTGCTCAAACCGACCGTGCATGACATCGGCATCCTTGCCGGCATGGTGCTGGTCGTTATGGTCGGCGCGACACTGGCTTTTGGCGGCAACCGTCGTCTGGTGCCAAGCGCCGCCTGACCCCTAATGACGGGGCGGCTGCGCGGCGTCCTTTCTACATCAGGCCGACAATGCCATCCCACAGCAGCTTCAGCGCCACGACCGCGACGGTTGCGTAGGTAAAGGGATAGAAGGTTTCCGGCCGCATGCGGCGCACCAGCCACGCTCCGGCGATGGTCGACAGCGGCGCCAGCGGCATCAGCACCGCCGATGCCGTCAGATTGGCGGTGTCGAACTGGCCGAGCGCGAAATAGGGCACCAGCTTCAGCGCGTTGGTGGCGGCAAAGAAGATCGCTGCGGTGCCCGACAGAACTTTCGGATCGAGACGGATCGGCAAGGCATAGACCTGGAAGGGCGGGCCGCCGACATGGGCAACGAAGCTGGTGAAGCCGGCGACCGTGCCCCACACGGCGGCGGCCACGCGGTTGGGCGCGGCCGCGTGATCGGCGCCGTGGCGGAACTGCAGATAGAGCCAGCGCAGGACGAAGATGATGGCGACGGCGCCAACGATCAGCCGCACCGCCTCTTCGGTCACCAGTGCCGCCGTCAGCCAGCCAAGGCCGATGCCGATGACGGCGCCCGGCATCATGTCGACCAGCATCTTGCGGTCGTAAACGCCCCACCACGTCCACACCGAGACGATGTCCATCAGGCACAGGATCGGCAGCAGGATGGCCGCCGCCTGCACCGGCGGCATGGTCAGCGCCATCAGCGGCACGCCGACGAAACCGACGGCACCGCCAAAGCCGCCCTTCGACAGGCCGACCAGAATGACCGCCGGAATGGCGGCCGCATAGAACCACGGATCGAGAAGCAGGCCTGACATGGGAGGGGACTGGTCCGGAGGGAAAGCGTGTCGACGCTTGAATAGCCCAGAATGTCGGGCGGAGCGACAGCAAATATGAGCGTGGCGGCCGCACATGCGGGCCGACGCAGGCCTGTGCCTACCGACGCGCCGAGACCAGCAGGAACATCGGCCGCTCGAGCTCTTCCGCCAGTTCGGGTTTGGCCGCAATCTGCTCTGATGTCGGACTGAACTCCTCGACATGCGCGATGGTGAAGCCGGCCTGCAGGAGAGCGTTGAGCGTGGTGCCGATCGTGCGGTGATGTTTCACCACGCCCTTGGCCAGCCAGTCCGTGCTGCGCGGTCCTTCCACCAGATACTGGTCGACAGGCCACGTCTTTCGGCCTTCGCTATCGATCACCCAGCCGGGTTTGGTCGGCGCCATGAAGATCGGATGTTCCGTCGAAAAGACGAAATGCCCGCCAGGCGCCAGGGCCCGATGCACGGTCCCGAACAGACGCGACACATCCTCGACATAGTGCAAGGCGAGCGAACTGTAGACGAGATCGAAGCTGGCTTCCGGCAGGCTGAGCCGATCGAGATCGGCCGTCTCATAGCTTATCCCTGCATCCGGGCCGGCGGCCCTTGCTCGGGCAAGCATCTTCTCCGACAGGTCCAGGCCAAGCACCTGCGCCGCCCTATGCTCGCGTGCCCATCGGCAGAACCAGCCGAAGCCGCAGCCGAGATCGACGACCCTCAAGCCGCCGACATCGGGCAGCATCGCGCGCATCGCCGGCCACTCGGCGGCACCCTCCAGCCCTTCGACCGAACGGCCGAGTTGGCTGTAGCCTGCGAAGAAATCCTCACGGTCGTATATGTTCTGCGCCATGACAGTCTCGGTCTCATTTGGTCGGCACACTAACCAAGCGGCCACCGGCTTTCCACCCGGCTCGATCAGGAGGCATGCAAGACCTTTGCCCTATCCCGAGAAGCAGCCGCGTCGAGCGGTGGCGGCCGCCGCCGGATCGGCTGCGCCTTGATGATGGCGGTGCTTGTCTCCGCCTTGTCGGCGATACGGTCGAGAATCCCGTCGAGATCGCCGATCGAGCGTACGAACAGCCGGGCGACGAAGCAGTCATCGCCCGTTACCTTGTCGCATTCGCCGAATTCGGGGATGTCCTCGATCAGCTTCTGAACGATGTGCAGCTTGCCCGGCAGAGGCCGGATGCGCACGATCGCCTGCAGGGTATAGCCGAGCGCCAGCGGATCGATCTCGACGGTGAACGCCCGGATGACGCCGCGCTCCTCGAGTCGTCGCAGCCGCTCCGAAACGCTTGGCGACGACAGCCCGACCTGGGCGGCCAGCTCCTTCAGCGAGGTCCGTGCATCCTTGACCAGGATTTCAAGGAGATTTCGGTCGAGATCGTCCAGCATCTTTTTCCTTTTCCCGACAGCTTGGAGCTTTCTCCTAATATAATTAGGCCAATAGGCCATACACCCTTTCCAATCTGATGGAAAGCTTCGCGACCGCATGAGATTATGGCGGCTCAACCGATACGGAGGTTTGTTGTGAACGAGACAGTACGCGGCACGGTCGAAATGTCCGCCGCAATGGCCATCCTGGGAACGATCGGATGGTTCGTCGTCCTGTCCGGCCAGCCGATCATGGATGTGGTGTTTTGGCGTTGCGCTTTCGGCGCGCTGACGCTGCTCATCATCTGCGCCGGGCTGGGGTTGCTGCGCAACAGGCTGTCGCTGCGCATCATCGGCATCGCCGCGCTCGGCGGCGTCGCCATCGTCGTCAACTGGCTTTTGCTGTTCAGCGCTTTCTCGCGCGCGTCGATCTCGATCGCCACCGCCGTCTACAACACGCAGCCCTTCATGCTGGTCGGCTTCGGCGCGCTCTTCTTCGCCGAGCGGCTGAGCCTGACCAAGCTGACCTGGCTGACCATCGCCTTCGCCGGCATGGTGCTGATCGTGCAGTCGGCTCCCGATGCCGGCCCCAATGCCGGCATGGCCGGCACGGATTATTTCACCGGCATCGTCATGGCATTGGGCGCGGCCTTCTTCTGGGCCGTCGCCGCCATCGTCACCAAGAAGCTCAAGGGCACGCCACCGCATCTGATTGCGCTGATCCAGGTCTGCGTCGGCGTCGTCATGCTGGCGCCGTTCGCCAATCTATCCCGGCTTCCAGCCGATGCCTGGAGCTGGACCATGCTGGCGACGCTCGGCATCGTCCACACCGGCCTGATGTACATACTGATGTACGGCGCCATCCAGAAGCTGCCGACGCATCTGCAGGGATCGCTGTCGTTCATCTATCCCGTCGTCGCCATCCTGGTCGACGTCGTCGCCTTCGGCCATCGGCTGCATCTGAGCCAGGTCGTCGGCGCTACCGCCATCCTGATCGCCGCCGCCGGCATGAATCTCGGCTGGACGCTGTGGAAGGGCAAACCGCCCGTCGCGAGCCCGCACCCGATCAAGTGAAGCGGCCCGCCGGCTGCCCGGCGGATCAAACATCGCGATCCCGGCTGCCCGCCTGTTCAAGGCGGGCACTTTGCTCTATGCCGCAATCCAACCATCTTCGCCCGGCATAGGCGAAACGCGGGACCCGAAGAACCATGAATGAAGCAACGCCCCCCAATCGCTGTCGCATCGTGCTGATCGCGCCGCCCGGCGTGCCGGCGGCCCGTATTGTCACGGCATTCGATGGTGGCGATGTCGCTTCGCTGATCCTGCCCGAGAACGGCATGGATGAAGCCTCCTTCCAGGCTTTCGCCGAACGGATCGTGCCGGCAGCGCAAGCCGCCGGCGTTGCTGTCATCATCGCCGGCGACACCCGCATAGCCGGCCGCGTCCAGGCCGACGGCATCCATGTCGAAGTCTCCAAGGCCGAACTCGCCGAGACGATCGAGCATTTCCAGGCAAAGATGATGGTCGGCACCGGTGGCGCCAAGACGCGTGACGACGCGCTCGAGCTTGGCGAGACGCGGCCAGACTACATTTTCTTCGGCCGCTTCGGCTACGACAACAAGCCCGAACCGCACCCGCGCAACCTGTCGCTCGGCGCATGGTGGGCGGACATGATCCAGATCCCTTGCATCGTCATGGCCGGATCCGACATCGCCTCGGTCGAAGCCGTGGGCGCCACCGGCGCTGAATTCGTGGCGCTGTCGAGCGCCGTGTTCGCCGACGGCACCGACCCCAGGACAGCGGTCGCCACCGCCAACGCGCTGCTCGACGAGACTGCGCCGCGTTTCGAGGACTGAAATGTCATCGGCGACGCTTCCCCTCCAGGCTCTGCTTGCGGTGCTGATGGTCCAGGCGGCGGCCGCGGAGACCATCCCCTTGCCGCAGCCCAAGCCGGAAATCGGCGTCCACACCGATAAGCCGATCGACAAGCCGTTGCCGCAGCCCGCCACCACGGCCGAGCCTGCGCCGCTGCCGTCGGCCGACGCCGTCAATCCCGACCGCTTCGGCGCAAAACCCGCCGACGCGGCCTATGGCGCCTTCCAGCGCGGCCTCTACAAGACAGCTTACAATCTGGCATTGGTCCGGGCGCAAAACGGCGACCCGGCGGCGCAGACCCTGGTGGCCGAGATCCTGTCGCGAGGTCTCGGTGTACCGGTCAATTCGGCGCAGGCGGCGAAATGGTACGCCTTGGCCGCCGAACAGGGTGTGCCGGAATCGCAGTTCCAGTATGCGCTGATGCTGCTCGACGGCCGCTATGTCAAAAAGGATGGAAAAGAGGCCTACGCCCTGATGCAGGCCGCAGCCGAAGCCGGCAACCGGCTGGCGCAATTCAATTTCGCGCAGATGCTGGTCCAGCAGGACCCCGGCGACGCCGGTATGGCCAAGGCGGTCTCCTACTATGAACGCGCCGCTGCGACCGGCCTCGCGGACGCGCAATATGCAATGTCGCAGATCTACGCCAACGGTGTCGGCGGCAAGCCACGCGACGATGCCCAGGCAAGGCGCCTGCTGGCGCAGGCCGCAAGGCAGAACTACGACACCGCGCAAATCGATCTCGCCGCCTGGATGATCGAAGGCCGCGGCGGCGCGCGCGACCTGAAATCCGCCTTCGGCTGGATGAAGCAGGCGGCGGAGGGCGGCAATGTTGCCGCCCAGAACCGCCTGGCCAAGCTCTATATGCAAGGCATCGGCACCGATCCGGACCTGGTCCTTGCCGGTGCCTGGTACATCATTGCCCGCCGCGCCGGCCTCATCGATCCGCAGATGGACGACTTCCTGCAGGGGCTGGACGACGACCAAACCAAGCAGGCGCTGCAGAAGGCCAACCGACTGCCTTGACGGCGGTTCTCACGGTCATTGCAAGTGCAACCCCGGCTCCCTTGCCTGGTCGCAACCTGCCCGCTCCCTTGCCTCTTCTGGCGATTTGTGGTCTTGGGAGCCCGAAATCGCTTTCCCAGCGAATATCCCTTACCGACGGCGTGGCCGTAGGCATCATTCCGGATCATCTCATCATGGCCAAGATCAATGGCAACGAAATCCGTCCCGGCTATGTCATCGAGCATGATGGCGGCCTTTGGGTGGCGGTCAGGACCAACACCGTCAAGCCTGGCAAGGGCGGCGCCTACAATCAGGTCGAACTGAAGAACCTCATCAACGGCACCAAGCTCAACGAGCGCTTCCGCTCGGCCGAGACGGTCGAACAGATCCGGCTCGACCTGAAGGATTTTTCCTTCCTCTACGCGCAGGAAGACGCCCTGGTGTTCATGGACACCCAGAGCTACGAGCAGCTCGAATTGAACAAGGACTTCGTCGGCGATCGCGCCGCCTTCCTGCAGGACGGCATGATGGTAACGGTCCAGCTCTACGAAGAGCGGCCGATCGGCATTTCGCTGCCCGACTATGTGACGCTGACCATCACCGAGGCCGACCCGGTGGTGAAGGGCCAGACGGCGGCATCGTCCTACAAGCCGGCGATCCTGGAGAACGGCATCCGCGTCCTGGTGCCGCCCTTCATCGGCGCCGGCGAACGCATCATCGTCGACACCAACGAAATCACTTACGTGCGCCGCGCCGACTGACGCATGTCGCCCAACAGTGGCCCGGTTCCGGGTCACCGACATGCATCGAGGCAGAATTTAAAGCGCAGCACCGGGAAAAAGCACTATGGCACGCTCAGCCCTTCTCAACGTCATGGTCCAGGCCGCAATGAAGGCCGGCCGCTCGCTGTCGCGCGACTTCGGCGAAGTGCAGAACCTGCAGGTCTCGATGAAGGGCCCCGGCGACTATGTCAGCCAGGCCGACCGCAAGGCCGAGGACATCGTCTTCGCCGAACTGTCCAAGGCACGGCCCGGCTATTCCTTCCTGATGGAGGAGCGCGGCGTGGTCGAAGGCGACGACGGCCAGCATCGCTGGATCGTCGACCCGCTCGACGGCACCACCAATTTCCTGCACGGCATTCCGCTCTTTGCCGTTTCGATCGCGCTGGAGCGCCAGGGCCAGATCGTTGCCGGCGTCATCTACAATCCGGCGATGGACGAACTCTACACCTGCGAACGCGGCGGCGGCGCCTTCATGAACGACCGCCGCTTGCGCGTCGCCGGCCGCATCAAGCTGGTCGACACGGTCATCGGCTGCGGCATGCCGCATCTCGGCCGCGGCCACCACGGCAATTTCCTCGTCGAGCTGCGCAACGTCATGGCCGAGGTTTCCGGCGTCCGCCGCCTCGGCTCCGCATCGCTCGATCTCGCCTATGTCGCTGCCGGCCGCATGGATGGCTTCTGGGAAACCGGCCTGTCTGCCTGGGATATCGCCGCCGGGCTGCTTTTGATCCGCGAGGCGGGCGGCTTCGTCTCCGACATGGATGGCGGCCAGGACATGCTCGACAACGGTTCGGTCGTCGCCGGCAACGAGATCATCCAGCGCGCTTTGCTCAAGGTCGTGAAGAAGCCGCTCTCCTCTCGTTGACAGGCAAGCCGCGCCGACAAACCGCCGCGCTGATGCGCCGCAGTCGCAAAACCGCAACGGAAGCTTGAAATACTGCCCGGCGAGCGCCCAGATTGGAGGGCGCGGCGCAGGAACCCGGCTTAGTGAGAGACAACGAACCCTACCCCGATATCCCGTTCATCGGACGCTGGCACTATTCGCGTGCCGAGATGATCGCTGACGGTATCGTCCACGCGGTCGGCATCGTGCTGGCGATATCGGCCGGTTCCGCGCTGCTGGCGCTGGCGGCGTTTCGTGTCGGACCCGGCGAATACATCGCCGCCGCCTTCTACGTGATTTCGCTGCTCACCGTGCTCTCGGTGTCGATGACCTACAATCTGTGGCCGGTCTCGTCGCCGGCAAAATGGGTGTTGCGGCGTTTCGACCACGCCGCGATCTATCTGCTGATCGCCGCGACCTATACGCCTTTCCTGGCGCAGCTCGAAGGCTCGCCGCTGGCGCGCTGGATGATCGTGCTGGTCTGGACCGCGGCAGCGCTGGGCATTGCCATCAAGGTGTTCTTTCCCGGCCATTTCGACCGGCTGGCGATCGGCTTCTATCTCGCCATTGGCTGGAGCGGCATCATCCTGGTCAAGCCGCTTGTCCAGACGCTACCGACGACATCGATAGCGCTGATCGTTGCCGGCGGCATCGTCTACTCCTGCGGCGTCATCTTCTTCGCCTGGAAGGGGCTGCGCTTCCACAATGCGCTGTGGCACGGTTTCGTCGTCACCGGCGCCAGCCTGCATCTGGCCGCCATGGTCGACTGTCTGGTCATCAATCGCCTCTGACACTATCGACGCGGCAATATTGCCAAGCGCCATTCAATTTGGTCACAATTCCGTTTAGAGTCGCGGTTTACGTGATCGGCGGCGGCATCGGAAACGGGGCACGGATGGCTTTTCTCAGATCCTTCGGCATGGGCAGACGTTCTGATGTCCTGATCTACGACCCGCATAAATTATCGAGCCCGCAGGTCTTTCTGCTGACCATGGTGATCTTCCTGGTCATCGTCGCCTTCATCGCCGCCATCCTCACCCGACAGATCTCAACCGCCTTTGGCAGCAATCCCGGCCTCAATGGCCTGATCGTCGGCGTGCTGGTGGTCGGCATCCTTTTGGCCTTCGCCCAGGTCGGGCGACTGTTTCGCGAAGTGCGCTGGGTCAACTCCTTCCGTGCCGGCTCGGAGACGACCGAACCGGTGCTGCTGGCGCCGATGAAGGCGATGATCGGCCGTTCCTCGGCGATGGCCTTCTCGACCAGTTCGATGCGCACCATGCTCGATTCCATCGCCACGCGCCTCGACGAAAGCCGCGACACCTCGCGCTATCTCGTCGGCCTGCTGGTGTTCCTCGGCCTGCTCGGCACCTTCTGGGGATTGTTGAACACCATCGGCTCGATCCGCGAAACCATCGAATCGCTCGATCCCGGCACCGGTGACGCCGCCGCGGTGCTCGATTCCCTGAAGCAGGGGCTTTCGGCGCCGCTGGCCGGCATGGGCACCGCCTTCTCGTCCTCGCTGTTCGGCCTCTCCGGCTCGCTGGTGCTCGGCTTCCTCGACCTGCAGGCCGGCCGCGCCCAGACGCGCTTCTACACCGAACTGGAAAACTGGCTTTCCTCGGTCACCGACCTGTCGTCGGACATCGTCGTCGCCGACCCGGCCAAAACCGAATCCTCCGACGAGATCCGGGTGCTGTCGGAACGGCTGCGCTCGATGCAGGAGAATGGCGGCGGCTCCAACCCGCGCGTCGCCACCGCCATGGCCAATCTCGCCGACGGCATTTCCGGCCTGGTCAAGAATATGCGCTCGGAACAGCAGATCATGCGTGACTGGGTCGAGGCCCAGTCCGACGAGCAGAAGGCGATGCGCAACACGCTGGAAAAGATCGCCGATGCCCTGAAGAAGCCCGGAGTGCACTGACGTGGCACTCGCCAGGGGCCGGCGCACCGATCGCCGCATCGACTACTGGCCGGGCTTCGTCGACGCGCTGTCGACGCTGCTTTTGGCCATCATGTTCCTGCTCACGGTCTTCGTGCTGGCGCAGTTCCTGCTGGGACGCGAAATCTCCGGCAAGGATACGGCGCTCTCGCGCCTCAACTCGCAGATCAACGAACTGACCCAACTGCTGGCGCTGGAGCGCTCGACGGCGCAGGACAAGGATGATTCCCTGGCCAATCTGCAGGCGTCGCTGTCGGCCGCGCAAGCGGAAAAGAGCCGGCTCGAACGATTGCTGGCGCAAGGTGCCGGTGCCGGCGACGCCGCCAACCAGCGTGCAGCGGCGCTCGGCGGCGAACTCGACAGCCAGCGCCAGATCAGCCAGCAGGCGCTGAGCCAGGTCGAGATCCTCAACCAGCAGATCGCGGCGCTGCGCAAGCAGATCGGCGCGCTCGAGGATGCGCTCAACGTCTCCGAAATCCGCGACCGCGATTCCAACACCAAGATCGCCGATCTCGGCCGCCGCCTCAACGTCGCGCTGGCGCAGCGCGTGCAGGAGTTGAACCGCTACCGCTCCGACTTCTTCGGCCGTTTGCGCGAAATCCTCGCCGACCGCGAGAACATCCGCATCGTCGGCGACCGCTTCGTCTTCCAGTCGGAAGTGCTGTTCCCGACCGGCTCTGAGGTGATCAACGATGCCGGCAAGGTCGAGATGAAGAAACTCGCCGACGCCATCATCGAGTTGCAGAAGGAAATCCCGCCCGAGATCAATTGGGTGCTGCGCGTCGACGGCCATACCGACAACAAGCCGCTCTCCGGCACCGGCCGCTACCGCGACAATTGGGAACTGTCGACGGCGCGTTCGACCTCGGTGGTGAAATTTCTGATCGAGAACGGCGTGCCGGCCAACCGCCTGGTCGCGGCAGGCTTCGGTGAGTTCCAGCCCCTCGATCCCGCCGACACCGAAGAGGCGCGCAACAAGAACCGCCGTATTGAACTGAAGCTCACCGAACGTTGATCCAAAATCACGCGAACTTGTTCGTCGGCTCAACCTTAGGGCGCAGACGGAGGCCGGCAAGGCCTGAAAAGATTATCTTTTTTTAATTACACATTGTCGCAGGGCGGTCCTAGCCTGCCGCCCGGGCCGAGAACCGCCGGCGATGAATCCCCCCTCATCGCGACGCGACGGAACCGGACGGCCCAAGGCTGGAAGGCAGGCGGACAACCGCCGCCTCCCTCTACAAGAGGAGACGCGTGATGCGCTCTTTCACTCCCAAGACCTCGCTTAGAACTGCAACACTCACGGCGCTCCTCATCGCCGTTCCGCTTGCCGGCGCCTATGCCGCGGGCCATCACAAGGGCGCTCTCGACGCGACCGATCCAACCGATATGACTGGCCCGCGTGTCGAGGCGCTTATCCAACAGGTGCAGGGCGTCCGGCAGGGCATCGTGGACGCAAGACAGGCCAACAACATCACCCCGGCTGTGGCGGAACGCCTGGAAATGCGCACGGCCCACATCAGTCAGGCGGCAGAGAAAGTCGCCGCCTCCGATCACGGCAGGATACCGGCCGCGCAATACCATGATCTGCTGCGCCGTCTCGACAATGTCGACCAGCGGCTGATGATCGACACCGGCAGCGGCTTCATGATCGGCGACGGCGCCGACGGCGGCAATTACCCGAACGGCTGAGGCCATAGCGCCCGAAACGGTCCAAGAGGAAGGAACCGCCTGGCGCCTTCGAGAGCGATCCCGCGGGCGTCCTTTTTACCAGCCGAGCAATACCGCGATCAGGGCGATCACCGCCGGCACGGTCTGGATGAACAGGATCTTGCGCCCGACCGTTGCCGCGCCATAGAGGCCGGCAATGGCCACGCAAGCCAGAAAGAAGACCTTGACCTGGAAACCGGCCGCACCAAGGTATAGCCCCCAGATCAACCCGGCGGCGAGGAACCCGTTATAAAGTCCCTGATTGGCCGCGAGCACTTTCGAGGCACTGGCGAATTCCGGGGTCAGGTTGAAAGCCTTGTGCCCGCGCGGCGTGTCCCACAGCACCATCTCCAGATAGACGATGTAGGCATGGATCAAGGCCACCAGCCCGACCAGGATGTTGCCGATCATTTTTCCCCCTTGATGTGTTGCCGGCAGCATTTCATGCGCGGCCTCGCCTGCGCAAGGTGCATTTGCCGGACGGCATCCGAGGGTTGCCAACGCTTTTGCGTTGGTGTCTTTTCGCGCCGTCCCAATCACGGAAGTCGCCATGTCCTTTCAGAAACTCGACGACCTCGGTCACAAGCTCGAAGCGCTCGAGCATGCGCTGGCCATCCTCGGTGCCGATGAGGCCACGCACATGGCCGTCGGCGGCGGCGAGAAGCGTGCCGAGGCGATGTCGGCACTGGCCGGCATGTATCACACCAGGGCAACGGCGCCCGAGATAGCAGACTGGATCGCCGCGGCCGAACAGGAAGCGCTGGGGGAGGAGCAGCGCGCCGCCGTCTCGGAACTGCGGCGGCAATACACCAACCTGACCTGCCTGCCGGTCGAATTCGTCGAACGCCAGACGACCGCGCGCTTGCGTTGCGAGCAGCTGTGGCGCGGCCTGCGCGCCAAGAACGACTGGGCAGGCTTCCAGCCGGCGCTGGAAGGCGTCGTGGCGCTGGTGCGCGAGGAGGCGGCGCTGCGTGCCGATGTGCTCGGCCTGGCCCCCTATGACGCGCTGATGGAGCAGTACGACCCCGGCAACCGCACCGCCGACATCACGCCTGTGTTCAGCGACCTGAAGGCTTTTCTGAAAAGTTTCGTGCCGGAGGCGCTGGCGATCCAGGACGCACGGCAGCGCAAGCGCCCGCTGAAGCCGCTTTCGGGCACCTATGCGATCGATCGGCAGCGCGAGCTCGGCCTTGCCATGATGACGGCAGTCGGCTTCGACCTGACGCATGGGTCGCTGTCGGTGTCGCACCACCCTTTCTGCGGCGGCGTGCCGAGCGACGTGCGTATCACCACCCGCTACAAGACGTCCGACTTCCTGTCGGCGCTGATGGGCGTGCTGCACGAGACCGGCCATGCGCTCTACGAACAGAACCTGCCCAAGGCATGGTCGCACTGGCCGCTCGGCAAAGCGCGCGGCATGGCCGTGCATGAAAGCCAGAGCCTGTTCGTCGAGAAGCAGCTAGGCCGCAACCCGGCCTTCTGGCGCTGGGCGCTGCCAGTGGTTGAAAAGCATCTCGGCGAAGCCTGGTCGCTCGACGACATCCTGCCGCACGTGCATCGCGTCGGACGCGGCCTGATCCGGGTCGATGCCGACGAGGTGACCTATCCCCTGCATGTCATCCTGCGCTACGAACTGGAACAGGAACTCGTCTCGGGCCGGCTGGAGGTGGCCGATCTGCCCGAAGCCTGGGACGCCAAGATGCGCGACTACCTCGGCCTTTCCACCATCGACAACCCAGCCGACGGGCCAATGCAGGACGTGCATTGGCCCAGGGCAGCTTTCGGCTACTTCCCCTCCTACACGCTTGGCGCGATGATGGCGGCCCAGCAATGGGCGGCGCTGACGCGGGAGCATCCTGCCGCCGACGAGGATCTCGCCAAAGGCAATTTCGAGGCGATCAACGACTGGCGCCGCCAAAAAATCTGGTCACAGGGGTCACGCTGGTCGACGCCGGACCTGCTCGAACGCGCCACCGGCGAAAAGCTCAATGCTACCTATTTCGTGAACCATCTGAAGCAGCGCTATGGAGCCGCATAGCGGCTGTCGCCACAGCGGCAGATCTGCCTACTCCGCCGCGCCCCTGAAAGCACTGGCGCCGGTTTCAAACTGCAGCTTGGCCAGCCGCGCATAGATGCCGCCCTTGGCGACAAGGCTCTGATGCGTGCCTTCCTCGACGATCGAGCCGCCATCCATGACCAGGATCCTGTCGGCCTTCAGCACCGTTGCCAGGCGGTGGGCGATGACGATCGTGGTGCGGCCCTGCATCAGCCGTTCCAATGCCGTCTGCACCAGCGTTTCGCTTTCGGCGTCGAGTGCCGAGGTGGCCTCGTCGAGCAACAGGATCGGCGCGTCGCGCAAGATGGCACGGGCGATCGCAACCCGCTGGCGCTGACCGCCTGACAGCGTCACGCCGCGCTCGCCGACTTGGCTGTCATAGCCTTTTTCCAGCTTGAGGATGAATTCATCGGCAAGTGCATCCTTCGCCGCCGTCTCGATTTCGGCCTTGCTGGCTCCCGGCCGGCCGAAACCGATATTGTCACGCGCGCTTGCCGCGAAAATGGTGACGTCCTGCGGCACGATGGCGATGCGCTGGCGGACCGAAACGGGGTCGGCCTCGCGCACATCGACGCCGTCGATCAGGATCTTGCCTGTTTCGGGATCGTAAAAACGCAGGATCAGCGAAAACACCGTGCTCTTGCCGGCCCCTGACGGCCCGACGATCGCCACCGTCTCGCCCGGCATGACCTGAAAGCTTAAGCCGTGCACGGCGGCGCGGTCGGGCCTTGCCGGGTAGGAGAAGGAGATATTGTCGAAGACGATCGCGCCCTTGGCGACGGCCGGCAGCGGCTTCGGATCGGCGGGAGCCTGGATCGCCGGCTTCTCGGCCAGGATCTCGGTCAGCCGTTCGGCAGCACCCGCCGCTTGCGCAAGTTCGCCCCACACTTCCGACAGCGCGCCCAGCGCGCCGGCGGCGAACACCGAATAGAGCAGGAACTGGCCGAGCGTGCCTGGCGATATCGAGCCTTCGAGCACGTCGCGCGAGCCGAACCACAGCACCGCCACGACGGACGAGAAGATGGTGAAAATGGCGAAGAAGGTTAAGAAGGAGCGCGCGAAGATCGAGGAGCGTGCCGCCTCGAAAGCAGCTTCCACCGCAGCCGAGAAATGCCCGGTGACCAGCTTCTCATTGGTGAAGGCCTGCAGCGTGCGCACCGCGCCGATCTGCTCGCTGGCATAGGCGGTGGCATCGGCCAGCGTATCCTGCGCCTGGCGTGATTTGCGCCGCACCGAACGGCCGAAGGCGACCAGCGGCAGCACGATCACGGGTATTGCCGCGATGACCAGGCCGGACAGTTTCGGGCTGGTGATGACCATCATCCCCACCGCGCCAAGGCCGAGGATGACATTGCGCAGCGCCACCGAGGCCGTCGCTCCGACCGCCGACTTGACCTGCGTCGTGTCGGCGGCAAGCCGCGACACGATCTCGCCCGACTGGGCGGTGTCGAAGAAGGCAGGCGACAGCGTCGTCACATGGGCAAACACATCGCGCCTGATATCGGCGACGACGCGCTCGCCCAGCGTGATGACGAAATAGTAGCGGCCGGCCGATGCTGCCGCCAGCAGGGCGGCCATAGCCACCAGCGCTGCGAAATATTCGGCAATGAAGGTCGTGCTGGACGACGAGAAGCCATGATCGATCATGCGACGCACCGCCAGCGGCAGCGCCAGCGTGGTTGCCGCCGCGATAACCAGCGAGATAATGGCGCCGACGACCAGCGTGCGGTAGTGCGTGATGTAGGGGAACAGGCGCCTGAGCGGCTTGAGCGAACGCCGGCGCTCGTCTGCGCTGGTGATTTGCGCCATCCCGATGTTTCCTCCAGCCGTCCTTGGGGTCTGCGCCTCAATATGCGCTTGCCGCGGCCTTGTGATTCAATTCCGGCTGATGTATAGGCTCGCCGACCGTTTTAGAAGCCGTGGCTCCTCAATAGCTGCGGCTTCGAGTTTTAAAAAGGGGCGCATCGACGCAGGCTTATGCCCGTCGGCAGCGCCGGCAAGCCAGGAACCGAACCATGAAGACCGACATCCATCCCGATTACCACACCATCAAGGTCGTCATGACCGACGGCACCGAATACACGACCCGTTCGACCTGGGGCAAGGAAGGCGATACGATGAACCTCGATATCGACCCGACCACCCACCCGGCCTGGACCGGCGGCCAGCAGACCCTGCTCGACCGCGGCGGCCGCCTGTCGAAGTTCAAGAAGCGTTTCGAAGGTTTCGGCATCTAATTGTATGTCGCCCAAAAGTGCGAAGCGGTTTTGGGATAACGACTTGCATCAAGTAAGAACTTAAGCCAAACGAGCTTTCTCAGATCGAAAACCCGCCCTTGTGGCGGGTTTTTTGTTGCGGCGCGGTCCTACTCGGCCAGCAATTCCCTTAACGCCATGCGCTTGTAGGCGGCGACCAGCCTGTCGCCCTCCTGCCGCTCAACCGAGATCGCCAGCCGCATGGCGGCCTCGCCCATCTGCCAGACCAGAAACGCCGTGGTTTCCAGTGTCGCCGGATCGGCTGCCGGCCGCAGCCGTTTCAGCACCGCGCTGAGGAATTCGGCGTTGGCACGGCTGTCGGCGAGTTCGAGCTGGCGCAGCGCCTTGTCAGCCTGCGTGCCCGACCAGATGTCGCGGATCACCGGCTCGGCCAGGAACAGCCGGTAATAGATGTCGACCAACTCTGAAAACGCGGACTGCAGGCCTTCGGCGTCGCTGATGCCAGCCAGTGCTGCCGAAATGCAGGACTGGCTTTCGGCGGTGTAGCGCTCGGCCAGCGCCCAGATGATCGCCCGCTTGTCCGGAAAGAACTGATAGAGCGACCCGATCGACACCCCAGCGCGCTCCGCCACCTCACCCATGCGCATGGCATCGCTGCCTTGCTCGGCGATCAGCGCCGAGGCAGCCGCCAGCATGCGCTCGACCCGCTCGCGGCTGCGCTGCTGGCTCGGCGCCCGACGCGGTGAAGCAGCCTGCTTCTGTGCGGAAACGGGGGTTGCCGCGTCTTCCATACCTGACTCCAAATGCCGCCACACTCACTTGACTCGAAAAATACGAGGGTTTATCACGTTTTGCAAATGTGAGGATTAATCACGTTTATGCGGAGGAAAGCACAATGGGCATCTGGAGCAACTGACATGATCGCGAAACTTCTTCCCACTCTCATCTTCATTGCCGCACTTGGCTCAGGCGTCGTCGGCGGCGTCTTCTTTGCTTTCTCCAGCTTCGTCATGCCGGGCCTCGCCCGCATGCCAGCCGCAAGCGGCATTGCCGCGATGAATTCCATCAACGTCACAGCGGTGACGCCGCTGTTCATGACAGCGCTGTTCGGCACGGCTCTCGTCTGCATCGTTGTCGCCATCGGTGCGGTGATCGGCTGGAACCAGCCAGGCTCGCTCTGGCTGGTTGCCGGCAGCCTGCTCTATCTCATCGGCATCGTGGTGGTGACGATGATCTTCAACGTCCCGCTCAACGATGCGCTCGCCGCCCTCGATCCGGCCAGCAGCAATGGCGCAAGCCTGTGGACGCGCTACCTCGACGAATGGGTGATGTGGAACCATGTCCGCACCATCAGCGGCATAGCCGCGCTGGCATCCTTCTGGTTCGCCGCGCGTTGAAAAGGATGGATGGAGCCGCCGATGAAGGATCAATATTCGAATATGGCCTTCGGCATGGCGATCGGCGTTGGTGTCGGTGCCGCGGTCGGCACCGCTCTGGATGACCTTCCGATGGGCGTCGCCGTGGGTATTGCGATTGGCGCCGCCTTCGGAGCGTGGCGACGCAAGTGACGGCAGCGGCGGCCTCTACGCCTTTGTCTTCCGATCGGAATGACCGAGGTCGCGGTCCGGATCAATGACATCGCGGACCAGTTGCTTCAGCTTGGCCGCGTCCGGAAAACCGCCGTCGCGCTTGCGATCCCAGACAAGCACGTCATTGCAGGAAATGGTGAAGATGCCGCCGGTGCCCGGCACTAGCGTTACTTCGCCAAGGTCCGTGCCGAAGGTCGACAGCAGCTCCTGCGCCATCCAGCCGGCGCGCAACAGCCACTGGCACTGCGTGCAGTAGCTGATGCGGATGGCGGGGAGCACGCTTTCGCTCATGCCGGGCTGAGCTCCGCTCATGCCGCGCTGAGCTTGGCCATGGTCTCGTCGTCGACTTCGAAGTTGGCGTAGACGCTCTGCACGTCGTCGTCGTCCTCGAGCGTGGCGACCAGTTTCATCAGCGACTGTGCCCGCTCCTCGTCGACCGGAACGTTGTTCTGCGGCCGCCAGATCAGCTTCACCGATTCTGCCTCGCCGAGCGAGGTTTCCAGAGCCTTCGACACCTCACCGAGATTCTCGAAGGCGCAATAGATGGTGTGGCCTTCCTCGTCGGTTTCCACGTCGTCGGCGCCGGCTTCGATTGCCGCTTCCATGACCTTGTCGGCGCTGCCGGCCGATGCCGGATAATAGATCTCGCCGACGCGGTCCCACATGAAGGAAACCGAGCCCGTTTCCCCCATCGCGCCGCCGGCCTTGGTGAAGGCAGCACGCACATTGGACGCCGAGCGGTTGCGGTTGTCGGTCAGCGCCTCGACAATGACGGCGACGCCGCCCGGGCCATAGCCCTCATAGCGCACGGCTTCGTAATTCTCGGCATCGCCCATCGAGGCCTTGTTGACGGCGCGCTGGATGTTGTCCTTCGGCATCGACACCGCCTTGGCGTTCTGGATCGCCAGCCGCAAGCGCGGGTTCATCGATGGATCGGGCGTCCCGCTTTTAGCGGCGACGGTGATTTCGCGCGCCAGCTTGGAAAACATTTTAGACCGCACCGCATCCTGGCGGCCCTTGCGGTGCATGATGTTCTTGAACTGTGAATGGCCAGCCATGGCACCCCTGTCGTCTTCTCGGCTAGAGCATCGCGAAGCGAAGTGATCTGACCTCGTCTTCCGCAATGCTCGAATTCAAAATTTCAGAGCGTCCCAGGTGCACCTCTTGGAAGCACGGCGTTCTCTGTCGGAATGGCCGGCTTATAGATAAATCGGCTCAATTCGTCCAGCCGCACCGCGCATGCGGCGCAAGACGTGACCTGCTGCGGCGGCTCACGCCTCGAGGTCCGACTTCAGTCGGTCGATGATGCTGAGCGCATGGCCGGCATACTGGCTGATCCAGCGGTCGTGGATCTGCTTGATCGGCAGCGCGTTGAGATGGTTCCAGCGCTCGCGGCCGTCGCGCCGCGCAACGATTAGGTCGGCCTCCTCCAGCACCTTCAGATGCAGCATGACCGTGCAGCGATCGATATCGGGAAAGGCCTCGCACAGCATGCCGGTCGTCTTCGGCGCGTCCTTCAGCTGATCCAGCATTTCGCGCCGGCGCGGATGCGCCAGCGCCTTGAAAACATTGTCGTCTTGCGATCTGCTTGACATGTTATGTTTATATAACATATCTTTGGACCGATCAAGGGAAGGAGCTGTGGATATGTCACTTGGATTCAGTGTTTCCGGACGCATCGGCAAGCCGGTCGCCGACGTCTTCGACGCAGTCGTCAATCCGAAGAAACTGAGCGGCTATTTCACCACGATCGGCGGCGCCAGCGCCCCGCTGGAAGCCGGCGCCGGCGTCGTCTGGTGGGGCAAGGTGCCGGTTGAGGTCGACGAAGTGGTCAAGGACCGCCGCATCGTGCTGCGCTGGGATGCCACCGATGAGGACGGCAAGCCGGCCTACAAAACCCGCATCGAGATGAACTTCGAACCGCTGGACGATGGCGGCACCTTCGTCACCATCGCCGAGAGCGGCTGGCAGGAAGGCGCGGTCGGCCTGAAGAAGTCCTACCTCAATTGCGAGGGCTGGTCGCAGATGCTGGCCTGCATGAAGGCCTATGTCGAGTACGGCATCAATTTGCGCGACGGCTACTACCGCAGCGAGATGAAAGGCGAACCCGCCAACGAGACCAATGTTTGAGCGACCCGACATCTGAGCAACCAGAAGGAAGAGGAGGCCTTTGCGATGAAGAAAGTAACGCCATTCCTGATGTTCGAGGGCAAGGCCGAAGAGGCAATGACCCTCTATTGCGAGACCATTCCCGGCAGCAGCGTCCTCGACGTCACGAATTACGGCCCCGGCGAAGACGGTCCGCAAGGAACGGTCAAACTAGCGCGGGTGTCGATCGCCGGCCTGGAAGTCATGGTCTTCAACAGCCCCGTCCACCATGCATTCACCTTCACGCCATCGGTGTCGCTGTATGTGGACTGTTCCTCCGAGGATGAACTGAACCGAATTGTCGAGACGCTGGGCAAGGATGGCGCGTTCCTGATGCCATCGGACAATTACGGCTTCAGCCGCCGTTTCGCATGGCTAAACGACAGGTTCGGGGTCTCCTGGCAGATCAATCTCGCATGACTGGTCTGTGCAAGGGCGACCACCCTGCTGCTCTTGCCTCAATGCCCGCCGCCCGGCTTCTTGCGCCGCCGCGCCAGCATGTTGAGCCCCTCGACCAATGCCGAAAAGCCCATCGCCGCATAGATGTAGCCCTTGGGCACATGGTAGCCCATGCCGTCGGCGATCAGTGTCATGCCGATCATCAAAAGGAAGCCCAGCGCCAGCATGACAATGCTCGGGTTCTTGGCGATGAAGTTGGCCAGCGGCCCGGCCGCCAGCATCATCACGCTGACCGCCACGATCACGGCGATGTACATGATGGCGATCTCGTCGGTCATGCCGACGGCGGTGATGATCGAATCGATCGAGAAGACCAGGTCGAGCAGTAGGATCTGGAAGATCGCGCCGGCGAGGCTGATCTGCAGCGTCTCGCCCATCATCGTATCCTTGTGGTCGTCGGGATCGACCGTGTGATGGATCTCCTTGGTCGCCTTCCAAACCAGGAACAGGCCGCCGGCGATCAGGATCAGGTCGCGCCAGGAAAAACCATGGCCGAAGGCCGTGAATACCGGCGTGGTCAGCTGGACGATGATCGAAATGGTGGCCAGCAGCACCAGCCGCATGATCAGCGCCGCCGAGATGCCGAGCCGGCGGGCACGGGCCCGTTGTGCTTCCGGCAGCTTGTTGGTCAGGATCGAGATGAAGATCAGATTGTCGATGCCGAGCACGACCTCGAGCACAATCAGCGTCAGCAGCGCGACCCAGGCGGTTGGATCGGACACAAATTGAAAATGCGGCGCCAGGAATTCGATGAGCTGCATGGAGGTCGTCCCCTCTTTTAACGATCTAGAGCAGTGTCGCCGGCAGTTAGGTACTAAGCGTGCCTATATCAATGTCATGACCAGAAGGACGGTGCGGTTTCCTCCAGCCGCGGGCCGCGACGAAACGGCGCGATCCGCTCGGTCAGCCCGGTGCGGTCGGAAATATCGACGCCGACGCCGCACAAGGTCGCCGGTCCGGTCGCCGCTTCGAAGCGGCCTTTCGGCACTTTCGACAGGAACCGGTTGAGCGGCTCCTCCTTGTCCATGCCGAGCGAGGAATCATAGTCGCCGCACATGCCGGCGTCGGACATATAACCGGTACCGCCATTGAGGATCTGGTGATCGCCGGTCGGCTGGTGGGTGTGGGTGCCGACGACGAGGCTGGCGCGGCCGTCGACGAAATGCGCGAAGCACATCTTTTCCGAGGTCGCCTCGGCGTGGAAGTCGATGATCACGGCATCCGCCTGCTCGCCGAGCGGACAGGCGGCAAGCTCGCGTTCGCCGGCCTGGAAGGGATCGTCGAGTTCGGGATGCATGAACACCCGGCCCATGATGTTGGCGACCAGCACGCGCGCGCCGCTCCTGGCGATGTAGACGCCGGAGCCGCGCCCGGGCGTGCCCTTGGGAAAGTTCGAGGGGCGCAGGAAGCGCTCTTCGCGCGGCGCGAAGGCGAGTGCGTCGCGCTGGTCCCAGACATGGTTGCCGGTTGTGACGACATCCGCACCGGCCGCGATCGTCTCGCGAAAGATATCTTCGGTGATGCCGAAGCCGCCGGCGGCGTTCTCACCGTTGACGATGACGAAATCGAGTTTGAAGTCGGAGATCAAGCCGGGCAGCTGTTCCCACACCGCCGTCCGTCCTGTCTTTCCAACCATGTCACCGAGGAAGAGAAGTCTCATATGATCCCGCACCGAAGGTCAGCGAAGCAAAAGCTGCATGACGTCTGTGAAAGATCATGCGTCCTTTTATCTACAATTTTGACGCGAAGCGGCGCAACCCGCTCTCGGTCAGTATTTCCGGAATGACGACGTCATGTTCCTCATCCGGCACCATTGCCACCTCCTGGCAGTCGAAGGCGATGCCGACCAGCCGCGGCGGCTGTCCCTTGTCGATCAGCTTGGCGATGGCGCGGTCGTAATAGCCGGCACCATAGCCGATGCGATGGCCGCGCGCATCGAAGGCGGCGAGCGGCACCAGCATCACCGAGGGGTCGAGCACTTCTGCTTCTTCATGCGGGCCGACCGTGCCGAAACCCATCTCGACCATCGGCGCGCCGCGCACCAGTTCGCGAAAGACGATCGTGGTTTTGTCGAGAATGGCCGGCAGGCAAAGCCGCGCGCCCCTTTCGCGCAAGGCAAACATCAGCGGCCTGACGTCGACTTCCGAGCGCATCGGCCAGAAGCCGGAAACGATCTGGCCCGGCTCAATGTGGAGGTGATCGCGTGCCGTCTCTGCCATTTCAAGCGCGACCTCCACCCGCCAGAATTCGTCGAGCGCATCGCGGCGTCCGAGGGCCTCGCGGCGAAGCTGCTTTTTGAGGTCTTTGAGAGAGGTCATGCAGTCAGGGTAGAAAAGGTCAGATCTGGATGGAGTGTTGGGAGCGACGTTTTCCACCGCAATCATCCACCGAAATGCGGGACGCGTGGCAATAAGTGACGATCCACACAACCGGTGGAGAGAGCGATCCCGGGAACCTACAAAGTAGGTGGGCGCCGTGTGAGAAAACCCACGGGTCTTCCCAGGGACAGCTCCCTAAGGATCGTTAAGGCCCCGGGGAAAATGTTCTCCTGCCGGGAAGCACAGACCGTCCCGCCCAATATAGGCTGCCGGCCGGCTAAGCGCCAGTGAGACGGGCACTCTTTCCGTGTTGGGTTCAGGCCCTCGCGCCGCCAACACCTCACCCTTGCACAGGCACGGCCTCGTCCTTACGGTCGCGATGACCAACCGAGGAGCAAGAATGCGTTTCGAAGGCACGGCGGCCTATGTCGCCGACAAGGATCTGATGGTGGCCGTCAATGCGGCGATCGCGCTGGAGCGGCCCTTGCTGGTCAAGGGCGAGCCCGGCACCGGCAAGACGGAACTGGCCCGCCAGGTGGCGGCTGCACTCGGCCTCGACCTCATCGAATGGCACGTCAAGTCGACGACGCGGGCGCAGCAGGGCCTGTACGAATATGATGCCGTCTCGCGGCTGCGCGACAGCCAGTTGGGCGACGAGCGCTTTAACGACATCAGGAACTACATCAAGCGCGGCAAACTCTGGGAGGCTTTCGCCGCCGGCAGGAAGGTCGTGCTCTTGATCGACGAGATCGACAAGGCCGACATCGAATTCCCAAACGATCTCCTGCAGGAACTCGATCGGATGGAGTTCTTCGTCTACGAGACCGGCGAAACCATCCGCGCCGCCGTCAGGCCGATCGTCCTCATCACTTCCAACAACGAGAAGGAGTTGCCGGACGCGTTCCTGCGCCGCTGCTTCTTCCATTACATCCGCTTTCCCGACGTCGACACGCTGCACAGAATCGTCGACGTCCACTATCCCGGCATCAAGCAGAACCTGGTTCGGGCAGCCCTCACCCAGTTCTACGAGATCCGCGAAGTGCCGGGGCTGAAGAAAAAACCGTCGACCTCCGAGGCGCTCGACTGGATAAGGCTGCTGGTCGCCGACGACATCGCGCCCGAGGATCTGCGCGCCGACCCGAAGAACGCGTTGCCCAAGCTGCATGGCGCATTGCTGAAGAACGAACAGGACGTGCATTTGTTCGAGCGGCTGGCTTTCATGGCGCGCAGGCAAGGATGAGGCGCCGGGCACTGGCTACGATCGAGCTTCGCTTGCGCCCTGAGCACGATGACGGTCCCTTGCCTCTTGCGGCGCGACGTTTCTGGGGCCGAAGACGACGAAGCTGATGACGGCAAGGGCAAGAACGCCGATCCCGCTATAGAGCATGACCCAGCCAAAACCGTTGACCAAGGCGGCATGCGCAAGCGCGCCGGACGGATCGAGGGTCGCCAGCCTGGGCGAATATTGCGAGAGGCCATCGAGATTTCCGGTGGCGATCTTTTCCGCCAACGCGCGCAATTCGTCCGGGTCAAGGGCCGTGCCCAATGCGGTTTTGAGATAGGAAGCAATTCCCTGCGTCAACAGCAGGCCCAGCACCGCGATGTTGATGGCGAGCGTGATCAGCCGCGCGCTGATATCGATGCCCGAAGCCATGCCGGCGCGATCCGGCGACACCGAACCCGTCGTGGTGTTGGTGGTCGGTGAGTTGGTGAGGCCGATACCGATACCGGCGATCAGCGTACCGGGCAGCATGGTCAGCCAGCTGGCTCCCTCAAGGCTCGAACCTATCCTCATGGCGATAAAGCCGACCCCCAATGTCAGCAACCCGAACGGGATCGCCACCCGCGCCTGATAGCGGGCGCGCAGGCGCTCGGCGGTCGAGGACATCAGCATCAAGGGAAGCGTGTAGACGAGCAGCAGCAGGCCGGTCGTGGTGCTGTCGTAGCCGAGCACACCCGAAAAATAGATCGGCAGATAGATGATGAACGGCCAATAGCTGAAATTCATGCCGATGCCGCCCATGATCGCTCCCGAAAATTGACGGATCCGGAACACCGAGAAATCGAACATCGGGTAGGGGCTGATCTTCTCGGCAACGAGGAACGCGGCGAAGGCCAGCACGGCAGCACTTGCTACGCCGATGCGGGCGCCAGAGCCGAGATCGGCCCCTTGCGTGATCAGATAGGAGAAGCCAAACACCGCGAACGAGAGCGTCAGGATACCGGCACGGTCAAGCTTCTGGGCATTGTGGTCGCGTGATTCGGTGACACCGGCACCGATGAAGACCAGCGCAAGGATGGCAAGCGGCACATGGATGAGGAACACCCACTGCCAGCTCGAGAACGCGACGATCAATCCACCGATGGCGGGACCAAAGCCAAGCCCGATCCCCGAGACGACGCTCCAGGCCACAAAAGCCTTGCCGCGTTCGCTGCCGTCCTGAAATTGGTGGGACAAGACGGCCACGCTGCAAGTGAACATCGCCCCTCCCGCCAGGCCTTGCAGGAAGCGTGCAATGATGAGGAGCGAAGCGCTCGGCGCGAGGCCGCACAGCAGTGAGGCCAGGCCGAAGGCGATGGTGGCGATCACCATCACCCGTTTGCGGCCGAAGCGGTCGGCCAGCGTTCCTGTCGCCATCAGCACCGTGGTGCAGGCAATGGTGTAGGCGTTCATGATCCATTGCAGATCCTTAAAGTAGGCGGCGAGCACGCTTTCCAGTTTCGGAAGGATCACCGGGACGCTGGAGATTTCGAGGCCGAACAGCAGCGAGGCAAGGCAGGCCCCGGCAAGCGCAACGGTGTTTCGGTCGATTTGAAACGTCATGTCGATCACTTTCTGTCGAAGCATTCTGGAACCGGGCTGGCTCTTCAAACTGCGGTCGAGATGACATAGACGAGGCTTGACCATGAAAAAAGACTATGCATTTCTATTTCAGAGATAACAAAATGGAATGCCGGAGATGGCCAGTCTCGATGTCGATGCCGTGCGCACTTTCGTCATGGTGGCCGACCTGCAGAGCTTCACCCGGGCGGCTGCAGCACTTGGCAGCACCCAGGCGACGATCAGCGTCAAGTTGCGGCGGCTCGAGGAAAAGCTCGGCGCACGTTTGATCGAACGAACCCCGCGCCGCGTGGCACTGTCGGAAAGGGGGGCTGTCTTCCTGCCCGTGGCCCGCGAATTCCTTGCCGCCCATGAACGCGCCGTCGCGGAATTTTCCGCGGCGCCATGTCGGCTTGCGCTCGGCTTCGTCGATCATGTCGCGGGGCCTGAGCTTTCCACGCTGATCGCCCAGCTTCATGCCCACGATCCGTCGCTCGCGCTCAACATACGGATCGATACCAGCTCCATGCTGGAAGACGCTTTCGATCGCGGCGAACTCGATGCGGTGATTGTGCACCAGGAAGATGACAGTCGACGCGGTGAAGCTTTGTCGCGCACCCACTATGGCTGGTTCGCGGCACCTGGCTTCGAATGGCGACCAGGCACGCCCCTGCGCCTGGCTCTTTTAAGCACCAGATGCAATTGCCCGGACCGTATGAGAGCGGTCGAAGCGCTGGACCGGGCAGGCATCGCCTGGAATGAGGCTTTCGTCGGCGGCGGCGGCGCTGCCGTCAACATCGCGGTATCGGCGGGCTTTGCCCTTTCCGCCCTCGCTTACCGGGTTGCGCCCCCGGGCTTGATCGAGGTGGGCCGCAAACTCGGCCTGCCACCAATTCCCCCGTCCGAGATCGTTTTGCAGTCGCACGCTCTGCCGCCGCGGGCGCGGGAGGCGCTGCACATGCTCGCGACCGCTTTTCGCGAATATAGTTCGCCTGCCGAATAGGCAAGGGTGTTCCTGATCCCGATTCTATTGGTATGGATCGGGTTCCAGACTTCAGAGGGAACGAAATGTCCGAGATAATCGTCCGCCCGCTCGCGCAGTCCGACCACGCCGATTGGCGGCGCCTGTGGACCGACTATCTCACCTTCTATGAGACGAAGCTGCCGGAAGAGGTCTACGCCATCACCTGGAAGCGGCTGTTCACTCTGGGCGAATTCGAGCCAAAAGGCTTCATCGCCACACTGGACGGCAAGGCGGTCGGTCTCACGCACTACCTGTACCACCGCTCCGGCTGGTCGGAGAAAAACAACTGCTATCTGCAGGATTTGTTCGCCGACCCGGATGTGCGCGGCAAGGGGATCGGCGCCGCCCTTATCAACGCAGTGAAGGAAGAGGCGGCAAAGATCGGCGTCAAGAATGTCTACTGGATGACGCACGAGACCAACGCCACCGCGCGCAAGCTTTACGACCACGTCGCCCGCCGCACGGGCTTCATCGAGTATGATTTGCTGTAACCGGCCATGTTCATCCCCTTCTTCCTTGAACTGAAGGCTGCACGCGTTCCCGTCTCGCTCAGGGAATATCTGTCGCTGCTGGAGGGTCTGGAAGCCGGGCTGGTCGACTACGACGTCGAAGGTTTTTATTACCTCGCCCGCGCCGCCCTGGTGAAGGACGAGCGCCATATCGACCGCTTCGACCAGGTGTTCGCGCATGTCTTCAAGGGCATCGAAGCACTGGGCGGGCCGGATGCAGTCGATATCGCCAACATCCCCGAGGAATGGTTGCGCCGCCTCGCCGAAAAGCACCTGACCGACGAGGAGAAAAAACTGGTCGAAGCGCTCGGCGGTTTCGAGAAACTGATGGAGACATTGAAACAGCGGCTGCAGGAACAAAAAGGCCGTCACCAGGGCGGCTCGAAATGGATCGGCACCGGCGGCACCTCGCCTTTCGGCGCCTATGGCTACAATCCCGAAGGCGTGCGCATCGGCCAGCATGAAAGCCGCAGCCGGCGCGCGGTGAAGGTCTGGGACAAACGCGAGTTCAGGAATTTCGACGATGCCGTCGAACTCGGCACCCGCAACATCAAGATCGCGCTGAAACGCCTGCGTCGCTGGGTGCGCGAGGGCGCCGAGGAAGAGTTCGACCTGCCCGGAACCATCCACGCCACGGCCGAACACGGCTATCTCGACGTGCAGACGCGGCCAGAGCGGCGCAACGCGGTGAAGCTGTTGATGTTCTTCGATGTCGGCGGCTCGATGGACGACCACATCAAAAGCGTCGAGGAGCTATTCTCGGCCGCCCGCGCCGAATTCCGCCAGCTCGAATATTTCTATTTCCACAACTGCCTCTATGAGGGCGTGTGGAAGGACAATCGCCGCAGGCATGCCGAGGTGATTCCGACCTTCGACCTGCTTCACAAATACGGTCCGGACTACAAGGTGATCGTCGTCGGCGACGCCTCGATGAGCCCTTACGAGATCGCTCACCCCGGCGGTTCGGTCGAGCACTGGAATCCGGAGGCGGGCAGCGTCTGGCTCGGCCGTCTGCTGCAGCAATGGCCGAACGCGGTATGGCTGAACCCCGAAAATCCCAAGAACTGGGGCTACACCCATTCGGTTGCGATGATCCGCGACATTTTCGGCGGCCGCATGTTCCCGCTGACGCTGGCCGGGCTGGAGGGCGCGACCAAGCAGCTTTCAAGAAAGCACTGAAAGACCGACAGGAGATCCGATGACCTGCTTCCTCTGCCTGCAATGCGGCGTCCAGTTCGCGGCGACAGAGACGCCGCCAGAACATTGCCCGATCTGCGAGGACGAGCGCCAATATGTGCGCTGGGAGGGCCAAGCGTGGATCACGCCGGAGGAACTTGCCGAAGGACACCGGCTTGTTATGAAGGACGATGCCGGCGTTCTCGCCTTCGGCATCGAGCCGCGCTTCGCCATCGGCCAACGGGCGCTGCTGGCGCAGACGCCACACGGCAACGTGCTGTGGGACTGCGTTTCGATGGTCAGCGACGAGGCGGTGGCCGAGATCAACCGCCGCGGTGGCCTGGCGGCGATCGCCATCTCGCACTGCCACTATTATTCGGTGATGGCCAGTTGGAGCGAGGCGTTTGGCGGCGTGCCGATTTATCTCCATGCCGATGACCGCCAATGGATCATGCGACCGCACAAGGCGATCGTCAGTTGGGAAGGCGAGACGCTGGCCATAAACCCTTCGCTGACGCTCATCCGCTGCGGCGGCCACTTTGCCGGCGGTCAGGTGCTGCACTGGAAACGCGATGTCGGCGACGTCTTGCTGGCCGGCGATATCTTGCAGGTGACGCCGACGCGCCGCCATGTCAGCTTCATGTACAGCTATCCGAACTACGTTCCGCTCAATGCAGCGGCCGTGCGCCGCATCGCGGCGGCACTGGAGCCATTCGCGTTCGACCATATCTATGGTGCATGGTGGAACCAGAATGTCATCGGGGGCGCAAAAGCGGCGTTGGCTGCTTCGGTCGATCGCTATCTCAGGGCGATCGCATAAAGATCGCGATCGAAAATGCGGGCAAATCGCGTAACAAATGCCTATCTTGGTGCGAATATGAGGTTGCAATCCGCGCATGATCCCGAACCTCCGGTTCGGAAAGGATTATGCGCAAAACCAAAGTACTACAGCGTCCTTTGCGCGTCCGATGGGCGCGCGGCGCTGTGGTGGCGAGCCGGCAAGGCTGAGGAGATCGAATGGACACCCACACCTACCCTGTAACCCGCACCGACGCCGAATGGCGCGCCCGGCTGACGCCGGAGCAGTATGCCGTCATGCGCGGCCACGGCACCGAGCGGCCGGGAAGTTGCGCTTTGCTCTACGAGAAGCGCGCCGGCACCTTTTCCTGCGTCGGCTGCGACCAGCCTTTGTTTGAATCCAAGCTGAAGTTCGAGAGCGGCACCGGCTGGCCGAGCTTCAACGACCCGGTGCAGGGTTCGGTCGAAAACACCGTCGACCGCAGCTACGGCATGGTTCGCACCGAATGCCATTGCGCCCGCTGCGGCAGCCATCTCGGCCATGTTTTCGAGGACGGCCCGCCGCCGACCGGCCTGCGCTATTGCATCAACGGCGTGGCGCTGAAATTCGAGCCGGCGGCCTGAACCGAAATTCGATTGAATGAATGAAAAGGGCGGCTGCGGCCGCCCTTTTCATTGCCCCCCCGGCCGAACCCGGCGAACGCGGTGGGCGCCCGTGTCCGCTCTCAGACCACGACCGTCAGGATCAGCCATAATGTGGCGCCGAGCGTCATCAGCGAGGCCTTGGCGCCACCGGCCTTTTCCGTGGTTCGCCATACGGAAAAGGTCAGAAAGAGGTTGTAGGGCACCGGTGCGAAATGCACCGCCAGAACCAGCGCGAGCGGCAGCTTCAGTCCGAGCAGGACGATCGCGGCCACCAGAGATGCTACGTTGAGCGCCGTGCCGACAAGAACAAGGTCGCGCCAGAACAGCCGGTCGAGCGGCACCTGGCCTTGCCAGCGTGAGCGGAAAAAGGAGCCGATACCCTCTGGCAACACCGGATGTCTATCCCTGCCTCAGGACTTCGGTTACCGCGCGCTCGAAACGCGAACATTCGGTCACCAGCCAGTCGGCCATGGCTGGCCAGTTGTCCTCGGCATAGCAGTTCACCCGCCACATCGAATTGATGCCGAGATCCTCGCAACTCTGTTCCGGCCTGAGCTTCAGCCTGGCTTCGATATCAGGCTGGAACGGTTTCAACCGCGACCACGCTTGCGTGGCGCCGAACTTCTCGTTGCGGCCGAAGAAGACGCCGACCTGGCTCTGCGCCGGCGCGACATACATGGAAAGGACCAAGGCGAAATCGGGCAGCCCGCGCTGCCAGAACCAGGGTCCGCGCCTCGCCATCAGAGCCCTTTCTTCCGGATGCCGCTCGGCGAACAGCGTCCAGAAGCCGCGCTGGCGGAATTCAGAGGCGCGGCGGGCGCCGAAGTCGAATTCGCTCATGGCTCGATGCTCGCTCCGGCATCATGCTCGGCCGGAGACTGTTTCGAAATTCGCTCCGGCGAGTCATATGGTGGTGGTTTCGAGAATCGGAGCGGAGCGTACTTAAAGTACGTGAGCTCAGTTCTACTGCATTGCAGTAGAACTAGGGAAGCGCAGAAAACGCCACCAGATGGCCGCCGGAGTAGAATTTCCAGACGGTCTCTACACCATGCCGAGTGCGGCCTTATACAGATCGAGGATGGTTTCCTCTTCCTGACGCTCGGCCTGGTCCTTCTTGCGCAGCCGGATGATCGTGCGCATCGCCTTGGTGTCGAAGCCTGTGCCCTTGGCCTCGGCGAACACTTCCTTGATGTCGTCGGAAATGGTCTTCTTCTCTTCCTCGAGCCGCTCTATGCGCTCGATGAAGGCACGCAGCTGGCCGGCGGCAACAGTCTGGCTGGTATCGGTGATATCGTCGGCCATATTTTTCTCCACATCGTTTCTGCGCCGCGACTCGGGATGCATGCAGCGGCGAATTGAGCGGGCTCGATGCCCGACCGCCGGCGGCGGGTCAAGCTGTTATCGATGATCGAACTGACGCTGCCGCCACGATGCGGACAGCGATCCCCAGGAAGGTATCAATTAGCCGAAAGCGATCAGCAGATCCTTGGCATCGATCTGGTCGCCTGCCTTGACCAGCACCTCGGCGACCGTGCCGTCGCGCTCGGCATGCAGCGCCGTCTCCATCTTCATCGCTTCGATGGAAAGCAGCACGTCACCGGCCTTCACAGCCTGGCCGGCAGCCACCGAAAGCGCAGAAACGACGCCCGGCATCGGTGCGCCGACATGCGCCTCGTTGCCGGGTTCGGCCTTGCGGCGGGCCTTGGCGGCGGACGCGCCATGCGCCCGGTCGGGCACCTTGACACGGCGCGGCTGGCCGTTGAGCTCGAAGAACACGGTGACCATGCCCTTCTCGTCGACATCGCCGATGGCAAGGCACCGCACCACCAGCGTCTTGCCCTTCTCGATGTCGACGAAAATCTCGTCTTCCGGCTTCATGCCGTAGAAATAGGTCGGCGTCGGCAGCACGCTGACCGGCCCATAGGTTTCCTGTGCGCCGGCGAAATCCGTGAACACCTTCGGATACATCAGCCACGAGGCGAATTCGAATTCCGACAGCTTGCGCTCGAGCTTCTCCTCGATTTCCTTGCGGTTGGCCTTGAGGTCGGCTGGCTTGAGCAGCGAGCCGGGCCGCACCGTGATCGGCTTGTCGCCTTTGAGCGCCTTCCTCTGCAGCGCCGCCGGCCACCCGCCTGGCGACTGGCCGAGATCGCCGCGCAGCATCGAGACGACCGAGTCCGGGAAGGCGATATCCCTGTCGGGGTTTTCGACATCGGCAACGGTCAGGTCCTGGCTGACCATCATCAATGCCATGTCGCCGACGACCTTGGACGACGGCGTCACCTTGACGATGTCGCCGAACATCAGATTGACGTCGTGATAGGTCTGCGCCACCTCGTGCCAGCGCGTCTCCAATCCGAGCGAGCGAGCCTGTTCCTTCAGATTGGTGAACTGGCCGCCCGGCATCTCGTGCAGATAGACTTCCGAGGCCGGCCCCTTGAGGTCGCTTTCGAAGGCGGCGTACTGGTTGCGCACCGCTTCCCAGTAGAACGAGATCTTCCTGATCCATTGCGGGTCGAGACCGGGGTCGCGTTCGGTGCCCTTCAGCGCCTCGACGAGTGAGCCAAGGCATGGCTGCGAGGTGTTGCCGGAGAAGGCATCCATCGCCGCGTCTATGGCGTCGACGCCGCTTTCCACCGCCGCCAGCACCGTCGCCGCCGACAGGCCCGACGTGTCGTGGGTGTGGAAATGGATCGGCAGGTCGGTCGCCTCGCGCAGCGCCTTGAACAGCACGCGTGCTGCGGAAGGCTTCAGCAGGCCGGCCATGTCCTTGACGGCGATGATGTGGGCGCCGGCCGCCTGCAATTCCCTGGCCAGGCCGACATAGTATTTGAGGTCGTATTTCGCCCGCGCCGGATCGAGGATATCGCCGGTGTAGCAGATCGCCGCTTCGATCAGCTTGCCTTCGGCTCCGACCGCATCCATGGCGACGCGCATGTTGTCGACCCAGTTCAGGCAATCGAAGACCCGGAACAGGTCGATGCCACCGCTTGCTGCCTGCTTGACGAAATGCTGCACGACATTGTCGGGATAGTTGGTGTAGCCGACGCCATTGGCACCGCGCAGCAGCATCTGCAACAGCAGATTGGGCGCCGCCTCGCGCACCAGCGACAGCCGCTCCCACGGATCCTCGGTGAGGAAGCGCATGGCGACGTCGAAGGTGGCGCCACCCCAGCATTCCAGCGATAGAAGCTGCGGCAAGGCACGCGCATAGGTACCGGCGATGCCGGCAATGTCATGCGTGCGCATGCGCGTCGCCAGCAGCGATTGATGGCCATCACGCATCGTCGTGTCGGTGACCAGAACCTCCTTCTGATCGCGCATCCAGGCGGCGAACTTCTGCGGGCCCAGCACATCCAGCTTCTGCTTGCTGCCGCCGGGCACATTGCCGTTGAGGTAAGGCACCACGGGTGCCGCGGCGTCGGCCTTCGGCTGCGGCCGGCCGCGCGTCTCGGGATGGCCGTTGACGCTGACGTCGGCGAGATAGTTGATGAGCTTGGTGGCGCGGTCCTGGCGCTTGACCTGCTGGAACAGTTCCGGCGTCGTGTCGATGAACTTGGTCGTGTAGGAATTGTCGGCGAAGCTCGGATGGTTGATGATCGCTTCGAGGAAGGTCAAATTGGTGGCGACGCCGCGGATGCGGAACTCGCGCAGCGCCCGATTCATGCGGGCGATCGTCTCGGCCGGCGTCGGCGCCCACGCCGTCACCTTCTCCAGCAGCGGATCGTAGAAGCGGGTGATGACCGCGCCCGAATAAGCGGTGCCGCCGTCGAGGCGGATGCCGAAGCCCGTCGCGCCGCGATAGGCGGTGATGCGGCCGTAATCCGGGATGAAATTGTGCTCGGGATCTTCCGTGGTGATGCGGCACTGCAGCGCGTGGCCGTTCAGCCTTATGTCCTTCTGCGCCGGCACGCCTGATTCCGGTGTGCCGATGGCAAAGCCGTCGAGGATATGGATCTGCGCCTTGACGATGTCGATGCCCGTCACCTGCTCGGTGACGGTGTGCTCGACCTGGATGCGCGGGTTGACCTCGATGAAATAGAATTTGCCGGTGTCGGCATCCTGCAGGAACTCGACCGTGCCGGCGCCGATATAGCTGGTTTCGCGGGCGATCTTGAGCGCATGGCCGCAAAGCTCCTCGCGCTGCGACATTTCGAGATAGGGCGCCGGCGCCCGCTCGACGACCTTCTGGTTGCGGCGCTGGATCGAACAGTCGCGCTCGAACAGGTGCACGGCATTGCCATGGGTATCGCCCAGCACCTGCACCTCGACATGGCGGGCGCGTTCGATCAGCTTTTCGAGATAGACCTCGTCCTTGCCGAAGGCGGCTTTCGCCTCGCGCTTGCCTTCGGTGACTTCACGGGCAAGATCGGCTTCGGCGCGGATGGCCCGCATGCCGCGGCCGCCGCCGCCCCATGATGCCTTCAGCATCACCGGATAGCCGATTTCCTTGGCCAGTGTCTTGACCGTCTCCATGTCATCCGGCAACGGATCGGTGGCGGGGATCACCGGCACGCCGACCTCGATGGCGAGATTGCGCGCCGCGACCTTGTTGCCGAGCCGCCGCATTGTGTCCGGCCTCGGCCCGATAAAGGTAATGCCGGCTTCGGCACAGGCGTCGGCGAATTCGGGACTTTCCGACAACAATCCGTAGCCGGGATGGATAGCATCGGCACCCGACAGCCTGGCGACGCGGATCACCTCCTCGATCGACAGATAGCTTTCGATCGGCCCCATGTCCCTGGTCAGATGCGGCCCGCGTCCGACCTGGTAGCTCTCGTCGGCCTTGAAGCGATGCAGGGAGTATTTGTCTTCCTCCGCCCAGATCGCCACGGTTTTGAGCCCGAGTTCGTTGGCCGCGCGGAAGACGCGAATGGCGATTTCGGACCGGTTGGCGACGAGGATCTTCGTGATGGCCAAGGACTGGGCTCCAGCGACGGAAGGAAGAGAAATCGGCGCAATGATTAGCGTGAAAATGCTGCAGTGCAAACGAAATTGACGCGCATTTAAACCGATTGAAATGGAATCATTGCGCCAAGGACCCTCCCCATTCCTCCGAACAGCCAAAAAAGCGCCGGCTTTCCGGTTAATGCACGATCATTCCCCGGCTAAGCATCGGCTCCATCGGCCGCCCCTGAACATGACGATGGCAAAAGAAAATGCCCGGCGCGAGGCGCCGGGCATCCGTAAATGGTCTGGAGACTGACGAGCTTACATCTTCTGGACGTAGGTGTACTTGCCGTCGTCGCCCTTCTTCCATTCGTACATGACGTAGCCGGGCAGCGTCGGGTCGCCCTTGGCGTCATAGGACAGGTCGCCGAGAACGGTCTTGAAGGGGCCGTTTTCATGCAGCGCCTTGGCAACTGCCTGCGGGTCGTTCGACTTGGCAGCGGTCGCTGCTTCCGCGATCGCCTGCACGGCGGCGTAGGAGTAGAGCGTGTAGGCTTCCGGCTCGAAACCCTGCGCGCGGAACTTCTCGACGAGTTCCTTGTTGGCGGGGATCAGGCGCGGATCCGGGCCGAACGTGTTGAGCGTGCCCGCAACTGCGTCGCCAGCGATCGAAGCCAGTTCGTTCGACACGATGCCATCGCCGGAAACCAGCGTCGCCTTGAGGCCCTGGTCGGCCGCCTGACGGATGATCA
Organism: Mesorhizobium sp. XAP4; assembly: GCF_029269325.1. Lineage (NCBI taxonomy): Bacteria > Pseudomonadati > Pseudomonadota > Alphaproteobacteria > Hyphomicrobiales > Phyllobacteriaceae > Mesorhizobium > Mesorhizobium sp. XAP4. The sequence goes on along the minus strand of NZ_JARIXW010000005.1, from coordinate 92,226 downwards.
GGCCGGCTTCGGTGTGCAGGCCGCCCCAATAGATGATGGAAACGCCGGCTTCCTTCATCTTGGCGATCAGCGCCGAGAAGTCCTTGTCGCCGACATTGATGCCTTCATACATGACTTCCGTCACGCCCTTGGCGTTCATCGCCTTCTTGGTCTCGTCGGCAAGGCCCTGACCGTAGGTGGTCTTGTCGTGAACGACAGCGATCTTGGCGTCCTTGAAGTTGGCGGCGAGATACGCGCCGGCAATGCTGCCCTGCTGGTCGTCGCGTCCGCAGGTGCGGAACACGTTCCACAGACCGCGCTCGGTGAATTGCGGGTTGGTCGCGGCCGGCGTCACTTCGACGATGCCGTTTTCCGCATAGACTTCAGATGCCGGGATAGAGACGCCGGAGTTGAAGTGGCCGACCACGAACTTGACGCCGTCGCCGACGAACTTGTTGGCGACCGAGATACCCTGCTTCGGATCGGAGACGTCGTCGCCGACTTCGAGCTTGATCTGCTCGCCGTTGATGCCGCCCTTGGCATTGATGTCGGCGACAGCAGCTTCCGCCCCCTTCTGCAGCTGCGCGCCGAAGGCGGCGTTCGGACCGGTGATCGGGCCCGCGACGCCCATCATTACGTCAGCCCACGCGCTGCCGCCGAACGCGACAAGCGCGGTCAGGGCGACGGCGGACAAAAGTGACTTTTTCATTTAAACGCTCCCATTAACGGAGTGGGCGTGGATGAAGCTTTCATGCGATGCCCACCCTTATCGCAGAAAGCATAGTTTGCCGATTTTCAGGCACTTGTCACGCCGATTCAATTTCGAGGCGGCGTTAATGATGAACGTCAACCTTTCGGTTTCCAGCTCAAGAGTGAAGCTCTTTCGTAGAGCCAATTATACTGTGTCACCATCTGGTTGGTGCGCGTGTATTGATAGCCGACGAAGCCGAGGATCATCAGCACGATGGTGTCGACGACATAATAATGCAGCGAGAACATGGTGCCGCCGAACAGCGCGTGATGGATGAAGCGGATCGCGATGCCGAGGCCCAGCACATAGGCGAACAGCTGGATGAAGCTGCGCCACGTCTGGGCACTGGCCTTGCCCGTCATCCACGCCGCCCAGCCGCCGAGCAGACAGGTGACGAAGAAGAACTGCCAGATCGAGGGTTCCTCGTAAAGAATGCCCTGCATGGTGAAGTCTCCCTAGCATGATCCCGAAAAGTTGCGGACTTTCCGGACAAAGATCATGCGACAAACAAACAATCTGGAGCGGAATAGCGGTGCACGCATTCCGCTTCGAACTCAGTGGTGTCCGCCCTCGAGATAGGCGGCGCGCACTTCCGGATTGGCGAGCAGTTCCTTGCCGGTACCGCTCATCGTCACATTGCCGTTGACCATGACGTAGCCGCGCGTGGCGAGCTTGAGCGCGCCGAAGGCGTTCTGCTCGACCAGGAACACGGTCAGCCCCTGGGTGCGGTTCAGTTCGCGGATGGCGTCGAAGATCTGTTTGACGATCAGCGGCGCGAGACCCAGCGACGGCTCGTCGAGCAAAAGCAGCTTCGGCCGTGCCATCAGCGCGCGTCCGATCGACAGCATCTGCTGCTCACCGCCCGACAGCGTGCCACCGCGCTGGGTGATGCGCTCCTTCAAACGCGGGAACAGCGTGAACACCTTCTCGACGTCCTCGTCATAGTGCTTGAGGTTGTCGAGGCTGGCGCCCATCTGCAGGTTTTCCATCACCGTCATGCGCGGAAAGATCCGCCGGCCCTCGGGCGATTGGGCAATGCGCATGCGCGCGATCTCGTGCGTCGGCATCTGGGTTATGTCGGTGCCGGCAAAGGTGATAGTCCCGGCGCGAGCCCGCGGCGCACCGAAAATAGTCATCATCAGCGTCGACTTGCCGGCGCCATTGGCACCGATCAGCGCCACGATCTCACCCTGCTTGACGGTGACATCGACGCCGTTCAGCGCCCGGATGTTGCCGTAATAGGTCTGCACGCCCTTGATATCGAGCAGCGTTGTCGCGGCCATCACTTGCCCCCTCCACGCTTGCCCGCCACGGGCTTGGCAGCGGTCTTGCTCGCGGTCTTTCCGGAGGCTGCCTTTGCAGTCTTTGCGGAAGCATGGCTCGTCGCCACCTTGCCCGCATCGACGCGGCGCGAAAATTCCGTGTCCCTGCCCTGGCCGAGCAGCCTAGCCTGTTTGACCCATTCCTCGCGCGCGATACGTCCGTCAAAAGCAAGATAGGCTTCGGCGGCCTCGACGTCGGCCTTTTTCCAGGCGCCGATCTGGTCGAAGTGGAAGATGCCGTGATCGTTGAGCTTCTTCTCGTTGACCGTACCGATGCCCTTTATGCGGGTCAAATTGTCGGCCTTGCCGCCGCGAGGCGCAGCCAGCCGGTTGGAGATCTCTCCAGTCTTCGCCGCAGGCTTGGCGGATGCGGTCGACTTCGCCGCCGTGCCGGTTGCCGCCTTCGACGTCGCTTTCGGAGCAGGCTTTGCCTTCGCCGGCGGCACGGCTGCCTGCGAGGCTGCCTTGTTTGCCGCGGCGAGCGACCTGGCGTCGACCTGACCGGCCTTTGACGCTCCCTTGGCCACCGTAACCCGCTCGCCCGAACTATGGCCTACCGTGTCGGTCACCGGCCCGGCGAGATAGGACGACGATGTTCCCGGACCGTGCGCGGCATCCGGCCCCGTATCGAGCTGTTCGATGACATCTTCGTCGCCGACTTCGGTAAGGACCGCTTCGACTTCCTCGTCGTCGACGCCGAGATAGGCGGCGATGACGCGCGGATCGGTGCGCACCGACTGCGGACTGCCGTCGGAGATCTTGCGGCCATACTCCAGCACCACGACATGGTCGGAGATCTGCATGACCACCGACATGTCGTGCTCGATCAACAGGATCGAGGCGCCGGATGTGTTCTTGATGTCGATCAGCAGCTCATTGAGCGCCGCCGATTCCTTCGGATTGAGGCCGGCCGCCGGCTCGTCGAGGCACAGAAGCTCGGGTCCCGTGCACATGGCGCGAGCGATCTCGAGACGGCGCTGCGCGCCATAGGGCAGGTCGCCGGCCGGGTCGTCGGCACGGTCGACAAGATCGGCCTTTTCCAGCCAATGCTTGGCGAGCTCCACCGATTCGGCCGAGGCCTTGCGATAGCCACTGAAGCCGAACAGGCCAAGCACCGTGTAGCCCGATGCCTTCATCAGTTTGTTGTGCTGGGCGACCAGCAGGTTCTCCAGCAGGGTCATGCCGGAGAACAGGCGGATGTTCTGGAAGGTGCGCGCCACCTTGGCGCGCGCCGGGATTTCATGGTTGGGTAGCCGCTCGAGCAGGAAGGTCGAACCATCGTTCCGGTTGAGCGTGATCATGCCTTCCGAGGGCTTGTAGAAGCCGGTGATGCAATTGAACACCGTGGTCTTGCCGGCGCCGTTGGGGCCGATCAGCGCGGTGATCTCGCCGCGCTTGGCGGCGAAAGACAGATCCCCGATGGCCACCAGGCCACCGAACTTCATCGACAGATGATCGACCTGAAGGATAGCGTCGTTCATGCCCGAAGCGGCTTTCTGAACAGGGTTCGCATTCATCAGCCGTGTCCTTCCTTGGTGAAGGAGCTTGAGACGGCCTTTCGCTCCTTCAGGAAGGCGGTTGGTTCACGACTGCCGACGAAGCCGCGCGGCTTCCACAGCATGACGATGACCATGGCCATGCCGAACAGCAGCATGCGGTAGAGTTCCGGTGTGAAGTCCGGTCCGAAGACCTGCTTGAGGAAGTCGAGTTCGCGCAACGCCTCGGTGCCGCCGATCATCACCATTGCGGCGACCGCTATGCCGACCAGCGAGCCCATGCCACCGAGAACCACGATGGCCAGGATGATGGCCGATTCCAGGAAGACGAAGGATTCCGGGCTGACGAAGCCCTGCCGTGCGGCGAAGAATGCGCCGGCGAAGCCGCCGAACATCGCACCCGTGGCAAAGGCCGTAAGCTTCGTGGTGGTGGTGTTGATGCCGAGCGAGCGGCAGGCGATCTCGTCCTCGCGCAACGCTTCCCAGGCACGGCCGACCGGCATGCGCCGCAGCCGGATGGTGACGAAGGCTGTCAGCAGCGCCAGCGCCAGGATCAGGTAATAGAGGAAGATCTTGTAGTAGGCGCTCGATGTCGCCAGATGCAGCACCTTGGCGACGTAATTGGGGTCCGACACGTTGAAGGTCATCAGGCCGAAGAAGGTGACCTTCGGGATGCCGGAAATACCGGCTGAACCGTTGGTGACCTCCCGCCAGTTGATCAGCACCAGGCGGATGATCTCACCGAAAGCCAAGGTGACGATCGCCAGGTAATCGCCGCGCAGGCGCAGCACCGGGAAACCGAGCAGCACGCCCCAGAAGGCGGCCATCGCGCCGGCGGCCGGCAAAAGGATCCAGAACGACAGGCCGTACTGCGTGCCGAGCAGCGCATAGGCATAAGCGCCGACCGCGTAGAAGGCGACATAACCGAGGTCGAGCAGGCCGGCGAGGCCAACGACAATGTTCAGGCCCCAGGCCAGCATCACATAGATCAGGATCTGGATGCCGAAATTGTCGACCCATTTCAGCGAGCCTTGCAGTCCGCCGACGAACGACCAGGACATCAGCGACAGGATCGCCACCACCAGGATCGGATAGAGGATCAGCGCGGCAATGCCGAGTTTGGTGAAGTTGGCATGAATGAAGCCGCGGAAATAATAGATCACGCAGGCCAGCACATAGATGACCGACAAGGCGCGCAGGAACTGCAGATAGCCCGCCGGCTCCGCTCCCACCCATCCGACGAGAGAGCTGTTGACCGCAAACAACACCACCGCCGCGACCAAGGCCACGATGAAGGCCGGCAACTGGAAGAAGCGTGACGCCACGCTGGCCGGCAGCAGGCCGGTGGCGACGTCGGTGATCTTCTGGTTGGCCAGGAAGGGCTGTCCATAGGCGACATAGAGGAAGCGCCCGACAGCCGTGGCGATAACCACGGCGGCAAGCAGGCCCCAGCGTGTCGTCAGGACCAGTTCATTGGAAATGTTCTGGCCGGTCTTCAGGCCGATGAACAGCACGAACAGGCCAAACGATATGGCAGCGGCATAGAGCGCCTCACGCAATGCGCGCTGCATGGGGGTGGCGACGGTGTCGCGCTCCGGAGATACGGTGACGGCCATAGTCTCAGACCTTTTCGACTTCTGGCCGGCCCAATATGCCGGAAGGCAGGAAGATCAGCACGATGGCCAGGATCGAGAACGCCGCGACATCCTTGTAGTCGATCGAGAAATAGGCCGACCACATGCTCTCGATGAAGCCGATCATCAGCCCGCCGACCACCGCGCCCGGCAGCGAACCGATGCCGCCCAGCACCGCCGCCGTGAAGGCTTTCACGCCCGGCGTGAAACCATCCGAGAAGGCAATGACGCCGTAATACATCAGGAACAAAGTGCCGGCGACCGCGGCAAGGGCCGCACCCATGATGAAGGTGATCGAGATGGTACGGTCGACATCGATGCCGAGCAGCGCCGCCATCTTGCGGTCCTGCTCACAGGCCCGTTGCGCTCGTCCAAGCGAGGTCTTGTTGACCAGATACCAGAACAGCGCCAGCAGCAGCGCCGTGACGACGACGATGATGATCTGCTTCAGCGACACGCTGATGCCGTTGATGTTGTAAACCTGGCTGACCATCGGCGGGATCGGCTTGTTGCGGGGACCCTGCGTCACCTGGACGAAGTTCGACAGCGCGATCGACATGCCGATGGCAGTGATCAGCGGGGCCAGTCGGAACGAACCGCGCAGCGGCCGGTAGGCCACCTTTTCGATCGTCCAGTTGTAGAGGCTGGTGAGCAGCATCGCCACGATCATCATGATCAGCAGCGCCAGCACAACCGGCACGGAATAGAACAGCGCGCCAAGGGCGAGGAAGACGATCAGTGCCGTGAAGGCACCCACCATGAAGATGTCGCCATGGGCGAAATTGATCATACCGATGATGCCGTAGACCATCGTGTAGCCGATCGCGATCAGCCCATAGATCGATCCCAGCGTCAGCCCGTTGATAAGCTGCTGGACAAAGTACTGCATGTGTACATGGCTCCCCTGGAATGTCGCCCATGCAGACGCATTCCTTTTCGTATTTCCCCTAGTCGTAAAGTTTCGAGCCCGGATTGCAACGTCATTTTTCAATCGTCATGCGTGTTTTCGAAGCGCGCCGCCCGATTGCCCGTTTTCCATCATCCGACCCCTGGACTATCGCGGAACCTACCATTGGCATAACGCAATGTCTTTGACGATTCGACCGCATCATGCGCCCCGTTTCGAAGAAATCGCCGTCAAAATTAGGTGATGAAAGGAATCCTTGCGTTTTTGGCACGATCCATTTTTCAGGTCGTTGCTTTCCGCAAGGTCAGGATTCCCATCACTTGACAACAAACCCGTGCGCGAACGGGTCGCGGTCGTCGATGAAGATGGTGTTCAGTCCGGTCATCCGCGCCCAGCCGCCGATCGAGGGAATGATGGCCGGCTTGCCGGCCACGCTGACATCCTTTTCGACCTTGCCCTTGAACAGCGAACCGATGATCGATTCATGCACGAAGCTGTCTCCGGCCTTGAGTTTGCCCTTGGCATGAAGCTGCGCCATGCGCGCCGAGGTGCCGGTGCCGCAGGGCGAGCGGTCGATCGCCTTGTCGCCGTAGAACACGGCATTGCGGGCATCCGCCTCATCCACCGTCGGCGCACCGGTCCACAGCATGTGCGACAGCCGGTTGATGCCAGGATTTTCCGGATGCACGAAGGAATATTTCTCGTTGAGCCGCTGCCGCACCACCGGGCTCCAGGCGATGAAGTCGCCCGCCGAATGATCGGCCATGTCGCGATAGTTCTCCTGCGGTTCGACGATGGCGTAGAAGTTGCCGCCATAGGCGACGTCGACGGTGATTTCACCGAGCCCAGGGCATTCGACCGTCAGCCCCTCGGCATGGAGGAAGGATGGCACATTGGTGATGCGCACCTCCTCGACATAGTCGCCGACCTGCTTGTATTCGGCGACGACCAGCCCGGCCGGCGTGTCGAGCCTGAGCACGCCCGGCGTCTTTGGTTTGATCAGTCCGTGCTCGATGGCCATCGTCACCGTACCGATCGTGCCATGGCCGCACATCGGCAGGCAGCCGGAGGTTTCGATGAACAGGATGGCGATGTCGCAATCCTCGCGCGTCGGCGGATAGAGGATCGAACCGGACATCCCGTCGTGGCCGCGCGGCTCGAACATCAGCCCGGTGCGGATCCAGTCATACTCGGCCAGAAAATGCGCACGCCGCTCCATCATCGTCGCGCCCTGCAACAGCGGGCCGCCGCCGGCGACCAGCCGCACAGGATTGCCGCAGGTGTGGCCGTCTATGCAGAAGAAGGATTTCTTGGCCATGACGCTCCTCGAAAATCAAAAACCCGAAAAAATCAAAATCGTTGCGGACTGAAGGGGGCCAGATCGATCGGCGGAGTCTGCCCCAGGACAAGATCCCTGATCAACCGTCCGGTGGCCGCCGCCTGGGTCAGGCCGAGATGGCCATGGCCGAAGGCATAGACCACCGACCGCTTTCCCGGCGCGCCGCCGATGACGGGCACTGAATCCGGCAGCGAGGGGCGGAACCCCATCCATTCGCGCCCGCCCGAGAGATCGAGCCCCGGCAGGAATTTCTGTGCCTTCTGCAGCAGCGCCTTCGACCTGGCATAATTGGGCGGCCGCTCGATGCCGCCGAGTTCGACGGCGCCGCCGACGCGCAGGCCCGTTTCGAGCGGCGTGACGACGAAACCATGGCCGGAGAAGATCAGCATCCGCTTCACGTCGAAGGCACTCGTGGGCAAGGTGGTGTTGTAGCCGCGCTCGGTCTCCAGCGGAATGCGATCGCCGAGTTGCTTCGCTAGCAGATGCGACCAGGCGCCGGCGGCGACGACGAGGTGCCGGGCCTGTCTGGTCGTGCCGTCTGCCAACGTCAGCGTCGCTCCATCCTGATCCGCCGCGACTTGGCTGATCCGGACCAGCTCAAAGCGAGCGCCCTTGGCCTGCGCATAGGTCCACACCGCTTTGCCCAGCAGTTTCGGGTCGGCGACCGTCTTCCATCCCGGCACGAATGTGCCTTTGATGAAGCGCGGCGACAGCCCCGGCTGCAAGGCGGCCAGTTCCTCGCCCTCGACGTGGCGGAAACCGATGCCGAAACGCTTACGCGCCGCCCAGCCGGGCAGCCCGGCCTGAAATTCGGCTTCGCTTTCGTAAAGCTCGAGCGAGCCATCCTCGCGCAGCATCGACCGCGTGCCGGAGCGATCGAGCAAGCCCATCCACTCCGCCTCGGCAAGCTTCATCATGCCTGCTTGAGCGGCAAGGCTCGCCTCGTATTTCCCCGGCGCACCGGCGCGCCAGAAGCGGATCAGCCAGGGCAGAAGCGTCGGCAGGTAGGCGGGCGGGATGCTGAGCGGGCCGAGCGGATCGGCCAGCCATTTCGGCAGCTGCCGCATCATGCCCTTGTGCGCCAGCGGCAGCACGTCGGAGAAGGCGAAGGCGGCGGCATTGCCCGAGCTCGTCTCCTCGCAAATGCCTGTGCGATCGAAGACGGTGACCCTGCGTCCCGCCTCAGCGAGAGAAGCAGCGGCACAGATACCGATGATGCCGCCACCGACGATGGCTATGTCCAACCCTTCTCCCCGTTCACGGGGAGAAGGCGCCCGAAGGGCGGATGAGGGGCTGCGCCCCGCTTCTGTCGACTTGGAATTTCCTTGCACGTGGGCGCTGCCCCTTATCTGGCTGCCACCATCTTCTCCCTGCGAACAGGAAGAAGAAGCCTCAGAACTGCGGCAGTGTCGGCCGCACCGCGAGCGCATCCTTGACGATCTTCTCGACGGACTTGCGGCGATCGCCAGACAGCGGCTGTCGCGGCATACGAACGCGGTCATTTGTGTTGATCGCGAACACTTCGGCAAGCTTGATGTTTTGGACCAGATAGGTCGAGACGTCGAGATCGAGCAGCGGCCGGAACCAGCGGTAGATGCCGAGCGCCTCTTCGCGGCGACCCTGCTTCATCAGCTGGTAGATGGCGACCGTCTCGCGCGGGAACGCGGTGACCAGTCCGGCCACCCAACCGATGGCGCCGACCGACAGCGCCTCGAAGGCCAGATTGTCGACGCCGGTGAACAGGTCGTAGCGAGTGCCCAGGCGATTGATGATCTCGGTCGAACGACGGATGTCGTCGGAGGATTCCTTGATCGCGACAAAGCGCTCGTCCGACGCCAGCTCCTCCATCTGGTCGACGCTGACGTCGACGCGGTAGGCAAGCCGGTTGGAGTAGATCATGACCGGCAGGTCGCCAGCCTGCGCGACCGCGCGCAGCGCCGCGACCGTCTCTTCCGCATTGGTGTGGTAGATCGGGCTCGGCACGACCATCAGGCCGTTGGCGCCTTCCCGGCTCGCGCGCTTGGCGATGCTGGCCGCCTCGCGTGTGCCGGCCTCGTTGACCGTCAGCAGCACCGGCTTCTTGCCGGCGACCTTTTGTGCGGTCTTCAGCACCTCGATCTTCTCATCGGGCGACAGCATCGGCCCCTCGCCGAGCGATCCGCAAACGATGATGCCGTCGCAGCCAGCTTCCATCTGCAGGTTGAAGCAACGCTCCATCTCGGCATGATCGAGGCGATCATCCGCGGTGAATTTGGTCGTGACGGCAGGAAAAACTCCGGTCCACATGATCATCTCTCCATCTGATATATCACTGGTATATCTATTAACAAACCCGCTGTCAATGCGGAATCCGTTATGATATATTCAAGATATATCAGGAGAGCGCATTTGATATCCACGGCAGCAAGCACCTCGGCGGAGCCGGCCGCGACCAGGGCCTACCATGTGCTCGAGCACATGATCGTCACGCTCGAACTGGCCCCGGCAAGCTTCGTCACCGAGGGCGCCCTGATCGACAGGCTCGGGCTTGGCAGGACACCGGTGCGCGAGGCGATCCAGCGGCTGGCCTGGGAAGGGCTGCTCGACATCAGGCCGCGCGCGGGCATCGCCATCGCCCCGCTGCATCCCGGCGACTGGCTGCGCGTGCTCGATGCGCGTCGCGGCGTCGAGGTGGTGCTGGCCCGCTCGGCCGCCCGCTTCGTCACCCGCGAGGCCGCCGACCTGTTTCACGAAGCAGCGCTTGCCATGCAGAAAGCGGTGATCTCGGGCAACGTGCTTGCCTTCATTCAGGCCGACAAGGCACTTGACGAAGCGTTGGCGCTGGCTGCCGACAATCCCTTCGCCGCCCGTTTGGCCGCCCCGTTGCAGACCCACAGCCGCCGCTTCTGGTTCCGCTACAAGGCCGAGACCGGTCTTGCCGAATCCGCCGAGCACCATGTCGCGCTGATCCGCTCGATCCTTGCCGGCGACGAGGAGGCCGCGGCCAAGGATGCCAAACGCCTGATGGCGCTGCTGCGCGGCCACGCCGAAACGGCGGCGACGCGCTGAACGTCTTTTAATCCGATGCGCTTTCGTCGCCGGTGCTTCCTCGAAGCTCGGATCAGGTCCCTGGCAAGGCAGCCGCCGCCATCAACGAACCGTCCCAGCCTTCGCCCGCCGTGATGACGCAGCTCTGACCATGCGTGTCGGTGGCAAGGATCGTCCAGGTGCCCTGGTCGGAGACGAATATCTCAAGAATGACGCTCGGGTTGACCAGGCCGCGCGCAGCCTCGCTTTCGTGGAATTTTTCCCCGAGCGCTTTGATCATATCCGCACGGGCTGCGCATTGCTCCGCCATCGCCGGGACGGCGGCAAACGCGGAAACCGCCGCGAAAAATAGCGTTGCCACAAGACGGGTCATCTGACACCTCCTTGCGCCAGACGATGTCCCCGAAGCTGTCGCCAGCGCCGTTGCTTGATCTGCCGTACCTCCTTGCGGCAGGACTGCAAACCAAGACGGCAGATGCCCACTTGGTTCCATCACATTAGCGTTCACGCAGATAGGGTCGTCGCCGGACTGCAAAAAAGCCCGGGCGCGAGCGCCCGGGCCTCAAATTCAAAATCAATCTGTTGTCCGGTCAGTTCATCGTCGGGATGACGAATTCGGCACCGTCCTTGATGCCTGCCCGCGCGACCGCAGCCGAAGGCGAGGACGCGCAACCAGGAAATCGTCCGGTTAGTTCATCGTCGGGATGACGAATTCGGCACCGTCCTTGATCCCGGACGGCCAGCGCGAGGTCACCGTCTTGGTCTTGGTGTAGAAACGGAACGCGTCCGGGCCGTGCTGGTTGAGGTCGCCGAAGGAAGACGCCTTCCAACCGCCGAAGGTGTAGTAGGCGATCGGCACCGGGATCGGCACATTGATGCCGACCATGCCGACCTGGACACGGCTTGCGAAATCGCGCGCGGCATCGCCGTCACGAGTGAAGATGGCGACGCCATTGCCCATCTCATGGTCGTTGGCGAGCTTGATCGCGCTCTCATAGGTCGGCGCGCGCACAACCGACAGCACCGGCCCAAAGATCTCTTCCTTGTAGATGCGCATGTCCGCGGTGACGTTGTCGAACAGGCAGCCGCCCATATAGTAGCCGTCTTCATAGCCCTGCATGGAGAAGCCGCGGCCGTCGACGACCAGCTTGGCGCCTTCCTTGACGCCGGTGTCGACATAGCCCTTGACCCGCTCCAAGGCTTGGCGCGTCACCAGCGGGCCGAAATCGGCGGAAGAGTCGGTCGAAGGACCGACCTTCAGGCTTTCGACGCGCGGGATCAGCTTTTCCATCAGCCGGTTGGCGGTGTCGTTGCCGACCGGGACGGCAACCGAGATCGCCATGCAGCGTTCGCCGGCCGAGCCGTAGCCGGCGCCGATCAGCGCGTCGACCGTCTGGTCCATGTCGGCATCGGGCATGATGATCATGTGGTTCTTGGCGCCGCCGAAGCACTGCACGCGCTTGCCGGCGGCCGTGCCGCGCGAATAGATGTAGTGGGCGATCGGCGTCGAGCCGACAAAGCCGATGGCCTTGATGTCGGGATCGTCGAGGATGGCGTCGACCACGTCCTTGTCGCCATTGACGACATTGAGGATGCCCGCCGGCAGGCCAGCTTCGAGGAACAGTTCGGCGATGCGCATCGGCACGCCCGGATCGCGCTCCGACGGCTTCAGGATGAAGGCGTTGCCGCAGGCGATGGCCGGCGCGATCTTCCACAGCGGGATCATTGCCGGGAAGTTGAACGGCGTGATGCCGGCGACGACGCCGAGCGGCTGGCGCATCGAATAGACGTCGATGCCGGGGCCGGCGCCGTCGGTGAATTCACCCTTCATCATGTGTGGCGCGCCGATGCAGACTTCGACCACTTCGAGGCCGCGCTGGATGTCGCCCTTGGCGTCGGCGATCGTCTTGCCGTGCTCGCGCGCCAGGATGTCGGCCAGTTCGTCATAGTCGCGGGCGACCAGTTCGAGAAACTTCATCAGCACGCGCACGCGACGCTGCGGGTTGGTTGCGGCCCATTTCGGCTGCGCAGCCTTGGCGTTCTCCACCGCAGCGCGCAGTTCCGCCTGTGATGCCAGCGCCACCGTGCCGCGCACGGAGCCGTCCATCGGCTGCATGACATCCTGCTTGCGGCCGCTGGTCCCGGCGACGTGCTTGCCGCCGATGAAATGACCATAGTCGATCATGATTTCTCTCCCTTGTTTGTGATGCTGCATTGTCCGCCTTTGGCCGGCGGATGGCAACGCGACGGAGAACGCAACCGTTGTGCGGAAAGTAGATAGCGGTTGACGGACGAGCATCAATTCTCGCAAATGCGGAGACCCCGTCTGATAGCAGCAGGGATTGAGAGATTGAGTTCCCACCACAGGACGCGGCGTCAGCGATTGTCATCTGGACCATCCCCATGAACTGGGATGACGTCCGCATCTTCCTTGCCGTGGCGCGTGCCGGCCAGATCCTTGGCGCCGCCAAACGGCTGGAGCTCAACCACGCCACCGTCTCACGCCGCATCGCCGCACTCGAGGATGCGCTTCGGACAAAGCTGTTTCGCCGGCTGACCACCGGCAGCGAGCTGACTCCCGCCGGCGAGCGCTTCCTCGACATTGCCGAGCGCATGGAGGGCGACATGATCGCCGCGCGCTCGACCATATCAGGCGAAGGCGACGATGTTTCCGGCACGGTGCGCATCGGCGCCCCGGACGGTTTTGGCGTTGCCTTCCTGGCCAAGCGCCTTGGCGCGCTGACCGCCCTGCACCGCGAGCTGACGATCCAGCTGGTGCCGGTGCCGCGCTCCTTCTCCCTGTCGCGCCGCGAGGCGGACATCGCCATCACTGTCGAGCGGCCGACCGAAGGCCGGCTGGTGGCGGGAAAGCTGGTCGACTATTCGCTCGGCCTGTTTGCCTCGCGCGCTTATGTCGATGCCAATGGTCTGCCCAAAACAGCGGCCGAACTCGGCCAGCACACCCTTATCGGCTATGTGCCGGATCTCATTGTCAGCCCTTCGCTCGATTACGCGGCCGAATTCAGCGCGGACTGGCGCACCAGTTTCGCCATCTCCTCGGCGCTCGGCCAGGCCGAAGCAGTGCGCTCGGGCGCCGGCATCGGCATCCTGCACACCTTCGTCGCCCGCTCGATGCCGGAACTCGTCCCGGTCGATGTCGTGGCACCCATCCGCCGCGCCTACTGGCTGGTCTATCACGAATCGGTCAGGCCGCTGCGCCGCGTCCAGATCGTCGCCAGCTTCATCACCAAGATGGTGGAGCGGGAGCGGAACCTGTTCGTCTGAGGCATGTCGCCCAAAACTGATCTCGGTTTTGGGCGAACGACATGCATAAACTAAGACGCTAAAGCGCATCGCATGAATCCGATCAAACGCGATACGCTTTGGCCGTGCCGCCTTTTCCTTGCCACAAAACCGGCCAGTGTGGCATCAGGCGTGCGGTCGCCGGCCACGGGCAGGTCGCCGGGTGGGGAACCTTTCAGAAAGCTGGCGCGGATAGACATGCGAGCCGTTCTTGCCATCCTGCCGCTGCTTTTCGTTTCCGCTTGCGCCAATCCGTGGACGAAGGTTCCGGAGGCCGAACTGCCCAAACCGATCCGCTACGCCATGGCGCGGCCTTCGCCTTTCGTCTTCGGCAATTATTGCGGCCCCGGCACCCGCACCGGCGATCTATCGGCCCGGCCGGCCGACCGCCTCGATGCGGCCTGCCAGACGCATGATGCCTGCTACATCGCCCGCCACAACCATTGCGACTGCGACGGCGCCCTGGTCGCCTCGGCGAAAGCGATCCGTGACGACAACGCAACGCCGCGCAAGATGCGCGGCGAGGCCGAACTGCTGATCGCCACCTTCGCCATTCCCGTCTGCAAGGTCTTCCCGCAGGGCTTCATGCCGCCGCGCGATCCGGCGCAATTGAGCGCCCTGAAGACCGGAGCGGCCGGGTGAAGGGTCGCGCATTCATCGCCGTCGTTCTGTTCGGGCTGGCTGTCCTTGCCGGCTGTGCCGGTACTGGTCGCAATGCCTGCGATCTCCTGCAAGGCCAGAGCGCTTGCGCGCGACCCGCGCTCTCCGCGGAGACAGCTGGGCCGCGGATCGCCGCCGCGCAGTTTTTCGGCGACGCCGGCACCAGCGACTACGAAAAACGCTTCCTGGCGCTGCTCGCCCGCCATCAGCTTGGCGCCATGGACCGCGCCAACGGCACCGGCCCTTTCGGCCACGACCGCCATGAGATCGCCAACAGCGATTTCCAGGCGACCTACCGGACGCTGCAAAAACTGGCCGGGCCGGTTGCCGAAACGCATCTGCCGCCGGCCGACGCCAACAGCGGCGAGGGTCATTTTGACGGACGCTGGCGGGTGTCGCGACAGACGCTCTACATCGATGCGGCGGCGCGGCCTTCGGCGCCCAAGACCTTCGATTTCTCCGGCCTGCAAGCGCGCGGCGTCGAGATCGTGCTGCGCCAGGCCGGCAAGCAACCGGCCGACATCGAAGGCGTCTGCGACGGCACGCTGGCGATCCGTGCCGGCGGCGCTTCACGCACCATCGCCACCGGCACGGCATTTCGCTTTCGTCTGTCCGGCGAGGACGATACGGTCAGCCTGTTTCCAAGTGACGGCCTGAACCGCTGCGCGACAAGAATCCGCTCCAGCCTTGCTCCGGCCGGCGCGCCGCTCACCATCCGACGCGAAGAGAGGGCCGATCCGGCGCTTGCCGCTTTCGACAGTCGCTACGAGCGTTGCCCGACGCCAGACCCAACCGGCCTCGATCCTCTCAGCCGCGCCTTCTATGCCAGCCGTTGGCTGTCGCAGACCTGTGCCTTGCCGATCGGAAAGCCGCGCCTGCTGCGCAAATCGCGCGATGGCTTCAACGCCAAGGTCGAGGCGCTGATGGGAGCGCCGCTGTCCGACAGCGCCCTCGACAAGGGCGACCCGGAGCTGCCGCTCGACTTCTCCAGGGCCCCAAAACTGAAGCTGATCTATCTGTCATCCCTGGAGTTCAAGGCCGACTTCTCCGGCCGCATCATCGAACGGCTGATCCGTCATCATGCAGCCCTCGGCACCAAGGTGCGCATCCTGGTCACCGACGTGCTGGAGCGCGACAAGGACGACGCCATGCTGCATCGGCTGGCGGCCGAATTCCCCAATGTCGGGCTGCAGGAATATCGCTGGCGGGCGGACCGGGGCGCGCCGATCGACGAGCAGATTTCACAATTGCACAAGGTCCATCACGTCAAGATGCTGGCGACGCTTGCCGACGATCCACGGCGGTCGCGCGCCATCATCGGCGGCCGCAACATCCATGACGGCTTCCTGTTCCACCAGCCGATCGATCTGTCGCGCTATCCAGACCTTGAGCAATACGGCAAGACCGACGGGTTGTCGCTGAACTACTATTCGAACTGGAGCGACTTCGACATCGAGTTCGCCGATCCGGCCACGGTCGAGACCCTTGCCGCGCATCTTTCGACAGTGTGGCTGCGCGACGCCGACACCAATCTGGCGCGCCCCTTCTCCATTCCGGTCCGGTCCGACGGCGCCCGTCCTTCAGGCACGGCACGACACTTCATTTCGGTGCCTTACGAGGATGGCCATGCGCTGGAGGACTATTTCGTCGAGTTGGTCGACGCCGCCCAGCACCATATCCAGATCGTTAATCCCTACCTCAACCTGACGCCCAAGCTTGCCCAGGCTGTTGACCGGGCGCTCGCGCGCGGCGTCAGGATCGACATTGTCGGCCGCATCGATCTCAAGGGCGATATCGGCGGCAAGTTCCTCACCGCGCTCAACAAGCTGTTCGTCGAGAAATATGGCGACCGCATCAACATCCGCGAGTTCAAGGCGCCTGACGTGGTGCTGCATTCCAAGATCATGATGATCGACGAAAGGCTGGTCGCCATCTCGTCGGTCAATCTCAACAACCGCAGCTTCTTCCACGACAGTGAGAACGGCATGATGGTGCTCGATCCGGCCTTCTACACCAGGATGAAGCCGATCTATGACGACTATGTCGCCCACTCCAATCCGGTCGCCACCAATGTGACGATCCCGTGGGCGTATCGGCTGCTTTTCGACGAGGACTGGGTCCGGCAGGCGTTCTGACTCTCTAGCGCAGATAGCGCTCCTGCGCGAGGTCGCGGACGTCGATGTCAGGCACCCGGTTGGAGATGATGTCGGCCAGCACCTTGCCCGAGCCGCAAGCCATGGTCCAGCCGAGCGTGCCGTGGCCGGTGTTGAGATAGAGATTGGAAAGCTCGGTGCGGCCGATCAGCGGCGGGCCATCCGGCGTCATCGGCCGCAGCCCGCACCAGAACGTCGCGTCCCGCATGGCGCCGGCGCCCGGAAAGAGATCGCCGACCGAGTGTTCCAGCGTGCGCCGCCGCGATTCGTGCAGCCTGAGGTCGAAGCCGGAAATCTCGGCCGTGCCGCCAACCCGGATGCGGTCGCCAAGCCGGGTGATCGCCACCTTGTAGGTCTCGTCCATCACCGTCGAGACCGGTGCCGCGGCGGCGTCCTTGATCGGCACGGTGATCGAATAGCCCTTGACCGGATAGACCGGGATCGGCCGCTTCACCCGGCGCATGAAACCCGCCGAATAACTGCCCAGCGCCATCACATAGGCGTCGGCGGTCTTCCAGCCCTTGCTGGTGCTGAGATTGGCAATGCGGTTGCGGCTGCGGATGACGCGCCAGATCGTCACGTCGTACTCGAACTTGACGCCGCGCGCCACGCAAAGCTCGGCCAGCCTGTCGGTGAACATCTTGCAGTCGCCGGTCTCGTCGTGCGGCAGCCTGAGGCCGCCGACGAACTTTTCGCGCACCCCGGCAAGGCCAGGCTCAGCCGCGATGCAACCGTCCTGGTCGAGGATCTCGTAAGGCACGCCATACTTCTTCAGCACCTCGACATCGCCGCCGGTGCCGTCAAGCTGCTTTTGCGTCCGGAACAGCTGCAGCGTGCCCTGGGTCCGCTCGTCATAGGCGATGCCGGTCGCTTCGCGCAGCGCCTTGAGCGTATCGCGGCTGTATTCGGCCAGCGGCACCATGCGCGCCTTGTTGATCGCATAGCGCTCGGCCGTGCAGTTGCGCAGCATCTTGATGAGCCATGTCCACATATGCGGATCGAAGGCCGGCCGCACCACCAGCGGGCCATGCTTCATCAGCAGCCATTTGATCGCCTTCAGCGGAATGCCGGGCCCGGCCCAGGGCGAGGCGTAGCCGGGCGAAATTTCGCCGGCATTGGCGAAGCTGGTTTCCAGCGCCGGGCCTTTCTGGCGGTCGAGAACCGTCACCTCGTGGCCGGCCTCGGCGAGAAAGTACGCCGTGGTCACTCCGACGACGCCGCCGCCCAGCACCATGATCTTCATCGTTCACTCCTTGCCGCGTCGCACGCCCTTGAGGACGCCTGGACGCGGCGCATTTCCGATTTGCGCATGATCCCCGGCGAAAATCGATGCCGATTTTCGAGATCATGCAGTGTTGCCTGTTCACGCCGCCGCAGGACCGGGGTCGTCATCCCCTGTCTGCCGCATTCCGGCCCTTTCGCCAAGGGGCCGCCAATCGGCTGCGGCGCTGTAGACAAGGGTGAGCCCATGCGGCCGTCGCGCCTCGGCCTGGGATTTCTCCCTGACGGCACGCCGCGCGGCCTCCGGCTGGTAGAGCACGGTCGCGATCAGGACCGACTCCCGCCTGCCGTCGGCCTGTTCGATCCATGCAGTCTGGCCCTCGGCCATGCCGAGCATGCAAAGCCCCCGCCTTGTCATGATCGACAGGCTGGAGCCGACCGGGCCGCGCACCTCGTTCTGCACCAGGGTCCGGGTCTGGGCGGGGCCGGCATCGACACGGAACACCAGCCTGCTGTTCAGCGTCACGATATCGGATCCGACCGAATCGATCGCGACGACCTCGGCCTTGGAAAGCTTGTCTTCAAGCATTGGAACAATCGGATCCGCGAAAGCCCGCCGACGCTCCAACATGATTTCGAGGACGGCGAAGTCCTTTGTCGTCAGCTGGAAATTCGCGCCTGTCATCACCGTCTCCATGATCAGGCCCCCTCCCGCCCGCAGGCCGGCGTATCGACCACTTCGATGGTCGCCGACAGTTCCCGGCCGCCACGGCTGCTCCAGCACACCGTCTGCCCAGCGGTCGCGCCGATGAGCGCCGTCCCCATCGGCGTCAGCACCGAGATCCTGTTTTCACTGATGTCTGCTTCGCCGGGATAGACCAGCGTGACGCGCTGGATGTTGCCGCCATCGTTGCGGATTGTCACCGCCGAACCCATCCGCACCACATTGGCCGGCATGGAAGCCGCTGCCGTGATAACGGCACGGTCCATCTCCGAAAGCAATTCTTCGGCCGTCTCGGGCACGCGGTCGAGCGACGCCCGCGCCAGGCCCGTCAGCCTATGATGGTCGGCATCGGTGACCAGAAGCCGGCTCGGTGGACGCAATCCTGTTGCATGTTGCATGGCAAACCTCATGACTTGGCGCATCGAACAGACGCGCGCCTGCCGCCGCGCAAACGGTGGCTTGATGAAAAACCGGCAGCCGCGAAGCTGTCTGGCTCGGGAATGATAATGTCAGGTAGAAATGCCCCGGTTCGGACGGACGCCAAAAGGCGACCGCGCCGGGGCTACGATCCCGCGATCGGGCAGACCCTGAACAAGGTTCTGATATAAGCTGGGTTGCTCATGCATGGAGCCTTGCCGACAGGCGTCCGCTTGTCAAGCGCGGCCAAACCGCTCAACCGCCGACATAGCGCCGGTAGAAGCGCGGGCCGAGGCTGGTCAGGATCTCGTAGCCGATGGTGCCGGCATGGCCGGCGGCGTCATCGACGCTTTGCGAGGGACCGAGCAGTTCGACCAGATCACCCTCGCGCAGCCTGCCGCCCGGCAGGGCGGAAATGTCGAGAATGATCGAATCCATCGACACCCGCCCGACGAAAGGTAGCCGCACGCCCTCGAACCAGGCGGCGGACGCGGCGCGGCGTTGCCAGCCATCAGCGTAGCCGAACGAAATCGTCGCCAGCCTGAGCGGGCCTTGCGCATGATAGGTGTGGCCATAGCCGACGCCGGCGCCTTTTTCGACGCTTCGCGTCTGTGCCACCTTTGCCTGCAACCGCACCACCGGCAGCATCGGATTGGGCTTTGGCGGCGTCGGATTGATGCCGTAGAGCGCGGCACCGGGGCGGGCGAGATCGTAGTGAAAGCGCTCCCCAAGAAAGATGCCGGAGGAATTGGCCAGCGAGGCCGGTGCCGCCGGCAGCATCTTGCGCAGCTGCTCGAATGCCAGTCGCTGCAGCTCATTGGCCGGGTGCTCCGGCTCGTCGGCGCAGGCCAGATGGCTCATCACGAACCTGATGTCGATGCCGTCGAAGGCCTGCGGATCGGCGGCAACGCGCTCCACATCCCGGGGCGCCATGCCGAGCCGCGACATGCCGCTGTCGACCTGGACCGCGGCCGGCAGTTTTCGGCCGGCGCGGCGGGCCGCAGAACGCCAGGCTGCCAGTTGCTCGGGGCTGTTGATAACAGCGCAAAGGTTTGCTGCCACGGCGTCCGGCTCGGCACCGGGCGGAATGCCGTTCAACACGAAAATGGCAGTGCCGGCCCCAAGCGAGCGGCGCAGGGCGACGCCTTCGCCCAGAAGCGCAACGAAGAAGACATCGCAGCCTTCGCGCAGCAGTGCCGCCCCGACCTGGCCGGCGCCAAGGCCGTAGCCGTCCGCCTTGAGCACACCAGCGCAGGCAACATCGCCCAACCGCGCCTTCAGCCGCCGGTAGTTTTCACGGATTGCACCGAGATCGATGGTGAGGATGGCCCCAGCCGCCACTTCGCTTGTGGCGGTGACCTCTTCTGGCGGCGATTTTTGGAGGGCGTCGTTCATGGCGACCGTTCTTGTGGTGGATGGGTTAGTCAGTAGTCAGTAGAAATTGGCGCGGACCGCAACAGAACATTCAACCCTACTCCCCTACTCCCCTACTCCCCTACTCCCCTACTATCGCACCAGATGCCGGAACGCCGCCACCACATCCTCATAGACATGGCGCTTGAACGGCACGATCAGGTCAGGAAGGTCCTGCATCGGCCGCCATGCCCATTTGTCGAACTCGGCGGTGTGGCCACCCGGCGGCGGATTGATCTGGATCTCGCTGACATCGCCGTGGAAGCGAAAGGCGAACCATTTCTGCGTCTGGCCGCGATACCGGCCCTTGAAGGCGATGCCGACGAGATGCTCCGGCAAATCATAGTTGATCCAGTCCGGCGCCTCGGCCAGTAGCGAGACGCCGCGCATGCCGGTCTCCTCATAGAGCTCGCGCTCGGCCGCCTGCAGGGGCTCCTCGCCCTCGTCGATGCCGCCTTGTGGCATCTGCCAGAGCTGCGTCGTGCCGGCAAATTCGCTGTCCGGTTCGGCAATGCGGTGCCCGACCCAGACCAGGCCCTCGGCATTGAGGATCATCAGCCCGACGCAGGGTCGATAAGGCAGCGTTTCGCGGTCGATTTTGTTCGTCTTTGGCATCAGTCACTCTTTCCAGCCGTCTTCCGAGGGCTAGCCTTTTTGCGGATCGATAGCCACCGCTGAAATCGGCACGATCTCGATGCCGCGCTTCTTGGCCTCGACCACCCAGGATGACACGGTATCGACCGTCAGGTCGAAGGCCGAACCGATGCCGACGGCAGTGCCTTTGGCCCGCGCGGTCGCCTCCAGGCTGTCGAGCTTCTTCAGGATTTCGCCGCGATCCTGCACGGCATCAATCGCCATGTCGCCGGCGACGAAGGGCACGCCGTCTTTCAGCGCCAGATCCGGCGCCAGACTGCGCGCCGACGAGCCGTCATCGATATAGGCGAGGCCGCGTTTGCCGAGCTCGGCGATGAACGGCTCCATCGCCGCCGCGTCAGCGGAAAAGCGGGCGCCCATATAGTTCATGACGCCGGTATAGTTGGTCGTCCGCGACAGCGCCCAGTGCAGGCTCTTCAGGTTCTCGTCCGCGCTCGCCGCCACCGTCAGCGTGTTGCGTCCCGGATTGACCTTGGGATAATCGAACGGTTCGAGCGGCACCTGCATGACGATCTCGTGGCCGCTCTGCCTGGCTGCCTGCATCCAGCGGCCGATGCTGTTGCCTTGCGGCGCGAAGGCCAGCGTCACTTCCGCCGGCAGTTTGGCGATGGCCGCCTGGGTGCCGGTCTGCGAAACCGAAAGCCCGCCGATGACGATCGCCACCCGTGCGCCGCGCCCGCCCGACCAGGGCCGCGCATAGACGTCGAACGGCCGCCTGCCATCGGCGGCGCGCACCGGCAACGGCCCGGTCTCGCTGGCCTCGATCAGCGCCTTGTCTGGAATATGCGCGACCTTCAGGTTCTGGCCGACGGTCGACGGGTCGCGAATGACGATCGCTGCCTTGGGCGGCCCATCGCCCTCCTCCGTCTGCACATGGATGATCTGCGGCCCACCTGATTTGACCGGCGCCTCCGGCTTCGGTGCCGCCGGGGCCAATGCAGGCGGCGCGGCGGCAGGTTCGGCCGCAGCGGTCACTTTCGGCGTTGAAACGGCAACCTCTTGCGGCTTACGAAACGGCTTTTCCCTGAGCGCGATCGCGCCGGAGATGCCTGCCACCACCAGCACGGCCACTGTCGCCATGATCGCACCGCCGCTGAGCTTGCCGGCGGCGCGCGGCGGCCGGACTGCCTGTCCGAGCGGGCGTTCGATGTCCTTGCCGATATCAGTCAAGCGTAATCCCCGGGCGCATGGCTCCGAAGGCGAAGCCACTTCGAAACGGCATGCGCGAATTCATCAATCCCGGCGCACCCCCACGCCATGCCTTGGGAGCTTTGCCTCGCCCCCGAATCAAGCTGCCGGAACCTTTCGGTCCCGGCAGCATCGCATTGCTTCCATCATGCTCAAACAGAAAGATGGAGCGGCGCGTGCGCCGCTCCAGATGCCTACTGGTTGAGAACCGCCTTTTGCGGATTGGGCGGGAAGGACGGATCGGTCTTCTGACCGCGCAGCAGCTGCTCGGCATAGATGAGCTGCAGATCGTCCTTCGGATCCGGTGGCACATAGGCCGCAGAGCCCGAACCCGTCGTGCTCTCGTCGGCGCCCTTGATATGGCCCTTGAGATCGGATTCGCCACGCGTCAGATCCCTGCCCTGCAGTTCCGGCGGCAGTGGCTGTTCGACCTTGATGTCGGGCGTGATGCCCTTGCCCTGGATCGACTTGCCGGACGGCGTGTAATAGAGCGCCGTCGTCAGCCTGAGCGCACCATTCTCGCCGAGCGGAATGATGGTCTGCACCGAACCCTTGCCGAAGGACTGCGTGCCGACCACCGTGACGCGGCGCAGGTCCTGCAGCGCGCCGGCGACGATTTCCGAGGCACTGGCCGAACCGCCATTGACCAGGACGATCATCGGCTTGCCGTTGATGTCGTCGACCTGCTTGGGCTTGGCGTCGAAGCGGGTGACGTCCTTGGGGTCGCGGCCGCGCGTCGAGACGATCTCGCCGCGGTTGAGGAAGGCATCGGACACGCTCACCGCCTGGTCGAGCAGGCCACCCGGATTGAGGCGGAGATCCAGAACATAGCCCTTCAGCTTGTCGTCGGGAATCTGCTTCTTGATGGTGTCGATGGCGTTCTCGAGGTCGTCATAGGTCTTTTCGGTGAAGGAGGTGATCTTCATGTAGCCGATGTCGTTCTCGACCCGGAACTTGACCGCCTTGACCTTGATGATGTCGCGCACGACCGTCAGTTCGATCGGCTTGTCGGCGCCCTGGCGCAGGATGGTCAGCTTGATCGGCGTGTTGACCAGGCCGCGCATCTTGTCGACCGCATCGTTGAGGGTCAGGCCGCGAACCTCTTCGCCGTCGATCTTGGCGATGTAGTCGCCGGCCAGCACGCCTGCCTTGGCGGCCGGCGTGTCGTCGATCGGCGTGATCACCTTGACCAGATCGTTCTCCATGGTGACTTCGATGCCGAGGCCGCCGAACTCGCCCTTGGTCTGGACGCGCATATCCTGCGCCTGCTCGGCATTCATGTAGGAGGAGTGCGGGTCAAGCGAAGCCAGCATGCCGTTGATGGCATTCTCGACCAGCGACTTGTCGTCGGGCGGCGTCACATACTGTGCCCGCACGCGCTCGAAGATATCGCCGAAGATCGCCAGTTGCTTGTAGGTCTCCGACCCTGCAGCGTTCGCCGCCGAGCCGGGTGCGCCATAGACCAGGCTCATGGCGGACGCGCCCATCAGCGCACCGGCAAACAGAAGCGACAGTTTCCGCATTATTCACGTCCTTCCAGAAAAACGGTCCGCCCACCATGGGGCCGGATCGACGGGTTTTCCATCCTTGCGGAACTCGACATAGAGTTCCGGCGTGGCATTTCCATTCTTCGAAACCGAGGTGCTCGCCACCCGGGCCTCTCCCATCGCACCGATCGGCTCTCCTGCAAGCACTGATTGACCGGTCGCGACGCTGATTCTGCTCATCCCCGCCAAAACGACATGATAGCCGTCGCCTGCGTTCAGGATCAAGAGTTGACCATAAGAGCGAAACGGCCCCGCATAAAGCACATTTCCATCCGCCGGCGCGGTAACGATGGCTCCCGATTGTGTCGCAACCATGTCGCCTAGCATCACCGCGCCGTTACCGTCGTCGGCGCCGAATCGCCGCTTGATGCGGCCGGTCACCGGCAGTGCGATCTGTCCCTGCAGCGCCGAAAAGGGCACCGCGGCGGCAAGTTGGTTGCTTTCCGGAACGGGCAGCGACGCCAGTTCCGCCGGCGCGGATGTCTTGTCGCCATCCGCCGTCTTCTGCTCAGCGGCCTTGGCGGCATCGGCGGCCTTGCGGCTCTTGTCGGCCTGCGCTTCGAGCGAGGCGATCAACTCTTTCAGGCTGCCGGCCTTGGCCGCCAGCGCCTCGGATCGCTGCTTTTCCGCGGCCATTTGCGTTTGCGTGTCGGCTTCGAGCTTCTGCTTGGCCTCCAGCAGCATGCCGAGCCGCTTCTTTTCCGCCGTCTGGTCGCCGACCGCCGCCGTCAGCCGCGCCCGTTCGGCCTCGATCGACGCCGTAATCCTGGTCTGTTCCTTGAGATCGGCAAGCAGGCTATCGGTCTGCTGGCGCAGTTCCGGCACAACCGCGCCGAGCAGGATGGCGCTGCGCACCGACGACAGCGCGTCCTCGGGCTTGACCAGGATCGCCGGCGGCGGGTTGAGGCCCATGCGCTGCAGCGCGCCCAGCACTTCGGCCAGAACGTCGCGCCGCGCCATCAGCGAGGCGCGGATCTTCTGTTCCTGGCCCTTCAACCCTTCCAGCCTGGCGCCGATGTCCTCGATGTCCTGGCCGAGCTTCTGCTCGGTCATCGCCGACTGAATCAATGCGGCGGTGATCGAGGCGTGATCCTTCTTGATCGTCGCGATGTCGGCGGAGAGCTTGGCCAATCGTTCGGACGACAGCGTGATCTCCTTCGAGACCCGTTCATATTCGGCCCGGCTCTGGTCCGGATCGGGAGCCAGGTCGAGCGTGTTTTCCGCCCGCCCCGCATGCAGCGACAGCACAAGCACCGCCGCCGCGATGCCGCAGCGCGCGCGCCATGAGCCCGTTCTTGATTTTCTGTCTTCAGACATTGAAGCCCGACTCTATGCGTGGCTTCGTTAACGAACAATCAACCATGTTCGAAACCGCCCACTCGATGCAATGTTACGTTGGCATTGGGGCGGAAATCCGGGTGTGTCGCACCAATTCACCGGCTTACGAGCGATGGTAGGGATGTCCCGAAAGGATAGTGGCCACACGATAAAGCTGCTCTCCCAGCATCACGCGCACCAGTTGATGCGGCCATGTCAGCAATCCGAACGACATCACCAGTTCGGCCTGGTCGCGCAGCGACTGATCGTGGCCGTCGGCGCCGCCGATGGCGATGATCAGCGCCTTGCGGCCACCGTCACGCAACAGGCCGAGGCGCCCGGCGAAATCTTCCGAGGAAAAGCTTTTGCCGCGTTCGTCGAGCAGGATCAGGGCGGTGCCGGGCTGCAACTGCGTCTGCAGTTTCTGGCCTTCCTCACGCCGGCGCTCGTTGGCAGTCTGGCCGCGCCCCTCGGCTATTTCGGCAATGCCGCCAAATTCAAGCCCCACCGCCGGGCCGCTCTTGGCGAAGCGCTCGAAATAGCGGTCGGCCAGCAGCTTCTCGGGGCCGGCTTTCATCCGGCCCACGGCATGAACTGATATCTTCATCCTTGCCTTGTAAGCCGCGCGAACGACTTAGTGGAGCGTTTCTTCCTCGAGGTCCGGCGCCTGCCACATCTTTTCGAGATTGTAGAATTCGCGGACTTCGGGGCGGAAGACATGGACGATGATGTCGCCAGAATCGATCAGGACCCAGTCGGCGCCGGACAGCCCCTCGACGCGCGCGGTGCCGAGACCGGCATCCTTGATCGCTTTGAGAAGATGATCGGCGACAGCCGCGACATGACGGTGCGATCGGCCCGAAGCGACGACCATATAGTCGCCGAGGCTCGATTTCCCCTGGATGTCGATGGAGACAATATTTTCGGCCTTGGAGTCTTCCAGACTGGCAAGGACTGTCTTGATGGCGCGGGACACGGCGTCGTCTACGCTGATCCTGGCCGGCGAAGGCATGATATCGGCCTTCTTCCGCAGTGCTGTTCTCAGTGTATTTCCTTTCGCAGCAAGAACAACCAAATCACCCCTTGAAGCAGGTGACACCACTTAGATAGGCAGAGTTCCCTGACAGTTTCAAGACGGGACCCTGCCTCGCACGAACGTATTGTCGCTCCTGTGGTTCCGCCGCACACCGGAAAAGATCGGAACCCTCGCCGTCGGCATGGGTTATCGGCTCACCGACCAACCGGATTTCCCCCATGCCGATCGACCCGCAAAACGCCTTCCTCAGCGTCCAGGCTGGCCTCGCCCAACTGAGCACGCTGATTGTTTCCTACTCCTTCTCGGCCATCGGTGCCGTTATCCTCTTGATCGTCGGTTATATCGTCGCCGGCCTTGCCGAACGTTCGATCTTCGCCGGTCTCGGCCATATCCATGGTTTCGACGCGACGTTGCGGCATTTCTTCTCGAAGATCGTCCGCTATGCCATCCTGATCCTCGTCACCATCATGGTGCTCGGCCAGTTCGGCGTGCAGACGGCCTCGATCATTGCCGCGATCGGTGCCATTGGCCTCGCCATCGGCCTGGCGTTGCAAGGCACGCTGCAGAACATCGCGGCCGGCATCATGCTTCTGGCACTGCGGCCGTTTCGCATCTGCGAGTCCGTCGAGGTCGGTTCGATTGCCGGTACGATCGAGGAGATCGGCCTGTTCGCAACCAAGCTCAGGACGGCCGACGGGGTCTACATATTGGCGCCCAACTCGACGCTGTGGAACCAGCCGGTGCGCAACTTTTCGCGCAATGGGGTGCGCCGCAGCGACATCACGCTGAGCATCGGCTCCTGGAACGACATCGACCGCGCTCAAAAGACATTGCTTGCCATTGCCGCCGCCGAACGGCGGGTCAAGCGTGAGCCGGCACCGATCGCTTTCGTCGCGACATTGGGCGATAGCACCGTTTCGATTGCCTTGCGCTACTGGACATCGTCGGCGGACTTCTTCGCCACCCAGACCGATCTCACCAAGCGCGCCAAGCAGGAATTCGATAGCGAAGGCATATCGATCCCGCTGCCGCCACCGGAAGGCCCGTCGCCGGAAGCCCGTCGACAATAGTCGGGTGGCTCAGTGCCGGCCCTCATCGTCCGGTGCGAAGGCGAGTTCGACCGGCAACGGCGCCTGCGCCGTCATCGGTGCGAAACTGCCGGTTTCGCCGACCGGGACCGCACGCGTCGTGAACACACGCAAAAGCACGAACAGGCAGAAGGCTGCGGCGATGAGAACAGCCACATAGATGAAAGCCTGCGTTCCGAAGACGGCCGACAGCGCCGTCACGATGCCGGGCACGACGAAGCCCGACAGCGACCAGGCAAACAAAAGCGAACTGGACAGCGCCACCATGTCGTCCTTGCCGGCGCGGTCGGCGGCGTGCGCGCTGGCCAGCGAATAGATCGATTCCGAAGCGCCGTCCCACACGATGTAGATCACAACCAACGCGGCCAGCGCGCCGCCATCGAACCCGAGTGCAAACAGGCCGGCGACCATGGCGAGCGCGGATGCGGCGATCAGCACATAGCGGCGGTCGGTTCGGTCGGAAATCCAGCCAAGCGGGATCTGCAGGATCAGCGTGCCGAGAGGCATCGCCGAAAGCAGCAGCGCCACGTCGGCCTGGCTGTAGCCCTTGGCCGTGGCGTGGATCGGCGCGAAGCCAGCAATCGACATGGACAGGCCGCCGACGGCAAGCATGCCGGCGACGCCGACCGGTGAAACCCGCCAGGCACGGCGCAGCGCCACCGAGGCCGCCTGCGGCGCCGGCGGCTGGGCAAGTTTGGTCATCCCGACAGGGAGGATCGACAGCGCGGTGAAGACGATGCCGATCAGCGGCGCATCCGCTGTCCTGATATCGACCAGCGCCAACGTCGCGTAGCCGACGCCGAGCCCGGCGACATAGGCGACGTAGAAGAAAGCCATCACCCGGCCGCGGATCGCGTTGGCAACGGCATCGTTCAGCCAGCTCTGCGCGACGATGAACAGGCCGCATATGGCAAAGCCGTAGAGCGCGCGCGCGGCTATCCACAGCAGCGGAAGGATCCCGGCGCCGACAGCCGCGTTGGCCAGCGCGATCAGCGCCGACAACACCATGAAGGCACGGGCATGGCCGACCCTTCGCACCAGCGGTCCGGTCAGGATACAGCCGGCGAGCCCGCCGGCCGAAAGCCCGGTGATGATCAGCCCGGCCCAGGTCGGATCGAAACCCTCGGCGCCAAGCCGGACCGGGATGTAGGCAAACATCAGCCCGTTGCCGACGGCAATCAGCGCCATCGACACGATGACGCTGGCAATCGCGATCAGCGGCGTGGGCTCGGCGCCCTGCTCGGCTTCGCTGCGGTTTTTCCTGGGAATCGACATGCCTGCTCAGGATTGCCCATGAAACGGGCAAAGGAAGCGATAAAAGCGACATGGCCGGGCGGCCGGGCTCACCCCTTCGCCAGCTTGCGGATCGCGCTCGATGACAGCGACGAGCGCGGGCCGTGAATGAAGGTCCAGGCCGGCGCCTTCATGCGGGCAAGCCGCGGCGCATCGCCCTCGTCGATGCGGGCATAGTCGAAGGTCTTGGCGACGACCGAGGACAGGAACGACAGCGTCGCGCCCGGGCGGTCGATGACGGCGATCGGGAAGGTCATGACGATCTCGCGCCAGCGCTGCCAGCGATGGAAATCGCGCAGGCTGTCGGCACCCATGATCCAGACGAAATCGACACCGGGATTGCGCGCCTTGACCAGCGCCAGCGTATCGGCGGTGTAGCGGACGTGATGGGCGGCTTCGAAAGCGGTGACCTTGATCTTCGGGTTCTTGGCAATCTGTTCCGACAGCTGCAGCCGTTCGCCCAGCGGCGCCAACTCCCTGGTGTTCTTCAGCGGATTGCCCGGCGTCACCATCCACCACAACTGGTCGAGCGCCAGGCGTCTGAGCGCGATCTCGGCGACCAGCGCATGGCCGGCATGCGGCGGATTGAACGAGCCGCCGAACAGGCCGACGGCGAGGCCTTTCTCGGCGTGCGGCATTTTGAAATAGTGGGAGGGGATAGCCTCCTTGCCCGCCCCCTTGTGGGGAGGGTCGATCCGCGAAGCGGAGCGGGGTGGGGGTATCGCGGAATTCAGCGTCGTTCCCCCCACCCGGCTCGCTATGCTCGCCACCCTCCCCACAAGGGGAAGGGTAAGACCAGCGCTCAAGGTCTCACCTGTCCCGACCCGCGCACACGGTATTTGAACGACGTCAGCTGTTCGACGCCCACCGGTCCGCGCGCATGCATCTTGCCGGTGGCGATGCCGATCTCGGCGCCCATGCCGAATTCGCCGCCGTCGGCGAACTGCGTCGATGCGTTGTGCAGCAGGATCGCCGAATCGATCTCGTTGAAAAACCGCTCGACGGCTTGCGCATCCTCGGCGACGATCGCCTCGGTGTGATGCGAGGAAAACGTCTCGATATGCTCGATCGCACCACCGATACCGTCGACCAGTTTTACCGCGATGATGGCATCGAGATATTCTGTCACCCAATCGGCATCGGTCGCCGGCTTGGCGTCGAAAAACACTTTCAGCACCTCGGCATCGGCATGGATTTCGCAGCCGGCGGCGCGAAGTGCATCAAGGATCGGCACCAGATGCGTGGAGGCAACCGCCCGGTCGACCAGCAGCGTCTCTGCGGCACCGCAGACGCCGGTGCGCCGCATCTTGGCGTTGACGGCGATCCTGACAGCCATATCGAGCTTGGCGGAACGGTCGATGTAGAGATGGCAGATGCCTTCGAGATGCGCGAAGACCGGGACCCGCGCCTCGGCCTGCACCCGTCCGACCAGGCTTTTGCCGCCGCGCGGGATAATGACGTCGAGGTTGCCGCCCAACCCCTTCAGCATCTCGCCGACGGCGGCGCGGTCGGTGGTCGGCACCAGCTGGATGGCATCCTCCGGCAGGCCCGCTTGCTTCAGCCCTTCGACCAGGCAGGCGTGGATGGCGGCCGAGGAATTGAGCGAATCCGAACCGCCGCGCAGGATCACCGGATTGCCGGCCTTGAGGCACAGCGCGCCGGCATCGGCGGTGACGTTCGGGCGGCTCTCATAGATGACGCCGACGACGCCGAGCGGCGTGCGCACGCGCTCGATATGCAGACCGTTCGGCCGGTCCCACTGCGCGATCACGTCGCCAACCGGATCCCGCAGCGCGGCGATTTCGCGGATGCCGTCGGCCATGGCGCGGATGCGCGCCGGATCGAGCTTCAGCCGGTCCATGAAGGAGGTGGAAAGCCCGGATTCATGACCATTCGAAACATCGATGGCGTTGGCGTCGAGAATGTCCTGCTCACGGGCCACGATCGCCTCGGCCATGGCCAGCAGTGCGGCGTTCTTGGCGGCGGTCGTGGCAATGGCCAGCGGCCGGGCGGCAGCCCGGGCGCGCCGGCCGATATCGGCCATCAGCGCGACAGTGTCATCCCCGGATTTTTCATGCAGTTTCAGCATGGCTCATCCTCCGCTTACATCGCCACCGACCGTGACTTGGTCACCGGCCCCTGTTTGGTCGCCAGCCCGTACTTGGTCACCCGAATGGCTCACCACAAGGTCATCGCGGTGGATCATCGCCGAACGCGCCTCGTAGCCGAGCACGGTTTCGATCTCGGCCGTCTTCAGGCCCGCGATCCTTACGGCATCGGCGGCATCATAGGCAACCAGCCCGCGCGCGATCTCGCGGCCCTCGGGCGACAGGATCGCCACCGTGTCGCCGCGCGAGAAATTGCCGCTGACCAGCTTGACGCCGGCCGGCAGCAACGATTTGCCCGACAGCAGCGCGCCGATGGCGCCGGCATCGACCGTAAGCCGGCCGGCCGGCTCGAGCTGGCCGGCGATCCAGGTTTTGTAGCCCTTGACCGGGTTGCTGCTCGGCCGAAAGAAAGTAGCGCGCTCGCCGCGTTCGATCGCCATCAGCGGCGACAGCCGAGTGCCCGACGTGATGATCATCGCAGTGCCGGCGGCGGTGGCGATCTTGCCGGCATCGAGCTTCGTGCGCATGCCGCCGCGCGACAGCTCGGAAGCGGCCGCACCCGCCATCGCCTCGATATCAGGCGTGATGCGGTCGACCACCGGAATGAATTTGGCGTTGGGGTCGCGCGCCGGCGGCGCGGTGTAGAGCCCGTCGATGTCGGAAAGCAGCACCAAAAGATCGGCGCCCATCATGGTGGCGACGCGGGCCGCCAGCCGGTCATTGTCGCCGTAGCGGATTTCGGAAGTCGCCACCGTGTCGTTCTCGTTGATGACCGGCACTGCCTTCATCTTCAAGAGTGTCGAGATCGTCGCCCGCGCGTTGAGATAGCGGCGGCGCTCCTCGGTGTCGCCGAGCGTCAGCAGGATCTGGCCCGATTTCAGGCTGCCCTTGCCGAGCGCGTCCGACCAGGCGCCGGCCAGCGCGATCTGTCCCACGGCTGCCGCCGCCTGGCTCTCCTCCAGTTTCAGGGCTCGCTTGCCGAGGCCAAGGATGGTGCGGCCAAGCGCGATAGCGCCGGACGAGACGACGAGGATTTCAGCGCCGCCCTGGGCCAGCCCGGCAATGTCGTCGGCGAGCGAAGCCAGCCAGTCGCGCTTCAGGCCCGTCGCGCGGTCGACGAGCAGCGCCGAGCCGATCTTGACGGTGATGCGCCGATATTTTCTCAGCGACTGCATGACCCTATTTGTCCCAGCGCGTCTCGACCGGCGCCGCGATCTGCGCGCGCGCCTCAGCAATCACCGCCATCAGCGCCCGCTGCACCGCCTCGACGCCCTCGCCGGTGACCGCCGACAACAGCATCGGCGCGCGGCCGGCAGCGCGTTTCAGCGAGGCGACCTTCTTCTTGCGCGCATCGGCGTCGAGCGTATCGACCTGGGAAAGCGCCAGGATCTCGACCTTGTCGGTGAGGCCATGGCCATAGGCGTCGAGCTCGGCTCGCACGGTCTTGTAGGCCTTGCCCGGATTTTCCTCCTGCGCCGAAACCAGATGCAGCAGCACACGCGTGCGCTCGACGTGGCCAAGGAAGCGATCGCCGATGCCGACGCCCTCATGCGCGCCTTCGATGAGGCCCGGAATGTCGGCGATGACGAATTCGCGCGCGTCGATGCGGGCAACGCCGAGGCCGGGATGCAGCGTCGTGAACGGATAGTCGGCGATCTTCGGCTTGGCTGCGGTGACCGCCGCCAGGAATGTCGACTTGCCGGCATTGGGCAGCCCGACCAGCCCGGCATCGGCGATCAGCTTCAGCCGCAGCCAGATGTTGAGCTCTTGCCCCGGCAGGCCGGGATTGGCGCGGCGCGGCGCCTGGTTCGTCGAGGTCTTGAAATGCTGGTTGCCGAAACCGCCATTGCCGCCCTTGGCCAGCAGAAAGCGCTGTCCGACCACGGTCAGGTCGCAGATCAGCGTCTCGTTGTCTTCTTCGAACACCTGCGTTCCGGCCGGCACTTTCAGCGTGACGTCGGCGCCCTTGGCTCCGGTCATGTTGCGGCCCATGCCGTGGACGCCGGTCTTGGCCTTGAAATGCTGCTGATAGCGGTAGTCGATCAGCGTGTTCAGCCCGTCGACCGCCTCCAGCCAGACATCGCCGCCGCGGCCGCCGTCGCCGCCATCCGGCCCGCCGAACTCGATGAATTTTTCGCGCCGGAACGACACCGAACCGGCGCCGCCGTCACCGGAGCGGATGTATACCTTGGCTTGATCGAGAAATTTCATGAGATTGTACAGTTTCTACTAGTGGCTTTGCGGCATTGCTCTAAACCTTGGCCCTTGCTCTAAACCAAGGCGCGGCGAAGGGCGAGGCCGTTTTGTGACAATGGCCATGTGGGGTTGGCCGGAGAGACGTCGGAATGAAGCTTGTAACCTACAACATCCAGTACGGCATCGGCCTCGACGGGCAGTACGATGTCGGGCGCATCGCCGATGCCGTGCGCGGCGCCGACGTGATCGCTTTGCAGGAGGTGACCCGCAACAATCCTCGGAATGGCGGCCGCGACATGGTCGCCGAGATCGGCGAGGCGCTGCCCGACTATTTCGCCGTCTATGGCAGCAATTTCGAGGCCAATATCGGTTCGCACATCGACAACGGCCGTGCCGTCACGAAAACCTTCCAGCTCGGCAACATGGTGCTGTCTAGAACGCCCATTCATCTGTCGCGCAACCTGCTTTTGCCGCGCAGCCGCAGCTTCGAGATGATGAACTTCCAGCGCGGCGCGCTGGAAGCGCTGATCGAGACGCCGCTTGGTTTCATCCGGTTCTATTCCATCCATCTCGATCACCGCAGCCCCCTCGAACGCGCCAGCCAGATCCAGTTCCTGCGCCAACGCATGCTGAACTATGCGCTCGAAGGCGGAGCACTGTCCGGCGTCGCCGAGATCGGCCTGCCGGAACTGCCGCATCCCGAAGCCTTTGTCGGCATGGGCGATTTCAACATGCTGGCCGGCTCACCCGAATATGTCGAACTCGCCGGCCGGCCGGACCATGAATTCGGCATGCCGCTGACCGCCGACTTCGCCGTCGATGCCGCCTTGCGGCTGAACGCCACCGGCGACGATCTCATCAGTTGGGTCGATCCCAAGCAACCCACCGATCCCAGCCGGCACAAGCGCATCGATTATATCTTCACCAGCGCTTCGCTTGCCAGATCCCTGCAGCGTCTGTGGGTCGACCGAAAGGCAGTCGGCTCGGACCATCTGCCGGTGTGGGTCGAACTGGGCTGATGGCCATTCATCTGGCGGCGTTTTCGCGTTCGACGATCGCCATCATAATCGTATCGCGGTATTCCCCGTCGACATGGACGGCATCGCTCTGCACGCCCTCCCTGACAAACCCGACCTTGTCGTAGAGAGAGATGGCGCGAGCATTGTCGGAATGCACGGAGAGTTCGATGCGGACGAAACCGGCCCTGCGCGCTTGCACCAAGGTTGCATTGATGAGCCGCAGTCCAAGCCCTCGCCCCCGATAGGGAGGAACAATCCCCATCCCGAGGGAGCCGCGATGGGCATGGATGAGCCGATCATGGCGTGAGATGTCGCACCAGCCGACGACCTCGCCACGAACAACGGCCACGAACCCCGGATCGCCTCTCCCGATACGGTCCATTGCGAAACTTCTGACTTGATCCAGCGGTGGCGCCTCAAGGAAGGACAAGTACTTTCGCTCACGCGCTACGACATCGAGCGCGCGATGAAAGCTTTCGATATCCCCAGGCGTCATCGGCGCGATCGCGGCCGTTTCAATATCGCTGCTGTCGACCATTGGCTTGACCGCCGTCATCCATCAGAAATGCACCCAGTTCCGCAGGCTGGTCCAGGTCTTGCGATCGAGCCGGTAGCGCTCGACGGGAACCTGGCCGGCGACGATCGAGTTCAGCATGCCCTGGCCGGCATACTGGAACCCGCATTTGTGGATGACGCGGCGCGAGGCCGGATTGATGACCCGCGTCGAGGCATGCAGGACCTGGATCGACGTCCTCTGGAAGGCGAGATCGACCAGCGCGTGCGCTGCTTCCGTCGCATAGCCCTTCTTCCAGTGCGGCTCGCCGATCCAGTAACCGAGCTCCAGCCCGCGATCGGTGGTGTTGAGGCCGGCGCAGCCGACGAAGGTGTCGGTGCCAGCCAGCGTCAGGGCATAAGCAATGCCGGCCCGACGCGATTTGGTCATGGCCAGGAACGCGCGCGCCTCGGCCTCGCCATAGGGGTGCGGCATGCGTGCCAGCATTTCGGCGACATGGCGGTTGTCGGCAAGCTCGACCAGCTGCGCGATATCGCCCTCGTGTGGCGCCCGCATCACCAGCCGCTCGGTGACCAGCACCGGGCAGTCTATCGCGTAACTTTCGTCTTCTGAGTCTTCCGCTTCGGCAACCATTTGAAAGTCCTCCAGGCACAAGAAAAAGGGGAGATGGAAACCCATCTCCCCTGATCCTTTTCCTGGCTTTGCCAGACACCGGTTCCCGAGATGGGCGCCGGTGTTCTAGTGCGGAACCGGCTACTCCGCGGCTTTGGCAATCGGGTTGACCGATACGTAGGTTCGGCCGTTGGCTTTTTTGTTGAACGTCACGGCGCCGGTCTCGAGCGCAAAAAGCGTATGGTCCGTGCCCATGCCGACATTGACGCCGGGATGCCACGTGGTGCCGCGTTGACGAATGATGATGTTGCCCGGGATGACGGCTTCGCCGCCGAACTTCTTCACGCCCAGACGCTTGGAATGCGAGTCGCGACCGTTGCGCGACGAGCCGCCAGCTTTCTTGTGTGCCATCTAACTAACTCCGTTGCGCCGCAAGGCGCCTAAAAGGCCTTATGAACGCGTTCGCGTTCCGTTTCAAGTCCGATCCGGCGACCTGGTCGCCAGAAAATTACTTCGCCGCCAATTCCTTGGCCTGCTCGCGCCAGTCCTTGATCTGGTCGGCGCTGAAGGGCATGTGCTCGTCGATCTTGGCGACATCCTTGTCGGTCAGCTTGGCGAGCTGCGCGAAGGTGATGATGCCCTGCTCGTTGAGATCCTTGGCCGCGACCGGGCCGATGCCCTTGATCACGGTCAGATCGTCCGGCTCACCCTTGGGCGCCTTGAACAGCGGCGCTGCCGCGGTCTCGGCTGCCTTTGTCTCGGCTGCCTTGGCCTTGGGCTCCTTCTTCGGCGCGGCTTCCGCCTGCACCTCGGTGGCGGCCTCGGCCTTCACCTTCTTCGGCGCCTTGACCGCTGCCGTCTTCGTCGGCTTGGCGCCACCCAGCAGGATCTCGGAGATCCGCACGGTGGTCAAAAGCTGGCGATGGCCGATCTTGCGGCGCGAATTCTGCCGGCGGCGCTTCTTGAAGGCGATGACGGTGCGGTTCTTGCCCTGCTCGACGACTTCGGCGGTGACCACCGCGCCGTCGACGAACGGCGCGCCGAACGTGACATTCTCGCCTTCGCCATGTGCGAGGACGTGGCCGATCTCGACCATATCGCCGACAGCGGCTTCGAGTTTTTCGATCTTCAGGAGATCGTTGGCGGCAACGCGATACTGCTTGCCACCCGTTTTAATGACTGCGAACATTTTTTGCCTTTCGCTGTTCGGTCGGCCTTGATGAGCCGCCTCTGGCGGTTCAGCCGTCTTTTTGTCAGTCTGCGGGTTCAAAAAACAAGCGGCGCGGAAGAACCCTCCACGCCGATTGCGCGCTGTCCCTAACCGAAGGTTGAGTGCGAGTCAAGGCAAACAGCTGTTGTCGGGACTGTTGTTGGCGGCCGAAGGATCGAGCGTGTCAGCACGACTGCACGACGTGACCATCGTCGAGGCAAGCACGCGTGACTGGTTACCAACCTACCCAGGCCTCGCCGCCGCTGAACCGTCGCGAATCCGCTGCTTGTCCGGCAAGCCAAATAACTGACGGATTGGCCTTGTAACCTGCCCGTTCAGCCGTTATCTAGTGCGCCGCGCCGGCAACGGCCGACCATGACCGCGGAGAGGTGGCAGAGTGGTCGAATGCACCGCACTCGAAATGCGGCATGGGTGCAAGCCCATCGGGGGTTCGAATCCCTCCCTCTCCGCCATTTAGCTTCCATAATAATCGTTTCCTTTCAAAAGCTTCCTTGTTGCGCTTGACCAGCGCGAAGCGAAACTTATCTTAGACTGTGTAACAAACTGTGTAACATTAGAGAAAGATAATGCGACGTTCCGCAGCGCCAAAGCCGCATAAACGTGAAGGCATCTGGTATCTCGTCCGCAGGGTGCCGAAGGAATTCGCGGCGTTTGATCGCCGCTGCCTAGTACGCATTTCCACGGGCGTCGCCGTGGCTGACGATCCCCGCGGTGTACGGGCGCGAGATGCAGTGCAAAGCCTCGGCGCGGGGCTGGAGGCGTATTGGCGTAGACTGCGGGAAGGCCAATCCGCCGAGGCGGGGCTGCGTTTCGAAGCCGCGAGGAAGCGCGCGCGGTCATTTGGATTGGCCTATCGCTCTAACGAGGAACTAGCAGCGGGGCCGCTCGACGAACTCATGGCCCGTATCAAGCTGCTCCTCGACAAAAAATCGATCGAGGACGCGCAGGACGTCTCGGCCGTCATGGGTGGGGAGAAGCGGCCAGCGGTCCGCCTGAGCGGTCTTATCAAGGAATTCGAGACGATCGAGCAACAGAACTTGCTGACCATGTCGCCTAACCAAATCAAGAAATGGCGTAACCCCAAAAAGCGCGCAGTTGCCAATCTGGTTGGAGTCATTGGCGACAAGGAGATCGCAAGCCTCACTCGGGACGACGCAATCGCGTTCCGCGAGTGGTGGCAAAAGCGGATCGTTGAGGATGGACTTGATATCGGTACGGCCAACAAGGACATCGGCCATGTTTCGAAAATGCTGCGCGTCGTCGATCTGACTCACCAGCTCAAGCTGGAGCCGGTTTTTCGAAACCTGCGTCTTTCCGGCGCCGTCCCCGGGCAACGCGCTGCGTTCACAGCGGAGTTCATTCAGGAGAAGATACTCGCTGAAGGCGCGCTCGACGGACTCAATGACGAAGCCCGCCATCTAATCTATGTGATTGCCGATACCGGACTCAGGCTTTCTGAAGCGGCAAACCTCACCACCGAAACAATCCACCTCGATCAAGAAATCCCGCATGTGCGGGTGCGCCCCAATGGCCGTCGCTTGAAGACCGGTCATTCAGCCCGTGACATTCCCTTGGTTGGCGGCGCACTTGCAGCCATCAAGCTCCATCCGGACGGCTTTCCTCGTTATCGCGACAAGGCCGCGTCACTTTCAGCGCTCGTCAACAAGGTGCTCGCCAGCAAGGAACTTCTGCCGACTTCCGAGCATAGTCTTTATAGCCTGCGACACACTTTCGAGGACCGGCTGACGGCAGTTGAGGCGCCGGAGAAGGTAATTGCTTCTCTGATGGGCCACAAATGGATCCGGCCCAAATACGGCGCGGGACCTTCGTTAGCGCAAAAGCGCGAGTGGCTTCAAAAAATCGCTTTTACCCCGCCCGGGCGAATGTGATTGCGGCGCCATCCAGGCCTTGAGAACCAACCTCACGGCTCCAGCTGTCCGAGCCATTTAGGTTGAGCGTGGCCAGCACGCGCTGCGCTCGCTCGCGATTTCCGAGCTTCCGCCGCATTTGTTCGACCTCGTATTCCAGCCTTTCGAAGGTCGGTATATAGGCATCTCCATGCCGGATGACCAAGTAGGCGGCAACAGCTAGACAGCATTCTAGCTCCGTGGCCGATGGATCGGAAAAAGGGGCGACGCCATACCAAGACGAGCAACGCCTCTCGAGGGCTTCCGAACTAGGCAAACGGCCAGCATGTGGCATGGGATAGAAACCTATGCCTGATCGACGAACCTAAAGTGCTCACGAAGCTTGACCGGTACGCGGGCCATCGGAGGGTTCTGCCTAAAACCGCCAAAAATTTTGAAACACCCATTCATCCGGCTCGAATTCAAAGGGATCGGCGATTTTTGGGTTATGGCTTGCAAGCATAGTTCAGCCCAGACAAGAACGCCTGATATCTTGTCGTTCACTGTCACCCTGCCAAATATGGTGCCGGTGACAACGGCAGTTTGGCGAGCAGAAGAATTCCCGAGACTGAGACGTTCTACGGCTTGGCCCATGTTCGCGCTCCTCCTCGATTGGAGACAGGATGGGCCATATGGAAGCGAATAAAAGGAGGTTGGTGACGAGTCTCGGTAGTGGAGTAGAAACGGGTGGAAAAGCTTGCGCTATTCGCCGTCGGCGCCGCTAAGCGCATTTGAGAGAAGGGGCAACGATCGCCAAGAGATGACGTCCGATCGCAAGCCGGCTAGAAATGCGACAGTGACGCGCCTTTTTTGGCACGACCTTAGCACCCGATCGGGCCTCAGCTGGTCGTCGTTGCGCAGCCGATCGGGTGCGATTTTTATAAAGCTCTCTTGGCTTTAGCTTTGAGAGC
Organism: Mesorhizobium sp. XAP4; assembly: GCF_029269325.1. Lineage (NCBI taxonomy): Bacteria > Pseudomonadati > Pseudomonadota > Alphaproteobacteria > Hyphomicrobiales > Phyllobacteriaceae > Mesorhizobium > Mesorhizobium sp. XAP4. Next base: position 53,259 of record NZ_JARIXW010000005.1, on the reverse strand, counting down.
CCGTCATCGAGACAAATGCAAGGGAACGGTCCCGCCCCCTGGGGACATTCGACATGCCGTGGCAGCTTCCTATGGTGAGCCAGCGCATTCCGATACACGTTTTCCGCGCTCTACCGTTGCTCCAGCACCTGTGCTGAGGCTGAGCGCTTGATCAGGACCCGACCGCTGCTGTTGCGGGATGGTGACTGGGTTGAGGTCGCGAAAACCTTGACCGCGGGTACGTTGTTCATCCGGATGAGCGCTGAGCCGAGAAGCAGCCAAGAACGCTTCCCGTAATCGAATCCTACGGGAACCGCGAAACCAGCGTCCAAGGGACGCAATTCTCCGACGTCGTTCACTCAAGCTCATCTCGCAACTTGAACGCTTGCATGAAGCCGCTGCATGTGCGCCGGTGGACCGGATTGCTGCTATCCAAACCACGTGCTCAGTTTCGCCCCCGTAATAACTCTACCGTCCGAAACGGCTTTCGCGCGTCAGGTCCACCCCACATGAAAGTTCCGCGAGCAGCACGGACGGAGAGGCCGGTCACAACTCCTTCGCGTGCTCTTTTACTACCGAATCAAGTGCCAAATGGAGAGGCACTGCCTTAGAGAACAGGAAGCCCTGCGCGGTTCTGCAGCCAAGCTTGTACAGAGTTTGCCGATCTGCCTCTGTTTCAACGCCCTCGGCCATGACCTCGATCCCGAGCGTCCTACCAAGATCAATCACCGCTTTGACAAGCAGCCGATTCTCCCGGGACTTGGCTAAGCCGCGAATGAAGCCCTGATCTATTTTCACTTTCCTGATCCGACTGTCCTTGAGCGATGCCAACGTCGAAAAACCGGTGCCGAAGTCCTCGAGCGCGATAGAAATGCCAGCATGTGAAAGCTGGCCGAGCTTTTCATCCACTCTGTCCGGATCCACTGGGGCTTCTTCGGTAATCTCGATGTCGAACATCGTTGCAGGGAGGTCTTTTGCCGCCAGACCATTAAGAATCATCTCGTCAATATCGCCAGCTTCCAACTCGCGCGGTGAAACATTCATCGCCACACGAACATCACGACGGTCAGCTTTGACCAAGCCCTCGATAAGAGCGCAACAGTCGGCGAATACCGTTTGAGTTAGCAGCTGAAGCATTCCAGTTTCGCGTGCCGCTGTCATGATCTCGGGCGGAGAAATGGGACCGTGAAGCGGGTGAGACCATCTTAGCAAGGCTTCAAAACCGACGACGGCTTCAGTTTCGAGTCTTACGATTGGCTGAAACCAAGCGACCAAGCTTCTCATCGTTATCGCCGAATGAAGATCGCGTTCGATTGACTGGCGGCGTTGCAGTTCCCGGGCTAGCTCGGCACCGAACAGACAAAATTCATTCCTGCCGCGGCGCTTAGCTGTGTAAAGGGCGATGTCGGCCCGCAACAACATTTCCGTCAGTCCGGGGTTTTCAGCCAAGTAGATTCCTATAGACGCTCCAATGCGGACGGATGCGATCCCAGGATAGGGGCGAGCAAGCTTGGCTATGAGATTGGACGCGAGATTGGTGGGAGAAGGAGAATTCTTTCGCGAAGAAAAAACCAGCACGAATTCATCCCCACCGATGCGGGCGAGCGTTGAGCCCTCCGGTGCTTCTTCCTCTATTCGGCGGGCGATCCTGGCAAGCAGCTCGTCACCCGTTCTGTGACCGTAGGTACCGTTGACAGATTTGAACCCGTCCAGATCAATCAGCATGGCCACAAAGGGTCCATCGGTGTTCTCAAACTGATCGATTGCATGTTCGAGGCCCCGCCTGTTGAGGAGCGCGGTAAGATGGTCCTCCCTGGAATTGCGCTCCATTTCCGCGGCAAGCCGCTCGGCTTGATGTCTCAGGCGGCTCGCGTCACGGAAGCGCGCTTGTCCAACGAACGAGGATCGAACCAGGCCGCCCTCGAAAAGCAGGACGGCAAAAGCCCGAATGTAGTTTTCCGGGGCTCCCTTCGTCAGCAAACATGCGGCGGCAATGAGGAGTGGCGGTGTGATGAAGCATATCGCTGCCGCAGCATATGAGCTGCCGTACGTGACCGCGCCAGCTGAAATGCCCGCCAGAATTATTAGATGCAGCGATGCTTGAGACGTCGTGTATCCAGCCGTTAGGATGGCAAGGAATGACCAGGTGAATCCCGCCAGAAGAGCAAGCCTGCCAAACCAGCGAAGCCGCAGCCAAACCCGTGTCAGATCATCCTGGACTCCGGGTTCCTTCAGCTGATGACGGGCGAGTGCAAGGCGGGCGGCATTTATCGCATTAACGACCGAAAACCAGGCCGCGCCAGCAAGACCGTTCCCGGAAAGGGCCTGCACGGTCAAAATCAGCCCGGACAGCACAATGCTTATCGGCATTGAGACGAAAAGGCCTGCCCTCAGATCAGCGAGCTGGTCCTGAAGGATTCTCGCCTCCAGCGGATCTTCTTTTCCAAGGCTGGACGGGTCAGCTTGCTTACTCCTGCTTGTCCGCAGCCTATGCAGCCCCCCTGAAGGACGGGTTAATTCTTCAATCGGAGATCAGCGTCGGGGAGCAGGATTACTCCGGTGCATCATGCACTCTCTCCCATCGCTCGCCCAGCACGCGCAAAAATGCGACTGCTGGTGCAGTATCACCGCTGGAGCTCCGCCGATATCCCATGCCGGACAAGGGGAACATGTTGGGCAAAGCGAAGCCCCAGATGCCTTGCAAGCCGTGCCGCCAGGTGGTCTCTGGAGTAGAGTCCAATCAATATGTTCGTTGCATGGTAGAGCGGCGCCGCCGACAGGCGCAGCCGCCTTTCGTATATATGCAGCATGTCGGGGTCGCCAACATTGCGGCCGTCGCGGCACGCAGTCATGATTCCACGGGCGAGTTGCTTCTGGCTGCTGAGACCGATGTTGAATCCGTGAGCGGTCACCGGGTGCATGCCGATGGCAGCGTCGCCGATGAGTGCGGCGCTCGGCGCCCGGAATTTGTGCGCCCAGGTCGTGACCAGCGGATAGGTGTGGCGCTTGCTTGCCAAGGTCATTTTTCCAAGGCGCCCTCGACACCGTTTCGTCAACTCCGACAGGAACAAATCATCATCGAAGGCAAGCAGTCTATAGGCCTCGTTTGAGCGCAATGTGAGCAGCAGCGACGACATGCCCTCCGCGAGGGGCAACATCGCTATCGTCTGATGGTGATCGAACCATTCGATGGCGATCTGGTGGTGGGCGCGCTCGTGCCTCACTCGGCAAATCAGCATCGAGTGGCCAAGCCGGTTGATATCGGCGCCGATGCCTAGCAGATCACGCGTGGCGGACAAACGCGAATCCGCGGCAACAACCAGCCGAGCAGTTAAACGCGCGCCATTAGAGAGCGTTACGACTGCTCCTTCTTGGCTGTTTGTTGCATCGACGACCGAGTGGCCGCACAACAGCCGGGCGCGATCCTGCAAGCGGACGATTTTGAACAGCGCCTCGCGGATCCGGCAATTTGGAACCAAAACCCCCAGCGGTTCTCCAGAGTTGCTGGGAGGATCGAAACGAAGAGCGAATGCGCTCGAGCCGTTGAGCACGCGCGCGCCTTGAAGTGCTGATTTGTCCGAAGCCGGGATGACATCCCAGGCGCCGAGCTCGCGAAGGGTTCTGATCGAAGCGTTGGTCAGCGCGATTTCGCGACCATCGAAAGCCGGATTCGCCAGACTATCGAATGTGTTCTGTTCAACAACTGCCACCTTGAGTTCGCTTTGGGCAAGCGACGCAGCGAACGAAAGGCCGACCGGGCCGGCTCCAACGACAACGATGTCAAAATTATCGTCAGAGCCCATCAGCGTGCCGCCATCCGGTCGCCTATCCTCGTGTAACGGTGGAACTGAGCCGAGTGACATGAGCTCCGTGGCCGCCGCATTGCCTAAAGGCGCTGGGCCGGGAGATTCGCATCGATCGGCAACGAAGCACTCAAAGCGCTCAGAGGTGGATGCGGCTAACCGATCCCGCCCTTTGGCCGCGCAGCCGCGCAGATCGCCGCCAGCAAGCGAGACACTCGCGACGCTGGTCAGCCACGGCCGCGCCGCATCGATCGCCACATTCCACCTGGAACCCTTGCGCATACTACTCACGCTCCACGACGTCGAAGCGGGCTCTCTTGCGAGGGTATCGAACGTAGCGCTCTCTCTCGTCATCCCAGCCAAGGTAGCGGAAACTTTTATCCACGACCGCGCATATCTCATCAAGAACCTGCTGCATGGCTTCGATGTCGATGTCCTTGCAATTTAGTCGCCGATAGAGCAAAGCCCACGCGGCGACATAGTCGTCGAAATAGCGCGCGTCACTCGAACCAATGATCAACTTCGGACGGTTGATCGATCTCGAAAACGCACGTCCCAACCCCGATGATGCTCCGCAGCACGTTGACATCACGAGGATCTTCGGCGCTGGATGCGAGCCCTGGAACATTTCTACGAAGTCAGCCCAAAGAAGGCCACTTCGCCCACTGGACGAAGCGATCCCGTCACCATTGCCGTGCCCGGCGATGTGAAGCACGTCGCACTCCGCCTCCATCGCTCGTACTACAGCCTCACCAAATTTCGTTCGGTTCAACGCCATGTGGAGCTCCGCGCGGATGTTGACAGCCTTTAACAAGTGCTGCACGATCGGTCCCTCTTGCCTGTCGGCGAAGTAGTCATTTGCATTGTGGCAGTCGATGATGTGTACGGTGTTCATGGTACTCCAGCCGCTTGTTCGTTCATCGTCGTGACGAGCGGACACCACGCGCGCGGAACCGCGTGACGTGCGCTGGGTTCCGGTACCGTCGCATAGCCTCAAGGCGCGGGCCGGGAATCGGGATGGATCGGCAACGACGCACACAACCCATCAAAGGCGAAAGCTGTTGATCGGCCCCCGTGTCCGCGCAGCCACGCGGATGGTCAGCCAGCAAGCGAGATACACACGACGCCGGTCAGCTAATGGCTGCGCCGTAAGCACAAGGCATGGCCGACCACACGACAGAAAACCCAGAACCGTGAAGGTGCTGATAATGACGACCAATCTTTCCGTAAGTCATGCATTTCTCCGTCGAAGACTGGTCAATAGAACACACCGATGAGTATGACCCTGATCTGGATCAGCCAGACATGACCAATCGGCACTGGCGGTTCACGGTCAGGTGATCGACCGTGACGTTCCACTTTGGAACCCGTGCGCACATGGCCAAGCTCTCGTCCGGCCACGCGAGGTACTCTCGTGGCATCAGCCGCCTCATACTGGGTGCAATGGGAGGCAGTCCTTCGCACGACAGAGGCTTTTCACAAATGTAGTGTGCAGCTTAGGTCAAGATGGTCATGGAGCATGGAGCATGGACAGCTTGTTCCCGACCGAGCCGGCTCGACTGACGAGCGCGATCCGCGCATCTTATGCACAGCGGATTGAAATCAGCGTTCCGGTTTGTCGTCCCGATCAATTAGTATCCGCTCGGCGGCTCCGTCGAGATCTTCGTATTGACCGCTTCGCAATGCCCAGACGAAGCCGGACACACCCAGTGCACCCAGAAAAAGGGCCACTGGTATGAGATAGAGCAACGTCGTCACGAGGATTATGCCGAATAGCTGACTGCGGAGCGTCCGACTTTTTGAATAACTTGCAGCGTCGCATTCGCCCCGAAGCCGTGCAAGCGCAATGCGTTTCCAATAACAAGCACCGATGAGGCAGACATGGCAATCGCCGCTAACAAAGGCGTGGCGTGCCCGAGGATGGCGATTGGTACTGCCACCGCATTGTAGACGATCGCAATCGCGATGTTCTGGCGGATCAGGTGTCCCGCCTTGCGCGAGACGTCCAGCGCGAGAGGCACTGCCAGAAGGCTTTCGCGCAGGAATACGAAGTCGGCGGCATTGCGGCCAATGTCGGCGGCGGTAGCTGGAGCGATCGAGACATGCGCCGCGCTGAGCGCCGGCGTGTCGTTGAGGCCGTCGCCAACCATCAGAACCTTGTGTCCGTCTTTCGCCAGGGTCTCGATGCGCTCGACCTTGCCGGATGGCAGCAGGCACGGAACGAAGTCCTTGACACCCAGCATTTCTGCGACTTCACCGCAGGCACCCGCAGTATCGCCCGACAGCATTTCCACTGACACCCCGGCATGGCTCAATTGCCCGATCGCCGCCTTGGCGTCTGCGCGCAGCGCGTCCTCAAAATCGAAGGTCGCGACAATGAACCCGTCTTTTGTCAGCACGGTTCCGCCATGTTTGCCTTCACCACCGGTCCGGGCTCTCCATCCAGCCCATCCGCGTCGGCCTAGCCGCCAGGTGCTTCCGGCTCCAGTGGCTTCGATTCCAAACCCTGGATGCTCGGTGACGGCATCAAATTTGTACTGCCCGCCGGGATGGGCAAAACCGGCTATGGCCTTTGAAAAAGGATGGCGGGAATGCGTAGCCATGTCTCCCGCGACTGCCAGCATGGCCGGATCGATCGACGATGCATTGACCAGCCGGGGCTGGCCGAGCGTGAGCGTTCCGGTCTTGTCGAACACCGCTGTATCAATCGTCGCCAGGCGCTCCATGGCAGAACCGTCCTTTACCATGATGCCGTTCTCAAACAGGCGCCGCGCGGCGACCACCTGAACGATCGGTACGGCGAGGCCGAGCGCGCACGGGCAGGTGATGATCAGAACGGCAATGGCGATGGTTATCGCCCGGTGCCAGTCGCCGGTCACCGCCATCCAGCCAAGGAACGTCGCGAAGGCTGTGAGATGAACCACCGGGGCATAGAGCGCTGAAACGCGATCGGCGATCCGGCGATAATGCGCGCGGCCGCCCTCTGCGGCTTCCATAAGACGAACCATTTCCGCCAGAAACGAATCCTTCGCGGCGGCTGTCGCCTCAATCGTCAGCGGGCCGGTAAGATTGAGCACGCCGGCCTGAACTGCTTCGCCCGGCGCCACGTTTTTCGGCGTGCTTTCGCCTGAGGCCAGCGAGCAGTCGAGATCCGACGTTCCCTGGATGATCTTGCCGTCGACGGGGATCCTCTCACCGGCTGCGATCAACAACCGCATGCCTGGTTCGATCTCGCCGACCGGCAAATAGTCGCGCGCGCCGTCGCTGCGCAGCACCATGGCGCCATGTGCGGCCAACTGGGACAGGCCTTTCACAGCGGTCCGGGCACGTTCGCGCATCACGTGATCCAACGTGCGGCCGATCAACAGGAAGAACAGCAGCGATACCGACGCGTCAAAATAGGCGTGATCGCCATGGTTGATCGTCTCGTAGAGGCTCATGGCGTAGGCGAGCGAAACACCGACCGCGATCGGCACGTCCATATTCATGCGGCCATGGCGCAAAGCATTCCAGGCCGAACGGAAGAAGATGCCGCCGGCGAAGGCGAGGGCAGGAATGGCGATCAGCGCCGAGACCCAGTGAAACAGGTCGCGGGTAGCACCTTCGGCGCCGGACCAGACCGAGACCGAAAGCAGCATGATGTTGCCCGCCGCAAAGCCGGCAACCGCGACCGCGCGGATCAAATCCGATAACGTCCTGTCCTTGTCGCCGACCTCGGAAGGGAAGAGATGCGCCTGGTAGCCTAGCCGCCCAAGCGCGACGACGAACGGTGGGACCTCGTCACCACGCCACCGGACAGAGACCCGTTTCGTCGACAGGTTGACGCGGGCGCTCTCGACGCGATCGAGCTTTCCCAGCGCCGTCTCGATCGTCTGGATGCAGCCTGCGCAATGAACCGTCGGTACTGAAAGATCGGTCTGGTGAAGATCATCGCCAAGCGATCGGCTCGCCAGCCTGATCTCCTGGCTGGACGGCAGGACCGATCCGGTGTTGACCAGATCAAGCGCCATTTCGGCGCCCGGTGCACAACAACTCATTGCAGCGCTCCATTGGAAATCATGATCCGGCGGACGTCGCGATACGGTTTGTCCAGACCGGCGTCGGCGTCGACTTCGACAATCCAGACGCCGTCCTTCGGCATGTGCTGGGCTGCGAATTCCTGGCCCGAGGCGGGTGCGAGGGTGACCGACTTGTCCTCCTTCTCGTACGCGGGATGGCGAAACAGCACCTTGACGCCGTGCAAGGGAACCGGCTTGCCGGCGACGTCGGCGAGGCCATAGCGAACTTCGCCCCATGCGATGGTCAGCTTGCCGGTCCAGCCAAGTGCTGCCTGCGCCCGTCCTTCCTCGGCCTTCTTGTTGAATTGCTGGCTCGCCACATAGGTGTTTTCGACGACGAGGCCAGTCCAGCTTGTGCTGGCGAGCGTTGCCATGGTCAGATTGACTGCGATGACCACGCCGAAAAAGGCCAGGATGATGACCAGCATGTGCCTGCCGGTGAATTCACGAGGCTTTTGTACATTGGCAGTCATCTGAGGGGCTCCGGCGCGTTGAAGGTGGCGGTGTACTCGTTCGACTCAAAGCTGGCTCTGTCCTCGACGCGGAACTTGAAGGTCTGTGCCGGAGCGCGGATCTGGTCCGCCGGCTGGCGAACGAAGACCCTCAGCATTTTCAGGCGGTCGGGTTCGACCGGAATGGCGAAGGAACGGCCTGCGGGGATGTCGTCGCCGACGACGACCATGTCAGCGCCTTCAAGGCCCTGCATGGTTACGACGATCGTCCTCGGCTCGGGGATCATGTTGAGCAGCTTGACGGTATAGCCATTGCGGATGGATCCGTCGGTCAGCGTGACGAACTGGGGATTGCGATCATGCAATACGTTCAGTTCGAGCCGATCGCGCGTCAGCAGCGAATAGAGCAGGCCGAGGCCGATCAGCGACCACAAGCCCATGTAGACGTAGGTGCGCGGCCGAAAGATCTTGCGGATGTGAAAATGCGCCACCTTGTCGGAGAACAGGCCATCAGCGGTCCTGATCAGCGATGGATTGACTGAGCTGGACCCGCCTGCAGTCGCCAGCATCATGTTGGCGTTGTAGTCGGAGAGCGTCGCATAGGCGATCAGCCCACGCTCCTTGCCGAGCTTGTCCATGACGCCGTCACAGGCGTCGATGCAGAGCGCGCAAGTGATGCATTCGAGCTGCTGGCCGTCGCGAATGTCTATCCCCATCGGGCAGACCGCGACACAGGCATTGCAGTCGACGCAGTCGCCCACGGGCTGGCCTGCGGCCAGCACCTTCTTGGCGTGGCGCGAACGCGGTTCGCCGCGCCAGTCATTGTAGGTGACAGTGAGGGAATTTTCATCGAGCATGGCCGCCTGGATGCGGGGCCACGGGCACATATAGGTGCAGACCTGTTCGCGCATCAGACCGCCGAACGTGTAGGTGGTAGCCGTCAGGACGGCGACAGTGATGTAGGCGACGGGCGCCGCAGTGCCGATGAAGAGCTCGCCGAGCAGCGTCGGTGCATCGGCAAAGTAGAAGATCCAGGCGCCGCCAGTCGCCGCCCCTATGACCAGCCAGATGGTGTGCTTGGACACACGCAGCATGAGCTTGCGCGCGGTCCAGGGACCTGCGTCAAGTTTCATGCGGGCGTTGCGGTCCCCCTCGATCGCACGTTCGACGACGAGGAACAGATCGACCCACACCGTCTGAGGGCATGCATAGCCGCACCAGGCACGGCCGACAGTCGAGGTGATCAGGAAAAGACCGACGCCCGCCATGACCAGGAGGCCGGCCACATAGAAGAATTCCTGGGGCCATATCTCGATGAAGAAGAAGTAGAAGCGCCGGTTCGCGAGATCGAGCAGGACTGCCTGGTCCGGGGCAAATGGACCGCGAGCCCAAGGCAGCCACGCAGCCAGGTAGTAGATGCCAAGTGTGATCGTCATCACCAGCCATTTGAAGCGACGAAAGTTGCCCGAGGCGCGCTTCGGAAAGATCTTTTGACGCGCGGCATAAAGCGGCTTGCGGGTTTTGGCGGAATTGACAGTTTCTGTTTCGAGCCGTGTCAACTGCGTCTTATCACGCATGTGCAACTCCACTTTCCCAGCCAATGTCAGGGGCACCTGTCGTAAAGCCTCGCGGTAGGATAGCCTTGCCGGGTTGTGCAGATCGCATTAGGGATGGTGTCGAGGCCCGGCTCACGCCGGGCCTCGTCCGCTTGGCAGGGGGGACCGAAGAATAGGACTTCCATTCCTATTCTCCGCCGCCAAGCGAATGGACATAAACTGCAAGTTCCTTGACCTTGATCTCGCCGAGACGGCCAACCCAGGCCGGCATGACGCCCTGTTTTGGCGCACGGACCTGTGCGGCGATGGCTGTCTCACCGGATCCATAGAGCCAGATCGCATCGGTCAGGTCGGGGGCGCCGAATTCCCTGTTGCCTTTTGCATTGTCGCCGTGACAGGCGACGCAGTTCTCGGCAAAGACCTTGGCGCCGGGTTGGATCAGACTTGCATCGCGGACCTTGCCGGAAAGGCTGGCCACGTAGGCGCTGACTTGTGCGATCTGGTCGGCGGTAATGATGTCGCCGAAGGCCGGCATTTCCGACAGGCGCGTGTCCGGATCGGATGCGAAGCGGATGCCGTGCGTAATCGTCTGCTGGATCTGCTCGGCCTTGCCGCCCCATAGCCAGTCGTCGTCGTTGAGATTGGGAAAGCCCTTGGAACCTTGGGCGCCGGAGCCGTGACATTGTACGCAATTGACCTTGAAAGCGGCGCCACCGGCGGCGATTGCGAATTCGCGCAGGCCGTCGTCCGCGGAGATCTCCGAGACGCTCTTGGACTCCACCGCCGAGATATATTTGCCCTTGGCGGCCTCAGCCGCAGTCAGCTCGTTCCTGACCTCGTTGCGGCTGGAATAGCCGAGCACACCCTTCGTCGCCGAGTGCAACAGAGGCCATGCTGGATAGGCGATGGTGTAGCCTATCGCCCAGACAATGGTGACGTAAAAGGTGATAACCCACCATCTGGGAAGCGGGTTGTTCAGCTCCCGGATGCCATCCCATTCGTGGCCGGTGGTCGAGACGCCAGAGATTTCATCGATATGCTCGTCGCTCATGATCACTCGTCCTCGAGCGGAATGCGGGCCGCTTCGTCGGCCAGCCTTCGGCTGCCGGGGCGTAGGGCAAAGGCGATGCACCCCACGAAGAACAGCGCCATCGCAACCAGGCCCCAGCTGTCGGCAAACGCCCGCATCAAATTGTAGGTCATCAGCGTTCTCCTCAGCGGTAGCCGGCGGCTTCGTCGTAATTTTTGAAGTCGACCAGTGTGCCAAGCATCTGCAGGTAGGCGAGCAGGGCATCCATTTCGGTGACCTGTTGCGGGTTGCCGTCGAAGTCGCCGATCTTGGCTTTTGGGTAACGCGCCTCAAGGCCTGATGTGTCGGCATTGGGATCGGCCTGCGCCGCCAGATCCGCATTGGCGTGGACGATCATGTCATCGGTGTAAGGGACGGCTACAAGCCTGTTGGCGACCAGATGCGTTGAGAAATCCTTCACGTCGATCGGCGTGTCTTTCAGGAACCCATAGCTCGGCATGATCGATTCCGGCACCACCGAGCGCGGGTCGGTAAGATGCGCGACATGCCATGCATTCGAGTAGCGGTCGCCAACTCTGGCGAGATCCGGCCCGGTGCGCTTCGATCCCCACTGGAAGGGGTGATCGTACATGGACTCGGCAGCTAGGCTGTAGTGGCCATAGCGCTCAACTTCGTCGCGGAACGGCCTGATCATCTGGCTATGACAGAGGTAGCAGCCCTCGCGCATATAGATGTTGCGCCCGACAAGTTCGAGCGGCGAATAGGGGCGCATGCCTTCCACCTTCTCGATCGTATTGTCGAGATAGAAGAGAGGCGCGATCTCGACGATGCCGCCGACCGTCACCACGAGCAGCGAGCCAACGAGAAGAAGCGTGGCGTTCTTCTCGATGATTGCGTGTTTGTCCATCAAGCCCATTACCTGGCTCCTGATCGCGCAGGTCGGATGGCGACGGGGCTCGGCATCGGCTCCTCCTCGCGCTGGTGGCCGAGGATGGTCCTGGTGATGTTCCAGGCCATGATCAGCGCGCCGGAGAGGTACATGGCCCCACCGATGGCGCGCATGACATAGTAGGGGTGCATGGCGGCGACGGTCTCGGCGAAGGAGTAGACCAGGAAGCCCTGCTCGTCGTATTCGCGCCACATCAGGCCCTGCATGACGCCGGATACCCACATCACCGCGGCGTAGACAACGATACCAAGTGTCGCCAGCCAGAAATGCCAGGTGACCAGCCGCAACGAGTAGAGCCGTTGCCGGTTCCAGAGCTTCGGCACCATGTAGTAGATTGCGCCGAACGAGATCATGCCAACCCAGCCGAGCGCGCCCGAATGGACGTGGCCGATGGTCCAGTCGGTATAATGCGACAGCGAATTGACCGCCCGGATCGCCATGATGGGGCCTTCGAAGGTCGACATGCCATAGAAGGCGACGGCCATCACCATCATGCGTATGATCGGATCGGTGCGCAGCTTGTCCCAGGCGCCGGAGAGCGTCATCAGGCCGTTGATCATGCCGCCCCAGGACGGCATCCACAGCATGATCGAGAACACCATGCCGAGCGTCTGCGCCCAATCGGGCAAGGCGGTGTAGTGCAGGTGATGCGGCCCGGCCCAGATGTAGAGAAAGATGATCGCCCAGAAATGGACGATCGACAGCCGGTACGAATAGACTGGCCGGTTCGCCTGCTTGGGCACGAAATAATACATCATGCCGAGGAAGCCGGCGGTGAGAAAGAAGCCGACCGCGTTGTGGCCGTACCACCATTGCGTCAAGGCGTCCTGGACCCCTGAAAAGGCGGAGTAGCTCTTGGAGCCCAGGAACGAGACTGGTATGGACAGGTTGTTGACCACATGCAGCATCGCGATGGTGACGATGAACGACAGGTAGAACCAGTTGGCCACGTAGATATGCGGTTCCTTGCGCTTCAGGATCGTGCCAAGGAACAGAATGAGGTAGGCGACCCAGACGATGGTCAGCCAGACATCCACATACCATTCGGGTTCGGCGTACTCGCGGCCCTCGGTGATGCCGAGCAGGTAGCCGGTCGCGGCCATGACGATGAACAGCTGGTAGCCCCAGAAGACGAACCAGGCCAGATCACGGCCGAAGAGGCGGGCGCGGCAGGTGCGCTGCACGACATACAGAGACGTGCAAAGCAGCGCGTTGCCGCCGAAGGCGAAGACGACACCGGATGTGTGCAACGGCCGCAAACGACCGAAATTGAACCAGGGCTGGATGTTGAGATCGGGGTAGGCGAGCTGCAGCGCGATCACCACGCCGACCAGCATGCCGACGACACCCCAGAACACGGTGGCGATCGCGCCGTAGCGGATCGGACCATCCATGTAAGCGGATGGGTCAATCGGAGCTGCTGGCTTGAACTCCGTGTTGCGCAACAGGATCGCAGTGAAACCAGCCACTGCGAAGAACAACACCCACATGTGTCGGCGGAAAGGTTCATCCACGCCGAAGCCGGCGGCCACCAGGGCCGCAAAAGCGAACACGCTTAGAAGGACGATCTCTGTGCCGAATTTCATTGCAGATCCCGATCTCGAATCTGGTGGATGCCAAATCCGCAGCGCACTAATCGCGCAGCCGCCGCCCCCTCGCCCTGATCTATGTCAGGCCGCAAGATTTTGTGTCGGCGGCGCAATCAGCAGGTGGCGAATGAACGAGGAACGCAGCGCGGGCTCACCCCCCTCATGGAAGGCGTTCCCTGGGTTGGGCGGGCGCAGACGCGATCGCTGAGGCGAAAGCTGAGGCCCTGCGCGCGTTGGATGCTATTGCCGATGCCCTGCCAAACGTTGTTCGGATCCCATTGGAAACGAACGCGATCGTTCCGCCGAGCCGTGGCAGATTAAGGACCATGCTTCGCCGGTATGTGCCGAAACACACCTGGCGATTGGTCACGTTCCTATCAAAGCCCGAAAGCTGTTTGTCTCGACCGTGACGCCGCTTCGTCGAAGGCGCGGCAACATCGCATTAAAAGGCAAACACGGCCCGCCCCGGAGTCATGCGACATGGCCTCGCCGCTTAGGGCCGCTCGCGTCCGCCGCCACAGCGCTTCTCCAGACGGCTTATGCTGTCCACCGTCACATGGCGTGCGTTCTCAATCCGAATCACCCCGTCAGCCCGCAATCGCGTCAGTTGGCGGCTCACGGTCTCGTTGGTGATTCCAAGGAAATCAGACATTTCGACACGCGTCAGCGGCAGATCGAAGGACGCCGACCCGGAAGCCGCATCGAGACTGGAATCGATATTCCGGGCCATCATGAGGAGAAAAGTCGCCACCTTTTCCGGAGCTGTCTTGCGCCCCAGCGTCACCATCCACTCGCGCGCCTCATCGAGTTCATTCAGCGTCTGTTTGAGCAGGCGATGCTCGAATTCCCGTGACGCCTTCATCATCCGTTCGACGGCCGCTCGCGGAAACGAACACAGCGTGACTGCTGTTGCCGCTTCCGCATTGATCGAGCTTTCCACCTTGAAAGGACGTCCCAGAAAATCCGGTGCAAACTGGAGACCGACGATCTGCTGGCGCCCATCCGACAGGCTCTTTGATAGCTTTACAACGCCTGAAAGCACGTTGGAGTAGCTGTCGACGTTCTGTGCCTCGCCGGTCAACTCCATTCCTGACTCGATCCGGCGACGCGAGCAAGTCTTGGCGAGCCCAACCAAATTGTCTGGATCGAGCGCACCGCAGACACCGCGACGCCGTGCCTCGCAAGGGAAGCAAAGAACAGGAATGCCGGAACTATGAATGTCTTGCCGAAAGGTCATGCGTTCGCCTTACCCGATCCTAACTGCCGGCAGGATACCCATCCAGGGTAGAGAAATCCTGCGGCGGTTTGTCCATGAGCGCGGCTGATCGAGATCAGGGTCTGCTTCAGCGATGCGTGCAGTGTTCCGGCGGGCAACACGGTGAACGCGAGATGCAATCGGAAATAGCTGTCAAACTCAGCGAGAACGTCCCACGCTACACCAGCTATCCGACGGCGCCGCATTTCCATTCGGGGATCGATGCTGCCATTTACCGTGGCTGGTTGGAGACGCTGGAAAGCGGCGACGAAATCTCGCTGTACCTGCACATTCCTTACTGCGACAAGCTCTGCTGGTTCTGCGCCTGCCACACCAAGCAGACGCACCAATATGAGCCGGTGGCCGCTTATCTGCGCTCGCTGAATGCCGAAATCGTCACGATTGCCGGTCTGCTGAGCGGCAAGGCACATGTCCGTGCAATCCACTTCGGTGGCGGTTCGCCAACTATTCTGAGGCCCGATGATATGGTTGCTCTTGGAGCGGCCTTGCGGGACAGCTTCGACTTTCTCCCGGATGCTACGGTCAGCATCGAAATCGAAACCAACGACATGGACAAGGCGCGCCTTGATGCACTTGCTCAAATCGGCGTAACCCGGGCGAGCCTCGGCGTGCAGGATTTCGATCCGCAAGTGCAAAAAGCAATTAATCGTGAGCAGAGTTTTTTGCAGACCAAGGCAGTCGTCGACGGGGTTCGTTCGCGGGGCGTCGAATCGGTCAATCTGGACCTGCTCTACGGGCTCCCGAATCAGACACGCGAGACGATCTGTTCCACGGTGGCGCAGGCACTGACCTTGGAGCCAGACCGGATGGCCCTGTTCGGCTACGCACATGTGCCCTGGTTCAAGAAGCATCAGACGATGATCGACGAGGCATGGCTGCCGAGTCCCACTGAGCGTTTCGCCCAATCTCAACTCGCGGCGCGGGCAATTGTCGCCAAGGGATATGAGGCAATAGGACTCGATCATTTCGCGAAGCCCGACGATGCGCTGGCCATAGCGGCCCGCGCAGGAGTTTTGCATCGCAATTTTCAGGGCTACACTGAGGATCGCTGCCCGACACTGATCGGACTTGGCCCTTCGTCCATCGGTCGTTTTCGCCAAGGCTACGTGCAAAACATGGCTTCGACTGCCGGGTACGGGCGCATGGTTGCGGATGGCGGGTTGGCTGCCGTCCGCGGCGTTGCCCTTTCCGACGACGATCGCGTCCGTGGCTGGATCATCGAGCGGCTGATGTGTGATTTTGCCTTCTCGGCAGTCGATCTGGTGGAGCGGTTCGGCAAAGCCGGCGAGCAGCTCCTTCATCGCTCGAGGTCCATCGCACTCCACGATCCTGCCCGAGCGCTTGAATTCGATGGTGACAGTTTCCTCGTACGGACTGAAAGTCGCCCCTTCATTCGAACCATCGCGGCCAAGTTCGATACATATTTCAAAGGGGGAACGGCGAGGCACTCGGTGGCGGTCTGAGCAAAGCACAGTGCGCTCGCCGTTTGGTCGATCGGCGAACCAGCTGCGTTCGTTTTGACCGCTCATAGGCGACTACCGCATCAAATCGAAAATGCAAACTTAGGCTGTTGCGCGGTATCTCCTTCCACATCCTCTCTTGCGCATACCTACATTCCAAGGGGTTTGATCCTATGCTTCGCGAGGAGCAGGTAGGTCGCGACAGCTAGGCAATGTTCCAGCTGCCCTAGCGGAGGAGTCACGATTTTCCGGCAAGCTCCGTCGGCAGACGTTCTTTTCTGGCCCTGGCAAAGGCTCGGTCGCCTTCCAGAAACGCCGCCAGCATGAAAGGGATGAGTTCTGCCACGGTTTCAGACTGACCATAGGTCTGACGGTAAAGTGCAGCATACTCCTTGAGTGTTTGGCTCAGCTCCGCGCTGACGGTAATGGTGATCTTCGAAGCTGTTCGGTCCGGAAGTTTTCCAAGTTTCAGGTCAGCCATGATAACTCCTGCTCAACTGGCGTATGGCCGCAGCACGATGTCCTTGTGCACGATGACGCGCAGTGGCCAACCTGGGCGGACGACGATGGTGGGCTGGATATTGAGGTTTTTTTCGGTGATGCGCTGGCCGGCTCGACTGGCGTTCTGCTGGGCTGATTCCCGGATCGCCTTGACCAGATCGCTCTCGTTTTCGCCGAGGCTGAATTCTGTGCCGACACCGAGCAATGTGGCAAGCGCCACTCCCTTGATCATCTGCCAAGTGTGGAAATCGACTTTGTCTTCCAGCCCTGCGTAGCCGGCGGTGTCGCTCGCGGGCAGATTGTCGATTTCGGCCGACGAGCCGTCGGGCAGCAGAATGCGCTGCCAGACCAGCAGCGCTCGCTTTTGCCCGAACGCGACGACGCTGTCGTAGACGCCGATAAGACGTGAGCCCTGCGGAATCAGCAATATGTTGCCCGTGACCGTGTCGTGCACATTTTCGGTGACTTGCGCGACGACAAGGCCCGGCAAATCGGAATTGATGCCGGTGATCAGGCTGGCGGCAATCACGCTGCCAGCCATCAGTTGATATGGCGAGATCGGCGTCTGAAGCGCATGCGGATTGTAGATCCCGCCAGTGCTCCGCTGGCTGAGAAAATCAAGCTTTCGCTGCTGATTGTTCTGGTCGCCTTCCGCCGCCGCCACCGAGGCTGACGCGCGTCCTGCTTCGGATTGGGGAAGCGCCTCAAATGGATGCTGAGCAGTTTGCACGCTCTCTCCGACATCTGTCTGTTGAGCTCGATTTTCGACGCGGAAAAGCACCCGCGATTCACGCGCTTCGATCGCCTGCTGCGCTAGACGCTGCTCCTCGGCCGAGATGTCTTGGCCCGGCACGATGCCGAGCTGGCGCTGCCGCTCGAGGATGGGGCGGCCGAGGTCGCCCGGCAAAGGTAGCCCAAGGACGGGAGGCTTTGGCTTCATGCCGGAATAGTCATGGGGAAGCGTATCGAGTCCCTCGGCGGTTGGTTTGCGCTCAGTGTTGTAGAGATCTTCCGCCTGATCCCTGATGCGAAGGGCCGGCCCCTGGAGGGCGATCATGGTAACGCCGAAGACAGCGCCGGATCCGAGCGCTGCGATAGCGATGATCACACCGCGCCTGAACCGCACCACGCGGCGGGGAGAGGCCCGAAGCTGCAGTTCCTCGGGATCCAGTTTCGGCGGGATGCCAGAGCGGGAATTTTCGATCATGAGCCCTCACCTCGCCGGCTGCCGCGAAAGAGCGAGATCCGCCGTTGCGGTTGCCTGCCGTCAATCCTGCTGATGCGGATCACCTGCTGCCGCTTGGTGCCGAGGCGAAGTTCGGCCGCGGCGAAGAGCCGATCGACGATGTAATAGTTGCCGCGCACGCGATAGTTGACGAGCTCGCTGCTCCCATCTGCGCCGACGATGAAGAGTGGTGGCGCCTCGCCCTGATCTATGCGACGAGGGAACTCAATATAGACCTTGCTGCCGTCGTCGAAGGCTCGCGTCGGTCTCCAGGGCGGTGTGTCGCCACTGATTGAGTAGCGAAAGCGAAGGTTTTCGAGCGCGATGTTCGACGCGACCGGTGTAACTGCCTCGGCTTGAGCATTGCGCTGGCGAAGCGCGATGATCTGGTCTTGGCTGTAGGTCCAGGAGATTGCCGCCATTGCGGTCTTCTCGGTGCTTTGAAGCTGCAAATGATAGGTCCGCCGGTCCGTCGTAATGACGACATTGGTGGCAAGACCCGGCGCGAAGGGTTTTACCAGAACATGGGTGCGCTGATTGTCACCGGTGCCGCTTGCGGTATCGCCAATGACCCAGCGCACGGTGTCGCCAGCCGACACGGCGGTTAGTTTCTCGCCCGGCTGCAGAGCGATGTCGGTCACGCGCTCCGGCGCGGCATAGAGTTGATAAAGCGCGCCATCGGTGAAGGGGTAGACTTGCACTGCATTAACATACCCGTACTTGGTGGGTTGCTGGGTCGCGGCTTTGTTGGCATCAGCGACGCGTTCTTCAGGAGGGCGCTTGTCCTCGGCCTTGCCGGGCTCGGGCTGCATTTGGCCAGGCAGCGGCAGTGGTTTTGGCACCTCGACAATTCTAATCGGCCTCTCCGGCGCTTTTTCGATCGCGGCCGGTTTGAAGTCGGCAGCGTCATAGGAAATCTCAGGCGGCGGCACCTTCTTCGATGCACAAGCGGAAACGACCGCTGCCGACACCGATAGGATCAGCACGGCACGAATCGGTGACATTTTACCTTTCATTGGTGGACTCCGTCGGAGAAAGGGGGGCTGGGACGGCGCTGTCGAGCTCGCGTGACCAGTCAATGGCATTGATGAAGACGCCGAGCGGATTCTTGCGCAGCTGATCCGTATTGCTTGGCGAGCGGATCACGATCGTGAGGATCGCAGTCCAGCGCATCGTGCTGGCAAGGCTTCCGCGCTCAAACACCTGCTCGGTCCATTTGACCTGGAATGAACTTTCGGAGGCTCTGACCACGCTGGTGACCTGTACCGAAACACTGCGCGTTCCGATCTGACCGAAGGGGTCGTTCGCCTTGGCGTATTCGTTGAGGAAGAGCGCTGCGCGATCGCTAGCAAAGTCGTACGCTGCCAACCAGTTCTGCCGAACCAAAACCGGATCGGTGGAAACGGAACGGACATTCTGGATGAAGCGGCCGAGATGCCAGGCGATCTGAGCATCCGAGGGCTCATAATTCCGGACCGCCGGCGCGACGGCGCGCGTCTCGCCGAAGCCATCGACCTCGACGACATAAGGCACGACACGGCTTTGCATCGACTGCCATACGAGTCCGCCGGAAAGCCCGGTCGCCAAGGCCAGGCAGCCAAGGGCCATGATCCGCCAGTTCCTGGCCTGCAGTCGAGATGAGCCGATGCGCTCGTCCCACAGTTGGGCGGCTTTTTGATACGGCGTGACCGGTTCGGGTGTTTTGCCGTAACGGTGCACGGGTCGCTTGAAGAGCATCTAGTCATCCTTGTCGTTGAGAGAGGGGTTGGCGCTGCCTCCCGGCCGGTCTCCGTCTCGGACAGCTTGCATGGCAGCGTGGCGATTTGCCCGGGCGGTCTGTTCAGAACGTAGGCGCCTTGCCCACGTCGGCGCCGAAACAGTGGCCGAACCGGCAGAGCGTTCGGTCATTGACGCTGTCGGCGCGCCGCCGGTCGCGGTCCACGCGGCATCGCGCCCGGCATCGGCGTTGCGCCCAACACTTGCAGTGGCGGATCGCGCTATGCGTATAGCGGCGCCGCCAGCTGCACTGGTTACACCATGCATTCCAGCAGCCACACCGGAGAGGCCAGCGTCGGGCGAGGTTGCGCGCCCGATCTGCCATGACGTGGAAGCAGCCGATCCCATTGTTGTGCCGGCTCGGATGGCGGCGAGACCGCCGCTGGTTGCCATACGCGCGCCAGCAAATGCTGTGCCTCCAGCAACGAGTGATACACCCGCTGCCGCCGCGGTCGTGCCGAGGGCGGCGCCCGCCCCAAGCTGCGGTGCGCCTGAGACGAGACCCGACGCGATCCCCGGCCCAAAAATGCCAAGGCCAAGCAGTGCCAGTGCGCCCAGTACCTGGGACATGGCACCGGCAAGATCCGGCTCCTTGCCTTGCAATGCGGAAGCGAACTCCCCGAAGAGCGTGGAGCCGATACCGACAATGACGGCGAGCACCATCACCTTGATGCCTGACGAGATAACATGGCCGAGCACGCGTTCGGCCAGGAACGCTGAACGGTTCCAAAGTGCGAATGGAACCAAAACAAAACCTGCCAGCGTGGCGAGCTTGAACTCTAGGATGGTGATGAAAAGCTGGATGGAAAGGATGAAGAAGGCGATGATAACCAGGAACCAGGCCATCAGCAGCACGAAGATGGTCAGTGCGTTGCCGAAGATTTCCGGGAAGCCCAGGAGCTGACTGGCTTGGTCAAGCATTGGCCAAGCACCTTCGAAACCGGTCGCGGCAATGCGGCCCGGGCGCAAGAGATTGTCTGCCGACAGATTGCCGGCCGACGCCTTAATCCCGAGACCGGCAAAAGAACGATAAACGATATCGGCGAGGTTCTTGAAATTGTTCAGAATGAAGGCGAAGACGCCAACATAGAGCACCTTGCGGACAAGCCGGCCGAGAACGCTGGTTTCGTCGCCGAGCGCCCACGCCAGGCCGGCAAGTGTGATGTCAATGCCGATCAGAATGGTAGTGAGGAAGGCGAGGTCGCCCGATAGCAGACCGAACCCGCTGTCGATGTAGCGGATGAAGGTCTCCATGAAGCGATCGATGACGCCAAGGTCGTTCATGCCGCTGCCTTTCTCGTCGTGATGAACTCGTGATTAATTGCCGGGATAAGCCGAGCCGGTACCCAAGAACCGCTTCGTCATCTCGCGGGCGGCTTCGTCTGACTGGGCCTTGCGGGCGGCATCCTCGGCCTCAGCTCGAAACTGCGTTGCGAGCAGCGTCTGGATCTGCATCTGCTGTTTTGTCGAAAGCGCCATCAGCTGGTTGGTGGCCTGGCTTGCCTGAAGCGCACCGGCCGCCCCTTGGCTGCGGTTGACGAGATCGGCGAGCAGATCGCCGTCGGCGCGGACGTTCTCGACGATTTGCGACTGGACACCCATGGTCTGGCGGAACGCCTGCATGGCGGTTTGCCAACGCTCCCGCGCAGCACTCGCCACATCGCTGACTTTGATCGTGGCGTCGTAGCTTTCCGGATATTGGCTGCGCCACTGGTCTTGAAGCTTGCCCAGATCAAAGCTGAGGCCACTCGCCTGGTCCATCAAGCCGTCGATGCGATGGAGTGAACCGGTGAGTTGGCCAACGGAAGAGAAATCCAGACGCTGAAGATTGCGCGCCATGTTCTGCAGCATGGTCGCCTGATTCTGCAGCGACTGGATCTGGTTGTTGATCTGCTCCAATGCGCGCGCGGCCGTCAGCACGTTCTGCGCATAATTGGACGGATCGAACACGATAAGGGCGTAGGCGGGCTGCACATAGTCGGCCATAGGCTTGGCGATCAGGGAAACGGTGATCAGGCCGGAGAGAAGGCGTCGCCGCATCATGAGAATTGCTCCTTGTCTGGTTGAGGGAATTGCTTGAGAAGTTCGCCGGCCCAATCGAGGCCGCGCGCGATCAGGAACTGCGAGGCAAAGCTGCCTTGCCCGTCTTCGGACATGATCCTGTCGATCAGAGTCTGCGTGGCCGGATCGGAAGCACCGCAAAGCGCAAGAGCGATGGGGCCAAGCTCGAGCTCGAACAGACGGTTGCCGCGGCGCGATTGCAGATAATACTGACGCTTCGGCGTGGCGCGGGCGATCAATTCGATCTGCCGCTCGCTTAAACCGAAGCGCTCGTAGGCTGTGCGCGCCTGGGGTTCCACGGCACGATCATTGGGAAGGAAAATGCGCTGCGGGCAGCTTTCGATGATTGCCGGCGCTATGCCAGAGCCCGCGATATCAGCCAGCGACTGCGTAGCGAAGACAACCGACACGTTCTTCTTTCGCAGCACCTTCAGCCATTCGCGGATGCGGGCGGCGAACAGCGGATTGTCGAGATAGACCCACGCCTCGTCGAGCATGATCAGCGTGGGCCGTCCGTCGAACCGTTCCTCAAGTCGCTGGAACAGATAGGTAAGCACCGGCAGCAAAGCGCCTTGGCTGTGCATTAACTCCTCGGTCTCGAAACACTGCACATCCGACAAGGCCAGCCCATCATGATCGGCATCGAGCAGGCGGCCGAAGGGACCGTCGAGCGTGTAGGGCATCAATGCGGTCTTCAGCGCATTGGATTGAAGCAGGACCGAAAGACCGGTCAGTGTGCGTTCCTGCGCCGGCGCGGTGGCAAGGCTGGCCAGCGCTGACCAAATAGCCTCCTTCACCTCCGGCGTGACGGTGACGTTCTCGTGGGCAACAAGGCTGGCGATCCATTCGGCCGCCCAGCTTCGGCTAGCCTGGTCGTTGATGCTGCGCAGTGGCTGAAAGGCAAGGGAACCGTCCGCTCCTAGCGCGTGGTGTTCTCCACCCATGGCAAGTGTTGCAGCACGGGCCGAATTGCCTTTGTCGAAGACATAAACCTGGGCGCCGGCATAGCGCCTGAACTGCAGAGCAATCAGAGCAAGCAGAACCGACTTGCCGGCGCCGGTCGGACCAACAACCAGCATGTGGCCGACATCTTCGACGTGGGTGGAAAGCCGAAACGGTGTCGACCCACTGGTCTCGGCAACGAAAAGCGGTGGCGCTTCGGTTTGGGTGACTTTCG
Organism: Mesorhizobium sp. XAP4; assembly: GCF_029269325.1. Taxonomy (NCBI): domain Bacteria; kingdom Pseudomonadati; phylum Pseudomonadota; class Alphaproteobacteria; order Hyphomicrobiales; family Phyllobacteriaceae; genus Mesorhizobium; species Mesorhizobium sp. XAP4. Next base: position 30,367 of record NZ_JARIXW010000005.1, on the reverse strand, counting down.
CGAGATGCTCGTTTGTCGCAGGACCGGCCCAAACCGACGACAGCGGCATGAGATGGGCAAGGTTCAATGTATGAACGAGCGGTTGGCGAACGTTAGCGTAGACATGGCCAGGCAATGAGCCGAGCCAAGCCTCGACCGCATTGACGCCTTCTCGGATCGTGGTGAAGCCGAGCCCATTGATGATGCGCTCGACCGCGCGAAGCTTCTCTGCAGCGGCTTGGCGATCCTCGCCCCACACGGTCACGGTGGTGGTGAGATAGCCGAAACTCACATGATCACCGCCCAATGCCTGAAGGGCTTCGTCGGCATCGAGCGCCTTGTTGTCGGCATCGTTATCGACAAGCGGGACCGGCTCGTTGGTAATGACCTCGCGTAGGATTGCCACGATCGATTTGCGCTTGGCAAACCACTGCCGGCGCAATCGCGTCAGCGTCTTCGTGGCTTCCGTTTTCTCGAGCGGAATGAAGCGCGTCATCCAGCGATAGGCGAAATCCTGATGATTGAGGGTATCGAGGATTCCGGGCCGGGTGAGGTTCGGAAAGCCGAGGATGGTCAGTGTGCGAAGATGCTGCTCACCCAGCATCGGCTCCAGGCCACCGGTAAGCGGCGCATCGACCAGGATTGCATCCAGATATATCGGCGTTTCCGGGGCCATGATAGGATGGCGACGAGGCGAAATCGTGCCGTGGAGGTAGGTCAACGTCTGAGCATCATCGAGGACGCGTACTTCGGACATGAAACCCGAGAAGAGATCGAGCACGCGGTTGGTCTCGTCACGGAACCTCGCCAGATCCTGGCGCCAGTCTCTTTCTCCTCGGGAATAATGAGAGTCGACGAGCGCGCTTTCTGCGCGCGCCTGGGCGTCCGGCGGTGGCATAAACACCAAGGTCAGATGATAGCGGCTCTCGTAGTGCGCTACCTTCCCCTCGAAAGCAGCGCGGCGTTCTTCGTCGACCAGCCACGACGCGGCGTCAGGAAAATGCGAGTTCGGATAGCCCAGCGCTTCTGTGCGCTCGGCCTCAAAGAACAATGCCCAGCCAGAGCCAAGGCGTCTGAGAGCATTGTTCGCCCGGGCGCAAATGCCGACGAGTTCAGCCTCCGTCGCACTTTCGAGATCCGGGCCGCGGAACCGCAACGTCCGCTGAAAGCTGCCGTCCTTGTTGAGCACGATGCCGGGCGCCACCAAGGCAGCCCAGGGTAGATGGTCGGCAAGCCGGTCGGCTTTGCTTCGATATTCCGAAAGGTTCAGCATGCAAGCCACCCCTTCAGACGTAGGTGGCGCACAAGCACGCTGGCGAAGTCCGGATCGCGTCTTGCGGCAAACACCGCTAACGAGTGGCCTGCGATCCAAAGCACCAGACCAGCAATCCATTGCTGCAAGCCGAAGCCAATGGCCGCGGCCACTGTACCGTTGAGGATCGCCACCGCGCGCGGAGCCCCGCCGAGCAGGATCGGCTCGGTCAGCGCCCGGTGGACCGGTACTGCGAAGCCCTCGATATGCTGCTCCCCGGCGGCCATCAGACGAGCGCCCCACCACCGAAGGAGAAGAAGGAGAGGAAGAAGCTCGATGCCGCGAAGGCGATTGACAGACCGAAGACGATCTGAATCAGGCGCCGAAAACCACCGGCGGTGTCGCCGAAGGCAAGCGTCAGGCCGGTGGTGATAATGATGATCACCGCAACGATCTTGGCGACCGGTCCCTGCACGGACTCCAGGATCTGCTGCAGCGGCTGCTCCCACGGCATGCCGGAGCCGGCGGCATAAACCGGGGCCGTGTTAAGAAACGCGAGCGCTGTGGACGAAAGAAAGCGAAGCTTCTTGCGCATGAGGAAGGCCTTTCAAAGCTGCTGGAGTTGCGAAAGCGTGAGCGGGGCAACGGCGTAATCGCCGCTGCCGTCGAGACCGGTGACCTCGGCGATTGCGTCGATGTGGCGCGACGAGCCGCGTCCCGCTATGAAGACGATCAGATCTATCGCCTCAGCGATGAGCCGGCGGGGAACGGTGACCACCGCTTCCTGGGCGAGTTGCTCAATGCGATAGAGAGCCGAGCGCGCGGAATTGGCGTGTACGGTAGCGATGCCGCCTGGGTGCCCGGTGTTCCATGCCTTCAGCATGTCGAGCGCTTCCGCGCCCCTCACCTCGCCCACGATGATGCGGTCCGGCCTGAGCCTCAGCGTCGAGCGCACGAGATCGGCAAGGGTGACCGAGCCCCGCCTTGTTCTCAGGGCAACGCAGTCCCTGGCCGCGCACTGCAGTTCGCGTGTGTCCTCGATCAGGATCACCCGATCGTCGCATTCGGCGACTTCAGCAAGCAGAGCGTTGGCGAGTGTTGTCTTCCCCGAGGAAGTGCCGCCGGCGATCAGCATGTTGCGCCGCTCGCGGACGGCCTTTTTCAGCGCATCGGCCTGCAGCGGCAGCATGATGCGTTCGGCAACATAGTCGGCCAGGGTGTAGACTTTCGCGGCGGGCTTGCGGATGGCAAAACATGGCGCCAACACCACAGGTGGCAGCAGGCCTTCGAAGCGTTCGCCAGACGGCAATTCGGCACTGACGATCGGGTTGTCGGCGTGCGCCTCGGCGCGCACGTGCGAAGCAACCAGGCGGATGATACGTTCTGCCTCGGACGGGTGCATGTGAACGTCGGTATCGACCCGACCTTCGCCTAACCGGTCGAGTCGCAGCGCGCCGTCGGGATTGACCATCACCTCGATGACGGACGGATCGGCCAGGGCTTCGGTGATTGCCGGACCCATGGCGGTGCGCAGCATGACACGCCGCCGGTGGTCGGCCTCGGGATGAGAGCTCATCCTTCCCCTCCCCCACCATTGTCTTTGCTAAGCGACTTTTTGCCGGAAGCGATCTGGCGGCCGACCTTCTCAACGAATTTCTCGAAACGCTCTTGGGCAATAGCCTGCGTTGCCCGATCCGGGACCGGCGTGTGGGCGTGAAGGGTGATCGAAAAGCGGATGAAGAGCGCCAGGCTCTCCAGGATCACCTCGGAATCGCGCCTGACGTGGGCAAGATCGCGGGAGAGCCGGTCAAGCCTTACGCCGTAGCGCCGATCGAACTCGCTCTCGCCACGCCGCTCGATGAACGCCTCGATCGCCTTCGCCACGATCGCTGATTTGGTCGTTGACGGATCGCGACTGAGGTTGTCCAGTTTCTCGCTGAGCTCCGGCTCAAGCAGAAACTGATGGCGAATGCGGTGCGGCTTCATGCGGCTCGTTCCGACGGCCCGGCGTTGCGCCGGCGACGGGAGAAGCATCGGCCAGACGCTCAAAATTGCTTATGGCCGTTATCTACGCTGAGGTGCGCTCTGCAACTCAGCGGACTTCAGAAGCCGGGAATGACATCGTCGCCCCTGCCCTCGTTGATACCGTAGGCGCGGGCCGCAGTGGAAATCCGATCCATGACACGCTTGTCCGCGAGCGCTTCGCTGTCATCGTCTGCGGGCTTGTACAGATCGGCCTGATCGGGCTCTTGAGAGACAACAACGTCTTCTTCGGGCAGGCTTGGATGGCGTTGCTGCTGAACGCCTCCCTCGTCTTCAACTGGCGCGTCGGCGCTTTCCTCGTCCGCAGCAAGTCGGCTATCGACGCTGCACACTTGTCCAGTCCAGCCGTCCGGGCGTGATGCAGGGCAGTCCGCATAGGGTCCGTCGTGCAGCACCGGCGCAGGCAGCACCCGATCTGTGAAATTCTGATCCTGATAATAGCGCAGCTTCTTGGCGCGGATCGGCGGCAACCCAGAAACCAGGACCAATTCGTCTGACGGCGGCAATTGCATCACCTCGCCTGGCGTCAGGAGCGGGCGCGCGGTTTCCTGGCGGCTCACCATGACATGTGAAAGCCAGGGCGCAAGCCGATGGCCCGCATAGTTGCGCATCGACCTAAGTTCGGTTGCGGTGCCGAGGGCATCCGAGATGCGCTTGGCCGTGCGTTCGTCATTGGAGGAAAAGGCAATTCGCACGTGGCAATTGTCGAGAATAGCATTGTTCTCGCCATAGGCCTTTGAAACCTGGTTCAAAGATTGTGCGATCAGATAGGAGCGAATGCCATAACCTGCCATGAAGGCGAGCGCCGTTTCGAAGAAGTCGAGGCGACCGAGCGCCGGAAACTCGTCCAGCATCATGAGCAGCTGATGCTTACGGCTCTTCTTCGGGTCCCCCTCCAGACGCTCCGTCAACCGCCTGCCGATCTGGTTCAAGATCAGTCGCACCAAAGGCTTGGTGCGCGAGATATCCGAAGGCGGCACGACCAGATAGAGCGACAGCGGTCGCTCTCCATCCACTAGGTCAGCGATGCGCCAGTCGCAGGACGAAGTGGCCGCCGCGACCGTTGGATCACGATAAAGCCCAAGAAAGGACATGGCGGTCGAGAGGACGCCTGAGCGCTCGTTTTCCGACTTGTTCAGGAGTTCGCGAGCCGCCGAGGCCACTACGGGATGGACCTGAGGGTTATGCCCCGTCCCGAGATGGTTTGTCGTCATCATCCGCCGTAGCGTTGCGGCAAACGAGCGTTGCGGGTCCGACAGGAAGGTGGCGACGCGGGCTAGCGTCTTGTCCTCTTCAGCGTAGAGCACGTGCAAAATGGCGCCAACTAGGAGTGAATGGCTGGTCTTCTCCCAGTGGTTCCGTCGCTCCAGCGCGCCCTCGGGATCGACGAGGATGTCGGCGATGTTTTGAACGTCCCGGATCTCATCTGGGCCTTTGCGCACCTCCAGCAGCGGGTTGTAGCGTGCCGATCTCGGGTCGGTCGGATTGAACAGAAGGCAGTACGAGAATTTCGACCGCCAGCCGGAGGTCAACTGCCAATTTTCGCCTTTTATATCATGAATGATGGCAGACCCGGTCCAGGAAAGTAGCGTTGGAACAACCAGCCCCACGCCCTTGCCCGAACGCGTCGGCGCAAATGCCATGACGTGCTCCGGGCCGTCATGGCGCAGATAGCGATCGTTCAGCCTACCGAGGAAAACGCCCGCCGGCCGTAACAACCCTGCCGTCTCGACCTCATGAGTCGTGGCCCACCGTGAAGACCCATAGGTCGTAACCGACCCGCGCTGTCGCGCGCGCAAAAGCGAGCCTGCGATTGCGGCGGCACAGCCCAGGAATCCGCTGGCGCCTGCAAGCGTACCGGCTTTGTCGAAGACCTCCGGCGCATAAGCATCGAAGTGGAACCACCATTCAAACAGCTTCCACGGCTTGTAGATTGGCCAGCCGGCGAAGAGAAACCATGGTGCGCCGAGAGGCGTCTGGTAGGTCAGCATTTGAGCGCACCATTGGGTTGCCGTCCATACGCCGATAATGACAATTGCGCACACAACGGCGATCTGCCCGATCAGTAGCTTCGTAGGTGTCATCGGCTTGGCCCGCTGAACAACGCGACCTAGCATCGCGCGGTGCAGCCGGGACAGGAATGTTCCTCACATACGATTTGGGAGCAATGAACGACTTCCTACTATGCAGGTCGGTCAGCACGCGTGTTGCGCCTTCACGCGACACCATCCTCTCCATTCACCCTGAGGCCCGGCGCCGCCGACAGTTGCGTGACCGCTCCTCCGCAAAGTTATCTTCTGCGTTCAGGGAGCCAGGGCGCCTGGGCTGGCTGATGAACACCGTCCGCTCGCGCATGTGGGGTCGAATTGATTTGTGCCCAAGTGGAGGCAGGCTCATCATTCAACAGTTGCCGCAGTTCCCCTGGCTCGAACGCCATCATTGGTGGGGAGGCAGGCTCGTCTTCCAACAGTTGCCGCAGTTCCCCAGGCTCGAACGCCATCATCGGTGGGGAAGCGGGTTCATCCTCCAACAGTTGCCGCAGTTCCCCTGGCTCGAACGCCATCATCGATGGGGAAGCGGGTTCATCCTCCAACAGCTGCCGCAGTTCCCCTGGCTCGAACGCCATCATCGATGGGGAAGCGGGTTCATCCTCCAACAGCTGCCGCAGTTCCCCTGGCTCGAACGCCATCATTGGTGGGGAGGCAGGCTCGTCTTCCAACAGTTGCCGCAGTTCCCCTGACTCGAACGCCATCATTGGTGGGGAGTCAGGCTCGTCTTCCAACAGTTGCCGCAGTTCCCCTGGCTCGAATGCCATCATCGGTGGGGAGGCGGGTTCATCCTCCAGCAGCTGCCGCGGCTCTTCCTCGTGCGGCAAGCGCCTCCTTAGCCGGTCTTGCAGCGCCTGCCGATCGGCAACGAGGTTGTCGAGGGGCAGCGGCTCGTGGTCTGGCCGCTGCCCTTTCACCAATCGTTCAACCAGCGCCCACGTGCCCTCCAGGACAAATACGCCGCAATCATAATGGTTCGTCTGTCTGGCCATGGGGGCTGGCGCCAAGGTAGCATTCAGCAGTCCTGCGAGCTGTTTTGCAGGCACGTCGTTATATCCCTCTCGCTGGAGGGAGTCGTAGTGATAGGCGAACCGCCTTTCGGGGTCGCGGCGATCAACGAGCAGCAGCGACCAATGGGTGCCGGGGCTAGTAGCCGTGCCATTATTCACTGGCAAGAACAGGAAGTCGGCTGTGGCGTTGTTTTGATTATAGATGGACTGCAATATGCCTCGAGCGTCTTGCGGCGACGTGTGTCGCAGTAGATGGGATACGGAAGGATCCACCAGCCGAGTCCGGGCAGCGAGCGCCGGATTGATCCCCTGCAGTTGCCGCTCCAGCAAATTGTAATCTCTCTGGACATGGGCGTCGCTCAGCCATTCGGCGGCGCCGAGCACCCGCCCCGTTGCAACGTTGGACGGGGCTGTCGGATCGAGCGCCCCGATCTGAGCCCCAGAGGAACTGGTCGTCAGTGTGGTCACATCAACCAGTGGAAGGCCGCGGTAGGTGCCTGGCAGCTTAGCGGTTGCTGGCGAGGCGGGTTGGGGAGCTCTTGCCGGTGCCGCTGGCCCAGCTTCAGCAGCGGCCCCAACGCGCCTGGTGACTGCGTCTGCCGGATGAGCAGCAAGGACAGTTTCGCGCCCGAGCACAATGCGCGGCAGGATATCCCGGAGGTGAGCCAATGCAGAACCGATACTTAGTCTATTACCATAGGAGACAGCCTTGAAGCTCTCAACATCTTTATCCAGCGATTTGTCGTGAATCCGAGCGGCAATCCCAGGCTTGTTATTTTGACGCAGATACTGGCTAAAATGTCTAAGAAAATTTGTATAGCCGCCCACGGTATCTGGATTCCGTCCGGTCGCAGGCGCTGCCAGGTACTCCTTGGTCGAAGCGGCTCTGTAATCTCTAATGAGCTCGGCATCGTCAGGATAGGGGATCACGAGAGGGCGACCCATAATCGGGGCTCCGCTTGTCGACTTCTTGAGGTAACGCAGTGCGCCAGCCACGGTGGAGGAACCACCCGTACTCTCATACTCTTTGAGATCCTGATCCAGCGACGAATGGTAAAGCCGAGCAGCAAACCCTGGCTTGTTGTTTTGAAGGAGCCACCGACTAAAGCCGAAAAGAGAATTTACATTGAAAGTGACCGTGTTCGCGCTGGCCTTACCCGCGTGGAATGCTGCCCTCAGCCCTTCGATAGCGGTCGCATCGTTGGAATAGACAGGACGCTTGTCGGAACCGTTGGGGACTACAATTGGACGATCCGGCTGCACTGTCGAGGGCATCGAACCACCAGCTCCGGGATGCGGTGCTGGGGTGGATTCGTGTTCATCCCTCTGCCTGACGAGCTGCGCCTCAGATTCCGGTGTAGCCACCTTATGAGGATCCTGCATCGGTTCGATCCCCTCCATCTCCTGCTGCAACCAAGCCAAAGCTTGGCGAGCGGCGGCTTCATCAACCGCGGAGGATGTCTCCACACCTCTGGCGGACGCCGGCAGAGCCTGCTCCGCCCGCCGTCGAAAGAGCTCTGGCGAGGCGGATTTCTCCGCCCACAATCTGGGCTGCGTAGCGAGTCCCCGTCCAGATTTATGTGGCACCGCCTCGCTTGGCAGCGGGCTGCTCCTGTCCCGTGCAGCTACCAGCCCCTCCGGGGCGCCCTGGTCGCCGTGGCGCCAGTTCAAGTGAGGGACGGCCTCTCCAAAGTCGGGTGCTTGGTGTTGGTGCGCGGTTGGGGCGAGAGACAATGGTAGATCGGTGCCCTCCTTATAACCTACCGGCAGGAGCTCCTCTGGCCAATCGAATCCCTGCTGTGGTGCGGTATGCTGAGCAGCGTCGCCACGGGGACGAGCCTCCATGCTGACCGCGTTTTCCAGATGACTCCCGAGTATAACGCGCGGCGGGTGCTTGCGGATATAAACCAGTGCAGATTCGATCGGAGCTCCACGAGTAGAGGAGGCGGCCTTGTAGCTCTCAACATCTTTATCCAGCGATTCATCGTAAATCCGGCCCGCAATCCCGAGCTTGTCATTTTGACGTAGGTAATGACTGAAATGGTTAAGAGCAGTTGCGTAGCCGCTCGCGGATCTGAAATGTCTAGTGAGCGCGGCGTCGTCAGGATGGGGGTTCAGGACAGCGCGACCCACAATCGGGGCGGCTCCGCCTATCGGCTTCATCAGTTGACGCAGTGCGCCAGCCACTGTGGAGGAACCACCCCTACTCTCGTACTCCTCGAGATCCTGGCTCAGCGACGGATGGTAAAGCCGAGCAGCAAACCCTGGCTTTTTGTTTTGAAAGAGCCAACGACTAAAGCCGAAAAGAGAATTTGCGCTGCGAGTGACCGTGTCCGGCCTGGCTTTACCCGCAAGGAGTGCAGACTTCAGCCCTTCGATGGCGGTGGCATCGTTGGAATAAACAGGACGCTTGTCGGCACCGTCGGGGGCCACAATTGGACGATCCGGCTGCACTGTCGAGGGCATCGACCCATCGAGATGCGGCGCTGGGGTGTATTCGTGCTCATCCCCCTGCATCGCGAGCTGCGCCTCCCGTTCCGATGTACCCACCTGATGGGCAGGGAGTTGCATCATCGCGCGAGCGCCTGAGTCACCAACCTGACCTGGTTGCCGCTCAGTGACAGCATGCTGCAGATTGCTTTGGATCCTCTGCCTCTTCGTTGGTCTCAACTCACCTTTGCCATGCGAGCCATTGACGAGGACATCCTCGCCTGGTGCACTCATCAACTCATCCGCCGCCTGCAATTCGCCCAAGTGCTGCTCAAAACCGGCTTGGCCGGCTTGTCCGCTTGCTCGTGCGGTACGGCGTGCTGCACCTGCAGCCAAGCTGCTACGATGAATGTCCAGTTTGTACGGGTGCACGCTAGCCTCACTTCCACAGATCACATGAGCAACCTACTCAGGCAAGCTTTCGAAAGGCTGACGAGGTCCGCCGCCGCGGAAGGCGAAGGCTGGTTTTCTGCTCAGCGGTTGACGGCCTAGCGTGTTGCGGCCGCGCCGGGTATCACGCCAATCAATCTGAATAGTCGATGCGTCAAACGAACCAGGATAGGATTTTCGTAGCGGGGCTGCTCTACTCACTCTTGTCCTGAGGTAGAATTCAACCATATCGCCGAGCAACTGGATGCCGATTGGATACCCGATCCGGAAAGCTTCAGCTCATATGTGACGCGAGGATGAGAATCGTGGCAGCTCCAGACCGACGGGCTGCCACCCACAGCGGCGATGACCGACGAGGGTCTTCTATTGCCAAGGTAATCGTCCGTTCGGGGACCTATGTGTTCCTATGCTCGTCGAGCGGATCGGGTGGGCCGCACCGCCGTAGCGTTACGGCGAGCGGAAGCGGCGTTGGGTGCGGCTTTTCCCCTGAACGCTTCACACCAGGCTGATAGGGGATCTTGCAATCGCACACACGCGGTCTGCAGGCGTGCCTATCAAGCAGTTTGCTCAGACCAACGTCGCGGCGAGCCTATCCTCAATACGCAGCGCAAGTCCTAGACTCCACGATCGTCCTTCGGTGCAGATTTGCTCGCGCCTCGCCCTGATTACAGCCGATAAGGCGAGCTAACAATTGCAAGAGCCACAAGCTACTCCAGCTCGATCGGTTTGCTGTTCCAGTCGGGCGGGGTCTGACCGAGAATGTTGCGAACGAAGAAGTCTAGGAGTTTGCGCTCGGTGTAGGTGCCTAGAGTATGGTGATTGGCACCAGGAACGTAGACCATGTCAAAATCTTTTCCTGCCTTGATGAGTCGATCGGCAAGCTGGAACGAGCAAAACGGATCGACATTATCATCCATTTCGCCGACCGCGATCATCAGCTTGCCCTGCAGCCTGTGAGCATTGTCAACGGCGGAGGATTGCGAATATTCAATGCCGACCGGCCACCCCATCCACAGTTCATTCCACCAGGTCTTGTCTATCCTGTTGTCGAAGCAGCCGTTTTTGGCGACGGCGACCTTGTAGAAATCGGGGTGAAAGAGCAGCGCGCTGACTGCACTCTGGCCGCCGGCGGATGCGCCAAAAATGCCGACGTTGGATATGTCGTACCATGGATATTGCGCGGCCGCCGCCTTGTGCCACAGAATGCGATCGGGAAATCCTGCGTCCTTCAGATTCTTCCAAGCAACATCATGGAAGGCGCGGGAGCGGTTGTTGGTGCCCATGCCGTCGATCTGAGCAACGACGAAGCCCAGCTGCGTGAGCGGCTCTGTCCACCGCGAGAAGGATTTTGGGACGAAGGAGCCGTGGGGTCCAGCATAGATATTCTCCACAACCGGGTATTTCTTCGTCGGGTCGAAGTTGGCTGGCAGGTGGAGCACGCCCCAGATGTCAGTTTTGCCGTCGCGCCCCTTGGAATGGAAACTGAGCGGCGGCTGCCAGCCTGCGGCGACGAGCTCGGAAATGTCGGCCGTCTCGATCTGCTGGAGCTTGGCATTGTCGCTGGCGCGGTAGAGTGCCATGCGCGGGGGCAGATCGATGCGTGACCAGAGATCGACATAATAGCGCCTGTCAGGCGAGAACTCGATATGGTGGTTGGCCGGTTCGGGCGTCAGTGCAGTCAGTCCCTTGCCGTCAAAGCCGATGCGGTAAGCATGGACCCAATAGGGGTCCTCCTGCGAGTTCATCCCGCTCGCCTCGAACCAGATCTGACGCTTCACCGGATCGACATGGTTGACCCTCCGGACGACCCACTCACCTCGGGTGATCTGGTTTTCGAGCGCGCCTGTCCGGCCGTTGAAAAGATACAAATGCTCATACCCGTCGCGCTCTGATGCCCAGATGATCTCCTTCCCGTCATCGACATCGTAACGGAAGATTTTTCCGGCATCCTCCTGGCCATGCCCCAGCGGCAAATAATCCACGAATGTCTCGCTGGTCTCATCGATCAGGGAGCGCCCGCGGCCCGAGGCGGCGTCTACCTCGACCAAGCGATAGAGCTGATGCCCGCGCTGGTTATATTCGAAAGTGAAGCCGCGGCTGTCCGCCCACCACCGGAGAGGGGAAAGTTCGAAGACGTTCGAGAAGAGGGCACCGTCAATCACGATCTGGCGCCGGCCGGCAATGTCGAACAGGACTGGCTGGGGCAGCGGAAGGACATCGCCCGGCCTGGGATAGAATATTGTTGAATATTCCCGCTCCAACTGGTCCGTCGATGAATTGAGGTAGCGGACCTCTCGCCTATAGCCGGGGCGAACAAGGTAAGCGGCGAGGTGGCGCGAGTCCGGCGACCAGCTCAGCGTCGAAAAGACGTAGCAATTGCCTTCGGCTCCGTCCCGGCTCAGAGGAACATCCTGCAATCCGTCCTCGCTGCGCAGGAAAACGTTGCAGTTCTTGATATAGGCGATCCATTTGCCGTCGGGCGACGCGTTGCTCTTGTCGGGGTTGTTCTCCGCTGGCGGCGTGTAGCGGTGGCTGAGCTCCCTACGGTCCCCTTTCCTTGCATCGAATGTGGTGCTGGTACAGTCATAGCTTGCAAGGTCGCAGCTCCACCGGGTGTCTTCAATCTGGAAGTCGAGCCTGCGACCATCCTCACTCAGTTCGAAACGGTCGAACGGAAGATTGCCGGCTTGATAGCTCTCATGGCTCACCTTGTTTAGCGCTGCCGCCAGACGCGCCTGATCGAAAGCGGGCCGCTTGAAACCCGTGGCAGCATCGACCTGCATGAACTGCTGCTCGCCGTGGCTAGTCCGGCGGTAGACGAAGGCTTCACCCCCGGTCAGCCAGAAAGGCATTTTGGGGACATTGACAGTGAGCCCGCCATATCGATCGTTGATCGTAAGTGCGCGCTTGAAATCGGCCGGCGCTAGCGTCGGGTGTAAACTTTTCGAACCCTTGGCCAGCGTCTGAGTTGCCGATCGCCATGCCGCGCGCGTCAAAGCGCCGATCCTGGACATACCTGTTCACTTCTTTCGGTTTTCGGAATGCTAATTTTGAAGTTGGGTTCTCGTCGCCGGTCTGCAGCAGCGCCGAGCGTCGCCTTGGAGGAGAGCCAGCACGCGGGTGCAGCCAGGCACGCGCAACAGGGGCGCTCCTTGGACATCCAGGCACTGGTTCGGGTGCCGATTGAAGAGTTGGCGTCCGTCGCCGAAACAACCAGGAAAGAGCGTCCATGCAGCCCTGACGCGACTATTTCCCCGCGAGTATGGCCGCTTGCTTTTCTGCATCATCTGAAAGGTCCTGCTCTAGTCGGGCCGGATGTCACCCCGGCAGATTGTGCTATTTCGACAATCTCCGAGCGATTGCCGCCGGCCCATGACGAGGTTTACCGATAGGGCGCAATATGCGTGCCAAAGGAAAAGCGGTTTAATACACGGCAATCCGCCTATGTCGCATCCCCAACATCGTCGCACACCGGACAATGCCGGACGATATTGTCCCGGGGCGTCAAATTGGTTTGATGGTGACCCAACAACTGGCGGATGACGATCTCGAAATGCGCGACAACGGCCTCGGTGGACACTGTCGCCGCGCCCAGCACGCTGGCCGCCTGCCCGGCGATGTCCGCGCCCAGGCGGATGGCCTTGGCCACGTCGACGCCATCGCGGATCCCGCCCGACGCGATCAGCTTCACCGTTGGCAGCGCCCGACGCACCGCCTGCACGCTGGTCAGGGTGGGAATCCCCCAATTGGCGAATGACATCGCCACTGCACGGTCGGCGGCATTGCGGGCGCGCTCGCCCTCCACTGCGGCCCAACTGGTGCCGCCGGCGCCGGCGACATCGATTACCGCCACGCCCGCCTCGACGAGCGCACAGGCCACCGAGGCGGACAGGCCGCCCCCACTTCCTTGGCCACGATCGGCACGCCCACGATGCGCGCGGCGCCAGCGATCAGCGCCAGGACGCCGCGCCAGTCGCGGTCGCCCTCCCGGCTGTACCGCTTCCTGCAGCGGATTGAGATGGACGATGAGCCCATCGGCCTCCAGCGCGTCCACCGCGCGACGCGCCAGGTCCAGGCCGTCGGCCTCCCGCAGTTGCGCGGCGCCGATATTGGCCAGCAAGGGAATGTCTGGCGCCAGGCGGCGCAGCGCGCGCGTTAGCCCCTGGGAGTTACGGGATTGCAGGCTCACACGCTGCGAACCGCACATGGCGATCTGCAAGGCTTGCGCTGCCTCGCTCAAATGCCGGTTGATGGCCTCGGCCCGTGGCATGCCGCCGGCCATAGAGCTGATCAGCAGCGGCGCGCGCATAGCCTTGCCCAGCAGCGAGGCGCGCAGGTCGATCTGCGTCAGGTCCAACTCGGGCAGTGCGCAGTGTTCGAAATGGATGTACTCCCAGCCAGCGGCCACCGTGGCCGGCGCCGTTCGCCGATCCAGCACCAGCGAAGCGCGCAGCTGAGCGCAGCCCTCGAATCCGGAGAGAACGCACGGTACGCCGTGCCCCAGCGCCTGCTCCACGGCGGCGAGCTGCTCCGGCGCGATCAGGCCAACGTCGTTGCAATCGTCTAGCCAGAACAGCAGCGCCAGTTCGCGATAGAACGCCACGATCAGCGTTTTTTCGGGCGCTGGTGTCGCGCAGGCTCGGGTGAATGCGTTGCAGGATTGGGGGACGCGTGACGCAGTCAAAGCTCCCCTTGCCAAGCACGGAGCAGGCGAGTGAGAGAGCAGATGAATAGGCGTGTCGCCAATATTTTCGCATTGCTCTAATCGATTATAGTTGTGAGGAGCAATTTGAGACCATTTACTTGCGGCTCAAGTCACCCATAAAAGAAGGCAAGCACCGATTCGGTAGCTTATCCCCTGTCTTTCGCGTACTCGCGGCCGTGGCGCCGGGTGAACGATTGAAGACCGCCGGTCTCACTCGCAGGTGGGCGCCAGGGCGTGGGACGGTTGGCAAGCCACAGGAGTAGGACAATGTCGAAGGATTCGGGTAAGGGCGATAATCACGGCGGCGGGCCGGGCAAGATCGAGATCACGATGGTGGTGAACGGCCAGCCCACGCAGGTCGAAGCCAATCCCAACCAGCCGCTTCACGTCATTCGTACCAAAGCCCTTGAGAACACGCAGAATGTCGCCCAACCAGCCGAGAATTGGGAATTGAAGGATGAGGCCGGCAACTTGCTCGACGTCGACAAGAAGCTTGGCGATTTCGGTTTCCCGAATACTGTGACCCTGTTCCTCAGCCTGAAGGCGGGCGTCGCAGGTGCCTAAACCCCAAAGTGTGGATCCGGAGGTCTCCCGAGCGAAGTTTGATCGGGAGATCGGCCGGTTCCGGCCATATGCTGATGTCTATCGGGCTCAGGGCTGCTTCTTGATCGAGGCGACCTTTCCGCGCGCTTTCTTCATTTTCGCAAGCCTCAAGTTAAAACCACGGGTGATCAGCGCAGCGAGCGAGGTCGACTTCACCGACTACGACTTAAGACCACCGTCCGTGGTCTTCGTCGATCCGTTTACGCGTCATCCGATTGCCCGGAAAGATCTATACCTGAAAATGCTTAGACGTCCGCCGCTGCCCGGAACGCCGCCGGAGATGATAGGAGCTCTCATCCAGCAGAACGCCGTGCCGCTGACGGACTTCATCCAGGCCAACAGTCCCGAGGACGAACCATTCCTGTGCATGGCGGGCGTCCGGGAATACCACGACAATCCAGCCCATTCAGGTGATCCATGGCTACTTCATCGGGGTTCTGGCGAAGGCTGTTTGGCCTTCATCCTGGACAAGATCATCAAGTACGGAATCATTCCTATAGAGCAGTTGCAGATTCAACTCCCACCGGCAATCGTAGGAATGGTGGTATCCCCTCAGGCGATACAAGAATGACTGGTTTGAGAGATGTAACGATCGTGACTCTCCCGCGCGGCTGCATCTCGACCACGCATGGGCATCTGCGCTCAGTTGGTCGCGAAGGCAATGAGGGGATGGCGCTCTGGGTCGGCGTTCAGCAAGACCGGCACTTTGCCGTAACAGAGACGGTTATCCCGGCGCAGCGTCACATTCGGACAAACGATGGCGTTTGCGTGATCGTTGCGGCCGAAGAACTGCACCGGCTCAATGTCTGGCTCTACAAAAGCGGCCTGAAACTCTTGGCCCAGATTCACAGCCATCCGGGCCGCGCCTACCATTCGACGACGGACGACGCTTATGCGGTTGCTACCACGGTTGGGTGTCTGTCGCTGGTAGTGCCGAATTTCGCCCGCGAGCCTTTCGATTTTGCTCGGGTCGCCGCCTATCGGCTTGACGAAAAGGCCAAATGGAATGCGCTCCCTCCCGCGGCACTGTCGCGAATGATCATGATATCGAGTTGAACAATGGCATTCGCTAACTTCATCGATCGTGCCGCCACGGCGGCATCTCAGGTCCTGGCCGATTTTCATCTGGGAGACTTCAAAGCAGCTCTTGAAAAGCAGGTCGTGGCAGTCGCCTTCGACCATCAGGCCGCTTCCTGCGCCGAAGGCCAGGCGACACTAGATCTTGCGGTGAGATTGCTCGCTAGGCTCTACCCGGTTCTGGCGATACTCCCGCTGGACAGCGCGGCGAGCTCTCAAGCCCAAGCGCTGGAGCGCTTGGCAAAGTCGATCAATCCAAAAGTCGGCATCCGGCGTTCCGGCAAGTCTGCCACCGTCTGCGTCGTTGCAGGGGTAACGCGCCCATCACTCCGGTGCCCGATCTTTTTCGTGGGATCGGACGGTTGGGCGGCAAAGCTGTCGCGTACGGACCCGGTGGGCTCTGGCCCAAGTCTGCTGCCTTTTGGAGCTGGCGCCGCCAGTTGCTTCGGCGCCGCCAACGTCTTTCGAACTATCTTCGCCGCCCAGTTGACCGGCGCCGAGTTGGACGAAACCATCGACCTCTCGCTATGCAGCTACGACAAGACCAAAGCCGGGGAGGCTGGCCCGATCGACTTCCCAGTCGACCTTGGCGAAACCCACCTCGTTGGGCTCGGTGCGATAGGCCATGGCTCGCTTTGGGCGCTAGCGAGACAACCCGATCTCAAGGGTCGTCTGCATGTAATCGATCACGAAGCGATCGAACTCTCAAACCTGCAGCGCTACGCATTGGCCGGCCAGGCGGAGATTGGTATGTCCAAGGCGGTTCTTGCAGCCACCGCCCTTAGATCGACTGGCCTTGAGGTCGAGGCGCACCCTCTGACGTGGGCAGAATATGTTGCGCGCCGGGGCAATTGGGTCTTAGACCAAGTGGGTGTGGCGCTTGACACCGCCGCCGACCGTCTGGCTGTCCAAGGTGCACTGCCGCGATGGATCGCAAACGCTTGGACGCAGGAGCACGATCTCGGTATCTCCCGGCATGGTTTCGATGACGGCCAGGCTTGCCTTTGTTGCATGTACCTGCCATCCGGAAAATCCAAGGACGAGCACCAGCTGATTGCCGAGGAACTCGGAATACCGGAAGCACACGAGCAGGTGAAAACGCTCCTGCAGACAAATGCCGGAGTTCCCAACGACTTTGTAGTTCGCGTGGCTACAGCGATGGCTGTGCCGTTTGAACCGCTAGCCCCGTTTGTCGGCCAGCCCCTGCGCTCCTTTTATCAGCAGGCTATCTGCGGCGGTCTGGTGTTCCAGCTTAGCGAAGGAAGTCGCCGCGTTCGAACTGTGGTTCCGATGGCCTTTCAGTCGGTGCTTGCCGGGATTATGCTTGCCGCGGATTTGGTCAAGCATAGTGCGGGGTTTCCCATGAGCCCGACGACGAGCACTCGGGTGAATCTTCTGCGCCCCCTTGGCTCTCACTTGCACGATCCGAAGGCCAAGGACTCCAGCGGCCGCTGCATCTGTAGCGACGACGATTTCATTGCCGCTTACAGGCGCAAATACGGAGCGCGTTGATCAGGTAAGCGATGTCTCGGCCGCCTAAGCAGACGCGCACCTCTCCGTAGACGCAGGGGGCGCGGCTTGTGGGCGTGACCATGGGCGCCATTATGACACGCTTGGCCCGCTCCTTTGCCGGCCTATCGTCCTCCGCGCATGATCCCGTGCCGACGTGATGATCCAGCACCAGCCGCCATGGCACCAGAGGCTGGTCAAACCTCCGTTGTTGGCCGGTTTGGACAGTGCTGCATCAGGTCTCGACCGACGTCTCGACAGTCAGGGCTGCTTCGACGGGTGTGAAGATGTCAACATCGACCCCAGGCGCCCGAATCGTCACAATCAGGGCGTACCGAGCCAGAGCGTCGACGCGTTCCAGGTAAGGCTTCTCCTTCCACCAGCCCCCGACCGGGAACACGCCGATCGCGTCACGCTCGGCGAGATCGGCGGCGCTGCCCGACCAGAAATCGGCGTGCAACGAGCCGCGATCGCGGAAGGTGCCGAGCAGCCACTCTTCTCCGCCTCCAGCAGGCGCCCCTTCCTCCTCGTCCCGAGCGGCCTGATTGATGCGGGCTCGGAATTCGTCGACTGTCTCGGTCGCTGACTTTACTCTGAACCGAAGACCATGGGACGCGTAACGATGCCGGCGGGTCCATCCGCGTTCACCGGGGTTGGGTTCGATGAAATAGGACAGCGTGACGCGGAGCTCGACCTGGGCAGCGCCGAGCGCCGCGAGCTGCTCCTTCGGCCAAGGCAGGCGATGCAGCTTCATGTCACGCGTTTTGGCAGCCGCGCCGCCCTCGCGCTGGAAAGGCTGAAGCTCATCTTCAACGATAAGCGTGAGGTCGTTCACCGTTGACAGAAGCGCGCGCCCAAGATCTGGCACGCCGTAACCATAGCGCCGCACGAGCGCCTGGATCTCGCCCTTCGCTCCGTTGCACGCATCGATGCGTGCGCGCATCGCCGGAGTCCATTCGGCCGAGTGGACGATCAGGGCGCGAACCGATTCAGGCCACAGCTCGGGGCGCGCTGATAGAATTAGTCCCGCCATCCGTGCGGCATGGGCCGTTGCCGCGCTCGTATCTCCGAGGGTGGTGGAGTGGCGCAGTTCGGGTCGACAGAAAGTGGTCAATATCTGCAGATCGTCGATCGGCTCGCCGGGCAACACACCGTCATGGGCGAGATTGCCGCCTTCGAAGACGACCTCGGGCTTCACCGGCCACTGCCTGTCCCAAACGACCGAAGTGCGACTGCGCGGCGAGAGCTCGCCGACCGGCGCGATCGGAGCGTAGCCCGAAAAGTCGGTGTCAATGATATCGACCTTTTCTGTGAAAGCGCCGACCGTCAGCGCATTCCAGGCCTGAGAAGGATCATCGACTGCTTCCAGATCGTTGCGCGTCAAATGCTCGGCCGGCATGAGGTCATCGCCGATGTTGCCGGCAGAGAGAACGATCAAGCGTCGCTGTTCCTCTTCGAAACAGAGTTGGTCGATAGCGGCAGACCACGATGTGGGCCTTCCACGCGCCGGACTGGCGCTTGTCACAGCCATTGCGATCGCGCGGCGGCGCTCCGGCGCCTGCACCTCGGCGCGGGCGATCGCTTCCGCGGTGATCGCGCCATAGAGTTCTGGATCGTTTGCCTCGTCTTCTGGCGGAAGGATACGAACACTCTCCAGCCGCAAGGGCAATGGAACTGGATCGCCTCCGACCAGGAGCGGGACCAGATCACCGTACAGGCCGACACCTGCCATTCGCGTCCCGTGGCCGCTCCACGCAGGTGTGTCGTCGCTGCCCCATGCCGGTTTGACGGTGTGCCAGTCTTCAACGGCAAGTGCGGGTTCGATCAACGGGTGGGTGCGACGCACGCCGCTGTCGAGAATGCAGACCGCAATATCGGATTGAGGCGGTCTGACGCGCCCGAGAAGCTCGTCGCTCCAGTCCCTTTGCTCCGCGCCGCCAAGGCCCAGGAAGAAGGACGGCGTATCCTTCGCGCGCCGCAGCTCGGCGACGACATCGCTGTGCGCAATCATGCGGTCGAGCATTGCCGTGCTGGCGAGGGCCAGCATGACCACCCGCTCCGGAAACCTGACCGCATGCGTGCGCAAAGTGATGTTCAGGGCTTCGGCAATGTGCTCGAAGTTCTCGCGGCGACCGTCGCGCAGCCAGACTTCCCACCACACCTGCTCGTCAGCGGCCTGGGGGAAGAGGTCGTCGTGGTCGGTAAACAACGATCGTGCAGTCGCCAGCCTGACTGTCTCCATGCGGGAGACGAGCGGCTCGTTGCGCGGTCTGCCGCGGTCAGTATCAACGTCTCGATACGCCTCGACTTTCCGCAAATAATAGGCTTGCGCGCTTTGCGGCAGGAACACCGACGCTGTGATGGCGAAGGTGGATATGGGCGCGGTCGCGCGGAAAATCGTCTGCCATTATGATCTGTGCTGTCGCTACTCAAACAGCGACGCCTGCCGGCGTTCCTTCAGAGCGTCGATGAGCGCTTCCGAGGTGATCCGCTTCCCCCCCCGCAATATGATGGTTTTTGCAGCGTCGTCGGCCGCGCGCGTGATCTCGGCCTGCGACAGTCTCTCTGCCTGAGAGATCGCCTCGTTCCAGGCAAGCCCTCTGGTGTCGAAGCGGTCGAGTCGAGCCCGAAGCAGCGCCTCTATAATCGGCCGATCGGGCACGGCGTATTCGATGACATCGTCGAAACGGCGGAACAAAGCTCTGTCGAGCAGCTCGGGATGATTTGTTGCCGCAATAATCAGGCTGTGGCTGTCGTCTTGCTCGAGAAACTGCAGAAACGAATTCAGCACGCGCCGAATCTCGCCAACATCCTGGCGTTCGCCTCGACGCGCGCCGATGGCATCGAATTCGTCAAAGAAGTAGACGCCCCGCGTCGCCTGCATTGCATCAAAAACAAGCCGCAGCTTTCCGGCAGTCTCTCCCATGAACTTGGTGATCAAACCATCGAGGACGATCGTGAAAAGGGGCAGATGAAGCTCCCCGGCCAATGCCGATGCGGTCATCGTCTTGCCTGATCCTGGCGGGCCGACCAGAAGCAGTTTGCGACGGGGAACAAGCCCGTGCTCGCGCAAGCTTGCTTGTTGGCGCTGCTCTCCCAGCACGCGGTGCAGGCGCGAGCGCAGACTGTCCGGCAAAATCATGTCGGTCAGTCGCAGGTCCGGATAGCGCACATGCAGGAGCCCTGCGAGCTCGCCCTTTGGCTGAAAAAGGGGAACCGGCCGACTGCTCTTGACAATCCGGGCGTCCCTGCTCTTGGCTGCGTCGACCAGATCCTTGAGCTCCTGAGCAAGCTTACCATGGCCTTGACGTGCCTCATGCGCAGCAAGCTGCATCGCGATAGAGAGGAAACGATCCTCGTCGCCGGCAATGTGGCTTTTAAGCAGCGTCACGATATGGCGGGCCGTGGTCATGGCTCTCTTCTGGGGTATCCGTTTACTTGGCGAAGCGCATGCAACCTAAACGCTTTCAACGGCGATTTGTATCGCGCAATGGTGTTTTTTCTCTTGTCGATGTTCGCCCGTGGCAACTTCAGCGGTGAACTGTTGCGCCGCGGTCATAGGCCAGCCGGAATAACGCCGGCCAGCAGACAACAGTCCGCCATCTTCGAGCGCTCGAAGTCTGGCCACTCACGCAGCGTGTCGGGTCCGAACGCTCCAAAGCCGCCCCGCCTGGCAGGTCCATGCGACCGATTGCGGGCTGCGGCCATAAGGTCTACGCGGGGTCGCATGGCTGCCCGCGCCGCTGGCTAAAAAGCTGTACACCATCTCACGAAACACCAGGTCCGCTCCTTTGCCGGCCGACGGTCCATGAAATCCCCTCCCCACTCACGACACCGGAGACCTCCTTGCCCACATGGCGCTCAAGCACCGGCCGCCATGGCACCAGCGTGAATTCGCGCGACTTCTCAACGACGGCACATTTTCCGCTGGCAAGCTCGACGGAGCGGCGGAGCGTACCCTCTACTCGTCCTCCGGATCGCGCTTCGGCATAGGGCAGGCCAAGTTCCTCCGACAGTTGGCCAGCAACACGGTTCAGTTCTCGCTGGCGCAGGATCGAAAGCATGTTGGCTCGATAGACGATCCCATCCTGTTCTTCATGCGCGAGGCCTTGCGCGATCAGCCACTGCCGCCGGCGAGCTTGCGCCTCTCTCACGTCGCGGCCGAAGCCGGATCCGTGCAAAGGCTCGGGTCTATCGGCAACCAGCTCCCGGTCGAGCCAGGTGGCGCCGTTGAAGCTGACCTGTCGCTCCAGCGCCATTGAGGAGAGCTTGTCGGCAACGACAGGCTCGGCCCTGGCCCGCTGGCCCTCATAATTCGCGACGCGATCGAGATGGTCCGGCGCGATGAGCCAGGTGCCGTTCGGCTCTCGCTCGACGCCGCCGGTCGCGCGGCGGATCGCCTCCAGCCGCCGCACATGCGTTCGCGCAAAGCTCTCGGTGGCGGATGGGTCATGCTTCAGGTGCATATCGACGTCGTAGCGGCCGCCATGCGCGGCGGCGATTTCGGCGATGGTACGATCGACCTGCCTCGGCTCGGTGTTCCTTGGCGCGACACGCACGATGCAGCCATTAGGCATCGTTTCCATCGCCTCGCCTCTACCGATGTCGATCCAATGGCTCTTACCGTCGACGGCGTCCACGATCATGTAATGGCGGTCATTGATCTCGTCGGCCAGTCCACGCGCGACAACCCGACCGACGAGAGACTGGACGGGCTCGCCGGCTCGATCGTGGATCACCCAGTCGGCGGCACTGCGGGCAAGCCCCTTGCCGGCCAGTTCGCGGTGCATGGTCTTGATGATGTCGCCGCGTTCGCCGGTGCGGCGCAGCGTGGCTTCGAGCTCATCGTCGAGGCGCCAGGAACCAGCGCCGACCTCCGCGGCCAGACCCATCCGCTCGAGCTTGCGCAGCCGTCCCTGGTGCAGCGTCTGACGAATGGCGTCGGGACCGTCCGGCGAGACCAGGCCGTCATCATCACGCATGCTGAGCAGCCGACGGTCGATGCTGGTGAAGCGTTCCTGCTCCATTTCCCGGCGCAGGCGAAGCTCAATCTCGCGGTCGGTTCGCGGACCGAGATCGAGGCTGACCAGCTCGGCCGCCCGCTCGCGGATGCCAGATGAGATATATTCGCGCGCGATGACCAGGTTCTCGCCACGGTCGTCCCTGCCTCGGACGATGATGTGGCTATGGGGATGGCCGGTATTGAAGTGATCAACCGCGACCCAGTCGAGCTTCGTGCCGAGGTCTTCCTGCATCTGCGCCATGAGCCGCCGCGTCAGCGGCTTCAGGTCTTCATACTCGATGCCGTCTTCGGCAGCGACGATGAAGCGGAATTGGTGGCGGTCGCCGTCCGCGCGATCGATGAACGCCTTGCCGTCGACGCGGTCGCTGTCGGCGCCGTAGAGCTCGCCAGGCGCACCTTCTCGGGTGACGCCGTCGCGCTGAAGATAGCGTAGATGGGCACGCGCCCCGTCCGCGCCCTTGCCGGCGAGCTTGACGATCCGCGCCTTGACGATCACCCGGCGCTGGCGGAAGGCGGCATACCGGTCGCGCGATTTCAGCAGCTCCGCAGCCGCCCCGCCACGCCCTGTCCGGCTGCCCGTGAAGCGACCGCCGGGCTGGGGCTGGCCGCCGGCTCGGTTGACGGCTGCCCGGACTTGACCGGCATAGCGTTTGCCTGCCTTCGAGCCGCGCGACCCGATTTTGCCGAGCTTCGGCCTGAACTCGTCATCTGCCATGCGACCTCCCAGACATATCAAGCAAAATCAGACACTTACACGTCAAACCCTCTTGGCACCGGCGGCAGCCTCCTGGAAAAACGATGTGCAGACAAAGACTTAGCCGCCTCCTGGAGGCGGTGCCTTTATCTTGCCTTACGCGCCCAGCCCCCCAGCCCCGGTAAGCGTCCGGTCCCTGCACATATCTGAGGTAGTGCAATCTCGCGTCATGTCGGGTTCCTTCTTGTCGAGGAGGATGATCTGCGATGGCGCCCCGCCGCTCCTGGGACAAGGCTGACAACCCCTACTGGCGCACGCATGTCGGCAGCTGGTTTCGCAGCTCTCTGGAGGCGGAGGAATATTGCCGCCGGCACAAGCTTTCGACGGTGACCTTCGAGCGTTGGGCGCGCCACCTGCTGACGCCGAAAGACCTGCGTAAACGTGCGGAATATCTGCGGGAATTGTACGCGGAGAAGCAGAAGAAGCGCGCCAGGAATGCGCCTCGGCGGAAGCAAAACGCGCCACCTCGCCGCCGCTACGGCGCGCGCACGGACCGCGGTCCGCTTGCGCTGCATGCGTTCTGGGGAATGCATGTGGAGGCGATGAATTGGAGCGGCATGGGGCTCGCCGAGTATGCGGCGGCGCTCGATCTTTCGCCGCACGCGCTGCGCAGATGGCGCGATCGGTTCGAGGAATCCGGCACTGAAATGGACTGGCGGTCGCTTCTTCATCCGAGTACCCGGGCCCAATTAAGCAGCGCTGCTAATTGCGTACGGCGCAAATACCGCTTGACGCCTGGGGCTGCGGACGGTCGCTCGAACCGGCGCACCTTCACCAACGAGCAGAAGCGGGCGATCGTCGCGGAGACCGAGAGGCTGGCGTCGCCGTGGCGCAGGTCTGTCGCCGCCACGGCATTGCCACCAGCATGGCCTTCCGCTGGCGCGAAGAGTTCGGCCTGACTGCCCGCAAGGCGCCGCAACTGGCGATGGTCGCGCTCGCCGACGGCGCGGCGAACGAGTTGCCGGCACTCGCGGCGTTGCGCGATCTCGTGCAGCCGCCGGACGGAATGGTGGCAATGGAACTGGATATGGACGGCGCGTGTTCGCGCCGGCGGGCGCGACCACGGCCGCCGTGAAGCGGCAGCTCACTGGTAAGGAGAAGGCGTCATGATTGTCGTTCCGGCCGGCGTGAAAGTGCATCTGGCCTTGGGTCACACCGACATGCGAAAGGGCCTCGATGGCCTCGCGACGCTGATCCAGGAACACCTGAAGAAGGATCCGTTCTCGGGACATCTGTTCGTCTTCCGCGGCAAGAATGCCTCGCTTTTGAAAATCCTTTTTTGGGATGAAACGGGGCTGTGCCTGTTCACCAAGCGCATGGACCGCGGACAGTTCATGTGGCCGCGCCTGGCTGAGCCAGGCGGCTCGGTGACACTGTCGCCAGCGCAACTGGCGATGCTCATCGAGGGGATCGACTGGCGCACGCCGGAACGCTTCTGGCGACCGATGCTGGCGGGCTGAAATCGCCTCGTCGATTGTCGCGGAAAAGCCCGGAAAGCTTGGGTTTTTAGGCTGTTTATGATAGATTCGATCATGTTGATCGATCTCGAAAATCTGCCTTCCGACCCGCAGCTTTTGCAGCGTCTCGTGCGCGACATGGCGGCTGCGGTCGAGAGCCGCGACGGGGAGATTGAGCGACTTCAGTCGATCATCAAAAAGCTCCAGCGAGCGCAGTTCGGCCGCAGTTCCGAGCAGCTTGCCCCCGACCAGCTTGTGCTCGCGCTGGAAGACCTCGACGCCGATGTTGCTCGCATCCAGGAGAGCCGTCCGTTCGAAGTCAAACCGTCGGCGGAGCGGTCGTCCCATCGCAGATCGCTGCCTGATCATCTGCCGCGCGAGGACGTCCTGCTTGATGTCGGCGGCACAGTCTGCACGTGTTGCGGCGGCACCCTGCATGCCATTGGCAAAAACGTGAGTGAGATGCTGGATTGGGTGCCAGCGCAGCTTCGCGTGATCCGCACCACGCGTCCGAAATATGCTTGCCGGACCTGCGAGACGGTGGTGCAAGCGCCGGCACCGGAGCGGCTGATCGGCGGCGGCCTGGCCACGCCAGCGCTGCTCGCGCAGGTGCTGGTGAGCAAGTACTGCGATCATACGCCGCTCTATCGGCAGTCGCAGATCTTCGCCCGCAATGGTGTCGATCTTCCGCGCTCGACGCTCGCTGGATGGGTTGGCGGCGCCTGCTGGTGGCTCGAAGCCCTGCACGAACGCCTCGCCAAGAGCGTGTTCGCTTCCAACCATCTCTTTGCCGACGATACGCCGGTGCCGGTGCTCGATCCCGGTCGTGGGCGCACCAAGACGGGGCGGCTGTGGGTCTACGCCCGCGAGCAACGCGCCTGGGCTGGACCGGAGCCGCCGGCGGCGATCTATATGTTTGCGCCGGACCGCAAGGCAGAACGCCCGGCCTCGCATCTCGAGCACTTCAAGGGCGTGCTGCATGTCGATGGCTATGCCGGTTTCGAGCAACTCACCGGCAAGGGAGACATCGTTCTTGCTGCCTGTTGGGCGCATACCCGGCGCAAATTCTATGACGTGGCTCAGGCGACCAACGGACCGATCGCGGTGGAGGCCTTGCGCCGGATCGGCCAACTCTATGCCGTCGAAGCCGACGTTCGCGGTCAGTCGCCCCCGCATCGGTTGGCATCTCGGCGCATCCGTTCGAAACCAATCGTCGATGCCATGCGGGTCTGGCTCGAAGCGCAGCTTCCGCTCTTGCCAGGGCGCAGCACGCTCGCCGAAGCGATCCGTTACGCGCTGTCGCGCTGGGAGGGGCTGACGCGCTTCCTGCACGACGGTCGCACCGAGCTCGACACCAATCCGGTCGAGCGCGCGATCCGGCCGGTCAGTCTTGGCCGCAAGAACCACCTCTTCGCGGGTAGCGACGGCGGCGGTCATCGATGGGCGGTGCTGTGCTCGCTGGTCGAAACCTGCAAGCTCAATGGCGTCGAACCCTACGCCTATCTTCATGATGTGCTCTCGCGCATGGTTGACGGACCCCCATCAACCGCCTCGACGAATTGCTGCCGTGGAACTGGAAAGCGGCAAATCCTGTCAAGAGCTGAGCGACGTGCAAGAACCGGACGCTTACCAGCCCCGCCAGACGCGCCCCGTCCGCCCATGGCTAACGCACCGGCTCCCTCGGCTGCGCGCCGTCCTTGCCGAGCGGCACGAAGAGATCGCCGTTTACGCCGGCGTGAACACCGTCATGGATGAAGAACAGCGACCGTCCGAGAGGAGCGATTTGCGCCTTTGGAGCGACAGGTTTGCTTTCGAACGTCTCGATGTCGGCCGCCGAAACTCCGGCCGCCTTGAGTTGGTCGAGGTACTCAACGGTCTCTTCTGGCAGCGGTTTGCCACGCTTCAAATGCTCGTCGTAGCGCTCGGGACCGGCATTGTAGGCGCCAAACAGGCCAGGAAATCCGAAGCGGTCATACATGGCGCTGAGATAGGCCGTGCCGGCCAGGATATTGTCGCGCGGATCGTGCGGGTTAGGCCCAAGGCCGTGTTCGACCCGCATCTCCTCATAGGTGCCGGGCATCACCTGCATGAGGCCCATGGCGCCAGCGGGGGAGGTGATGGGGCGGCCGTCGCGCATCGTCTTGCCGCCGCTTTCGGCAGCCATGACGGCATAGATCCAGGCTTGGGGAATATGGAAGCGCCGGCTTGCTTCCGATACCAACGTCTGCCACTTTCGCAGCTGCGGACTTTGGGAAATGGCGACCGTCTCAGCGCCGGTCGAGGCGGAACAGGCGCATGGCGCAATGGCGATCATGCCCAACAAGAGGAGGGTCACTCGGTCCATAGTGGTACGAGCCTCCCGATGACATTTTGAGTGGGAACAGGCCCGAAATAGCGGCTGTCGAAGGAGCGGTTTTTGTCGCTGCCGAGCAGGAAAACCTCGTTGTCGCCGAGCGCTCGGCAGCCGTTCCACCATGGCAAAGGTCGGCCTTCGGCATCGATTTTGAGCCGGCGCGCGACGATGTCGCCGCCGATGATGATGGCGTCATTGAAGGCGCAGACATTATCGTCCGGCAGCGCTGCAAGACGTTTTGCCAGCGGCACATTGCGAGGCAGATAGCTGCGCTCGGCGGCGAGATACGCCGCGTATTCAGGCGGGCGCACGAGCACGAGATCGCCACGCGCCAGCGCTCCCGCAGCGATGCGGTAAAGGCCGATCGGCGCGCTGGCCGAGGCGTTCCAGACCAGCCAAGGGGTGGGTTTTGCCAGCGCCGTGAAGCCCAAAAGACCGAGACCGGCCGCGGCCAAGGCGACCGTCTTACGGGCTCGAACACGCCGCAGGCGGCTGCCGATCAGATGGATGGAAGGGCGCCGGCTCATGAACGGCCTCCCTTGCCGCCCTGGCCGGAACCGGCCTCGCCATCGCCGGCAGTGGAGTGCTGCGGGTGTCCTTTCGACCAATGGTCGAGTTCATCTATGTGATAGCGGACATATCGGCCGTGCTTGCGGAATTTCGGGCCGCCGCCCTTGAGCCGCATCTTTTCGAGCGTGCGCTGGGAGAGCCCGATATAGAAGGCGGCTTGGGCTGTGCTGAGAAACGGGCTGCCCTTTTTCGCGCGGGCCGCGCGTTCGTTTTCGTCTTCCATGATGATCCTCGTTTCGCTTCGGACAAGCGAGGGCGAGGATGGGCGAGGGAGATCGTCTCGGGGACGGGCGAAGAGTCGGGGGAGAGTTTTCGCCGCCCTTTAGGGCGGACGGGGTTTGGGTGGAACTCCTGGGAATGAGCCCCGCGCCGGGCTGCGGCGCGAGGCTCTATGTCGGCCGATCAGTCGGCCGGGTTCCAGATGATGGCGTAGGTGTCGTCATCGTCCTGGCCGGCGGCGCGGCCAAGATTGGCGTAGAGCTTGCGCGGTCCGAACTCCGGCGCTGCAATCGACAGGCTCACATAATCCTTGCCAGAAGTCTCGCCGGTGCGGATCCAGCCGGCGCCAACTTCGACCCCTTGCGTCAGCACCCGGAAGTCGGGATGGTTATCGGCGCTCTTGGCCTGGTTGGGGACGATATCGATGTCGGCGCGGACGCTGAGCGTCTTGAGCTGGCCCTTGTAGGCGCCGTTTTCCTGCTTGTTGACGTAACCGATCGCGGTCATTTCGAAGTCTCCTTTTGTGGTTTCGCCGGGGACCATCCCCTGCGATGGCGCACCGTAATGGGCGCGTCAGGGCCGCCTGAATCCGACAGGGCCGCAGCGACAGTGAATGACCCGAGCGGGCAGCTTTTTTGTGAGCGAAGCGGCGCGAGGAAGCCGCCGCAGGCGGCGGGGAAAAAAGCTGATGGCGCGAGGGTTTCGGGCGGCCGGACCCGCCCATAGGTCGACAAGCCAGCCGCAGGGATGGTCCTTGGAGAGAGCATGGAGACCGCTCGCCAAGTGCGGTCTGTCAGCCAAGCAGGACGCCGGGATGAAACGGCCTGCAAAGATGCTGCGCCCTTATGCCGGATCGAGATCGGGCCAGCGGGTCGGGCGCCAGAGCAGACATCCGGCATGGTGCGATCTATGAAAGCAGGGCTCGCCAGCGGGAATTTGATACGCGAAGGGGCCAAAGTAAGGCTGGATGAGAAGCCGGTGCTACCTGCAGGTCCAGTGTCATGTGGCGGCGCTCGGGAAACCGCTACGCAATGTGACGCGCTCTTATGAGGCGAACAGACCGGCCCCAAAACCGATCGACCGGTGGTCGGCGCGAAACGCGTCATGCCTGTCCGAAAGCTGACAGTGGCAGAAGACGCATGTCGGGTTCCGCACAATTGACCATGCTGGATTTGTGAGGTTTTCAGGGAGAGCCATGCGTTCACTTCCCAGTGAGCTTTGGCACCGCATTTGCTCTTGAGATGTGGCAACACGGATCGAAGGTTGACTGCATGCACAAGCGCGAGATGAGCAATGCTCTCCTTTCCTGGAGGCTTGGCAGCAGATTCGATTGTGACGTTGCGAGGAGCTTCAGCCACTCGCGGCGGAAGTGATCTCAAATCTGAAGGGACCGTTGGGGCCGCAGCTATCAAACCCATCTTTCTCTTTTTCGCAGCTCGTCTTCAACGCGATGCGGACTTCTTCTGGAGAAGGGCTCGACTTGCAAAAAGGAGTTGTCAATGACGTCTTACGTTCGCACCAACAGCCCGGCGCAGGTGCGCTCACTGTCCACCTTTGGCAAGCATCTGCAAAGGAGCGTGCTGACGGCGACGCTGCTTGCCGCGGCTTCGACGGGAAGTGAAGCGCAGCCCTATGTTCGTGCTGACGGCAGCACGACTGACGACTTGGAAGCGGCGCGAGCAAGTTGGCGTCATGACGCCGAATTCAATGGAAATGTGGGGCTCGCAGCCATCAACGCGGATGCCGCGTATGCGTTGGGTTCCACCGGGGAGGGGGCCAGAGCTCCTCGCCTGCCCTCGTCCGTCTTGACGAGTGCCCGCTTACAGCCTACCTCACTATCGCGTTAGCACTCGTCCATCGCGAGTGCTAACAAAAACCCCTCAACATCCGCACCAGGGAAAAATCCGAAAATGGCAAAGTCGAAGTTCCGCCCGCTGCATGACCGCGTGGTCGTTCGCCGGGTCGAATCCGAATCCAAGACCGCTGGCGGGATCATCATCCCGGATACGGCAAAGGAAAAGCCGCAGGAAGGCGAGATCATCGCCGTCGGCTCCGGCGCCCGCGACGAAGCTGGCAAGCTCGTCCCACTGGACGTCAAGGCCGGCGACCGCATCCTGTTCGGCAAGTGGTCGGGCACCGAAGTCAAGCTCAATGGCGAAGACCTTCTGATCATGAAGGAATCCGACATCATGGGCATCATCGGCTCATATCAGGCCCTTTCGTCAACTGAATTCCCGGGCTCGATTGAAGCCCCTGCCAGGAGCTAAAAATGGCTGCCAAAGACGTAAAATTCTCCCGCGATGCCCGCGAGCGCATGCTGCGCGGCGTCAACATTCTCGCCGACGCGGTGAAGGTCACGCTCGGCCCCAAGGGCCGCAACGTGGTCATCGACAAGTCGTTCGGCGCCCCGCGCATCACCAAGGACGGCGTCACCGTCGCCAAGGAAATTGAGCTTGAGGACAAGTTCGAGAACATGGGCGCGCAGATGGTCCGCGAAGTTGCTTCGAAGACCAACGACATCGCTGGCGACGGCACCACGACCGCAACCGTTCTGGCACAGTCGATCGTCCAGGAAGGCCACAAGGCGGTTGCCGCCGGCATGAACCCGATGGACCTGAAGCGCGGCATCGACCTCGCGGTAACCGACGTCGTTGCGACCCTGATCAAGAACGCCAAGAAGATCAAGACCTCCGAAGAGGTTGCCCAGGTCGGCACCATCGCCGGCAACGGCGACGAGTCGGTCGGCAAGATGATCGCCGAAGCGATGCAGAAGGTCGGCAACGAAGGCGTCATCACGG
Organism: Mesorhizobium sp. XAP4; assembly: GCF_029269325.1. Lineage (NCBI taxonomy): Bacteria > Pseudomonadati > Pseudomonadota > Alphaproteobacteria > Hyphomicrobiales > Phyllobacteriaceae > Mesorhizobium > Mesorhizobium sp. XAP4. The sequence goes on along the minus strand of NZ_JARIXW010000005.1, from coordinate 87 downwards.
TTGAAGAAGCCAAGACCGCCGAGACCGAACTCGAAGTCGTCGAAGGCATGCAGTTCGACCGCGGCTATCTCTCGCCCTACTTCGTCA